>PMSI01000005.1:0-225150 GCA_003168375.1 Vulcanimicrobiota bacterium
GGCATGATAATTCTCAGTTATCATTTCGAGGTCAAGCCTTTGCGGCCGCGAAGTTGCCGAGGACATTTGCGCGGGCGATGGCGGCTTGTAAGGCACGGTCGCTCACGTGGGTATAGATCTGGGTGGTCAGGATACTTCTGTGGCCAAGCAGCCGCTGAACGAATCGGATATCCGTCCCGGACTCCAATAGCATGGTGGCCGCCGTATGCCGCAGCATGTGGGGCGTAATGTGCCGTGCGAGACCGGCGGCGCGCCCCAAACCCGCTATCGCCTTCCGGATGCGCGCCGATGAGAGCGCACGCCCGGTGGAATCCATCAGCAGGGGGCGGTCCTCATCCAGAAGCTCCCTTTTGTGGCGGACGCTGATGTACGATCGCAGCTCTTCGCGGATTCGAATATCCGTAACGAACACAGTTCGCTCGCGGCTTCCTTTTCCGAAAATTCGCAACCGGCCGGCAAGTGTGTCTACGTCGCCAACTCGTAGCGCGGCCAACTCGCCGACACGCATTCCAGTAGCGAGCAGCAGGGCAATCGCGAGGGCCGAATCCGAGCCATGAGCTGTTCGGTGTCGCATCAGCCTTCTCAAGTCACCGGCTTCGAGGCACCGCGGCAGGCGTGCCGGCAGTCGGATGCGGAGTTCGATCCGCGCGAAAGGCGACACGTCGAGCACCTCGCGCCGGACGAGCCAAGCGAACATCGCACGCAAGCACGCGAGCCGGCGCTTCACCGTGGCAGCGGCGAGGCCGCGGAGCGATGACAGCGCGTTACGGTAGCCAAGAACCTCGGCGGGAGTGATTCGCGCCAGGGCCCGCGTCCGGCCGATGTGGCTTTCGAACTCGGCTAAGTCCTGACGGTAGGCGTTGATCGTGTTCGGGGATAGGTTCTTCTCCTCGGCGCAATAGCGCAGAAAAGCAGCGGCGGCGACAGAAACGCGCACGGCGGCAAACCTCCGGTTGGGTTCGGCAAGCGAGCACCGGCGTAACACCCAACCGGTCCGGCCTTGTCTGACTCCGCCCCCGTCTCGTCCTGCGCCGCCGTCGGCCGAAGGCTACTCCTCGAGCGTCGTTACGTCGCCCAGGTCCTGGCCCGTCTCCTGAGCCTTCAAGAGCCGGCGCATGATCTTCCCCGAGCGTGTCTTAGGCAGCTTGGCGGTGAAGCGGATCGCTGACGGGGTTGCGATCGGGCCCAGTTCCTTGCGGACGTGGTCGATCAGAGATCTCGCGAGCTCGTCGGACTGGGTGTGGCCCGCGCGAAGGACGACGTAGGCGACGATCGCCTCGCCCTTGATCTCGTCCGGGACGCCGCACACGCCGGCTTCGCCGACCGATGGGTGCGAGACGAGCGCGCTCTCCACATCGGCGGTCGCGATGCGGTGGGCGGCGACGTTGAGCACGTCGTCGGCCCGGCCGCGCACCGTGATGTATCCTTCCTCGTCGATCGTCGCGACGTCGCCGGCGACGTAGGTGCCCCATTTGAAATACTGCGCGTGGCGCTCCGGATCGTTCCACACCGTCGCGAACATGTACGGCAGCGGCGTCTCGACGACCAGCAGCCCGCCGGCGTTCGACGGTACCGGCGCCCCGCTGCCGTCGCGGATCGAATAGGCGATCGGTCCGAGCGACTTGCCGCTGCGGTCCGGATGGATCGGCGAGGTCGGGAAGAAGCCGAGACAGGGCGCGGCGAGCTCCGTTTGCCACCACTGGTTGCACACCGCGACCTTGCCGCCGCCGACGATCTCGTAGAGGAAGCGCCACGCCTCCGGGTTCAGCGGCTCGCCCGCGCAGAACATCGCTTTCAGCGAGCTGAGATCGTGCGTCGCGGCGAGTTCGGGGCCGAGGCGCAGCAGCATGCGCGCGAGCGTCGGCGCGGTATAGAACTGCGTCACCTTGAGACGCGCGAGCTCGGCGTACACCACGTCCGGTCCCGGGTAGTCGGCCGAGCCTTCACGTAGCACGCAGTGATAGCGGTTGGCCAGCGCGCCGTAGACCATGATGCTGTGGCCGACGATCCAGCCGATGTCGCTGGTGCACCAGTAGACATCGTCGGGCGTGATCCCGGTCGTGAGCGCGAGCATCGACGAGGCACCCACCATATAGCCACCGTGCGTCATCACGACACCCTTCGGCTTGCCGGTCGTGCCGCTGGTGTAGAGGATGAACAGCGGATGTTCCGAGTTGACGATCTCCGGTTCGCACGCCGTGCCCTGCTGGTCGCAGTACGCCTCGAAGTTGACCTCGCGCGGGTCGGCGGGCTCGGCGCTCGCCTCGCGGCGGTGGACGATGATCCGGCGCACCAGCTCGACGCCGCGGACCGCGTCGTCGACGATCGGCTTCAGCGCGACCGCCTTGCCCCGGCGGTACGTCACGTCGCCGACGATCACGACCGTCGCGCCGGCATCGACGATGCGATCGCGCAGTGAGGTCGCGCCGAGGCCGGCGTAGACCACCGAGTGGATCGCACCGATCCGGGCACAGGCCAGCATCGCGACGATCCCCTCGATCGTCAGCGGCATGTAGATGATCACCCGGTCGCCGACGGCGACCCCGTCGAACCGCAGCGCGTTGGCGAGCTGGTTCACGCGCGCCAGCAGCTGCGCGTAGGTGAACGTGCGGTCGTCGCCGTTCTCGCAGACGTAGCGGTACGCGACCGCGTCCGGATGGTGCGCCGCGTGACGGTCGAGGCACGAGACGGTCGCGTTGAGCTGGCCGTCGGGGAACCAGTGCTGATCGTCGATCGTGCCGGTGAAGACGGTCTGCGGCTCGGTCTCCCACACGATGTTCCGGGCGTGGTCGCGCCAAAACGCGATCGGGTCGCGTAGCGCGCCGGCGACGAACGCGTCCTGATCGGCGATCGGGAACCACGACGCCACGCCGGCCGGCGGCACGATCACCTCGCCCGTAGAGAGCAGTCCTTCGATGTGCGGCGTCATACCTTGATGTAGTCGTGCTGGTCGATCACCGGCCCGTTGGGACCGTTCGTCACGTGATAGGTCGCGAAGTACGAGCCGCGTCCGGACATGAGCTCGACCTCGACGACGGCACTGTTGGCATCGCCGGAGGTCGTGCGGATCGACGTGATGCGCGTGCCGCGGTCGATGAACGCTTCCTCCGTGAGCCCGCCTTCGCCCGGGGTCTTGCCGAGATCCGCAAGCGCGGCGTTCTCGTTGCCGGCGATCAAGTTGGCGAGATACCGGCGTACCGTGTTCTGCGCGATCGACCCGAACGAGCTCGCGGGCGTCAGCGGCGTCGCGCGCGCAACCGCCGTCGCCGCGGGTGAAACGGTCGGACGCGGCGTGGCGGGACGCGGCGTTGCGGGACGTGGCGACGCGGCGCGCGGCGCGGCCGTGCGAGGCGTCCCGCTCGGCTCCGCCGTCGCGCGCGGCGTCTCGGACGGACGCGGGGTCGCCGCGGGCGTCGCGCTTGCGTGCGGCGTCGCGGTCGCATGCGGCGTCGCGGTCGCGTGCGGCGTCGCGGTCGCCGCGGGCGTTGCGGTCCGCCGCGGCGTGGGCGACGCTGTCGGGTGCGCGACCAGCGTCGCGACGGCCACCGGACCGCGCGTCGGCTGCGCGACCGGCGTCACGACCGGAACCCCGTGCGGCGCGACCGTCGTCGACGTCTTGCTCGCGTTGTCCTTGTGCTGCACCGCCGAAAGAAACGCGCCGATCCCGAGCCCCGCGACGACGACGCCGATGCCGAGCGCGATCGTCGGAAGCACGCTCGAGGACGGCGGCGGGCGCCGCGACGGCGGCTGCGTCGAACGGCGACGGCGGGGCGGTTCGGACATTACGGCGTTGTTCAGTAGTCAGTGGGAGGCTCCCCGCCGGTCGGGGAAAGAGCCTCGTCGGTATGCTCCGGGTCGCCGTCCCGATCGACGTCTCCGCGGTCGCTCGCACCGCATCCACCGCGTTCGCGCTGGCTACGCCATTGCGCGTCGGTGACCTCGTGACTGCCGCGGTGATCGAAGCGCTCGGTCCGCGCGCGCCACAGGACAAGCGCGAGCGCGTCGTGCGCTCGACGCTCTCCGGACTGCGCTCCGGCACCTACGTCGTCGAGGTCGACGGCCGAGCCTACACCGATCCTGACGATGTCGCCGTGTGCTCGGGCACCGCGACGCTGCGCTTCTTCCTCCGCCGCGCACTGCGCGTGGCGTGAACGAGGAACCCGAGGGCGAGCGCCTGCCGCCGTCGATCGGCGGCTTGGTGGATTTCGCGTTCACGTCGTACGCCGGACGCGCGCCGCTCTATCTCGGCCTGGTGCTCTTCGTCTTTCTGGTCGAAAGTGCGGTCGAGTTCGCGCTGCCGGCCGCGCAGGTCGGCACGCCGCGCGGCGACGTGAAGGCGGCCGTGCTCGAGTACGCAGCGCTGTTCGCCGACTCGTACGTCATCGCGGCCGTCGCGCTCGGCGTCGGAGCGCGCCTCGCCGGCGAGCAGCGTTCGTCCCGCCACATTGCGGCCGCCGCACTCGGGCGCTGGCTGCCGGTCCTCGCGACCGCCGTGATCGTGCAAACCATCATCGATCTCACCGTGCCGCTGAGCGGGCTCGGGCCGGTGCCGGACCCGCCCGCGCTGCTGATCCTCACCGCCCCGGTCCTGTGGCTGCTCTGGGGGATGCTCTCGCTCGCGCTGCCGATCACGGCGCTGGCCGACGAACGCCCTGTGTTCGCCGTGTTCGCCGGCTTAACGCGCGCGATCTCGTTCTCGCTGCGCCCGGCCAACCTCCCGCGGCTCGTCGTCGTCGCGTTCATCTCGATCATCCCGAACCTGCTGCTGGTGATCGTTCGCGACGCGATGCTGCAGCATCATCTCGACCGTCCGATCTACTTGTCGATCGCCGTGATCGACGCGTTGACGGTAGGCCTCATCGCCGCGCTGCAGACCGTCTTCGCGATCGACTTCGCGCGCCGCGCCGCCGATCAGCGTTCGGCGTAAGTCTGGCCGCGCCGGGTCAGAACGAGCTCTGCGTAGAGCGCGTTCGGCCAGGCGAAGTCGTCGCGCGTGAACGACTCGGGCCACTCGGAGTTGAACGACTCGTGCAAGCGGTGGTCGCCGACGTCGGAAACGGCGATCCAGCCGAAGACCTGGTCGACCTCGCTCTCATCGGTCGCCGTCAACGCTTGCACGCAGAGCGCGAGCGGCCAGACGTATCCGTGCGGCGTGTGCGGGCTGCCGATCCCCTGCGCGTACTTCCCCTTGAAGAAGTACGGGTTCCGCTCGGAGAGCGAGAAGCGCCGCGTCGCGAGGTAGAGCGAGTTCGTCTTCGGGAGATAGCCGAAGTACGGGATCGAGAGCAGCGAGGGGATGTTGGCGTCGTCCATGACGTTCGCGTGCCCGCGGCCGTCGACTTCGTACGCGTAGATCCGGCCGAACGGCTGCAGCGTCAGGGTCCCGTACTGCTCGATACCTCGCTGGATCTCGACCGAGAGCCCCCACGCGTTGCGCGCCATCGCCCGGTCGTGCCACACGTCGCGGGCGAGCGAGGTCAGGTCCTTCATCACGACCGAGGCGAACATGTTGACCGGGATGTTGTAGTGGTAGCGCGCCGGGTCGTCCGAGGGCCGGAAACCGGTCCAGACCATCCCTGTGTACTTCACCGCACTGCCGCGACCGTTGTTGGCGAGCTGCGGGTGCGTGTAGTGCGAGCGCTGGTTGTGGTGCTGCTCGTTGCGCATCGTCGCCAGCACCTTGCGGAACGCCCGCCGGACCTCGGGCGTGAGGATGCTGCGGTCGCCGGTCTGCTTGTAGTAGTCGTAGGCGAACCAGACCGGGTAGAGCAGCGAGTCGACCTCGAACTTCCGCTCGACGACGCGGTAGTGCGAGGAGAACGCATTCGCGTAGGGGTCGAGCAGGATGTACTTCGCCTGGCGCGCCACCACGCCGCGCAGGGTCCGCCGGACGTCGTGGTCGACCCGCGAGAGCCCGATGTAGGGACGCACGGTCGCGCTTGCATCGCGTAGCCACTCGGCCTCGATGTCGCCGGTCGAGACGTAGGTCGTTCCGTCACGCTGGGCGAGCGCGTGCCGCTGAATGGTCTTGTCGTACGCGCTCCGATAGAGCACGTCGAGCTTCGCGTTCAGCGTCGGACTGAGCGTGAGGCCGTCTCCGGCGCGCACGGGAACGCCGGTACCGATGACGGACAATGCGACGACCACGGCGAGAAAACGGCCGAGGATGCGATTCAGCAACTCATCATCGGTATCGGCACGTTTCCGTAGTACCATAATCCGGGAACGAAAAACAAACCCAATCGTCCGCCCCTCGAGGCCCCTGATGACCTTCCGCCGCGCCGTCGTCGCCGGCATGTTCGCGCTCCTGGCCGCCGTCGCGTCCGCCGCGGCCGCCCGCGCGGACCAGGCCTACGCGGTGGAAGGGCACGACGTCTTCCTCGACGGGAACCGCGACGTTCGCAGCGAGACCGTCTATCGCGGAATGCAGCGGCTGACGATCACCCGCAGCGGACGCGCGACGATCTATAGCGCGCTCGTCGAGTACGACCGGGCGGGTGAGGGCGGGAGGCAACATCAGCGCGCTTCGTTCAGCTCGACGCTGCTCCCCTCGGGCGAGCAACGGGACGGTCCGGGAAACGATCCCGACTATCTGACCGTGCTGAACCAGCCGTTCGCGGTGCAGCTCGACGCGCCGACCATGCGTGACCTCGCGCACGTTCGCAGGGCCGTTCCGTTCGACTTTCCCTCGCCGATGACCGGCGCCACGCTGCACGGCACCCTGCGTCGCCTCCCCGACGCGATGGTCGGCGCCACGCGCTCGATGGGGATCGCGTTCGAAGCGAAAGGGCCGCTGCACGGAGCGCTCCCCGACCGACCGGCTATGCAGCTCGCCGGAACGATCACGATGACGGGGACCGCGTATTACGCCTACGGGAGCGCGCTGCTGCTCGCGCTCGACGCGACGCTCGCGATCGAAGGCGCCCTGGACGACACCGAGCACCGCTCGCCGGTCTCGATCGTCTATACGCGCTCGATCCATTCGGCCGAGGGCAGGGAGGCAGCCCGGATCGTCCCGGTACCTCGCCGGACATAACCGGCGGTCGCCCGCGTCGCTGAGCTCCGCCTGTCCTGAGCTCGTCGAGGGGTGCGAGGGAACACCCAAGCTATACGGAAACCGCGCAACCGGCGCTCGGATAGGTCCGGTTGAGGACCCTGATGAGTGCGCTCGCAGCACCGTTCATCGGAGACCACTACCGCGTGACCGCACCGGCGACGGTGTCGCACCCTGTTCCGGGGCCCGAGACCTTCGAATCGATCGTCGACGACTACCAGCGCCGGCTCTACGGCTTCGCGCTCCGCATGACGGGCAACCGGGAAGATGCCGAAGAGATCGTCCAAGACGCCTTCGTTCGGGCCTATCGGGCGCTGGCGAAGATGGACCCGCAGCAGCGGGCCGAGCTGCGGCTCCAGCCGTGGCTTTACACGATCACCCTGAACGTCACGCGCAACCGCCTGCGCTCGAAGCGGCCGACCAACGTCGCGCTCGATGCGCTCGCCGATCCCGACGCACTCCTCAACGAGACCCAAGAGGGTCCCGACCAGCCGCAGCACATCGTCGATCGGGCCGCCGACATGGTCCTAGTCGAGCAAGCGCTGCTCCAGCTGCCGATGCACCTGCGCGCCGCCGCGACGCTACGGTTCATCGAGGGCCGCAGCCACCCTGAGATTGCCGAGATCCTGAACCAGCCGATCGGCACGGTGAAATCGCACGTCCACCGAGCGGTGCGCATCCTTCGCCGTATCCTCGGGCCCCAAGTCGGACGGATCGTCCCGAGCGATCGCCCGTCCGCCGCCACCGAGGAAGAGGAGTGACCCCATTGCGCTGCTGCGACGTCGAACGTCTTTGGGACGAAATGCGCGAGGGCGTCCAACCGCGCCGCGAGCACGTCCTCGCCCACCTGCGGGCGTGTCCGGAATGCCAGGAGATCTACCGGGAGAACGAAGGGATCGCATACTGCCTGACCTGCCTTCCGCTCGTCGATCCGCCGCAGAGCCTCGTTCCGAAAATCCTCGACCACATCAAAGCGACCGTAAAGATCGCCGCCCCGGACTCGATCGCGAACGTCGAGTCGCCGATCGGCCGGCTCTACGTCGCCTTCCGCCACACCGGGATCACCGCCGTCGCCCTCGACCGGGGTGAAGGGGACGAACCCGTCCTGGCCAGGCTCCAGCGCCGCCTCGGCCGCGGGCTGATCCCGTCACAGGCGCCCCAGTGGGTCACCGAGACCGTCGCCGCGTTTTTCCGCACGCATCGTCCCGACCTCGAAAAGGTCGACATCAGCGAGCTCACCCCGTTCGAGCAGTCGGCGCTCCGGGCCGCGGCGACGATCCCGCCCGGCGAGGTGCGCTCTTACGGCTGGATCGCCGAGAAGCTCGGCCAGCCGACGGCAGCCCGCGCGGTCGGGCGTGCGATGGCGCGCAATCCTGTTCCATTGCTCTACCCGTGCCATCGCGTCGTCGACGCGACCGGCGCCCTGCACCAGTACGCCTACGGTGTCGAAGTCAAAGCGCGAATCCTCGCCCTGGAGGGGTATCACCCGGTTCGCCGCTGAGCGGACAATCGGTTCGCGAGTTCCGGAAGGAGAACGCGCGAAGCGCTCGCGAAAGCGGGGCTCACGATACGTCCGCGGACCCTTCAGACGAGAGATCAGCGAAGGCTAACAGGCGGACAAGAGGAGGTGGTCATCGTTACTAGCGACAGTCCCAATCAATGTCTCACGATGATCGGAGGGCTCCGGACGTAAGTCCGGTCTCCGCAAACCGAAGAACCTTTGTCCGCCGCCCCGTTCGGGGGCGGCTTTTTTTGTCCGGAGATTCTCTCAGAGGTCCCTTGCCTCAGCCGCAGAAAACCTGCGGTTCGTGTCCCGGAAGGTTCTGCTGACCGGTTTCGAGCCGTTCGGACCCCACCTCGTGAACCCCAGCGAACTGCTCGCGCGCAGTCTCGAAGGCCGGATCGTCGGCGGATGCGTGGTCGGCGTGCGCGTGTTTCCGGTCGAGACGCGGACGCTGCAAGACCGCATCGAGGCGGCGCTCCGCGAGGAGCAGCCCGCGTTCGTCATCGGCGTCGGCCTCGCGGCCGGCCGCGCGGCGCTCGGTCTCGAGCGGGTTGCGGTGAACGTGCTCGACTTTGACATTCCGGACGCAGTCGGGACGATGCGCAAGAACGACCCCGTGCAGCGCGGCGGACCGGACGGACGGCTTGCGACGTTACCGCTGAACGAGATCGTCGCCGCCTGGGGTGAGGCCGGCGTCCCCGGCTATGTCTCGGACAGTGCCGGCACGTATCTCTGCAATCAGTGGCTGTATGAAGCTCTGGCGCTCACCGCGAACGCCGCGCCGCCGATCCCCACCGGATTCGTCCACGTCCCGGTGCTGCCGGCGCAGGCAGTGCAGCTCGGCGCCGACCGGACGCCATCGATGACCCTCGATCTCATGCGGCGCGGCCTCGAGACGGCGATCGAAACGATCGCGCTGCTGCTCGACACCAAGCCGACGCCATCGCAGCGGGCGGGCGACAAGCTTTGGTTCCCCCGCGGACTACGAGAAGTTGAACGATAACAACGAGCGCGACCCGCGCCTCTACGCAATCCCCGACACGCACGGTCACGCCAAAGGCGAGCACAAGCCCTACCTCGAGGAGCGTCCGCTTCCGCTGACCGCACGGATGCTGTTCCTGTGGTTCTACCATGCTTGCCGGCGTGGTTTTCCGCGCTTCCTGATGGTCGCGGATCATATGAACTACCTGACCTTCGAAGACCCGGCCGCGGTGAACCTCGTGCGCCGCGCACTCAAGCTCGCGCAGGCCGGCGATCTGTACGGGGCCGCCGAGACCGCGAACGTCGACGTGGGGCACGCGGCGGTCGTGAGCGAGGGGCTGCGCCGCGGCATGCGCTATTCGATCGGCGCCGAGGTCGACAACGACCCGCGTTCGCGTCCTGACGCGCAGAACATCGTCGACGCGATGCGGCCCGACGGCATCGTGCGCTCGGTGCACTTCATCCCGATCACGCATCCGGTTCACGGCGAGAACTGGCCGTGGCCGTTCGACAATCCCGAGTTCAGCGATCTCTTCGACGTGGTCGGAACCGAGCAGACGTGGGAGCTGTACGTCACCGTGCTCGTCGATGCGATCGAACGGCTCCCCGGCCACATCATCGGCCACTTCTTCGTCCCGGCCGTGTTCGGCCACTGGCCCGACGACGCCAAACTCAGCGAGTACGAGGACCGCGTCCTCGCCGCCGCCGCCGCGCGCGGCATGGCGGTCGAGTTCAACTCGCGCTTCTTTTACCGCGACCACGACGTCGAGGAGAAAGACCGCTACCTCGACGCCAACAAGCGGTTCTTGCGCAAGGCGAAGGAACGCGGCGTCGCGATTGCGATCGGTTCCGACGCGCACTCGCCGAAGGATCAGGGCGGCGCGTTCGACGTCGTGCTGCACGTGCTGGACGAGCTCGACATCAACGAGATCGTCTTCCCGATGGGCGGCGTCCTGCGCCGCGTCGCGCTCCGCGTGGTGCGAGAGCCCGAACCCGAGCCCGTCCCCGAACCCGCTCCGCCCGAGCCGCAGAAGACCGACGAGGTCGCGCCGGAACCGGCGAAGCAAGTTCGCAAGGCCCGCGCAACCGCGAAGGCGGCCCGGCCCCCGCAGACCTCTCCGGAGCGCCCGCCGGAACGTCCCCAGACCTCGAGCCCTCCTCCGGCCCCGGCACAGCAGGCCGAGGCGCAGCAGCCCGCATCCGAGCCGGCGAGCCTCGACCCGGCTCCCGAGCCGCCCAAGAAACCGGCCCCCAAGAAAAAGCCGGCGCCTCCGAGCACCGCCGAGGCGCCTGTACCCGAACCGGTCGCGGTAAAGCCCCCGGCTCCCGCAAAGCCTCCGGCTCCCGCAAAGCCCCCGGCTCCCGTAAAAGCCGCGGCGCCCGCGAAAGCCAAAGCCGCCGCACCCATCGCGAAGCCCGTCGCGAAGCCCGTCGCGAAGCCCGTCGCGAAGCCCGTCGCGAAGCCGGTCGCGAAGCCGGTCACAAAGCCCGTCGCGAAACCGGTCGCGAAGCCCGCCGCCAAGGCTGCTCCCGCGAAGGCGGCTGCTGCCAAACCGGTGGCAAAAGCCGCTGCGAAGACCCCGCCCAAGGCGGCGAGCGCACGGCATTCGCCGGCGAAGCCGGCTCACGCCAAGAAAGCCACGCCGGCCAAGGCCGGCTCCAAAAAGGCCATGCCGGCGAAGGCGGCCGCCCAAAAGGCGAGTCCGGCCCGTCCGGCGTCGAAGAAGTCCGCACCGGCCAGGAAGGCCGCAGCGGCGAAAAAGCCGATGCCGAAGAAGTCGGCGCCGGCGCGCGCGGTCGGCAAGAAGGCCGCGCCGAAGAAGGTCGCCACGAAAAAAGCTCCGGCGCGCGGTGCGCCGGCCCGCAAAGCGGCCACAAAGAAAACGACGGCGAAAAAGACGGCGGCCAAGCGCCGCTAGGAGGAGACCCGGTTTTGCGTAGACTCGTGATCGGCGCGCTCGCGTGCGCGCTGTCCGTCAGCGCGTGCACGAAGGTAGGAGACCAGAGTGCCACCGCACTGAGCGTCAGCACGGGAGGCGGCGCAGGCACCATCCCGGGGGAGCTTCGCGTCGCGATCCAGCGGGCGCCGAACACGCTCAACCCGATCCTCGCGGCGAACACGACGGAGGGTTTCCTCAACCGTCTCTCGTTCGACACGCTCCTCAGCGTCGACGGCCGCACGAAAAAGACCATCCCCATCCTGGCGACCGAGGTCCCGAGCGTGACGAACGGCGGGATCAGTCAAGACGGTCTCACGATCACGTACCACCTCCACGACGGCGTGAAGTGGCACGACGGTGTGCCGTTCTCGAGCAAGGACGTCAAGTTCACTTGGCAAGCGATGATGAACAGTGCGAACAACGTGAACGCGCGGGTCGGCTACGAGGACGTGCAGTCGGTCGACACGCCGAACGACACGACGGTCGTCTTCCACCTCAAGCACAAGTTCGCGCCGTTCGTGAACACCGTGTTCGCCGAGAGCGACGATCCGGTCTGCATCATTCCGGAGCACCTGCTCGCGAAGTACCCGAACCTCAACAAGATCCCGTTCAACCAGCAGCCGATCGGGACCGGTGCGTTCAAGGTCGCCTCGTGGGTGCGCGGCGACCACATCGAGCTCGTCGCGAACGACGACTATTTCCGCGGGAAGCCGAAGCTGCGCCGCATCTTCGTCCGCGAGATCCCCGACGAGAACACGTCGTTGAACGCGCTGCGCACGCACGACGTCGACTGGATCTTCGAAGCCTCACCGCAGCTATACAAGCAGCTCAAGACGCTGCCGGGGATCACGACGATCCTCAACGACCAGCCGCAGACACTGGGAATGCAGATGAACACCTCGCGCGCGCCGCTGAACGACGTGCGGGTGCGGCGCGCGATCGCGTATGCGGTCGACAAGCAGTCGCTGGTCGACAAGAACACCGCCGGCAGCGCGGTCGTCGCCTGGGCCGACCAGCCGCCGTTCTCGTGGTCGTACGAGCCGGACGTGACCAAGTATCCGCACGACGTCGCAAAGGCGAAGCAGCTGCTCGCCGAAGCGGGCTGGAACCCTGGACCCGACGGGATGATGCGCAAGAACGGCCAGCCGCTCTCGCTGCAGCTCTCGTTCAACGTCGAGAACGCCACGCGCAAGCTCGTCACCGTGCAGATTCAGTCGATGCTGAAAGAGGCCGGGATCGACACGCCGATCAAGGCGTATCCGGCCAACCTCTTCTTCGCCACCTACGGCCAAGGCGGTATCTTGACCACCGGCAAGTACGATCTCGCCGTCTCCGGCTGGATCGCCGGATTCGATCCCGACGACCATTCGCTCTTCCAATGCGACCAAATCCCGCGACCTGGCCATCCCGACGGCGTGAACTACACGCGCTACTGCAACAAGAGCGAGATGGACGCCGCGCAGGCGGCGGCGCTGGCGTCATACGACGAGCCCGACCGCAAGAAGGCCTACTCGACGATTCAGAAGCTGCTGGCACGCGACGTTCCTGAGGACTACCTCTGGTTCCCGCGGCAGGCGCAGCCGATCAACCCGGCGTTCAAAGGCTTCGCACCGAATCCGGTCAACGAAGCGTGGAACGCGTACGAGTGGGAGATCTAGTGTTCGACGAGCCGACGAGCCCGATCGCGCGGATCCCCGAGCTGCGCTGGCTGAGGAACATCATCGTGGAGCGCGCGCTCACGCGCGGCGACTACCTGCTCTCGGGCGGCGCGCGCAGCGACTACTACATCGACAAGTTCAAACTGTTCGCCGACCCGCAGGTCCTGCGCCGGATCGCCCGCCTCTTCGTGCCGGTCATCTCCGAGCTCAACCCGAACGTGATCGGCGGAACCGAGCTCGGCGGCGTGATCATCGCCACCGCGGTCTCGCAGCTGACCGGCTTGCCGATGATCGTCGTGCGCAAGCAGCCCAAACAGTACGGGGCCTTTGCCGAAGAGTACGTCGAGGGTCCGATCCAGGGCGGACTGCACGTGCTGCTGCTCGAGGACGTCGTCACCAGCGGCCGCGAGCTGCTCGCTGCGAAGGCGCGGCTCGAAGAGCTGAACATGAAGGTCAGCCCCTACGCCGTGATCTCTCGCGGCCTTGCGCCGGTCGGCTCGCTGATCCAGTTCTCCCTCCCCCGCGGCGAGGGCGGCCCAAGACAAAACTAGCGCGCGAGATCGAGCGTCGTGTGGTCGTCGGCCACGATGATCTCGCCGGCGAAGATCGCGCGCGCGGCTTGGTCGAGGTCGCGCGAGGTCGCTTCCTCGGGATAGTGCGTGAGGACGAGCCGGCGCACGCCGGCGTCGCGCGCCATCCCGGCGGCGTCGGCCGCCGACGAATGCCCGCGCAGGCCCTGCTCCACCTCACCGTGCCGCAGCGTCGCCTCGCAGAGGAAGACGTCGGTCTCGCGCGCGAGCGTCGTGACCCGCTCGTCGGGCGCGGTGTCGGCCGAGTAGGTCACGCTGATGCCGTCGCGCTCCCAGCGGACCGCGAACGCCGGGATGTAGTGCGCGGTGTGCGCGAAGCGCAGCGTGACGCCCTCGATCGCGAGCGGCCGCGACGGATCGTATTCGGAGAGCGCGAACACGTCGTCCAAGAAATCGCCGCCCTCGTGCGGGAACGCCGAAACCAGCGTGCGCAGCATCGCGAGTCCGCCCGGCGGCAGGTGGACCGGCAGCTTCTTCTCGCTCCGGTGCGCACCATAGCGCAGCGCGTAGCGGAGCGGGATCAGGTCGATGAAGTGGTCCGCGTGCATGTGGCTGATCACCACCGCACCGAGCCGGTCGTAGTCGGCGTGGCGGCGCAGGTTGGCGAATGCGCCCGTGCCCAGATCGAGCACGATCGGCGTCTCGCCGTCGTCGACCAGGTACGAGCTGCAGGCTCGGTCGGGGCGCGGAATCGACGAGCTCGATCCCGCGACCGTCACGCGCGCCGTCGCCGTCAGAGCGATCGGACTGCCTCGAGGACGGCCGCGGCGTGTCCCTCGACCGAGACGCGCGGCCACACCTTCTCGATCGTGCCGTCCGGACCGGCCAGAAACGTCGAGCGCTGGATGCCGATGCTCTTCTTTCCGTACATGTTCTTCTCGACGATCACGCCGAACGCGTCGCAGATCTGCGACGACGTGTCGGCCAGCAGCGGAAAGTTCAGTCCGTACTTCAGCGCGAACTTCTTCTGCGCCGCGACGTCGTCCCGGCTGACGCCGACGATCTCGGCACCGGCGGCGTTCAGCTCGGCTTTCTCGTCGCGAAACGCCTGCGACTCCGCCGTGCAGCCCGGCGTGTCGGCCTTCGGATAGAAATAGACGACCAGCTTGCGGCCGGCGAAGCCGCGCAGCCGCAAATCGTTCCCGTCCTGGTCGCTAGCGCCGAGATCCGGCACCTTCGCACCCGCCTGGAGCACTGATCCTCCTCGTCGTCGTTACGTGGTCCGCGCCGCGACCGCATCCCGGCCTTGGTCGGGCGCCGGTTTGAACTGCGAGAGCGGTACGAGGAAGAGAAGCCGGTCGAACGGTTCCATCTCCTCGAAGGCGTCGATGTGCAGGAATGACCCCTTCCGGCAGACGCCCAGCGGGATGCAATGCTCCGCCGGAGGAGGCTGCGGCACCTCTCCCTGAACCCGTTCGCCGACGTTGTAGCTGTCGTCTCCGAACGCGATCCGGCCGCGCGTCCCCGGGAAGCGCGAGAGCATCGCGAACGCGGGCGCCGCGAGCGTCGTCGTGGAGTACGTGCGGATCGCCTCGAACTGGCGCGCGATCGACCCGGCGAAGGCTTCGTCCTGCGCGCGCATCACGACCGGGACGTGCGGGTTTCGCGCGCGCACGCCGAGCGCGACCTCGAGGTTCGCCGTGTCGCTGTCGGTCAGCGCCACGACCGCGCGCGCGCTCTGGATGTTGCACAGGTCGAGCGTCGCGTCGCGCGTCGCATCCCCCGTCAGCAGCTCGATCTGCCGACGGCGCGACATTTCGACAAGCGCGGGGTCCGGATTAGGATCGACCACGACGACCTTCTGATGCAGCGCGCGCAGGTAGTCGATGACCCGCATGCCGACGTTCCCGGAGCCGCAGAGCAGGACGTGACCGCGCGTGCGGATCTGCCGCAAGCCCTGCATCGCGGTGAACTGCGCGCGGGTCAGCGCCGAGGTCACGAACGCGGTGAAGATCCCGATCGACGCGACGCCGACCAGCATCACGAGGTTCGCGAGGATCATCGCCGGCGGGTGGCCGAGCGGGGTGATGTCGCCGTACCCGGTGCTGGTGAAGGTCGTCGCGACGAAGTAGAACGCGGTCACGGGGTCGCGCTGCAGCACGACCGCGAAGTACACGACCGCGAAGGCGAAGATCGCCGTCGCCGCCCCGATCACGCGCGCCAGGATCGGGTCCATCGTCCGCAGCGCGCGCAGCCGCTTCTTCAACCCGACCCGCAGGCGCATCAGGTGCCGCTTGCGGCGCTCGACCCGGTACGTCGCCCAGCCCCCGCCGCCGGCGATCAGCACCTCGACGCGGCCGAAGACGATGACGTCGTCGTCGGACGCGAAGACGTGATCCGCCGGGATCACCGGAGAACCGTTGAGCGCGACGATCCGGACGCGCAGCCGCTGCTGGGCGGCTCGGGGCGTCAACCCGGCGATCCCGAGACCGGCGGCGGCCCGTTCGGCGAAGCCCGTCTGCACGCCGTCGACGTCGGGGAACTGCAGCGCATAGAAGCACGACGGGTCGAGCGCGTTGCCGACGAACGTCGCGGCGGAGTGGGAGGCCAGCGAGAGGACCGAGCAGTCGGGCAGGTTCTGCTCGAGCTTGCGCCCCAGGACCTGGTTGAACTGGCGGAGCACGACGCGGATGTCGGAGTTGACGTCGCGAGCCTTCAACGCGACCTGCAGGTTGAGCCGGTCGTCGTCGGCGAGCGCCATGATCGAGGCGGCATCCTCGACGCCGGCGAGCCGCAGCGCATCGTAGTCGTTCGGCGCGTGGGGATAGTACGTGCAGCCGAGCCGTTCGAGCTTCTCTTCGAGCCCGAGATCGTGCATCCACAGGAGCGCCACCCGGTGTCCCTGCGTAGCGAGCAACTCTTCGCACACGCGTACCGCGAGCGCGTCGCCGCCTACGACCAGGATCAGAGGAACCGCACTCATGTCATCGTCATCGGCACAGACCGCGCACCCGCTCACCGAGCGTCTCATCCAGTCCACCCGCGAGCGGCCGCTCGACGGACCCGTCATCGAGGTAGGCACGGGTTCGGGGCGCAACACGCGGGCCCTGGTCGAGGCGGAGATCCCTACCGTCGGCGTGCCCGACAGCACACCGTACACGCAGCTCCCCGGCACCCGCGAGAACTACGGTGCCGCGCTCTCGACACACGCGTACCTGCACGGGGCGAGCCCCAAGCTGCGCGCCGGGATCGCCGAGCTCCGGCGGGTCCTGCGCCCGAACGCGCCGGCCTACATCACGCTCGGTTCGTTCAAGGATGCGCGCTACGGCCTCGGCGTCCCGCTCGACGAGCGGAGCTTCGCGCCGGGTGAAGGCGACGAGGCCGGGATCCCGCACGCCTACTTCGACCGGGACGGCGTGATCGAGCTGCTCTTCGGCTTCACGATCGACTCGATGGAGGAAGTCGAGGTCGACGAGATCGTCGGACGCTGGGCGCACGGTGACGACGATGCGGTCGCCGGCCGTGTCCACTGGTTCGTCGTCGCGCGCCGCGCTCAATAACGCGGAACGGTCGCGTCGACCGAGGTGGCCCAGGCGTCGATGCCGCCCTCCAGGTTGACCGCGTTGTCGTAGCCGTTTGCGGTGAGGAACCGCGTGACGCGCTCGCTGCGCCCGCCGTGGTGACACATCACGACGATCGGCTTGTGGTGCGGAAGCTCACCGATGCGAGCGGGGATCTCCATCATCGGGATCGTCGTCGCCCACGGAATCGAGGCGGTCGCGATCTCGTCCGGCTCGCGCACGTCGAGCAGCACGAAGTCTTCGCCGGCGTCATGACGGAGCTTGAGGTCGTGGACGGAGATCTCGTCGCTCACGCGCGCTCGCCGCGCTGGGCTGCGATCAAACCCTGCAGCGGACTCGACGCGTTTGCGTACAGCCGCTTCTCCATCCGGCCGGCCAGGAACGCATCGCGACCCGCCTCCACCGCAAGCCCCATCGCACGCGCCATGCGGACCGGGTCGCGCGCGGCGGCGATCCCGGTGTTCATCAGCAGCGCGTCGACGCCGAGCTCCATCGCGATCGCCGCGTCGGACGCCGTGCCGACGCCGGCGTCGACGATCACCGGCACGTTCGCGCGCTCCTTGATCAACCGGATCGAATACGGGTTGCAGACGCCCAGGCCGCTCCCGATCGGGGCGGCGAGCGGCATGACCGCGGCGCAGCCGACCGCTTCGAGCCGTTTGCACGCGATCGGATCGTCGACGACGTACGGCAGCACCGTGAAGCCTGCGCGCACGAGCTCTTCCGAAGCGGCGATCGTCTCGAGCGTGTCGGGATACAGCGTCTCCGGATCACCGATCACCTCGACCTTGATCAGATCGGTGCCCAGCGCTTCGCGCGCCAGCTTGGCGGTCAGCACCGCCTCCTTCGCCGTGTAGCAGCCGGCCGTGTTCGGCAGCAGCGTCATGTGCTTGCGGTCGATGTAGTCGACCAGCGTCTTCCCGCTCGCGTCGTCGAGGTGCATGCGGCGGATCGCGACGGTGACGACCTCGGCGCCGCTGACCTCGTGCGCCGCCTGCATGATCTCCAGCGACGGGTACTTCCCGGTCCCGACGAACAGCCGCGACCGGAACTCGTACTTTCCGATCTTCAGCGTGTCGGTACTCGTGTCGGTCTGCATGCTTTCAGCCCCCCGCGACCGCGACGATGATCTCGAGCCGGTCGCCTTCGCTCAGCGCCGTCGAGCCGTGGTGCGCGCGCGGAACGACGTCGTCGTTCAGCGCGACGGCGGTTCCGTCGCGGCGCACGCCGAGGTTGTCGAGGAACGCATCGAGCGTCGCCCCGTCGGCGACCTGCTGCGCCTCACCGTTGACCGAGATCGTCACGAGAGGCCGTTCGCGACGGTGGGTTCGGGCTCCGTCCCTCCGCGCGCGGGGGCGAAGGGAGCGAGCCGATCGGCCGGGCCTCCGGCGACGAGCTCAGCGATCGCGCGCGCGGTGGCCGGTGCGAGGAGAATCCCGTTGCGATAGTGCCCGCAGGCAACGAGGTATCCGTCCAGCGCCGTGGCGCCGAGGTACGGCCGTCCGTCGTGCGAACCGGGGCGCAGACCGGCCCACGTCTCGACCACCGCGAACGTCGCGAGCGATGGCGCGACGGCGAGCGCCGCGTCGAGCAGATCGTGCATCCCGGCGGCGGTCACCCGCGCGTCGAAACCGTGCTCTTCGACCGTCGCGCCGACCAGCAGGCGGCCGTCGTCGCGCGGGACGAGATAGCGGTGGCCGAGCCAGACCAGCGCGCGCATCGCCGTGCGCGGGATCGCGATCGCGAGCATCTGCCCGGCGACCGGGCGCACCCGCACGCGCGCCGCGTCCGGAATGCCGGGCAACGAACCGGCCCAGGCACCCGCCGCGTTGACGACGACCGGCGCGCTCGCGAAACCGTACGCGGTGCGCAAGCCGCGCACGCGGCGGGAGTCGCATTCGACGGCGAGGCCGTCGACGCGTTCGATCCGCACGCCGAGCGATTCGCAGCCCGCCAGCAGCGCCCGGCCGAGGCGGCGGTTGTCGACCTGCGCTTCGTTCGCGACGAACAGCCCGCCGGCCAGATCCTTCGCGAGCATCGGCTCGCGCGCCAGCGCCTCGCCGCGGTCGAGCACGGCGACCTCGCCGCCGTTCGCCCGAAACGTCTCGGCGTGCGCCGCCAACTCGGCGAGGCGCGCACCGTCGAGCGCGACGTGCAGCGTCCCGTCGCGCCGGAAGCGCGCATCGACGCCGGTCCGTTCGCGAAGCTCCGCGACGAATTCGGGATAGATCGCGAGCGACTCGCGGCACAGCGCGAGCATCGCGGCGTCCGGCATCTGCTCGCTGAACGGCGCGAGCATCCCGGCGCCCGCCCACGACGCTGCGCGCGCCGGCTCGGCCCGGTCGTACACGGTCACCGAGGCGCCGCCCTTGGCGAGTTCGTACGCGACGCCGAGCCCGATCAGCCCGGCGCCGACGACGAGAACGTCCGGCGTGGCTACATCCCCGTGTAGACGGGGCCTTCGCCGCCTTGCGGCGGGACCCAGGTGATGATCTGGTAGGGATCCATGATGTCGCAGGTCTTGCAGTGCACGCAGTTCGCGAAGTTGATCTGCAGCTTGCCCTCGGCCGGGGCCGAGCCGACCTTGGTGAAGTGTGGTTCGTAGACGGCCGCCGGGCAGAAGTACTGGCACGGGTTGCCGTACTCGACGGTACACTTCTCCGCGCAGATGTTCGTGTCGGAGACGTGCAGGTGCGGCGGCTGGCTCTCATCGTGCATCGTGCCGCTCTTGAACACGTCGCTCACTTTGTCGAAGGTCAGCTTCCCGTCGGGGACGACGCGCTTCGTCACCTGGATCGGCGTCAGCTCGCTGAGCTTCTTCATCCGTTCGTGTCCGTACTCGCCGGCCAGCTTGTCCTTGATCCCGAAGCCGCGCCCGCCGGTCATCAAGCTCAGCTGCGCGTTGATGAGACCGCCCCACATCCCGCTGCCGAACCCCTGGTGGAAGTTGCGCGCCGCGTGCAGCTCGGTGCGTGCCCACGAGTCTTCGAACTTCTGCGCGTACGCCGCCAGCTTGGCCGACGACGTGTCCTCGGCTTGCAGCGCGTCGAAGATCGCTTCGGCGGCCAGCATCCCGGACTTCATCGCGAGGTGGATCCCTTTGAGCCGCAGGCCGTTCAAGAATCCGGCCGAGTCACCGATGATGCACAGTCCGTCGGCGTAGAAGCGCGGCATCGCGTGCAATCCGCCTTCGGGGATCGCCTTGGCACCGTAGCGGATCATCTCGCCGCCTTCGAGGAGGGGGCGGATCGCGGGGTGCAGCTTGTAGCGCTGGAAGTTGTCGTGCGGATCGGTCGTCGGATCGGCGTAGTCGAGCCCGGTCACCAGACCGATGTCGATGATGTCGTCGCTCATCGCGTAGATCCAGCCGCCGCCGAACGTGTTCCAGAGCGGCGCTCCGAGGGTGTGGATCACGCTGCCGGCCGCCAGGCGGCCCGGCACTTTCCACAGCTCCTTGATCCCGACCGCGTACACTTGCGGATCGCGCCCTTCGTCGAGTCCGAGGCGCGCGATCGCGGTTTTGGTCAGCGTGCCGCGCGGACCTTCGCCGAGAACGACCACCTTCGCGGTGAGGTCGGGACCGGGCTCGTAGTTCGACTTGTGCGAACCGTCGCGCGCGACCCCCTTGTCGCCGATCCGCACGCCAACGACGCGATCCCCATCCCAGAGCAGCTCCTGTCCGGGGAACGCCGGGAAGACGTCGACGCCGGCTTCCTCGGCCTTCGCGGCAAGCCACTTGGTGAGGTTCGAGAGCGAGGCGACGTACTTGCCGTGATTGTTCAGCACCGGCGGCACGAACGGCGCTTTGATCTTCCCGCCGTTGGTGAGGAACCACATTGCATCGCTGCTGACCGGCGTGTCGAGCCCGCCGGCGATCTCCTCGCCGGGGAAGAGTTCGTGCAGCGCCTTCGGATCGACCACCGCGCCCGAGAAGCCATGGTTCCCGATCTCGCCGCCCTTCTCGATGACCATGACGGCGAGCTCCGCGCCGGCGGCCTTCGCGAGCTGCTGCAGCCTGATCGCGCCGGCCAGCGAGGCGGGCCCGCCTCCGACGAACAGGACGTCGACTTCGAGGGAATCGCGCTGTGGCATGACCCGCCCGGTTTCGCGCCCCGGGTCAGGCGCTCCCGGCCAGAACCGTGGTGACCGCGACGCGGTGCGCGGCGATACGCTCGTCCCACGGGCGCGGGCGCGGCGTCTCGAACGTCAGCGCCGAGGGTGTACCGCGGTACATCAGCGCGATCGAGCTCGGCAAGCCTGGGAAGACCCGCAGCTCGAGCTCGTAGTCGACCAGCACGCGGCCGCGCTCGAGCCGGTACATCTCGCGCACGTCGGCATCCGCCGGCGCGCCGAGGTCGAAATCGTCGCTCAGCGCTTGGACCGGCAGCCCGGCGCCGTCGAGCGCCGTGACGATCGCGTCCGAGAAGCGCGGCGCGAAGCCCCGCCTGAGCGGCTCGTACACGTAACATCCCGCCGCTTCGTAGTCTTCGTGCAGGTCGAGCGCGAGCGCGAAGCGCCGGTCGCGGTTGGCGGTCAGCACCGCGCGCGCCTCGGGCGTCGTTCCACCGCGCGAAAAACTGCGGTTGACGTCGAGACCCTCCGCATTCGTCCGCGTCCCCGCCGCGTAGCCGCTCGGATTCAGACACGGCCAGATCCGGTACGCGAAGCGCGTGTCGAGCAGCCCGTCGCGGACGAGCGATTGGAGCGCCCACGGCGCGGCGGGCTCGTCGCCGTGTACTCCCGCGATGATCGAGACGGTCGGGGCGCTCGCATCGCCGAGCTCGGCCATCAGCAGCGTGCGCGGCGCACCGACGCAGGCGATCTCGCGCACGCGCACACCGCGCGCTCGCAGCGTGCGCCAGGCACCGGCCAGTTCGTCGTAGCTCGCCGCGCCGTCCGTCAGCGGAGCGGCGTCCCGCAGATCGCGGCGTCGAGCAGCTCGATCGGGTGGGCAGCGCGCAGCGCGACGCCGCGCTCGCGGAAGATCGACTGCATCTGCAGCGTGCAGCCGGGATTCGCGCTGGCGACCAGATCCGGCGCGACGCTCTGCACGTTGTCGACTTTGCGTACGCCGACCTCGTGGGCGGACTCGGGCTGGAACAGGTTGTACGTCCCAGCGCTTCCGCAGCACTGATCGCCATCGGGGATCTCGCACAGCTCCAGTCCTGGGATCGTACGCAGCAGCGCGCGCGGCTGAACGCGGACGCGCTGCGCGTGCGCCAGATGACACGCATCGTGATACGCGACGCGCAGCTTCAGCGCTTTGCGCGGCGCACGCGGCTCGAGCGTCGCGAGATACTCGTTGACGTCGCGCACTTTTTCGGCGAACGCTTGCGCGCGCTCGCTCCACGCCGGCTCGCTGACGAAGAGCTCGCCGTACTCCTTGAGCGTCGAGCCGCAGCCGGCGGCGTTGATGATGATGGCGTCGACCCGCAGCTTCTCGAACCGCTCGATCAGCGCGCGCGCGAAGCGCTTCGCCTCGTCGGGACGCCCGCTGTGGAGGGAGAGCGCCCCGCAGCAGCCCTGGCCGCCGGGCACGATCACCTCGCAGCCTTCGGCGCTCAGCACGCGGATCGTCGCCGCGTTGACGTTGGGGAAGAACGCGCGCTGCACGCAGCCCGCGACGAGGGCCACGCGCGCGCGGCGCTCGCCCTTCGCCGGCGTCAGCACGGGAAGGCTCGTGAACGCATCGCGCAGGTCGATCGGCGGCGCCATGGCGGCAAGCTGCCGCAGCCGCGAGGGGAGCAGCTTGCCGAGCGGACCAGCAACAGCCCGGCTGAAACCGAGCTTCGTCCCCAGCCACAGCGCCGGGATCATTGCGCGCAGCCGGCGCGGATAGGGGAACACCGAGAACACGAACTCGCGGAACGCGCGGTCCTCGGCCGGCCGCTGCACTGCGGCTTCGACCTTCGCGCGCGTCGCTTCGATCAGCAGATCGTAGCGAACGCCCGACGGACAGGCCGTCACGCACGCCATGCAGCCCAGGCACTTGTCGATGTGGCCCGCGACGGCGTCGTCGAGCGGGATGACGCCGTCCTCGACGCCCTTCATCAAGTCGATCCGCCCGCGCGGCGAGTCCATCTCCTCGCCCCACGAGACATACGTCGGACACGCCGGCAAACAGAACCCGCAATGCACGCAATCCGACAGCAAAGAGTCAAAGGTACGCGGACCCGCGTGCTGCGGCGAGTCGGCCGGCCGCGCATCGGTGACGTCTGCCACTAGATCCCTCCGATGAAGCGGCCTGGGTTGCAAAGGCCGTGCGGGTCGAAGTTCGCCTTGATCGTGCGCATCAGCGCGAGCGAGGGCGGCGGTGGCCCCCAGGCGTCGACGAGAGCTCGCGCTGCGTCGGGGATCGCGTCGAAGACGACGTGGCCGCGGCCGCGCGTCGCGTTCGCGACGGCGTCGCGCAGATCGCGTACGTGCCAGTCCGGGCTTGCGTCGGGGCCGCCCGCGAACGTCGATTCACTGAACGCGTGGAACGCGACCCCGCTCAGCGGGTACGCGACGGGAACGGCGAGCGGTGACGCCGGCACGACACCGGCGAGCGTCGCGACGTGCTCCGACGGCGGCCCGACGACGTGCAGGCGCCACGGACCGTCACGGCGCACCGCGCGTTCGCGCTGCTCGTAGGCTTCGCGCTCGAGCTCGCTGAGCTCGGCCGTCTCGACCCTGCAGCGGTAGGCTACGCCGTCGCGCAGCGCACGCATCTGCGCGTCGACGCCTGCCCGCGTGCCGACGAACGTCACGACGAGCGAACGATAGCCGTAGAGCGCAACCGATTCCGGCTCGAGCCGGTCGGCGATCAGCTCGCGCAGCACGTCGTCGACCGCGGCTTCCCGATCGAAGCGCACCACCACTGCCCGCGTCGACTCCGGCACCGGATAGACCCGAAACGTCACGCTCGCGATTGCCGCCAGCGTGCCGAGCGAGCCAACCATCAGCTTCGGCAAATCGAATCCGGCGACGTTCTTCACCACCTTGCCGCCGCCGCGCGCGCGGACTCCGTCCGGCCGCACGATGCCGACGCCGACGATCAGGTCTTTGGTGGTGCCGTAGCGCAGCCGGCGCCGGCCGTACGCGTTCGAGGCGACCACGCCGCCGACGGTCGCGCACGCGCGGTCGGCGGTATCGAGCGGCAGCATCTGGCCGTTCCGCGCGAGCACGGTGTCGAGCTCCGCGAGCGTGATCCCCGCTTCGACGGTGATCGTCTGATCTTCGGGCGTGTAGTCGACGACCTCGTCGAGCGCGGTCGTGCGCACCACCGTGTCGAGCGCGCGCGGCGCGTTGCCGAGGTCGAGGTGCGTCGCGCCGCCGACGAACGCAAACGGTTTGCGCGCACCGTACAGCTCGCGCACGGTCTCGCTCAGCTCGTCGATGCTGCGCGGCATCACCACCTGGCGCGGCGTCACCCCCGCGATCGCGAGCGGGTGGGTCATCCCCGTCCGACCTCGCCGCTCGTCTCGGTCGCGTGCGCGACGTACGCGCCCGGCTTGTCGCCGCAGAGCCGCGGCGTCGGGAACATCTTGTCGGGATTGAAGCTCTGCTCGGGATCGAATGCCGTGCGAACCGCCTGCATCGTTTCGAGATCGTCTTCGGTGAACTGCTCGCCGAGATAGCACGCCTTGTCGTGGCCGACGCCGTGTTCGCCGGTGACCGAACCGCCGTACCGCAGGCAGACGCGCAGGATCTCGCCGCCGACGTGCTCGGCAGCCTGCTCCTGGCCTGGGATGCGAGCGTCGTAGAGCACCAGCGGGTGCAGGTTGCCGTCGCCGGCATGAAAGACGTTCGCGATGCGCAGTCCGGCGCTTGCGCCGAGCGCCGCGATCTCGCGCAGCACCGGGGAAATGTCCTTGCGCGGGATGACGCCGTCCTGAACGAGGTAGTTCGGCGAGATGCGGCCCATCGCGGCGAACGCGGCCTTGCGCCCCTTCCAAGCCAGCTGCCGCTCCGCGTCGTCCTTCGGCGCGCGCACGTCGAGCGCGCCGGCCGCCTTCAAATGCTCGCGCGCGCGCGCCGCCGTGTCCTCGACCTCGGCGGTGACGCCGTCGACGTCCATCAAGATCAGCGCGCCGACGTCGAGCGGCCAGTCGACGCCGGTCGCCGCCACGATCGCCTCGATCGCAAGCTGATCGCACATCTCGATCGCCGCCGGAATGATCCCGGAACCGATGATGCGCGACACGGCGTCGCCGGCTTCGTCGGTCGAGGGGAACGTCGCGAACAGCGTCTTCGTGTTCTCCGGCGTGCGCAGCACGCGAACCAGTACCTCGGTCACGATCCCGGTCATTCCCTCGCTACCGACGACGACACCGACCAGATCGTAACCGAGCGCTTCCGGTTCGCCGGCGGACGAGCCGAGCTGCACGATCTCGCCGGCCGGGGTCACGAGCGTGAGCCCGATGACGTGGTTGACGGTGAAGCCGTACTTGAGGCAGTGGGCGCCGCCGGAGTTCTCGGCGACGTTCCCGCCGATCGTGCAGACGCTCTGCGAGCTCGGATCGGGCGCGTAGTAGTACCCGTCCGGCGCGAGCGCGCGGGTGATGTCGAGGTTGATGACGCCGGGCTGCACGCGCGCGACGCGATTGTCGAGGTCGACCTCGAGGATCTTCTTCATCCGCGAGAGCCCGATCACGATCGAGCCTTCACTCGGCAGCGACCCGCCCGAGAGTCCCGTCCCCGCGCCACGTGGGACGACCGGCATCTCGAGCTCGCGGGCCAGCTTCACGCACGCCGCGACCTCGTCGGTCGAGCCCGGCAGGACGACGATCTCCGGACGGCAGCGATAGCCGAGCAGACCATCGCACTCGTACGTCCGCAGGCCGGCTCCCGAAACGATCGCGTTCTTCGTACCGACGATCGCGGCGAAGCGCAGCTGAAGCAGCCCGCTGCGCTGCGCTCGGATCATGTCATCCCGAGCTTGTCGAAGCGCGGTCGTCGTCACGAGGCGGACGCCGGTACTGCTTCGGCAGCGGCCGCGAGCCGCAGCACTGCCGCGCGCGCGTTCGCGATGTGGGCGGCGGTGCGTGCCGCGGCCGCGTCCTCGTCGTGCCCTCGTAGCGCCTCGACGATCGCTTCGTACTCGCCGACGGTCGCACGGCGACGGTCGGGATCGGAGAGCGAGATGAAGCGGTAGGCGATCAGCTCCTCGCGCAGCTCGGTCAGCATCCGCTTCAGGCGCTCACCGCTGGCGCTCGCCAGGATCACGTCGTGGAAGCCGGTGTCGTGGCGCTCCATCTCGTTCGCGTCGTCGACCGACTCGCGCATCCGCTCGACGTAGTCCTGGAGCTTGCGCAGATCGGTCTCGCGCATCGTGCGCGCGGCTCGCCGCGCGGCGAGCGACTCCAGCGCCTCGCGAATCTCGAACACGCACTCGACCTCGTCGGCGCGCAGCTCGCGCACGACGCTTCCGCGCAGCCCGCGCGGCTCCAGCAAGCCCTCGGCCTCCAGCCGCCGCAGCGCCTCGCGCACGGGGGTCCGGCTGGCCCCCAGACGGGTCGCGAGCTCGGCCTCGATCACTGGGCTGCCCGGCGCCAGCTCGCCCGAGATGATCGCGGCCCGCAGCCGGTCGTGGATGCGCTCGCGCAGCGAGAGCCCACGGCGCAACGGCTGGAGCGACTTGGGTTGCATGTCCCTCACGGTACCCCAGCGGACGGGCTCCGTCAACTTTGGGATACCGTATCCCATTGACAGCGAGGCCTTGGGCGGGTAAAGTCGTGCTTACCCTCGGGATACGGTATCCCAAAACTCCGCCCACGGGAGGCCCCATGCTCGCCGTCAAGCCGCTCGCACCCCCCGCCACGATCACCGCCGCCGAAGCGGCCGTCCGCGTCATGGAGAGCGAGGGCGTCGACCTCGCCTTCGGGATCCCGGGGGCATCGATTCTCCCGCTCTACAACGCGCTGCGCCGCTCGACGATCCGGCACATCGTCGTCCGTCACGAAGAGGGCGCGACGCATGCCGCCGACGGCTACGCGCGCGCCACCGGCAAGGTCGGGATCGCGATGGCGACCTCGGGCCCCGGCGGCACGAACTTCGTGACCGGGCTCTACACGGCGATGGCCGACTCGATCCCGATCATCACGATCACCGGCCAGGTCCCGGTCAGCCAGCTGCACCGCGAGGGCTTCCAGGCCGTCGACATCTGCGAGATCGTCAAGCCGGTCGTCAAGAAGTCGTTCATCTGCAAAGAAGCGGCGCAGATCCCGTGGGTCTTCCGCGAAGCGTTCCGCATCGCGCGCGACGGCCGTCCCGGACCGGTTCACATCGACATGCCGCAGGACGTCGCGCAGCAGCTCGTCTCCTACGATCCGACCGTCGAAGAGCCGCTCCCGATCTTCAAGGTCGCCCCCTCGCAAGCGAAGATCCGGCGTGCCGTCGAGTGGCTCGCGCACGCCGAGCGGCCGGTGCTGATGCCGGGCGGCGGCGTGCTGACCGCCGAGGCGTGGGAGCCGCTGGTCGCGCTCGCCGAGCACCTGCAGCTCGCGGTCTCGCCGACGCTGATGGGCAAGGGCGCGATCGACGAAGACCATCCGCTCTTCATGGGGATCGTCGGGATCCAGACGAACCAGCGCTACGCCAACGCGCTGTTCCTCGAGAGCGACGTCGTGTGTGCGGTCGGCGCACGCTTCGCGAGCCGGCACACCGGCGACCTCGAGACCTATCGCGGCAACCGCCGCTTCATCCACGCCGATGTCGAAGCGACGCAGATCGGACGGATCTTCGAGCCCGATCTCGGCATCGTCGGCGACGCCAAGCTGACGCTTGAGGCGATGCTCGCCGAAGCGAAGCGCGCGTACCCGCAGGGCCTCAAGCGGGACGCGTGGACCGCGCGCATCGCCGAGGCGAAGCGCACGCTGACGCGCCGCACCGACTTCGACGACGTGCCGGTCAAGGCGCCGCGCGTGTTCGGCGAGCTGAACCGCTACTTCGGCGAGGACACGACGTTCGTGACCGCTATCGGCCTGTACCAGATCTTCTCGGGCCAGTTCCAGACCACGCACAAGCCGCGCCGCTACTTCGTCTGCGGTCAAGCCGGGCCGCTGGGCTGGGAGATCAGCGCCTGCACCGGGATCAAGCTCGCACAGCCGGAGCGCGAAGTCGTCGCGGTCGTCGGCGACTACTCGTTCGAGTTCCTGATCGAAGAGATCGCGACCGCGGTCCAGTACAAGGTCCCGTTCGTGATCGTCATGCTGAACAACGCGCACCTCGGCCTCATCCGGCAGGCCGAGCGCACCGGCTTCGGTTTCGATGCGGACTTCGAGGTCTCGATCGGCTACGGCGAGGACGGCTACGGGATGGACCACGTCAAGGTGATGGAAGCGATGGGTGCCAAGGGCGTACGCGTGACCGATCCCGGCAAGATCGCCGAGGCGCTGGCCTGGGCGACCAAGACCTCCAACGAGGCCGGGGTCCCCGTGCTGGTCGAGATCCTCACCGAGATGAAGGAAGACGCCGCGATGGGAACGTCGATCGCGTCGATCAAAGAGGTCTACTGATGCCGCGCTTCTCCGCCAACCTCTCCTTTCTGTTCCAAGAGCTGCCGTTCTACGACCGCCTCGACGCGGCCGCGGCGAACGGCTTCCGGGGCGTCGAGTACATGTCCCCGTACGACTACGAGGTGGCGGAGATCAAGCGGCGCCTGCGCGCGAACGGGCTGACCCAGGTCCTCTTCAACCTGCCCGTCGGCGACTTCGCGAAGGGTGAGCGCGGCTTCGCATCCGATCCCGAACGCGTGGACGAGTTTCGGGAAGGCGTCATCAATGCGGTCGAGATCGCGCGCGAGCTCGACTGCAAGCGCGTGAACATGCTGGTCGGCATCGCGATCCCGGGCCGGGACGGCGCGTACGCGCGGGCGACGATGGTCAAGAACGCGCGCTACGCGGCGCGCGCGCTGAGCGAGATCGGCGCCACGCTGGTCGTCGAGCCGCTCAACCGCATCGACACGCCGGGCTTTCTGATCGGCACGACGGCGGAAGGGCTCGCGCTGATCGCGGAGACCGGGGCGTCGAACTTCAAGCTGCAGTACGACATCTACCACGCACAGCGCGCCGAAGGGAACATCATCGCGACGATCCGCGCGCACGCCGCGCAGTTCGGCCACGTGCAGCTCGCCGACAGCCCCGGCCGTAACGAACCGGGGACGGGCGAGCTCGCCTTCGAACGGATCCTTCCCGCGCTCGACGCCACCGGGTACGACGGGTGGGTCGGCCTGGAATACAAGCCCTCGCGACCGGTCCCGGATACCTTCGCCTGGACCGACGCATTCCGCACCATCGAGGTCGCCGCATCATGACGCAGCAGAAACCGACGATCGGCTTCATCGGCCTCGGGATCATGGGCAAGCCCATGGCGCGCAACCTGATGAAGGCCGGCTACGCCCTGACCGTGCTGAACCGCTCGCGCGGTCCGGTCGACGAGCTGGCCGCGGAAGGCGCGAAAGCGGGGACGACGCCGCGCGAGGTCGCCGCGGCGAGCGACGTCGTGATCACGATGCTCCCCGACTCGCCCGACGTCGAGCAGGTCGCGCTCGCCGAGGACGGGATCGCGGCGGGGATCAAGGACGGCGCGCTCTGGATCGACATGAGCACGATCGCGCCGGCGACGACGAAAAAGGTCGCGGACCAGCTTGCATCCCAAGGCGTCGTCTCGGTCGACGCGCCGGTCAGCGGCGGCGAGAAAGGTGCGATCGACGCCGCGCTCTCGATCATGGTCGGCGGCAGTGCCGAAGCGTTCGCGCGCGCAAAGCCGATCTTCGAGGCGCTCGGGAAGAACATCGTGCACGTCGGTGAGCTCGGTGCCGGGCAGGTGACGAAGGCGTGCAATCAGATCGTCGTCGGGGTCACGATCGAAGCGGTCGCCGAAGCGCTCGCGCTCGCCGAAGCCTCGGGTGTCGATCCGGCAAAGGTTCGCGCCGCATTGCTCGGCGGGTTCGCGCAGAGCAAGATCCTCGAAGTCCACGGTCAGCGCATGATCGACCGCACGTTCAACCCCGGCTTCAAGGCGAAGCTCCACCGCAAGGACATGAACATCGCCTCGAACGCCGGAGACGAACACGGCATGGATCTCGCCGCGGCCAAACTGGTCCGCGAAAAATTCGACGAGCTCATCGCGCGCGGCGACGGCGAAAAGGACCACAGTGCGCTCCGCACGCTCTACCCCTTGCGCGATACCGCCCCCGTGGGATAGGCTCCGGGGAATGATCGCCATCGAAACGCCGGTCGCCCCCAGCCTTCCGACGGGGACGATCCGCATGTACGCCATCGCATTCGATCTGGACACTGAGACGCTGGAGCGCTCGTACGGCGCTGCTTCGTGGCGCCACGGCTACACGGAGATCCGCAGGATCCTCGACGACGAAGGCTTCGCATGGCAGCAAGGCAGCGTGAACTTCGGCCGGCCCGACCGAGTCGACGCCGTCGCCTGCGTGCTGGCGATCCAGCGCCTTACGCGCGAACTGCCGTGGTTCGCGGCCTCCGCCCGCGACGTGCGCATGCTCCGGATCGAAGAGAACAACGACCTCCGCCCGGCGATCGAATCCGCTTCGCGTTGAGACCGCGTAGACGGCGCTACTCGGCGGTCCAGGTCAGCAGGTCGCGGCGGGATTCCTTCGGGAAGCGGGCTTTGGTTTTGATCGCTTCGAGGTAGCGGCGTTTTCCGGCGCGGTTGCCTTTGCCGATGAAAACGGCGCCGACGAAGCGATCGTCGAGGAAGTAGAGCGCGCGGTACCAGCACTTGTCCTTGTCGACAGAGATCTCGGTTTCGATATCGTCGCGGTATTCGGGCGAGAGGCCGAACTGGGTGATCGTCTGGCCGCTGAACACGAGCGACGAGTACTCCGGCACCGTGTCGAACTGCTTCCGCTCGCCGTCCGTTCCGAACGCGGCCATGTTGTGCGCGGCGAGCTTACCGTGCGCGCCGGCGCTGTTCCAGGTCCCCATGCGGTAGTGCTGCTCGGCGATCGGATCGTAGAACTCGGCCGCATCGCCCGCAGCGAAGATACCGGGGACCGCGGTCTCCAGGTGCTCGTCGGTGACGATCCCAGTGCGCGTCTCGATGCCGGTGCCTTCGCAGAGCTCCATGTTGATCGTCAGGCCGAGGCCGATCCCGACCAGGTCGGCGTCGATCGTCTTGCCGCTCGTCGTGACGACCTTGCTCACGGCACCGTTCGAGCGGACCATCTCGCGCACTTCCTCGCCGAAGTGCAGGTGAACGCCGTCGGCGCGCGCGGCGTCGTGGAGCAGCTCACCGGCGGCCTCGTCGAGCATCCGGCGCAGGAACCGTGGTCCGCGAATGAGCCAGTGCGTCTCGATGCCGCGCGAGACGAATGCCTCGGCGAGCTCGTAGGCGATGAACGAGCCGCCGACCGCAACACCGACCTTCGCCGTCTCGAGCGCGTGCGAGATCGCAAGCGTCTCGCTCATGTACTGGAAGTTGTAGACGTTCTGCGCACCCTCGACGCCCGGCGAGGTCGCGGGGTTGGGGCGGCCGCCGGTGGCGATCAGGAGCGCGTCCCACGGTTCCTCGCGCCCGTTGGCGACGACCGTCTTCGCTTGTACGTTGATCGCGTCGACGCGGGTCGAGAGCCGCAGATCGATCGCCAGCTTCTCATGCCAGGCGACGTCGCGCATGATCACCTTCTGCTCGGTGACTTGCTTGCGCAGCAACGGTGGGAGGGCGATCCGGTTGTAGAGACAGTACGGCTCGTCCGCGAAAAGGACGATGGAGCAGGCAGGGTCGGCCTTGCGCAACTGCTCCGCGCAGGTCGTTCCCGCGAACCCGTTCCCGATGATCACATATCGCCGATGACTCACAGTTTGCTAGAATGAATCCTCGCCTGGTGAACCTCCTTGCTAGCTTCATACGGGGCAGCAGCGATTACGCGCTGGCACGGCTGGAGTTCAGCATGCGGTTCGCCGGCGATCCGGCCCCGCCGCTCCTCGACCGCCTCCCGGACGCCTCCGAGGCGACGCTCCGGAGCCGTTGGGATGTGATCGAGCTCCAGCTTTCGGAGATTCTGGCCTACGTGAAACAGGTGGAATCGGCATCCGGTACGGAGGAACGTAGCGATCCCGCGTTCCGCTGGCTGCGCCGGACGGTCCGCGAGCTCGACCAATACGCACGCGCGCTGCGCTGGGTCCTCACCGTCCACGGGGAGGATGCCGCGCCCTAGGGAGTCACACCGTTCATGGATTTCTTCAACAAGGCGATCGAGCAGGCGAAACAGCTCCAGCAGATCGCCCTCGAGGCGGCGCAGAAGGGCTACGATCAGGCCCAGCCCCTCGTCCGCGACGGCGTCGCGAAGGCCCAAGAGCTTCAGCGGACGCTCATCGAGCAGACCCCGAATCTCACCGCCGCCGCACAGGAGCAGGCGAACGCGGCGCTTGCGCACGCCAGCGCGTTCATCGCGACCGGCAAGACGGTGCTCGCAGCCGGCGCCCAGCAGGCGCAGGTGCACATGGCGACCCTCGCCGAGCAGGCCAAAAAGGCGGCCGATGCGACGGTCAGCGCCGTGCAGTCCGCGACGCAAAAACCGCCTGAACCGCCGTCCTCGACGGTTACCCCGCCGAACCCTCCGCAACCATAACGCCCGCGGCGTCGTCGACCTCGAGCCCGAACCACCGCTCGAACTGCGCGGCGAACGCCGCGTAGATCCCGAGCAGCACGATGCTCAGGCCGACGACGACGAGCGCGAGGATCGTCGAGCGGTCCACTAGCGCGTCGTAGAGCCCGTGGTACGTCGCAGGAATCAAAATCGCAAGCACGATCAGCCCGGCGCGCGCGGACGGGAGACGCGCCGCGAACCAGATCAGGTACGCGGCGATCCCCGTCCACACCGCGTGGAAGAACGGGAGCGACGTCAGGCGCAGCACGCTTTCGAGGTAGAACCCGGCGAACTGTCCTGTCTTCGCGGCCTCCGCGGCATACGGCCCGAGCTGGTAGCCGACACCCTCTTTGATGCCGAAGCCGAGCCCCGAGATCAAACCGTAGAACAAGAACGCGCGCAGCGTCGGCAGCGGCCCGGCGAAGCGCCAGATCGCGAACAGGACGAGCGTCTTGGTGAGCTCCTCGGGGAACCCGATGAACACGATCGCCGACGGGATCGCGATCCAGAGGCTCTTCGCGGCGACGAACGGGCCGCGCAGCAATTCGACGTTGAGGATGAGCGAGATCATCAGCGCGGTCATTCCGACGAACACGGTTCCAAAATACGCCGCCACGCCAAGCCGCCAGCGAATCCCCGTCGCCCGGAACGCGGATGCGAAGAACATCGCCCACATCGCCGAGAAGTAGAGTCCGAGTCCGCGGAACGCGAGCACCGGGTTGTTGAGGTGTTCGAATAGCGTGACCAGCGCGAGCGGAGCGATCCCCATCAGCGCGGTGAGCCCGACGTTGCGCCAGCGTCCCGGCTCGATCGCGTCCAAGTGCTTGAACGGCTCCAGCAGCACCGGCATCACGGCGCGGATCTCGCGCGGAGCGCGGCGGTAGAGCGCCGCGTCGTGCGAGCCGAGATACACGCCTTCCTGCCACGAGCCCGCGGGGTGCGTCAGATCGACGCCGCACGCGCTGCAGAAATGTCCGGCCGGCGTTGCGCCGCACGACCAGCAGGCGGTTACGGCTCCCGGTGTCACTTGGCCGCGCCGGCCTTGATCAGCACGGACAGGATCAATCCGGCCCAGATCAGCGTCAGGACGAGCGTCGGGAGAAACAGAATCGCGCCCGCGACCGTCCAGGCCTGTTCGACGGTGTGGAACTGCTGCGGATCGGCGTACCGCCGGCGCTGCAGCGCGACGCGGTTCCCGTTCAGGAACAGGTAGATCGCGATCCCGATCGAGACCGGCGGGAGCGGAAGCCAGAACAGCCAGTAGAGCACGCCGAGGACGGGCGCGCCGTGTGCGAACGTCCAGAAGCCGGGTGCAGCGCCCGCGCCGACGTTCACGCCACGCATCAGCGCGGCGGCGGCCGTCGACACGTGGACGAACGGGAGCTTCGCGCCGCCCGCGTCGGCGCCGCAGTTGGTGCAGAAGCGGGTGGTCACGGCAGCATGGCACACGACGCAGGTGCGCGACGAGAACGACGAAGCGTGATCCGCGGCGGTCATGACCGGCGCATTGCGCACTGCTAGGTCGCTTGTCCTCTACGGTGAGACGACGAGCACGGCGGGCAGCGCGACCGGGACGGCGAGGCGGACGAACGCGTCGAGCGCCGCCGGGCCGCCGTCGAGAGCCCGCCGCGCGCGCTGCGAGCCGGTCGCCGCGGCGTGCCGCACGAGCAGCGCCCGCAGGCGCTCGCGCGCGTCCGCGTCGAGATCGTGTGCGACCAGCGGCGTCGGCCCGAGCCGCGTCGCGTGCTCGCGCAGCACGAACAGCTCGCCGCCGGTCATCCCGCTCGCGAGGTTTCGGCCGGTCGCGCCGAGGATCGCCACGGTCCCCTTCGTCATGTACTCGCAGGCGTGGTCGCCGGCGCCTTCGACGACGATCGTCGCGCCGCTGTTGCGCACGGCGAGCCGTTCGCCGGCCGCGCCGCGCACGAACGCCTCGCCGCCGCGCGCGCCGTAGAAGCACGCGTTCCCGATCGCCGGCTCGCTGGGAAGCCCGGCGCCGCGAACGATCAGCCGGCCGCCGCTCATCCCTTTGCCGACGCCGTCGTTGGCTTCGCCGTCGAGCTCGAGGGCAAGCGGCGCTGCGAGAAACGCGCCGAAGCTCTGCCCGGCGCTCCCGGTGTACCGGTACGTCGCGGGCCCGACGTACTCACCGCGGGCCTTGCGCACGACCACTTTGTAGGCGATCCGCGTCGCGACGGCGCGATCGGCCGGCGCGATCGGCTGCGTTCCGCCGGCGATCGCATGGTCGTCGAGGTGCGCGACGTCGATCGGCGCCGAGTCGTAGGGGGCGCGCGTCTCCGGCAACCGCAGCAGCTCGTCGAGGTCGACGCCCCGCGCGCGGTCATCGCGCGGGCGCACCAGATCGCTCCGCCCGCGAATCTCATCGAGCGAGCGCGCGCCGAGCGCGGCGAGACGGCGGCGCACGTCGCGCGCCACGTAGCGCAGGAACGTCGCCGCATCGTCGGCCGTGCCGGGGAACTTGCCGCGCAGCACCGCGTCTTGCGTCGCAATCCCGACCGGACACGTGTTGAGATGGCATTGGTGCGCGTAGATGCAGCCCAGCGCGATCAAGAGCGCCGTGCCGAAGCCGAACATGTCGGCGCCGAGCATCGCGGCGACGATGACGTCGCGACCGGTCTTGAAACCGCCGTCGACGCGCAGCTTGACGCGCCCGCGCAGGCCGTTGGCGACCAGTGTGTGGTGTGTCTCGACCAGCCCGAGCTCCCACGGCAGCCCCGCGTGCTTGATCGAACCGAGCGGCGACGCGCCGGTTCCGCCGTCGTGCCCCGCGATGTGAACGACGTCGGCGCGCGCTTTGGCGACGCCGCTCGCCACGTAGCCGATCCCGGACTGCGCGACCAGCTTGACCGCGATCGTCGCCTTCGCGTTCGCGCGACGCAGATCGTAGATCAGCTGGGCGAGGTCTTCGATCGAGTAGATGTCGTGGTGCGGCGGCGGCGAGACGAGCGATTGGCCCGTCACCGCGCCGCGCAGCGCGGCGATCTCCGCGGTCACCTTGAAGCCGGGGATCTGTCCGCCCTCGCCGGGCTTCGCGCCCTGCGCGATCTTGATCTCGAGCTCCTCGGCGGTCGCGAGGTACTCCGGCGCAACGCCGAAGCGTGCCGACGCGACTTGCTTGATCGCGTTGAGGGTGCGGGTCGGATCCTCGCCGCCCTCGCCGCCGTTGCTGCGCGCGCCGGCCAGCTTCGCGCCCAGCGCGACGGCCTCGTGCGCCTCGGGGCCGAGCGCGCCGAGCGACATCGCGGCGGTGACGAAGCGCGACACGATCGCGTCTTCCGGTTCGACCTCCTCGAGCGGGATCGGATCGCCGAGCGCGACCGGCTCGATCAAATCGCGCAGGGCGATCGTCTCGCGCTCCTCGAGCTGATCGGAGAGCGCGAGGAACGCGGCGTCGTCGCGCGCGACGATCGTCTTGCGCAAATTCTTCAAGAGCGTGGGATCGTAGTGGTGCTTCACGCCGTCGCGACGATAGCGGAAGAGCCCGCGCTGCGGCGGCTCCGCGCCTTCGTTCGCGAGCGCCTCCCACGACCGGAGATCCGCTTCGATCTCTTCGAAGCCGAGCGATGCGACGTGCGTCGTCATCCCCGGGAAGCAGATCCGGATGATCTCGTGGCTCAGTCCCAGCGCCTCGAAGGTCTGGGCGCCGACGTACGACCGCAGCGTGCAGATCCCCAGCTTCGCCAACACCTTGACCAGCGCGAAGCGCAGCGTCTCGAGCAGCGGCGTCGCCGAGCCGGTCTCGGCGGCTGCGGCACGCGCGGCCAGCCACGGCGTGACGACGTTCGCGCCGGCGGCGATCACGGCGGCGCAGCCGTGCGCGTCGCGCGCGAACCCGTCGCAGGCCGCGATCGAGGCTTGCAGGCGCAGCCCGGCTGCGGTGAGGCGCTGGTGCACGGCTCCGGCGGCGAGCACGGCGGGGACCGGGAGCACCGCGCTGCGATCGTCGAGGACGAGGTACGATGCACCGTCGTGCACGGCGCGCTCGGCATCGTCGCAGATCGCCGCGATGCGCGCGCTCAGCGTCGTACCGGCGCAGTCGAGCGCGATGCGGTACGGGATCAGCCGTGCGTCGTAGGCCAGCGCGTCGAACGCACCCTCCTCGAGCACCGCCGTGTCGACCGCGACGATGCTCCCAGGCGCCGGAACGTCACCGTTCGTGTCACCGCTGCCGACGAACGCGCGCATATCGAAGACGAAGCCCTCGCGCAACGCGTCGATCGGCGGGTTCGTCACTTGGGCGAATCGCTGGCGCAGATATTCGGTCACCGGCAGACGGCGCGAGAGGAACGCCGGCGCGGCGTCGTCGCCCATCGACCACATCGGTTCGGCACCGCCGGCGAGCGACGAGACGATCTGCTTCAGCTCGTCGGCCGTGTAGCCGAAGCGCACCAGATCGCGCTTCAGCGCGGCGGGCTCGACCTCGCGCGCGCTCTCCGCCGGCGGTTCGAAACGCCACGACGCAACGGTCGAGCGGAAGTCGGCGTTCTCACGGCGCAGCGCGCGGAACGCGTCCGGCCGAATCAGCTCGCCGGTCGCGAAGCGCACCAGGATCCGTTCGCCCGGTCCGAGGCGGCCGCGCTCGACGATCGGATCGTCGCCGAAGTCGATGACGCCGGCCTCGGAGGCCGCGAGCACTTTCCCCGACTCGGTGCGGCACCAGCGCAGCGGGCGGAAGCCGCTGCGGTCGAGCGCGGCACCGACGCGGTCGCCCTCGGCGAACACGATCGCGGCCGGGCCGTCCCACGGCTCGACGGTCGGGATGTGCGCGTCGTAGTAGGCGCGCAGCCGGTCGTCGTCGTCGATCACCGGCGCGAGCATCAGATCGACCGCCTCGTCGACACGGTAGCCGGCGCCGACCATCGCGTCGAGCGCGACGTCGAACTCGAGCGAGTCGCTCGCGCCGCGCGGCGAGAGCACGCCGCGCGCACGCATCCATGCGCGGTTGCCGGTGATCGTGTCGATCTCGCCGTTGTGCGCGATCGTCCCGAACGGCTGCACGAGCCGCCAGCTCGGCGAGGTGTTCGTGCTGAAGCGCTGATGGAACACCGCATAGCGCGAGACGCACGCCGGATCGCGCAGGTCGGCGAAGTACGCGCCGAGCTCCGTCGACGAGAGCAGTCCTTTGTACACGACCTTCGTCGTCGACGCGCTCACCAGCGTGGCCAGGTCGCCCTCGTCGCGGAGCGTGCGGATGACCGCCCGGCGCACCGAGCGCATCCGCTCGCGCGCGTTCCCCGGCCCGACGTCGACCAGCAACTGTTCGTACGAGGGCGCACCTGACGCGGCTTGCTTTCCGAGCACGCTGCGATCGACCGGCGGCACGCGCCACGCCATCGGCTTGACCGCTTCCGCCCGGATCGCGTGTTCGATCCGCGCGCGCATCGCCGCGGCGAGATCCTCGTCGATCGGGAGGAAGACGCACACCGCCGCCAGGTGCTGCTCGGGGACCCGGACGTGCTTCTCGGCCAGATATCGCAGGAACAGCGTCCGCGGCGTCTCGAGCAGGATCCCCGCGCCGTCACCCGTGCGGCCGTCGGCCGCCCGCGCGCCACGGTGCTCCATCGCGCCGACCGCGGTCAGGGCGAGGCGAACGACTTCGTGGGTGCCGCTGCGGTGCGAAAGGTCGGCCAGAAAGCCGACGCCGCACGCGTCATGCTCGTCGTGGCGCATCTGAGCTTCGACAATACGGCCAAAAGGGGTGCCCTGTCATTCGACAAACGGTGCACCACTTTGGCCAAAAGGCGAATCAGCGGCGCTTGTGTCGTACGCTGTGCGCCAGGATCACCGTCCGGCGCGCGCCGGAACGAAGTTGCGCGTCGACGCCCGGCTGGCCGGAAAGATTCTTCTTCGCCACGCGCTTCCAGGCCAAGCTGCGCGCGTCGAGGCGAACGTCGCGCCCTTCGCGGCGCGCTCCGGCGACGACGCCGGCCAGCGCATCCATCTCTCCCTCGCCCAGCAGGTTCACGTCACGGACGTCGACGACGACCGTCGCGCCCACGGCACCGACCAGTCCGCGCTCCAGCGCGCCGAAAGCAGCGATCAAGTCGTCGTCGAGAACCCCGATCAAACGAACGACGACGGGCGCGGGAACGAGCTCGGTCTGCGGTGCGTACACGATTGCTCCTCGTTAGGTTATACCGACGGTACGCTCGCCGGCTGGGAAAGGTTCGAGGCCAGGATGGGAGCTTGCTGAGCCTGTCGAGGGTCAGGTTGACAATTGAAGGATGGTCAGCCGACGAGGCCAAGCGCGGTCATCATCCGGTATCCGATGTCGAGCGCGCGCTCGTCGATGTCGAACCGCGCGTTGTGATGCGGGAACGAGGTCTCGAGGCCGCCGCGTGCGCCAACGATGAAGTACGCGCCCGGGCGCACTTCTTGCATGAACGACATGTCCTCCGCCCACATCACGATGTCGTGCTCGACGACGTTCTGCGCGCCGAGCTCGCGCCGGCCGACTTCGCGGACGACGTCGTTCATCTCGCGCGAGTTGACGGTCGGCGGATACGACCAGTGGTAGTCGAAATCATAGTCGAAGCGCAGCGCCGTCGACAGACCTTCGAGGATGCGGCGCATCCGCTCCGGCATCGACTTGCGCACTTCGGCATCGAACGCGCGCACGGTTCCCTTCATCTTCGCTTCGTCGGGGATGACATTGAAGGTCGTGCCGCTCACGAATTGGCCGACCGTGACGACCGCCGGGTCTTTCGGCGCGATCTCGCGCGAGACGATCGTCTGCAGCATGGTCACGACATAGGCGCCGGCCGCGACCGGATCGACCGCGAGCTGCGGCATCGCGCCGTGTCCACCCTTGCCGCGGATCGTCAGGTCGAACTCGTCTGCCGAGGCGAAGAACGCGCCGTCGCGCACGCCGATCTTTCCGACGTCGAGCCCGCTGAAGAGATGCAGCGCGAAGGTGCGGTCGACGTGCGGGTTCTCGAGCGCGCCGTCGTCCATCATCTTCTTCGCGCCGGCGTGCCCTTCTTCACCGGGCTGAAAACAGAAGACGAGCGTCCCCGGCACCTCGGCGCGGCGCGCGGCGAGCGTGCGCGCCGCCGCAAGGAGAATTGCGACGTGCCCGTCGTGTCCGCAGGCGTGCATCACCCCGGGCCGGGTCGACTTGTACGGGACGTCGACGACCTCGGTGATCGGCAGCGCGTCCATGTCGGCACGCAGCAGCGTCACCGGACCCGGCTCGCCGCCTTTGAGCGTCCCCAGCACCCCGGTGATCCCGATCCCTGTGCGCACCTCGTCGAGGGCAAGGCCGTGCAGCTGCTCCGCGACGTACGCGGCGGTCTCGTGCTCCACCATCGAGAGCTCGGGCTGCGCGTGCAGCCGCCGGCGGGTCGCGACCAAGTCATCGTGCAGGGCGGTGGTTGGGGTCATCGTCGGCAGGGGTTCGGCGTGCCCATGCCGTGACATTCATCGATGGCGCTTCCGTCCTACGCTCACGGTGCCAGCCCCGTTCCGCTCCTCGGGGAGACGGTCGGCGACAACCTGGACCGCATCGCGCGACGCTTTCCGAACAGTGATGCGGTCGTCGCGGTCCACCAGAACCGCCGGCTGACCTACACGCAGTTCGCCGCCGAGACCGACCGGCTGGCGAAGGCGTTCCTCGCCGCCGGCGTCAAGCACGGCGAGCGGGTCGGGATCTGGTCGCCGAACTCGCTCGAGTGGGTACTCGTGCAGTACGCCACCGCGAAGATCGGCGCGGTCCTGGTGAACGTGAACCCCGCCTACCGGCTCTCGGAACTCGAGTACGCGCTGCGCCAGAGCGGCGTCAGCACCCTCGTTTTGCTCGACCGCTACAAGACCAGCGAGTACCTCGTGATGGTGCGCGAGGTGCGCGCCTCGCTGCCCACGCTTCGGGAAGTGGTGATCGTCGGCGCTACCGAGCCCGACGAAGGCGAGACCGGCTGGGACGACTACGTCGCCTGCGCGGGCGAGGTCGACGACGCGGCGCTCGCGGAGCGCAAGGCGCGCTGCCAGTTCGACGAGCCGATCAACATCCAGTACACGTCGGGGACTACCGGCTTCCCGAAGGGCGCGACCCTCTCGCACCACAACATCCTCAACAACGGGTTCTTCATCGGCGAAGGTTGCCGCTACACCGAGGCCGATCGCGTCTGCATCCCGGTGCCGTTCTACCACTGCTTCGGGATGGTGCTCGGGAACCTGGCGTGCACGACGCACGGCGCGGCGATCGTCATCCCGAATTGGACCTTCGATCCCGAACTCTCGCTGGCGGCCGTGGTCGCCGAGAAGTGTACGTCGTTCTACGGCGTACCGACGATGTTCATCGCGGCGCTCGCGCTGCCGAATTTCAAAACGTACGACCTCTCGACGCTGCGCACCGGGATCATGGCCGGCTCGCCCTGTCCGGTCGAGGTGATGAAACGCGTGCAGAGCGAGATGCACATGCCGGAGGTCACCATCTGCTACGGGATGACCGAGACCTCGCCGGTCTCGACGCAGACGATGACCGACGACCCGCTCGAGAAGCGCACCGCGACGGTCGGCCGCGTCCACCCGCACATCGAGGTGAAGATCGTCGACGGCGACGGCCGGATCGTCCCACGCGAAACGCCGGGCGAGCTGTGCACGCGCGGTTACAGCGTGATGCTCGGCTACTGGGAGAACGCGGAGGCGACGGCGGGCGCGATCGACGCCGCGCGCTACATGCACACCGGCGACATCGCCTCGATGGACGGCGACGGCTACGTCAACATCAGCGGGCGCATCAAGGACATGGTGATCCGCGGCGGCGAGAACGTCTACCCCCGCGAAGTCGAGGAGTTCCTCTACACGCACCCGGCGATCAAGGACGTGCAGGTGGTCGGCGTCCCCGACGAGCGCTACGGTGAGGAGCTGTGCGCCTGGGTGATCGTGCACGACGGCGCGGCGCTCTCCGCCGAGGACGTGCGCGAGTACTGCAAGGGCAAGATCGCGCACTACAAGATCCCGCGCTACGTGATGTTCGTCGAAGGCTGGCCGATGACGGTGAGCGGCAAGGTCCAGAAGTACAAGATGCGCGAGGAGTCGATCGCCACGCTCGGCCTGGAGAACGCCGCCAAGATCGTTACGGCCTAACGTGCCGAAGATCGACGTCTCGGCGCGATCCTCCGCGCCGGTCGACCGCGTCTGGGGGCTGCTCGCCGACGCACGCGGCTGGCCGGAGTGGACGCCGTTCGCCTCGGCCGAACTCGAACGCGAGGGCTCGCCGCCACCCGACGGCGTCGGTGCGATTCGCCGTTTCACGTACGGCAAGAATGTGACGCGCGAATGCGTGGTCGCATTCGAGCCGCCGCATTGGCTGGCATACCAGTTGCTCTCCGGGCTGCCCGTGCGCGACTACCGCGCCGATGTGACGCTCCAGTCGACACCGGACGGGGGAACGGCGATTCGGTGGCAAGCGCACTTCGAGCCGCTCGTCCCCGGGATGGGCTGGCTCGTGCGGCGACGTCTCGAGCCGTTCATCGCCGATATGGCGCAGCGGCTTGCGCTCCGCGCCGCGACGTCGCCGCCCGCGCCGGTTTAGCCACCACTCGTCACGGACAGACGAAGGCCCGTCGCGACCGGAGTCGCGACGGGCCTTTCTCTGAGTGCGGGTGGATCAGCGCGTCAGTGCTGACTGCGCCGAATGCCGCTGATCGTTCCGGTCGTCGTCGTGACCGAGACGTTCACCCCGACGGAGCCGCCGTGGTTGTCGGTGACGACGATCGTACACGTACCGGCGGCTACCGCCGTGACGGTGAACGTCGCGCTGGGACCGGTCCCGGCGGCCGGAGAGAACGTCGCGATCCCCGCGCACGAGGGGCTGCCGTTGGCCGCGGTGAGCGGGCCTGAGTAGCTGTTCTCGGTGACGGTGAACTGCGCGCTCGTACCGGCTGCCGTGAGCGAGAGCGAGACTGCGCTCCCACCGATCGCGGCGGGGACGGGCGTCGGTGTGGGCGACGGTGTCGGCGTGGGCGTCGGCGTCGCGGTCGGCACCGGCGTCGGCGTCGGAGTCACGACCGGGGTCGGGGTCGGCGTGGGCGTCGCGATGCCCGTGGTGATCGTGGGCGCGCTCGTGCTGCCGCCGTTGCAGCCCGCGACCAAGACCGCCGCAGCGACCGTGAGCGCGGCGAATCCGCTGCGTACGCGCATGGACACAACCTCTCTGTTCGTGCGCATCAGTACACCAGCTTTCCGATGCGGCCCGGATTGAGGCCGGTGCCCGGTTCGGCGAACCAGAGCGAGCCGTCAGGCGCGACCGCGATCCCCCGCAGGCCGAGTCCGCTAATCGGCGAGGTGTACTCGGTGACCGTGCCGCCGGTCGTTATCCGGCCGATCTTATCGAGACCGGTCTCGGTGAACCACAGGGCCCCGTCTTGACCGACCGTGATGCCGGTCGGCCCTGAGTTCGGGGTGAGCGTCGGGAACTCGCCCGTCACCGAGAACGAGTTCGGCGAGAGCCGGCCGATCTTGTTGCTGCCGAACTCGGCGAACCAAAGGTTGCCGTCGGGGCCGCGGACGATCGATTCGGGGACCGTCCCGGCGGTCAGGCTGATCTCGGACTGCGCCGTGAACAGATCGGCGATCCGGCCGATCTTGTCGGTGGCGGATTCCGTGTAGTACAGGTTGTTGTCGGGCGCGGTCGCGATCCCGAACGGTCCAGAGTTTGCAGTCGGGATGCTCGTCTCGCCTGCGACCCCCGAGCTGATCCCCTGGAAGCCGACACGGCTGCTGCCGTTGGCGACGTACCAGATGTTGCCGTCGAGCCGGTCGACCAGCCCGAGCGGATTGTCGGGCGGCGGCGGCGCGAACAGTGTCGAGAACTCGGTAAACGTGCCCGTCGTCGTGACCTTCGCGATCTTGCTCGTGCCGGGCGGCGGCGTCGTCGAGAACTCGGTGAACCACAGGTTGCCGTCCGACGCACCGACGATCATCTGCGGCTGCGCGTTCGCGGTCGGCACGGTGAACTCGGTGACCACGCCCGCCGGCGTGATCCGCGCTACCTTGCCGCCCGGGTTCTCGGTAAACCACATGTTGCCGTCGCTGCCGGCCGCGATCCACTGCGGGCGGTTCGCAGCGACCGGAATCGAGAACTGGTAGAACGTCGGTGTCGGCGTAAAGGCCGTCGACACCGAGCTGATGCCGGTTCCGTTGGCGACGACCGTCGCGGTCGGACCGCCGGGCAGGCCGCTGTTCAGCGTCCCGCCGTTGTAGGTCAGCGTCGTCGTCGTGGACGAGTTCGGAATGGTCGTCGTCGAAAGCGAGAGCGTCCCGCTGTTCGTCGAATCGTTGACCGCCAGGTGGATCGGCACGCTGTAGTCGCCGGGGCCGACGATCGTGTTACCGTCGGCGTCCCTGGCGGTGACGTTGACGTTGACCGTCGCGGGAACCCCTGCGTTGGGCGCGGGATTGCTGAGCGAGATCGTTACCGAGCTGACCACGCCGTTCAGCACCGCCGCGACGGTGTTGGCGGCGCCGAGGACGATCGCTTTCGTCACCGAGGCGCGGCTCAGGACGTTGCCCTGACCGTTCTGATCGTCGTACGTCTGGAAGACAAACGTGTCGGTGCCGACCGGCGCGTCGATCACGATCGTCGTGGCCGGCGCGTTCAGGTACTGCGGCGTCCCGCCGTTGACCGTGACCGAAACGCTGCGCGCCGTCGCCGGGACGTAGCGCGGACTGCGGCGGACCGACTGTGTCGTGTCGTTCCACTTCATCGTGAACGTCACGCTCGCGGTGCCCTTGTTGGGCTGCTGCTGCGTTGTCGCCGGCGTCGCGGGGCTGCTGCCGCCGCCGCCCGAGCAGCCTGCGGCGAGAAGGGCGATCATCGCGCCGCCGGCGAGGCGCAGCACAAGGTGCGATGACCGATGACGGATGGCGGGCAAAATGCCCATTCGCATAACTCCTCTACCTGAAGGACTGGAGGATGTGCGGACCCGGTCGCACGGCGAGCGGCACAAGAGAGAAGCCGACCGCCCGGACGATGCACCTTGGAAACCCGTCCGCCGTTTCCTTGGTACGGTCGGTCCCGATTGTCCGAATGTGACCGCCTTGCCCGCGTCGCCGTCGGGCCGGAGCCCCTCCGCCGAGCACGTCGCAGGAGTCGCGGGCACCCGCGCGCGAGTAACCGCGGTTCTCACTTCTCAGAGGTCTAGGGGATCGACAGGATGCCGAAAACCACGGCCACCCGCGGGCGGGAGCTCGACCGGGCGGGGCTGAGCGACGAGCAACTCGTCGCGATGCTCCGGAACATGCTGCTGCAGCGCCAGCTCGACAACCGTGGTTTCCAGCTCAACCGCCAGGGAAAGATCCCGTTCGCACTCGGCTCTGAGGGGCACGAAGCGGTCCAGGCCGGAGCCGCGATGGCGTTCAAGCGGGGCGCGGACGTCTTGGTTCCCTACTATCGCGATCTCGGACTCGCCCTCGGCGTCGGCATGACGGCGTTCGAGATCCTCTCGTCGCTCTTCGCCCGGGTGACGGACCGCTCGATGGGGCGGCAGTTCCCGAACCACTATACGAACCACGACCTCGGCGTGCTCTCGATCTCCTCGATCATCGCCGGGCACTGCACGCACGCGGTCGGCGTCGCGGCCGCCTTCAAGTATCGCCGCGAAGCGGGCCGGGCCGTCCTCTGCGCGACCGGTGAAGGCGCAACCTCGCAAGGCGAGTGGCACGAATCGGTCAACTACGCCGCGGTCCACGCACTCCCGATCGTCTTCCTGGTCGAGAACAACGAGTGGGCGATCTCGACCCCCCAAGAGATGCAGATGAAGGTCGCCAACGTCGCCGACAAGGCGCCGGCCTACGGCCTGCCCGGAGCCGTTTGCGACGGCTTCAGCCCGATCGCCGCCTTCATCGCCGTGCACGAGGCGCTCGAGCGAGCGCGCGGCGGCGGCGGCCCGTCGATCGTCGAGGCAAAGTGCTACCGCTTCCTCTCGCACTCGACCGACGACGACGATCGGACCTACCGCTCGCGCGAGACGATCGAGGAACACCGCAAGCTCGACCCCGTCCCGCGCTTCGAGCAGGTCTTGATCGAGGCCGGCGTCATCGACGAAGCACGCGCACGACAGCTCAAGCAGGATGTGCTCCGCGAAACCAACGACGCGACCGACGCCGCGGAAGCGCAACCTTATCCGACCACCGAGAGCCTCTACACCAACGTCGTCGCGGGGGATTATCGCCCGTGGCAGGAGTTCGAGTCGTGACGGCAACCACGCAGCAGCAGACCGGGACGACGGTGATGACCAACGTCGAAGCCGTGCGCACGACGCTGCACGACGCGCTGGTGCGCGACGACCGCGTCCTCATCATGGGCGAAGACGTCGGCGCCCGCGGCAACGTCTTCCTCATCACCAAGGGCTTTCTGGAAGAGTTTGGCCCGGAGCGCATCGTCGACACGCCGCTCGCCGAGGCGTCGATCGTCGGCGTCGCGATCGGGATGGCGATGGAAGGGCTGCGGCCGATCGCCGAGATCCAGTTCGCCGACTTCATCTATCCCGCGTTCAACCAGATCGTCGGCGAAGCCGCGAAGACGCGCTATCGCTCGAACGGCGACTACACCTGTCCGATGGTGATCCGCACGCCGTACGGCGGCGGCGTGCGCGGCGCCCTCTCGCACTCGGTCTCGATCGAAGCGCTGTTCTATCACGTCCCCGGATTGACGATTCTGGCGCCCTCGACGCCGGCCGACATCAAGGGACTGCTCAACGCCGCGATCGAGTGCCCGGATCCGGTGCTCTTCCTCGAGCACAAGAAGACGTACCGCAGCGTGAAGGGCGAGGTCCCGGGCGGCTACTACACGATCCCGATCGGCAAAGCGGACGTGAAGAAAGCCGGCACCGACGTGACCGTCGTGTCGTACGGATACAACGCGCACCAGGCGCTCGACGCGGCGAACCGCCTCGAAAGCGACGGCGTCTCGGTCGAGGTGATCGACTTGCGCTCGATCCGCCCGATGGACAAGACCACGATCCTCGATTCAGTGCGCAAGACGCGCAAGCTGCTCATCATCCACGAAGACAACAAGTTCGGCGGGATCGGCGCCGAGATCAGCGCGATGGTCGCCGAGGAGGCGCTCTTCGATCTCGACGCGCCGGTTCGCCGCCTCGCCGGCCCCGACGTACCGGCGATGGGCTACGCGCTCCCGCTCGAGGAAGAGTTTTTGATCTCGACCGACGAGATGGTCCAAGCGATGCGCGACATGGCGAAATTCTGATGGCCACCACGATCACGATGCCGCAGCTGGGCGAGACGGTTACCGAAGGGACCGTCGCGCAGTGGCTCAAGAAGCCCGGCGACAGCGTCGAGAAGTACGAAGCGTTCGTCGAGATATCGACCGACAAAGTCAACGCCGAGGTGCCTGCACCGGTCACCGGCGTGATCCGCGAGCTCATCGTCAAGGAAGGTGAGACCGTTCCGACCGGAACGCCGATCGCGATCATCGACGAGGTCGGGGCCGAGACGCCCGCGCCCGTCGGCAGCGGCTCGCCCTCCGAACAGGTCGCCGCCGCCGCGCCGATCATCGCACCGGCGGCCGCACCGGCGAACGGCGCGTCGGTTACTGGAGCGAACGGCACCTCGAATACCGGCGCGAACGGCGTGCGCGTCTCGCCGGCCGTTCGGCGCCTCGCGCGCGAGCACGGCATCGACCTGGCGCGCGTCGACGGTACGGGCGATCACGGCCGCATCACCGCGAACGACATTCTGTCGGCCGCAAAGGCCGCTCCGAGCGCGGGGGTCGCGGCTCCCGCCGTTGCAGGAGCCGTTGCGCCGCCGTCTACGGCGGCTGTCGCGACCCGCGCGAAGCCGTCGTATGCGGGTGCCCGCCCGGGCGAACTGATCCCGCTGACACAGGCGCGCCGGATCATCGCGCAGCGCATGGTCGACTCGAAACGCACCGCCCCGCACGCTTGGACGATGACCGAAGTCGACGTCAGCAACGTCTGGAAATGGCGCGCCCGTGAGAAGGACGCGTTCGAGAAGGCGTACGGCGTCAAACTGACGCTGCTGCCGTTCTTCATCCGGGCCGTCGTCGAGTCGCTCGTGACGTTTCCGCTGATGAACTCGTCGTTCACCGAGGAGGGGATCCGCGTCCACCCTGAGGTGAACGTCGGGATCGCGATCGCGGCCGACGGCAACCTGATCGTGCCGGTGATCCGCAACGCCGACAAGCTCTCGATCAAGGGGATCGCGCTCGCGGCCGGGGAGCTGATCGACAAAGCGCGCCGAGGGCGGCTCGGCGCCGACGATCTCGCCGCCGGGACGTTCACCGTGAACAACACCGGCGCCAACGGCTCGATCTTGAGCGCGCCGATTCTGGTCCCCGGCCAAGCGGGGATCGTCACGAGCGAAGCGGTCGTGAAGCGCCCGGTCGTACGCGACGACGACTCGATCGCGATTCGTTCGATGATGAACGTCTGCATGTCACTCGACCACCGCGTCGTCGACGGAGCCGTCGCGAGCGGCTTCCTGAGCGATCTCAAGAAGCGGCTGGAAGCGATGGGACCGGTGGGATCGCTGTAGTGGGTTCGGCCTTTGGCCGAACCCGCCGGGCTTGGCACTCGGGTTTGCTGCTGACCGCTTTCGTGATTGCCGCCGCGCCCGCTGGGGCGGCGATCGACGACGAACCCGGAGGGCTCGTCGCGGCGAGCGCCCCGCTCGCGCGGGTCCGTACGCTGTACGAGCGCGCGCACGCCCGCGAGCACACGCGGGCGGTCACGGTGCTCGAGGACTGGCGGCTCTTTCAAGACGGCACGGTCGGTTCGTACCGCGTCAACCGGCTCGGCAAGGACGTCCGCGAGACGACGACGCTCGGACCGCTCTCGTACGAGCGCGGCGTACTGCACGGCGTCCGCTGGGAGCAAAACCGCAACGGGATCGTCTTCTCCTATCCAGGGATCCACGAACAGCGCGACGCGGTCAGCGAGCGCACGTTCCGCGAACCCGGCGACGAGCACTACGTGCACGTTATCGGCGATTCGCCGGCGCTGAGCGCGTACGTGGTCGAGGTGAACCCGCCGACCGGACGGCATGAGTGGCTGTTCGTCGACAAGCGCAGCGGCAATCTCGTCCGGCGCGAGTACGTCGAGCGGCGGCGGCGGTACAGCACGACCTACGACGACTATCGCAGCGTCGAGGGCGTCCCCGAACCGTCGCGCGTGCGCACCACCGACTCGCTGGGCAACGAGCGCGAGCAGATCCTGGTGAACCGTTCGCTCGACACGACGCCCGACGTGCGCGACGTCGATCAACCACCGACGCGCCGGCTGGTCGAGTTTCCGGAGCGGCAGACGACGGTCCGGCTTCCCGTGCGCTTCGTCAACGGGCTCGCCGTCGTGCGCGTCATCGTCGGTCGCGGGGCGTACGATTTCTTGCTCGACTCGGGCGCAGCCGGGATCGTCGTCGACCCCTCAGTCGTGCAGCAGCAGGGCCTGGACCACTACGGAGGGCGCGTCGGCTCGACGCTGGGAACGTTCCCCGAGAGCACGACGATCGCGCCGCAGATCACCCTCGGCGGCCTGCGAATGCGCAACGTCGTCTGCCGCGTAGTGACGATTCCGTTCCACGCCAACGCTCACACGCACATCGCCGGCCTGCTCGGGTTCGAGTTCTTCGCCGACACCGTCGTGCACTTCGATCTCGAGAAGAACCTCGCCGAGGCGATCGCGCCCGAACACTTCCGCGCGCCCACGGATACCGCTGCGGTCACCGTCGCGCTCGACGACAAGACGCCGGCGGTCCAGGCACGCGCCGGCAGCGCCAACGGGCGCGTCATCCTCGACACCGGCGCAAACCGCACCGTGTTCGAAATGGCGTTCGCCGAGCGCGGCGACTTCACGCCGGAACGCGTCGCCAGCACGATGCACGTGCGCGGAATCGGCGGCTACACGAACGCGGAACCGACCCGCCTCCCGACCTTCGAGTTCGGCGGAATCTACACCCGCGGCGCGACCGCCGACGTCGCGAACGCCGACCTCGGCACCGAGGACGTCGACGGGATCATCGGGACCGACTTGCTGAAAACCTACGACCTCTGGTTCGACTACCGCGCGAACGCCGTGCACGTCCGCCGCGCGAAGCGCTGAGGCCGCGAGATCACGGCGTAGGCTTGATCCCGCTCGCGTACTTGCCCGGCCCGATCAGCGTCAGCCGCATCTTCCGCGGTGCGCCCGTGCCGCTGCCGGTCGGATCGCGCGAGATGTGCGTCCAGGTCCCTTCCTGAATCAGCTGGTCGAAGACGATCGTACCGGCGGTTCCGGCAGCGTCGAGCGCCCGGCACACGTCGAGCGGCGAGCCGGCGCTCGGGCACACGAAGTCGCACGCATATCCGAGGCGGTGCGCGCTGTTCTTCACCCCGCCGACGGAGTTGTTCACCGCTTCGCTGCGGAAGGCTGAATTGATCGTCATCGTGCGGTTACCCAAGACGGCGCGCACCTTCTCCAAGAACGCCGCCAGCAAGCGCAGGCGCTCGATCTCATCGGCGTTCGGCGTGTTGTCGAGCCCGGTGTTGGTCGTCGTCAGCTCCGCCAGCGTGAAGTTGGGACTCAGTTGCTGCGCCATGCGCGATCGCCTCCTACCCCTTGCGGCGCCGATGGGCTCGCTTGTCGCGGCCGTCGCGCTCGCGCAGTAAGACTGCGGTGATGAAGACGCTTTTCCCCTCCGTGTACGCGTCCCGGTCCTCGCGGTAGCGTTCCGCGAGTTCGCGCTTGAGGGCGCCATACTGCGCCGCCAGCGCCGGATCGCCCCGCAGCGCGTCGCGCAGGATCAGGTGCGCCTGCAGCGGCACCGCACCGGACGCGCAGACATAGAGATGGTGGCGCGGCATCTGCTTCGTGGCGCGGAACGCTTCCCGTCCGACGATCCCGAGATCTCCCAGGTGCGTATAGCCGAGCTGCCCGAGCCGTCGCATGACCTCGTCCAGATCGCCGGCGCGGCGGATCACGACGTCGACGTCGACGATCGGCTTCGCCTCGAGCCCGGGGACGGCGGTGCTGCCGATGTGCTCGATACCGACCGCCAAATCGCCGAGCGCCTCAGCAACGGGCGCGCGCACTCGCTCGAACGACGCCGGCCAGGCGGGATCGTACGGGACGACGACGACCGGTTCGGCGCGCTCTTCGGGCGAGATCGGATCGATTCGCGGGTCTTTCACGCTACCTCTCAGGGCGGCTCCGGGGCACGCTCGATTCTACCCGAGACGGCAAGGGAGCGTCCAACGCCGGGAGTCTCGGGCGGGCATTGGGAAGAGCGGCTACCTTGCCTTACTCTCGGGGGTGCTATGGGAGACGACCCAAATTCGGACGATCGTGAGCGCACGGAGCTCGTCAATCCCTGGATGACGCTTTGGCTTCCGAAGCAGCTCCTCGCGCTTTGCGTGATCGCGCTGCTCTTGCTCATCGGATCCGCCGTCCTCGAGGACCGGGCGAAGCTCACCGCTTTCTGGGACGATCCGAAGTTCTGGTCCGAGATGTTACGGGACGTCGCGGTCACGTTGGGTATCGCGGTCGCCGTCATCATCAGCATCGAAAAGGCGGCCCGGCAACAGCTCGAGAGTCTTCTTCTGCGCGATCTGCACTCGTTTCGGGACGCGGCGAATGCAAAAATGACCGAAGCGATCGTAGAAATTACGGCAGTGCGCGATGTCGCCGTCAAAGAGCTCGAGCTCTTTCGCGAGATCGCGGAGAAGGCGCTCGCGAATGTTGCAGCCGACGTGTTCAACGAGGTCCTGTTTCGGCGCTTTCCCAAGAGCATCGGCGACGAGATCCACGAGCTCGTCCTTAAAGCCGACTTCTTCCGGCACGACTATCTCGTGACGTTCGAAATGAAAATGAAACAGGCGACGCCGCGAGATCCAAAGGTTCCGCCGGTGAACGTCATGGAGATATCCACGACGATGCGCTATGAAATAGAAAACATCGCGCTGCAGCCCAAGGACTACGAGATCGTCGTTCAGCTGGAGGACGCGCCGGTGTATCCGATCGTTGAGACGCCGATGCAGATCGAGCAGGTGACAGTGGACGGCGCATTGCTGTCGCTCGACGCCATCGACCTGGCGCAAGAGCGCCTCATTTTCAAACATCTCGTCAAAGACATTCAACCCGGTCAGCGGAAGAAGATCTCGACGAAGTTCAGGATGATCAAATCGCTCGACGACTACGAGATCTGGACGAGCCTGACGCCGGGTGACGGCATGCGGATCATCGTCTACTTCCCGCCCAACCTGACGCACTGGGGAGCGTTCGAGATCCATCGCAAGAAGGTCACCATCGAAAGGGGAGGGCAATCCGCCGTCCTGCGGCTCGAGGGCCCGATTCTCCCGGAGCAAGGGCTGGTGTTGTGGTGGCGGTACTCGGAGGTATTGCCGAGCGCCTGAGGCGATGCCGACAGCCGCGGCGAAACCCGTGGGCCGTGCAAATCCGCAAGTCCTTCACGTTCGAGGCCGCTCACGTGCTTCCGAACCATCCCGGCAAGTGCGCGCGCCTTCACGGGCACTCGTATCGGCTCGACGTCATGCTCGAGGGGCCCCTGCAGCAGGGCGGCCCGGCCGCGGGGATGGTCGAGGACTTCGAGGTCGTCTCGCGCATCGTCAAGGAAGCGGTCGTCAGCAAGCTGGACCATCGCTCGCTGAACGAGCTGATCGAAAATCCGACCGCGGAGAACATTGTGGTGTGGGTGTGGGAGCGTCTGTCGCAGCAGCTCCCTGGGCTTGCAGAGCTTACCTTGTGGGAGACTCGGAAGGCCTGCGTCGTTCTTCGGAAGGGCGATCCTCTGACTCAGACCGGGTAAAGAGCCGGGAGGCCCACCGCAATCGATAGGAGCTAGCACTCGAATGATCCGCAGACTCTCAACCCTCGCAGCCGTCGCCGCGCTGGCGCTCGTCCCCCTGGTCGCCTCTGCCCAGGTGACCGCCGGGACCGAGCTGAGCGGTACGATCGACCAGCAACTCGACTCGAAGTCGGCCGTCGTCGGCCAGCGCTTCACGATGTCGAACGTCCACTCGCAGGACAACAACATCAACGGCGCCACGATCTACGGTCACGTCGACTCCGTCCAGCCCGCCGGCCAGGGCCGCGCCGGGAAGATCTCGCTCGCCTTCGACAAGCTGCACACGCGTTCGGGCGCTTCGTACGCGCTCGACGGCCGCGCGACCGGCGTTCAGGTGAACACGAAGAGCAACGTCGTGAACGAGGCCGGCGGCGCGGTCGCCGGCATGATCGTCGGCAACATCATCGGCAAGAAGGTCGGCACGAACATGGGCGGTCTGCTCGGTGCGGCCGGCGGCTACATCTATGCCAAGAACGCGAAGCAGAACGTCACCGTCCCGGCGAACTCCGTCGTCACCGTGCAGGTGATCCGCGCCCGCCGCCAGGCTACGCACTAACAGGCACACGGTGCTGCAGCTGGCTGAGATCTTCTACAGCGTGCAAGGTGAGGGGACGTGGACCGGAACACCCGCCGTCTTCGTCCGCCTCGCCGGCTGTAACCTCAGCTGCTCGTTCTGCGACACCGACTACTCGCTGAAGTTCTTCGGGTCGGTCGCCGACGTCGTCACCCGGGTGCGCGACGCAGGCGGCTCGTGCCCGATGGTGATCCTCACCGGCGGCGAGCCGCTGGCGCAGCGCGAGACCGGAGCGCTGATCGACGCTTTGCGCGCCGACGGCCGCCGGGTCCACATCGAGTCGAACGGGACGTTGCCGGCCGAGCTCCCGGGCGACGTCTGGCTGACGGTCTCGCCCAAGGAGCGGCTCGCGCCGGAGATGGCGCGCCGAGCCGACGAGGCGAAGCTGATCGTCGACGGCCGCGTGCCGGAGGAATGGATCGGCTCGTTCCCGGAGAGCACGCCGCTGTTCTTGCAGCCGGAGGGCAACAAGCCGTCGAACGTCGCGCTTGCGATCGATGCGGCGAAGCGCGATCCGGGCCGCCTGCGGCTCTCGCTGCAGACGCACAAGTTCATCGGCGTAAGGTGATCGGGATGCAGACGGGACGGCAGCTGTTCGACGACTACGGAGCGTATCACCGCGACCGGCGCAACCTCGTGTGCCACGAGATCGGGATCCCGCTGATCGTGCTCGGCATCATCGCGCTGCTGCGGCTGGTCACGCTGCCGGTCGTCTGGAGCCAGCCACACGACCTCGCTGCCGTCGCCGTCCTCGCCATCGCGATCTATTATCTGTTCCTGGGCAGCGCCGGTCGCGCCGTCATCTTCGCCGCGCTCGTCGCGATCATTGCGCTGTTCGTGCTCTACGCGCTCGCCGCGTACGTGACGTGGCCGTTCGCGATCGGCGCCTTCGTGGTCGGCTGGATCTTCCAGTTCGTCGGAAACGCCTACGAAGGGAAGTCGCCCGCGTTCCTCACGAACCTGCTGCACCTGCTCGTCGGGCCGCTCTGGGTAGCGAGCCATCTGGTTCCGAAATCAGCATCCTCGTCGTCTGCGCGGTAGCGCAGGAGCTGGCGGCGCTGCCGCCGCGTGAAGGGGTCGAGGTGATCGCCGCCGGCGTCGGCCCGGTCGAGGCCGCGCTCGGCACGATGCGCGCGCTCGCGGCGCGCCGCTACGACGCGGTGATCAATGCCGGGATCGCCGGCGGTTTTCGCGATCGCTGCACGGTCGGCGACGCGGTCGTCTGCTCGCGCGAAGACTATGCCGAGCTAGGACTCGAGGACGGAACGGCGTTCCCGCTCCCTGGCGGGCTCGAGCTGGTCCGCCACGTCGAGGCCGATCCGGCGCTGCTGCGCCCGTTCCTGTCCGGTGTCGTGCCGGTGATCGTCGGCCGCGGCGTGACCTCGGCGATCGTCACCACCACGACCGCGCGAGCGCTCGTGCTGGCGCACCGCTTCCGGCCCGACGTCGAGTCGATGGAGGGTTACTCGGTGCTGCGCGCGGCACAACTGGCGGAGGTGCCGGCGATCGAGATTCGCGGCGTGTCGAACCTGGTCGGCGAGCGCGCCTCGAACGAGTGGAATTTTCGCGCAGGCGCCGCGGCGGCGGTTGCAACGACCGACGCGTTGCTCGACGTTCTGCTCTCCGTATGACGCTTCGACACGCTCAGGAGAGGATCTACTCGCTCGCGTACTCGCCGTGCCCGAACGACACGTACATCTTCGCCGCGCTGACCAACGGCTTGCTCGACGATGCGCCCTCGGTGCAGGTCGTGCTCGACGACGTCGAGGCGTTGAACCGCGCTGCGCGTGAAGGCCGCTTCGAGCTGACGAAAGTGAGCTACGGAGCGATCCCGTATCTCGGGCACTATCGCATCCTGCGCGCCGGCGGTGCGCTGGGGCGCGGCTGCGGGCCGCTGGTCGTCGCCCGGCCCGGCGTCGACGCCAAGGCGCCGTTGCTGACCGATTTCGCCGAGGACGCCACGTTTGCGATCCCGGGCCGCTTCACGACGGCGTATGCGCTGCTCCGCCTCGCGCTCGGCCGCGAACCGAAAACGGTCGAGATGCGCTTCGACCGCATCGTCGACGCGGTCGCGAACGAGGAGGTCGCCGCCGGGCTGATCATCCACGAGTCGCGCTTCACCTACCAGAAGGCGGGGCTCGAAGACGTGATCGACCTCGGCGTCTGGTGGGAGCACGAGACCGGGCACCCGATCCCGCTCGGCGCGATCCTCGTGCGGCGCGACGTTCCCGACGAAGACGCGCGCGCGATCGACGAAGCGATCCGCCGCAGCCTGCGCTTCGCGCGCGAGCGCGAGAGCGAGATCATCGACTACGTCCGCGCCCACGCGTTCGAGATGGACGACGCCGTCATGCGCGCGCACATCGAGCTGTACGTCAACCAGTACAGCGACGACATCGGCGACGACGGGATCGCGGCCGTCGAGGATCTCTTCGCCCGCGCGGCGGCTGCAGACCTGATCCCGGCCGACATCCACCCGGAGTTCATCTAGCCCGTGAAGCGCGCAACGTTCGTCGCCGCGGCCGCGGCCTCACTCGCGCTGCCGAGCGCCGCGCGCGCGACGCAGCTCGTGCTCGGCGACGACGCGTTCGTGCGCGACGCGTGGCGGGAGCTGCGCGGGCGCACCGTCGGGATCGTCACGAATCCCAGCGGCGTGCTCTCCACCGGCGAGCCGCTGGCCGACGCGGTGCACCGCAACGGTCAGATCGCCGTCAAGGCGCTGTTCGGTCCGGAGCACGGGATCCGGGGCGCCGCGGGCGCCGGCGAGACCGTCGGCTCGTCGATCGACGAAAAAACGGGGCTCCCCGTCCACAGCCTGTACGGCCCGACGCGTCACCCGACAGCCGCGATGCTCGACGGGATCGATGTGCTGCTGTTCGACATCCAGGACGTCGGCGCGCGTCCGTACACGTACGTCTCGACGATGGCATACGTCATGGAGTCGGCGGCGCAGTACGGCAAAGAAGTGTGGGTGCTCGATCGTCCGAACCCGATCGGTGGCGTGCAGCTCGACGGGCCGGTGCTCGATCCCAAGTTCAAGTCGTTCATCGGGCTCTATCCGATCCCCGAACGCCACGGAATGACGGTCGGCGAGCTTGCGCGGCTGTTCAACGAGCAGTTCGGGATCGGCTGCAAGCTGCGCGTGATCCCGATGCAAGGCTGGAAGCGCGAGATGCTGTGGGCCGATACGGGGCTTCGGTGGGTACCGACCTCGCCGAACATTCCGTACGCGCGCACGACGCTGGTCTACCTCGCCACCGGCCTCGTCGACGAAGGCGGCGTGAACAACGGCGTCGGCACCGACCGGCCATTCGAGTACGCGGGCGGCTACGGCGTCGACCCCGCCGCGTTCCGCGACGTGCTCGCCGCGCGCCGCATCCCGGGCGTCGAGTTCGAAGCCGCCGACTGGGTTCCGACCAAAGGGTTTTGGTCGGGCAAGACGCTGCACGGCGTCGCGATCAACGTGACCGACCCGCACGTGTTTCCCAGCGTGCGGACGGCGATCGAGCTGCTCGCCGCGGCACGCGCGCAAGGCAAGTACCACGTCCCCGCCAGCCACGAACAGATCATGGACCGCGACTGGGGCACCGACGCCGTCCGCCTCGCGCTGAACGCCGGCGCCTCCGCCGACGCGATCGTGGCGTCATGGCAGCCAGGCTTAGCCGCATTCAAATCGCTGCGGTCGAAGTACTTGCTGTACTAAGCTCACCCTTCGACAAGCTCAGGGTGACATCGGGCTCAGGGTGACATCGGGTTTGTTCGCGGCATAGGCGGGCGCGACGTGCCGCTATTCGCCGCGCATGTGGGCGCGTTCGCGGATTAGGCGCAGTTGCCAGACGTGGATGAAACGCTGGATCTCTTCCTGCGTGCGCTCGGCGAGGTCGACGAAGACGACCCCGTGCGCGAACTTTCGCCGCCGCAGGTTGAAGTAGTAGATGACGACCTTCGCGCGCACCGTCATCTCGGCGAACGGCTCGGGAGGCACCATGATCTTCTTCGTGGTCCGCCCGCGCCCGCCGGCCACCGAGACTTCCTTTTCGACGTGAACGCTGTGGATGAGCTCGTTCGGCAGCGTGAAGCGCAGCTCGATCGGTGTCTCCTCCATGAAGTCCTCGTCGCCGATGAGCCGCAGACCGCCGGAGGAGAGATCGCTCGCGACCGCGCCGCGGGCCCCGTCGCGGCCCTCGACGGTGTAGACGACCGGGAACTCGACCGAGGCGCGATAGGTTTGGCGCTGGGTCTCCGTGATCGTCGCCCGCACGAGGGGTCTCCGGGCGGCCGGCTTGCGCCTCGTCCACTTCTTCCAGAAGAACACCGAGCAAGCGGATTCCAGGAACTGTTCCGCCGCCCTTCGTACGGCAGTCCATCTATGGCCCTCTCCGCCTTCGCGTCGCGGCTCCGGGACGCGCTCGGGCCCGAGGTCGTCCGAAGCGAGCCCGAAGATCTTGCCGTGTACGCCTTCGACGCGTACTCGGAGGACCGGCTTCCGTCGGCCGCGATCGTCCCGCGCGATGCGCGTGAGGTGGCAATTGCCGTCCGCATCGCGCGCGACTGCGAGGAGCCGGTGGTGCCGCGCGGCGCGGGGACCGGGCTGTGCGGCGGGGCGGTTCCCTCACGCGGCGGGCTCGTCGTCTCGTTCGCGCGGATGAACCGGCTGGTCGAGCTCGACGTCCGGAACCGGCGCGCGCGCGTTCAGCCGGGGCTCATCAACCTCGACCTCTCGACCGCGATCGCCGGTCACGGGATCTTCTACGCGCCCGATCCCTCGAGCCAGAAGATCTCGACGATCGGCGGCAACGTCGGTACGAATGCGGGCGGACCGCACTGCCTAAGCTACGGCACGACGACGAACCACGTGCTCGGGATCGAGTACGTCGATGCGGCGGGCGACCTCCACCGCACCTCGATCGACGATCCGGGCTACGATCTCACCGGCGTCCTGGTCGGCTCGGAGGGAACGCTGGGGATCATCACCGAGGTCGACGTGCGCCTGATGAAGCTGCCGGAGGCGGTGCGCGTCTGCGTCGCGGCGTTCGCCGACGTGGAGTCGGCCTCCGAGGCGGTCTCGGCGATCATCGCCGGCGGGATCGTGCCGACCGCACTCGAGATCATGGACGCGTTGATCACGCGCGCGGTCGAGGCGCACTATCATGCGGGCTATCCGGAGAACGCCGGTGCCGTGCTGCTGGTCGAGCTCGCCGGCCCGCAGGACGACGTCGCCGCCGGCGAAGCGGTCTTGGCGAAGATCGCGCGCGAACACGGCGCGCTCTCATGGCGGGCGGCACGCAACCAGGCCGAGCGCGATCTGCTGTGGGCCGCGCGCAAGGGCGCCGCCGGCGCGATCGGGCGCATCGCGCCGAATTACTATATCCAGGACGCGTGCGTCCCGCGCACGCGCCTGCCGCAGGTGATGCACCGCATCGACGCGATCGCCCGCGATCACGCGCTGCCGGTCGGCAACGTCTTTCATGCCGGCGACGGCAACTTGCACCCGCTGCTGATCTTCGACCGCCGCGATAAGCGCCAGGTGCAGGCCGTCGTCGACGCCGGAACGGAGATCCTGCGCACCTGCATCGAGATGGGCGGCACGATCAGCGGCGAGCACGGGATCGGCTACGAAAAGAAAGAGACGCTCTCGCTGGTGTTCTCCACCGACGATCTCGCCGCGATGGGGAAGGTGCGCGACGTGTTCGATCCGCTGCGCGGGTTGAACCCCGACAAGATCTTCCCGTCCGGCGCGATCTGCGGCGAGGTTCGCTCGCCGAGCGCGGCCGTGCCCGTGGCGGCGGGAACGCCGGCGTGATCGCGAAGCGACCGCGCGCGAAGCGCACGAAGGCTCAGGATACCGGCGCGTTCGCGCTCGGCGCGCTGCGGCCGGCACGCGCCGTCGAACCGGCCGACGCGCGCGAGCTCGCGGCGACGCTGCGCGCGGCGAGCGACGCCGCCGAAGCCGTCGTGCTCCACGGCGGCGGGACGCTGCAGGGTGCCGCCAACCCGCCCTCGCGCTACGACGTCGCGATCTCGACGCTACGGCTCGACGCGCTGTACGACTACGATCCGCGCGATCTCACCGCCGGCCTGGGCGCGGGGACGACCGTTGCGCAGTTGCAGCGCACGCTCGCCGAGCACGGTCAGTTCCTCCCGCTCGATGCCCCGCTCGCGTCGCAGGCGACGATCGGCGGAACCCTCGCGGCGGGCTGGGCCGGGCCGCGCCGCGCAGCGTACGGGCGCCCGCGCGACCTGCTGATCGGGGTCACGGTCGCGCTGGCGGACGGGACGCTTGCGACCAGCGGCGGGATGGTGGTGAAGAACGTGACGGGCTACGACATGGGCAAGCTCTACGTCGGCTCGCACGGCACGCTCGCCGCGATCGTGCGCGCAAACTTCAAGGTGCTGCCGGCACCGGCGACGCGCCGGCTCGCGATCGCACCATTGGACGACGACGTCCGCGATCGGGCGGTCGCGCATGCCGCGGCGCTCGAGCTCGAACCGGCCGCGTTGCTGCTGGTCGACGGATTCCGCGAAGCGCCGCCGCCGGTGCAACCTCGCATGATCGTGCTGCTCGAAGGGTCGGAACACGTCGTCGAGCGGTCGACTCGTGAGCTGCGCTCGGCGCTCGGTGCCGCCGGCGTCGCCGAGACGCGACTGCTCGACCGTGACGACGCCGCGCGCGCGTTTCAAAACCTGCTCGACGCATACCTCGCGCGCGCCGGCGATGCGTCGGTGACGCTCCTCGCGCGCGGGCTCCCCTCGGAAGCCGCGCTACGCGCCCAGCGCGTGCGCGAGGCGATCCCACGGGCCGAGACGATCGCCGACCTGCGCACCGGCGACGTCGTGGTCCGCGTCGACGAGGGCCGCGCGCAGCGCGCGCGCGAGTTGCTCGGCCGCGCGACCGTGCTCAGCGCCGGGCCGGCGACGCACATCGACGCGTGGGGAGCGCCGCCGTCGACGCTCGCGACGATGCGCGCCCTCAAAGAAGGATTCGACCCGCACGGCACGCTCGCGCCCGGCCGATTCGCCGGTGGGCTCTAACGTGCGGCGCCGACTCGCGGTGCCGGACGCGCTGCGGCGCGACCTGCGGCGCACGCTGCGCGTCGTGTTCAGCCGCCCCAGCCGGCTGCGGCGGCTGATCGCGCTCGGACCGCGCGGCTGGACCGCGACGGCGCGATATCTCGGCGCGGTGGTTCCGCGCGCGGGACGCGAGCTGGCGCTGATCCGCGAGCGCGCGGCGCGCATACCCGATCCGCTGCTGCGCGAACAAGCGCTGGCGTCGATCGACGGCAAAGCGTACCACGTGCAGGGCGGCTGCATCCTTGCGACGTTCATGCGCGGCGAGGCCGCGCGGCGCTACATCGCGATCGTCGCGGCGATCGAGACGATCTACGACTACCTCGACAACCTCTGCGACCGCCTGCCGGGCGTCACGCAACAGGCGTTCGCGACGCTGCACGCTGCGCTGATCGACGCGCTCGACGACCGCCGCGTCCCGATCGACTACTATCGCGACGGTCCGTCCGGCGACGACGGCGGCTACTTGCGCTCGCTGGTCGAGGCGGCTCGCGACGGGTTGCGCGTGCTCCCGAACTACCACGCCGTGCGCGACAACCTGGTCGAGGTGGCGCGCTTCTACGCCGATCTGCAGGTGCTCAAGCACGGCCCGGCCGGCGTTCGCGAACGCGCATGCGACGCGTGGTATGCGCGCAACCGCGAGCGCTTCCCCGGGCTCGCGTGGTGGGAGTTCGCCGCGGCGTGCGGTTCGTCGCTGCCGGTCTTCGCGCTGATCGAGCTCGCCTCGCGCGACCGGCTCGATCCGGCCGAGATCGACGCCACGCTGACGGCATACTTCCCCGGCGTCTCCGCGGTGCACATCCTGCTCGACTACTTCATCGATCAAGCCGAAGACCGCGAGCACGGCGAGCTGAACTTCGTCGCCTGCTACGCGTCAAGCGCGGAAGCGGTGACGGGACTGCGGCGGCTCGTCACCGCGACGCTGGCTCGCGTGCGCCTGCTCGCCGGTGCGGCGCGGCACCGCTTCCTGGTCGAAGCGATGTGCGTCTTCTACCTGACGCACCCCAAGGTGTTCGAGCAGCAGCTCGACCGCGAGAGCGCCGCGCTGCTCAGCGCCCTTCGATAAACTCCAAGGACAGGCTGGTGGGCTAGCCCCGCTCTTCGAGGCGCTTCTTCTGCCAGCCGTGGAAATCGATCGCGGCGAACGCGATGAACAGCAGGTTCGCGACCAGCGTCGCGACGCCCAGATAGCCCCGGTACCAAGCGCCTTCCGACGCCGCATAGCCGAGGGCGAGGCCGAGCAGCACGGCGAGGAGCACGCGGGTCGAAAGGGTCAGCATCGGCCGCTTCTGCGCCAGCAAGAACGCCGCGGCAAACGCGAAGAGGAACACGCACATATCGATCGCGCTGATGGTCATGCTGATCGGTGATTCGGCGCACACACCGGCAAACCTTAGCCGCCGCCAGGACGTAGGCGCCCCGGCGTTCAACGGCGCGAGCCCGTGCAACCCATCCCGCCGCCGCCTCCTCCGATCGCCAGCCCCGCACCGTCACCCGTGCCGGCGGGCGGACCGTGGATAGCAGCGCAGCGGCCTTGGTCGAGAGAGGCTTGGCTGGCGAAGCACGACGCGTTCGTCGCGCGCGCGCGGCAGGGCGACGTCGACGTGCTGTTTCTCGGCGACTCGATCACCGCGTTCTTCGCGACGCGCGGCTCGGCCGTGTGGGACCGCGAGATCGCGCCGCTCGGCAGCGTCGTCGACTTCGGGATCGAGGGCGACCGGACGCAGTTCGTGCTGTGGCGCGCGCGCAACGGCGAGCTCGACGGCTCGAGCACGCGCGTCGTCGTGCTGATGGTCGGCACCAACAACCTCGCCAGCGCGACGCCGGAGAACGTGGCGCGCGGCGTCGCGGCGATCGTCGACACCGTTCGCGAGAAACTGCCGAACGCGGTCATCGTGCTCAACGCGATCCTGCCGCGCGGCGGGCCGGACGATCCGGTCCGCGTGAAGATCGCGGATGTCAACGCACGGATCGCGGTGCTTGCCGACGGGAAGCGCGTGCGCTGGCTCGATGCCGGCCGCGGCTTCGTCGATGCGGGCGGCGCGATCGACCCCGCACTGATGCCCGACCGGCTGCACCCCTCGACGGCGGGCTACGGGGTCTGGGCGGCGGCCTTGCGTCCGGTCTTGCTCGAATCGCTCTCGAAATAGCGCCGCGCGAGCCGCAGCAGCGGCCGCTCGATCCAGCGGTACGCGAGGAACGAGAACGCGATCGCCAGCGCGTATCCGCCGAACACGATCGCGATGCGCGCCGGCACACCGTGCAGGTGGATGCGGTTGAGCGCGAGCCCGATCGCGCCGATGACCGGCACGTGCCACAGGTAGAGTGCGTAGCTCGCATCGCCTTGCGCGCGCAGCCAGCGCGGTGCGAGCAGCCCGAGGCGCTCCAACCCGAGCGCCGCGTAGACGAGCAGCGCCATCGGCAGGCCGACGGCCCACGGCCGCCACCATGCGACCTCGAGGAACTCGCGTCCGGAGTACGCCGTCGCGATGCACACCGCGACGACCAGTGCCGCCGCAAGCACGAGGAGCGCGCGCGGGGCCGCGAGCGCGCCGCGCAGCACGAGCGCCCCGATCGCCATCCCGAACACGAACTCCAGGTTGAACCAGCTGCCGAGGACGCGAACCCAGGGGTTCGCGTGCGGCCCGAACGCCCCGATCAGCACGACCGCCAGCAGCCAAATCGCCGTCACGGCGGGAAGGTAGTGGCGTTGGAACCGCAGCGCCGCCGCGAACACCGCGTAGAACACCAGCTCGTAGGTCAGCGTCCAGCCGACGACCAGCAGCGGCTCGCCGCGCTGCGGCAGCGCGAGGAACGAGGCCAGGATATCGGGCGGCGCGCTGCGATGCTCACCGGTCGCGCTGGGGACCAGCAGGTACGCGCCGAGGACCAGCGCGGTGACGATCACGTACGGTGGGTAGATGCGTGTCGCGCGCCGCGCAAGGAACCGGCGCGGCGCGGATCCCTCGCCGAACCAAGTCGCGGTCGAGACCAGCATCACCAGGCCGCTGATCACGAAGAACAAGTCGACGCCGTAGGTCCCCAGAACGTGGAACGGAGTGGTCCACGGCCGGCCCGGAAGGTAGGTCGACTCGACCGAATACGCGTGAACGACGACCACCATCAGAGCGGCGATCGCGCGCAGCGCCTGGACGTTCCCGAGCACCTCCGGAGGTTCTGAGATGCGAGTGACGATCCTCGGCGCGACCGGCTTCATCGGCCGTCACCTCGGCGCGGCACTGCGTGCGCGAGGAGACGAGGTCGTGGAATCGAGCCTGCGCGACCCGGCCAAGGCCGCCGAGGCCAGCGCGGGCAGCGCGGTCGTCGTGAACCTGGCCGGGGCCCCCGTCGCCGTGCGCTGGACCGAGGCCGCGAAGCGCGCGATGACGACCTCGCGGGTTGACCTTTCGCGCGCCTACATCGACGCTCTGGCACGAATCGAGAACCGTCCGAGCGCCTACGTCGGCGGCTCCGCGATCGGATACTACGGATACCGCCGGACCGACGTGCCGTTCGACGAGTCGAGCCCGCCCGGCGACGACTTCCTGGCGCGCCTGTGCGTGGCGTGGGAGGCCGAGGCCGACCGGGCCGGCACGCTGGGGATGCGGGTGGCGAAGATTCGGACCGGGCTCGTCCTAGGCCGCGACGGCGGCGTCCTGGGCAAACTGCTTCCGCTCTTCCGGCTCGGTCTCGGCGGCGTGGTCGCGAGCGGCGATCAGTGGTGCTCCTGGATCCACATCGACGACGAGGTCGGCGTCCTGCTGCACGCGATCGACGGGGCCGCCGGCGTGCTGAACGCGACCGCACCGAGCCCGGTGACAAACCGGGACTTCACCCACGCCCTGGGCCGGGCCGTCCACCGACCGACGCTCTTCCCCGTCCCGGCCTTCGCGGCGGCCCTGATGCTCGGCGAGGGCGGCGCGGTGCTCACCGGCGGCCAGCGCGTGCTTCCGCGGAGGACCGTGGAGAGCGGCTACGTCTTTCGCCATCAGGCTCTTGACGAGGCGCTCCAGTCGCTCATGGCGTAGCGGGCCGCATGGCGACGATCCTTTCCGACCGGCTCGGCGGCACGGTGCCGTCGACGATGTCCGACCTGCCGCTCTCGATCCGGGCGATCTTCGAGCACGCGATGAAGTCGCATCCGCGCAAGCACATCATCGCGCGCGACGGCGGCGAGCTGCTGCGCTTCACCTACGCCGAGTTCGGCAAACGGGTCGCGAAGCTCGCGCACGCGCTGCGAAAGCTCGGCGTGAAGCCGGGCGAGCGCGTCGCCTCGTTCGCCTGGAACGGCCACCGGCACCTTGAGCTGTACTACGCCGTGCCGATGATCGGCGCCGTGCTGCACACGGTGAACATCCGGCTGTTCCCGGATCAGATCGCGTTCGTCCTCGACCACGCCGAGGACGACATCGTCTTCTACGACGGCTCGCTGGTGAAGCTGATCAAAGCGGCGGCCGCGCTCGCGCCCGGGTCGGGGCGGCGCTTCGTGCAGATGGGCGCCTCGCCCGAACCGTTCGAGGGCGCGCTCGACTACGAGACGCTGCTCGCGCCAGAACCCGAGACCTACGATTGGCCGGAGATCGACGAGCGCGCGGGCGCGATCCTGTGCTACACCTCCGCGACGACCGGCGATCCCAAGGGGACGCTCTTCTCGCACCGCTCGACGTTCCTGCACGCGCTGGCGGCGGGACTCGCCGACTCCCTCGGCTTGACCGAAACCGATCGCGTGCTGCCGATCGTGCCGATGTTCCACGTCAACGCCTGGGGGACGCCGTTCCTTGCCCTGATGGTAGGCGCCGACTTCATCATGCCGATGGAGCGCCTCGACCCGGCCGGTGTCATCGAACTCTGCGAGTCGGAAAAGGTGACGCTCTCGGCCGGTGTTCCGACCGTGTGGCTCGCAGTGCGCGACGCGCTGCGCGCGCAAGGGAAAACGCTCCCGCACCTCAAGCGCATCGTCATCGGCGGCTCGGCGATGCCGCGTTCGCTGATGGACGATCTCCGCGCGCTCGGGATCGACGCGATCCACGCCTGGGGGATGACCGAGATGTCGCCGATCGGCACGGTGTGCCGCGACGTCGCCGAGCTCGCCGACAATCCTGAAAAGCAGCGCGAAGAACGCTACAAGCAAGGCCGCTTCTGCCCGATCGTGCAGTGGCGCCTGGTCGATGAGAGCGGCCACGACGTCCCGCCCGACGGCCGCTCGCGCGGCGAGCTATGGGTGCGCGGCTTCGCGGTGACCGCGAAGTACTACAAGAACGAGGAAGCGACCGCGACCGCATTCGAGCCGGACGGCTGGTTCCACACCGGCGACGTCTGCACGGTCGACGAGTACGGCTACCTCGAGATCGTCGACCGCGTCAAGGACTTCATCAAGTCCGGCGGCGAGTGGATCTCGTCGGTCGAGGTCGAGAACATCCTGATGGGCCACCCGGCGCTCAAGGAAGCCTGCGTCTTCGGCATCCCGCATCCGAAGTGGCAAGAGCGCCCCGTCGCCGCCGTCGTCGCTCGCGAGGGACACGACGTCGACGAGGACGCGGTCCGCGCGTGGATGGCCGACAAACTCGCCAAGTGGCAGACGCCCGACCGCGTGATCTTCGTCGAAACGATCCCACGCACGGGCGTCGGCAAGTTCCTCAAACGCGACCTGCGAGAAACGTTTAAAGGGCTGTTTGCGGATCAAGATGAGACACGAGGCGCCTGAGGCGAGCGCAAGGTGTACCGGTAGGCTCCGAACATCCTGAGTTCGTCCACGCCGCGTCGAATGGAACGACAATATCAAAGCATGCACGACACTAGAATGACCGTCACGTCCGAGCTGGCGCGTAAGAGCGCCTTGCACCCTCTAACAAAGGCGGGGCGAGAACGCGCACACTTTCTCCGCGTAGATACCTTGCGCTCCTTCGGTCGGTGTTCGTCTTCCGATATTTTGCAGGCACGCTAGTCACGTGAGCAACAATGACTACAGGGACGAAGGAGGACTTGGGCCTATCTTCCTGTCGCATAGCGCGGCTGACAAGCCCTTCGTCCGACGCTTGGCAAAGACGCTGAAGGCGCATGGCTTTAACGTCTGGCTGGACGAAAAGGAGCTCCTCATAGGGGACCCGCTGCCACAGAAAGTTTCGGAAGCGATCGACCGGGCACGAGCCGTAATTATTGTTGTTAGCGCCGCGTCGGGAAAAAGCAAATGGCTCAGATTCGAGTTGAACAAAGCCACTCAGCGAATGATTACAGGGGGATGCCGCGTCCTACCGGTCTTAATTCAACGCGCTGAACTCTTTCCGGAGTTGTCCGCGCTGCTCTATGCCGACTTTCGTAAGCGGCCGCGTTCCGCGTGGCGCACCTTACTCGAGACATTACGCATTGAGGCATCTCGCTATCCGAAGATTCCGCGCTATCGCCTTGACAGCTCAAATGCCCTCGATCGACAACGCGCGCTCGATAAGCTAATTCAGGCAGAGTTCGACGGCCATGGTTGGGCCGACATGGACATTAGCGCCACGCGTTCGGTATCGTGGGAGGTCTTGACGCTATATCAGAGGCCTGGCCCGGAAATCTCCGTCGCGTATCAAGAAGTCACCGATTACATAGATAAGCGGGAACCTCTTATGATACACGACTGGGACGACTTTGTTCTGACCCAGCAAGACGAATACGGCGAACAATTCGGCCTCCTCGTGAGCCAACGCCCGCCTTCGAGTCAACTCCGCGATCAACTTTATGCCGATAGTTCACACGTCCGATATGCCGTGCACAGGCGGACTTGGCATCCAAAGGTTGCAGCAACGATTCTTTGCGATGTATCAGACCGGCCCTCCGAGGCGGCGTCGCTGGCAAGGATTCATCGGGTTCAAGCGTTGATCATCCGGCTTGATCGAGAGTCACGCGAATCTGACGCGCCGATCGGCAGCCTACATAGTTCCGATTGACTTCGTGTTCCTCGAAACACCAAGATCGCGTTTGGGACGCAAGTTTCCGACTATGCTACAAGGAGTAGCGAAAACGTCGCGCCGGTCTCGCGCTCTACTATGCGACGCCAGCCGGTCCGACGTGGTGCGACGCGAGCGAAGTCTTCGCTTATGTTGATAGCGTTGGGCGGGCGCCGGCGACCAGAAGATCAGCCACGAAAACGCTATACCGACCGCAGCGCCTTTAGAGGGCTTCGCGCCGACGGTCGGACGCACGTTGAACTACATCGCGTGCAGCCTTTGCTTCTAGGCGTAGGCCGATTGACGAAAGCACTTTAAGTACGGTTGCAAAGTCAGATGTTTCAAGACCGTCGAGCGTACGACCGATGCTTTCGCCTGCACGTCTCGTGTTTGCCACTTGGTCGATTCTTCTATCTCGAACGATCGCGCCAATAGCATTTATTACTGCGGTGGCGTCGCCTATTGCAAGCGCTTTATTGAGGGCAGATGCCGTCTCTTCTGCAGATAATCCTTTACCCTGTTCAGATGCCTTCGCTGGCGCCTCGTCGAGGAGCAATAGGAGTCTCGAATCCGTCTCGATTTGCTCGCCAGACCATTCTTCGGATGTGGCGCGTTGTTTGATGTCGGCCTGCAATTCGGTGTTGCACTTGGTAATGAAGTCGCGCCATTGGTCCATGGACTTAATATTCAACGCACGCATTTCCGGAACGTTGAAGAGCACCGAGATCTTGCCCGCACGTACAAGTCGCAGCACATTCAAGGCCGTCCCGGGACTCTTGCCGTCCCATATCATGAATCCGATGTCTGCTTGTCTCGCCATTTCGCGATCCTTAGCAGCATAAAACTGGAATCCCTTAGCATTTGCCGGCACGCTTACGGGGTGGATGGGCCATGACCCGAGGTTGTTCCGAGGTTTCAACCCGGAGCAAAATACTGTCACGTTTTCGTACCGAACATCGAAGAAGAATTTTTGGACAGCCTTATCTGCTCCGTTGGCGTCGCCAACGATAACCTGGTGGCCGCTAGCGACGACCTTATCCAAACGCTTCCTGACTTCTGACGGAAGACGCGAAACGTGTCGCGAGCCGCCGATGAACACGGTGTTCATTGATTGCTCCGGGTTCGCGTGATCGTAAGAGCAAGAACGCTCTTGGCGCCACCTTCTGCTAGTAAAACGTCGGTAATCGCATTCATGGTTGACCCTGACCGGAATAGATCATCAAAAAGGAGAACACGTTTGTGAAGCGTCACGGCTTTGTCGACTCTATACAGGCCGTCGAGTAATTCCAGACGTTGATCCGGATCCGTTACACCCTTGAGCTGTGTCGACGGCCGGTGGTGGTAACGCAGGAAATCACAGGTACTTTGAGTGCGGCGCCGATTCCCTCCGCGAGCACGAGCACTGGCTGGACTGCGCGCGCCGTCGATGGCGGCACAGGGACGATTAGGTCGAACTTTCCGCGGCGTTCTTGCAAGAACTCAACTGCGGTATCGACGATTGACGAAGCCGCATCCTTGTCCGCGTGATACTTTAACTGATACAGGAGTTCAGCTATTGGCGGCCTGAGAGTGTCGAATTGCATGTGGCCGTACGCGTTATGGCCGACTGGCGTGCTGCTTGTCGTGTGTAGATCCAACGCAATACCACCCGCAAATCTTCCAAATATGGGCTGCGGATGAATCTCGACGATCGCCATTTTATTGCTGCCTCCACTCCCGGCCGACGTCTCCTCAGCTTTGCGTTCGGCTAGTTCAGGTTGACTTCGAACAGCCCCGCGGCGCCCATGCCGCCGCCGATGCACATCGTGACGACGATGAACTTTTCGCCCCGGCGTTTGCCTTCGATCAGCGCGTGCATCACCATGCGGGCGCCGCTGACGCCGTACGGGTGGCCGATCGAGATCGCGCCGCCGTCGACGTTGATCTTCTCGTTGGGGATGCCGAGCGTGTCGCGGCAGTAGACCGTCTGCACCGCGAACGCTTCGTTCAGCTCCCAGAGGCCGATGTCGTCGACCTTCAGGCCGTGGCGTTTGAGCAGATCGGGGACGGCGAAGACCGGGCCGATCCCCATCTCGCCGGGGTCGCAGCCGCGCACGACCATCCCGCGGTAGAAGCCGAGCGGGTTGATCCCGCGGTTGCGCGCTTCGTCCGCGTCCATGATCACGACCGCGGCCGCGCCGTCGCTGAGCTGCGATGAGTTGCCGGCGGTGATCGAGGAGTCTTTCGAGAGCACGCCCTTGAGCGAGAGCAGTCCTTCGAGCGTCGTGTCCGGACGATTGCCCTCGTCCTTCTTCAGCGTGACCGCCTCTTCGCGGAACGCCTTGGTCTCTTTGTCCTGCTCGTACTTCCAGGTCGGGAGCGGAACGATCTCGGCGTCGAACCTGCCGGCATCCTGCGCGGCCGCCGTGCGTTGCTGCGACTGCAGCGAGTACTCGTCCTGCGCCTCACGCGAGATCTTGTACTTCTTCGCGACGGTGTCGGCCGTCTGCAGCATCGGCATGTAGAGGTTCGGCTCGTGGCGGAGCGCCCACTCTTCGGTGAACTCGTGCATGTTCATGTCGTTCTGCACGAGCGAGATCGACTCGACGCCGCCGGCGACCATCACCTTCGCGCCGTCGACGATGACCCGATGCGACGCTGTTGAGATCGCTTGCAGCCCCGACGCGCAGTAACGGTTGATCGTCGTTCCCGCGACGCGCTCCGGGAGGCCGGCGCGCAGCGCGGCGACGCGGCCGATGTTGTGACCGGTCGCGCCCTCCGGGAGGCCGGTGCCGATCACGACGTCTTCGACTTCGGCCGGATCGACGCCGGCGCGTTTCACTGCGTTCGCGATGACGTGTCCCGCCATCGTCGCGCCGTGGGTTTGATTGAAAGCGCCACGGAACGCTCTGCCGATCGGCGTCCGCGCCGCTGAGACGATCGCCGCCTCAGGCATGGGTCAACTCCTTGGTTTCGGTGGTGTGCGAGGTCTTCGGCGTGTTGTCACCCTGAGCTTGTCGAAGGGCAACCTCCTTGGCGTAGTGCATCGGTCCGCCATGGTGGGGCGGGAAGCCGTAGCCGTAGATCCAGACGATGTCGATGTCGCCGGGTCGCAGCGCGACGCCGGTACGCACGAGCTCGGCGCCGCTGTCGGCGAGCGCGCGCGTGCAGCGGGCGATGATCTCCTCGTCGGTCACGTTCGGATTCTGCGGGATCCCGGCTTCCTTCGCGAGCTGCGCGATCAGCTGCTCGACCTCGGGATCCGGGATCGCTTCGCGGCCCTTGCCGACCGCTTTGTCGTATTTGAAGAACCCGGCGCCGCTCTTCTGTCCGAGCCGGCCCTGTTCGACCAGCTTCGCGATGATCGGGATCCGTCCGAGCGGCGTGCCGTGCTGCGACTGCGAGATGAAGTTGTAGACGTCGAGCCCCGACAGATCGGCGACCGCGAACGGCCCCATCGCGAAACCGAACTTCGCCTTCATCACCTTGTCGATGCGGGCCGGGCTCACGCCCTCTTCGGCCAGCTGCACCGCTTGCGCTTCGTATTCGAACAGCATCCGGTTGCCGATGAAGCCGAACGCGTTCCCGGAGACGACCGCGACTTTGCGCAGCTTCTTGCCGAGTGCGATCCCGGTGGTGAGCGTCTGCGGCGAGGTCTCCTTGCCGCGCACGATCTCGAGCAGCTTCATGATGTTCGCCGGTGCGAAGAAGTGCAAACCCAGCACCTTGCCCGGGCGCTTCGTCGCGGCGGCGATCTCGTCGATGTCGAGCGTCGACGTGTTCGAGGCGAGGATCGCCTCGGGCTTCGTCGCAGCGTCGAGCTTTGCGAAGACCTCTTTTTTCACCGGCATCGACTCGAAGACGGCCTCGACCACGATGTCGACGTCGCCGAGCTCGGAGAAATCCGTCTCGAACGAGATCGAGTTGGCGCGCTTCCAGGCGTCCTCTTGCGAGAGCCGGCCCTTGTCGACCTGATACTTGAACATCCCGAAGATCATCTCGCGGGACTTCTCGACCGCTTCGTCCTTGGTCTCGATCACGGTGACCGGGATCCCGGCCTCGGCGAAGACGATCGCGATCCCGGTGCCCATCGTGCCGGCGCCGATGACGGCGGCCTTCTTGATCTCGAGCGGCTCGGTCTTCGGCAGCCCCGGGACCTTCGAGAGCTCGCGCTCGGCGAAGAACACGTGGCGCAGCGCGGCCGACTGCGGCGAGACGACGAGCTCCATGAACAGCCGCATCTCGCGCGCCCAACCGCGCGCGAACGGCAGCTCGATCGCGGCTTGCACGGCGTCGATCAGCTTGTGCGCGGCAAACCCGCCGTTCTCTTCGAGCGGCACCATCATGTGCGCTTGCGCGACCACGAACGGCGTCGCGAAAAGACCGAGATTGGCGACGCCAAGCTCGGTCTTCATCGCGGAGATGCGGCGCTTCGGCTTGCCGGCGTACTTCTCGGCGGCCGCGACAGCATCGCTCTCAACGACCTCGTCGAGGATCTTCTTGGCGAGCGCGTCGGGGGCTTTGACCATCTCGCCCTTGAGCATCATCTGCAGCGCGTCGTTCGCACCGATCAGGCGCGGCAGGCGCTGCGTTCCGCCGGCACCCGGGAGCAAGCCCAGCTTGATCTCCGGCAGGCCGACGCGCGACTTCGAGGTTGCGACGCGATAGTCGCACGCGAGCGCCAGCTCGAAGCCGCCGCCCAGCGCGTTGCCGTCGATCGCCGCGACGAACGTCTTGTTGCTGCGCTCCATCGCTTCGATCACGTCGCGGACGGTCTTCGTCTCGGCGGTCGGCGGGGTCGAGAAATCATTGACGTCGGCGCCGCCGCTGAACATCCCGTTCGCACCGGTGAAGACAACCGTGTTGACCGTTGCGTCCTTGGCGGCCGCTTCGACCAGCGGGACCAGCTCGGCGCAGAGCGCGTATCCGAGCGCGTTCACGGGAGGATTGTCGAGGGTGATCAGCCGGATGCCGTCGCCGGCGTCCGTCGCACGCACTTTGTTGCTATCGCTCATGGTCTTTCTGCCTGGTTTTATGCGGTGACGAGCGCGCGGCGCTCGACTTCGAAGTTGTCGTCCGTGCCGGCCATCACGTCGCCCGAACCCTCGACGATCTGCTTCTGCAGCCACGCTGCCTGCGAGAGGACGTTGTGCGCGTAGTAGGTCGCGGTTTGGATCTTCGCGGTGAAGAACGGATCGGAGTCGCCCGCCGCCAGCTTTTCGGCGGCGATCTTCGCGCCGCGGAAGAGCTGCCAGCCGCCGGCGACGATCCCGAAGAAGTTCATGAACGGAACCGAATTGGCGAACGCCTTGTGCAGGTCGCCCATCGCGGTCATCCCGATGAACTGCGCGGTGTCGCCGAGCCCCTTGACGGCCTCGGCGAGCGGCTGCGCGAGCGCCTTGACCTCGGCGTTCTCCGACGACTCGAGCTCTTTGGCGAATTTGCCCATCTGTTTGAGGACCTTGGTCGCGCTGGCGCCCATGTCGCGCACCAGCTTGCGGCCGACGAGGTCGAGCGCCTGGATCCCGGTGGTGCCTTCGTAGATCGTCGTGATGCGCACGTCGCGGTACTGCTGCGCGATCCCGGTCTCTTCGATGTAGCCCATCCCGCCGAACACCTGGAGCGCGGTCGACGCGACGACCTGCGAGTTCTCGGTCAACCACCCCTTGACGACGGGGATCATCAGCTCGACGAACGCCTTGTGCTCCTTGCGCACGGCTTCGTCTTCGGACTTGTGCGCGTAGTCGAGGGAGGCCGCGGTCACGTAAGCCAGCGCGCGCATCGCTTCGATATTCGACTTGCACCACAGCAGCATGCGGCGCACGTCGGGATGCTTGATGATCGCGACCGGCTTGGGGTCGCGCGACGCAGCGTCGCGGAACTGGATGCGTTCCTTGGCGTACTCGACCGCGTGCTGGTACGCGCGGTCGGCGATCGCAAGTCCCTGGACGCCGACGCTGAAGCGCGCCGCGTTCATCATCACGAACATGTACTCGAGGCCACGGTTCGCCTCGCCGACGAGGTAGCCGATCGCACCCTCACCGCTCTCGCCGTAGTTCAGCGTGCAAGTCGGGTTCGCGTTGATCCCCATCTTGTGCTCGATGCCGGCGCACTTGACGTCGTTGCGCGCGCCGAGCGATCCGTCGGCGTTCACCAGCACCTTCGGCACGATGAACATCGAGATGCCCTTCGTCCCTTCGGGTGCGCCGGGGAGGCGCGCGAGGACGAGGTGGATGATGTTCGGCGCCATGTCGTGCTCGCCGAACGTGATGAAGATCTTCTGGCCCTTGACGCGGTAGTGGTCGCCGTCCGGCGTTGCCGACGTGCGCACCTGCGCGAGGTCCGAACCGGCCTGCGGTTCCGTGAGGCACATCGTGCCGGTCCACTCGCCGCTCACCAGCTTGTGGATGTAGGTCTGCTTCTGTTCGTCGCTACCGAACTGCTCGATCGCCTCGATCGCACCCTGATTGAGCAGCGGGCCGTTCGCGAAGCCGATGTTCGCGGCGTTCCACATCTCGAGCGTCGGCCCGAGCATGAGCTGCGGCAAGCCCTGTCCGCCGAACTCGGCCGGCACGGGCAGACCGATCCAGCCCGCCTTCGCGAAGCTCTTGTACGCTTCTTTGAAACCCTTCGGCGTCGTGACGACGCCGTCGTTCCACGTGCAGCCTTCCTTGTCGCCCGATTGATTGAGCGGGCCGAGGACCTCGCTCGCGAACGTCGCCGCTTCCTCCAGAATCGCGTCGAGAACGTCCGTCGTGTCCTCGTAACCGGGGAGCTTCGCGATCTCCTCGACGCCGGCGAGTTCGCGCAGGACGAACTGCATGTCGCGCAGGGGCGCGCGGTAGGTGCTCATGACGTCTCTCCGTACAGGTCACGGCGGAGTCGTTGCATCGCCGCGATCAGGTTTGTGAGGTAAGGCTTGAAGTTGGCTTTGATGGTCAGGAGCCGTTCTTCGCCGGGCTCCGTGATGTGGTACAGCGTCGTCCCGCGTTTGGTGGAAGCGTCGAGTTCGCCGCGGATGAACCCGCGCTCTTCGAGCCGCCGGAGCAGCGGGTAGATCGTATTCGGATTAACCGGGAAGATGCCGCCGAGGGTGCCGATCCGCTGCATCAATCCGTAGCCGCTGTCGGGCTGGGCATGGAGCATTTGGAGGACGAGGGCCGGAAACACGGTCTTGGTCTTGATCTCGCCCGTGAACACACGGTCGCCCCACAGCTCGGAGGGGAAGTCGGTTACCTTGGGGGGCACCCCGGCGTCCGCGGACGCGAGAGCGGCCCTTGACCGCGCTGCCATATGTTATTTATAATAGGTTACCGCTAACCCGTCAAGCCACCTCTCCTGAGCCTGTCGAAGGACACGCATGACCCCTTCCGATGACGTTGCGACGCTCCCGGCATTCATCGCGGAGCGCCTGTCGTCTCCCCGGCCGGTGGCGCTCGCCGAGCGCCGCGACGGACAGACCGTCTCCCTGAGCGCCCAGGACGTCCACCGCCGCGCCGCCGCGGTTGCGCACGATCTGCGGGGACGGGGGATCGGACGTGGCGACCGGGTGGCGATCCTCGCGAACAACTCCATCGAATGGCTGGTCGCCGACTTCGGCATCCTGTACGCCGGATGCGTGGTCGTGCCGATGTTCGCGACGACCGCCGACGACCAGATCGCGTTCATCCTGGCCGACAGCGAAGCGAAGCTGGTCTTCGTCGAGGACGACACATCCGCCGAGCGCCTCCGCGCAGCGGTGCCGAACGCACCCCCGCTGGTCGCGCTGACCGCCCTTCCCCTGAGCTCGGCGAAGGGTCAGGGTGACACGGTACAGGCTCAGGATGACAACCATGGGGACGAAGCCCGTCTGCGCTCGTATCGCGAGGGGATCGCGCCTGACGACCTCGCGGTGCTGATCTACACCTCGGGAACGACCGGGCAGCCGAAGGGCGTGATGCTCTCGCACCGCAACATCGTCTCCGACGTCATGAGCGCGTCCGATCCGGCGGACAGCGCGCTGCACGAAGGCGAAATCGGTCTCTCGGTCTTGCCCTTCGCGCACATCTACGAGCACACCAATGCGCTCGGCTACCTCAACAACCGGCTGATCCACTACGTCACGACACCCGATCATCTGCTCGAGGACCTGCGCGCGATCCGGCCGACGTGGGTCGCGTTCGTGCCGCGCATCTTCGAACGGCTGATCGCCGGGATCATCGGCAGCGCCCGCGCGGCCGGCGGTGCCAAGGCGAAGCTCGTTCCGTGGGCGCTCGCAGTCGGCACCGCGTACGAGCGCGCGATTCGGAACGGCGGCGTCTCGCCGCTGCTGCGCGTCCAGCACGCGCTCGCGAAGCGGCTCGTGCTCAGCAAGATTCCGGCGACGCTCGGCCTCGACCGGCTGGCCTACTTCGTCAGCGGCAGCGCGCCGTTGCATCGCGATACCGCGCTCACGCTCGCGGCGATGGGCTTTGGGGTGCTCGAAGGGTACGGGCTCACCGAGACCTCACCGGTCGTCACCGTGAACCGCCCGGCGGACAACGTGCTCGGCACGGTCGGCCCCGCGGTGAAGAACGTGCAGATCAAGATCGCCGCGGACGGCGAGGTCCTGGTCAAGGGCCCGAACGTGATGCTGGGCTACTACAAGGTCCCGCGCGAGGAACAGCCGTTCGACGCGGACGGCTGGTTCATGACGGGCGACATCGGCACGATCGACGCGCGCGGTCATCTCGAGATCACGGACCGCAAGAAAGAGCTGTTCAAGAGCAGCGGCGGCAAGTGGATCTCGCCCTCGCGCATCGAGACCGCGATCAAACGCTCGATCTACATCGGGCAGGTGATGGCGTTCGGCAACAACCGCGCGCACCCAGCCGTGCTGGTCGCGCCGAACTGGGACCTCGTCCGGGCGAAGCTCGACCTCTCGGCGGAGACCACCACCGCGCAGATGGCGGCCGATCCGCGCGTGCGCGCGCTGATGATTCGTGAAACCGGCGCGAACACCGCCGACCTGGCGACGTACGAGCAGATCCATCGCGTCGCGATCTTGCCGCGCGATCTGACGATCGAGGACGGCGAGCTCTCGCCGACGCTCAAGATCAAACGCCGCATCGTCGAGCAACGGTATGCGGCCTTGATCGAAGCAGCGTATGCCGAGGATCTCAGGGCACGGGTCACGGCCCCGGCTGATTAGGTATTCGGCCGCGGACGGCGAACGGCAGCGGCATGAGACGGGTGCTTTTCTCATGCTGGCGTTGGCGTGCGCGACCGGACCGGCGCTCGCGAAGAACCTCGACGTCGAGGTCATGGCACAACCCGAGTCCCCGATCCACGTGGTCGGATGCTCGGGCGATCTGCACGAGCTGCGCAACGGCCAGAACTTTTCGGCACAAGGATCCTTCGAAGACATCGGTCCGAAGACGGCGACCGCGGTGCGGATCGGTTTCTTTTTTTTCGACGCGGGCATAACGTGCAAATGAAGCAAACCGCACGAACGGCGAGCGCCGCGCTGCTCGCCCTGTCGCTGGCGACGGGGGCCCCGCTCGCGGGCGCAGCCCAGACCGTGATGACGGGCTCGCAGCAAAGCGTGCTCCTCCAGCGCGCGCTCGCGCATTTCGATAGCGAGACGCAGACGCTGGCCGGCCTGAAGAACCACATCCCGTCGCGCGAGGTCGTCCCGGTGGGCGTCATGGGCCTCTCGATCGGCACACCTGAACGCCGCACGCTCACCGCGACGCGGACCGGAACCCGTCACGCCGCGCTCGAGTCCGCGCTCGCGAAAGCGACCGTCGCCGACGTCGACCGGCCGAACGGTGCGAGTCCCGATCAGAGCTCGCTCGCCGAGTTTCTGCAGCGCCGCGGCGTTGACCCGAACAAGGTCGTCGTCGTCGACGTCGATACGAAGACCGACGCACAGAACCCGCACGTCACGGTCTTCTACCGGAAGTAGCTAGGTCGAAGGCTTGTCTTCGAGTACCATCAGCGTGGACGTGCCCGTCGCGTAGACGGTCCCGTTCGCGTCGACGACTCGTGCTTCGGAGCTCGCGGTGCGGCGGCCGGCGTGCACGACGTGCGCGTCGGCGAAGACCTTGCCGGTCGCGGCCGTGACCGGACGGTGGAAACGTGTGTGCAGGTCCATCGTCGTCGCGACGCGACCAGCGGGCAGGACCGACTGCACCGCGCTCCCGAGCGCGTTGTCGAGCAGCGTCGTGATGATCCCGCCGTGCACCGAGCCGATCATGTTGTAGAGCTTCTCCTCGGGCTGCATGGAGAACACGACGTGCCCGCGTTCCGCGGTTTCGAGCGAGAAGTTCATCCAGCGGGTGATGTTGGTGGTCGGAATCTCGCCGCGCTGCATCATCTGGAGCGCTTCGAGACCGTCCATCCGCCGGAAGGCGTCCATCGCATGCGGATAGACCTTGATCGCTGCGTCGGCCTCAGGGCGCGTCGCGCTCATCCGACCGAGACCGCGGCTTTGTGATGCGTCTCCAGCGACTCCAGGTACTTCTCGGCGTCGATCGCGGCTTTGCAGCCCATCCCGGCCGCGGTAACGGCCTGTTTGTAGCGGATGTCGTAGACGTCGCCGGCGACGAACACGCCCTCGACGTTCGTCTTCACGCCGTCGTCGCTGACGATGTAGCCCGCTTTGTCGAGCGTCAGCTGACCGCTGAAGATCGCGGTGTTCGGGTCGTGCCCGATCGCGATGAACAGCGCGTCGGCTGCGAGCGTCGTCTCCTCGCCGTCGATCAGGTTCTTCAGCCGCAACGCGGTGGTGTTGTCCTCGCCGATCACTTCCTCGACCGCGGTGTTCCAGATGAACGAGATCTTCTCGTGGTTCAGCGCGCGGTCCGCCATGATCTTCGAGGCGCGCAGGCTGTCGCGCCGGTGGATCACGGTGACCTTTCTGCCGAAGCGCGTGAGGAAGAGCGCCTCCTCCATCGCCGAGTCGCCGCCGCCGACGACGGCGATGTGCTTCTCGCGGAAGAACGCGCCGTCGCACGTCGCGCACGTCGAGACGCCGCGACCGCGCAAGCGCGCTTCGCCGGGGATGTCGAGCCAGCGCGCGCTCGCGCCGGTCGCGACGATCACGCTGTCGGCCGTGTACTCGTCCTCGTAGGTGCGCACGACGAACGGCCGCTTCGTGAAGTCGACCGCGGTGACGTCGACGTTGTGGATGATCGAGCCGAACCGTTCCGCCTGCGCGCGGAACGCCTCCATGAGCTCGGGGCCCATGATCCCGTCGACGAAGCCGGGGTAGTTCTCGACCTCGGTGGTGAGCATGAGCTGCCCGCCGTACATGTGGCCGGCGAAGACGATCGGGGCCAGGTTGGCGCGGCCCGCGTAAAGGGCGGCGGTGAGGCCGGCCGGGCCGGAGCCGATGATGATGACCTTGGCGTGGGTGGGGGCGGGCATTCCGCCCTCTTCAACCCACGCCGGGTTGCGTCCGGTTCGGGCCGAAGTAATCCGACGTGCTCAAGCTGATCTTCGAAATCCTGATCTCGGCGATTTTGCATCCGCTCGCCGTCGTTCTGATGTGGATCAACCTTGCAGGCCGCGACGATCTCGACTCACCCCGAAAAGTGCTCTGGGCGATCGTCGGGCTGGTCTGGGGGATCGGCCCGATCCTCTACATCCTCGTCGGCGACGGAGCGCTCTGGTGAGCGCGACCGCCGGCTGGCCCAAGATCGGGCTCGAGGACGATCCGTCGGACCTGCTGCGCAAGGCGTCGCGCGGCGCGAAGCTCGATCCGAACGCGCTGGGCCGCCGGACCGGGATCGAGCCCGCCGCGATCTCGGCGTGGCTGAAAGGGGACGGCGTCCCGACCGAGGATCAGGCGCGCTCGCTGGCCGGGGTGCTCAGCATCGATCCCGGCAAGTTCGCGGACGCCGCCGCTCGACGCTGGTATCCCGGCGCGGAGCTGCCCCCGTACGTGCGGCACCATCCGCACGATCCGCACCCCTCGAACGGCTATCTGTTCTTTCTGGAAGACGGCAAGACGGCGGCGCTCGTCGACCCGGCCGGCTATCCGAAGACGCTGCTGAACGCGGTCAACGAAGGTCCGTACGCGCTGCGCTACATCCTGATCACGCACAAGCACGCCGACCACTGCGACGCGACCGCCGACGTCGCGCGCGCATTTCCCAAAGCCGAGATCGTGATGCACCGTGCGGACGTGAAAGCGATCGGCGATCTCGGCAAGCGCGCGATCCCGGTCGCCGACGGCGACGAGCTGCCGTTCGGCGACGAAGCGGCGATCCGCATGCTGCACACGCCGGGTCACACCGACGGTTCGTCGTGCTTCCTGTTCCGCTCGACGGTCTTCAGCGGCGACACCCTGTTCGCCGGCTCGGTCGGCGGCATCTTCGCCGACGTCTCGACCTATGAAGACCTGCTCGCCAGCGTCAGCTTAAAGTTGTTCTCACTCGACGACGACACGGTCGTCATGCCGGGCCACGGCCCGCCAACGACGATCGGCCAGGAAAAAGCCCACAACCCGTTTTTCTGACGCAAGAGCGTACTATGCGGCCGGCTTCTCCCTTGCCGCGTCGCGCCTGAGACGGAGCTCACGCTCGATCGGCCACTCGCGAAATGCGAAGGTAAGCAGCATGAAAATGTTGAGCGGCGAAACGATCGTCAGCAGCGAGAGGGCGGGCGGATACCCTGCCTTCGCGGCGATGCGCCAATTCGCGGTCACGACGATAGGAACCAACACCGCGATGGTGACGAGTGCCAGCCGCTTCTTGCGATTGGCTCCGCTATCCGATTCGTCTCCCACGATCACGCCTCCGTACGACACCATATGCGGAATATCCGCAGATGTTTCAACCGAGCGGTCGGGTCAGAGGCCGGCTGCGAAGTTCGAGTAAACGGAAAGCGCCATTATTGGCGAGGGCACGGTCTCGGTTCCCGGGAGGACCGAACCTTTGATGACCATGATCGCGACGACATTTCCGGTCTGCATCGCCCAGACGACGGCACCGTCCGCATCCACGAAACAGCGCGCGTACGTTTTCTTACAGGCTGCTCCGCGCGGTTGCGCGTTATATAGCTCCTCGGGCGAGCGGTCGGCCAACGCTTTCTGACACTTCGCAACAACCGTTCGGCAGCCGACCCGAGCCATGGTCGAACCGACTTTCCGATCGCTCATCGTCGCCGCGTTGAACAGCGCCACGGTCACGCTGCGGAAATGGGGCTGCCAATCCTTCGTGGTCGCGTGGACGTCTCTGGGGAAGTTCCCGAACACGCACAAGCTCTTCGGCGATCGAGAGGTCGTCATGAGCTGCACCTGCTCGCCGACCGCGGTGCTCACCGCCGCCGCCGAGACCAGCTCGCACGCCGCCTTCGGCGCGGAGCCGAATGCCGGCGGCGACGCCCCGGCCATCACCACGGCGAGCGCGGCGCCGACTATGAGGATCCCTCGGGAGGAAGAGCGCATCATTCAACGCCTCGATTCTCGACAGCGGCTTCTATCGGTTCGAACGATTGACAACGGTTCGGCTCAGGATGACAAGGATTGGGGTGGCAGTTCTTCGCGGTCGACCGAGGCGGTGATCGACGGTTTCGGCGGCGCGGCGTCCATTGCGACGAGTTCGGCCAGTGCTGCGGCGCGGGCTTGCAGCGAGAGGGTGCGTTCGCGGGCGTCGTCGAGGAGGGTGCGAATCTCCGCGTGTTCGGCGGTGATCCCGGCGATCGCGCCGTGCGCGGCGATCCCGGCTTTCGCCGCGGCGACACGCGCGCGCGTGATGTCGCGTTCTGCGCGCAGCGCGTCGGCGCGACGGCGCAGTTCATTGGCGGTCGCGGCGAGCGTGTCCTCACGTCCCCGTAGCTCGTCGATCTCGGCACGGAACGCCTCGACCGCGTCCTTCTGCGCGCCGGTGCGCTCGTACGAGGTCAATTGCATCTCGAGGCGCTTGCGCGCGGTGAGGAGCTCGACGAGGTGCCCGCGCACCTCGTCGACGATCTCCAGCTGCGTGCGGTACGCGGCATCGACCGATGCGGCAGGGTCGTCGAGGCGGTCGAACTGCGAGCGCGCCTCTCCCTGGAGCAGCCGGACGATCCGCGTCCAGAGACTCACTTCTTCTCGACCGGCGCCGCCGGGACGATCGTGCCGTTCGCGGCCGGCGGCGAGCTGAGGTCGGTGCCGGACTTCGTGCGTGCGAGCAGGTTGCGTGCGAGCTGCATCCCGGCCACGCCCTGGGTGAGCACCTTGCCCAGCATCTCCGAGATGCCGTCGGCGCCGTTCATCACGATCATCTGATCGATGTTGTTGAACGCTTTCGCGCCGGCTTCGACGATCTGCGGCCAGTGCTCGGCGAGCTGCTGCGCGATGACCGCTTCCTGATTCTGGGCGAGCGCGTCGGAACGCGCCTTGATCGCGGACGCTTCCGCCAAGCCCTTCGCGCTGATCGCGTCGCCTTCGGCGATACCGCGCGCGCGAATCGCGGCGCCTTCCGCCTCACCGATCATCTTCGTGCGCTGCGATTCGGCATCGGCGGCAAGTTTGACCCGCGTCGCGTCGGCTTGTGCCTGCAACTCGATCTGCCGTGCGCGCGCCTCGGATCCGGCGATGTCGGCGTCGCGCTGCGCGGTCGCCAGCGTCGTCTTCTCGTAGGCGGCGGCATCGGCCGGACGCCGGACGGTGACCAGCAGCTCCGACTCCTTCTTGTGCGCGTCGAGCTCGACGATCTTGGTCTCCTCGACGACGACCTGCTGGCGCGCGACCGCGTCGGCGAGCGGGCCCGATTGTTTCGCTTGCGCCGCGGCCCGGTCGACCTCGGCCTGATAGCCGGCCTGTTTGATCTTGCTGTCGCGCTGCGCCTGCGCCTTGAGCGCGGCGGCTTCTTGTTCGCGCTGCGTCGCCTCTTGGTCGGACTGCGCCTGCGCGATGCGCGCGTCGCGCTGCACGGCCGCCGTATGCGGCTTCGCCAAATTGTCGATGTAGCCGCTCGGGTCGTCGATTTCCTGAATCTGCAGCGAGTCGACGATCAGCCCCAGCTTCTCCATCTCGGTTCCGGATGCACCGCGCGTCGCTTCGGTCAGCTTGTCGCGCTCGCGGATCAGATCCTCGACGGTGAGCGAGCCGCAGATCGCGCGCAGATGACCGGCGAAGACCTGCTGGATCCGCGCGTCCATGCGATCCTGCTGATCGAGGAAACGCCGCGCTGCGTTCGCGATCGACGCAAAGTCGTCACCGACTTTGTAGATCACCACGCCCTTGATGTGGACCGGGATGCCCTGCTGCGTCACGCAGGCGATGACGAGCTCCGACTCGCGCAGATCGAGCGAAAGCCGGCGCACGACCTGCACGCCAGGGATCACCAGCGTGCCGCGCCCCGTCACGATCTTGAAGCCGAGCGACTCGCCCGTCGCCTCGTTCGGCTTGTGGTGGAGACCCGAGATGATCAGTGCTTCGTTCGGCTCGGCCACGCGCCACATCGCTCGAAAGATCACCACGAGCACGACGAACGCGACGACGACCAAACCCGCGATCACCGCAACCGAGAAACCGATGGTGGATTCCACGTATTTCCTCCCGCGCCGGGCGTCTTACGCCTCGGCGACGATTACCGTCCGCGGCGGATAGTACTCGACGACCACGACGCGGGTGCCGACCGGGATGGTCTTGGGGTCGCAGGGGTGGGCGTGGAAATGTTCGCTCCCGCCCCGCACCGCGAGCATGACTTCGCCGACCCGTCCAGGACCGACGGTCCCCGTCACGCGCCCGACCTTCCCGACGACCTCGTCCGTGATGGCTTCCAGCCTTTCCACCGTTGACGCCCGTCCGTACCGGGCGGGCCCTGGGAAGTTACGCCGGGCTGGGCCGGAACCCCCCGATCTTGACGCTCGCGCTCGCGCCGTCCCCATCGACCCGAATCGTCGGCTCGCTCGGTGCCGCCGACTGCGGGATCACCTGGAACTCGATCACCTTCACGCCCGACGCCGGGAGCGCCACGATCGTGCGAAACGGCGCACACTGGCGGTCGCTGCAGAACGATGCCACCCAGTGCTTCGGCAAGCCGCCGGCGGCGAGCGCGACCGTTTTGCCCGGGGTCCCCGCGACGACGAGACGATACTTGTAGGTGCTCGCCACCGAGCCGGGCAGGTCCGGCCCGGTCCAGAGCGCCAGCGAGATCGCGGTCTTGCCGGCCGGGTGCGCGACGTCGAGCGCGACGGTCGCCTCCTGCGCTTCCTCGAGGTACATCGCGTAGCGCGCGTCGGTCTTCGGAAGCTTCGCCGTCCACGCCGAGGTTTGTGCGAACGCGGCGCGCGCCTTCTCCGGCTCGCCGGCTTTCACGTACATGCGGCCTTCGTACAGGTGAGCCCAGGCCAGCTTGCGGATACGTTTGGGATCGGTGGGCTTGGCCTTTACGGCGGCGCGCGCGGTTCCGATCGCCTGTGCGAACGCAACCGCAGCGTCGTTGAAGTGCTTCGCGTCACCGGCACTGACCCCGAGCGAAACCAGGTTGTCGACGCTGGGATCGATCTTCGCGATCTTGTTGTAGACGTCGGTGGCGCGCACGTCGTCGCCGCTCGCGTGCAGTGCCGTCGCGTAGCCGCCGAGCAGATCCTCGTCGTCGGGGGCCAGCGCCAGACCGCGCTCGTAGGCGGCCAGCGCCTGCGGCCACTCCTCGCGCGTATAGGCCGCGTCGCCCTGGAGCTGCGCGAGCAGCACTTTGCTCTCGTCGGTCTCGGCGACGGGATCGAGCAGCGCGATCTCGGTGTCGCGGAGCGCGTTCTCTTCGGATTGGGTGCGCAGATAGTCGGTGTCGCCCTCGACGGCGTCGGCGGCCTCGATCGCCATCAGCACCGTCTTCGCCACGCGACGGATCGTCGCCGCGTCGCCGTCGAACGCAAACTTCGCCGGATCGAGGAGCGCGTCGATCTTCTTCTGCGCGTCGGTTGCGAGCACGCCGTTGCGTCCGGCGCGCGCGTCGCCGACGAAACCTGCCAGAATCTGCGGGGTGACGTTGCCGACGTAGCGAGCGCGCAGTATGCCGTCCGGCGAGATCACGAACGTCGTCGGAAAGGCCCGCACGTCGTACGCTTTCGAAAACGCTTTGTCGCCGTCGATCGCCTGCGCGTACGGCATTGCTTTCGCGGCGACGAACGCGCGCACGATCGGCGCCGCCTCGGTCGAGTCGACGCCGAGGAACACGACGTCACCCTTGCCGCTCAGCTTCTTCGCCGACGCGATCAAGTCTGGGGTCTCTTCGCGGCACGGCGGACACCACGTCGCCCAGTCGTTCAGCACCAGCGTCTTGCCGCGAAAGTCGGCCAGTGTGACGTGCTTGCCGTCGAGCGTGGTCAGGTGGAAGTCCGGCGCCGGCGAACCGACCTGCGGCCCGGTGAGGGCGAGCGCGGTCGCGGCGATGATCGCGTGCAGCATGTGTTCCTTAAACGTTGGCGACGGTGCCGACCGTCGCGACGGTCCGTCCGCCGCTCGCGGCGTCGATGCGAACGTTGACCGGTCCCTTGTGCTCGGTGGTCGGGACGACCTGGAACTCGACGACCTTGACGCCGTTCGCCGGGACGACGATCGCGCTGCGGAACGGCGCGCAGACCCGGTCGGTGCAGAACGATCCGATCCAGTGCTGCGGGAGGCCGCCCACCGTCAGCGTCAGCTTCGCACCGGGAACCCCGGTGACGACGAGACGGTACTTGAACGTGCTCTCGATCGAGCCCGGGAGATCGGGACCGGTCCAGGGCGCGAGCGAGAGCGCGGGGCGCGCACCGCGGACAATATCGAGCGCGACCGCGCCTTCCTGCGCCTGCTCCGCGTACCACGCGCGGTGCGGATCGTTCTTCGGGATCGTCGCCGCTGCGGCCGCGGCGCGCGCGAACGCGGCGCGCGCCTTGTCGCGGTTGCCCACGCTCGTCTCCATGCGCCCGTAGTAGAGGTTGCTCCACGCGAGCCGTACGGGATTCCCCGCCGCGAGCGTGAGCGCGCGCTCGAAGCTCGCCTCGCCTTTCGCAACGTCGCCGGCTTTCGCCAGCGCACGGCCGAGCGTCACGTAAGCGGAATACGACGGCTCGCGCTCGGCGATCTGCGCGTCGATCGCGGCGACGCGCGCGTCGTCGCCGAGATGCGAGACGGCGTACGCCTGACCGTGGAGCGCGTCCGAGTCGCCCGGAGCGTGCTTCAACGCTTCGGCGTAGTCAGCGTCGGCGTCGGCCCACCTTCCGAGCGCGGCCGCTTCGTCGCCGCGCAACCGCGCGAGCAGCGCCAAGTCGGCGTCCGCCGCCGCGACCGGCGCCAGCGCCGCGATCACGGCGGCGCGCAGGGTTTGCTGTTCGGACTGGGTCTTGATGAGGTCGTGATCGCGCGCGAGGTCGTTCATCGCGTCGTCCTGCAGATCGTCCGCCTTGGTGATCGCGGCGACTGCCCTGAGCGCGGTCGCTCGGATCGACGGAGCGTCGCCCGCGAACGAATACTGCGCCGGATCGAGGAGCGCGTCGAGCTGCGTTTGGAATGCCGTGCTCAGCGGAGCGCTCGTGCCGTGCTGCGCAGCGACGATGTAGGCATGCAGCTGCGCGCGCGGCAGAATGTTGTCGGCGTGACGCGCGCGCAGCACGCCGTCCGGCCCGATGATAAGGGTCGTCGGATAGTTGCGGATATCGTACGCCTTCGCGAACGCGCTCGTGCCGGTCGTGACCGCTTGCACGTACGGGACGCCCTTGGCGGCGACGAACGCCCGCACTACCTCCGCCGTCTCGGTCGTGTCGACGCCAAGGAACGCGACCCCGCGCGCTACGTCGGCCTTCGCTTCAGCAACGAGATCCGGCGTCTCCAGCCGGCACGGCGGACACCACGACCCCCACACGTTGACGACCAGCGTTTTCCCGCGATAGTCCGCCAGGCGCACGGTCTTGCCGGTGGTCGTCGCCAGGGTGAACGCCGGAGCCGACTGCCCCACGACCGGCCCGGGCAGTTGCGCGGCCGCCGGCCGCGGAGCGAGGCCGAGGCCGAAGCCGAACGCGCAGGCGAGCAGCCACGCTGCGAGTCGCTTCATACGTTCTTGGGACGCCCTCCCTCAAACGGAAGTTGCGCCTATTTCGCGTAGTTGGGTTTGACCGTTCCTTTTGCTTTCGCGATTGCGAAGAGCGTTGGGTAGAACTGGGTGAACGAGTCGTCGACGGCACCGTGGTCGGCGTGGCACTGTAGGCAGTTCTTCGCGGGCTCCGGCTGCGGCAGGGTGGGACGCCAGGCGCCGTTGTTCTGCTCGAAGTTGAACCATGCCCATTTCGAAGGATATCGCGCGTCGTCTCGCATCTCCATCCGCATCGCGACGATATCGCCCTGGTAGAGCCCGCCCGGCGCCAAGAACTTCGACTGCCGTGCGACGCTCGTCCGGACTTCGAGAACGAACATCGTCTTGTCCGGCCAATGCCCGGTCTGAACGAACGCCCGATACGCCTCCGGAGTAACGAACACGTTTTGAAAAGCCGGCTTCTGATCGGCGGTCTTCGCCGGCGGAAGGTGCGCGCGCGCGAGCGTCGTCAGCTTCGCCTCCTCGTCGGGATACGACAGCGCCAGCGACGCGCTCGCGTACACCCAGCTGCGGTAATCCGGCGGGACCGTCACGACCGGCCCGGGCACCGCAGCGGCCGGCGCGGCGAACGCCGGCGGCGGCTGCGCCCGCGATCCCAGCGCGACGAGAACCAGCACGAGAACGATCGGCCACCACCGCATAGTATGCACCCCTTTTACGGTCGAGCGAATTCCGATCTCAGCTACGCTGCGCGGCCGGGTCCCCCCTGGCGAGGCCCGCCGGCCGAGGCGATCAGGTCCGCAGCTTGTAGCCGGCAGCGGTCATCCCCAGGGCGACCGCGAACGCCGCGGCGGCGAACAGCGTGACGACCGAGAGGGAGAGCCACAGCGAGACGTCGCCGGTGCCGATGTAGCTGTTGCGAAAGACGTCGATCATGTAGAACATCGGGTTCACCAGCGAGATCTTCTGGAGCACCGGCGGGAGCATCTGGAGCGAGGTGAACACGCCGCCGACGAAGACGAGCGGGGTGATGAAAAACGTCGTCAGCACTGCGATGTGGTCGAACTTCTCGGCCATCAGCCCAAAGATGATCCCGAGCGAGGAGAACAGCACCGCTACCAGCACGATCGTGAGCAGGTAGAGGCCCCAGTTCGTCGGGTAGGCGTGAACGAGCAGCGCGCCGAGCCCCGTGATCAGCAGCGCGATGAAAACCGCGCGCACGACACCGGCTACGACGTACCCGAGGACCATCTCGATCGCCGAGAGCGGTGCGATCAGCAGTTCCTGGATCGAGTTCATGAAGCGCCCTTGGAACACCGACGAGGAGCTCTCGCTGTACGTCTGGTCGATCAGCTGCAGCATGATGAGTCCGGGTATCAGGAACTGCGCGTACGGGACGCCGTTCACGTTGTTGTTGAACCGGCTGCCGAGGCCGAAGCCGAAGACGAACACGTACAGCAGCGTCTGGATCACCGGCGGCCAGATGACCTGGTTGATGATCGAGAACGTGCGCACCATCTCGCGCTTGACCAGCGTCTGGAACCCGACGGCGTTCGCGATCATCGCCGGGTCAGCTCCAGGAACACATCCTGCAGCGAGCCGTCGCCGATGAGCTTTTGCGTCGCCTCGAGCGCGACGAGCTTCCCGGCCTGGATGATCCCGATCCGGTCGCAGAGCTCTTCCGCTTCTTCGAGATAGTGCGTGGTGAGGATGATCGTCGTGCCCTTGGTGTTCAGCTCGCGCAGCATCGACCACAGCTCGAGGCGCAGCTCGACGTCGACGCCGGCGGTCGGCTCGTCGAGGATCACCAGCCGCGGTTCGTGGATCAGCGCGCGCGCCAGCGTCAGCCGGCGCTTCATCCCGCCCGAGAGCTTGGTGTAGACGAGCTTCGCCTTCGAGGCGAGATCGAACCGCTCGAGCAGCATGTCGGCACGCCGTTCGACCGCCTTGCCGCGAATGCCGTAATAGCCGGCCTGAAAGATCAGCACGTCGCGGATGTTGAGGTAGCGGTCGAAGTTGTATTCCTGCGGCGCTAGACCGACCTGACGGCGCGCCGTCCGCCAGTCCCGCACGGTGTCGTATCCGAACAGCGAGATCGATCCGCCGGTGATGTGCGCCAGCCCGACGATCGCGTTGATCGTCGTCGTCTTGCCGGCGCCGTTCGGGCCGAGCAGCCCGAAGAACTCACCCTCGGCGACCTCGAACGAGATCCCGTCGACGGCGGTGAAATCGCCGTAGCGCTTGACCAGACGCTCGATGCGCAGGGCGGGGACCGTTCCGCTCACGGAATGACGGCGCCCGGCGGCCCGAGCTGCGCGTAGCGATGCCGGTGCAGCGTGGCCAGCCGCTTCTCGAGGTCGGGGATCCCGCTCTTGCGCAACTGGCGCGCGACCTTCTCCACGTCGAACGCGACGCGCCGCGACTGCACTTCCCAGCCGCCGCTGCGCTGGGTGAGGAGCGCGTAGTGCGCCCGCGGATCGCCGTCCTTCGGCAAGCCGGCGGACGCAACGTTGACCAGCGTCCGCCCGCGCCAGACGCGCACGTAGGGGAGGTGCAGATGTCCGAACGCGATCGTGCGCTGCGAAACGCCGTCGAAGCACTGCTCGAGCGTGTCGTCGTAGGCGTCGGGCCAGACGTGCCCGTCGTCGTTCTTCGGGTTCGCGTGGCAGATCAGCAGCCCGTCCTCGCCGTCACCGAACGCGATCGAGAACGGCAGCTCGGCGAGCCAGCGGGTCCACTCGCCGCCGATCCGTTCGCGCACCCACGCGACGCCGCGTGCATCCTCCGGATCGAGCTGCGCGAGATCGCCTTCGCCGACCATCCGATCGGTGTTCCCGCGCAAGCAGCGGGCGCCCGACGTGCGCAGCCGTTTCAGGACTTCCTTCGGCCGAGGGCCGTCGAGGCACAGGTCGCCCGCCGCGACGATGACGTCCGCGCCGCCGCGCGAGGCGAGATCGTAGAGACAGCACTCGAGGGCGTGGACGTTGCCGTGGATATCCGAGAGGATCGCGACTCGCACGGTTTCGCGCGCGCCTACGCGCGCTTCACGGCGAGGGCGAGCGAGAACGGGCCGAAACCGGCTTTGCCGAACTCCCACAGGTCGATCGCCTCGACCGAGATCTTCGCCTTACGCATGATCGCGATCGACTCGCGAAAACGGAGGTTCGCGACGACGAGCCGCTCCCCGAGCGCGAGCACGCCGGCGGCCAGTTCTTCGCCGCGCGGGACCTCGACGATGCGCAGGTCGGCTGCGGCGACGAGGTCGACGCGTTCGGGCGCCGCGACGATCGTGTCGAATCCTACGATCGAGAACACGTCACGGAGCCGCGCGACATCGTTGGCGACGGCGAGCTCCACGACGGAGTATCCATGTTGCGACACGATCGCTTCGAGCTGGCGCCGGCCCAGCTCGTTCGAGCGGCGGCGCAGACCGCTGCCCGCGCGCGGCACGCCGACGAAGACGCGGCCGGGCGCGATCGCGATGTCGGTCGCATCGAGCAAGCCCGGCGCCTCGATGCGCCCGACGATCGGAATCCCCAGCTCGGCGAGATGCTTCTCGACCGCGACGACCTCGGTGCGGCGCTCGATCTGCGAGGGGCGCGCGATCAGCGCGCCGTGCGGCAGGACGATCGCGCAGTCGGCGACGAGCGTCTCGGTCGGCGACTCCGTGTGCGGGCGAATCTCGTGGACCGTCACCCCGCGATCGCGCAGCGTGCGCACGAAGATCGCGTGCTGCTCCTGCGCGCGGTCGGCGATCGGCGAGGGTTCGCCCTTGATCGGCGGCAGCTGATCGACGGCGGCGGACGGACGAAGCACGAGCGCGGCGGCGAGCGCCCCGGCATCGCTGCCGACGTACGGGCCAGCGTAGGTTTTCACGGTCACGACCAACGGCGGTTCGCCGGGCGAACGCCGGGGTCCTGAGCGCCTTGCTGCCCGTCTCGCGTCCGTGATAGAATCGGACAAATGACCGCTAAGAGACAGGCAATTGTCGGTCGCGCGCACGATCCTGCCGATTCGCTCCTTCGATCCCTCGAGCGCTTTCGCGCCGGCGTATCGCTCCTCGACCTCAGCGACGCGAAAACCGGGAGTCCGCTCGATATGGCGGCGGCGATTCGCGGCGGAATCGCGTCCGCGGCCTGGTCGAGATTGCGCGCGATCGGATTCACGCCGCCCGAGCTCGCATCCGTCGTCGGGGTCAGCGAGAAAACGATCTCGCGCAAGAAGGGCGGCGACGCGGTGTTGACCGTCGCCGAAGGCGACCGGACGGTTCGGCTCGCGCAACTCGCTTTGGAGGCCGCGCGCGCGTTCGGCGAGCTCGACAAAGCGATGCGCTGGCTGCGAAAACCGAACCGCCTCCTCGGCGGCGAAAAGCCGCTCGATCTGATCGCCACTGAGCCGGGGACGGTCCTCGTTCGACGAGCACTTGGAGCGGTGGAGTACGGCGGGGTCGCGTGATCCACGTCTGGCGCCTCACGCGGCGATTGCACGCCGTGCCACCCTCGGAGGCATACAGCGGGATCGGCGCGGAACGCACGGGCGGTCGCTGGAACCGCGCCGGAACGCGCGCAGCATATGCTTCGTCGGCGCGATCGCTCGCGGCGCTCGAGTACCTGGCAAACGTCGATCCGGAAGATCTGCCGAACGATCTCGTCTTCGTGGGCGCGACCTTCGAGGAGCGCGATCTCGAACTCGGCGATCCGCCGTCCGGTTGGAACTCGCTCGATTCGCCGGCTGCGGCGGGCTACGGTCAGGAATGGCTGCAATCGAGCCGCTCGCTGGTCCTCGGCATACCGTCCGCGATCGTCACGGCGGAGCGCAATTACATCATCAATCCGGAGAGCCCACGGATGAGAGCGCTGCGCGTCGTGCCTAATGTCGAGGAATTCGTCTTCGATGCGCGTCTCCTGACGCGACGATAGGTTACGTTTTCGGCAGGATCGCGATGCGGCCAGACCCCGCGATCGTGAGCGCGAGGCCGATGCCGACGATCAGGATGAAGAACTCGACGCCCTCCCCGGCTTGCTTTCCCGTGAAGTTCATGAAGAAGCCGTTCTTCGCGTGGATCAGCACTGCCGCAACCGCCATGTCGATCGCGATGCCGAGCGCGGCCAGCCGCGTCAGGATTCCGAGCACGAGCGCGATCGGGCCGAGGAACTCGATCGCGATCACGATGTACGCAAGCGCCGGCGGAATCCCAGCGAACGAACCCATCCCCGCGACCGTGCCGGCAATCCCCGGTCCGCCGAAGAGTCCGAGCGCTTTCTGGGCGCCGTGCGGCCACACCACAACGGCCAGCGTCAGGCGCAGGATCGGCTGAGGAACGTCCGCGGCACGCATGCCGCGACGTTTAGTTTACCCCGGGAACGTGCCGTCGACAACGGCGAGCGCCCGCCGGTAGAGCGCGTCCTGCATGCGCCGGTACGCGTCCGGCTTCATCGCGTAGCGGCGCTCCGCGAGCTTGTCGGCTCGACGCGAGAGATCGACGATCCGGCCGCCGCGCGCCGTGTCGGCATCCGCGCGGCTCTGATCGGTCCGCTCGAGCAGCGCCGCGATGCGGTTCCCTTCGGCGCTCGCGGTCTGCGTCGACACCGGGATCGCGTCGTACGGCGCCGCGTCGCCGCCCGCCGCGGTGAAGAAATCGCTCATGTCGGTGGCGAGCAGATCGCCGAGCGAGAGCGCTTCCACGCCGAGGATTTGCTCGGTCGTCTTGAGGATGCTGACGGTCGAAAGGTGCCTCGTCCCCACGTAGTGCCGCTTGACGAATGGGCCTACGACGATCGCGTACGTCCGGTACTCGTCGACGTGGTCGCGCGAGGATTGCGCGTCATCGGGCGTCACGAACAGCGCCGTCTGCCGCCACGACGGCAGATGCGAGAGATACTGGACGATCGCGCCGAGCGCGCGGTCGCCGTCGGCGACCTCTTCCGGGATCGGCGGAATGCCGGCCCCGGCGCCGGAGTGGTCCGCCGGCAGCCAGATGAAGGTGTACCGCGGCTGGCGCCCCTGCGCGACCAGCGCACCGTAGTCGCGGATGAACTCCTTTGCGCGCCGCTCGTCGCGGATGCGCAGGTTCCAGCCGGGAAAGTCGAGATCGATGTGACCGGCGAGCACGGCAGGCGCCGGAACGTCGAGACTGTAGAGGCCGCCCAGACCCTGCGTCGGTGCGTCGCGATCGTCGACGCCGGCGAACTGCGGATCGTCGGCCTTCGGATCCTTCGCCGCGCCCTCGTCGTAGCCGCTGAGGCGGATGAAGTCGCCGTAGTCGCGGAATGCGATGCGGTGCCGTGCCAAGGTGTTGAAGATGTAGCCAAGCCGCGGATAGTCTTCGGGATCCTCGTTCTTGTTGACGAGTGGCGCGCGGCCGCCTTTCGCGAGCAGCGTGCGCTCCGTGTACAGCGTCGCCATCCCGGCGGCGAAGAACTGATGACCGGCGTCGGATTCTTCGGCGTCGGCGAAGTTGTTCACCGCGACCCCGTAGCGGCGCGCGAGCGCGTGGAGATTCGGCGTCACGCTCTCGCCGAACGAGACCAGCGACGGATCGCCGTTCGGCGCGCCCAAATCGCCGAGCATCGCGTCGAACGTCTTGTTCTCCTCGAGGATCACGACGACGTGATCGAGCCCTTTCGGATAGGTCGACTTGGGGACGACGCGCCGCGTGTTGGCCAGCGCGTTCAACGTCGTCGACTTGAGCTGCACGGCCGCGAGATCGACCCTTTGCAGCGTCGACCAGGTGGCATTGGAGTCGGCGAAGATCGAGGGATCGCCGATGAAGCCGGCGTCGTGCCCGAAGCCTTTGGTGTTGACGACGTAGAGCGTACGGTCGTCGTTCGCGAGCGCGAGCGCGGTCGGGTACCAACCGGTCGGGATCAATCCCAGCCGGTGCAGATGGAGGGGATCACGCGCGTCCATCACGGCCACGGCGTTCAGCCCTGCCAGCGCGACGTACAGCCGCGATCCGTCTTTGGAGAGCGCGAGCGCAGCGGGCTGCGTCCCGAACGGACCCCTATCGAAGAGGCGCAACTCGGTGCCCCCGACCGCGCGCGGTGCGCCGCGCAGCGAGATCGTCGCCACCCGGTCGACGTTCGTGACCGCGACGTATGCGTACGCGCCGTCCGGGGTCGTGATGACGGTGGTAGGATGCGCGCCGCCGACGATCCGCACACCGTCGGGCGTGGGATCGAGCGGCAGCGCGGCGTTTCCGAACGGCGGCGCGTCCTGCGGAAGCGCCGACAGATCGCCGTTCTGCGCGATCCCGACGAACGAGAGCGCGGACGCATGTTGCGGGTCGGAGGCGACGGTCCGCAGCGGCGGCGCCGTCGCGGGCTGCGCGAGCTTCGCGTACCGCATCAAGCCCTCGTCGGTGACGAGAAGCCGGTCGCCGGCAAACGCCGCGCCGAACGGGAAGAACCCGACGTGCTGCTCGGGACCGCTCAGCGTGCGCGTCGCGGTGTCGATCGCGTCGACCGTCCCCGACGCCTCGTTCACGACGTACGCACGCCGGCCGTCGCGCGAGAGCACGATCGTGCCGGGATAACTGTGGTTCTGATCCCCGTACGCGGGATCGCCGGGGACCGGCGGCGTGATGACGTGCGCCTTGTCGGCGGTGAGATGCCCGTTCGGGTCGAGGGCGAACGCGTACACGGCGTTGGTCGGACCGCCGGACGCGAGCACGAGCGTGCGCGAGGCGTCCGCCGGATCGGTCAACGCGACGACGCCGACCCAGAACTTCTCGCCCGGCGCGCGATAGCGGTCGACGACGCGCATCGTCGCGACGTCGACGACGGCGAGCGAGAAACCGCCGGTCGCCGTGGAGTCGATCTGCGAGTGCACCAGCGCCTCACGCTCGTCGTCGTTGCTCACGATCGCGAACCGTCCGTCGGGGGTCAACGCCACGCCGAGTGCGTTCATCCCGGTGACGACGCTCGTGCCGAGGGGCGTGACGATGCGTCCGGAGGGCAGTACGGCGTCGAACGTCGCGCCGCGCAGGTGTCCGGCCGGGATGTTGCCGGCCGGAGCAGCGTACGTTACCGGAGCGAGGTGCCGCGGCGCAGGATGCGGGCTCCGCGTCGGCGCGGCGGCGGCGCCGCAGGGTGCGAGCGCGAGCAGCACGGCAACGAGCGCGAGTCGATTCGGCTTCATCGTATCCTTCAAACGGCTAGTGGAGGGCACGGGCAAGGCGGTCGACGGCTTGCAACAACGCTGCGTCGTCGAGGTCGCCGAAGGAGAGCCGCAGTGCCGGCGGCCCGCTGCGGGTCGGATAGAACGGATCGGCGGGCATCACCAGGACACCTTCGCGGGCGCACAGATCGAACGCCGCCTGCGTCGAGAAGCGAGGCGGGAGGCGCAGCCACACGTTGGTCCCGGCGTCGGGCGGCCGCACGTCCGCCCAGGGAAGCGCGCGCGCCAGCGCGTCGACGAACAGATCGCGGCGGCGGCGGTACAGCGACCGCGCCGCCTTGATGTGCCGCGGATAAGCGGGCGTCCGCAAGTAGCGCCACAGTGCGCGCTGCGTCAGCGTCGAGGTGAACGAGTCGGTTCGTACCTTCGCCGCCTCGATGTTCATGCGCAGCGCACCCTTCACGCGCAGGTAGCCGATCCGCAGCGCCGGGAAGATCGACTTCGAGAGCGACTCCATCATCACGACGCGCCCGTCGACGTCGTACGCGGCGAGCGGCGGCGGCGCCGGGCCGTCGTATGCGAACATCCAGCCGGTCTGGTCTTCGAGGATCACGACGTCGTAGCGCCGCGCGAGCTCGACGATCGCCTTGCCCCGCCGCGCCGGCAGCACGACCCCGGTCGGGTTCTCGGCGATCGGGCAGATCGAGAACAGTCGCGGCCGGTATTCGGCGAACACGCGCTCGACGTCGTCGATGCGCACGCCGTCCGCATCGCTGCGCACCTCGACGTAGCTCGCGCCACGGGCGTCGAAGACGCCCAGCGTCCCCGGGTAGGTCGGCGACTCCGACGCGACCACGGCGCGATCGGCGAGGAGCACCGACGCGATCAGATCGGCCGCCTGTTGTGCGCCCGAGGTGACGATGATCTCGCCGGCGCCGGCGTCGCAGCCGCGCGCGTTCAGCGACTCGGCGAGCGTCGCGCACAGGTCGGAATCGCCCGTGTTCGCGCGGTACTGCATCGCTTCGGGCGGATCGTCGGCGAACGTGCGCTGCATCGCGCGACCGAACTCCGCCATCGGAAACGTTTCGGGAGCGGGGTTCGCGCGCGCCAGCGAGATGACGCCGGGCGCCGTCGCCTGCGCGAGCCGGTCCATCACGCCTTCCATGCGCTCGCCGCGCGAGAGCAGCGAGGGTTCCCAGGTGCGTGCGAACGGTGCGTCGTCGGCCGCGTCTTTTGCCGCGACGAACGTGCCGCGCCCCACGCGCGAGACGACGCGACCGCGCGCTGCCAGCGTCTCGTACGCCTGCGAGACCGTGACGAGGGCGACGTCGAGCTCGCCGGCGAGCGAGCGGATCGGCGGCAGCCGCTGCTCGGGCGCGAGCTCGCCACTCTCGATCGCGGTCGCCAGCGCATCCGCGATCTGCACGTACAGCGGCCGCGGATCGCGCGTGTCGAGCGCGATCGCCGGCGTCACGTCACCGTTCGTCCAGACGGTACCCGATGCCGCGGACGCTGCTGATCGCGAGGGTGGCGTTGACCTCGTTGAGTTTCTTGCGGAGCGCGGCCACGTGCACGTCGACGACGCGGGTCGGGACGCCCGAGACGTCGTTCCAGACGCGCTCCAGGATCTGCGCACGGGTAAGCAGCTTGCCGACGTTCTCGGCGAGATACCACAACAGGCGGAACTCGAGCGCGGTCAGCGTGACGCTCTTGCCGTTGTTCTCGAGGGTGTGGAAATCACGGACCAGCGCCGCGCCGCCGACTTGGAGCCGGCCTTCCTGGTCGGTCTTGCGCGAGCGCTCGCGCCGGCGCAAGAACGACTGGACGCGCGCGACCAGCTCGTTGCCGGAGAACGGTTTGCGGATGTAGTCGTCGGCGCCGAGCCCGAGACCCTTGAGGACGTCGTTCTCGCTGGAGTGCGCGCTCACCATCAGGATGAACGCGTCCGACGAGTTGGCGAGCGAGGTACACACGTCGAGCCCGGAGATGTCCGGCAGTTCGACGTCGAGCAGCACGATCGCCGGCTTGAAGACCGGCTCGGCTTCGAGGCCGGCCGATCCGGTGCTGGCGATCCGCACTTCGAACCCGTTGCGCTCGAGGATGACTTTCTCGAACTGGGCGACGTCGGCGTCGTCCTCGATGATCAGGATGCGCTCCATCAGCGAACTCCCACCGGCTCCTGGGCGGCAACGTCGTCCGGCATCAGCAGTTCGCGCCGCGCGACGCCCTCCTCGATAGCCGCCTGTTTGACCGCTTGCGCGACCGCATCGACGACGCGCGAGTCGAACACGCTCGGGATGATGTACTCCGCGCTGCGCTCCTCGCCGACGATCGAGGCGATCGCCCGCGCCGCGGCGAGCTTCATCCCTTCGGTGATCCGGCGGGCACGGCAGTCGAGCGCGCCGCGGAAGATACCGGGGAATGCCAGCAGGTTGTTGATCTGGTTGGGGAAGTCGCTGCGCCCGGTTCCCACGACCGCCGAGTACGGGGCGGCGGCATCCGGCATCACCTCGGGGGTCGGATTCGCCATCGCGAAAACGATCGGGTCGCGCGCCATTGCGCCGATCCACTCCGGCTGCAAGATCCCCGGGGCGCTCACGCCGATGAAGACGTCTGCACCCTTGAGCACGTCCTGCAGCGAGCCGCGGCGACGCTCGCGGTTCGTGTGCTCGGCGAGCCACGTCCAGTGCGGGTTCTCGTAAAGCTGGTCGCGGCTGAGCGCGCCGTCGCGGTCGACCGCGATCACGTCGCGCACGCCGGCGGCGAGCAGCATCTTGATCGTCGCCGTCCCGGCAGCGCCGCTGCCGGTGAGCACGATCGTCAGCTCGTCCATGCTCTTCCCGACGACGGCGGCGGCGTTCATCAGCGCGGCGAGGATCACCACCGCGGTGCCGTGCTGATCGTCGTGCATGACCGGGATGTCGAGCTCCTCGACCAGCCGGCGCTCGACCTCGAAGCAGCGCGGCGAGCTGATGTCTTCGAGGTTGATCCCGCCGAAGATCGGCGCGATGAGCTTCGCGGTCTGCACGATCAGGTCGACGTCCTTCGTGTCGAGGCAGATCGGGAACGCGTCGATGTCGGCGAACTGTTTGAAGAGCATGCACTTGCCCTCCATCACCGGCGCCGCGCCGAACGGACCGATGTCGCCGAGCCCGAGCACGGCCGTGCCGTCGGTGAGCACGCACACCGTGTTGCGCTTGATCGTGAGTGCGTACGCCTTGGCCGGGTCGGCGGCGATCGCGCTCGAGACGCGCGCGACGCCGGGCGTGTACACGGTCGACAGATCCTGGCGCGTCTTCACCGGGCGCGTGATCCCGGTTCGTATCTTACCGCCGAGATGGGCCAGGAAGGTCGAGTCCGAGACGTTGAGGACGCGGACGCCGTCGAGCGCTTCGATCGCGTTGCGGACCTGATCGCCGATCAGCTCGCTCGCAACGTTGACCGTGACGTCCCGGACGATCGTCGTCTTGCCGACCGAGCGGGTGTCGACGGCTCCGACCATGCCGCCGGCGTCGCCGATCGCCGACGCCAGGATACCGAAAGAACCGGGTGTATTCGGGGTCTCCAGGCGCATCACGAGCTGGGTGCCGATCGAAGGAGCCGAGGCCATCGACTTCCGGTACGGTATCGCCTGCCGGGTGTCCTCGCCCCGACCGCTTGTTGGCCTCCCGGCACGGCCCATCCCAGCGGTCGAATATCGACGGGCGGGCTCGGATTAGGGAATGCTGCGAGTATGACGACCGTCACGGCGGTGGCCGCCGGCGCGCTTGGCGCGCTGGCGGTCCTCGCCCTGGGGACCGGACCCGCTCTGCGCCGCAAGCGCGAGACGCTCGAAGCGGCGATCGCGGCCGCGCTCGCCGCGGGCGTGATGGCAGCGGGCGGCGATGACGTCTTCGCCGGGGTAGCGCTCGTGCTCGGCCTCGCGGCCGTCGGCCGGTACGCCCAAGCGGTGGTCTCCGCGACGCGCGACGCTCCGGCCCGTCTCTTCGCCACCTTCGAGCGCGAGAGCGAGGCACGCGGCCGCTTCTTGCCCCGCACCCTGGTCGACCGGCTGGGGCGGGGCTCGCTGGCCGACATCGAGATCGGCGACCGCGCAACCGAGACGATGACGGTCCTGTTCGCCGACATCCGCGACTCGACGGCGCTGACGGAGCAGCTCTCGTCGGAGGACGCCTTCGTGCTGATCGCCGACTTCTTCGCGCGCTCGGCCCGGGTCGTGCGGGATCACCGCGGCAGCGTCGACCGGTACCTCGGCGACGGCTACATGGCGCTGTTCCCCCGCTGCGTCGAGGACGCGCTCGACGCGGCGCTGGCGCTGCAGGCGGCGGTCCAGGACCTCAACCGCGAAGGACTCGGGCCGGAGATCGAGATCGGCGTCGGTCTCCACACGGGCCCGGTCACCTTCGGCACGGTCGGCGACGCTCGCCACATCGACACGACGGTGGTCTCCGACACGGTGAACATCGCGAAGCGAGTCGAGGGAATCTCGAAACGGCTGTGCGTGCCGGTCGTCGCGACTGAGGACGTGATGTACCAAGTCCGCGATATGTCGCGCTACATCGTGCGGCCGCTCGGAGCGCAGCCGGTCCGCGGTAAACGCAAGCCGATCGACGTCATGGCGATCGAGCCGATGCCCGACGTGCGCCGCATCAACACGGTACAAGTGCCGTACCCAGCGAAGCGGAACGCGTGATCGAGGCTCCGCCGAAACGGTACCTCTCGAACAAACGCATCGCGAGCCCGGGCGACGTCCTCCACGCGCTGGCCCTCGCCACCTCCGAGGACGCGCCCTTCGACGTCTACGGCGCGGGGACGATCGTCGAGGGGTTGGAGCGCACCGTCGCATCGCTGCTCGGAAAAGAGGCGGCGGTGTTCTGCACCAGCGGGAGGGCCGCGCAGCTTTCGGCGCTGCGCGTGCACGCCGACCGCCGCGCGCGCCGCGTCGTCGCCGCGCACCCACGCTCGCACATCGTCGAGGACGAGAACGACGCGATCGGCGCGCTGTACGGCTTGCGCGTCGCACGCGTCGGCGCGCCCACCGAGCCGTTCACGCTGCAGGAGCTGCGCGCGGTACGCGATCCCCTTGCAGCAGTGGTCGTCGAGCTCCCGCTACGGCGCGCGGGATTCCGCGTCCCGCCGTGGGACGAGCTGGTCGCGATCGCCGAACACGCCCGCGGCACCGGCGCCGCGTTCCACCTCGACGGCGCGCGCTTGTGGGAGACGGCTCCCGGCTACGGCAAGACGCTCGCCGAGATCGCCGCGCTCGCGGATACGGTGTATGTGTCCTTTTACAAGGGGCTCGGCGGTCTAGCCGGCGCCGCGCTCGCCGGCGACGCGGAGACGATCGCCGGCGCGCGCACCTGGATCGGGCGCGCCGGTGCGACGCTGTACAGAATGTTTCCGTACGCGCTCGCCGCGCGCGAAGGCCTGCGCACCGAGCTGCCGCGGATGCCGGAATACCATGCGCGCGCGGTCGCGATCGCCGCGGCACTGCGGGATATCCCCGGCGTCGCGGCAAGCCCCGATCCGCCCGCCTGCAACGCCTTCGCGGTCCATCTCGACGGCGAGCGCGACGCGCTGCTTGCAGCGCGCGACGCCGTCGCCGAGTCGCACGGCCTGGTCGTCTTCGAAAACCTCGCTCGCACCGCGCACCCGCGCGTCTGCTCCTTCGAGCTCGCCGTCGGCCCGAACACGATGCAGCTCGAGCTCGACGAGATCCGCGCGGCGATCGCGCAGATCGCGTCCCGCGCTACGTCCCGCTGATCGTCATCTCGGCGACGCGGAACGACGGCGAGACGATCGTCCCGTCGAAGCGCAGGTCACCCGCGATCCCGTCGATGCTCTCAAGCATCTCCCCGAACGTCGAGGCGATGGTGAACTCGTCGATCGCGTACAGCGGCGCGCCGTCTTCGATGTAGATCCCGCGTGCGCCGCGGCTGTAGACGCCGCTGGCGTACTCGGTCGCGAAGCCGATCGTGTCGAGGACGAGGATCCCGCGTTCGGTCGAGGCGACGAGGTCGTCGAGCGTCCCGGTCCCCGGGAGGAGGTAGAAGTTGTTCGCGGCGACGCCGCCGCCCGACGCGTTGCCGGTCGACGCGATCCCGAGGCGGCGCCCCCAGTAGGTGTCGCTGAGATACGCCTCGAGGACGCCGCCGCGGATCGCGAACGTCAAGCGCGTCGGCACGCCCTCGCCGTCGAACGGCGAGCTGCCGAGTCCGCCGGGGAGGCGGCCGTCGTCGACGAGCGTCACGCGCTCGTTGCCGATGCGCCGGCCGACGCGGTCGGCCAGCCACGAGTTGCCGAGCGCGACGTTCGCCGCGCTGAGCGCCGAGAAGACGTCGGCGAGAACGGCCGCTGCGACGTCGCGCTCGAAGATCACCGGGAGGCGCGTGGTCGCGGGCTTGCGCGCGCCGATCAGCGCGAGCGCCCGGTGCACGGCGTGGAGCGAGACCGCCTGTGCGCTCTCGGCGGTCGCCCAGCCGCGGGCCGCGGTTCCGTAGTGGCCGATGCGCTTGTCGTCACCGTCGAGCGCGACCGGTGCAGCCGAGCGCGAGACCTGCGAACCTTGGGTCACGCCGCGGAAGCCGCGCGTGTTCGCGATCGCCCACGACGAGACCGAGTCGCCGACACGCGAACCGTCGGAGTTGGCGATGCGCACGTCGGCCTCGCGCAGCGTGCGCTCCATCGACAGCGCTTCCTCGATCTTCTCCTCGTCCGCACGCTCCGCGACGTCCGGCGCGACGGTGAACAGGTCGTGATCGCAGACGCCGTCGGACTCCACGGTGTCGGGAAGACCGGCATGCGGGTCGTCGCCGACGAAGGCGGCCGCCGCGACGACGCGACGCGCGAGCGCGGCGACACCGTCGCGCGAGAAATCGCTGGTCGCGAGCGTCGCGCGGCGCGTCCCGACGAACGCGCGCACCTGCAGGCCGCGGCCGCGCGAACGCTCGAGCTTGGTGACCTCGCGGTCGCGCGCCTCGCACGAGAAACGATCGGAGATCGAGACCGTCGCCTCGGCGTCGCCGGCGCCGGCCTCGATCATCAGCGCGACGGCCGTCTCGGCGAACGCCAGGGCTTCGTCGCGCGGATCAGCCACGGCCGGTACCGCCGACCGTGCACGACGCGAGCTTGACCGTCGGTATCCCGACCCCGACCGGGACGCGCTGACCGCCTTTTCCGCAGGTGTACGAACGGTGCGCGAGCTGCGCGTCGTGCCCCACCATCGTCACCTTCGTCATCGCATCGGGTCCGTTGCCGACCAGCGTGGCGCCGCGCACCGGCGCGCCGATCTTGCCGTTCTCGATCAGATAGCCTTCCGCGATCATGAACACGAAGTCGCCCTTACTGATCTCGACCTGGCCGCCGCTGAACGAGCTCGCGTAGAGCCCGCGGTCGATCGAGGCGATGATCTCGTCCCGCGTCGACGTCCCGGGCGGCATGAACGTATTGCACATGCGCGGCTGCGGCAGGACGCGATACGACTCGCGCCGCCCGCTCCCCGTCGATGCAACGCCCATCAGGCGCGCGTTCAGCCGGTCCTGCATGTACCCGCGCAAGATCCCGTTCTCGACCAGCACTTTGTGCTGTCCGGCCGTGCCCTCGTCGTCGACCGCAACGCTCCCGCGCTCGCCGGGCAGGTCGCCGTCGTCGTAGATCGTCACCAGCTCGCCTGCGACGCGGTCGCCGATGCGACCGCTGTAGAGCGAGGTGCCCTTGCGATTGAAATCCGCCTCCAGCCCGTGCCCGACCGCCTCGTGCAGCAGGACGCCGCCGCCGCCGGCGCCGATCACCACCGGCATCTCGCCGGCCGGCGCGTCGCGAGCACCGAGCTTCGAGGTCGCGATCCGCGCCGACTCGCTCGCGATCGACTCGGGCGTTTGCACGTCGAACACATCGATGCTCGTGCGCCCCCCGTCGCCGACGTAGCCGTTCTCGCGCTCTGCGCCTTCGCGCGCGACGACCTGTACGCCGAGCGCGACCAGTGGCCGCCGGTCGGTCACCAGGCGCCCGTCGCTCGACGCGATCTGCACGTACTGCAGCTCGTCGGTCACGAACGCGTTGACCGACGCGACCCGCGGATCGAACGCGCGCGCGGCGACGTCCGCCCGCCCGAGCAGCTCGACGTAGCGTTTCGACTCGGCGGGCTCGTCCGAACCGGTCGCGTAGAGCACCGGCGCCGCAGCGGGCGTCAGCGCAACGATAATGTCGTGCTCGCCGCCCTCGCGCACGATCAGCGACGCCGCCTCCGCCGCGCGCAGCAGCGCCGCCTCGTCGACGTCGTCCGAATACGCGTAGCCCGCTCGCTGCCCCACGACGACGCGCACGCCCGCGCCCCGCAGCACGCTCGACGACGCCTCCCGCACGATCCCGTCCTGCAGGCGGAACGTCTGCGTCAGCCGGTTCTCGAAGAACACGTCGGCGAAGTCCCCGCCCCGGCGCAACGCCCGGGAGAGCACGCGAGCGAGGAGCGACGGGTCGAGCGCGGTCAGCACGGCGCGCTATTTTACGTGGTGCACCATCGGCAGTGCGCCGCAAGACATCGTGTGCGTGCCGGCGGTGTTGAAGACGGCCACGAGGTACGGTCCCGGCTTCATCGCAGTCGGTTTCACCCGCGTGTTGGAACGGCCGCCGATCACCGGCTTGAGCCGGTATTCAGGCGTCGTCCCCATCTTCGCGCAGGTGCCGCGGTAGACGCCGGCTGGGTACTCGTTCTCGGGGATGAACACGCCGTCGAGCACGATCGTCACGTCGACGACCGGCGGCTCCATCGCGACGTGCGTGATCGTCGCGTTCCCCGCGATCTTCGAACCGTTCTGGGGATCGAGCTTTACCACGACGCTCGGCGGCGGCGTGGCCGCGAATGCGATGCCGACGACGGCGAGCGTGGCCGCAAAGCTCAGCGCAGAGATACGAAGCACGGGCAACCTCCTTTGAAGGGCGGGAGTTCGGTCGCATTCGTTCGCTCGCTGGGGATGCCTGGTGCAGCGCGTCGTCACCGTCCGGGCAGATCCTACGAACGTGCGAGGAGGTCCAGAGCGCGGTCGATGCCGCGTTCGACCGGGCCGTCGTCGGCCCGGCGGTCGTTGACGATGATCGCAAACGACACGCGCCCGTGGCGGCGCGTCTGCACGTAGCCGGTCAGCGCGTTGACGTGTGCGATGTGTCCGCTCTTGGCACGCACGCGCCCGCGCGCGTCGGTGAGGTGCCGCCCGCGCACGGTCCCCTCGATCCCGGCGCGTGCCAGCGAGCCGACGAACACCTCACCGCCCGGCTCGACGGCGGTGCGCGCCAGCAACGTCGCGAGCGTGATCGGCGTGACGCGGTCGCTTGGCGCGAGCCCGCTTCCGTCAACGATCCGCAGGCCGTCCTGGGGGACGCCGCCGCGCGCGAGGACCGCGCGCTCGACCAGCGCTCCAGCGGCCTCGGTGCCGACGCCGCGCGTCGCGCCGACCGCGCGCAGCAGCTGCTCGGCGAAGTGGTTGTTCGACTCCAGCATCATCTCGTGCACGATCTCGCGCAGCTTCGGCGAGCGGTGCCGCCACAAAACGTACGGTGCGACCGGCGCGACCCCGGTGCGAATCCCGCCGTCGACCTCGACGCCGCGATCGCGCAGCATCGCGCGCGCGACGCCCGCCGCGTAGCGTGGGAGATCGATCACTGGGCGCCAGAACGACTCCTCCGCGCCCGCCGCGACGCGCCCTTCGAAGGCGAAGTCGTTGCGCCCGGGATCGCGCCGGATCGCGAGCAGCGTCGAATACGCCGTGATCACCGCGCCGCTGATGCGCACCATATCGGACGGCGGCAGCATCCGGATGCGCGCCGGCGCACCGACGACGAGCGGCACCAGATGGAACTCGACGGTCCCTTGGTCGAGCGAGAGCGCGCTCGTCCCGGCTGCGTACCCGTACTGCAGGTCGTCGGGATCCCAGCCGGGGTTCACCTCGGCCCCTGAAAAGAGCGTCGCGTCGGCGACGATCGCACCACTGATCGCACGCACGCCGGCGCGGGCGATCGCGCCGGCACCGCCGCGCAGATCGTCGCGCGTCAGCAGCGGATCGCCGTTCCCGACGAGATAGACGTCGCCGCGAATCTTGCCGTCGGCGGGATCGTCGACCGACTCGAACGTCGTCGAGAAACGATAGTCGGATCCGAGAACCTGCAGCGCGGCTGCGCCGACGAGCACTTTGAACGTCGAGGCGGGGATCATCGGTGTCCGCTCGCGGCGGCTGAAGATCGGACGGCCGTTGCCGTCCACGACCGCGATCCCGCTGGTCGCCAGCGCCGACTCGCGGAGCGCGTCGCGCAGCTGCGCCTGCAGCGTTCCGAGCTCGCCGGTGCTCCAGGCCGGCGCGCTCGGCGCAGCGGCGATCGACGTCGGCCCGGGCGGCGCGGGCGCCGGCGGAACGCGCTGCGAGCACGCGGACGCCGCCGCGAGCGCGAAGATCGCGGCGGCGACCCGGCGCAGGACGATCACCTACTGCTACTGCCGAACTCGTCGAAGCGTTCGCGCAGCGTTCGGAACTCCGCGCGCAGCCGGTCGAGCTCTTCGCGCAGCTCCACCACCGCGGCGGATTTCGACTGATCCTCGCGGATGCGGATCGCCGCCTCCGCGGCGTCGCGGCGCAGCCGCGCGTCGCCCTCCACCTCGGCGAGATGGTCCAGCGCCGGCAACAGGCGGCGGTCGCCGAGACGCTCGGCCGCGGCGAACGCCGCGACGCGAACGAAATGCGAGCGATCGCGCAGCGCGTGCTCGATCGCGTCGACGACCTCGGTCCGCACCGCGTCCACCAGCGTCCCGAGCTGTCCGATCGCCGCGGCGGCGGCACGCCGAAGCGCCTCGGGGCGCGCCGGCTCCAGCGCTTCCCGCAGGACGGGCAACGCGCGCGCCTCAGCGAGTGCGCCGAGGCCGCGCACCGCGCCGGAAGCGACGGTCTCGTTCCACGACGGGGTCGCGATGCCGCGGACGAGCGCATCGAACGCGCGCGGCGAGCGCGTTTTCCCGAGCGCGTGCAGCGCGGCCGCGACGACGAAGTACGAACGATCGTCGCGCATGCCGAGCAAGGCGCCGGCGACGCCTTCGTCGCGCCAGTGTCCGAGCGCATCGGCGATCGCGCGCCGGACCTTGGGATGCGCATGGCCGACGTTCGCGAGCAGCGTGTCGCGCGCCGACGACGCGCGCGAGCTGCCGAGCGCCGAGGCGACCTCGGCAGCCGTCCCCCAGAACGGATCGTTCGCCAGCGCGTGCGCGAGCGTCTCACGCGCGACGCGCCCCCCCTCCTTGGCGAGTGCTTTCGCGGCGCGAACGCGTGCGATCGGCGAGGGATCGCAGCGCACGATCGCTGCATGCACGTCGGTTCCGAGCAACGAGGTCCAGACCGAGAGGATCCAGGCCGCCGGATCGACGCGCACCAGTTGCGGCGGCCTATCGAGCGCGACCGCGAACGTCTGCGGCGCGCGCTCGACGCGCAAGCGGACGCGGGTCTCGCCCGGCAGCGGCCCCGCACCGAAGTCCGTGCGAATCGCCTCGGGCGCCTCCGCGACGAACCCGACCTCGAGGTCGAAGACGTATGCGGGGTTCGCGTCGTCGATCGTCTGCTTCTGCGCGATCGTCACCAGCGCCGTCTTGCGATCGGCGTCCCAGCGGTACGATGCCTCGATCTTCGGGTGGCCGCCACGCTCGACCCACTGGGCGAAAAACTGCCGGGTGTTGCGGCCGGTCTCGGCCTCGATCGCGCGGATCAGGTCGATCGTCTCGACGTTGCGCCTCGCGTTCGTGCGCACGTATCGGCGGAGCGACCGCTTCGTGCGGCCCCAGCCCAGCTCGCCGCGCAGCATGTGGAGCACCGCGGCGCCCTTCTCGTACAAATGCCGGTCGAACAGTTCGATCGGATCGCGGAAGACGTTGCACACGATCGGGCGCCGGTAGCGCTCCGCGTCTTCCTCGCGATAGCGCTGCACCGCTCCAAAGACGTCGTAGAGGTACTCGTCCCAGCCCTTGTCGGCTTCGAGCCAGATCGCTTCGCAGTACGTCGCAAAGCCCTCGTTGAGCCACGCGTGCGCCCAGTCGCGGCAGGTCACGAGATCGCCGAACCACTGGTGAGCGAGCTCGTGCGACGCGAGGTACTCGGCCGAGTAGTCGAGATGCGCGCGCTCGTCGTGCAGGACGCGATCGGTCTGCGTCGTCGCCGAGGTGTTCTCCATCCCGCCGAAGATGAAGTCGGCGACCGCGATCTGCGAATAGCGCGCGAACGGGTACGGCACGCCGATCGTGCGCTCGAGGACGTCGATCATGCGCGGCGTGTTCCCGAACGCGCGCTCGCCGTCGGCCTCGCGGCCCGGCAGCGTGTAGTAAAACACCGGTATGCGGTCGTGAGGCTGCCGGATCTCGCTGAACGGCCCCGCGACCATCGTCACGAGGTAGGTGGAATGCGGCACGTCCTGCTCGTAGCGGAACACCGTTTCGGTCTGGCCTTCGGTGCGCGCCACGAGCGCGCCGTTGGCGAGCGCGAACTGCCCGTTCGGAACGATCACCGTCGCCGAGGTCGTCTGCTTCTCGAGCGGATAGTCGAAGCACGGAAACCAGTAGCGGGCGTCGGAGTCCTGGCACTGGGTCCACACGTGCTTCGGCTCGCGCTCGATGAAGTAGATGCCGCGCTGCGGGTTCTCGACCGCGTATTCCACCGCGAACACGAGTTCGTCACCGGCGCGCAGCGGGGGCTCGATCGCGATCTCGAGCCGCTCGCTCGTCGATCGAAAGACGAGCGGCCGTCGGTCGTCGTCGCGGACGACCGAGGCGACGTCGAGGTCGACCGCATCGAGCGCGAGCACAGCGACGCCATCCTCGATCGCGCGGACCGTCGTCGTGCAGACGGCGTCGAGGCGCTTGCGCTCCAGGTCGGGACGAAGCCGAAGATCGATGTGCAGCACGTCGACGACCTTGTCGGGCCCGTACTGCGGACGCGCTCCCGGCAGCGCGAAGGGACGGTGTTCGCTCAAATACCAGCTCCGTCGGTGATTCGCGCCGCCGTCCCCGGCGCGGCCGAGTCGTCCCAGCGCAAGATGCGGATCGCGTTCGGGCGCGGCTCCTCGCACCAGGTCAGGAAGTACGTGCGCGCGGGGACCGTGTGCCCGGTCGGATCGGTGTACGAATACTCGAGACTCGGCCCGGGCTTCACCGATCCGCATGCCATGCTGAGCCGCCGCGCAAAATCGGGCCGTCCCGGAAACGTTTTCGGCTGCCCGGGGATCGCCACGAGCGCTTCCTTGTCGACGAAGAGGATGCGTTTGGGCTTCATCGCCGCGTCGTACCAGTGCCGCGCTTCTTGGCCTTGATTCGCGTAGCCGATGACGACGGGCGGAATCCCCGCTTCGAAGTCCATCTGCGACGAAAAACCGTAGCCGTCGGTCACCACGACCGCTTCGTTGGCGGTCGCCATCCGCCGGACGTCCTGCGCCAGCGGCCAGTACGTGAAGATCTCGAGCGGCCCGCTGTTCCGCAGCGTAGAACCGGTCGCGCGAAACGCGGAGTACAGCTGGCCGGGGAACGCGGCGGCGAGAAACAGGAACGGGATGAGGACCGCAGCCGGTACGGCACCCGCGGTCGCCCACAGCACGCGCGCGCGATTCGAGAGCGACTCGAACGCGACGCCGATTCCGACGGCCAGCGAGACGTACGGACCGAAGAACCAGTGCAGCTCGATCGGCTCGTGCAGATTCAGCAGGATGAGGACGATGCTGAGCGGGGCCGCGGTCCAGGCGATCAGCGCGTTGCGCGGCCGGATCAGCACGAGCATCGCCGCGATCCAAAGGCCCGGCGAATACGCACCGGCATTGGCGAGCAGGTACAACAGCGGTCGATACCAACGCGGATTCGCCACATGCCGCTGCGCGAGCGCAAACCGGAAGCTGATCCAGTGATGCTCGGCGTTCCACACGAGAAACGGGGTGTAGAGCACCGCAGCGATCGCGAACGAGGTCGCCAGGCCCTCGCGCCACAGCCGGCGCCGCTCGGGTGCCAGCGACCACGCGACGATGCCGGCGACCAGCGCCCAGGCGAACATCTTCGAGAGCAGCGCGAAGCCGATCGCGAGTCCGAGCAGCACGAAGTCGCGCCGCGCATGCGTCTGCGAGGCGCGGACGGTGAGATACAGGCTCAGCGCCCAGCCGGCCATCAGCGGTCCGTCCGGCGTTGCGAGCACGAAGCCGACCGAGAGCATCGGCGCGAGCGTCATCGCGAGCGCCGTCACCATCCCCGCGCGCTCGTCGCCGGTGATCCGCTTCGCCGCGCCCGCGGCGGCCAGCGTCGCGACGACACCGCACGCCAGGAAACCGAGCCGCACGAAGAGCGGGTTGGCCGTCACCCAGTCGAGCGGGAAGATCAGGTAGGCGACCATCGGAGGATGGTCGGCATAGCCGAGGGCGAGGTGCTTCGCCCACTCCCAGTAGTAGGCTTCGTCGCCGGTCAGCGGCAGCTTCCACGCCGCGAATCCGCGCAACAAGGTGACGAACGCGACGATGAACCAGGTCGCATACTTCACTCGTGCGGCCCCGTCAATCCGCCGTTCACACCGAGCACCATTCCGTTCAAGAACCCGTTCTCTTCCGCCGACGCGAAGAGCACCGCAGCCGCGACGTCTTCCCATGAGCCCGCGTGGCCGGTCGGGTTGTTCGCCGCCTGCGAACGGGCCGCCGCCCGGCCGGCGTCCTTGTCGCGGATATCGCCGGGCTCGATCACGTTGACCGAGATGCCGTGCGCTGCTTCTTCGAGCGCGAGCGTGCGCGCGAACGCTACCACGCCGGCTTTGGCCGCGCCGTAGAGCGCCATCCCGCGGGCGGGCTGCGTCACCGACGAACCGTTCATCCCGAAGTAGACGAGCCGGCCGTAACGCCGCTCCCGCATCCCCGGCAGCAGCGCGAACGCGAGGGCGACCGCCGAGCCCAGATTGGCCTCGACCATCGCACGGTAGTCGTCGGGCGTGCAGCGCCCGAAGGGCTTCACGACGATCGGACCGACCGCGTGGACGAGGATGTCGACCGGACCGCGGGCGGCTTCCACCGCGCGGACAGCCTCAGCCGCGGCGTCGAAGCAGCCGAGATCGGCGGGTATCGCCAGCACGTCGGGATCGTGCGACCCCACCAAGGCGAGGGTTGCGTCCGGCGGCGTCCCGCCGGGCCGATAGGTGAACGCGACCCGGTCACCCCGCTCGGCGAGCCGCAGCGCGATCCCCTTGCCAAGGCCGGCGGCCGCCCCCGTTACGAGGGCGACCCGACCGATTCGCGGCGCGTCGGAACGGGGCACGGGCAATCCGTGAGACGCCGGATGCGCCGCGCCCTGCTCCGCTGCCGCCTTACTGGATGGTGACCCGCTCCTGGACCGGGTTCGCGGTCGCGCCGGTCTGCAGGTCCGTCGCGGTGATCACGATGGCGAGCTGAGTGCCGGACGGCGCCGCGATGTTCACCTGCTGGCTAAAAGCACCGTTACCGTTCGCCGTCACGGTAAAGCTGGCGGTGCTCCCCTGGTTGCCGCCGGCACCGCCGAGGATCGCCCCGATAAGGCCGCCGATCGTGTTCTGGCCGCCGGTCGCAGCGCCGACCTGGATCGTCACGCGAGCCCCGGGCGCCGCGCGACCGGAGACGACGAACTGGTTCGGGACCATACCTCCGTCGGAGGGGCGAACGTTGGTGATCTGCCCTGCGCTGACCGTCGACGTGCCGGACGTGAAGCGCCAGCCGCGGCTGAACGTGCCGCCGTTCGTGTCGGTGCCGCGCACTTGGACCGTGTGCTCTCCGGCCTGCAGCGGCGAGCGCGGAGCGTACGAGAACCCGCGCGGCGAGCGCGTCGAGTCGTTGGTGACGTCGAGCTGGTCGAGCGAGACCCGAATCGAACTCGGGTCCGCAGTGCCGCCGGCGAACGCCGCTTCGATCGTCGGACGCCGCGAGCTCACCGCCGCGCCGCGCCCGGGCAGGACGCTTGCAAGGGTGATCGCACCGCTTTGCCCGTTGGCATTGGGTGCCGGTGTGATCGTCTGGTTCGACGGCGCCACGGCCGTCGCGCCGCTCGCCGAGATCGCGACGATGTTGTTCGCGCCGTCGTAGTTCACGGTCGCGCCGAGCGCTTGCGAGACGAAGCGCAGCGGGACGTACGTCGACGCGCCGATGATGAACGGCGCAACGTCGAGGGTCTGCTGCTGTCCGTCGACCGTCGCTTGCTGCGAACCGATGTGCAGCGAGACGGTATGCCCACGGCCGGTCGCGTTGATCACGCCGCCGGCGTAGACGACCGACGCGCCGAGGTTTTCGAACACGCCGCGCAGCGGCACGAAGACGCGCCCCGCGCGCTCGGTCGGCGCCGGGTTCAAGTTGAGGGTGCTGCCGTTCAGCTGGACGGTGACGGGACCGGCCGCGAAAGCGGGGACCGCGAGCAGCGTCGTCAGCAGAGCCGTTGCACTGATCGCGGACAGATTGCGCGTGGTTTGTGATGATGGCATCGAGTACGAGGACCTCCGCAAGCATTGTTGCCAAGAGTCCTCATACCCGTTCTGGGCGATTCTCAGGTTGGTCGCTTCGTTACCACGACACCACGACGACAATCGTTTGAATTCGCGCTCCGCGCGATCGCCGAGCGCTCAGTCGCCCATCGCACCGGCCGGAATACGCTCTGGCGTGAACTCGTCGTCCTCGTGCTCGCTTCGCAGCGCGCGCCGGTCGGCGTTCACTTCCAGCCAACCGACGACCCAGCTGTATACGACCGGGACGAGGAAGAGGGTGAGGATCAGCGAGCTCAGCAGGCCGCCGATCAGCACGGTGCCCATCGAGCGCCTGAACTCCGCCCCTTCCGCCAGCCCGAGCGAGAGCGGCAGCATGCCGAACACCATCGCGGCCGTCGTCATGACGATCGGGCGCAGCCGCGTGCCGGCGGCAGCGCGCATCGCCTCCACGGCACGCATACCTCTCTTTCGCATGGTGTTGGCATAGTCGACCAGCAAGATGCCGTTCTTCGCGACCAGCCCGAAGAGCATGATGATCCCGATCATCGAGAACAGGTTGAGCGTCTGGTGCGTCGCGGCGAGCCCGAACAGCGCGCCGACGATCGCGACCGGCACCGAGAGCATGATGACCGCCGGCGTGAAGAACGAGCCGTACAAGATCACCATCAGCACGTAGACCAGCGTGAACGAGGTCAGCAGCGCGAACGCCATGCTCGACATCGTCTCTTCGAAGAACTGGGAGTCGCCCGAGGCGCGCAGGGAGACGCCGCTGGGGAAAAAGCCCGGCGTCGCGACGGCTTGGTTGATCTTGCCGACCACCGGACCCAGGGTCGTCACGCCTGGATCGATGCCGGCCAGGACACGCACGACGCGCTGCTTGTCGAGGCGTTCGATCTTCGCCGGAGCCTTCGCGAAGCTGAACGACGCGACGTCGGCGAGGCGGTACGTCGAGCCGTCGTAGGCGCGCACCTTGATGTTCTGCACGTCGGCGAAGTGGTTGCGGTACTTCAGCGGGAGCTGCACGCGCACGTCCACCAAGCCGCTGACCGTCCGCACCCGCGTCGCGACCGCGCCGCCGATCGCGATTCGCGCGGCGGTCGCGGCCGCACCGGGGTCGACCCCGAGGACGCCGCACTTGCCGCGATCGATCGTGATGTTGAGGCGGTCCGCCTCGGTTTCGGCGCCGGTTTGCACGTTCACCGTTCCGGGGACTTGGCGAATGAACTTGGCCAGCTTTTCGGCGGCGCCCTGGATCACGTCTTCGGGGCCCGACAACGTGTAGAAGATCGGGCTCCCGCCGCCGCCGCCGCCACCTTGGCCCGCGACGGTGAAGTCCGCGCCCGGTACGAACGTGCCCAGCTTCCGAAGGTCGCGCACGGCACGGTTCGTCTCGCCGCGCCGAGCCTTGTCGAGTCCGGCGTACATGCGCGCATAATTGCCGCCGATCGTCGAGCCGAAGCCCGACGGTTTCGTGCCGGTCGTCGTGATGACTTTTTGCACGCCGTCGACGGCGATGATCTTCGATTCGAGGAGATCCGCGGCGGCTTGCGTCTTCGTCAGCGGCGTCCCGGTCGGGAAGCTCAGCGTCATGTAGATCGAGCCGCTCTCGCTCGGCGGAATGAACTCCGACTCGATCCCCCGCTGCGTCACCAAGAGCAGCGCGACGCAGCCGGCCACGCCGATGATCACCGCCGACAAGCCGAGACTGCTCTTGGTGCTGACGCGCGGCCGATCGACCATGAGATGCGTGATCGCGACGGTGAGGAGCGCGAGCACGAGAAGGCCGCCGCCCACCGCGGCGACCGCGCCGCCGGCCGGCATTTTGCCCATCGCCAAGCCGGCTCCGACGATCGCCGTCACGAGGCCGGTCCCCGCGCCGATGAGGCCCCACTTCTTCAGGCGCGGACCGTTCGCGTCCGGAACGTGCCGCCCGATCGCGTACACCAACCGCGAGAGCGGCAGCCAGAGCAGCGTCACCGCGAGCGCGAAACCGTCGACGGCGAGCGCCACCATCATCCCCGAGGTTCCAGCCGGGAGCACGATCGCGTTTACGACCAGCAGCACGCACACCACGATGGTGAGCCAGCGGTGGCGGATCACGTAGGCCAGGCCGACGTCGCGATACCACGCCGTGAACCGTTCGAACCCGTACTGAAACCAGGCCAGGGCGCGCGGCGGCTCAGCCGAGCGGCGACGTACCGACCAGCGCGCCGCGAGCATCGGCGTCAGCGTGAACGAAACCAGCAGCGAGACGAGCGTCGCGACGACCACGACGATGCCGAACTCGATCATGAACTTGCCGACGATCCCGCTCAGGAAGGCGATCGGAAGAAAGACCACGACGTCGACCAGCGTGATCGCCACGGCAGCGCCGCCGATCTCGCTGCGCCCGGTGATCGCCGCGTCGAATGGCCGCTGACCCAGATCGCGGTGCCGCGTGATGTTCTCGAGCACGACGATCGAGTCGTCGACCAGGATCCCGATGATCAGCGAGAGACCCATCAGCGAGACGATGTCGAGCGTGAAGTTCAGCATCCGCATGACGATAAACGTCGCGAGCAGCGACGACGGGATCGCGATCATCACGACCAGCGCGTTCCGCCAGGCGTGCAGAAAGAACATCAGCACGACCGCCGTCAGCAAGATCCCTTCGGCGAGGCTCTGGAGGACGCCGGTCAGCGAGGCCTGCGTGTACTCGGAGGGAGCTTCGATCTCTTCGAACTTGACCGCCGGGTACTTCTGGGCGATATCGAGGAGTTGCGCGCGCGCGACCGCGGTCGAGTTGATCTCGTCGGCCGTGATGACGCGGTTGATATCGAGGATTACGGTCGGCGCGCCGTTGTACTTGGAGACGATGCGCTGCTCGACATGCCCGTCGTCGGCGGTCGCGAGGTTTCCGATCGTCAGTCCCCGCACGGCGCCGCCCGGCGGCGCGACCGGTACGCTCAGCAAATCTTCGGGTCCGTAGATGCTCGAACGGATCGAGACATCGGTTTCCTGCGCTGGCGAGTCCAGCCGGCCGCCGGGCAGGTTCTGGTTGGTGACGGCGACCGCGTTGAAGATGTCAGGGAGGGTGGCACCGGTGCCGATCAGGCGCTGCGGATCGGGGTTGACGTGGAACTCGCGCTTCACCTCACCGCGCGCGTCGACGCCCTGCACGTCCGGGATGTGCTTGATGTCGGGAACGATGCGCTGATCGACGAGATCGGAGAGCGCCGTCCCTGAGAGCGTCTGCGAACTCAGCGCGAGCTCGAGGATCGGGGCCTGCTGATCGCCGGCGCTCTTGTCGACGATCGGCGGGTCCAAGTCGGTCGGCATGAACACGCGCGCGGTGTCGACCCGGCGCTGGACGTCGATCGCCGCGAAGTCCAGGTTCGTGTCCAGCTTGAACTGGACGCCGAGCACCGCGCGGCCTTCCTGCGCCGTTGCCGTCACGCGGTCCAGATGATCGATGCCGTCCAGCTGATCCTCGATCGGCTTGATGACGAGCCGTTCCATCTCTTCGGGCGAAGCGCCGGGGTACGAAGCAACCACAATGATGATCGGGAAGGTCACGTTCGGGTTGAGGCTGCGGCCGAGCTTCTGATACGAAATGAGCCCGAACACCGCCAGCGCGATGAAGAGCATGGCCGTGATGATCGGGCGCTGGATCGAAAACCTCGTCAACCACATAAAATGAGGACCGTCCTCTCGCCGGTCGCCCGAAACTACGAGCCGGAACAGCCCCAAGTTTCGCCCGACCTCCTAATTTCACCGTTGATGGCCATTCAAAGTTGGAACAAGGCCCCGCGGACCCACGCCGGCACCCGTCCTGCCAGGCGGCGGGGGCGGGCGACGGCACCACGGCGGGGCCTTTCGAAGGCGCGAAGGCCCGGAAGGCCGAGAGCGCCGGAGAACGGAGCGACCAGAGCGCAGGATGCGCGCCGGGAGCGTCCCCGCTGCGGTGCCGTCGCCCGCCCCCGCCAAGCCCCAACGCACAAAAGAAGCCGCCAGCAAGAGCGGCGGCCGCCGAGAGGGTGTGGTGCGCGAGACTGGATTTGAACCAGCACGCCCTTACAGGCGCTAACCCCTCAAGCTAGTGCGTCTACCAATTCCGCCACTCGCGCACGGGGTTGCTCCCCGGCGGCCTGGGCCGACGGGGACAACCACGAGAGTGTAGGCCATCCGAGCGGCCCACGCAAGAGGCGAGTTACGAGGCGGCCACCTTGTCGCCGAGGAGCGCGCCGATCTTGTCGTGGAGGCGCTCGAAACCGCGGTCGCCGGCCTGCCGGTGAACCAGTTTGTGGTCGCGGTCGAAGACGTAGTACGCCGGGACGAACTGGTTCTCGAAACGGCCCACGAGGGTGTGATCGTTGTCGATCGCGCAGGGCCAGTGGATCGCCATCGGTCCGCGCGCGTCTTCGCTGACCTTCGCGACGTCGAGCTCCTCGGCGCTGCGCGGCTGATGGATGCCGATCACCGCGAGGCCGCGCGGGCCGTACTCGGCCTGCCAGCGCGCGACCTCTTCGGCGACGTTGTGGCAGATGTAGCACGTGATCGACCAGAAGTGGACGAGGAGCGGCTTGCCCGCCAGCTCCTCGGCCTTCGGCTCGCCGTTGATCCAGGTGGAAACGCCGCTCAGGTCGGGGAGCGGGCTTCCGGTTCGCAGCGGCATCTTAGGGCTTGACCAGGAGCTCCGCGCCGGGCTTCCACTCAGCGGGGCATAGGCCGCCGGTCTGGAGCGCTTCGAGGATCCGGATCGTCTCGTCGACCGAACGGCCGACGTTGTCGTCGGTGACGACCGCGTACTTCAGCACGCCGTCGGGATCGATGATGAAGAGCCCGCGCTGGGCGGTGCCGGTCTGCTCGTTGAGAACGCCGTACGCGCGCGCGACTTCCTTGGTGTAGTCGGCGACCAGCGGGTACCGCGTACCGGCGATCCCGTTCTTCTCGCGCGGCGTGTTCAGCCAGGCGAAATGCGAGTGCACGCTGTCGGTCGATGCGCCCAGGACGTCGGCGTCGAGATCCTTGAGCTCGTCGTAGCGGTCGGAGAGTGCCGTGATCTCGGTAGGGCAGACGAACGTGAAGTCGAGCGGATAGAAGAAAAAGATCAGCCACTTGCCGCGGTAGTCCGACAAGCTGATCTTCTTGCCGAGTTCCTTGGGGGTCTTCGCGTCCTTCGTCGACTCGAGGGTGAACGACGGGGCGGGCTGACCGACCTTCGCTAACACAGGGACAAACCTCCGATACTTGCTATGGGAGCCGGTTCTCGCGTATAACTGAGACTGAGAACCGATTTCACTTCCGACTACGGAGGCTACCCCATCGGAAACCCCGTGTCAACAGCTTCTGCCGCCGAGGCCGCGGCGAGCCCGTCGAAGGGACTCCCGCCGAACTACCGGACCGTCCTCGACGTCGTCGAGCAGGCCGGGCCGGGAAGCCATCTCACCGCCCAGGAGGTGTGGTCGCGGGCGCGCGCGCTGCAGCCCCGGATCGGCTTCGCCACGGTCCATCGGGCGCTGATCCGGCTGCACGAGGCGGGGGCTGTGATGAAGATCGACGTGGCGGGCGAAGCGTCGGCGGTCTACGAACCTGCCGCGAGCCCGCACGCGCACTTCCGCTGCTCGGTGTGCGGGTCGATCGCCGACCTCGACTTCGCCGTTCCCGCCGGAACGATTCGCGCGCTTGCGCAGCGGCACGGCGTCGCGATCGAGCGCGAGACCGTCACCTTCACCGGCCGCTGCGCCAACTGCGCGTAACCCGCCGGGATGCTCGCACCGCAGCCCTGCACGCTCGAGACGCCGCGCGTGCTGCTAGAGCCGATGACTCCCGATCACGAGCAGGGTCTGCGCGCGGCAGCGCGCGACGGTGAGCTGTGGACCCTGCGCGTCACCTCGGTCCCGGCGCCCTCCGAGACGGCCGCCTACATCGCCGCGGCGCTCCAGGGCTACACGGACGGCCACATGCTGCCCTTCGTCGTCCGCGACCTCCCCGGCGGCCGAATCATCGGCAGCACGCGCTATCACGACATCATGCCCGAGGTGGAACGTCTTGAGATCGGCTACACGTGGTACAGCAAGAGCCGCCAACGGACGCACGTCAATACGAGCTGCAAGCTGCTGCTCATGACACACGCCTTCGAGACGCTCGGTGCAAAGCTCGTGGGCTGGCGGACCGACAACGAGAACCTGGCGAGTCAGCGGGCGATCGAGCGGCTTGGCGCGCGCAAGGACGGCGTGCTGCGCAGCCAGGCACTCCGGCGCGACGGCACGGTGCGCGATACGGTAATGTACAGCCTGACGCCCGACGAGTGGCCCGCCGTCAAAGCGCGCTTGACGCGCATGCTCGACATTCACGGGACCGCAATCGTATGAGCGCCGAGTTGCCGATCATTCTGAACATCCGCACGCCGGGGACCGACGCCGGTGCGGTCGACACCGAGGTGTACTGCGTCAACGTCACGCGGTACGCGTTCCGGGTCGCGGCGAGCAGTGCGTCGTTCAGCATCATCGACGACGATGGGACAATCATGCATCACGGGGCTCCCGCGGTGGAACTGGAGCTCCGCCCGGGCGATGCCGCCCGGATCTCCGACGTGGTCGCTTGGGAATGGGACGGCCGGGTCGGGCTGCTCGTCGCCTTCACGAATCTCGCCAGCGGCGTGGCGCGTCGCGCCGTCTACAGTCTCTCGCTCGATATCGACCAGCGCACGTGGCGCCCGTCCGGCGTTCGCGAGAAGAGCGGCTATATCTCGCCGCCCACGTTGCTGACGTCCGATGAGGGACACCCCGACCAGCGAACCTTATCCGAGCCATGAACAAGATCGAGAAGACCGACGCCGAGTGGCGTGCCGATTTCTCGCCGGATGGTCGCTGCGGGGCTGCGCGGCCGCGGGCCGGCGTGTCAGCCGAGGGTCGCCAGCCAGCGAAGCGCGCTGACCCCGGGGACGAAAAAGTACGCGCCGCCGACCAGGCGCACGAAGCTCGGCACGCCGGTGATCCGCCGTCTCACCGGCGTCTGCTGGAGGGTCATGACGGCCGCATCCGATTGCGCGCCGACGAGCGGGTCGACCTCGACGCCGAGCTCGCCGAAGACCGGGTTGTTGATCCACGTCTGCTGGACGAACTCGAATTGCCGCGCGATGTTCGCGCACAAGCACATGAAGTGCAGCCCGCGCTCCTGGCCGTCGGGAACCAGCGGGTCGGCGATGCGCGGACCGTAGGAACGCCCGCGCCGCATGATGCGGTGGCGCGCCGTGCGCTTGAGCGACTCCGCCGGCTTGTCGGTCAGCAACGCATCGCGCGGATTGGCGCGGCGAGCGTGCGCGCCCAGCGGGCAGCCGAAGCCGTGCGCGTCGTTCTCGGCATAGCCGAACGCATCGGTCGCGCCGAGGTTCGGATCGTCGGCGTCCGGCGCGAGCGCCAGCGGCGCACCGCTTTTCCAGCGGCCGACGAACTTCGCGCCGAGCCGCTCGCGCGCCACGGGATCTTCGCGCCCGTCGGGCGTGCGCGACTGCCGGTCGAGGAATTGCCAGAAGCCGGCGACGTCCTGCGTCGTATGGCGGAACACGAGATAGCTGCCGTTCTTGCCGAGGTCCCGTTTCGGCCCGAGCGCCGGCGCTTCGGCCGCGTAACCGTATTCGTTCTCGTAGCCGAACAGGAACTCACCCGGGTTGACGACGTTCGCGGCGTGCGCGCGCTTGGCGTGGCCGGTCCCGTCGATCGCGGGCTGGCCGACGCCGTCGGCAAACCCGAAGTGCTCGTTGCGGTCGGGATAGAGCCCCGCATCGAGGAGCGCGCATTCCGCCAGTGCGCCCGAGGCGGCGATCTCCGCGCGTATCCGCGCGACCAGCGCGTCGCGGTTCCGGTCGGAATCGGCGTACAGCATCAGCAGCACGTCGACAGGATTGTGCGGGCCGCCCCAGCGCCATTGTTCCGGCCCCGTGTCGCCGGTCGCGTCGCCGAGGATGCGCGAGCGCAGCGGCGAGTTCATCCCGTCGGTGAACGGGATCGCGAAGGAGTCGAGGGCCGTCCGGTCCAGGCCCAGGTTCGCGAGCCCAGTCGCGGTGAGCGCGAGGTTGACCGACGAGGCGTCTTCCTTGCCTTCGGCGGTAGTGATCGCATCGGCGATCGCGCCCAGCCAACGGCGCGCGCCGCCGGCGTGCGCCGGGTCGATGGTCAGCAGCATGAACGCCGACCACGGCAAATGCACGTACCCGCTCAAGATGATCCCTTGGATGTCCGCACGCTCGAGGAGGTCAGCCATGATGCGCTCGGATCACAATCGCTGTAGCCAAGCTGAGAGAGCACCGCCGGCCGGCGGTTTCGCGAGGCCGTCGCGGATCGCGCTGTTGTTTTCTATCGCCGGGACGGTCAGCATCGGATACGCACTGTAGCCGACGTTGGTGAAGGCTTGGGTCTTGCGCGCGATCGCTTTGAACTTGCGCTCGTCGCGCGCACCGCCGAGCACCAGAAACGCGGTGCGCGGAAAGTTGAGCGTGTTGCTCCAGATCGCGGTCAGGCCGATCGCCGCCTTGTCGATGAAGTCGTCGAGATAGTTCTCCCAGCTGCCGTCGTAGTTCGTCATGAAGAGGAGCCGGCGGCCGTCGTCGATGATGACCCAGTGCGCGAAGTGCAGGCTGTTGAGCCCGATCAGCTTGCCGGAGACCGAGACGCGCGCGACGAGCTTGGTCAGAAACAGCACGAACCGCAGGGTGCAGAGACGGAACCTGCCCGGCTTGAGATAGCACAGGCTCGCCATGTGGTTCTGCACGATCTGGTCCTCGTTCGCCGCCAGCGCGGCGATCTGTTTGGGATCGGGCGGCGAGATCTCGATCCGCCCGGTCACTTCGTGCACCCGCAAAACGATCGCAAACACGAGCAGCAACGGACCGACGAGCGGCCAGAGCACGAACGCGAGCACCGCCGGCGCAATGAGGGCGAACCAGCGTGTCGCGAGCTCGATCCGGCCGATGCGACGCTCGGCCGCGAACGCCCAACCGCACCGGTCGCGCGCGAACGCGCGCAGCCGGGCGAAGATCTCGCCGGCGGAGGTCGGCGCGCCGGCGCTCACCAGCGTGTCGAGATGCGTCTCGAGCTCGGTGCGCAGCGCGCTCTCGTCCTTGATGCGCCGCACGCTGCGTCCGACGTTGCCGATGTAGCCCGCGTCCGGCAGCACCATATTGGCCAACAGCAAGGCACGCAGCCGCGCTCGGTCGGCCGGTCCGTCGCCGTCGTAGTCGCGGCACGTGCCGTAGATGCGGTGGAGCGCCGGCAGGGCGGCGTCGAGCAGCGACTCGAGGTATCCCTGCGGCGTGCCGTCGACATTGTTCTCGAACACGAGATACGGACCGAACTCGTCGTCGTAGAAAATCACGAAACTGGCGAAATGCAGCATCGGCAGCGACGCGAACGGCAGATCAGGATCCCGAGGGACGTTCTTGCGAACCTGCGCGAGGTACGCTTCGAGCTCGCTCAAGCGCGCCGGATCGACCTTGGTGATGAAGGTGAAGATGCTCTGCGTCATCCGTGCGACCCCCATAGACGCTCCGCCTCGCGCGCACCTGCCGGTCGGTGGAGGCGCTTGCCTCCGTCGGCGCCCGGCATGGGTTCTAAGGATCGTGAACAAGATCGAGAAGACCGACGCCGAGTGGCGCGCGGAGCTGTCCCCGGACCGCTACGCCGTGCTGCGCCGGAGCGCGACGGAACCCGCCTTCAGCGGCGAACTCTACCACAACCATGCCGACGGGACGTATACCTGCGCCGCGTGCGGCAACGCGCTGTTCTCCTCGGCGACGAAGTTCGAGAGCGGGAGCGGCTGGCCGAGCTTCTGGGCTCCCGGGGACCGGGCCAACGTCGAGCTGGTCGAGGACCGCTCGCACGGGATGGCGCGGACCGAAGCGCGCTGCGCGCACTGCGGCTCGCACCTCGGCCACGTCTTCGACGATGGCCCGGCGCCGACCGGACAGCGCTACTGCATGAACTCGCTGGCACTCGAGTTCACCCCGCAGAACGACGCCTGAACCTCGGACCGCCTTTCCTCGACGCAGCGGTATGGAAGGGCGATGAACGATCCCGACGATCGGACCCTGCTGGAGCGGATCGCCGCACGCGACCGGGTCGCGTTCGAGACGTTCTTCCGCGCGCACGGGCCGGCGGTCCACCGGTTCGTCCGGGATCTCGTGCGCGACGACGGTCTGGCTGAGGAGTTGACGAGCGACGTGATGGTCGAGGTTTGGCGGAGCGCCGGAAAATACGGCGGCCGGTCGCGCGCACGAACGTGGGTGTTCGGCATCGCGCATCACAAGGCGATCGACGCGCTGCGCAAGCGGCGGGCGACGCTCGTTCCGCTCGACGACCTGCTCGGCGCGGCGAGCGACGCGATCGGCCCCGAAGAAGCCGCCCTTCGCGCCGACGACCGGCAGCGGCTCGACGAGGCGCTGGCCGCGCTGAGCGCCGACCATCGCGCGGTCCTCGAGCTCACCTATGTCGAAGGGTTCTCCCAGAAGGACATCGCCGAGATCGTCAACTGCCCGGTCGCCACCGTGAAGACGCGCGCGTTCTACGCGAAGCAGCGGCTGCGCGACGCGCTCGCCACAGCGGAGCATCGCGGATGACCAAGCACGATATCGCAGAACTGCTCCCGTTCTACGCCAACGGCACGCTCGACGCCGCCGAACGCGTCCGCGTCGAAACCGAGCTCGCGACCTGTGCGGAATGTTCGGCGGAACTGCGCGAGCTCGAAGGGCTCGGCGCATCGCTGAAGGCGCACGCCGCGACGGCCGGCCCGCTGCCGGCCCGCATTCTCGACGACGCCCTCGCCCGCATCTCCGCGGCGGTGCCCCCAGTCGCGGTGACCAAACTGCGCACCGAATGGTGGGGCGGCCCGGCGCGGTACGCCACCGCGGCGGCGCTCGTCGTCGGCTTCGGCGCAGCCGCGGTCGCCGCGTACCACGCGCACGAAGCGGATCTCACCCGCACCACGAACGGCAGCGCCGCGTCGGATCAGGTCGCGAGTACGACCGTGTTCCGCGCGGGGCAAATGCACCAGATCCACATCGACAAGAGCGCAAACAACCCGGTCGGCGCCGCGGTGCCCCCGGGATCGCACGACGCGCCCAAATCCGAGACGACCGCCGCGAAGCAGCACCGGCTCGCGAAGAAAGCGCACATCGACCTGCTCGTCCGCGACGTCGAAGCTTCGCTGAAAGCAGTGCAGTCCATCGTGCGCGGCGCGGGCGGCGAGATCGTCTCGCTGGCGGACTCGAACCCGCGCACCGCCGACGCCGTTCACGATGCGAAGCTGGACGTGGAAGTCCCAGCCGACCGGCTCGAAAGCACGCTCGACCGGATCGGCACCGCGGGCACCGTGCAGAACCGGGCGATTGAAGCTGAAGACGTCGATGCCACGATCGTCGACGAAGAAGCGCGGCTGCGCAACCTGCGCCGCGAAGAGATCGACCTGCGCACGCTGATGGACAAGGGCGGAAAGGTCACCGACATCCTCACGGTCCAGGAGAACCTGAGCGAGGTCCGCGGTCAGATCGAACAGCTCGAAGCGCAGCACAAGAACGACGTCCACCGCGTCGCGACGAGCACGATCAGCATCCAAATGGCGGAAGACCGCCCGAACCTGACGCCCGCCAAGCCGGGCCCGACCGCGCGCATCGACGGCGCCTGGCACAGCGGCCTCAACGCGCTGACCGATACGGTCATCAGCCTGCTCACCACGATCGCCTGGTGCGTCGCCTACGCCCCCATCCCGCTCGCGCTCGCGGGGATCACCTACGCGGCAATCCGCCTGCTGAGACGCCGCACGGCGTCGGCGTGACGTTCAGCCCCGGCGGCTAGGTGTTCGGGTCGAGCGCGTCGCGCAGTCCGTCGCCGAGGTAGTTGATCGCCAGCACGGTGATCAGGATGCAGAGGCCGGGGAAGATCGCCGCCCACGGTGCGACCGTGATGTTCGACTGCGCGTTGGCGAGCATGTTGCCCCATGACGCCGTCGGCGGCTGGATCCCGAAGCCGAGGAACGAGAGCGTCGACTCCAGGATGATGACGTTCGCAACCTCGAGCGTCGCCTGCACGATGATCGGCGCGATCGCGTTCGGCAGCAGATGCCGGAAGATGATGCGCCCGTCGCGATTGCCGAGCGCCTTCGCCGCCTCGGCGAACTCGCGTTCGCGCAGCGAGAGGAACGAGGCGCGCACGAGCCGGGCCACCGCCGGCCACGAGAGGCCGCCGATGATCAGGACGATGACGCCGAAGTTGAGCGCCGCCTTGTTCGAGGTGCCGGCGACGATCGCCGTGATCACGAGCAGCAGCGGCAGCAGCGGGATCGAGAGCACGACGTCGGTCGCGCGCATGATCACGAAGTCGATCCAGCCGCCGTAGTAGCCGGAGATCGCGCCCAGGAACGTACCGATCGAGATCTCCATGATCACCGCGAACAGCGCGACGGTCAGTGAGATGCGCGCGCCGAAGATGAGGCGCGCGAGCAGGTCGCGTCCGTTCTCGTCGGTGCCGAGCAGGTGCCCGGCGATGCCGGGAGCGAGCGGATACCCCTGCCAGTTGACTTGGTCGATGAAGTTCGGGTCGGCCGGCGTGATCAGGTTGGCGGTGATTGCCACCAGCCCCATCAGCACGATGATCACACCGCCGACGAGCGCGACCTTGTGGCGCCGGAAGCGCCGCCAGACGGTATTGCGCGACGGAGCGACGTCGTCGGCGGTCGTGGCCGTGGCCGGGGTGAGCGGAACCGATGCTGCCACGTTACGTGTACTTCACGCGCGGGTCGAGCCACGCGTAACAGAGATCGGCGAGCAGGTTACAGAAGATCACGAGGAACGAGACCAGCAACAGGTAGCCCATCAGCAGCGCGAAGTCGAACTGGCCGAGCGCGTTGATGAAAAGCCGTCCCATCCCGGGCCAGGCGAAGATCGTTTCGGTGATGACCGCACCCGCCACCAGGCCCGGCAGGGTCAGCGCGATGATCGTGACCAGCGGGATCAATGCGTTCTTCAGCCCGTGCTTGAGGATGACGGCGGTCTGCGAGACGCCCTTGGCGGCCGCCGTCCGCATGTAGTCCGTGCGGATCACTTCCAGCATCGAGCTGCGCATGAACCGGCTGTACTGCGCGATGAAGGCCAGCGAGAGCACGATCGTCGGCAAAACGAGATGCTGCAAGCGGTCCCCGAGGTCGAAGTTGTCCAGGCTTGCGATCCCGGCCGACGGCAGCGAGAGGTGGTACCCGAACGCGGTGATCCCGACGACCGAGAACGCGAGCTGCAGCATCAGCGCGAACCAGAACACCGGCATCGACTGCCCAAAGAACGCGAACGTCGTGATCAGGTAGTCCAGCCACGAATACTGGCGGACGGCGCTGACGATCCCGAACGATACGCCCACGACGATCGAGACGAAGAACGAGCAGCCCATCAGTTCCAGCGTCGCGGGCATGCGGTCGAGGATCGCCTGGGTGACCGGCTCCGAGTTGGACATCGACCAGCCGAAGTCGCCCCTCACCACCTGCCACAGCCACTTGAAGTACTGCACGTACACCGGCTGATCGAGCCCGAGGTTGTGCCGGAGGCGCGCGATGTCCGCCTCGGTGATGTGCGGGTTCTGGAGGTACGGCGTGAGCGGGCCGCCCGGCGCCTGCTGAAGGATCGAGAAGAGCACGACCGAGACCAGCAGCAGCAGCGGAATGTTCTGCAGAGTGCGGCGGACGGCGTACGTGAGCAGAGTGACCTCCCCGGGGAACGAACCGACGCCAGTTCCGGCCGCGCGCCACGGTCTCCTATGGAACGGTCAGGCGGCGGCCCCGGTTTGAATGCCGAGAATCCGCCGCGCCTCGTCAGGGGTCGCCACCGGACGGCCGAGCTCCTCGGCGATCCGCACGATTCGGGCGACCAGCTCCTCGTTCGTCGCCAGCCTGCCCTTGCTGTAGTAGAGGTTGTCCTCGAGGCCCACCCGGACGTGCCCGCCCATCGCGACCGCGACCGCGGCGAGCGTCAGCTGCATTCGGCCGATCCCGGCGACCGTCCAGGTGCAGCCCGGCGGCAGCGCGCGGACGCAGTCGACGAGGTGCTCGACCGACGCCTCGAGCGCGCCGGGGACGCCGAGCACGAAGTCGACGTGGGCCGGCAGGCGGATCGCGCCTTCGGCGGCGAGCCGCTTCGCGTTGGAGAGGTGGCCGAGATCGAAGAGCTCGAGCTCCGGAACGACGCCGTGCTCGGCGATCTTCGCGGCGATCCCGCGCATGATCGGAAAGCTGTTCTCGAAGATGTCGTCGCCGAAGTTGACGGAGCCGCAGGTGAGCGTTGCCATCTCCGGTCGCAGCGCGAGCGGCGCGGCCCGCTCGGCCGGCGTCATCCCGATCGCGCCGCCCGTCGAGAACTGGACGATCAGATCGCTCGCTTCACGGATCGCCGCGTACGCCTGGCGGAAGCGCTCGACGTCGTGCGTGTTCGACCCGTCGTCGTTGCGGCAGTGCACGTGCACGATGCTCGCGCCGGCCTCGCGAATCGCGCGCGCCGTCGCCCCGAGCTGCGCGGGCGTGACGGGCAGGTAGGGCGTCTGGTCCGGCATGACCTCGCCGCCGACCGGCGCGACCGTGATGATCAACGGGTCCACGCGAGAGGGTTCGCTGGCCGAGCCCCACGCTCCGGTGTAGGGCAACCGGGCCTCGATCTCTGCTCAGCTCGGCGTGATATCCGTGTGCCTAGCAAAATCTGTGGAGGGGTCCCGGCGCCTCGTGCTAGTGGATATCAGGTACGGTTATCCACGGCGTTCGCGCGGGGACCCTACACAGGCTGCGGCTGGTTGTCCACAACCGGATGCCATCCGGAGCAGCGATCATCCACAACGTCGTCGGACGTTCTCGACAAAGGCGGGTTCGGTCTCCGGCCCGATGTGTACGGTAATGGCCACGCAAATGTTCACGTTGCTCTTGATCGACGGCTGCCACTACATCGACGACGGCGACGCAAATCGCGTGGCGGTAGCCGTGCGTGAAAGGCGGGACAGCGTCGATGTCGTGGCTCACATCACCGCGATTCCGAACGTCACGCGGCGTACCCGAGTCGCGACGAAGGATGTTCTCAAGTTGATCGCGCACGACGTCGCACGCGACGATGCGAAGCCTCACGCCGTCTCGTTGTCAGCTTTTCGCGGCAAACGCGCAGGCCGAAGCGGATCGACCATCCCGTTCGCAACCCGATAGCTTTCGATGCTCTCGAGAACCTCGACGAAGAGGAACGTTTCGCGCAAGCGCGCCACATCGTCGCCAGGTCGGTGCGGCAGGACAAAGCGGCTGAAAATATACAGGAGCTTCGGGATGTTTTCGCGTTCCTGATTTCGCTGGCCGTTGCACCGACCACAAGCCGCTACGACCCACTCGCGCGCCATGAGTTCGCGCTGCTGTGGTGTCCATCGGTTTTCGAGGAGTTCTTGTACCGCCTTCGGGATGACGTGATCCGGTACAAGGCCGAAAAGATTCGGCTCGATCCGAACCGGACGAGCGATCTCCGCCGCGCTGGCAAACAGCTCTTCCTGCCGTGGCGCGATCGACGACGCGCGAGCAGCTACCTGCATCGCCTCAATCTGCTGGCTCCTGAAAAGAACGGCCTCGGCGCTACCCTCATGATAGACGCAGCACCAGTTGTATCGCGCAAAGAGCTGATGGTCTCGCGCCGCCCAAGCCGGTCCGCGCCGGCGCGATGCGGAGCGCGCGGCCGACCACTCGAAAGCCTCGCCGTACTGTCGATACGAAGCTCGAAGTACCTACGGCATTTCGGACAGCGCGTCGCAATCTTACGGCTGCCGTTACTGTCGTGGACTCTGGGATACGCAACCACTTCACCGGCGTAACCACATGAACACGGGCGCTTCAGCGCGACGACTTTCGATTCGCCGTGAGCCGACCAGCCTTCCGGCACTTCCACGAGCCACTGCCTCCCGTTGCAGACCTCTGATGGTGCAGATCATCGTTGGGTTTCGATGGTACAGTGACCTATTCGTTGCTCATGGGTTTGATTCCGCCGCGGACGGCAGAATTACCGCCCGCGCGCCTTCGATGCTGTCGGGATCATGACCGCTCGCACCACAGTGATCACCGTTCTTTTCGCACTGGGCCTGACGCACGTCGCGGCCGCGAGCGACCCGCCACCGATGAAGATCGTTCCGGCGCCCGCCTCGCAGATCGAGATCACGAACGCGACGCTCGTCCCCGGGACCGTCTCCAGCGAGTGCGTCAGCTTCGTCAACCACGCGCCGCAGGCGGCGAAGCGCGTCGTCTTCGTCTTCACCAAGCTCGACGCGAACGGGGTCGCGTTCGGGCGGGACGTGTTCGACCGCCGCGGCTCGTTCGACCCGAACGGCACGGTCGAGGGGATGCGCAGCGGCCGGGACATGTTTTCGCGGAGCAAGGTTGCGAACTGCCACGACACCGACATGAACCGGCGAACGCCGGACACGATTCGTGTCGAGATCACGACGGTCGAGTTGGCCGACGGCACGGTGTGGCAGGCGCCGCTCATGCCGACTGCGACACCGTCGCCGGTGCCCTCACCGACGGACGCTCCGGCACCGGAACCGGCGTCGTCGCCCTAGTTAGCCGCCGCCGGGGTCGAGGGCGTCTCGGAGGCCGTCGCCGAGCAGGTTCACGCCCATCACGGCGATCATGATCGCGAGGCCGGGGAAGAGCGCGGTCCACCAGGCGGTGTCGAGATACTGGCGGCCGTCGGAGAGCATCCCGCCCCACGACGGGGTCGTCGGCGGGACGCCGAGACCGAGGAACGAGAGCGAGGACTCGAACACGATCGCGCGCGCGATCTCGAACGTGCCGAGCACGATCACCGCTGACATGACGTTCGGGAGCAGATGCCGCGCGAGAATGCGCGGCGAGCTCGCGCCCGCCGCTACGGCCGCGGCGACGAACTCGCGCTCGCGCAGGCTCATCGTCTCGGCGCGCACGACGCGGACGTACTGCACCCACGAGGTCAGCCCGATCGCCGCGATCACCGTCCACAGGCCCGGACCGACGACCGCGACGATCGCGACCGCGAGGAGCACCAGCGGGAACGCGAGCTGCACGTCGGTGATGCGCGCGATGACCGCGTCGACCCAGCCGCGGCGATAGCCGGCGAGCAGCCCGGCCGTCACGCCGATCGTCCCGCCGATCGCCACCACCGAGAGGCCGACGATCGCGGAGACGCGGGAACCCCAGATGATTCGCGTTAGCAGGTCGCGCCCGAGGTTGTCGGTGCCGAGGACGTGCGCGTGGTTCCCGCCCGCGATCCACATCGGCGGGGTCAGCGTCGCGGTCAGATCCTGCGCGTTCGGATCGACGCGCGTGATGAGCGGCGCGAAGATCGCGCAGACCGCAACAATCGCGACGATGACGCCGCCGACGATCGCCGCCGGGTCGCGCGCGAGCCGGCGCAGCGCGGCCACGTGTACGCTGGCTTCGGCAAACTCGTCGTCACGCGGCGGTGCGACGCCGGCAAGCGCGGTCGCCATTACGCGTACCGGATGCGCGGATCGATCACCGCGTAGAGCAGGTCGACCGCGAGGTTCAGCAGCACGAAGAGCGTCGCCGCGATCAGCACGACCGCCTCCACAACCGGAAAGTCACGCTCGAAGACCGCCTGCACGGCCAACCGCCCGACGCCCGGCCATGCGAACACGGTCTCGGTGATGATCGCACCCGAGAGCAATCCCCCGAGTTCGACGCCGAGCTGGGTCACGATCGGCAGCCAGGCGTTGCGCAGTCCGTGACCGAGCGAGACCCGCAGCGCCGTCAACCCTTTCGCGCGCGCGGTGCGCATGTAATCCGCGCCGAGGATCTCCAGCATCGCGGCGCGCGTCAAGCGCATGAGCTTCGCCGTCGAGAAAAATCCCAGCGTCGCCGCCGGGAGCACGACGTTGTGCCAGTCGCCGATCCCGCTCGCCGGCGCCCAGCCGAGCCGCACCGCGAAGAGCAGGATCAGCATCAACCCGATCCAGTAGGTCGGCGCGCTCTGGCCGATCAGTGCGACGCCGCGCGCGGTGTAGTCGATCCACGTTCGCGGCTTCAGCGCGGAGAGGATGCCGGCCGGAACACCGACCAGCAGCACGATGAGAAACGCGCTGCCGCCGAGCACAGCGGTGGCGGGCAGACGCTCGAGCGCGAGCCCCATCGCGGGCTCTTGGTGGCGCAGCGAAAGGCCGAGGTCGCCGTGTGCCGCGGCGAGCGCGAACGTCCCGAACTGCACGATGAGCGGACGATCGAAACCTTGCGCGTGGCGAAACGCGTCCATCTCGGCCTTCGTCGCTTCCGGCGGCATCATGACGCTCGTCGGATCACCGGTCAGGTGAAGGATGATGAACACGACGCTGGTGACGCCGATCAGTGCCCACACCGCTCCGAGCGCGCGGCGCGCAAGGTACGTGAGCACGTTAGGGCGACATCAGCCCGGCGTCATCTCGTACGCGCGGATCGCTTCGTCGCCGCGCGGCTGCCAGCGCACGCGCTTCGAGGTGGCATAGAGGTCTTCGTATTGGAACAGCACGATCCAGGGAGCGTCCTCGTGCAGGATCGTCGCGATCTGCTTGAACAGCGCCTTGCGCTTCGCGGGAACGATTTCACGGGCGGCCAGCAGGTCCAGGCGGTCGATCTCGGGATTGTTGTAACACGACAGCGGCGCCGTCGACACGAATAGCGCCGAGACCACACCGTCGGCGTCCGCGTTCGCGACGTTCCAACCGAGCTCGTACAGCGGCGTCTCCGCGCGGCGCGCGACCTGCGCATAGTACGCGACCCATTCCTGCGGTTTGACGGTCGTCTGAATACCGACCGCCTGCAGTTGACCGGCGACGGCTTCGGCGATCTCCTTGTCGCGGTTGTAGCGCCCGGTCGGCGCGTTAAGTGTCAGTGTCAGCCCCTTTCCATCGGGGTAGCCGGCCTTTGCCAGCAGCTCCTTCGCCTTGGCGAGGTCGTGCTTGTAGGCCGGCACGCTCGGGTCGAAGCCGACGTAGTTCGACGGGATCGGCGAGGTGAGCTCGAAGCCGCGCCCGCCGAGCACGTTCTTCACGATCGCGGGAACATCGACCGCGTAGTTGATCGCCTGGCGCACGAGCTTGTTCTGCTGCGGGCCGGGCTGCAGGGTGTTGAACGCGATGAAGAGCTGGCGGTAGCTGCGCGTGCTGACGAGCTTCGTGTTCTGGCCGCCGGTGAGCTGAATCTGATACTGGTACGGGACGTTGGTGATCAGATCGGTGCCGCCGGTGCGCAGCGCGGCGACGCGCGCGCCCGCCTCCGGGATCGGCTTGAACACGGCATGCTCGAACGCGACATGCCCGCCCCACCACTTCGGGTTGGCATCCATCACGAGTTGGTCGTCGCGGTGCCACTCACGCAGCACGTATGGGCCGGTCCCGACCGGGTGGTCGGCGACGTACGCGTTTCCCTTCTCGCGAAAGTATTTCGCGTCGACGATGTAGATCGGCTGCGCGAAACCAAGCTCGATCGCGGTCGGCGCCGTCGAAACGAACCGCACGGTGTAAGGGTCCGGCGTATCGACGTGGTCGATGTTCCGTACGTACGGCGTCTGGCCCGACACGTTCACCTTGTCTTTGATCCACTCGACGGAGAACTTCACGTCGGCGCTGGTGAACGGGTCACCGTTCGAGAACGTCACCCCGCGGCGCAGCTTGTACTCTTCGGTCGTCGGATTGATGCGCTTCCACGACACGGCCAGCTTCGGATCGTACTGCCCGGCGCTCGTGCCGAAGTCCACCAGCCGCTCGTAGAGATGCCCGACGACGTTGAACGTCGGCGTGATCGTGGTCGCGAGCGGGTTGAGCGTGTCCGCATCGACCCCTTGCGAGATCGTCACCGTGCTGTCGGCGGCCGGAACCGGCCCCGCCGGGACGAGCAAAAGAACGCTCAATATGATGAAGCCGACACCCTTTACGCGCATGCGCGGGGCCATACGACCCACGTACCTAAGCTCCTCTCGCCAGCTCCTCTCGCCGAATGTCGAGTATCGCGGCAAGCGCTAGCCGGCCGACATTTCGTAGGCGCGGATGAACTCGTCGCCGCGCGGCTGCCAATGCAGACGCTTCGAGGTCGCGTAGAGGTCTTCGTACTGGAACAGCACGATCCACGCCGCGTCGTCGTTCAGGATCGTCGCGATCCGTTTGTAGAGCGCCTTGCGCTTCACCGGATCGAGCTCACCGCGGGCCTCGTCGGCGAGCCGGTCTATCTCGGGGTTGCTGTAGCACGAGAGCGGCGCGTTCGTAGTGAACAGCGACGTGATGACGCCGTCGGCGTCGGCCGACGGCTGATTCCATCCCAGCTCGTAAAGCGGCGTGAGCCCGCGCCGTCCGACGAGGTTCGAATACGTCACCCACTCTTGCGCTTTCACGGTCGCCTGAATGCCGACCGCCTGGAGCTGGCCGGCGACGGCCTCGGCGACCTCGCGGTCGCGGTTGTAGCGCCCGATCGGCGCGTTCACGGTCAGCGAGATCCCCTTCCCGTCGGGATAACCGGCTTTGGCGAGCAGCGCCTTCGCTTTCGCGAGGTCGTGCTTGTAACCCGGCACCGACGGGTCGTAGCCGAAGTAGTTCGGCGGTATTGGTGAAGAGAGCTCGTAGCCGCGCCCACCCAGCACGTTCTTCACGATCGCGGGGACGTCGACGGCGTAGTTGATCGCCTGTCGCACGAGCTTGTTCTGCTGCGGTCCCGGCTGCAGCGTATTGAACGCCATGAAGAGCTGCCGCCCACTCCGCGTGCTCACCAGCTTCGTGTTCTGGCCACCGACGATCTGGGTGTAGTACTGCGGCGGCACGTTGGTGATCAGATCGGTCGCACCGGTGCGCAGCGCCGCGACGCGCGAGCCGGCTTCGGGGATCGGCTTGAAGACGACGTGATCCACCTTCGGGCGGCCGTTCCACCACTTCGGATTGGCGTCCATCACGAGCTGGTCGTCGCGCTTCCACTCGCGCAGAACGTACGCGCCGGTGCCGACCGGGTGCACGGCGACATACGCGTTCCCTTTTTCCTGGTAGTACTTGGCGTCGACGATGAACAGCGGGTTCTGCAGCCCGGGCGGGATCGCGGTGGGCACCTTCGAGCTGAAGCGCACCGTGTACGGATCGGGCGTTTCGACGCGATCGATGTCGCGTACGTACGGCGTTTGTTCCGAGGCGTTCGCCTTGTTCTTGATCCAGTCGACGGTGAACCGCACGTCGGCGCTGGTGAACGGGTCCCCGTTCGAGAACGTCACGCCGCGGCGCAGTGTGTACTCCTCGGTCGTCGGATTGATCCGCTTCCACGAAACCGCCAGCCGCGGCTCGTACTCGCCGGGATGTGCGCCGAAATCGGCGAGCCGCTCGTAGAAGTGCTGCACGACGTTGAACGTCGGCGTGATCGTCGTCGCCAGCGGGTTGAGCGTATCGGCGTCGACGCCTTGCGAGATGGTGACCGTCGTGTCCGCCGCGCGCAGCGGCGCGGCCGCCGAGAGCGCCAGGACGGCGCCGAAGAGGAGGGCGGTGGCGCGCTTCATCGTGCGCGCTTACGGCGGCGCGGGGATGGCCCCTGCAACCGGAAGGCGAAGCGCGACCGTCCCCGTCCCGACCACCGCGCAAGGAACGCTATGACACGTCGCCGGTCCCTCCTGGCCGCACTCGCCTTCGCCATGCTCGCGCCGGCCGTCTCCGGTACCCCCGTACGCGCCGCCGATCCGGCGACCGTGACGATCACGCAGGGCGTCGACGTCAGCACACTCGACCCGCTCAAAGCCTCGGTCACGACCGATACCAACGTCCAAGCGCAGATCTTCGACACGCTCGCGCGCCGCTCGCCCGACGGTTCGGCGCTGATCCCGCAGCTCGCCCTCTCGTGGCGACGGATCGCCCCGACGGTCTGGGAGTTCACGCTGCGGCGCGGCGTGACGTTCTCGAACGGCGACCCGTTCACCAGCGCCGACGTCAAGTACACCGTCGAGAAGATTCTCGATCCGGCGTACAAGTCGCAGCAGGTCCCCCGCGTCGACACCGTCGCGCGCGTCGAAGCGCCTGATCCGTACACCGTCCGCTTCGTGACGAAGCGTCCGACGCCGCTGCCGCCGGCGATCACGCGGCCGGTTTTCATCGCCGACGCGAAGTTCTGGCAAGAGCACGGCGACGCGTACGTCGCGGAGCATCCGATGGGGACCGGGGCCTACGTGCTGCGCTCGTGGCACCGCGACGACGCGCTCGAGCTCGACGCGAACCCCAAGTACTGGGGCGGTCCGCCGGCGATCGCGCACGTGGTCTTCAAACCGATCCCGGAGGGCGGGACCCGCGTCTCCGCGCTGCGCACCGGTGCGACCGACCTGATCACCAACGTCCCGTTCCAGTACGCGACGCTGCTAGCCGGCGGGACGAACACGCGCATGGCAAGCGCGAAGAGCGTTCGCGTCCTCTACGTCGCGTTCAACACGCTTCAGCCGGGGCCGCAGCAGAACGTGCTGGTGCGGCAGGCGCTGAACTACGCGATCGACGTGCCGGCGATCATCAAGGCGGTGCTCGGCGGCCGCGCGTACGAGCTCGGCGAACCGGTGCCGGAAAATTTTTTCGGCTACGATCCGAAGCTCGCGCCGTACCATCACGACGCGGCGAAGGCGAAGGCCCTGCTCGCGAAGGCCGGGTATCCCGACGGGAAGGGTCTCTCGCTGACGCTCTACGCGCCGCAGGGCCGGTACAACGGTGACAAGGAGATCGCGCTCGCACTCGGCGGTCAGCTGCAGGCGGCTGGCGTTCACGTCGACGTGCGCACCCAGGAATGGGTGAGTTACTACTCGCAAACGCTGAGGCGCGCGCTCTCGCCGATGTACATGCTGGGCTGGGGAAACATCACCTACGACGCCGACAACACGCTCTCATCGCAGCTCGTCTCGGACGCCGTATCGTCGACCTACGCGAATCCCGCGGTCGACAAGCTCGTGGACGCGGCGCGGTACGAGCTCGATCCGGTCAAGCGCAAGGCGCTCTACGCGAAGGTACTGCAGATTGTGCACGAGGACGCGCCGTGGCTGTTCCTGTTTCAATACGAAGACCTCTACGCCACCTCGAAGCGCCTGCAGTGGCAGCCGCGCCCGGACGAAGGGATCTATTGCACCGAGATGCGGCTGAGATGACCTGGCCGACGCGCGCCGTCGCGCGCTCGACGCGCGGCATGGTCGCTTCGCCGCACGCGCTCGCGACCGCGGCCGGGGTCGACGTCCTGCGCCGCGGCGGCAACGCCGTCGATGCGGCGATCGCCGCCAACGCCGTGCTGAGCGTGGTGTACCCGGCCAGCTGCGGGATCGGCGGCGACGCCTTTTGGATCGTGCACGATCCGAACGCGGTCGTGCACGACGCGACCGCGATGCGCACCGTCGCCTACAACGGCAGCGGACGGACTCCGCGCACCGCCTCGCTCGACCGCCTGCCCGGCCGCGTGCTGCCCCAGCGCGGAGCGTTGGCGGTGACCGTCCCCGGCGCGGTGCGCTCGTGGGAGGACGTCGCGCGCGCGCACGGGACGCGCGGGCTCGACGAGCTGCTCGCGCCGGCCGAGCTCTTCGCGCGCAACGGGGTCGCGATCACCGACGTGGTGGCGAACTACGCCGCGCTCAACGAGGCGCTATTGCGCCAAAACGCCGACGCGCAGCGGATTTTTCTCCCCGGCGGCGTGCCGCGCGCCGGCGACATCCTGCGCAACCCCGAGCTCGGCGAGACGATCGGCGCGATCCGGCGCGGCGGCGCGGACGCGTTCTATACCGGCGAGATCGCCGAGCGCATCGTACGCACGCTGAATCGCGACGGAAACGCGATGACGCTCGAGGACCTCGCCACGCACCGCACCGAGGCGACGGTTCCGCTCCGGATCCCGTGGAACGGCGGCGAGCTGCTCGCGCACCCGCCCAACTCGCAGGCCGCGCTGCTGCTCCTCGGCGCCGGGATGCTCGAAGGCGACCGCGGCGTCGAAGAGCCGCTGTGGCACCATCTCGGCGTCGAGGCGATGAAGCGCGCGATGGCGATCCGCGACGCGACCTTCCGGGATCCGGCGTTCGGACCGACCGGGATCGAGGCCGAACTCGCGCCGGAACGGCTGGCTGCACTGCGCGCATCGATCGACCCCGAGCGCGCGAGCCCGCGCCGGCACCTCCCCGATCGGGGCGGCACGATCTTCCTCTGCGTCGTCGACGAGGATGGGATCGCGGTCTCGCTGATCGAGAGCCTCTACATGAACTATGGTTCGGGCGTCGTCGCCGACGGCACCGGGGTCGTGCTGCAGAACCGCGGCGCGTACTTCAGCACCGATCCCGCGCATCCAAACGCCTACGAAGGCGGCAAGCGTCCGGTGCACACGCTCTCACCGCCGATGTTCCTGCGCAACGGTATGCCCGAGGTCGTTTTCGGGACGATGGGCGGCGACGGCCAGCCGCAGATCCTGCTGCAGTTCCTCCACCAGCTGGTCGACCGCGGCGTCGACGTTCAACGCGCGCTCGATCACCCGCGCTGGATCTACGGCCGGCACCAGCTCACCGAGCGTCCCGACCTCGCGACCGGCGAGATGGTGCTCGTCGAGTCGCGGATGCCGGAGAGCATCGTGGCTGGACTCGAACGGCGCGGACACACCGTGACGGCGCTCGGGCCCTACGAGAACGCGATGGGCCACGCGCACGCGATCGTGATCGACAGCGACCGCGGAACGCTAGCCGGCGGGAGCGACCCGCGCGCCGACTCGCTCGCGCTGGGCCTGTAGCTCAACTCCTCGTAGAGCGCTCGTTCAGCGAGCGCGCGCGATCGACGACGCTCTCGTCGAGTCCCAGCAGGCGCGCGAGCGCGAGCGCGTCGGAGTCGGTTTCGCGCGCGTGCGCGTCGACGATGCGATAGTCCATGGCGGCGTTGATCGCGTCGAGTGCAGCGTCCAGGTCGCTTGCGCGGACGGCGTCGAGCGTCTCCGCGCGCAGCCCCGCGATCCGCAGATGCGGCACACCCGCCGCCTCCGCTACGCCGTCGAAGTGCGTGGCAACGAGCGCGAGCGTTCCGCGCGCGCGCACTGCTTCGACAACCGCGATCAGCAGCGCACGCCCTTCGCGCGGTCCGGTCGTCCGCGCGAACTCGTCGACCAGCACGAGCGTTTGCGGCGACGCGACAGCGAGCGCGTCGCCCGCCCGCACGACCTCCGCGGCGTACGACGAGAGCAGGCGCGCGCGATCTTCGTGCCCCTCGCCGCCGATCCAGACGATCGCGCTCGGCAGCGGCAGCGAGGCTTCGCGCGCCGGCGGCGGCACGCCGAGCGCGACGCACGCGCACAGGAAGCCGGCCGTCGCGAGCGCTGCGCTCTTGCCGCCCATGTTCGGTCCGGTCAGGACCGCGACGCCTCGCAGGTCGAGCGAGAGCGCGGTGTACCGGTGCCCGCGTGCGCCGAGCGCGTCGGCCAGCGGCGCGAAGGTCGCCTCGGCGAAAGCGACGCGGCCTTCGGTGAGCTCGGGGACGCACGCGCCCCAGCGCTGCGCGAATGCGACGCGCGCCAGCGCGCGATCGAGCGCGCCGAGCGCGCGCGTCGCCGCGGCAACGGCGTCGGCTTCGCGCGCGACCCGCTCTGCCAGCGCGCGGCGCGCACCTTCTTCTTCGATCGCCAACCGCTCGAGCGCGGCGTCGCGATCCGGCGCGACGACGCGAACCGCCGCCGCACGATACGTCGGCGTCTCGCGCACGACGAAGACGCCGTCGGGCAGCGGCCCGGCATAGTCGTCGCGCAGCACGACGAACTCGTCGCCGACCGCATCGATGCCGGTCACGGCGCGCACCCGCGCGGCGATCTCCCCGCGGCGAGCTTCGTACTCCGCTTCTTCAAGGGCGAACGCGGCCCGCGCGCCGCGCAGTCCCGGCGCGAACGCGTCGGCAAGATAGAAGCCGGCGCCCTCGCGGCCGGGCGCGAGCACGGCGCGCAGCGCCTCCACCGACGGCGGACGCCTTTCCGGCGCTCCCGCGGCGGCGTCCCAGGCGCGCGCGAGGGCGGCGAGCGCGTCGACGAAGCGGCCGAGTTCGTAGAAGTCGACGTCGCTGAGCGGATCGCCGGCTCGCGCTCGCCCGAGGATCGGCGCAGGCTCGGGAACGGCGCGCAGTGCCGCGCGAACGCGCGCCACCCCGTCGCGGTCCAAACGCTCGGCCAAGGCGACCACGCCGGCGATCTCCGCGCGCGCGCGGGTTTCGTCACCGGGGCCGTACGGCGCAACCGCGTCGTCGTGACGCCGGCCGAACGCACCCACCGGCGCGACCGCTGCGCGCAACCACGTCAGCCCGATACGCTCGGCGGTGGTCACATCCGCCCTCATGCGGCCAGATCCGCGACGACGTCGAACGCCGGCAAGCCGGTCGCGCGCGCGACCGCTTCGACCAGCGCGCGCGGCGCGAGCATCGCCTCGCGCCCTTCGACAAGCTCAGGATGACGCGGCGAGGTGGTGCAGGCGACGACGCGCAGCGGGCGTTCGCAGCGCAGATCGACGGCGGCGCGCAGCCTGTCGAAGAGCGCGCCGCGGATCGCGATCCGCGTCGGGTCTTCGACGACGACCGTCGCGTCGCGCGCATCCGCCAGCAGCTCCTCGGCATCGCGCCCGTCGAGGGCGCCGGCGATGCGCACGACGCGAGCCCGCTCGTGTTGCGGATCGCGCCCTGGAATCGTCAGCCGCGCGATCGTTTCCGCCGCGACCGCCGCGACACGGGCGATCGTCGAGCCGCTCGCCGCGCCGGTTGCGAGGATCACCGCGTCATCGCCGCCGGCGAGCGCCGCGACGCGGTCGATCGCACCGTCGACCAGCACCGGCCCCGAGCCGAGCGCACGCAGGCGGTCGATCGTCGCGCGCATCGCGCTGGCCGTCGGTGGTCCCGCGATCTCGCACATGGTCGGCAGCACGACCCGCGCGAAGACCGTCGTGCCGAGCGCGCTCTCCGCACCAGATCCGAGGATCGCGAGCGCCGGTGTGCGCGGAACGAGTCCGGCCGCGAGCGCGACCAGCGTCCCCGGCGCCAGGCGCAGCCGCGGCTTCGGTTCCCCGTCGAGCGCGTCCGATGCTTCGCCGTCGCGCCCGATCGACGTCACCGCGATCGCGATGCCGCGGCGCATCGCGACGGCGCGGAGCGCGTTGAACGTCGTCGTCTTCCCGACGTTCTTCGCCGTTCCGACGACAATCACGCTGGCCGCGTGCGCCAGCGCGAGCGAGTACAACGCCTCAGAGGCCGACGTGGAAGAACTTGAGCGCGGCAAAGGCTACGCCAGTGATGACGAGGACGATCCCCGCCGACAGCGCCGCACGCTCCTCGGCAACGGCGCCGAGCTTCTTCCCCAGCGCGAGCCCCAGCGTCGTCGAGATGACCGAGGCGACGCCGATGAACACCAGGCTGACGACCAGCGGCACGCCGATGTAGAGGATCGAAAAGCCGATCCCGAGCGAGTCGAGGCTGATCGAGAGCGCCCCGAGCATGAGACCCCAGCCGCGCGAGAGGTCGAAGCCGCCACCCTCCTCGGTTCCGTGCAGCGCTTCGTAGATCATGTAGCCGCCGACCCCGACCAGCGCGGCGAACCCGAGATAGCCGGCCGCATCGCCGAGCAGACGCCCCGCGGCCTGGCCGATCAGCACGCCGATCACCGTCATCGAGACCTCGGCGAAGGCGAACGCCGCGCCGATGCGGATCTTGACCGCGCGGTCGGTCCCCTTCATCCCGACCCCGACCGAGACGGCGAAGACGTCGAGCCCCAGCGAGAGCGCGACGAACAGGACCTTGAAGAACGCGATCAGCGTCATCGCTCAGCCGGGGCGGGGCGGCGCGGAGCGGAGCGGAGCGGAGCGGAGCGGAGCGCGGCTTCGCGCACTTTGCGCGAAGCCGATTATGCGCCGAGAACGGATTGGAGCGGATCGGTCAGGAGCTGATGCACCGTCGAGCGCAGCTGCGCGAGCGTGAACGGCTTGTTGAGGAAGGCGTTTGCCCCGGCCTCCTTGGCGCGCGCATCCATCGCGTAGTTGTTGTGGCCGCTGATCATGACGATCGGGAGGTGCGAGGTCGGCCGGTTCTGCCGCACCTGCGCGATCAGTTCGATCCCGGAGATCCCCGGCATCATGAAGTCGCTGATGAGAATATCGTACGGGTCGTCGCGCTGAATGTGAACCAGCGCACTCTCGGCGTCCTCGCACAACGTAACGTCGTACGGTCCCCGCGCAAGGATCGTTTTGATGAGCATACATATCTCGGGGTCGTCGTCGGCGACGAGGACTCGCCAGGCCATGCGCGTCGTGTTCCCGTTTTCGGACCCCTCGCCTACACTGCGATTGAAAAGAGCGTGATAAGACTGCGGGATCCATCGCCGGGGTGGTACCCCGAGGGCCGCGCCGGATCATGCCGAAGCCCGACGCTTCGTGGCACTGCTCGACGTGATCCAGACTCCCGCGTTCCAGCAGCGGTTCTTCTTCCTCGCGAAGCGGTTCATTGCCGGCGAGACCGTCGCCCAGGCGATGGACGCGGTCGCCGGACTGAACGCACAGGGGATGACGGCGACGCTCGACTTCCTGGGCGAAGACGTCACCTCGCGGGTCGAGGCCGAACGGACGCGCGATGCCTACTTCGAGCTCCTCGAGGCGATCCGCAGGCGCGGCGTCGAGACGAACGTATCGGTGAAGCTTACCGCGATCGGTTTGCTCGTCGACGAAGACTTCGCGCTTGCGAATCTGCGCGCGGTCCTCGGCGCGTCCTCGCGCAACCGCGATCCGTTCGTCCGCATCGACATGGAGGGCTCGGCGGTCACCGGCCCGACGCTGCGCGTCTTCGAGCAGGTGTACGCCCAGACCAAGGACGTCGGGCCGGTCCTTCAAGCCTATCTGAAGCGGACGCCGGCCGACGCCGAGCACATGATCGAGATCGGCGCCCGGGTTCGCCTCTGCAAAGGCGCCTACAGCGAACCGCCCGAGCTCGCGTACAAGGACATGCCGACGATCCGCAGCCACTACCTGCGGTGCGCCGAAGCGCTGCTCGAGCGCGGTCGCTACCCGGGAATCGCGACGCACGACGAGCGCATCATCGCGGCCGTCGAAACGTTCGTCGGCGAGCGCAACATCGGCCGCGACCGCTTCGAGTTCCAGATGCTCTACGGCGTGCGGCCGGAATTGCAGCGCCGGCTGGTCTCCGACGGCTACCGGCTGCGCGTCTACGTTCCGTACGGCACGCACTGGGCGGGCTATTTCTACCGCCGCATCACCGAGCGCCCGGAGAACGCGCTCTTCGCCTTGCGCTCCATGTTGCACCGATAGATGCACGTTTACGCCTAATCATCGGCGAGGCGGACGACCTTCGTCATGTGGTCGCTCTCGACGAGGCGGCCCAGCGTCGCGAAGCCGCTTTCGACTTCGCCGAACACGGTGAAGTCGCGATTCAAGTGCAGCTGCGGCGAGAGCGTGATGTAGAACTGCGTCCCGGCCGAGTCACGGATCGCGTGCGCATTGGGCGGATCGGTGTAGTTCAAGCCCATCGAGATCACGCCGGAGCGCTGCTCGACCGGGTTCTCCTCGGCGGGGATCGTATAGCCGGCATCGCCCTCGCCGTTGTCGTTCGGATCGCCGGTTTGCACGACGAAGTCCGGGACGATGCGGAACCAGCGCAGGTTGTCGTAGTAGCCGCGGTCGACGAGGTTCAGGAAATTGGCGACCGTCAGCGGCGCCCATTCGGGGTAGAGGCGCACGACCAGCGTCCCTTTTGTGGTGCCGATGCGGACGCGCGGGTGCGGACCGGTCATCGGGCCGTCGAGTTGCGCGCTGGTCGCCGCCACGAGCGGAAGGTCGAGACGCGCATCAGCGGCGACGGGCTTTCGCACCGGGCCCAACGCCGCCGGGCGCGGGAGCGGCACCTCGGTGTTCTCGGGCTCGGGCGCCGGGGTCGCGATCTCGGCCGGGATCGCGCCGAGGTGATCGGTGCGCTGCAGTCCGGCCAGCACCTTGATCGACTCGTACGCCTGCTCGCGGACGCGCCAGGACGAATCTTTGAGCAGCGGCTGAAGCTGGGCCAGCCCGGCAACGAGCTTGCGGCGACCAACCAGGTCAGCGAACTGTATTCGTACCAGTTCATCGCGGTCGGCCAGACCGGCTCGGACCGCCGCGGGCGACGTCGCCAAAGCGTACGCCCGGCGCAGGGTCCATGCCTCGTGCCAGCGCACGGCAGGCGCCCGCTCGCGGCCGAAAGCGCGCTCGACACGTGCCGCGACGGCATTCGCGTTCGCGGCGTCGCTCCAGGCCGAGAGCGCGGTCGCCGCGCGTGCCCGAGCGAGCGGGTCGATGTCGCGATCCAGGAGCGCCAGCAGCGGCGTAGCGAGTGCGGTGGATCCCGGATTCTTGGCCGCCTTGCAGCGCCAGCCCGCATCGACCGCGGCCACGCGGACGGCTGCGGCGGGGTCGGCGAGCCTTTCGGCAACCAACTTGGTTTCGAGAGGGGTCTTAGCGGCCAAGAGACCGTACCCGTACACAGCTAGAGCTCGGAGCGGAACGTCTTGCGCCGCGGTCGCGTTCTTTAGGGGCCCGGCCGCGCGAGGATCTCCGGTTCTCCCGAGCGCCAGCGCCGCCCGCCCCGCCAGTCTCGCGTCACCTGACGCAAGCGCCGCGGTCAGCTCGTCGGAAAACGTCCGGGTGCTCTCGAGCTCAACCAATCGCCGATAACCAAGTTGCTCGTCCGGAGCAGCCGAAACCGGCGCGAGGACACCCGCCGCGGTAACGACCCCCGCGATGGTAAGGACCGCACGAACCTTGATGCAAGCGGTAGTCCAGCCGATAACATTCATGGGTTCGCTTACGTTACTGAGTCAGGTCGATTTTCATCCACGAGGTTCACCCCCACTCATGTCAACCCCAGAACGCAAACCCGGAAGCGGCATGTCAGTCCGCGAAGCCGGCCAAAAAGGCGGCGAGACCGTCAAGAAAAAGTATGGACCCGAGTTCTACGAGATGATCGGGCGCAAGGGCGGCCAGGCCACCAAGAAAGCCCACGGCCACGCCTTCTACGAAGCCATCGGCAAGAAGGGCGGCAAGAAGGGTGGCGAGGCAACTCGCGACCGCTACGGCCCTGAATTCTACGAAACGATCGGTCAGAAGGGCGGCCAGAAGGTCAAAGCTCTGATCGAACAGGGCAAGAAGGCAGCGGCCGCAGCCGCCGAGGCGGAGAAGAAAGCCAGCTAAGGGAGTGCCCGGCATTCGCCGGACGGCCGTTGTAGGGGCGGCCTTCCTCCTTTTGTCGTCGGCCTGGGCGACCGCTGAATCCCCGCAACAGCATCTGCTGCCGGCGGGCTCGGCGGTCGTCTTCGTTACGGATGCCCCGCTCGATGCGGGCCGGCGCGAGGGCGACACCGTCAGCGTCCACCTGCGCAACAACCTCCTGCTCGACGGACTCGTGCTGGCTCCGGCCGGAACGCGCGCGCAGCTCCTCGTCGGCGGCATCACGATGCCCGACGGGAAGCGTCGTCCGCTCGTTCTGCTCGACCGGTTCACGATCAGTGCCGGGCTCATGCCCGTCCGCTCGGTCGAACCGATCGTGCCCCCGATTCCGGCGGGCGCCGAGATCGACGCACGCACCTTGGCCGAGGTCGACCATATCGGCGACCGCTTGTCGATCCGAATCCCCTTCCCGTTCGCCCTCACCGGCGACCGGCCCGCGTCCGCGTACACGCCGACGCCCGCACGCACCGCATCGGCGCGCGTCATGATGAAGCCGGGACCGAGGACGTCGCCCAGCGCCGCGCCGACGGGAGCCCCCATTCCCGCATCGCCCGACCCCTCCACCACGAAGATACCGGGCAAATAAGCGCGAACGGGCACGCATGATGCGTCGTCGTTCGACCTTTCTGCTCGCGTGCGTTCTCGCGCTCGCACCGTGCGCCGCCCACGCCGCGGACGCACCGGCCGCGGCGCCGACTGCAGCTCCCTCACCGAGCGTCGCCGAGGCGGCGTTCCTCAAGAAGGTGATGACGGATCTCCCGAAGCGGTATCCGACGCCACAGGCCGCGATAAAAGCCGGTTACGTCCGGTACACGAACGAGGACGAGACCGGCGCGATCAGCTACGTCAACATCAAGGCGTGGGACACCACCGATCCGGACGTTCCCGCCCAGCTGTGGTACGACGTCAAGGGGCGTTTGATCGGCGCCGACTTCAGCGTGCGACGCAACCCCGATGCAACGCCCGCGCCGAAGCCCGCGCGCCCCTCGCTGTTCGGGATCGATCCGCTACGCGTCATCACCATCGGCGCGCACATCCACTACGTCACCTGCGACAAGGCGACCGGCAAATGCTTCTACGGAAAAGCCGTCGGCGCGAAGAAGTACGCGACCGTCGGCGACGTCGAGCACCCCACCGCGGATGGTTTGGTGAAGGTCGGCGCGGTGAAGGACGCCGCGAGCGTCAGCGCCGTCTTCTTGTATCCGGCGATCTACGACGTCTCGGTGTGGATCGTGCCGAACCCGCTGGGCCAGTTCGCCGACAAGAATCCGAATGTCACGCCAAGCCCGACCGCGGGCAAAGGCGAAGACGACCCGATGTAACGTGATGCCCTCGCGAATCGCGCTCGGCGCGCTCTGCACTTTCGCGCTGACCGCCCAAGTGCCGGCACCGGCGCCGGTCCCGTCGACCCTCCCTGAGATCGGTCGCGTCCACTCGAAGGGATTGTGTACTACCGTACGCGACAGCGTCGCGCCGATGGTGCTCGGCCTGATGAAGAGCGACGAGTTGGTCGGCGCCGGGCATCGCGCGTTCTTGAAGATGGCCGACGACACGAGGACCGATCCGAGTCCGACCAAGGCCGGGCTCGCGATGCAGATGGACCAGCTCTACCTGCGCAAGGCCGTCGACGCCATGGCGCACAATCTCGTCATCATCGACAAGCTGCTTGGGGACACCAAGCAATTCCCGAAAAACGCGACGACCGACGACGATCGCGTCGCTCAGCTGTTGAAAGAACAGATTGCGGCCGTCGCCGCACAGCAGCGCAAGACCCTCGATGTCATGAACGGCGCGCTCGAGACCGACGCGCTGGGCCGGATGCAGAATGATTTCGGCGGCGGCAGCACCGTCATGGGCGCGACCGCCGGCACGAACGCGCCGAAGGGTTCGCTCTCTTCCCCGCAGCGTGGGGCGGATCCGAGCGGCTCGTTCGTCGGCGTCGCCGGTCTGAGCATGCCGGAGAACGGTTCGACGACCATCGATCCGCGCACGCTCGCGACCGGGAAGACCGCCGGGCACACGGCGTGGGACCGGCTGGCGCGCAACGTCGAGGTGCAGCAGAGTGCGATCGCCGGGGCCGAGCAACGGCTCTCGCCGACCGTCGTCGCGATCTCGATCGCGTGCCGCGAGGAGCTTGCCTCCCCCTCACCACGTCCGTTACCGTAGCGCGGTCAGCGCCGCCAGCTCTTCACCCAGCCGCGCGACGCAGCTCCGCAGCGTAGGAGCGTCGTGAAAATCCGCGCGCTCGAGGTCTTCGGCGGCGCGCTGCAGGCGCACCGCGCCCACGTTCGCGGCGACTCCTTTGAGCGCGTGCAGTAGATCGCGCATCCTATCGCCGGCCAACTCCGCGGTGCTGCGAATCTCTGCCGTGATCCCGCTCGCTTCGTCGACGAGCGCCGTTAGCAATTCTCGCGCGAGTCCGGCTGAGCCGCCGGTGATCGCGTCGAGCCGGCCGCGGTCGAGTACGGGTTCGTCGTTCGAAGCGCTCACGCGGCAACGCTGTCGTGGAAGCGGCGCTCGATCGACAGCACGCGCTCGCGCGCTGCAAGGAACGGCTTGGCGATGGCTGGGTCGAAGTGTGTTCCAGAGGAGCGCTCGATCTCCGCGAACGCGTCGTCGGTGCTCCATGCTTTCTTGTACGGCCGGACGGAGAGCAGCGCGTCGAAGACGTCGCACAGCGCGGCGATGCGCGCTGCGACCGGGATCGTTTCCCCGCTCAATCCGCCCGGATAACCGGAGCCGTCCCAGCGCTCGTGGTGCCGCAACGCGATCTCCGCTGCGAGCTGCAGGATCGCGGAACTGCTGCCTTCCAGGATCGAGTGCCCGACGGTCGTGTGCTGGCGCATGATGACCCATTCCTCGGGCGTAAGCGCCCCCGGCTTGAGCAAGATGCTGTCCGGCGTCGAGACCTTGCCGATGTCGTGCATCGGGGTCGCGAGCGACAGCAGCCGCTGCTCCGCCGCGCTCATCCCGAGCAACCCGCCGAGGAGCCCGGCGTACTGCCCCATGCGCGCGACGTGGTTGCCGGTTTCGTTGTCGCGGAATCCGGCGACGCGCATGAGACGCTCGATCGTCTCTTCCTCGCGATCGACGATCTTGCGCGTCGCGCGCTCGACGGCTTCTTGCAACGACTCGGCCCGATCGCGCAGCGCGACTCGGCCCGATCGCGCAGCGCGACTCGGCTCTCATGCAGCGCGAGCAAGTTGCGTACGCGCGCGAGGAACTCCACCGGATCCGCCGGCTTGGTCAGGAAATCGCTCGCGCCGAGTTCGAGCGCGCGATGCCGCACGCCGCGGTCCTCCTCCACGGTGATCATGACGATCGGCGTCGGCGTCTCGGCCCCCGGCCGAAGCGCACGGTATTCCGCGATGAACGTCAGCCCGTCGAGGGCCGGCATCCGATAGTCGAGGATCAGCAAATCAGGTTCGGACGTCACGCACCACGCGAGCGCCTGGACCGAGGAGGTGAACGTGGTGGCCTCGATCCCAGCGATCTGCGAGACGATCGCCAAATAGACGCGGAGGTTGGTCGGGCTGTCGTCGACGATCAAGACGCGCATGTAGCGTTCTCCAAAGGCGTAGAGAGCCACCGCTCGAGGACCGCGCGCAGGGATTCCAGTTGGATCGGTTTTGCGAGATAGTCGTCCATGCCGGCGGCGAGACAGGCTTGGCGGTCGCGCTCGAGCGCACTCGCGGTCAGCGCGACGATCGTCAGGCGCTCGCCGGTGCCGCGTTCGGCATCGCGGATGGCGCGCGTCGCCGCGTAGCCGTCCAGCTCGGGCATGTGAACATCCATCAGGACGAGATCGTAGCGCCCGTCGCGCACTGCCCGCACCGCTTCGGGGCCGTTCTCGACGCAGTCGGCGACGAATCCCAGCTCGCGGAGCTGCAACGTCGTGATACGGCGATTGATATCCTGATCTTCGGCGACGAGGATGCGCACATCGGTGCGTCCCGGGACGTGCCGGCGCGCCGTCGCATCACCCTCGGCGACGAGAACCCGCACGCCGTCCGGCGCAGTCGCGTTCGACGCCGTGCGCGGAGCGAACGCCGGTTCGAACGGCGCTGCGAAGCTAAAGACGGAACCGGCGCCTTCACGGCTTTCGACCTCGATGCGGCCTCCCATGAGCTCGACCAGCCGACGCGATATCGACAACCCGAGTCCGGATCCGCCGTAGCGCCGCGTGGTCGTGCCGTCGCCTTGCACGAACGGTTCGAACAAGCCGGCAAGCGCCGCCTGCGGTATCCCGATCCCGCTGTCCGTGACCGTGAAGCCGAGGAGGACGACGTCGTCGCGCGCGGTCAGCACGCTGGCCGCGACGCGCACAGCACCGCGCTCCGTGAACTTCACGGCGTTGCCGACGAGGTTCGTGAGCACTTGCCGGAGCCGCCCGCCGTCGCCGCGCACGAACTGCGGAAGCTGCGGTGACAGCACCAGACGAAGCTCGACGCCCTTCGACTCGGCGCTCGGTCGCAGCAGGCTCATCACGCTCTCGATGGTGGCGCAAACGTCGAAGTCGACCGCTTCCACGACGAGCTTTCCGGCCTCGATCTTCGAGAAGTCGAGGATGTCGTTGATCACCGCAAGCAACGACTGCGCCGATTCCATCATGGTCAGCGCGTACTCGCGCTGCGCAGGGCCGAGGTCGGTGCGCAGCAGCAGCTCGCTCATCGCGATCACGCCGTTCATCGGCGTACGGATCTCGTGGCTCATCGTCGCGACGAACTCGTCTTTGAGCCGCGTCGCTTCGAGTGCGCGGTCCAGCGCGTCGATCAGCTCTTCGCGCGCGCGCTGCCGCTCGGTGACGTCGCGAATCGTCGAGACGACGATGCGGTGGCCGTCGATCTCGGCAGTGCGGGCGCGCACCTCGACCGGGAACGAGCTTCCGTCGGTGCGGCGATGCACCGTCTCGAACTCGACGCCGCGTTCACGATCCGAGTCTTCGATCCCCGGCAGCGGATACGCCGGATCGTGCAGGCTGAAGATCGACAGGCCGACCAACTCCTCGCGCGAGCAGCCGTAGGCACGCAGTGCCGCTGCGTTCGCCTCGATGATCGTCAGCGATTCGCGGTCGGTGAACAGGATGATGTCGCTCGTGACCTCGGAGAGCAAACGGTACCGAGCGAGCGCACCTTGCCGCGCCGCGAGCTCGTCCGCCATGTGTTGGAACGTCTGCGCAACGTGCGCGATCTCGTCCGTTCCGCCCGGCGGCGGAACGAGGGCTTCGCCGCGCCCGAACCGCTCCGCGTTCGCCGCCAGCCCGTTCAGGCGACGCACGATCGCGTGCGCGAAAGCGATGCCGAACCCGAACGTTAGGAGCGCGGTCAGCGCGCCGGCGGCGAGCAGCATCAGCCCAACGTTCCGGATCGCCTGGAGCCGGGCGAGGCCCTGAGCGTGCTGTTCGGTTTCGAGCCGTTGATACGCCGAGATCTCGGCGCGGAACTCGTCCATGTGACGCTTTCCTCGGCCACTCGCCACCCATGCGATCGCCGCCGCTCGCCGGTGCGCCCGAACGTTCTCCACTTGCACGGTGATCTCGGCAAGGCGCACCTGTGCTGAACGGCTCAACCGGGCGATCATCGCCGCTCGGCGGGGATCGGCTGCTGCGAGAGCCCTCAAGCGCGCGAAAGAGTCCGGGACTTCTTGCAGCGCTGTCGCGTACGGATCGAGAAAGCGCCGATTGCCGGTTAGCGCGTAACCGTTCATTCCCGCTTCCGCGTCGACGGCCGATCCGAGCAGTGCTTGTGTCGCAAGCAAGGCGACGTTCGATCGCCCTGTCAGCTCGCCGGCCCAACGCCCCTCGAGCTTCAGCACGGCTCCGCTGCCGATCACGAGCAGCATCGTGGCGACCGGAATTGTCACCAGGGCAAGCATTCGAAAGCGTAAGCCGCGTTTTATCACGACGGGTGGCTGCTCTCGTCGCCCTGCGTGCTACCGGCAAACGCACGGTCGGTATTTTCGCGCGCGCGCACTGGGCGCAAACTCGGGTTCGTTATCCCGAGCTCAGCGGGATGCACGCTCGCCAGCCGGCGGGTTAGAAAGTCGCGGACATACCGCACCCGAAAAGGTCGATCCACATGGCCCACCCTGACCCGAGCCTACGCCCCGGTTTCCCGACGTACCCAAAGGTGAACGGTATTGTCACATTCAGCGAAGGATCGCGAACAAAGAGCGTCACACTTTTCCCGTCGGCGCTCTCGAACGATGCCGCTCCGGCATGGAAAGCACCGAATCGCGCGCACCCCGGAACCAATCGGGGGTCAGAGGTTACTCGTTGCTCCAGTAGTCCTTGAGCGCTTTGCCGCGGCTCGGATGCCGCAGCTTGCGCAGCGCCTTCGCCTCGATCTGGCGGATGCGCTCGCGGGTCACGCCGAACTCCTGGCCGACTTCCTCGAGCGTGCGCTGGTGGCCGTCCTCCAGGCCGAAGCGCAGCACCAGCACCTTGCGCTCGCGCTCGGTGAGGTTCTTGAGGACGTCCTGCATCTTCTCTTTGAGCAGCATGACGGACGCGGCTTCGGCGGGAGCGACCGCTTCCTGGTCTTCGATGAAGTCACCCAGATGCGAGTCTTCCTCTTCGCCGATCGGCGTCTCGAGCGAGATCGGCTCCTGCGAGATCTTGATCACCTCGCGGACTTTCTCGGGGGTGAGCCCCATCTCGTTCGCGATCTCTTCGACCGTCGGATCGCGCCCCAGCTCTTGCAGCAGCTGGCGGCTGATCTTGATCAAGCGGTTGATCGTCTCGACCATGTGGACCGGGATCCGGATCGTGCGCGCCTGATCGGCGAGCGCACGCGTAATCGCCTGACGAATCCACCACGTCGCGTAGGTCGAGAACTTGTACCCCTTGCGGTAGTCGAACTTTTCGACCGCGCGGATCAGGCCGAGATTCCCTTCCTGGATCAGATCGAGGAAGAGCATGCCGCGGCCGACGTACTTCTTCGCGATCGACACGACGAGCCGCAAGTTGGCCTCGGTCAGCTTCCGCTTTGCGTCCTCGCCGTGGAAGACGATCGCGTTGTCGGCGGTCCCGTTCTTGAGCGCTTCCTTCTCGCCGGCCTCGATCGCCATCGCCAGTCGCCGCTCGTCGTCCATCGAAAGGAGCGGCACGCGACCGATCTCCTTGAGGTACATCCGAACCGGGTCGTCGAGGGCGAGACCGGCCGGCATCGCGACCTCTTCGGTCTCCTCGCGATCGGCGGGCTTCTCGTCCTTCGCCTGTTCCTCGACGATCTCGATCCCGAGCGACGCGATCTCTTCGAGCAGATCGTCCATGCGCTCCGGCGCGACGTCCTCGACGTTGTCGAAGACGGCGTTGATCTCTTCGTAGGTCAGCGTGCCGCGTTTCTTCCCGGCGACGAGCAGCTTTTTGATCTGTTCGTCGAGCGAGAGTTGCGGCGTCTCCGCGGCTGCGGCGGCGGGTTTCTTCGTGCGTGCCATCTGGTCTTCACCCCCTTTCCGTGGGGTTATCCTTTCAATTCGGCGGCGAGTGCCGCGTGTGCTGCGCGGAGATCGGCCGGCACGGGTTCTCCCGCCTCCAAGATGCGGTCGAGTCGTTCGTCGAGCTCCCGATAGCGGTGTTCGGCATCGTCGCGCGCGAAACGCGCGACGACGCGATCCAGCTTCGCCCGCCGTTCCTCGGTGTCGTGCCACCGCACGACGCCGGAGACGGACGCGAGCGTAGCCGCCGCATCATCATCTCCTGCAAACACGGCCAGCACGTCGGACGGTTGCACGAGCGAGCGAGCATGCCCCCGCAGCGTCTCCCAGATTCGCCGATGCTCGGGATGTTCGAAGCGTTCGGGCGGGATCCGGTCGCCGTACTCGGCCACGAGCGCCGGCTCGTCGAGCACGATCGAGAGCACTTCGCGCTCGAACGACGGGCGCTCCATCGCCGCCGGCACGACGTGGCGCGACGCGTTTGCCGCGCCGCCGCGCGGCGCGAAGTGGGCCGGATTCACCAGCAGCCGGGCCCTGCGCAGATCGTCGATGGAGAGGCCGAGCCGGCCCGCGGCGTAGACGCGCCAGCGATCCTGCTCCTCGGGCGGCGCCAGCCGGCGGATCGTTTCCTCGGCCCAGCGCGCAAGCGCGCCGCCTTCGGTGCGACTGCCGCGGCGGTCGATCTCGGCGTCGATCTTCACCTGCGTCGCGGCGATCGGGTTGGCGAGCAGCGCGCGGAACGCCTCGGCGCCGTTGCGCCGCAGGAACTCGTCGGGGTCTTTGCCCTCCGGGATATGGAGCGCCCAGGCGCTGACGCCTTCGGCGGTCAGCACCTCGATCGACTTCAGCGCGGCTTCGACCCCGGCGGCGTCGGCGTCGAAGCACAGGATCGCGCGCGAGGCAATCTTACGCAGTTCGTGCGCCTGCTCGGGCGTGAACGCGGTGCCGAGCGCCGCGACGGCGTTCGCGAAGCCGGCCTGGTGCAGCGCGATGCAGTCGAGATAGCCCTCGACCACGATCGCGCTGTCTTCCTTTGCCGCCGCGCGCCGCGCGACGTTGAGGGCGAACAGATACCGGCCCTTCGTGTACACCGGCGTCGTCGCGGTGTTGAGGTACTTCGGTTCCTGGTCGCCGAGCGCACGGCCGCCGAATGCGATCGTCTCGCCGGTCGTCGCCAGGGTCGGAATCATCAGCCGGCCGCGGTAGAAATCGTAGAAGCCGCCACGCTGGCTCGGCTTCAGCAGCCCGGCCTTCGCCGCCAGTTCGAGGTCGACGTCGTTGCGCCGCAGCTCCCCGACCAGACCGTCCCACGCATCCGGCGCGTACCCGAGCGAGAACGCCCCGATCGTGGCGGCGGTGATCCCGCGGTTCGTGCAGTAGTCGCGCGCCGCAGCGCCTTCGCCCGCATCGAGCAGCATGCGGTGGAACCACGCGCGCGCGACCTCGTTCGCGTGGTAGATCGCCTCTTTCTCGCTGCGCACGCGCGCGGCGCGCGGGTCCTCGTTCTCGACCTCGACGCCGTAGCGCTTGCCGAGCAGGCGCAGCGCGTCGGTGAACCCGATGTTCTCCTGCTTCTGCACGAACGTCAGCACGTCGCCCTTGGCGTCGCAGCCGAAGCACTTGTAGAAGCCGCGGTCGGGATGGACGTGAAACGACGGCGACTTCTCGCCGTGGAACGGACACAGCCCGACCAGATCGTTTCCGCGTTTGCGCAGGGTGACGTACGCCCCGATCACCTCACCGATGTCGGCGCGCGCGAGGATCTCCCGCTTGACGCCGTCGTCGATTCTCACAAAACGTACGTTCGACGAGACCGGGCGCAGCTCCGTCCTAGCGCGATTCCACGATGAACTGGTACGCGATCGGAACCAGGGTCGCGAAGTTGTCGAACGAGTACGACTGGCGAATGAGAATCTCGATGTGGTTGCCCGAGATGAAGTTCGAGCCCGCCATCTGCTGCATCGTCGCCAGATTTCCGCCGCCTTGGAATGCGGAACGCTGCAAAAGCACGTCGGCGGCGTGCGCCATCGTCACGCGGATCTCCGTCTGGAACTGGTCTTGGCCGCGGGCGTGGGTGAAATCGATCCAACCGGTCAGATCGAACGCGTCCGTTTTCACGCGCACGATCCGGTAATCGGTCGCACTTTGCGGGCTCCAAACGTTGTCCGCGTAGACGTAGATCTTCTTCAGCCGCGTGTCGCTCTCGACCGGGACGGGCGCCGATTGCACGCCCTCGTCGATCGAGCCCTGCGGCAGGTAGGCGCGCTGGCGGATTGACGCCTGCAGCACCTGTTCGCTGATGGGCCCCTTGTTCATCGATCCTCCTTCGAAGGAGCGGGATGATCACTTCCGCCGGCCCGCTCCGAACCCTCGCGCAGTGAGGTCCTAGCCTGAGAGCTGGCTCCAGAAAAATGCGAACCGCTCGGCTGCCGCATCGACGACTTGCTGGAACGAGTTGCCGATCCCGTGGCCCTCGCCGCCTTTCTGCAGCAGCAGGATCGGGTGCGGTGACGACGAGTCGGCTTGGAGCAGCGCGACCATCTTGCGCGAGTTGTACGGATCGACGCGCGGATCGTTCTCGCCGGTCGTCATCAGGACGGCCGGATACACCACGCCCTTGCGCGCGTTGTGGTACGGCGACTGCTGGCGCATCCAGGCGAACTGCGTGGGGTCGGTCACGGTGCCGAACTCCGGCGTGTTGAACGCGCCGTTGGGCGTCAGCTCGACGCGCAGCAGGTCGTAGATCCCGACGCTGCTCACGACGGCCCGGTAGAGTTCCGGGTTGCGCGTCAGCGCGAGCCCCATCAGAAAGCCGCCGGCGCTGCCGCCGGCGATGCCGAGGTGCTGGGCATCGCCGTAGCCGTTCGCGCCGAGCCATTTCGCGCACGCCGCCACGTCGTCGGCGCTCACGGTTTTCGTCGCGAGCCGCGCCGCCTGGTGCCAGTCCTCGCCGTACTCGCCGCCGCCGCGAATCATCGCCGAGGCGATCGCGCCGCCGCGCTCGAGCCACGCGAGCGAGGTCGCGCTGTACCGCGGCCGCGTGATCGATCCGTACGCACCGTACGCGCCCAGGATCGTCGGCGTCCGCGCGCCGCGCGCGTTCGGGCCGCTGACGATCTCGAGCGGGATTTTGGCCTTGCCGTCGAGCGAGGGCACCAGCACGCGCTGCACCCGGACCTGCGAAAAGTCGCCGCGCGCGGGCTGCGCGATCGAGGTCGGCGCGAGCGCGTTCTGGGACGCGTCGTAGCGATACCAGCGCGGGGGCGCCGTGTAGCCTTCGTAGCCGACGATCACCTCACCGCGGGCCGGGTCGGCGGCGAGCACGTCGATCGTCGAGACCGCGGGGATCGGAACCGTCGCGCGCGGCGTCCCGTCGGCGGCGAAGACGCGCATCGCGGAGTCGCCGCCGTTGACGTCGAGCGTCGCGAAGCCGCCCGGGATCGCGACGACGTTCTCGATGACCAGCTCGCCGGCCGGAACGAGCGTCGGCGCGGTCTCGACCGTCTGACCCGGGCCGATTCCGACCACGACGCCGCGGCCCGACGTGCCCTTCGCGACGGCGACCAGCACGTTGCCGACGAAGGCGGCATCCGCCGAGCTGCTGCTGCCGATCCCCGCCGCCGGCGTGGCGACCTGCACGAACGCTCCGCTGCCGCGTCGCACGTACACCGACGCTGCAACCCCGTCCCCGTCGGCGACGGCCGCCGCGAACGCGCTGCCGTCGCGCGCAGCCAGCAGCGTGTACTCCGCCTTCGGCGAGAGGCCGCGGCCGAAGACGTACGCGTCGCCCGCCGGATCGGTGCCGAGCACGTGGTGGACCAGCACGATCCCGTCGCGCGCGTAGCTGCCGTCGGCGTTGGGCGGCAGCATCGTGTGCGTGAAGCCTTTGCCGTCGGCGTCCCAGGCGAGCGCGACCGGCGTCGTCCCGCCGCCGACGTGCGGCAGCGTATCGGCCAGCATCGTCCCCGACGCCGCCTCGACGACGTGCAGCGTCTCCTCCTCGCTGCCGCCCTGCTGCGTCGTGAACGCGACGCGCGAACCGTCGGGCGCGAGATAGACCGAGCCGATCGCGGGCGGCGCGCCGGCAGCGGAGGCGGCGGGGTCGAACAGCACGCGCTCGACGCCTGATTCACCGTCGCGCTCGACCAGCACCGCCTGCGGCGCCGGCGGCGTCCGCCGCAGGTAGACCCACCGGCCCGCCGCGATCTGCAGCCCCGATCGCGACGGCGCGCCCCGCGCCAGGTCGGCGACGCGGGCTCGGATCTCCACATACGCCGGCTGGCCTTGGATGAAGCGGCGCGCCAGATCGGACTCCGCCGAGGCCCACGCGCGCGTCGCCGGATCGTTCGGGTTCTCCAGGGAGCGATACGGATCGACGATCTGCGTACCGAAGTAGGTGTCGGTCGCCGGTTGCGCCGGGGCCGGAGGGTACGCGAGCCGCGGCGGTGCAGACGCACCGAGCAGCACAGCCGACGCAAGCAAGGCGAGGACGGTACGGGAGAGCGACATGCGGCGTGAGTACGACGCGCCGCGCGACAACCATGCGCTCAAAGCGAAGCGCATCTACGATCCGATCCACCGCTTCATCGAGCTGGACGCGGGCGAGGTCGCGCTGCTCGCCGCGCCCGCCGTGCAGCGCCTGCGCCGCTTGCGGCAGCTCGGCCTCGCGTACTTAGCGTTCCCCTCGGCCGAGCACTCGCGCTTTTCACACGCGCTCGGCGCCCTGGCCATCGGCACGCGCGCGTTCGACGCGCTGCACGTCCATTCACCCGAGGCGTTCGACTCCGAGCGCGACTTCGCCGAGAAGCGCCGCCTGCTCCGCGCCAGCCTGCTGCTGCACGACCTCGGACACGGACCGTTTTCGCACGCGTGCGAAGCCGTGCTCGGGGTGCGCCACGAGAAGCGGACCGAAGCGATCCTCGCGCTCCCCGAGCTGCGCGAACCGCTCGCCGCGATCGGCGTCGACGCGAGCGCCGTGCTCGGTTTGATCACCGGCACGCCCGACGCCGATCCGGTGCTCCGCGAACTGGTCAGCGGGCCGAACCTCGACGCCGACCGCATGGACTACCTGCTGCGCGACACCTACTTCACCGGCGTCGCAGGCGGTACATACGACGCCGAGCAGCTGATCGAGTCGCTGCGCATCCTCGAGATCGACGGACGCCAGCAGCTCGGCGTCGAGGGTCGCGGCGTCGTCGCGCTCGAGTCGTTCGTGCTGGCCCGCTACATGATGTTCGCGACGGTCTATTTCCACCACACGACACGCGCCTTCGAGCGCGTGCTGCACCAGGTGCTCGAAATGCTCTGGCCCGATCCGCGCGCGCTCGACGACGTCGCGGAGTTCCTGGGCTGGGACGATTTCCGCGTCATCGACGACATCCGGCCGATGGACGGCGAGGCGGTTCGCGCGCTGCGCGAACGCCGGACCGTCTACGGCCTCGCAGCGGAGTTCAACGCCGAACGCGACCTGAGGACGTTCGAGCTGTGCGAGCGCGCGCTCGTAGCGCGCTTCGGCGACGCCGTCTGGGGCGACTCACAGGAGCAGCTGCTCCACCGCTTGCCGCTGGGGACCGCCGGCGCGGCACCGACGGTGCGGGTGCGGTTGATGGGCCGCATCGTCGACGCGCGCAGCGCGTCGGATCTGATCGCGAAGCTGTCGGGGAAGGCCTACTGGCGCAAGCTCTTCGTGCGCACCGCCGCGGCGTCGGTCGAAGAGGCGCGCGAGATCTGCGCGAAACTGATCACCGCATCGGCCTAGGAGGACATCACCATGACTGCTTTTTCTCGATTTCCCCGCACGCTGACCGCGCTGGCCACCGCGGCGCTGATCCTCGCAGCGACGACGCCGGGCGCGCAGGCAGCGCAACTGATCGTCAACGGCAATTTCGAGTCCGGTCCCAATCCGGGATCGTTCGTCACCCTGCGCGGAGGCGATCGCACGATCCCCGGCTGGACGGTCACCGGCGTCTCCGTCGATTACATCGGAACGTACTGGCGTGGTGCGGACGGCGGCCGGAGCGTCGATCTCGACGGCACGCCTGGACCAGGCGGGATCATGCAGATCATCGCGACGCGCCCGGGCGCCACCTACGTGCTCGCGTTCATGCTCTCGGGGAACGGCGACTGCGCTCCGGACATCAAGCGCATGCAGGTGTCGGCGGGCTCGGTCGCGCGCAACTATTCGGTGAACGTGAACACCGTCAGCGTGTCCAAAAGACGGTGGCTGCGCATTTCGTTCGCGTTCCGCGCCACGGGTACGCAAACGCGGATCTGGTTGCGCAGTCTCGATCCCCCGACGAACTGCGGCCCGGTCGTCGACGATGTGAGCGTCAGCGGTCCGCCCGGCCCGCTCATGCCGATGCCTGTGCGCACGATGAGCGTCGCACCGCCGGTCGCACCGACGGCCGCGCCGCCCGCCGCGACCGGACCATCAGGCACGCCGGTCGCATGCTACGTAAACGCCGGCGCTCTCGCCGCACTCGCGAGGCCGTGCTTCGGTCCCCCCAACTCGACGATCACCGTCATTCAAAAGCGTCCGACGCCGGCGAGCTTGACGTTGCTGTTCACCGCGAACCTGACGTTCAGCACCGCGGGTGCCGTGTCGACGCCGCTGAGCGCGTTTTCCGGCGGGATCGCGACCGCGACGGCGCCCGCGGCGCTGTGCACGGGCTCGTTCCCGCACAAATGGAACGTGTGGCTGGTCGACGCGACGGGAACGAGTCAGGGCGTCATCGGTGACTACACGATGACGGGCTGCCCGTAGCGAATCGACGCTCTTAGCTCATCCCGCGTTCGGGTGTGCCGCGCGCGGCGCGGTTCGCTGCGCACGTGTCGTGTCCGCAGTTGCACGGCACGTCGAGCGAGGCTTTTCCGCTCTCGACGTCGGCGAGCTCGACGGTGTTCGCCGCGCACCATTCGCTGCACGGCCCTGCGCTGACGAGGTCGTTGCATCCGCAGGCGGCGTTGATGCACTGGTGGGCCGGTGCGGGCGGCGGATCGATCGAGGCGCTCATACGGGGGTTGTACCCGCCCTCCGGCGTCCTCCACCTCAGGCGTTTGAGGGCTCGCTCGCAGCTACCCAGCGGCCGTCCGTTCAAACCAGGCCGCGTCCACCAACTTGCCCACTTCGTGCACCAAGATGCACCGGAGCGTTCCGCGCGTCAGCGCGCGGTGACGGCGAGCGGCAGCAGGCTGCGATACGCCCGGTCGTCGCGGAGGTCGGTGAAGACGCCGTCGAGCGGCAGCAGAACCGTCCAGGGCTCGTTCGTTTCGACCGCGGCGCGCAGTTCGTCGATCGTTTCCGCACGCTCGCCGAGGCCGAACCTGGCGTAGGCGCGCAGATAGTGGTGCGGACGGCGCCGGTGTCCGCTCTCGCGGTCGAGAAAGCGCCGGGCCGGTCGCGGGTCGCCGCGCCGCGCCCACGCGTGCGCGGAGAGCGCGGCGTACGATTCGCGCGGTTCCGAGGCGCCCAGCAGATCGAGATGCTCGATCGCGTCGTCGTAGCGCCGCATCGCGATCAGTTGCGCGGCGAGGTTGTAGCGCGCGAACGAGAAGTCGGGATCGAGCTCGAGGACCTCACCGAGGTGCCGGACGCTGCGCTCCGGGGACCCCTGCAGCGCGTGCACCATCCCCAGCGTGGTCTGGATCTCGAGCGCATCGGGCGAGTACCCGAGCGCGACGCGCAGGTGCTCCATCGCGGCCGGCAAGTCGGCGTTGATCATCGCGTGCCAGGCCGCGAAGTGGTGCGCCGTGCTGTAGGTCGGGTCGATCGAGAGCGCCAGGTCGAACGACTCCTTCGCGCGCCGCAGGTCTTTGTGCGCGAACAGATGCAGGTCGGCCAGCGTCGCGTGCAGTTCCGGCAGCGCCGGATCGAGTTCCATCGCCCGTTCGACCGCGACGTTCGCGTCGTGAAAGGCTTCGAGCGGATCGCGGATCAGGTACTCGCCCATCAACAGGTGGACGTCGGCGACCCCGGCGTACGCGCGGGCGAAGGTCGGATCGAGCTCGAGCGCGCGTTCGAAGTACCGGGCCGCGCGCTGCAGCGCGGCGCTCGTGCGGTGCTTCCAGAGGTAGCGGCCGCGAGCGACGAGCGCCAGCACGTCGAGATCCTCGCTGCGCTTCGGTGGCGCGGCCCGCGTGACGGCGTCGATCTCGGCGGAGACGGCGGCGATCGCCGCGCCGCGGTAGCGGAAGAACGAGCGCTGCGAGAGGTGGATCTCGTCCGCGACGACCTGGGAGCTCTCACCGTCGACGTCGACCCGGCGAACGATGGTGGCGTAAACCGCGGGATAACCGCTCAGCGCCCGGTCGGCGAGGAGCAGCACCGCGTCCCGAATCGAGGGCGCGCCGGTAAGCCGGCACAGGGTCCGCGCCAGCTCGTCATCCTGGATCGCGCCGGGCGTGCGGAGCTTGCGCAGCAGCTGGCGGACCCGTCGATTCCCCCACTCCATGCCGAACCTCCTATTTTTTTAGTAGTACCGTTATCGCATGGAGGTTGTTTCAGAGCGCGGGGCCGAGGCACAAATTGGGCAGTCCGGTGGCGGCCTCAGGCGTGGGGCTTCAGCAGCGCCGGAAAACGCTTGTGCAGTTCCTTGAGCTTCGGGAGGTCGTTGTAGACGACGTACGGATAGTCGGGGTTCTTCGCGATGAAGTGCTGGTGGTACGCCTCGGCCGGATAGAAGGCGGTCAGCGGGACGACCTTGGTGACGATCGGCGCGGGGTAGGCGTGCTGCGCGCTCAGCTCGCGGATCGTCGCCTCGGCGACCCGCTTCTGGTCATCGCTCGCGTAGAAGATCGCCGAGCGGTACTGCGTGCCGTGGTCCGGCCCTTGGTAGTCGAGCTCGGTCGGATCGTGAGCAACCGTGAAATAGACCTGCAGCAACTGCCGGTACGAGATCTGCGCGGGATCGTAGGTGATCTCGACCGACTCCGCGTGCCCGGTCATCCCGCTGCTGACGATCTCGTAATGCGCGGTCGCGGCGTTGCCGCCTGAGAACCCCGATACGACGTTCTTCACGCCGCGCAGCTCGTCGAAGACGGCCTCGACCCCCCAGAAGCAGCCGCCGGCAAGGACCGCCTTCTCCAGGTGAGGGGCTGCTTGGACAGGCGCAGCGCCCAGCATGCCGGTGAGGACCGCAAGCGCGAGCGGGATGGCCTTCGAGAATCGCACGTTCTTCACAACGCCTAGGCTACCACCGCCGTTTGCAGCGGCGCCGCAAGGCGGCTTACACCCCGGCCGCGATTGACGCCGGGCGGCGGCTCTGGTAAAACCGAACGGACATGACCGTTGCCGGCTGGTCCTACCGGTATTTTTACGCCTCGTGCGATGCGCACCGGCGCGGTAGGCCTTTGCCGTAACGAGTCCAACGGACCGAACTGCAGGAGCCCTTCGCCGAGCGAGGGGCTCTTCTTCATCCCGGAGAGCACGATGATCAGCCCGCAGACCGCGACCGGCGAGCCGCAGTCGCCGACCCTCACCCTGACCGCCGCCTTCGAGGGGATCGAAGGCTCGTACTCGCACGCGGTCCTGGAAGCGTACGCGGCCCGCCGCGGCGTGCTCTTCGCGCCGCTCGGCTGCTCGTCGTACCGCGCGGTCGCGCACGCCGTGCTCTCCGGCCGCGCCGACCTCGGCCTGCTCCCGGTCGACAACGCGATCGCCGGGACGATCCGCGAAGGCTACGACGTCCTGGCCGAATACGAGCTGGACCTGTTGGCCGAGATCACCTGGCGAATGGAGCACAAGCTGCTCGGCGTCCCCGGCGCGACGCTCGCGGGGCTGCGCGAGATCGACTCGCACCCGGTCGTCCTCGCCGAGTGCGGCCGCTTCCTGGGCTCGCTCGCCGACGTGCGGCGCGTGCCGGTTCCCGACACCGGGATCGCCGCGCGCGACGTCGCGGCCGCGGCCGATCCGACGCGCGGTGCGATCGCCTCGGCGGACGCGGCGCTCCGCTACGGCTTGATCGAGCTCGCCGACACGATCGCCGATCACCCCGACAACTTCACGCGCTTCGTGCTGTTTCGCGCACCGAACGCGCTCGGGCTCGCGGCGGAGTTCGAGCCGGCCGAGGACTTCGCGGTCCGCAAGACCTCGCTGCTCTTCGCCGTCGCCGACGCGCCCGGCGCGCTCGGCCGCTGCCTCTCCATCCTCGGCGAACAAGGGCTGAACGTCTCCAAGCTGGACTCCAAGACGCGGCTCGGCGCGAACGCGCAGTCCTCGTTCTACGTCGACGTCGACGGCGACGTGCGTGACGAGCGCTTTGCCGAGGCGCTGCGCGCCCTGCGCGAGGTGACGGTCGCGCTGCACATCATCGGGAGCTACGACGCCTCGAGCGCGCCGGCGCGCGTGCGGCGCGAATCGACGATCGCCGTCGACGAGCGGCCCGCCGTCGTCCCGAAGCCCGATAAGGTCGCCTTCCCGAAGGCGCAGCGGCAGGGCGAGCATCACGTCCGTTCGCGCGTGATGGTTGGCAACGTCGCGATCGGCGACGGCAACTTCGTCATCATCGGCGGCCCGTGCAGCGTCGAATCGCGCGATCAGATCCTGACGACCGCCGAAGCGGTCGCGGCCGCCGGCGGCGTGATGCTGCGCGGCGGCGCGTTCAAACCGCGCACCTCGCCGTACGCGTTCCAGGGTCTCGGCTGGGAAGGTGTCGCGCTACTCGCCGAAGCGAGCCGCGCGAGCGGCTTGCCGATCGTCAGCGAGGTGATGAGCATCGACCAGGTGGAGCGCATGGCGGCGTCGGTCGACTTGCTCCAGATCGGCGCGCGCAACATGCAGAACTACGACCTGCTCAAGGCGGTCGGCAAAGCGGAGCGTCCGGTGCTGCTCAAGCGCGGGATGGCGGCCTCGATCGACGAGCTGCTCGCGGCGGCCGAGTACATCCTGAGCGAAGGCAATCCCAACGTGATCCTGTGCGAGCGCGGGATCCGCACGTTCGAGACCGCCACGCGCAACACGCTCGACCTCTCGGCGATCCCGGTGCTGCGCGAGCGCAGCCACCTCCCGGTGCTGGTCGACCCTTCCCACGGCGTCGGCGTCCGGCGCTGGATCGCGCCGCTCTGCCGAGCCGCGAAAGCAGTCGGAGCACACGGTCTCTTGCTCGAGGTCCATCCGAACCCGGCGGAGGCGAAGTGCGACGCCGATCAAGCGCTCACGTTCGCCGATTTCCGGGCCATCGTCGCCGAGTTGGCGAGGATCCCGCTCCAGGCGTAAGGCCCGAAATCGCACGATCCCAGCAATCTCACAGGACTCTCACCGAACTCCTCACGTTCCTCAGACACGGTGCTTCTCGCACCGCGACTCCAAGGAGGAGCAGCTTGAGGCCTCATTCTTTCATCCGAACTCTCGCCGTCGCGGCGCTGATCGCCGTGCCGTCGATGGCGCTGGCGGCACCCGACCAGAACACCAACAACAACAACGGCTGCCGGGGCGGCCAATGGGTCAACGGCCAGTGCGTTTACAACAACAACAATAACAACAACAACAATAACAACAACGGCCGCTGGAACAACAACGGCAACAACAACAACAACGGCCAGCATGCCGACCGCGATGACCGCGCTCGGGCGGACCGCGAACGCTGGCAGCGCGAGCATCAGAACAACAACAACAACAACAACAACAACGGCTCGTACAACAACGGCGGCTACAACAACGGCTCGTACAACAACGGCGGCTACAACAACGGCGCCTACAACAACGGCAGCTACAACAACGGCGCGTCCAACAACGGCAACTGGAACTACGGCCGCGGCAACACGCTGACCGGCACGGTCTCCTCGTTCTCGCCGTACAACCTCTACCTGAGCAACGGCCGGCACGTCGACCTGCACAACGGCACGGTGATCAACCCGACCGGGACCAACCTCTCACCCGGGATGCGCGTGCGCATCGTCGGCAACCAGAACTCGGACGGCACGTTCAATGCCAACGAGATCGACGTCGTGGGCAATGGTGGCTACGGCCGTTAAGGCTACCCCGCGCTGACCTCCGGGAACCCGGGGGACTGTGGGCCGGTGATCGAAGATTACCGGCCCTTCGCATTCCCCGGGAGCATTCGATGAGCGCGACCGTCACCGATCTCACCCCTGCCGGCGCCGGAGCCTCCACCGAGGAGCGACGGGCGCGCATCGACCTGGCCGCCGCGTACCGGCTGGTCGCGCACTACGGCTGGGACGACCTGATCTTCACTCACATCTCGGTGCGCGTCCCCGGGCCCGAGCACCACTTCCTGATCAACCCGTACGGGATGCTCTTCAGCGAGATCACCGCGTCGTGCCTGATCAAGGTCGATCTCGACGGCAACGTCGTCGAACCGACGCCGTACTTCTTCAACCCGGCCGGCTTCACGATCCACAGCGCGGTCCACGCAGCCCGCGAGGACGCGAAGTGCGTGCTGCACCTGCACACGGTCGCGGGCGTCGCCGTCTCGTGTCAGGAAGGCGGCTTGCTCCCCCTCAACCAGACCGCGATGCTGCTGAACGATCAGATCGCGTACCACGAGTACGAAGGCGTCGCGCTGCTGCTCGACGAGCGTCCGCGCCTGGTCGCCGATCTCGGGACCAAGAACGCGATGCTGCTGCGCAACCACGGGACGCTCACCGTCGGCGCGACGGTCGGCGAGGCGTTTCTGGCGATGTACTTCCTCGAGCGCTCGTGCGCGACGCAGGTCGCGCTGCTCGCCGGCGGCGTCGCGCTGCACTACCCCTCGGCCGAGGTCCAAGAGGTCGTGAAGCAGCAGGCCGGGCACGGCGTTCCGCAGGTCGCGAAGCTCGCCTGGGACGCGCAGCTGCGGATGCTCGACGCGAAGGATCCGAGCTACAAGAACTGACGCAGGCCCTGACGGTGAAAACGCAGTTCCCGCACGAGACGGTCGAAGGGCGCTTCGTCCGCCAGGGCGATGCGTTCCGCGACTGGGTGAAGGCCGACGGGTCGACGCCCTACGCGCCGGAGTTCGGGCGCTACCACCTGTACGTCTCGCTGGCGTGTCCGTGGGCGCACCGCACGATCATCGTGCGCGCGCTCAAAGGGCTCGAGGACGCGATCGGGATGTCGGTCGTCGATCCGCTCCGCGACGAGTTGGGCTGGGCGTTCCGCGAGGTCGACGCCGCGACGACCGGCGATCCGGTCAACGGGTTCACCTACCTCGCCGAAGCCTATCAGGCGACCGATCCGCGCTATCACGGCCGCGTCACGGTCCCCGTGCTCTGGGACACGCAGACGAAGCGGATCGTCAGCAACTCCGACGACGACATCATGCGGATGTTCGAGACCGAGTTCGAACCGTTCGCGCGGCATGACCTCGACCTGTATCCCCACGCGCACCGGGCCGAGATCGACCGCTTGAACGGCGTGATCTACGAAACGGTGAACGACGGCGTCTACCGCGCCGGCTTCGCCGCGACGCAAGCCGCGTACGAGCCGCCCGCGTACCGGCTGTTCGAGCAGCTCGACGCGCTCGACGCGCTGCTCGCGAAGCAGCGCTACCTGTTCGGATCGGCGCCGGTCGAAACGGACTGGCGACTCTTCGTGACGCTGATCCGCTTCGACGCCGTGTACCACGGCCATTTCAAATGCAACCTGCGCCGGATCGTGGACTACCCGAACCTGTCAGGCTACCTGCGCGACCTCTACCAAGTGCGCGGCGTCGCGCACACGGTGAACTTTGATCACATCAAACGCCACTACTACATGACGCACGACGAGATCAACCCCACCCGAATCGTCCCGATCGGCCCGCTCCAAAACCTAACCGCCCCCCACAACCGCGACCGCTTCTAAACTCTGAGCGCCCCATTGTCACCCTGAGCTTGTCGAAGGGTGCGGCCCCCATTACCGTCACGCCGAAGCCTCCGGCGGAATGTCGTCGCAAGCGGCGAACGCCTGCCGACATCCCGTCTTTCTCCTAGGAGGTCGATTCCATGAGCCGTTTCCTGTCCGCGGCGCTCGCGCTCGCGTTCGTCGCCTCACTCGCCATCGGCGCCGATGCGAAGTCGTGCAGAGACGCGAAGGGTCACTTCGTGAAATGCCCCCCGTCGGCGATGGCGCCGATGAAGAACAAGCCCTGTCGCGACAAAAAGGGTCACTTCATGAAGTGCAAGACGAAGGCGATGTAACGATCCTGTCGGTCTGGGGCTGGGCGCGGCGCTTCGGAGCCGCGCCCGGTCGCTCGTCCCGCGCGCCCGCGACCGCGTCTAGAAGTTCTTGTAAAAAGCGTCGTACAGCGGCATGAGAGCGCCGGGTCCCGACACCAGAACGATGACACCACCGCGGCCGGCGGGTGAGCCTTGGGGTGTTGCATTCAAGCAGAACACCCTGATGGCGTTCGAACCCTTCGTACCGTACACGAGCGTCGCGAAGCCGTTGGTCACCGAACCGACTCCCGTGTATCCGGTCTTGGACAGCGAAAGCGTCGCCTTCGTCGCGCAGCCGATGATGTCGATGCCCTCATTCAGCGCGCTCGCACCGATGGTAAGCGGGTTCGCCGCCGGCTCCGCGGCGGTCGCGGGGCACGTGCTCGCCGCGATGGCGGCCGCGAGAAACAAAGAGCCGCCGCCGGCCAGACAACGCCGTAGGAGTCGCCGCATGATGATGGTCCGCCTTACTTGGAAGCTGCGTTCGTGTTGGCACCCAGTTAGGTCGCGTTGCCTGCCGAAAGTACCTTTTTTGCGCCGGCGCCCGGCTGTGCTAGGATCGACGGATGAACGGGGCGGTCTCCGTCGATCTGGCGGTCATCTTCGTCGCGATCCTCGTCCTGGTCTCGGTCGCCAACCGGATCGGCGTCGCGTACCCCATCATGCTGGTCCTCGGCGGGATCGCGATCGGATACGTCCCGGGGATCCCGCCGCTCGCGATGCCGCCCGAGCTGGTGCTCACGATCTTCCTTCCGCCACTGCTCTACTGGGAGAGCGTGACGGCGCCGACCAGCGAGTTCTTCTCCGGCTCCGGCTTGTGGTGGATCTTTCAACTTGCCTTCGGGCTGGTCATCATCACGATGCTCGCCGTCGCCGCGGTCGCGCACGTGATGATCCCGGCGCTGGCGTGGGGGCCTGCGCTCGTGCTCGGCGCGATCGTCTCATCGACCGACGAGGTCGCCTTCGCGCCGATCATCGCGCGGATCCCGCTCCCGCGTCACGTGATCGCCACCATCGAAGGCGAGAGCCTGGTCAACGACGCGACCTCGCTCGTCCTCTACAGCATCGGGATCGCCGCCGTCGTCAGCGGGACGTTCTCGTTCCCGCACGCGCTCGGCGAGCTGGCGGTGTCGGTCGTCGGCGCGATCGCGATCGGCGGCGCGGCGGCGCTGCTGTGCGTCGCGGCGTGGCAGCTCACCAAGGACGATGCGCTGCAGGCGATGGTCTCGCTGATGGCGCCGTACCTCGCCTACCTTCCGGCCCAGCATTTCCACGTCTCGGGGGTGCTCGCCGTGGTCACGGCGGGGCTGGTCGTCACGCACTACACGCCGCGGGTGTTGACGCCGCGCGCACGGGAGCGCGGGAGTGGCTTCTGGGTCACCGCGGTCTTCATGGCCAACGCGTTCATCTTCGTCCTGGTCGGCATGCAGTTCCACCAAATCCTCGGAACGCTGCATCGCTTCCACCCCGTACAACTGATCGGCTACGGGCTCGCGATCAGCGCGACGGCGATCGTCGTGCGCCTGGTGTGGGTCTTCGGGCAGGCGCTGCTGCCGGCGACGAACGAGCCCGAGCATATCGACGGGAAGGCCGATTGGTCGCACGTCGCCGTGCTCGCGTGGGCCGGGATGCGCGGCGGGATCTCGCTGGCCGCCGCGCTCGCGATCCCGCTCGAAGCGGCGGCGCGGCCGTTTCCTGACCGCGATCTCATCATCTTCCTCACCTTCTGCGTGCTGCTCGCGACGCTCGTCGGGCAAGGCGGCACCTTGCCCTTCATCCTTCGCTGGCTGAAGGTGACGGACGACGGGACCGACGAGCGCGAGGAGCGCATCGCCCTCGCCGCCACGGCGAAGGCCGCGCTGAAGCGCCTCGACGAGCTGGCCGGCAGCGGCGACGTTCCGCCGGAGATCTGTGACGTGCTGCGCCGACGCTTCCGCCGCCGCTGGGCCGAGTTCGGCGTCGATGAGGGGGAGGAAGACGGCGCGGCGGCGCGCTTCGGAACGCGCATCAGAAAACTCGAGTCGGAGCTGGTCGACGCCCAGCGCACGGCGCTGATCCGCCTTCGCCGCGAGGGCAAAGTCGACAACACCGTCATGCGCCGCGTTCAGCGGCTGCTCGACCTCCAATCGGAGGAGACGGAACTGCTCGAATCGACCGGCCATTCCGACATCGAAGAAGGCCCGTAGCGTTCAGCGTTCCGCTTCGGCCGCGTCCCATTCCGGCGCGAGGGCGCCGTAGCGAAACATCTCGCTCGGTTCGTGCTGCGTGAACTCGACGACGATCTGCTGCTCCGGCAACCGCGTGGCGCGCGCGATCAGCACGACGAGGTCGCGTGCGAGCCGTTCGCGCTGCGCCGCATCCCGGCCGCGGCGAACATCGCACATCAGCACCGCGACGTCGGCGAGCGCACCGTCTTGATAGCGAAACGGTCCGCCCTCGCCCGCATCGCGGATGCAGATCGAGGGGATGTGGCGGCCGGTCTCCATCACCGCCGCATAGCGCTCGCCGATCGCTTCGGCGAGCCCGCGTTTCGTCGCCGCGTCGAGCGGCGCCGGGACGTCAAGCTGCAAGTAGGGCATCTATCTCGTTGTCACCCTGAGCTTGTCGAAGGGTCAGGATGACACGGAGACGGCGCGCGACCAAAGCTCCCAGGCGCGCGCGATCTGACCTGCGTTCGCAGCGCTGGAGCGCAGCGCTTCCTTGTCGCTGAGGAACGTCACCTCGCCCATCCGCATCGCCTCGGCTTGCAGGCGCGCGTTGACCTCCGCGTAGACCGCGCGGAAGACCGCTTCCGGCAGGCTCCGCCCGACCGTCGTCGAGCCGTGGCCGCGCATCAGCACCATGGGGTTGTCGCCGAGCGACGCCGCGAGCGCGTCGCCGAGGCTCTCGTCGCGGACGAGCATGTCGTTGTCCGGGCCGGCCGCGTCGCGAATCTCGAACACCGGGACCGGCCCTCGCAGGAACGAGCTCATGTGGAATACGGGCCGCAGCGTGACGCCCGCGACGACGCCGAACGGGATCACCGCCGGCGAGTGGTTGTGCACGACCGCACCGACGTCCGGCCGCACACGATAGATCGACCCGTGGATGAACCGCTCGAGGTACGGCGTACGGCTGTCGCCGCCCAGCGCCGCCCCGTCGAGCGCGAACGCCATCACGTCCTGGGCGGTGACCAGCGCGGGCGCAATGTTGCGCGCCAGCAAGAACCGCTCGGGATCGCGGACGTCGCGCACGCTGACGTGCCCGAACCCGTCGACGACGCCGCGCTCGTAGAGAATCCGATTCGCCAGCACGAGCTCTTCGTTTAGGTCCACGTTTTCGGCGTGTAGCCGTTCCGGTCGCCGATCTTCTGCGAGGCCATCGCGGCGGTTGCGGCTTTCGCCCATGGCGAATCGCATGTGCCGTCGGACTCAGGCGCCGGCACCTCGCCGATGAGCTCGTACATGAACTGCGACTTCTCGAATGCCTTCGACGACACGCTGGCGCCGGCGTACGTGTCCTGGATGCACTGATGATCGCAGCCGCGATAGGTCGAACGCGACGTCTTCGCGCCGTCGAACGAATAGTTGGCGAACGCATCGGCGAGTTTGTCGGCTTTGGTGGTGCCGGCGGTCTTGATCCGCTCCATCAGCGACCACGCCGCCATGTAGCCGAGCCAGTGGCGTCCGCCGATCGGTCCGCCGATCCCGGCGCGCAGCCGTTTGGCGAGGTTCGCGCCGTTCGGCGAGGCCGTGGGCGACCACAGCACCGGGAACGTCATCCCGACGACGTCGTCGAGCGGGAGGGTCTTGTAGTAGACGTCCTCCATCGAGATGCCGGCCAGCTTCTGCTTCTTGTGCAGACCGAACTGCGCCCACTGCTTCACGGTGTTCGCCGCGTCGGCCCCGCTGTTGCACAGCACGAACACGTCGGCGTCGCTGTTGCGCAGCTTCGTCAGCACCGACGAGAAGTCGGCGGTTCCCAGCGCGACGATGTCGTGTCCCACCTCGGTGCCCCCGGCACGCCGCAGCGCGTCCGAGAGCTGCGCATAGGCATCCTTCCCGAGCGCGTAGTCCGCTTGAATGAAGTACCACTTCTTCCCCAGCGCCAACGCACGGCGGACGACCGGTTTGAGCAACATGCGGACGTTGGGGCCGAAGCGGTACGTCAGCTTCCCCGCTTTCTCACCCGTCATCGAAGAGTCTTGAGGGCCGAGGCTCAGGTTGAAGACGCCGAGTTCGAGCACGATCGGGTTGAGCGCGAGTCCGTTCGCCGACGACGTTCCGCCGAACAGGACGTCGACGCCCTCTTGCCCGACGAGGCGGCGCGCTTCGGTGACCGCCTGCGCCGGTTTCGAGCCATCGTCGCCGAAGGCGAACTCGAACTTCACGCGGCCGGATTTGTTCTGATCGGCGAGCGCCAGCTCCGCGGCCTGGCGGTGCACGCCACCGAGGTCGGAGAAGACGCCGCTGAACGATTCCAGGAAGCCGATCTTCACGGTCGCGGCCGGCCCGGCGGCGAGCGTAAAACGTGGTGTTGCGAGCGCGCCGGCGGCGACGGCGCCGGATGTCAGAAAGGTCGTTCGCTTCATGATCCCTCCTGCCACGCAGCCGCGCCGCTTCCCTTGGTCTCAGACCCGCGGAGCGTGCGTCCGAGCAAGGCAGCATCCAGGAGGGGTACCGGGCGGTGCGAAAACTCGGGCTCGTTATGAGCGGAACCGTCGTGCGAAACATCGAGCGCTCATCGCTCGAGCGATTGGCGCCGTTGGCCGAACGAGGCGTCGCAACGGTCCATGAAGCGATGGGACGCACGGGTCTCATGCGCTCGTACATGCGGCCGATCTACCCCGGCGCCTCGATCGTCGGGAACGCGGTCACCGTCTCCGTTGCGCCCGGTGACAATACGATGCTCCATGTCGTGGTCGAACTGTGCCGCGAGGGCGATGTGGTCGTCGTCGTGCCCACCTCGCCGTGCGAGGACGGGTATTTCGGCGATCTCTTCGGCGGCGCGCTCAAGGCCCGCGGCGTGCGGGGCACGATCATCGAAGCCGGCTGCCGCGACATCCGCACGCTCAAAGAGATGGGCTATCCCGTTTGGTCGAAGGCGGTGTTCGCGCAGGGCACGGTCAAGGAAACCCTGGGCGACATCAACCTTCCGCTGGTGTGCGCCGGTCAGCGCGTCGAGCCGGGCGACGCGATCGTCGCCGACGACGACGGCGTGCTCGTCGTTCCACGCGTGCGAATCGGTGATGCGCTCGACGCCTCGCTCGCGCGGGTGAAGAAAGAAGAGACGAACCGGGGTCGGTTCGCCGCCGGTGAAGTCGGTCTCGACGTGTACGGCATGCGCGACAAGCTCGCGGCGAAGGGACTTCGCTACTACGACGATGCGCGCGCCCTCGCCGACGCGCCGCGCTCGTGACGCAGACCGCGATCCCGTGCACGCTGATGCGCGGCGGCACGTCGAAGGGTCCGTTCTTCCTGGCCTCCGACCTCCCGGCCGACCCGGCGCTGCGCGACCGGGTGCTGCTCGCCGTCATGGGTTCTCCGGACGCACGCCAGATCGACGGGATCGGCGGCGCCGATACGCTGACCAGCAAGGTCGCGATCGTCTCGCCGTCGAGCCGCCCGGACGCGGACGTCGACTACCTCTTCCTTCAAGTCGTTCCCGACGAGCCGCGCGTCGACGCTTCGCAGAACTGCGGTAACATGCTGGCGGGGATCGGGCCGTTCGCGATCGAGAAGGGGCTGGTGCCGGCCGCCGACGGCGTGACGAAGGTGCGCATCCACATGGTCAACACCGCGAGCATCGCGGTCGCGACCGTGCAGACGCCGGGCGGCCGCGTGCGCTACGACGGCGCCGCCCGCATCGACGGCGTGCCGGGGACCGCCGCGCCGATCGTGATCGACTTCCTCGACATCGCGGGCGGCAGCACGGGCGGCGCGCTGCTGCCGACCGGCAACACGCGCGACGTCGTCGAAGGTGTCGAAGCGACGCTGATCGACAACGGGATGCCGGTCGTCGTGATGCGCGCGTCGGATTTCGGCAAGACCGGCCGCGAGTCGCCGGCCGAGCTCGAGGCCGACACCGAGCTGAAAGCGCGCGTCGAGGCAGTGCGACTCGCGGCCGGGCGTCTGATGCATCTCGGCGACGTCACCAAGAAGACCGTGCCGAAAATGTGCCTGGTCTCGCCGCCCACGAACGGCGGCGTGGTGTCGACGCGAAACTTCATCCCCCACAAGGTGCACAAAGCGATCGGCGTGTTCGGCGCGGTCAGCGTCGCGACGGCGTGCGCGTATCCCGGGACGGTCGCCGCCGAGGTCGCCGGCGGCGGCGCGCAGCTCGGCGCGCGCAGCCTCGAGATCGAACATCCGACGGGCTTCTTCACCGTCGAGATGATGCTGGTCGACCAGGGCGGCAAGCCGCGCGTCGAACGCTCGGCGCTGCTGCGAACGGCGCGCGCGCTCATGGCCGGCGACGTGTTCGTGCCGGCCGCGCTCTGGGACGGAACACCGTGATCGTCGACTGCCACGGGCACTACACCACCGCACCGGGTCCGCTCCAGGACTTCCGTCAGAGCCAGCTCGCCGCGCTCGAGGGCAACGCTGCGGCACCCTCGCCCGGCAGCATCGCGATCAGCGACGATCAGATTCGCGAGAGCCTGGAGAACGCGCAGCTCAAACTGCAGCGCGAGCGCGGGACCGACCTGACGATCTTCTCCCCGCGCGCCTCCGCCATGGCGCACCACATCGGTACCGAGGAGACGAGCATGGCGTGGTCGCGCGCCTGCAACGACCTGATCGCGCGCGTCTGCGCATTGTATCCGCAGAACTTCGCCGGCGTCTGCCAGCTCCCGCAGTCGCCCGGCGCGCCGCCGGCCAACAGCGCGCGCGAGCTCGAACGGTGCGTGAACGAGCTCGGCTTCATCGGCTGTAACCTCAACCCCGATCCGTCGGGCGGGCTCTGGAACGGCCCGCCGCTGACCGATCGCCACTGGTATCCGCTCTACGAGAAGATGGTCGAGCTCGACGTTCCGGCGATGGTTCACGTCAGCGCGTCGTGCAATCCGAACTTCCACGCCACCGGAGCGCACTACATCAACGCCGACACGACCGCGTTCATGCAGTTCCTCACCTCTGACCTCTTTCGCGACTTCCCGACCCTGCGGTTCGTCATCCCGCACGGCGGCGGCGCGGTGCCGTACCACTGGGGACGCTATCGCGGCCTCGCGCAGGACATGAAGAAGCCGCCGCTGACCGAGCTGCTGCTGCACAACGTCTTTTTCGACACGTGCGTGTACCATCTACCGGGGATCGAGCTGCTGCTCAAGGTGATTCCGGCCGAGAACATCCTGTTCGGGTCGGAGATGGTCGGCGCGGTGCGCGGAATCGACCCGGAGACGGGGCATTATTACGACGACACGAAGCGCTACCTCGACGCGCTCCCGCTCGGCGACGACGTCCGGCACAAGATCTTCGAGACCAACGCCGCGCGCGTCTACCCGCGCCTCGCCGCCAAGCTCGCGAAGCTCGCCCGATGACCACGCCGTTCACGATGGACGCGAACTACCGCCCGTTCCACCCGAACCCGCGCAAGCCGACGTACGTCCCACCGCCGGGCGCGGTCGACGCGCACTGTCACGTCTTCGGCCCGGGCGAGGAGTTCCCGTACGCGCCCGAGCGCAAGTACACGCCGTGCGACGCGCCCAAGGAAACGCTGTTCGCGCTGCGAGATTTTCTCGGCTTCGACAAGAACGTCATCGTGCAGGCGAGCTGTCACGGCCGCGACAACGCGGCGATGGTCGACGCTCTCGACGCCTCCGGCGGAAAGGCGAAAGGCGTCGCCGTCGTTCGCTACGACATCGGCGACGACGAGCTGAAGGCGCTCGACGAAGCCGGCGTCCGCGGCGTGCGCTTCAACTTCGTCAAGCGGCTCGTCGACGCGACGCCGCGCGAGAACTACCTGCGCGTCGCCGAGAAGATCGCACCGCTCGGCTGGCACATCGTCGTCTACTTCGAAGCGCCGGACCTCGCGGGGTTGACGCCGTTCCTGACCTCGCTGCCAGGGAAGATCGTGGTCGATCACATGGGGCGCCCCGACGTCGGGAAGGGCGTCAACGATCCCGACTTCCAGCGGTTCGTGCGGCTGCTCGCGGAGCACGAGAACATCTGGGTCAAGGTGACCTGCCCCGAGCGGCTCACCGTCGCGGGCCCGCCGTACGACGACGTCGTTCCGTTCCAGCGCACGCTGGTCGAGCGCTTCCCCGATCGTGTCCTGTGGGGCACAGACTGGCCGCATCCGAACATGACCTGGATCGTCCCCGACGACGGCGAGCTGGTCGACCTCATCCCGCGGATCGCGCCGACGCCCGAGCTTCAGCAGAAGCTGCTGGTCGACAATCCCAACCGTTTGTATTGGCCCGCGCGATGACCGACGACGAAGCGTTCGAGGACATCCCGGGTACGCTGCTGTTCACCGCCGAGCGCTCGCGACAAGGCTATCACCTCAACATGTTCTGCATGTCGCTGATGAAGCCGGAGAACCGCGACGCGTTCCGGGCCGACGAGCCCGCGTACCTCGCGAAATTCCCGATGACGTCGGAGCAAGTGCAATCGGTCCTCGATCGCAACTGGAACCGGATGCTGGAGCTCGGCGGGAACATCTACTACACGTCCAAGCTCGCCGCGTGCGACGGCCTCTCGTTCCAGCAGATCGCCGCGATCATGACCGGCAAGACGCAGGCCGAGTACGCCGACATGATGCTGCACGGCGGCCGCCCGATCGAGGGCAACCGCAGCAAGTCCGAGTGGCGCGATCGTGGCTAGGATCGTCGCCGGCGTCGCCTGTTCGCACGTGCCGGCGATCGGCGCCGCACTCGACAACGGCAAGGCAGGCGAACCGTACTGGCAACCGCTCTTCCGCGGCTTCGAACCGTCGAAGAACTGGATCGCCGAGGTGAAGCCCGACGTCGTGATCCTGGTCTACAACGACCACGGCTCGGCGTTCTCGCTCGAAGTGATCCCGACGTTCGCGCTCGGATGCGCCGCGGAGTTTCCGCCGGCCGACGAGGGCTGGGGCGCGCGCCCCGTGCCGGTCGTCAAAGGGCATGCCGAACTCGCCTGGCACATGGCGCAGTCGCTGATCCTCGACGAGTTCGACATGACGATCGTCAACAAGATGGAGGTCGATCACGGCTTGACCGTCCCGCTCTCGCTGATGTTCGGACAGCCCGACGCGTGGCCGTGCCCGGTGATCCCGCTGGCAGTGAACGTCGTGCAGTATCCCCCGCCGACCGGCCATCGCTGCTACATGCTCGGCAAGGCGATCCGCAAAGCCGTCGAGTCGTTCGACCGCCCGCTGCGCGTCGTCATCTTCGGCACCGGCGGAATGTCGCACCAGCTACAAGGACCGCGCGCCGGACTGATCAACCGCGACTTCGACACACGATTCCTCGACAAGCTCGCCACCGATCCGCAATCCCTAGCGCAGCTCCCACACGTCGAGTACGTCCGCGAAGCCGGCTCCGAAGGCATCGAGATGGTCATGTGGCTGATCATGCGCGGCGCACTCGACGACGACGCCAAAGAAGTCTACCGCTTCTACCACGTCCCCGCCTCAAACACCGCAGTCGGTCACATGATCCTAGAAAACCCAACCGCCGATGTCACCCTGAGCCTGTCGAAGGGCGAACGATCGTCATGAAGATCGCACTCGGCGGACAGGGGGCGTTCGGGATCAAGCATCTCGAAGCGCTCGCGAACATCGACGGCGTCGAGGTAATCTCGCTCGCCGGCGGCAGCCCTGGCTCGACCGAAGATGTCGCGAAAAAGTGGAACATCCCGCACTGGACGACCGCCCTCGCGGAGACGCTGGCGCAGCCCGGGCTCGAAGCGGTGATCCTCGCGACGCCGACCCAGATGCACGCCGCGCAGGCCGAGCAGTGCATGCGCGCGGGCAAGCACGTCGAGATCGAGATCCCGATTGCAGACAACCTCGCCGACGCCGAACGCCTCGTGCACGTGCAGGCCGAGACCGGCGTGATCGCGATGGGCGGCCACACCCGCCGCTTCAATCCGAGCCACCAATGGATCCACAACCGAATCAAAGCGGGCGAACTGAAGATCCAGCAAATGGACGTACAAACGTACTTCTTCCGCCGCACGAACACGAACGCGCTCGGCAAACCGCGCAGCTGGACGGATCACCTGCTCTGGCACCACGCATGCCACACAGTGGACCTGTTCCAGTACCAGACCGGCGAGACGGCCTCGCGCGCCGCGGGCCTCCAAGGCCCGATCCACCCGGAACTCGGCATCGCGATGGACATGGGCATCCTGATGAAGGTCCCGGCCGGCGCGATCTGCACGCTGTCGCTCTCGTTCAACAACGACGGTCCGTTCGGAACGTTCTTCCGCTACATCTGCGACAACGGCACGTACCTCGCCCGCTACGACGACCTCTTCGACGGCCACAACAACAAGATCGACCTCACCGGCGTCGCCGTCTCGATGAACGGCATCGAACTACAGGACCGGGAGTTCATCGCCGCAATCCGCGAGAAGCGCGAACCAAACGCGAGCGTCGCGCAGTGCCTGACGGCGATGCAGACGCTGGACCGAATCGAGAAGACGCTCGCCATTCGTGACTCTTGCGCCGATGAACGCTAAAATCCGCCCGATGAGGATATCCCCGATGACGCAATTACGCTCGCCCTACGAATCCCAAATCCTTTCTTGATGCTTCGCGATAAGGTCGGGAGTTGGGCATCGGATCCACCCGAACTGTCGAAACAAACTAGTAATTGCCAGCACCGCTTCCGCGCTTGGCTGAGCAATGATGGCGTCGACCGAGATTGTACGTCTATGGACGGCGCCGTCCGAGCGAGCCATATATACATCGGAGAGCGGCTGAGTTGCCTCGTCAGTTCCGAGCGCCCAACCTTTGATCCCCCGGAGGCCCACGCGCAAGTCGACTGAAGTATCGAATGGGACCTGTTTCGCGAGGCGAGAAGCGAAGATGTATGCCCTCGTTACGAGGGACACTACCGACATGAATGACACGAAGCCAAGTGGATCTCGAACATAAGTACGCTCCGGATGCCGGCGCTTTATCGCATCTCGCGTACCCTGCTGATACTTCTCCCTGACCCCCTCTTCCAACATTGTCCGAAATACGAACTGTCCGCTGCAGTAGATTCGCCACTGTTCGAGGCGATATGCGAATCCTTGAAAGTCCGCTTCACCAAGAACGTATGTGTCGCCCGGACCGTGAAAAATGGAACCCTCCGTATAGGGCCAGGACCAGCCTTGTGAGAGTATCGCAGACGACGCGACTAAGTGGAGGCACCGGTCTATGGCGAGACGCTTCGGGTCGTATTCGGTCGGTGCAATTACCGTAACGAATCGCGGAAAGTCATTGAATCTCTCGAGGCTAGGGTCGGTCACAAGCCATCGCCGAAATCGCCGCGTTCCTCTTCGAATAATGAGGCGTCCGAGTCAGCCAACCGTTCCGCGGCGCTCAGCCTGTGAATTGCGTGCTCTACGAATTCAGGAAGATAGCGGCGCAGCTGTTCCTCTAGATCTGCACGGTCCTTGTAACGGATCGAATCCCAGCCTTCGATATCAGAAAACACGGAGCTTGCTCGATCAGGCTTCGGGTTAAGCTTTTCATCGGTGCAATACAGCACTGCGTAGCGATGGCCTTTTCCATGTGCGATCCCAAGTTCCAAGGCTACGTTTGGATTGTGAAGAGTGAGGTCGAAGAGGCAGGCATCTGCTTCCGCCATCATTTCCTCGATTTTGTGTAGCAGAGGCAAGCCGCGGAGGCGGTCCGACGCCACCAAAATGCTAGCGATGCCTTGAGCAGCTGCCTCGACGGCTGATCGAACATCGGATAGTGCAAATGGATAGCCTAAGAAAAGCTGTACCATTCTGTGACGCTCTCCAAGCGCTTGCTATAGTACGGACGACGAACGCGGTCTAGCCTTCAATTCATGAAGGGTCAGTTGGGCATTCCGCGCTTTATCCGCTGCTGGAGGGTGCGCCTCTTCTTGACATGACGCACGCTGCGAGGCAAAACGATGCCGTCGGTCGTTCACCTAACAGTTAGCTAGTGCGCTCAGGCGTGCTAATCGACGAGGATCGGATTCTGGTCAGGATCGGTGTGACGAAGCTCGCGGGTCGCCGCTAACTTAAGGGGCGGCAGCGGCCGGCTTATTGACGCTTCTTCACAATTTTGTTATGATGGCTGCAGGCATGGGAAGAAAAGTTGCACCATCCCCGCTTGGATCCGACCACGCCGCTGTGGCTGCTGCGCGAACCGGCGATCCGAGCTATCGCGCCGCCCGGCTGAGATTTGCGGTAGCTGAAAAGGTAGCTCGGCTGATGATCGGCTTTCGGCAGCAACACGATTTGACGCAGGCCCAATTGGCTGCCGCCCTCGGCATGAAAGAATCCGCAGTAAGTAGGCTCGAGAGCGGCGAGCATGTGCCGAACTTCGAAACTTTGGGACGGATTGCAGAGGGTTGCAACGTCGACGTCGTGCTTGACTTTGCAAATCGCACGCCCGTTGCAAAAGTAACCCGCCGCGAATCGACCCTCGCCAGATCCTAGGGTGCGTCGCCTCCAACTGCGCGTGGAGGTACTCTCTCGACTGCGTCCATTCGCCGCCCAAAGTCGATCCACCGTGACGCCGCTAAGTCGATCTCGGCCGGCGGAATCCTTGCCGTCTTCTTGACGAAAATATGGAGCAAGACGATGAGCCCAGATTCCGCTTCCTGATACAACACTCGATAGCTCAGACCGGCAAAATCGGCCTTTAGCCGGCGCAGCTTCCCTCGCACCTTCTTACTATGGGGCGCTGGGATCAGTGGCCCAAACACGTTGAGTCGATCAATCTTTCGGTCGATGAGCTCTTGATGCGCGGGCGGAAGCGTATCAATGAAGTCCTTCACCGGCTGTGCTCCCTGTCGATCGCGATAGTATTTTGCAATCCACACGGTGCGGCCGCCACCGCTGCTCTTGCTCGGATTTTCACGATGCACTCGACACCCGCACTCCCCGTGACTAGCTCGTGTTACATTTTCCGCCCACCTATCGCAGGTCCCTACAGGGCTTACGTGCCCGGCGTCGCGACGCGAAGGCAGCCGGCAGCGGTGCGCTGAATCCGCGCGCATGCATTCCGACACCGGACCGATCGCCGTGCTGGGCCTGGGCGAGGCGGGCTCGCTGATCGCGCGCGATCTCGTGCGCGGCGGCGCCGTGGTGCGCGGCTGGGATCCCGATCTCCACGGCGATCTGAGCGAGATCCCGCTCGCCCCGAGCTTCGCCGCCGCGGTCGACGGGGCGCAGTTCGTGCTCTCGGTGAACTGGGCGATCGTCGCCGCGGACGTCGCCCGCGAAACGCTGGTGTTCCTGCGGCCCGGCGTGATCTACGCCGACCTGAACACCGGTGGTCCGGGCCTCAAACGCGAGCTCGCCGCGATCGTTGCGCCGAGCGGCGCCGCGTTCGTGGACGTCGCGATGATGGCCCCGGTTCCGCCGCTCGGGATTCGCGTCCCGATGTTCCTCGCCGGCGACGGCGCGTCCGCGCTTGCCGCGATGCTGCGACCGTTCGGCACGCCGGTCGAGATCGTCGGCGACGAGCCGGGCGAAGCGGCGGCCCGCAAGCTCACCCGCTCCGTCTTCTTCAAGGGAATGTCCGCCGCGGTGTGCGAGGCGCTCGAGGCCGCCCGCGCGGCCGGCGTCGAGGACTGGCTCCGCAGCGACATCACCCGCACGCTCGTCGCCGCCGACGCCACAATGCTCGACCGCATCGTCGACGGCACGCACAAGCACGCCAAACGCCGCGCCCACGAGATGGCCGACGCAACCGCGCTCCTCGAAGAACTTGCCGTCCCCGCGACGATCACCCGGGCCACCACCGAGTCGCTAGAACGAATCGCCGCCGCCAAAACCTCAGCGTGATCCTTCGAGAAATCGCAGCAGCAGGTCGTTGAACGCGACCGGCTGCTCGGCGTTCAGGATGTGCGCGGCGTGCATGACCTCGAGCTGCGCGCCCGCGATCGCATCGCGCATCTCGGCACCGACGGCGGGCGACGCGGTGGGGTCGTGCGTCCCGGCGACGATCAGCGTTCGGGCGCGGATCAGCGCATCGTCGGCGCGCAGGTCGGCGTCGCGGACGGCCCGGCCGCAGGCGAGGTACCCCGCCTTCGGCGTACGGCGCACCATGTTCGCAAACCCTCGCACGAGCTCCGGACGGTCCGCGTGCGTCTGTTCGGTGAACCATCGCCCCATCGTGCTGTCGACGATCACCTCGAGGCCGTCACGTTCCACGGTCGCGAGCCGCTCGTCCCAAATCGGAATCGTGCCAAGCCGGCTGCCGGTCGCGCACAGGACGAGCGAACCGACGCGCGCCGGATGCCGCGCGGCGACGCGCTGCGCGACCATCCCGCCGATCGAGAGGCCGACCATGTCGAACCGGTTGACGCCCAGCGCGTCGACCAGCGCGATCGCGTCGTCGGCGAGCCGCTCGATCGTCGCATGGTACGGATCGTCGCCCGGCGTCGTGTCGGTCAGCCCGTGGCCGCGCATGTCGTAGCGCAGCACGCGGTGCTTCCGGCTCAGGGCGTTGATTTGCTCGTCCCACATATGCACGTTCGTCGCCAGCGAGTTGGCCAGCAGCACGACCGGTGCGTCGTGCGGACCGGCAAAATCGTAGTGGACGGTCAGGTCGTTCGGGCGGATGAACGGCATCGACGATCTCCCTGCCGGGGCGGGCGGGCGGGTCCGTTCGCGCGGGCGAGGCGACCTCCTCCGCCGTGGCTAAACCACCCGGCATGAGTCGCTTGTTCGGCGTCGCGACGGCCTGCGTCGCGATGCTTCTGGCCGCGTCGGTCGGCGCGCAAACCTTCGTCGGAGGCTGGACCAAGGGCGCGCAGCTCCGGAACTCGCGCAGCGAGGTCGCCGTGGCCGCCGTCGGCAGCACACTGTTCGTGATCGGCGGCTACGCGCCGGCCGGACCGAACCCGACCGCGCTCGACGCGAGCGGCCAGGTCGACGTCGACGAGCCGCTGGTACAGGCGTTCGATCTGCAGACCGGGCGCTGGTCCGATCGCGCCCCGTTGCCGCGCGGGCTCAACCACCTCGGCGTGACCGTGCTCGACGGAAAGATCTACGCGTTCGGCGGCTTCGCGCAGCAGAACCGCGAACCGGTCGCCGACGCCAACCTATACGACCCCGCGGCCGACGCATGGACCGCGCTGCCGCCGCTCCCCGGCGCGCTCGGCTCGATCGCCGTCGCGGCGCTCGACGGTAAAATCCATCTGGTCGGCGGACGCGACGTGCACAGCGTCGCCACGCACCTCGTCTTCGACCCCGCGACGAAGCGCTATACGAGCGCGGCACCGCTCCCGATCGGGCGCGACCACATGGGGCTGGTGGCGTACGGCGGGAAGCTGTACGCGATCGCCGGCCGCATCGACGACTTCGACCACAACACGTCGTACGTCGACATCTACGATCCGAAGACGAACCGCTGGACCGCCGGGACGCCGATGCCCTCGCAGCGCAGCGGGATGGCCGTCGTGCTGTTCCGCGACCGCATCCTCGCGATCGGCGGCGAACGCGTCGGCGGCACGTTCACGAACAACGAGGCGTACGACCCGCGCACGAACCAGTGGCTCAGCCTGACGGCGCTCCCCGAGGGCCGCCACGGGACGGGCGCCGCGGTGATCGACGGCGTGCTCTACCTGCCCGGCGGCGCTCCGGTCAACGGCGGGAGCCAGCAGTCGGACACGCTCTTCATGTTCCGGCAATCCTGAAACGCCGCATCTGGACCGCCGTCGCGGTCGTCGTCGTCATCGCCATGTTCTACGCAGCGATCAGCCTGCGCGTCTACCGTCACACGCTGCCGCACCTCTTGCTCATGCATCTCTTCGGCGAGGACTACAACGAAGGTCCGGTCTCGGTGCTGGTCCTGTTGCGGAAGTTCTACAGCATCGTCGCCTTCGCGCTGATCGGCTTCGTCGTCGACAAAGCGCTGCCGGCGACACGCCGCCCCGCCCTGCGCGCCGCGCTGATCGTCGCCGCCTTCTCCGCCGCGATCGAAGTCGTCCAGAAGCTGCACGGCGCCGGCGAAGGTCCACTCTCGGAAGCGGTCGACGTCGCCTGCGGAGCCCTCGGCGGCTGGCTCGCCGTCACGATCGCGAGAGCGCTCCACCGAGGAGGCAATCCATGATCATCGAGATGCGCACGTATACGACGAAGCCGGGCAAGCGATCCGAGTTCCTCGAGATCTTCCGCACCAGATCGATCCCGGCACACGACGAGATCGGGATGAAAATACTCGGTCCGTTCCTCTCCGTCGAAGACGCCGACACGTTCTTCTTCATGCGCGGCTTCCCGGACTTGCCGTCACGCGAGCCGATGAAGGCCCAGTTCTACGAAGGCTCACTCTGGAAGGACGAGCTCGAGAACCGCGTCATGCCGATGTTGGACCATTACGAGGTCGTCGTGGTGGACGACCCCGAAAATGCAATCCGCTGGTAGGCATTGATCGCAGGACGTTCCACCGACGCGCTTCGCGATCACCACAGCCGTTCAGACGCCCGGAGCCTCGCCAAGTACGGCTGCCAACAGCGGGATGCTCGGTAGTTCTCGAACTGCCGCGGCCGCGTTCGTCAAGAGCGCGCGCACGTCAGCGGCGAGCGTTGCGAGAGTGCCGTCGCCGAAGTAGGCGAGTGCCTTGAGCGAATCAGCGCTTTGAAACGCGGGGCCGTAGATCGTCCGGGCGGAACCGAGGCCGCGCTCGAGCGCATGCCCTGCACGCAGGAGTGCGGCGATATCGAGATAGTCCTTCGCCTCGGCTCGGTCGAGTATGACCTTCACTTTCGTCGCGAAGAGATCGTCGATCGACGCGACGAGGAGGCTGCCGTCGTCGGTACGTTCGGGCTCGCCGACGCGTCCCGCGATCCGAGCCGGCACCAGATCTCCGAAAAACGACACCTTGACAGGTCGGCCTTCTCGTTCCACGACCAGCGTCAGGGTGTCAACCGCATCCTGCACCACTCGCCCTCCGCGCAGGAGCCCGGCTTCAAGAATCTGGTCCTTGCGCAGCGGCCGGTCCGTGAAGAAATCGAAGTCGACGGACTCGCGGTGACCGAGCCGCAGCGCGAGAGCCGTGCCGCCGTAGAGCACGAAACCCATCCGTTCAAACGGCGCGAGTTCAGGCCACAGCGCGATCTGCGCAGGCGGGAGGGTCTCGCGCTGCGGAACGAACGTCTTCACTTGAAGACGCGGCGCGGCAGCGGGGGAACGTCTTGGCCCGGCCTTACAACGCCGAGCCGGTAGTGCCAGTAGCTCCATGAACGCGGCTTCAGCCAGCCGGCCTCCGCGTGTGCGAGCACGTCGCGAAACGGATCTTCGCCGACCTCGCGGATCACGCGCAGCACGTCGTCGTAGTCGCCGATATCCATGACCTGCGCGATGATGCGGCGCGGCGCGTGCGGGCTGTTATCGCCGGTTTTCCACCAGAGGTATTTCGCGCTCATCTCGTCCAGGATGCTCATCGACCGATCACGCTCCACGTAGAGTCTTCGTCAGCGCAGTGGCAGCATCATGCGGATACGCGCGTCGGGGGCTCTTTGCCGTCGAGGAACGCTATGAGGTTCTCCGCGGCGAGCATTGCCATGCGGGCGCGGGTTTCGTAGGTGCCGCTGCCGACGTGGGGGACGATCACGACGTTGTCGCAGAGCGCGAGCGGGTGGTCCGGTGGGAGCGGTTCGGGGTCGGTCACGTCGAGCGCCGCGCCGACGATCGTCTTCTGCTGCAGCGCGCGAACCAGGGCGTCCGTGTCGACCACCGCGCCGCGAGCGACGTTGACGAGCGTCGCGGTCGGCTTCATCTGCGCGAACTGCGCGTCGCCGAACATGCCGCGCGTTTCGTCCGACAGCGGGACCAACAGCACGACGCAGTCGGCTTCGGCGAGCAGCGCCTCGAACGAGTGGTAGGACGCCCCGGTCGTCGCGTCGTCACCGCGCGGGTTGCGGTTGCTGTAGATCACGCGCATCCCGCTGATCTGGGCGCGCTTCGCGAGCGCGAGGCCGATCGTACCGAACCCGACGATCCCGAGCGTCGCACCCTCGAGATCGTGGCCGAGCGGCATGTTGCCCTGCATCCAGCGCCCGGAACGCACCCAGTTCAGTCCGACGGCGAGGTTGCGCACCGCGAAGATCACCAGCGCGTACGTCAGGTCCGCGACCGTCTCGGTCAGCGAGCCGCTGGTGTTCGTCAGCACGATCCCGCGCGCGGCGAGCGCGGCCAGGTCGACGTTGTCGTAGCCAACCGACCAGGTCGCCACGATGCGCAGCTTCGGTGCGGCGGCGAGAAACGCCGCATCGATCGGGAAGGTCGAGCTCACCAGCACGCCGGCCGCGTCCGCCAATGCCGCGTCCCATTCCGAGCGCGGGAGCGCCGAGACGTCGGTGACCTCGGCGCGCTCGCGCAGCCGCTCAACCACGACCGCCGGAACCGGCGTCGCGACGACGATCTTCGCCCGTTCCATCAGATCGCGGCGGCGATCGCCTTCCCGACTTCTTCCGTGCTCGCGGTCCCGCCGATGTCGCGCGTGCGCGGACCGTTCGTCAGGACGCTCTCGATCGCGCGCACGACGGCCTGCGATGCGTCGGGATGGCCGAGATGGTCGAGCATCATCGCGCCCGACCAGATCTGGCCGATCGGGTTCGCGATCCCCTTGCCGTAGATGTCGGGCGCCGAACCGTGCACCGGCTCGAACAGCGACGGGAACTCACGCTCCGGATTGAGGCTCCCCGACGGTGCGATCCCGATCGTACCGGTCGCGGCCGGGCCGAGGTCGGAGAGGATGTCGCCGAACAGATTCGAGGCGACCACGACGTCGAACCAATCCGGATGCTGCACGAAGTGTGCGGTCAGGATGTCGATGTGGTACTGGTCGGTCTTCACGTCGGGATAAGCGGCACCGACCGCCTTGAAGCGCTCGTCCCAGTACGGCATCGTGATCGCGATCCCGTTCGATTTCGTCGCCGAGGTCACGTGCTTCTTCGGCCGCGTGCGCGCGAGCTCGAACGCGTAGCGCATGATCCGGTCGGTCCCGCGCCGCGTGAAGATCGACTCCTGGATGCACACCTCGTTCTCGGTCCCTTCGAACATCCGGCCGCCGACCGACGAGTACTCGCCTTCGGTGTTCTCGCGTACGATCCAGAAGTCGATGTCGCCGGGCTCGCGTCCGGCCAGCGGTGACACGATCCCCGGCATCAAGCGGACGGGCCGCAAGTTGACGTACTGCTGAAAACCGCGCCGGAACGGGATCAGCAGTCCCCACAGCGAGACGTGGTCGGGGACGCTCGGGAAGCCGACGGCGCCGAAAAAGATCGCGTCGTGCTCTTTGATCTGCTCGAGCCCATCGGCCGGCATCATCGCGCCGGTCGCGGCGTAGCGCTCGCAGCTCCAGTCGAAATGGTCCCACGCGAACGCGATGCCGTGCTTGCGCGCGACCGCTTCGAGCACGCGGATCCCTTCGGGCACGACCTCTTTGCCGATCCCGTCGCCCGGGATCGCGGCGATCCGATACGTTTTCATGCTATTGACCTGCGGTCTTCGGGAGAAATCCGAGCGAGATCCACGGCACGTACGCGACGATGAGCAACCCGATCAGCAGCGCGATCAGGTAGGGGACCATCGGCTTGACCACGCGTTCCGGATTCGCTTTCCCGATCGCGCTTGCGGCGAAGAACCCGATTCCGACCGGCGGTGAGAACAGGCCGACGCCCATCGCGAGCACGACGACGATCGCGTAATGCACTTCGTTGATGCCGGCCGCCTTCGCGACGGGAAAGAGCAGCGGTCCGAACAGCACCATCGCCGGGATCCCTTCGAGTACGGAGCCCAGGAAGATGAACATGATGATGGAGAGCAGCATGATCCCGGCCTTGCCGCCGGGCGCGTGGCCGAGGATGTCGGCCAGCTGCTGCGCGAAGCCCGACTGCGTCAGCGCCCAGCCCATCGCCGTCGCGGTCGCGATGATCAGCAGGATCGCGCCCGCCAGCGAGACCGTCTCGAGCAGCGTCGGGTACAGCGTGCGCCAGTCGAGCGCGCGGTACACGAGCACGCCGACCAGCAGCGTATAGATGATCCCGACGACGCTGACCTCAGTCGCGGTCGCGATCCCGGCGACCACGAAGTAGCGGATGACCAGCGGCAGCACGAGCCCGGGCAGCGCGATGAAGAACGCCCAACCGATCGTGCGCATCGACGCGCGCTTCGAGAGCGTCGCGTTCTCGCGCTTCGCATCGTACAGCGCGACTGCGACGAGGAGGATCGAGAGGACGAACGCGGGCAGCAGCCCGGCGGTGAACATCGCCTGAATCGACACGCCGGTCACCGACCCGATGATGATCAGCACGAGGCTCGGCGGGATCGTCTCCGCCATCGCGCCCGAGGTCGCGAGCAGCGCGATCATCGAGGTGCGCTTCTGCCCGCGGCGTTCCATGTCGGGGAACAGCACCGGCGCGACCGCGGCCATGTCGGCGATCTTCGAGCCCGAGATGCCGGAGACGAGGTACATCGCGCCGACCAGCACGATGCTCAGCCCCCCGCGCAAGTGGCCGACCAGGCTCGCCAGCGCACCGACGAGCCGCTGCGCGATCCCCGCGGTCTCCATCAGCAGCCCCAGGAAGATGAACAGCGGCACGGCGAGCAGCACGAGGTTCGATACACCCTCCTGCATGCGCCCGGAGACCGTGCTGAGCGGCACCGTCGTCACGATCGCGAGATAGCTCAGCGTCCCCAGCCCGAACGAGAACGCGATCGGGACGCCGATCGCAACGCACGCACCGACCAGCACGACGAAGAACAGCACGAGGTTGAAGTTTCCCAGCACATGGAATGCGTCGCGCCCGAACCACGCCGCCGCGCTGACGAGCACCGCCGTCCCGACGACGCCCGCGACGATCTTGGGGTCTTGCTCCGAGATCCGCAGCAGCGCGAGCACGAGGATCAGCACCAGACAGATGATGATGGCCAGGACTTCGTACGACCGCGGGATGCTGAGCGCCGGGGTCAAGTCGATCTTCTCTTGGTTGAAGAACTTCACCGTCGCCGGCATCAGCTCGATGACGAAGATCGACGTCACGACCGATGCGATCGCCTCGAGGATTTGCCGGGTCCGCGGCGACGCCCGCCGCACGAGCGCAGAGAGGCTGATGTGCTCGCCGCGGCGGTACGCGACGACCGACCCCAGCATCGCCAGCCACAGGAAGACCATCGTCGCCAGCTCGTCGCTCCACACCAGCGGGTTGCCGAGTACGTAGCGGGTGAAAACTCCGGCGGAAAGGATCACGATCTCGGCGACGACCAGCAGCGCCGCGAGCGGCTCGACCACCACGCCGATCGCGCGGTCGATCGCCGCTGCCCACGGCCGGCGGAACGCGAGTTGGGTGGGCTCGACCGCGGTCTCGGCTACGTGCACGTCGGCCTACGCGAGCTTGTTCGCGTACTTTTCGAGGGCGGCCCAGGCCTTCGGCCCGAACTTATCGCGCCACCGTTCGTAGTACTTCGCCTCGACGAGCTTCGCTTTGAAGCTGCCCTTGTCGACGTCGTTGAACTTCATCCCGCGCCGCGCCAGCTTGTCGCGCACCGACCGGTTGAGGATCACGTTGTCGTTGCGCGCGTCGAGCACCGCCTTGATCATCTCGCGCGAGATGACGTCCTGAAGACCCTTGCCGAGCTTGTTCCACACGTCCTGGTTGAAGAGCGTCCAGTAGCCGGACCAGATATGGTCGGACATCGAGACGTACTTCTGCACTTCGTAGAACTTCTGCTGGTCGATCAGCAGCAGCGGATTCTCCTGGGCGTCGATCACGTGGGTCTGCAGCGAGGTGTAGAGCTCGCTCAGCGCGATCGGCGTCGGTGAAGCGCCCAGCGACTTGAACGTGTCGACGCGAATCTCGCCCGGCGAGACGCGGATCTTCAGCCCCGCCAAGTCGGCGACGTTGTGGATCGGCTTGATCGAGCTGGTGATCTCGCGAAAGCCGTTCTCCCAGATTTTTTCGAGGACGACCATCCCGCCTTTGGTCTGGATGTCGTCGCGCACGACCGTGCCGAGATCGCCGTCCATCGCCTTGAAGACCGTCTCGCGGTTCGGATAGGCGTAGGCGAGGTTCTCGATCGACGCCAGCGGCGCGATCTGGTTGAGGAACGCGCCCGGCATCGCGAGCGACTCGAGCGCACCGGAGCGGAGCTGCGCGATCATGCTGGGGTCGCTGCCGAGCTGGCTGGTCGGGAACGACTTGAAGTTGACCCGGCCGTTCGTTGCCTTGCGGATCCGCCCGAACGCCTCGACCGAACGGACGTTGATCGGATGCTCGGCCGGCAGATCGTGCCCGTATTTCAGCTCGAAGTCGGCGGCGCGGGCGGGCGTGATGATACCGATCGTCGCGAACGTCGCCGCGGTGCCGAGCACGAAGCCTTGGCGGGTGACGGGCATTGGGGGGTGCTCCTTGTGGGTGAACGGCGCCCGGGTGACTCGAGCGCCCGCATTGCTACGGCTTCGAACCACCGTGCTCCCGGTAGCGCGGCTCGGCGATCGCTCCTGCCTCGTGCAGCCGCCGGAGCTCCGCCTCGTCGAGACCGAGGTCGCGTCCCAGTACCTCGGCGGTGTCGGCGCCGACCTGGGTTCGGCCGGGCTCGAGCGGCGGCGCTCCGGCGCGGGCGAAGCGCGGAAATGCGTTGTTGATCACGACCTCACCGAGATCGGGATCCGGGAGCCTCACCAGCGAGCCGCGCGCCGCGATCTGAGGGTTGTCGAAGACCGAGTCGATCGACTCCAGCGGGCCGACCGCGCACCCGGCCCGGGTCAGGACGCCGATGACCTCGTCGCGCGGGCGCGTGTCGCAAAACGTCTGGATCGTCACGTCGAGCGCCTCGCCGTTCGCGACCCGGTCGGCGTTGGTGCGGAAGCGGGGGTCGGCGGCCAGCGCGTCGCCGCCGATCGTGCGCAGCACCCGCTCGGCGACTTCTTGCGTGCTCCCCGAGAGCGCGACGTACCGCCCGTCGGCGCAGCGGTACGCGCCGCGCGGCGCCGTGTCTTCCAGCCGGTTCCCCAGCCGCTGGTGCAGCGTCCCGTTCGCCGCGTACTCGGTGATCTGCGACTCGACCAGCTTCATCACCGCTTCGTAGATCGCGAAGTCGATCACCTCGCCCTCGCCGGTCCGCAGCCGATGCGCGTACGCGGCGCAGACCGCGGCCGTCGCGGCCTGTCCGGCCATCACGTCGGCGAGCGGAAACGCGGGCAGCAGCGGCGGCCGGTCGTCGTACCCCGAGACGGTCGCGATCCCGGTCATCGCTTCGGCGAGCGTGCCGAAGCCGGCGCGGTCGCGGTACGGGCCGTCCTGACCGAACGCCGTCATCCGCAAGATGACGAGGTGCGGCGCCGCTGCCAGCAGACGCTCGGGAGCGAGGTTCCAGCGCTCTAGCGTCCCCGGCCGGAAGTTTTCTATGAAGACGTCGAACGAGGGCAGCCAGCGCAGCAGCAGCTCTTGCGCCTCGGCGCCGTGGAGATCGAAGGCGACGCTGCGCTTGTTGCGCCCCAGCGATTTCCAGTAGAGCCCGATCCCGTTCTGCTGCGCACCATAGCGGCGCGCGTGATCGCCGGGACCCGGCCGTTCGAGCTTGATCACCTCGGCGCCGAAGTCCGCCAGCATCGCCGCGGTGGTCGGCGCGGCGATCATCGTCGAGCAATCCAGGACGCGGACGCCGGCCAGGGGACCGTTCTGGGCCATCCCGGTTTGAGCCCCGAACGCAGTGCAGAATCCTGCGTGGTATAGACCTACTTGCGTAGGTATTGTAGAGTGGTACGTAACGGAACAACGTCGAGCGCTTGCGCTCGCGTCCCGATCGCTATTTTTGCGAGGACACGACCATGATCAAGATGGTTCGCATCAGTTCGCCGCGTCCGACCGAAGGCCGGCCGGGACGCTACGAGTCGTTCATTACCGGCACGGGCGAAGACCCGGTGCGCGTCGTCGGCCCCTCGAGCGACGCGGTGAAGGGCTCCGCCACCGCGGTGATCGCTCATAGCCACCGCCAAGGCTGCGATCTGCGCACCGCGCTCCGCGCCGTCGCGAACGGCACCGCCTAACAACCAGGTCCCCACCGCCTCGGCCCGGCCCGTTCGGGGACGGCCGACCCGGGCGGTCGAAGTGCGTCGCATGCACGAGCCGGATCCGGCGACGCTGACCATTTCCGAGCGCGCCGATGCGCTCGAGCAGCGCATGAGCGACGAGCTCGACGCGCTCGTCGTGAAATCGAACCTCTATACCTCGGGCGAGAGCGACCCGCGCGCCTACCGCACTCCGAAGCTCGGTGACGACGGGCGCCATTGGCTGATGGGACACGACCCGCGGCTCCCGCGCATGCCCGACCGCCCGACGCTGCTGGACTTCTTCCGCTACCGTTTCGGGACCGCGGCGCACGTGCTGCAGAGCGCGACCCACGCGCTGGCGGCCGGGCAATCCGAACGGATCGTGTTGGCGTGCCTGCTGCACGACATCAGCGTGATCGGCTTCATCCGCGCCGATCACGGCTACTGGGCCGCGCAACTGGTCGAACCGTACGTCGACGAAGAGGTGAGCTGGGCGATCCGCTACCACCAAGCGCTGCGGTTCTATCCGGACGAGGCCGCCGGCTACCGCTACCCCGAGGCGTACGTGCGCAACTTCGGCGACGCGTACGAGCCCGAGCCGTACGTCGCCGCCGCCTATGCGTACGCGCGCAACCACCGCTGGTACCTCACCAGCCGCGCGATCACGGTCCACGACGTGTACTCGTTCGATCCGAACGCGGTGGTGCAGTTGGAGACCTTCGCCGACATCGTCGCCCGCAATTTTCGTCAACCGGACGAAGGGCTCGGCTTCGACGCGAGCCCCGCGGCACACATGTGGCGCACCATCAATCAGCCCACGCGCTTCCTGTAACGCGCCGGGGGCCACGCCTATCCGTTCTGATCGCTATCGCGTCGAAGTAGCGCGCACCGTCGCCCGCATGCAGTATCGATCCGCGATCGAGTAGTAGAGGCTGATCCCCTCGTTCTCCACCAGAGCGGAGGCGGCGAAGGCAATGTCCGTGTCGTCGGGAGTGCGCCGATCGCCGGGGGCGATGAGCGGCGATTCGCAGCGCGCGATCACCCGCCGGTAGTTCGGATCGAACCGCACCCAGCCGACGCGCCAGGCAGCGCCCTCGATCGCACCGTTGTAGAACATCACCGGCCCCGCCTCGGCCTCAACGACCGGTCCGGGACTCATGTGCCAGCCGTCCCACGCACCATCTCGGGGTTCAAAGGGGACCGGCAAAACGCGCCACGGCCCGGCGACGTCGTCGGACTCCGCGACACCGATCCACGACCTGTCCTCGCGCCCAAACTCGAAGAACAGCAGCCATCGCCCGTCTTCGGTCCGGACGATCGTCGCCTCTTTTGGATTACGCACCTCCGCGGTGGACGCCAGCGCGACGCCGCGCTTCGCCAGATCGCGCAGACCGGTGCCGGCAGCCAGCAGCAGAGTGCCCTCTTTGCGCCGTTCGTTCCAGCCGGTGTAGTAGACGTAGTACGTGTCCCCGACGCGCGCGACGGTCGGATCCTCGCAGCCCCCGCTGTCGGCGCCGGCGGGATCGGCAGAGGGCGCGATGACGGGCGCGGCGTCGAGGACGAAGTGCACGCCGTCCGGCGAGACCCCCGAGTGGACGCGCGCGACCTTCTTCGCCGGATCCCGGTCGACGTTCACGACGCGGAGCAGCATGCCGTAGCTCCCCGCCTCCGTCCACACGTACGGGCTCAGCTTGTACATCGGCGCGAGGGCGGCGTCGCCCGTGAACGACAGCTCACACGCGCGCTCGAGTGCGAACTCGCCCGGCGCGTTCAATCAGGAGCCGCCGTGCGTGCGCTGCGCCTTGTCCCAGTCCGCGCGGAACTGCGCGATTCCGCTGTCGGTGAGCGGGTGGTGGACCATCTGCCTGAGGACCTTGAACGGGACCGTCGCGATGTGCGCGCCGGCGAGCGCGGCTTGCGTGACGTGGAGCGGGCCGCGCATCGAGGCGGCGAGCACCTCCGATTTTATCTCGTGGATCGCGAAAATCTCGGCGAGCTCGCGGACGACGGTCATTCCGTCTTCGTTGATGTCGTCGAGGCGGCCGACGAACGGGCTGATGAGGACGGCGCCGGCTTTGGCGGCCAGCAGTCCCTGGTTCGTGCTGAACACCAGCGTGCAGTTGGTCGGAATCTTCTCGGCGCGGAGCCGCGCGATCGCTTCGAGTCCGGCTTCGCTCATCGGGATCTTCACCACGATGTTCGGCGCGATCTTCGCGAACGCGCGGCCCTGGATGAGCATCCCGTCGACGTCTTCGGCGACGACCTCGGCCGAGACCGGTCCCGGCGTGATCGTGCACACCTCGGCGAGGATCGATTCGTACGAACCGCCGCCGGCCTTGGCGAACAGGGTTGGGTTCGTCGTCACGCCGTCGAGGACGCCCCAGCGCGCCGCCGCGCGGATCTCCTCGATGTCGGCGGTGTCCAGAAAGATCTTCATCCGTTTCCGTGCGCTTTCAGACCGTGCAGCAGAATACGTTCGCCTTGCACGCGCACGCGGAATGCAGGCTGCGGGTAGGCGGTCGGGCCGTGGACGATGCTGCCGTCGCGGACGCAGAACTGCGAGCCGTGCCACGGACACGTGACCACGTCGCCTTCGAGCTTCCCTTCGTCGAGCGGTCCCCCTTGGTGGGCGCAGACCGCGGCGATCGCGTGCACCTCGTTCCCGTTCCGCACGAGCAGAACGGGATATCCGCCGGCGTCGACGCGCCGCATGCCGCCGTCGGCGATCTCGCCGAGCGACCCGGCGTCGATCTCGTCTTCGGGCGGCTCGGCCCCGTGCGCGTGGTTCACGCCGATCTGCATGTCGAGCGAGATCGCGCCGCCGTACAGCGCACCGAGCGAGACCAGTGAATACCCGAGCGTCGACAGGATCGGGCCGAGAGCGCCGGGCCGGTCGCGCGCGACGAACGACGCCGTGTACAGCAGCATCGCCGATCCGTTGACCGCGGCGTGCACGACGCCGAGCCGGCGCGGCTTGCCGTAGGTGTTGAGCCAATCGGTCAGGCCGCTGATCGCGGCTCCGACGGCGCCGAGCAGTCCGACGCCGACTGCGATCTTCGCGCCGCGCTTTTCGCCGAGCAGATCGAGCACGAGCGCGGCGGTCCACGCACCGATCGGGACGTCGGTGAGCGCCGGGTGCAGCGGATGGCCGAGCCAGGTTCCGTTGAGCAGGTCTTTGATCGGGCGCGCTGCGGGGCCCGCGGAGTCGTAGGCGCCGTTCACCGCGCCGGCGAGCGCGTCGGCCGCGACGTCGAGATCGGGCGTCGCGAGCGCAGCGGCAACCAGCGTCTCCGAGATGGTCGGCACGTTGAACCCTCCAGTGTTGCGAATGCCCGGTGCAACCGAGCCTATACCCTACCGACGCGGCTCGGCCGCATCGGCGGGGGGCGTCCTCCGCTCGACGAAGCTCGCTCGCATGCGGCGTTCGAGCGTTCTGGCGGGATTGGCGGCTTCGGCGACGGCACCGGCGCTCGCGGCGGCGGCGGGCGGCAACGCCGATCTGATCGTCACCGCGGCGACGATCCACACGGTCGACGCGACGACGCCGCGAGCGCAGGCGTTCGCCGTGCGCGACGGGCGCTTCATCTATGTCGGCTCGCGCGACGGCGTGCGCGCGCTGCGCGGACCGCGGACGCGGACGCTCGATCTCGGCGGCGCGACGGTGCTGCCGGGGCTGATCGATGCGCACCTGCACTTCATGCACGTCGGCCAAGCGCTGCGCGAGGTCGACCTCGCCCACCTGAGCTCGTACGACGAGGTCGTGCGGCGCACGGTCGCGTTCGCGGCCGGCACGCCCGACGCGTGGATCATCGGTGACGGCTGGGATCAGAACCTCTGGCCCGGCAAGGCGTTCCCGAACCACGCCGCGCTGAGCACAGCGCTCCCCGACCGTCCGGTCGTGCTGAACCGGGTCGACGGTCACGCGCTGCTCGCCAACGCAAAGGCGATGGCCCTCGCCGAGATCGACGCGTCGAGCCCCGATCCGAGCGGCGGGCGCATCGTGCGCGACGACCACGGCGCGCCGACCGGCGTCTTCGTCGACAACGCGATGGCGCTCGTACGGCGTGCAATCCCGCCGCCGTCGCACGAACAGCTAGTGCGCGCCGCGGTCGCCTCACTCGCGGAATGTCATCGCTGGGGTTTGACGTCGATCGCCGATCCCGGGGTCGGCCAAGCCGCGCTCGACGCGTACGTGGAGTTGGCGAACGCGGGCCGGTACACGCTGCGCAACCACGCGATGCTCGCCGGCAGCGACGATGCGCTGATCGCGCGCTACCTCCAGCGCGGCCCGCAGCCGCTGGCATACGGCGGACGGTTGGCGATCCGCGCGATCAAGCTGTACGCCGACGGTGCGCTGGGGTCGCGCGGCGCCGCGCTGCTGGCGCCGTACGACGACGATCCCGCCAACACCGGGCTGCTCGTCACCCCGCCGGCCAAGATCCAGGACGTCGCGACGCGCGCGCTGCGCGCGGGCTTCCAGGTCTGCACGCACGCGATCGGCGACCGCGGCAACCGGATCGCACTCGATGCGTACGAAGCGGCGCTCGGCGCCGTGCCGGCGCGCGATCACCGTTTCCGCGTTGAGCACGCGCAGGTGCTCTCGCCGCAGGACATCCCGCGCTTCGCGCGGCTCGGCGTCGTCCCGTCGATGCAGACCACCCACCAGATCAGCGATATGCCGTGGGCCGGCGCGCGCCTCGGGCCGCAGCGCGTGCTCGGCGCGTACGCCTGGCGCGCGCTGCTCGACACCGGCGTCACGATCGCGAACGGAACCGACGCGCCGATCGAGGTCGTCGACTCGCGGCGCACGTTCCACGCCGCGATCGCGCGGCAGAACGAGGCGAATCAACCGCCGGGCGGCTGGTATCCGCGCCAGCGCATGACCCGCGCCGAAGCGCTGGCTTCGATGACCGCGTGGGCGGCGCGGGCGAACTTCATCGAGCACGTCGCCGGCTCGATCTCGGTCGGCAAGTACGCCGACTTCGCGGTGCTCGACCGCGACTGGATGCGGATCGCTCGCGACGAGGTCATGGCGACGCGTTTCTTGGCGACGTACTCGTCGGGCCGCCAGGTCTACGCGGCTCCGCTCTCGACGGCGGCGCTGCAACCGCTGCGTGCGCGCCGGCGCGGCGGAAGCTGCTGCGGGGTCTCCTGAACGCCGCTGCTCAGACCGTTCTCAGACCCGCGCGCAAACCTACCCAGGAGCCGGTCGGCTACCCGAGGTAACCCTTGGGCCCCCGTACGCACATCACGTCATGTAGGGAGAGCCTGATGTTCCCTGCTCCGTTCGAGTATCATCGAGCAACATCGATCGACGAAACACTGGCGCTGCTGGCCAAGCACGGCGGCGACGCGCGCGTTCTCGCCGGCGGACAGAGCCTGATCCCCGCGATGCGTTTCCGGCTGGCCCGCCCGGCAGTGCTCGTCGACATCAACGCGCTGCACGAACTGTCGTACCTGCGCGAGGAAGGCGGGATGCTCGCGATCGGCGCCATGACGCGCGACGCCGCGCTCGAGACGTCCGCGCTGATCGCCTCAAAGTACCCGCTGCTCGCCGACACGTCGGCGCTGGTTGCCGACCCCGTCGTGCGGCAGTCGGGGACGGTCGTCGGCAGCCTCTGCCACAACGATCCGGCCGGCGACTGGGGTGTGACGGCGCTCGCCGGGCGCGCGCAGATCGTCATCCGCAACGCGAGCGGGACGCGCACCGTCGCGATCGACGATTTTCTCGTCGACTCGTTCACGACCGCGGTCGGCGAAGGCGAGCTGGCGCTCGAGGTGCGGTTCCCGACCCCGCCGCCTCGCACCGCGGGATCGTATCAGAAGATCGAGCGCAAAGTCGGCGACTTCGCGACGGCGTCGGCCGCAGCGCGGATCACGCTCGACGCAGACGGTGCGATCACCGGCGCCGGCGTCGCGATCGGCGCGGCCGGTCCGCACGCGATGCGCGTCCGCGACGCCGAGCAGTTGCTGCAGGGCGCGAAACCGACCAAGGAGCTGATCCGCGCGGCGGCCGACGCCGCCCGCGCGCTCGCCGATCCGGTGGCCGACAACCGCGGCTCGGTGGAGTTCAAGAAAGACATGGCGGGCGTACTCGTCGGCCGCGCGCTGATCGCGGCGATCGGACGGCTCGGTGTGGAGGGGCTGCGATGAATATCTCGGTGACCGTCAACGGCAAACCCTACCAGCGCGACGTTGAGCCGCGTACGCTGCTGGTCTATTTTCTGCGCGAGGCGCTCGGCCTCACCGGCACGCACGTCGGCTGCGACACGTCGAGCTGCGGCGTCTGCGTCGTCGTCCTCGACGGCGACCGCGCGGTGAAGTCGTGCACGATGTTCGCCGCGATGGCGGACGGGCACGAGATCACAACCGTCGAGGGGCTGGTCCAAGGCGGCAAGCTGCACCCGCTGCAGCAGGCGTTCTGGGACTGCCACGGACTGCAATGCGGCTACTGCACGCCGGGGATGCTGATGACGTCGTACGCGCTGCTCAAGCACCAACCGAACCCCGACGAGCCCGCGATCCGCGAGGCGCTCTCGGGCAACCTCTGCCGGTGCACGGGCTATCAGAACATCGTGAAGGCGGTGCAGCAAGCCGCCGCCGAGACGAACGCTCCCGCGCCCGAGCCCGTGGCGACGTAAGGAGAACGCGATGAGCACCACCGCCAAACCGACCCCCGACAAGTACTCGCTCGGTCAATCGATGAAGCGCAAGGAGGACCCGCGCTTCCTTCGCGGCCACGGTAACTACGTCGACGACATCGTGCTGCCGGGGATGCTCTGGCTCTCGATCGTCCACAGCCCGTATCCGCACGCGCGCATCGTCAAGATCGACAAGACCGCCGCGCTCGCCGTGCCGGGCGTCGTCGCCGTGCTCACCGGCGAGGATCTCGCCGCGCACAACCTGGCCTGGATCCCGACCTTCCACGGCTACGACAAGCAGATGATCCTCGCGGTCGGCAAGGTGCTGTTCCAGTATCAAGAGGTCGCGGGCGTGATCGCGTCCTCGCGCGAGATCGCGCAGGACGCCGCCGAGCTGGTCGAGGTCGAGTACGAACCGCTCGATCCGGTCGTGAACCCGTTCCAGTCGCGCGAGGACAAGATCATCCTGCGCGACGACCGCGAGAACAAGACCAACCACATCTACCACTGGGAGGTCGGCAAGCGCGATGCGACCGACGCCGCGATCGCCGCGTCCGACGTCAGCATCAAAGAGCGCGTCGTCTTCCAGCGCTGTCATCCCGCGCCACTCGAACCGTGCGGCATCATCGCCGACATGGACGCGGCGACCGGGCGTCTCACGCTGTACCTGACCTCGCAGGCGCCGCACGCGCACCGCACCGTCGTCTCGCTGGTGACCGGGATACCCGAGGACAAGATCCACGTCATCTCGCCCGACCTCGGCGGCGGTTTCGGCAACAAGGTCCCGGTGTACCCCGGCTACGTCGTCGCGGCGGCGGCCTCGGTCGTGATCGGCGTTCCGGTCAAGTGGATCGAGACGCGGACCGAGAACCTGACCACGACCGGCTTCGCGCGCGACTACCACATGGACGTCGAGATCGGCGCCACCAAAGACGGCAAGGTCACGGCACTCAAGGTCGCGACGGTCGCCGACCACGGCGCGTTCGACGCCGCCGCGGATCCGACGAAGTATCCGGCCGGGCTGTTCGGGATCGTGACCGGCTCCTACGATTTCGCGAACGCGTTCACCGAGCTCGACGCGTACTTCACCAACAAGCCGCCGGGCGGCGTCGCCTACCGCTGCTCGTTCCGCGTCACCGAAGCGTCGTTCGCGATCGAGCGCGGGATGGAGATCCTGGCGCGCAAGCTGAACATGGATCCGGCCGAGCTGCGCCTGAAGAACTTCATCAAAAAGGAACAGTTTCCGTATCCTTCGCCGCTGGGCTTCGTCTACGACAGCGGCGACTACCACCTGACGCTGCGCAAGGCGCTCGACATCATCGGCTACGACGCGCTCCGCCAGGAACAAAAAGAGAAGCGCACGCGCGGCGAGCTGATGGGGATCGGGATCTCGACCTTTACCGAAGCGGTCGGCGCCGGGCCCAGCAAGCACTTCGACATCATGGGGATCAAGATGTTCGACAGTGCAGAGATCCGCGTCCATCCGACGGGCTCCGCGATCCTGCGCGCGGGAACGAAGTCGCAAGGGCAAGGGCACGAGACCACCTGGGCGCAGATCGCCGCCGACGAACTCGGCCTCGATCCGCAGAACATCATGGTCGAGGAAGGCGACACCGACACGGCTCCCTACGGTCTGGGCACCTACGCCAGCCGCAGCACGCCGGTCGCCGGCGCGGCGATCGCCATGGCCGCGCGCAAGATCCGCGAGAAGGCGCGCAAGATCGCCGCGCACCTGCTCGAGGCGCCGGTCGACGATATCGAGTGGGAAAACCACGCGTTCCACGTCAAGGGCCTGCCCGAGAACGCGATCACGATGCAGACGATCGCGTTCGCCGCCTACACGAATCCGGCGCCCGACACCGAGCCCGGACTCGAAGCGACGTTCTACTACGACCCGCCGAACCTCACGTTCCCGTACGGCGCGTACATCGCCGTCGTCGACGTCGACGCGGAGACGGGCTTCGTCAAAGTGCGCCGCTTCCTCGCGATCGACGATTGCGGTACCGTGATCAACCCGATGATCGTCGAGGGCCAGATCCACGGCGGGCTGACCGAAGGGTTCGCGATCGCCTTCATGCAGGAGCTCGCGTTCGACGCCGACGGCAACAGCCTCAACACCAACTTCACCGAGTACCTCGTTCCGACGTCGCTCGAGACCCCGCATTGGGAGACGTCGAGCACCTGCACGCCGAGCCCGCACCATCCGATCGGCGCCAAGGGTGTCGGCGAAAGCCCGAACGTCGGCTCGCCGGCGGCCTTCGTGAACGCGGTGATGGACGCGCTCGCGCCGCTCGGCGTGACGCACATCGACATGCCACTGACGCGCGAGAAGGTCTGGCGCGCCGTCCGCTCGGCAAAAGGCGCGGCGAAGACGTGAACCTGGAGTACTCGGGCCGCGAGGAGATCCCGACCGGCCTGGACGCGGTCTGGGCATTCGTCACCGACCCGACCCAGGTCGCGTCATGCGTCCCCGACATGGTCGAGTCGACGGTCGTCGACGCGCACGCCGCCGATGCGGTGGTCCAAGTCGCGGTCGGCCCGGTGCGCGGCAAGCTGAAGCTGCGCATCACGCTCGATCCGGACGCCGCGGCGCACCGGATGAACATGAAAATCAGCGGCGGCGGCTTCGGCAGCGTCGTCGACGTGACCGCCGGTGCCGACATCACGGCCGTGAGTGCTACGAGCACCGCGCTCGATTGGAAGGCCACCGTGACGATGCGGGGGCCGGTCGCGACGGTCGGTGGCCGCGTCATCGACGCGCAGGCGAAGCGCGTGATCACGCAGACGTTCGAGAACGTGAAGGTGCGCCTCACGGGCGCGCCGGCACCCGCGAGCTGATGACGCCGTTCGGCCGGCTCGCCGAGCTCGAGCGCGAACGCGCGAGCTTCGCGGTTGCAACGGTCGTCGCACGGCGCGCGCCGGTCAGCTCGCATCTCGGCGACCGCGCGATCGTGCAGGCCGACGGCCGGATGGAAGGGTTCGTCGGCGGCTCGTGCTCGCGCGACATCGTGCGCCGCGAAGCGCTGCGCGCGCTGCGCAGCGGCCAGCCGCGGCTGGTGCAGATCCGCCCCGGCGAAGTCGCAGCCGCCGCGAGCGCGGACGACGACTGCGTCGTGGTCGCGATGGGCTGCGCATCGGAGGGTGCCGTGGACGTGTACATCGAGCCGCACTTGCCGCATCCGCGGCTGCTCGTCGTCGGCGACACCCCGGTCGCCGACGCCCTGGCGCGGATCGCCGCCGAGATCCCGTACGACGTCGTCCGCGTCGTGCTGGAGGCGGAACTGGCGGCGCTGCCGGCGGTTCCGCACGTCCGTACGATCGCGCTCGAGACACTGCAGCAGCATCTCGACGACACCGGCAGCGACGAGCGCGCGCAACTCGTCGCCGTCGTCGCGTCGCAGGGTCACTACGACGAAGCCGCGCTCGCGCCGCTGCTCGCCGCCGAACCCGCGTTCGTCGGACTGCTCGCGAGCCCACGGCGCGGAGCCGCCGTGAAAGCGCTGCTCGCCGAGCAAGGCGTCGCGCCGGAGCGGCTCGACCGGATCAGCGTCCCGGTCGGGCTCGACATCGGCGCACGCACGCCGGGCGACGTCGCGATCTCGATCGTCGCGCAGATCGTCGCCTCGTCGCCGCAGCGCGCCGCGGTCGAAGCGACGACGCTGCCGGCCGCGGCGTTCGACCCCGTCTGCGGGATGGAGGTCGACCTCGCCACGGCCCTGCATCGCATCGAACACGGCGGACGAACCTACGCGTTCTGCTGCGCGGGCTGCCGCGCGTCGTTCGCCGCCGAGCACCAACTGGTGTGACGCTCGAAGGGATCCGCGACCGATTCGCCGAGCGCGGCTACGTCGCGAACGACGACTTCGCGACCGCGCTGGAGCTGGCGCTCGCGCTCGAGAAGCCGCTCTTGATCGAAGGCCCTGCCGGCGTCGGCAAGACCGAGAGCGCCAAGGTACTGGCGGACGTGCTGGGCACGCGGCTGATCCGCCTGCAGTGCTACGAAGGGCTCGACGCCGCCAGCGCGCTCTACGAGTGGAACTATCCCAAGCAGCTGCTGCGCATCCGGATGACCGAGCACGACGGTACCGCGGTGAACGTCCGGGAAGAGGAGATCTTCAGCGAACCGTTCCTGCTGAAGCGGCCGTTGCTCGAAGCGATCACGCAAGACCGCGCGCCGGTGCTGCTGATCGACGAGATCGATCGCGCCGACGAGGCGTTCGAGGCGTTTCTGCTCGAGCTGCTCGGCGAGTTCCAGGTCACGATCCCCGAGCTCGGTACGATCCGCGCGCGCGAGCGTCCGGCGGTCATCGTCACCTCAAACCGCACGCGCGAGCTCTCCGACGCGCTGCGCCGGCGCTGCCTGTACCTCTGGCTCGATTACCCGACGCGCGCCCAGGAGCTCGCGATCCTGCGCGCGCGGCTGCCGGAGATCGACGCGCGGCTCGCCGAACAGATCGCGCACTTCATGGAACATCTCCGCACCCTGCCATTCCAAAAGGTGCCGGGCGTCGCCGAGAGCCTCGACTGGGCGCTGGCGCTGATGCGCTTGCGCCGCGACGCGATCGACGAGCGGACCCTCGAACAGACCCTCGGCTGCATCCTGAAGGTGCGCGAAGACGGAGAGCTGCTGCGCGCCGAGCGCGCGCGTTTCGAACCGCTCCTGAACGACGGCGATGCCGGCGCGAACGGCGCGCCTGCCGAGTCCGACTACGGTCTCGGGACGGTGCGCGCCCATCGCGGCTGATGACCTTTATCGAGGGGATCGGCGCCTTTACCGAGGCGCTGCGCGACCAGTACGGGTTCGGGGTCGGCCTCGCAGAGACGCGCGACGCGCTGCGCGCCGCGGAGCTGGTCGGCGTCGACGACGGTGCGCGCATGCGAAGCGCGTTCCGCGCGGTCTACTGCGCGACGGCGGACGAGGCGGCGCGGTTCGATGCCGCGTTCGACGACTTCTTCTTCGGTGCGCAGGGCGTCGCGCAGCCGAATCTGACGTCACGGCACACCCGTCCGGGGCGCGAGCCCCGTCGCGGCCCGGAGACGCCGTCCCGGCAGCCGCGCGCGAGCGAGCAACGCCCGGCGCCGCCCGAGCCGGATGAAGGCGGCGGCCCGGTCGCCGAGCGGCGACCGGTCGATGACCGCGGCGACGCGGCGGCGGCGTGGCAGACGCTGCGCGCACGCTATAGCCCCGCGGTAGGGCGAACTGCGGAGCCGCCGCGCATCTCCGTCGACGGCTTGGAGCGGATGCTCGCCCACGCGAGCCGTCTCGTCGCGCGGCTGCGCGTCGCGCGCTCGCGACGCCGCACTCCGCGCCGCGACGGCGACCGCATCGACCTGCGGCGCACGCTTCGCGCGAGCGTCGAGACGGCCGGCGACCCGATCGACCTGCGCCGTACGGCGCGTGCCATGCGCAGCGCGCGGTTCGTCGTGTTCATCGACGGCAGCCGCTCGACCTCCGAGTACGCCGGCCCGATGCTGCAGTTCACGCACGCGCTGGTCCGGCGCTCCCGCCGCGCGAGCGCGTTCGTCTTCAGCACCGGGTTGCGGGACGTGACCGCCGCGCTGCGCGAGCGCGACCGTGCCGGCCGTTCGCTCGACGATCTCGGCGACGCTTGGGGCGGCGGGACGCGGATCGGCGACAACCTGCGCACGTTCCTGCGCGAGCACGGGGCGCGTCTGCTCTCGCGCGAAACGCTCGTCTTCATCTTCAGCGACGGGCTCGACGTCGGCAATCTCGACCGGCTGGAGGGCGCGATGCGCGAGCTGCGCGGGCGCTGCGCCGGCATCGTCTGGCTGCACCCCCACGCCGGTGCCGCGAGCTTCGTTCCCAGCGCGCGCGGCATGTGCGTCGCGCTGCGGTATATTAGCTCGCTGCGGGCCGCGCGAGTCGAGCAAGATTTCGCGGCGCTCGCGCGCGACCTGGAACGGGCGGCACCGCGGTCGTCGCCCGGCAGGAGCGCCGAACTGCCTGCGTAAACCGCATTGCAGGACGGACTTCCAAGAGTAGGCTCGGGGTGTCCCAATAGCCGCGGCGTCGATGGTGATCGACCACGACGTGCTACCCGTCCGGGAAGACGCACTTGATGACGAATCGGCGTACATTTCTCGCGCTCGGCGCATCGGCTGCTGCCGCGTCCGCCGCGGGCGTACCGACGCTCGCCGGAGCGCAACTCACGCCCACCTGCACGCAACCGTGGCCGGCGGGCACGACGCCCACCCCATGGTCAGCCCCGTACGGACAGACGACGATCAACCGGATCTCGGCGTACGATCCGAGCTACAACTGGACCAGGCTCAAGAAGGCGTACGCGGCGATGCGCGCGCTGCCGGCCTCCGATCCACGCAGCCTCGCCGCGCAGCAGAACGTGCACGCCTGGTATTGCCAGACGTGTATGGGTGAGCCACCGCCGAACGACATTCACGGGCGCTGGACGTTCTTCGTCTGGCACCGCGCGTTCTTGTACTTCCACGAACGCATCCTCGGGTTGCTCGCCGGCGACACGACGCTGCGGCTGCCGTACTGGGACTGGGAGAATGCGGCCCACCAGAACCTGCCGCCGCAGTACTATCAGGGCTCGCTCAACGATACGACGCGCGAACTGCAGCCCGGCCATTCCGTCCAGCGCGCTCTGCCGTGCTGCGGCGGCTGGTTCATCAACCTCGTCACGACCGTCCCGCCCGAGATCGGGCTGGACTTCACCGGGATCGGCGGCGACGCCACGTCGTCGGGCGACGTCGAAACCGGCCCGCACGGTTACGTCCACATGTCGGTGGGCGGCGCGAACGGCGACATGGGCAACCTCGAAACCGCCGCCGGCGATCCGATCTTCTTCGCGCATCACGGGAACGTCGACCGGCTGTGGTACAGCTGGGAGCAGGTCAGCGGGAACGTCGATCCCGCCGGGCTCAGCTCGATTCCGCCGTTCGCGTTCTATGACGGAACCAAGTGGCGCACGATGAGCGCTTCGCAGATGATCCCGACCACCCACATCGGCTACGCGTACGACACCAAGGTCAACCCGCCGCTGAAGTTCCGGGTGAAGTTCCCGATTCTGCTCCAGCAGAACCGCGTGCTCAAGCCACTGCCACCCGAGCAGGTACGCGCGGTGGCGGCATCGCCGGAGGTTGCCGTCTCGCTGAGCCACGTCGAGTTCACCGGGACCGGGGCGTTCACGGTCGTGGCGAAAACCGCGACCGGGTCGCACGTTGTGGGGACGTTCTTCGTTGTACCTCACGGGAAGCACGCGATGGACACGACGCACTCGGCAAACGTCCGCTTCGTCGTCCCAGCTGCGACGGCGCAGGCCTTGACCCAGCCGGGGACGACCGTCCATCTCAGCCACGCTGCCGGCCTGCGGCTGACCGCGGGGGTTCCGGCCCCGGCCAAGCTTCAGGGAATGACGCTCTCCGTAAGGTGACTCGAATGCAACGATCTTGGTGCCGCATGCTGCTCGCAGCCGCGTTCGTGTTCGCGGCCGCTACCGGCGCGAGCGCCGCGACCTCGGTCTCGATCGAGTCCGCGGCACCAGGATCGTCCGCCGCGCCGGGGCCGAAGGTCGTGGTCATCCGCGATCTGGCGGTCCCAGCGACCGGCGCGACCGTGACGGTCTGTGCGCGCGCCCAAGGTCTGTCCGTCCCGGCGAAACTTGCCACGGCGGTGATCCTCGGCGGGCGCAACGTCGCCGGCACGCGCGATCGAAGCTTCCGCTCGATCGTCGACGCGCCGGCGAGCGTGCTCGACACGCTTGCGCGCGATCCCCATGCGACGATCACGCTAACCGTTCGTCCGACGCGACACCCCGAGGCGTCGACGACCAGCGGCCCGTACGCGGTGAACTTTACTTCGCGCCCGTGAAGCGCGTTCTCCGCTGGATCGGATTTCTGCTGGTCGCGATCGGCGCGGTCTGCGTGGTGATCGTGGTGGTGACCTCGAATCGCGAGGTCAACGCGCACGTTGCCCCGCTCACGCCGCCGACGGTTCTCGGCCAGGCTTCGCTCGAGCGCGGCAAGCACGTCTTCACGTCCGCTTCCAGCTGCGCCGTCTGCCACGGCGCCGACGGCGGCGGCGGCCCGTTCATCACCGACGCGTCGATGACGCTGTACGCGCCGAACCTCACCAAGGGCCCCGGCGGCGTCGGCGTCGCGTACAGCGACGCGGATTACGACCGCGCAATCCGCCGCGGCGTGCGGCCCGACGGCACGCGGCTGATCATCATGCCGTCTTGGGCCTACGCTGCGTTCAGCGACGACGACGCGGCGTCGGTGATCGCGTACATCCGCAGCCTCGCGCCGGTCGATCGCGTCACGCCGCACGTGAAGCTCGGTCCCATCGGCCTCCTGCTGGTCGCCACGCATAAGCTGCCGTTCGACGCGACGCGCCTACTCGACGAAGGGCTCCCGCCCTCGCCGCCGCCGGCCGGCGTCAACTCCGAATACGGCCGGTATCTCGCGCGCATCAGCGGCTGCATGGGCTGCCACGGTACGCACCTCTCCGGCGGGCACCTCCTCGGATCGCCTGACGACCCGCCCGCCACGAACCTCACCCCGACCGGGATCGGCGCGTGGTCGCTCGCCGATTTCACTCGCACGATGCGCACCGGCAAAGACCCGGCGGGCCACGAGCTCAATCCGTTCATGCCGTGGCGCACCGCCGGCCAGATGACCGACGACGAACTCACCGCGATCTACACCTATCTCAAAACCGTCCCGGCGAGGCCGACCGGCCAGGGCTAAGGGCGCTCTGGGCGGCGGCGAGGCGCGCGATCGGGACGCGGTACGGCGAGCAGCTGACGTAGTCGAGATCGATCTCGTCGCAGAACGCGACGCTGCTCGGTTCGCCGCCGTGCTCGCCGCAGATGCCGATCTTGAGGTCCGGGCGTACGGCGCGGCCGCGCTCGACCCCCATCCGCATCAACTCGCCGACGCCGACGCGGTCGAGCACTTGGAACGGATCGTCCTTGAGGATCTTCTGCTCGAGGTAGCGCGGGATGAAGCTAGCTTCGGCGTCGTCGCGGCTGTAGCCGTAGACCGTTTGGGTGAGGTCGTTCGTCCCGAAGCTGAAGAACTCGGCGATCGACGCCAAATCGCCGGCGACGACGCACGCGCGCGGCAGCTCGACCATCGTTCCGATCCGATACTCGACGCTGCAGCCGTGCTCGGCGATCACCGCATCGGCGACGGCCTTCGCCGCATCGTACGTCACCTGCATCTCTTCGCGCGTGCCGACCCCGGGGATCATCACGTCCGGCCGCGCGTCGATCCCGCGCGACGTCAGCTCGCAGGCGGCTTCAAAGATCGCCCGCACCTGCGTCGCGTAGATCTCGGGATAGAGAATCCCAAGCCGGCAGACGCGCAGTCCGAGCATCGGGTTCTGCTCGTGTAGCGCGCGCACGCGCGTCAGGATGCGGCACTTCTCGATGTATTCCGGATCGCTCTCACCCTTGGTCAGGCGCAGCTCGGTCGTCTCGACCAGCAGTTGTTCGAACGACGGCAAGAATTCGTGCAGCGGCGGGTCGAGCAGGCGGATCGTCACGACGTTGCCGGCCATTGCCTCGAGGATCCCGGCAAAGTCGGCACGCTGGAACGGCAGCAATTGCGCGAGTGCTTCGGCGCGCGCTTCGGGCGTATCGCTGATGATCATGCGCTGCACGACCGGGAGCCGGTCGGGCTGCATGAACATGTGTTCGGTGCGGCACAGGCCGATGCCGGTCGCGCCGAGTTCGCGCGCTTTGCGCGCGTCCTCCGGCGTGTCGGCGTTCGCCCAGACCTGCAGGCGCATCGCCGCGTCGGCCCAGCCGAGAAATTCGGCCAGCCACTCCGGGAGTTTCGACGGCGGCGGGATCAGGTTCAACTTTCCGATGATCACGTTGCCGGTGGTACCGTCGATCGTAATCCAATCGTCCTCGCGCAGCACGGTGCCGCGGATCGTCGCCGTCCGATTGCGGCGATCGATCACCATCGCGTCGAATCCGGCGACGCACGGGCGTCCCATGCCGCGCGCCACGACGGCGGCGTGCGAGGTGGCGCCGCCGCGAGCGGTGAGGATGCCCTTGGCGGCGATCATTCCGTGTACGTCGTCGGGCGCGGTTTCGATGCGCACGAGGATCACCGCGTCGCCCGCGCCGCCGCGCTCCGCCGCCTTGTCCGCATCGAAGACGATCTGGCCGGTCGCCGCGCCGGGCGAGGCGTTGAGCCCTTTGCCGGCGATCTCGAACTTCTGGCTCGGGTCGATGCGCGCGTGGAAGAGCTGATCGAGCGAGTCGGCGTCGACGCGCCGCAGCGCCTCGTCCTTGCTGAGGATCCCTTCGTGCACGAAGTCGAGCGCGACCTTGACCGCCGCTTCGGCGCTGCGCTTCGCACTGCGCGTCTGCAGCATGTACAGCTTGCCGCGCTCGACGGTGAACTCGATATCCTGCATGTCGCGGTAGTGCGTCTCGAGCTGGTGCGCGATCGCGACGAACTGCGCGTAGACGTCGGGCTGGGAGCTCTGCAGCTCGGAGATCTTCATCGGCGTCCGGGTGCCGGCGACGACGTCCTCACCCTGCGCGTTGCGCAGGTACTCGCCGAACAGCATCTTCTCGCCGGTGTTCGGATCGCGGGTGAACGCGACACCGGTCCCCGAGTCATCGCCCAAGTTCCCGAACACCATCGTGCAGACGCTGCACGCGGTGCCTGCGTCGTCCGCGATCTTGTTGAACTTGCGGTAGTCGATCGCGCGCTTCGAGTTCCACGACCCGAAGACCGCGCCGATCGCGAGCTCGAGCTGCTCGTATACGTCTTGCGGAAACGGCTCGCCGGTATGCACGCGGACGATCTCGCGGAACTGCGCGATCACTTCTTTCCAGCGGTCGGCACCGAGCTCGGGGTCGGTCGCGACGCCGGCCTTCTGCTTCGCCTCGTCGACGACGCGGTCGAACTCGTCCTTGGGAATCTCGAGCACGACGTTTCCGAACATCGCCATGAAGCGGCGGTAGCCGTCGTACGCGAACCGGTCGTTGCCGGTCAGCTTGGCGAGACCGGCGACGGTCTCGTCGTTCAGGCCGAGGTTGAGGATCGTGTCCATCATCCCGGGCATCGAGACCCGCGCGCCGCTCCGGACCGAGACCAACAGCGGGTCGGCCGGCTTGCCGAACCCCTTCCCGGTGCGCCGCTCGAGCTCGCGCATCGAGGCGCGAATCTCGGCCGAAAGACCGTCCGGGAGACGACTCCCGGCCGCGAAGTACGCGAGGCAAACCTCGGTGGTGAGCGTGAATCCGGGCGGAACCGGCAGCCCGGCCCGGGTCATCTCGGCCAGCCCGGCTCCCTTTCCGCCGAGGAGATCCTGCATCTCGCCGGAGCCGTCTTCGAAGAACCAGATGGGGCGCCCGGGCGCCGAAGCGCTGCGGGAGGCCGGCATCACCGCCTGGGACAACGGCTTCTCCCCTTCCTGAGCAGGCATGCTTGGAAAATGGTTGTACCGCCGCGTCGAAATGGCGGAAACTTTTTCCATCTGGTCCATATTTCGAAGATTCCCCGCTCCGGGCCGTTTCAAGCAGGCGCTTCTCGCCGCTTGCCTGCTCCGAGTTCCGCCCTCAGGGTCGTACGAGGAGACGCTGGCGGTCCTTTTCGACGAATGTGACGACGAGCTCAGCGGGCGTCGTGGAAGATGATCCCGAGCGTGAGCCGCTCGCCGCGGCGGACCTCCGAGACGCCGTGCCGGAACGCGGTCCGGAAGAAACCGCGCGCGCCCCGCACCGGCCGCACCGCGTTCGGGAACACCACGGCGTCGCCGCAGCGCAGCGGGACCACATGGACCAGGCTCTGCTTGCGCGGCCGCTGCTCGACCAGGACGAACTCGCCGCCCTCGAAGTCGCGCCCCGGCTCGTCGAGCAGCACGGTCGCCTGGAGCGGGAACGCGATGTCGCCGTACAGGTCGCGGTGCAGCGCGTTGTGGTCGCCGGCGCGATAGCGCAGCATCAACGGCGTCGGCCGCGTCTGCCCGTGCTCGCGGCACCGCTCGAGGAACTCCGCCAGCACCTGCGGATAGCGCACGCCGTCGCCGAGCGATTCGGCCCACGCGTTCGCGACCGGCACCAGTTCGGCGTAGAGCCGCTCGCGCAGCCGGGCCACGAGCGGCGGCAGCGGGTTGTCGAAGTACCGGTAGACGCCGTGGCCGTAGCCGTGGCGTTCCATCACGACCGTGCTGCGGAACGCGCCGTCGTCGTCGAAGCGCGCGCGCAGCTCGGCGCAGTCGTCCGGTGACACCAGCGATGGCAGCACCGCGTAGCCGTGCGCATCGAGCTCATCCTTCACATCACCGCATGACCCAGCGCGAGAAATCGCGTTTGCGCGCCGGTTGCTCTCACATCGCGGCGCACCGCTGGCCGCACACCAGTTTTCGTCAGATCCGGCGCTCCGCATCGTCGTATGCCCGGTCGTGTGGGCCCAGCCCGATGATGAGCACAACGCGCGCCACCTCGTCGATCGTGTAGACGGCCCGCCAAGTGACGCTATCCGAATAGCGCAGCCGGGCCGCCCGAGCCGACTTCAGCCTTCCATGCTTCTTTGGATGTCGCTTGGGGTCGATCTCCAGTTCGTCGATCAGTTCACCGATAGACGGCCGGAATACGTCGGCCCCGACACCGCCGTGTTCAGCAACGATCTTCGCGACTTGGGGATGGAACTCAACGCGGTAGCGACCGCCGCCCTGCGCGGCTGAACCGCTCGATCTCGAGCCCGGTGGGCCGCCCCGCTGCTTCATCGACGGCGCTGAGAAGGGCGCGCGCGTCGATATAGTCTTCGCGGGGAGTGGCGGCACGACGAGCGAGCTCGTCGTCATCCAATCGTTCTGCGCCTGCAGGAACGACGAGGTCGGCAATGGTCGTGCCAAGCGCAATCGCGATTCGCTCGACGACTTCGATCCCGACGTCGGTGGCGGCGCGCTCGATCCGTGAGATGGTTTGGCGGGAGACTTTTGCTCGCTGAGCGAGCTCGTCTTGGGAGAGGCGGGCTTTTGCCCGCCCGACGATGACGTTGACACGGAGGGCCTCCAGCGCGGGTGCCCGCGCCGAATGAGTAATAGCGGCGGTTGCCATTCTTGCCTTGCTGCTTTAGCCCCGAGACTCGCGGTGCTCGGTACCGTCCGGCGGATCTAGGCTTCCGGCTGCCCCTGGATTCCGGCCCAGCGACCTTCATGAGCCCAATGTACCACATTCGGCGCAATATTGTAAAGTATATGCGTCAATAAAGAGGCTGCGAGCTCGTTACTTAGAACAAAAGCAGTTGAAGCGCGCGGTGTATCAAGTCGCAGCGACGTCGACGAGTCGATTGAGCCTGCTCAGGGCTACTGGACGCCGCTGGCGGGATCGCCGACGACGCTGGCGACGCCGGCATGGGTATTCTACGTCAACAGCCATACGCAGGTGTTCGTCGATGCTTACTACGGAGGCGTCCTCGGGAGGACGCAGGTTGAATGACGCTCGGGTCTGCGCCCTGGCGGCGAGCGTTGTCGCGCTCGCCGTCGCCTCGCTTCCGGGCTGCGCGAAAGCGTGTGACTCGTACACGTTTGCTCGCGACCTGATTCAAAACGCCGCCACGCCGGCGGAGTTTCTCTCGGCTCTAGACCGGTATTGCGGCCCGCCCCGGACCCCTGAGACGAGCGGCACGCCGATCATCAGGAGCTCGGACGGGCGCAACCTTTGTGCGCTGACCGACCGCGAGAAGCAGCAAGCGCTGAGCCGGTCGAAGGAGCTAACATTTACCGTCGAAGGCGCGTGGCTACCGCCGTTTACGTCGCCCGCCTCGAAAGGCGGCACGGGCGCGCAGCTCATGCAACGCCGTTGGATCGGCTTGGTCGACGATCCGCGACACCCGACTTTCGTGAAGCTGTCGATCTACCCGGATGCACTGTATGCACTGTACCTGGTTAGGGCAGGCTCCGCACCGTCGAAATGCTCTCTCCTCGGGCGCTTCGCGACCTTGGCCTATGATGAGGGCCACGTACGCGTGCACCTGACGGTTCCACGTTTTCGCTCCTCGACGCAATGGCAATACCGGTCCGATTCCGTAGGATGGGGCGGCAGGCTCCTCGCCTTCCTGACGGTAGACCGGTACGGCGTCGATCGCACGGAAATCTATCGGGGTCCCCTAGTCAAGCACCAAGCAACCTGGGAGGGTCAGGACGCGAACATGTCGATCGCCGGCGGCGCTTCGTGGTACTTGATTCGTGACAGCGATCGGCTAGTCTTGATGAGCGGCCGGATCTAGCGCCTGCGCCTGCGCGGGCGCGCGACACCCGCAGCTTGGTGGTCGCCGGAGGGAACGCCGCCGGCATGGCTGTTTCAAGAATGCGCGATCGCGCTCGCGAAGCGAGTCGCGGCTCACAACCCCGATCATCCGAGATTCGAGCAAAATCTGAAGCACTTCTACGCGCGCAGCTAGGCTGCGCGCAAATACCCCAGCAGACTTCGCGTCAGTTCGGCTTCCATTTCTTCATCTGAAATCGGGAGCAACTCGTGCCACATGGAGACGTCTTCAAGAGCGCGCACTTCTAAGATCGTGCCGACGGTCAGCAAGCCGAAAAGCACGGCTCGTTCGGGATTTGTATGCGTGATCCGATTGCGAAACATCAAGAGAACGTCGCCGGCTTTGAGGAAACTGTCCGCAACGTAGCCGAGCGCCTTTTTTCGAAATGCTTCATCGGTATCCGTCTCCACGAATCGAATCAACGCCCGCAGCAGCCCGGGATGCTCACGGTACTGGCGGCTGATTGCACCCACGAGTCCGCTCACGGCTTCATCCAGGGAACGCGTGCTGATCGAAGCCGGCTCGAACGGTCCACCCTCCAACTGAACGCTCTGCTCGAATGCATTCAGGAACGCCGCGCGCAGGAGGGCGGCCCGATCCCGAAACCGTCGGTACACGCTCGCCGAAGCGACGCCCGCCGCCGCAGCGACACGCGGAATGGTCGTGCCCTTGAGGCCGTCTCTTTCCAAAGCTGCAATGGTTGCGTCAAGCAGCCGAGCGAGCGTTTTGCGGCTGCGGTCCTGTTGCGGGACCAGAAAATCGCGTTTCACGACTGTAGTATACCGGAAGCTTGACTTAATGCGAATGTGATATTACATTCACATTTATGTCGGATACCGCCCTCATCCCGCGCGCGGTCCTCTTCGGCGACCCGGAAAAAGCGCGGCCGCGAATTTCCCCCGACGGAACGATGCTTGCGTACCTGGCGCCGAGCGACGGCTCCCTGAGCATTTGGGTTCGCTCCCTCGGCCGAACCAACGATCGGGTCGTCGCGCGCGATCCAGCGCGTCCGATTACCACGATGCGGTGGCAAGGCGACAGCCGGCACGTCCTGTACCTGCAAGACTCCGCCGGCAACGAGAACTACCACCTGTTCCAGGTCGATCTCGACGGCGGCGCTCCCCGGGACCTTACCCCCAGCGAGCACACGAAGGCGGGAAGCACGATCTTCGCAGTCGACCATCGCCATCCGGGTGAACTCCTCATCGGCACGAACGAACGCGACAAGAGCGTTTTCGACGTGCGGCGCGTGGATCTCGAGAGCGGACGCGAGATTCTCGACACGCAGAATCCCGGCGATGTCATGGCTTGGTGCAGTGACAACGAACTCGTCGTTCGAGCCGCCGTCGCGCAGCATGCCGACGGTTCTTCCGTCATTAACGTGCGTGATGGCACCGACTCGGCGTGGCAGGTTCTCGATGAATTCAGCGCCGCCGACGGACTGCCGCGCGTGGTGGCGTTCTCGCCGGACGGCGCGAAGCTCTACGTCATTACGGCGAAAGGCGCAAATGCAGCTCGCCTGCTCAGCTACGACCTTTCTACGAAGGCAGCGACGGCGCTCGTATCAGATCCGGCGTACGATGTCACATCGGTGTATATCGATCCGGCAACGAATGCGGTCGTCGCGGCGTCGATCCTGCGCGAACGTTTGACGTGGACAGCGCTACGGCCCGACGTTGAGGCCGATTTTGCCGCACTGGCGACCTTGCATCCCGGCGACTTTGATATCATGGATGCGAGCGCGGACGGCAAGATGGTCATCGTTCGCTACATCATCGATGCCAGCCCCGAAGCATTCTTCTTATACGATCGCGCGCAGCGCGAAGCCACGCTGCTTTTTTACGACCAACCCGCGTTGCTCCGCTACACCCTCGCGCCGATGTCGCCGATTGTTTTCGCGGCACGCGACGGTCTTGCGATTCACGGCTATCTCACGATGCCGGTCGGCGTCAGGGAAGGCCCGCTACCCACGGTTCTCTACGTGCACGGGGGTCCATGGTATCGCGACCGTTGGTGCTGCGAACCAGTCGTTCAGTGGTTGGCAAATCGGGGTTATGCCGTCTTGCAGGTCAACTTCCGAGGATCGACCGGCTACGGCAAAGCCTTTCGCAATGCCGGCAATCGGGAATGGGCGGGGGCGATGCGCACGGACCTCTTGGACGCACGTGATTGGGCCATCGCGCAAGGCCACTCCGACCCGCACCGCTTTGCGATCTTGGGGGGCAGCTACGGCGGCTATGCAGTCCTTGCCGCGCTCACCTTTACGCCCGACGCGTTTACATGCGGCGTCGACATCGTCGGCGTTTCCGATCTCCGCACCTTCATCGATTCGATACCGCCCTATTGGAAGCCGATGCTTTCCATGCTCAAAGAGCGTGTCGGGGACGATCCGGCGTTCTTAGCGGCACAGTCGCCGCTCTCGCGAGCCGCCGACATCCGCGTACCGCTGCTGATCGGTCAGGGTGCAAATGACCCGCGGGTTCGACAAGCTGAAAGCGACCAAATCGTTGACGTCATGCGCAAGAACGGTATTCCCGTCACGTACGTCTTGTTCGAAGACGAAGGGCACGGCTTTGCGAACCCAGCCAACAGCATTCGCTTCTTCGCGGCGGCGGAGACGTTTCTCGGCGATGCCTTGGGCGGTCGCGTCGAGCCGCCGAATGCGGATGAAGATATCAGACCGTACCTACGATAAGTCCCGTGGTGGCGACGTGCCGCCGTGGCATCGTGCGCCGTGGCGCTGTGCCAACCTGGTGGCAGCCGCGCATGCGACGATCGGGCCGTGTATCAGCCGCCCGAGATCATTCTTGACCTTTTCGCCGTGTACCGCCGCGCCGCCGGGCTTCCAATGCTTTCACGCGACGATCTATTGCGTTTATTTGCAGAGACAGACGCTCCATCGCCGCCAGGGCCCGATCCGGCGAAGGTGATTCCGTTTCCGGCGCAGCGTCGCGCCCGGTCGCGAGAAACCAAGGCGTGACGCCGAGAAAATGCGCGAGCTTCAGGCCGACGAGGAAGCTCGCGCTCTTCGTCTGTCCCGACTCCATTTGCCGGATCGCACCTTCGGTCACGCCGACGGCATGCGCGAGCGCGCTCGGCGTGAGATGTCGCTTTGTACGCAACGACCGGAGCCGGTCGCCGAAGGTCTCGGACACGCCGGAAGTATACGGGCGGGCCTTCGGAGTATGGTATTGCGCGTCTCGCATAAGTGTGCTACCGGAGTGCAGATGCGTGTATCCGCGTCCCCGAAGTGCGCCCATCCAACGTCTCTCCACACCGAGGCCGGATGTTCGCGTCGGGAACCCGGAACCCGCGTCACTCGTCCGCGCGCATGCACGTCATGACGCGGCGGGTGCGCCGCCGATCGCTCCTGCGAGTCCGCTCGAGCGGTCCTCGCCTACACCCCGGGGGCGGTCGACGGCGCCCGACCGATCACACGTCGCGCGTACGAAATGCGGCGACGCCCGTCACGAGGACGGCGACGACCCAGCCGCACGCCCACGCGAGCAACGCGGTCGGCGGCGGCGACGTCACCGTGAACGGGTTCACGTTTCCGTTCGCGTTCGCGTTCGCGGCGATCGCGCTGAAGACCGCGGGCTGCAGCGCATACAACGCGCCGCGCCACAGCGCGTCCGACGGAAAGACGAGTGCGACGAGCGTCCCCGCGTCGGCGAGCCGCTGGTTTCCCAGCGCGAGCCCGATCGATTCGACGATCCCGCCGATCCACGCCAGGCCGAACAGCAGCGCCGACACGATCCCCGCCGCGAGCGCGGGAACCCGCGTCGCGAGCGCGATCGCCGTGGTCGTCACCACCGCCGCGACGCCCGCCAGGTACGCGAGCGCGGTGAGCGGGTGCGGCGGCACGTATCCGGTCGTCAGCCGCACCACCAGCAGTTCGAGTCCGCCGGCCGCGGCAACGTAGACGGTCAGCGCCACCAGCGTTCCGAGCCACCGCCCGAGCGCGACCTCGGCGCGGCGCACCGGACGCGCCAGCACGGCGAGGATCTCGCCGTTGGCGATACTCTCCCCCATCGCCGGCGCACCGACCAGCGCGGCGCCGAGCGCGACCACGAACGAGAACAGAAAGGCCAGCACGATGACGATCCCGGCCGCCGTCGCGCGAACCGCGGGCTCCGAGATCGGTGCGCCGTCGACGACCGCGGTCGCCAACCGGTACATCCCCCATGCGGTGAACGCCACGATCACGACCGTCAGCAACGCGACCGCGGCGACGAGCCGGCGGCGCATCAGCTCGCGCAGCGTCAGGCCCGCAAAGAGCAGCACGTTCACGCGCGGCGCACCAAGGCGAGAAAACGATCTTCGAGCGTGACGTGCTTCGGCTCGACCGCGTGGATGCGTGCGCCCTCCGCGACGAGCCGCGCGACCAGCGCGGGGATCTCGCCGGGCGCGACGTCGAACTCGCGCCAACCGTCGTCGAGCTGCACGCGCACGCCGCGGCTCTCGCCGATCAGCGCGTCGACCGCCCTCGGCGACGACGCGGCCGCGGTCGACGACGCACACCCGGTCGCAGACGCGTTCCACCTCGCCGAGCAGATGCGAGTTGAGGAAGACGGTCGTGCCGCGCGCGCGCAGACGTTCGATTAGCGCGCGCACGTCGCTGCGTCCGACCGGATCGAGCGCCGACGTCGGCTCGTCGAGGAACAGAATCTCCGGCGAGCCGAGCAGCGCGACGGCGAGGCCGAGCCGCTGCTGCATCCCTTTCGAGAAGGTTCCGACGCGATCGCCGGCGCGCTCGCGCAAACCGACCTCGTCCAGCACCGTGTCGATCTCGTACGCCGCGCCGGCCAGCCGGAGGAGGCGACCGTGGAACGCGAGGACCTCGCGCGCCGCGAGCCAGTCCGGGTAGCGGAACAGCTCGGGAAGATAGCCGATGCGCGCGCGCGTCGCGCGATCGCCGACCGGTTTTCCGAGCACCTCTGCGCCGCCGCCCGTCGGGCGCACCAGGCCGACCAGGATCTTCACCGCGGTCGACTTCCCGGCGCCGTTCGGCCCGAGAAACCCCAAGCACTCGCCGCGCGCGACGCGCAGCGTCAAGTCCTGTACCGCGTCGATGCGACCGTAGCGCTTCGCCAGCGCGCGCGCGACGATCGCGTCGTCCGGCACTACTTCAGATTTTCGGCGAGGCCGAGCACCTGGCTTTGCGCAAACGTGCCGCCGACCGCGTACAGCTTGCCGTCTTTCGTCCAAACGATCGTGGAGCCGATCCCGGTCTCGTCGCCGATCGCGAGGCCTTGCACGCCGTCGACGGTGACCTTCGTCGCGGTCTGCTTGTCGAACCGAATCGGGATCGGCAGCGTCTGGGTAGGATCGCCGATCGCCTTGATCTGCGCGACGAGACTCCGCGGGATCCCGGGCTGCGCGGAAAACCAGTCGGCCAGCGTGCGCAGCGACGCGCCGCTCGTCGTCACGGTGGGGAGCGGCGCCTGCATGACGGCGAGGAACGTTCCGCGCCGTACGCCGTGCTCGCGTTTGCGGCTCGGCGGCGTGCCGTAGGTGACGATCGCGACCGGCTCGAGCGTCGCGGTGTAGGTCGCACCGTTCAAACCGGCCGGCAGCGGCGTCAGCGCCACCTTGTGCAGCCGCGCCCACGCGGCAGCCTTCGTCTTATCGAACGTGAACGAGGTCTTCGCGCGCTGCGTGACTTGGTAGTGCACGTCGTGCGCGAGCGCCGCGGGGACGTTGCCGGGCAGGCGCAGTTCGAAACCGGCGTTCTGCGACGCCTCGCTCGCGGAGCCGACCTCGTCGAGCCCGGGGCTGCGGGTCCCGCGCACCGAGCCGAACGCCTCGAGCGGCGGCAGCGCGTGCAGCGCGCGCGCGTCGGAGGGCGTGACCGAGATCGCGCGGACCTGCGTCGGCTGAAACACCGAAAGCGGATCGGCATGCACGGCGACCGGGAGAGCGAGGAGTGCCGCGATGCCCAGCGGGGCGAACGGACGGATGTTCATGGTGCTAACTTTGTATCACAAAGATTTCGCGACCGCAAGGCCGCGCCTGCGTCCTCGCGTACGTGGCGTCCATGTTCTCGCGTCTCGTCGCCGCGCTTGGTCCGTGCGCCGTTGCCGTTCTTCTGTGCACGAGCGCGCCGGCGTCTGCCGCGGAGCCCGACCGGCCGCCCTCGCCGGCACCGAGCCCGTCCCCCTCGGCCTCACCGTCACCCGGCCCGTCGTTTGCGTGGCGCAGCATCGGGCCGTCGATCTCGGGCGGCCGCGTCGCGACGGTCGCCGGGACCGACCTCGACCCAGCACTGCTCTACGCCGGGGCCGCCGGCGGCGGCGTGTGGCGTTCGACGAACGGCGGGATCGACTGGCGGCCGGTCTTCGACAAAGCCGGGACGCAGTCGATCGGCGCGATCGCGATCGCACCGCACGACAAGAACGACGTCTGGGTCGGAACCGGCGAACCCTGGCCGCGCAACGACGTGATCCCGGGCGACGGCATCTATCACTCGACCGACGGCGGGAAGACCTGGGTCCATCGCGGGCTCGTGCAGACCTCGCAGATCGCACGCGTGCTGCTCGATCCGCGCGATCCGAAGCGCATCCTGGTCGCCGCGCTCGGCGACCCGTTTCGCGACAGCGTCGAACGCGGCGTGTTCCGCAGCACCGACGGTGGGCTGACGTGGACGAAGACGCTGTACTTCGGCCCGTCGGTCGGCGCGTCTGATCTCGCGATCGACCCGAAGAATCCCGACGTGCTGTACGCCGGGATGTGGCGCTTCCGCCGCTCGGCGTGGAGTCTCACCAGCGGCGGCGACGACGACGGGATCTACCGCTCGGCCGACGGCGGCGCGACCTGGAAGCGCGTGATGGGCAACGGGTTGCCGGCGGGGATGACGGGACGGATCGCACTCGCGATCGCGCCGGGCGACGCGAAACGCATCTATGCGATCGTCGAATCGAAAGACGGCCTGCTGTGGCGGTCGGACGACGCCGGTGCGACCTGGAAGCTGACGTCGAGCAACACGCTGATCGACGAGCGCCCGTTCTACTACTCGCGTCTCGTCGTCGACCCGCACGACGCCGACCACCTCTTCTCCGTCTCGGTGCTGCTGGCCGAGAGCAAGAACGGCGGCAAGACCTGGCAGGTGAGCGGGCGGCGTCTGCACGGCGACCATCACGACCTGTGGATCGCCGCCGGCGGCCAAACGATCCTGGACGCGAACGACGGCGGTGTCGGGATCTCGCGCGACGGCGGCGGCACGTGGGCGTGGCTGAACGTGCTGCCGATCTCGCAGTTCTACCACGTCGCGTACGACCTGCAGAACCCGTATCACGTCTGCGGCGGCCTGCAGGACAACGGCTCGTGGTGCGCGCCGGTACGTACCGGCGACGAGCGCGGCGTGCTGCCGCGCGACTGGTTCAAAGTGCAAGGCGGCGACGGTACCTGGGTCGTCCCCGATCCCCGCGACCCGCAGACGATCTGGTCGGCGGCGGGCGGCGGCGACAACGAAGGTGAGCTCGGGCGTTTCGACCGGCGCGTGCAGAATCAGATCGACGTCTCGCCGTACCTGCGCGATCAGAACGTCGTCGTGCCGAGCAGGCTGAAGTACCGGTTCAACTGGGAGACGCCGATCGCGTTCGACCCGTTCGAGCCGCACACCGTATACACGGGCGGCAACGTGCTGTTCCGCACGACGGACGGCGGGATGCACTGGACCGCGATCAGCCCGGACCTGACCCGCAACTTGAAGGAACGCCAGACGCTCTCGGGCGGACCGCTCACGCTGGACGTCACCGGCGCGGAGACCTTCGACACGATCCTCGCGGTCGCACCGTCGCCGGTCGCGCGCAAGCAGATCTGGATCTCGACCGACGACGGACTCGTGCAGCTCACCCGCGACGGCGGCGCGCATTGGAAGAAGAGCGCGATCGCCGGCGTCGACGCCGACGGCCGCATCCCATCGATCGAGCCGTCGCATCGCGCGGCCGGCACGGCATACGTCGCCGTCGACCGCCACTACGTCGGCGACCGCACACCCTACGTCTACGTGACACGCGACTTCGGCACGACCTGGCGTCCCATCGTCGACGGCTTGCCGGCGAGCGAGATACACGTGGTGCGCGAGGATCCGCGCAATCCCGACGTGCTCTACGCGGGCACCGGTAAGGGCGTGTGGTGGAGCAGCGACGCGGGCCGCTCCTGGCAGGTGTTCCCGGCGCCGCTGCCGCCGGTCGAAGTGCGCGATCTCGTCGTGCAGCCGGTCGCCGGCGATCTGATCGCCGCGACGCACGGCCGCGGCATCTACGTCTTCGACGATCTCAGCGCCCTGCGCGACGCGATCCAAACGCGCGCCGAAACCAAGGCGGCGGTGGCGGCACGGCTCTTCCGGCCGCGCACCGCGCAACCGTTGCAGCGCTACACGCCGACGGTGAACGAGCGCGGAGGCGGCGAGGACGTGCCCGCCGCCGCGTTCACGTTCTGGCAGCAGGCGCCGGCTAAAGCGGCGCCGACATTCGAGATCGCCGACGCGCGCGGCACCGTCGTACGGCGCATCGCGGGGACGCACGACGAGGACGGCGAGGACGTTCCGAACGTGACGAACGCCGCCGGCTACAACCGCGTGGCGTGGAACCTCGACCGCGATCCGCCGGAACCCTGGCGTCGGATCGCCAAATGGGATCGCGGCCCGGACGCCGGCCCGCCGGTGCCCAGCGGCGTCTACTCGGTACGGATGCGCCGCGACGGCGCGACGTACACGCAGAGCATCACCGTGCTGCGCGACCGGCGCCTCCGATCGGCGGCCGACGAAATGCGCGGAGACACCTTCGCCGTCGCGATGTACGGCGAGCTGTCGGCACTCGACGACGCCCTCAACGGGCTCGACAACGTGCGCGTGCAGATCCCCGAGCGCATCGCGTCGATCAGGGATGGCGCGCTCGTCGATCGGACGCGCGCGGTCTTCGAGGAAGCGAAGCGGCTCGAAGGGACGATCAGCTCGCAGCCGGTGAACGATCAGGACGACGACTTCTTGGAAGACCTCCTGCGCGAGCGCGTGCTGACGTTCATCAGCGACCTCTCACCGGGGCGGCCGACTGCGGCGCAGCTCGCCGAGGGCGCCGTCCTGCAGCGCGAAGGGAGCACCGCGCTCGCGAACTATCGCGCGTTCGTGCAGCTCCGCGTACGGCCGCTGAACGCGGCGTTTCGCGCCGCAGGCCTGACCGCGATCGACCTGAACGCGATCCCGCCGAAAACGAAGCCCGACCCCAACGCCGACGAGCACGCGCGCCGCGGCAACTAGAGCTTGCGCAACGTGGTCCGGGCGTACTCCAGCAAGTACGCCTGACCCGTGAGCTCGCCGAGCCGCAGTGCGGCGAGCGCCGCACGCCGCTCGTACCCGATGCCGCGATAGACCCGGAAGGCGCGCTGATACTGCTCGCGCGCGGCGCGGTGTTCGCCGGCGGCGTCGGCGATCACGGCCTCGACGAACGTGCGGTGCGCGGCGTCGCGCGGATCGTCCATGACCAGCATCCGCGACGGCGCCGGCTGCGCGTCGTGGAGCTTCAGGAGCGCTCTCGCGCCCAACACGTCTCCGGCGAACGCGAGCTCTTCCGCGATCGCCAGTGGGAGCCCGCGCTCCTCGCCGGGCAGCGGCAAGCTCCCGAGCTGCTCGAGCCGGCGCCGCATCGCGGCGACCAGGTCGGCGTGCGCAAACCGTTCGTTCGCCGCGCGCAGGATCGCGGCGCGCCGGCAGGTCGCGAGCAGCGCGCGCCCCGCCGTCAGCGCCGCCTCCTCCGCGACCCGCGTCCACTGCAGCGCGTCGTGCGTTCGGCCGTCGGCTTCGTGCAGCATCGAAAGCGAGATGGCGATGATGTGGCGCGGGTCCGCGAGCCCCGCCGCGCTCCAATCGAGCCGTTCGGCGCGCGACTCGGCGAAGAGCCACGCCGGCCGGTCGAGGCGCTCGGCCGCGAACATCGCGAGGCCTTGAATCGCGGTCGCTTCGAGGAATCGGTCGTACCGGCGGCACTCGTCCAAACGGCGCAGCGCGCGTACGAACTGCTCGCTCGCACGCGCGTAGTCGGCACGCGCGACCGCCACCCACCCCCGGTATTCGAACGCGCGCGCGTGAACGATGTCGGAGCCGGGCATGACGCGGTCGAGCGCGGCGTCGGCATCGTCGAGCCGCCGCAGGCCGTAATATGCGAGCGCGACGTTCAGCGCGAGCTCGGAGCGTATCGTCGGATGCGCGCCGCCGGCTTCACGCTCCGCGTGCTCGAGGATCGACAAGCCGCGCTCGTGCTCGCCGAGCCGGACGTATCCCTGGCCGAGGAGCATTTGCGCGGTGAGCGACGCATCGAGCGTACCGTGCGCGACGAAGACGCCGCTCACCACGGTGACCGCCTCTCGCGGGCGGCCGAGTCTCAACAATGCCCGCGCGCGCAGCAGCGCCGTTTGCGAGAGCATGTCGATGTCGGTCGGTCGCACACGATCGCAGATCGCAAGGCAACCTTCGAAGTCGCCGGCGAACCACGCTCGCATCGCTTCCGAGAATGTCGCGCGGCCGACCGGCCGCGGTCGTCGAACTTGTTGCGCAATCACGTCCCACACCCAGTCCGCCGGCGACGTCCGAAAAGACGAACCGGCAACCCAACGCGACGATGTTCGCCGAGCGGGCTAGATATCCGTTACGACGGCCCGCCCGCCGGTTGGACGTCCATACCGATCGGGGCCGGCGGCGCGGCGTGCCGCGGCGCGTTGGCGAGTCCGAGGCTGATGAGCGCGGCGAGCGCGATGATCATCAAATGCACGTAGAAACCTGCCTTCTTTCAACAGAATGCTAGGCCGGTAGCGGATACCGGTCTGCGCGGTGATCGGGACGAATGTACCGTCCCGCGCAGAGCCTACACACAACAAGACCGCGGAGTCACTCCCCAACTTTGTGCGACGGGGCCTCGATCGTGAACAGCCGGTGCATCTCGGTGAGCTCGAAGATGCGCCGCACCGAAGGGGCCTCGACTACGAGCGTGATCGTACTATTCGGCAAGCGCCGCCGCAGCCGCACCAAGGCGCTCAAGAAGGCGCTGTCGAGGTAACGCACGTCTGTCAGGTCGATGACGATCGGGGCGCCGCCGTCCAGAACGGACAGCCGGGCTTCGACCTCACTTTCCTTCCAAATATCAAGCTCGCCGTTGAACGAAACGACGTGAGGACGCTGCACCTGGACCTCACTAGAATCGACGCGGAAAGCCGCGACGTCAAAAGAACGCGCGCGGGTCCGGTTAGCGTAGCAGACTATCGCCAAAAAGTCCTACGGAATCTATTAAGAGACCAGTTCCGTACCAAGCCCGCACAACGCGGCGTCTATCGCGCCGAAGCCCGCGCCTGCCACGACGGCGCGCTTGGCACCGGCCCGGACCGCGCCGATCGCGGCCCGCATCTTCGGGATCATCCCGTCGGTGAGCGTCCCGTCGGCGATGAGCGCCTCGGCCTCGGCGACGGTGAGCCGCTCGATCAGCGAGGCGGGGTCCTCCAGGTCGCGCCGCACGCCCGGGACGTTGGTGATCACAACGTACACGTCCGCGCCCAGCGCCCCCGCGATCGCCCCGGCGGCGGTGTCGGCGTTGCAGTTCAGCGCCCCGCCGCTCGCGTCGAGCGCCAGCGGCGCGACGACCACGACGAAGCCTGCGTCGAGCAGCGCTCGCACCGCGGCCGGATCGACCCCGGTGATCTCGCCGACGTAGCCCAGGTCGACCCCGCCGAGCGTCCCGGCCCGCCGCGCGCCGAGCAGGTTACCGTCCTGGCCCGAGATCCCGACGGCCCGGCTCCCGCGCGCCGCGAGCGCGCGGACCAGCGCCTTGTTCACCGTCCCGCACAGGACGTACTCGACGACGTCGCGGGTCGCTCGCCCGGTCACCCGCAAGCCCTGGATCCGGACCTCGTCGATCTTCTTCGCCTCGAGCTCGGCGTCGATCTGGGGTCCGCCGCCGTGGACGAGGACGATCCGTTCGCCGCGCGCGGCGAGCGCCGCGACCTCGTCGAGCGTCGGATCCTCGCTCCCGGGAGCCGCCATCGCGTTCCCGCCGTACTTGAGCACGATCAGCACAGGAGGCCGGTCGGTGATCGGACCGGATTGCTCCTGCCGCCGGCGCCGATCTTTCGGTGCTACGGCTGAAGGTAGGCGCTCACCACGCACGAGACCGGGCTCGCGCCGGTCGACCAGTTCCAGCTCGAGAGCGGTTTCGGTCCAGGCTTCGCGACGATCGCACCGTGCGGATCGACGGTCAGCTTCCAGTAATTCGAGTCGCAATCTGCCTTGTACGTGAACGGCGCCCCGGTCCCGGGATTGAACTGCGAGATGTGCTCCGCCGGATAGATGTAGTCGCAGTTGCCGCTGATCATCAGCCCGCCTCCGGACGTGCAGACACCGGCATCGGTGATAAACGGATCGTTGTCCTCTGAATCGTGCGTTCCCTGATTGAGCCAGAATGTCGTCTGCGCCGGATAGTAGAGGCACAGCGTCGCGTGCGCCGTTTTGCAAAACGTTCGCACGTCGGTTGAATACGACCCGTACACGTCGCCAGAGTACGCGGAGGCCGGCTCGACGACGAGCGTGCCGGTCGTGTTGCCGACACCGATCGAGCCGAGCGCGGAGTTTCGAATCGCCTGAGACGCCAACGCGCTGACGGCAAGCCTGGCGGCCGCGTTCGCAGCCGTAATGCGGCCCTGGCGCAGAACGTGCTCCGCCCGAAAGACCCCGAGCGTCGCCGTGCGCTTCCCGACGACGACCCGCGTGCTATCGGGGAGCCGAACGCGCTCGTCGGCGCTGAGCGCCGAGAACGGTCGCACCGCCGTAACGGCTCGCGGAGCAGCTCCGAGAGACTGGGTGAGCGCGACCAGCGCCACGACGCAGAGCCATCGACGAATCATGCGAACAGAATAGCAGAGTTCTGCCCCAAAAGGGCACGGCTGCCCGATGCGCGAGCGGTGACGATCGTCACGGCGACCCCATGATCGGCGCCAATGGCGCCCGGAGCTCGACGTCGACCCGGCGCGGATCGGGATCGTCGGCGTCTCGAAGGGCGGCGAACTCGCCTTGCTCGCGGCCTCGCGAGAACCACGGATTCGCGCGACCGCGGCGGTCGTGCCGAGCGCGTACGTCTGGTTCGGTCTGGCGTTCGGGTTCGGCGAGGAGACCTCGTCGTGGAGCGCGGGCGGGGCGGAGCCGAGGCCTTCAGCCGGATCGTCGCCTTCTTCGACAGGACGCTCGCGAAGCGCTAGTATGGGTGGATCAACAAAAGGGGGGTCCTACCGATGAAACGACTAGCTCTTTCCCTCGTCATGATGTGCGTCGTAGCGCTGCCGGCGATGGGGCAGGTCCAGCGCGTCACGATAGCGGCCGCAGTGAGTCCGACCGCAAGTCCCGTCGGGAATGCGCAGAGTAAGTCCATCAACCTCAACTCTAGCCGGAGCAACATCTACAAGATCGTTGTCGATCGTCCGACCGGCACGCTCCACTGTACGGCGGACGGCAAGCCGTGCACGCAAGACCAGGCGAAAGCACTTGCGGCTGCTCTCGGCAAGCAAAGCCCGATCAAGAGCCTGACGCTCGCCAACGACGGCTCCCTGCTGTGCAACGGGACCCACTGCACGGCCGCGCACATCCCCGATCTGGATTCCGCGGCGCACGCGATCCAGATGATGCGGAAATCCGGAGGAGACCCGCAATCGTCAGCTCCGCAGTACTAGTGCTTCCAGAACTCCCACCACTTCGCTCTGAGGTCGTGGTCGAGGGTGATCGCGTACATCCTCCAAATACTATTGCGTCACGTCCAGGCGCAGCCGTAGCACGGACGTCGCATTCGGCTGCGCGACGACAGGGGTACCGCTGTGACGGTGCAGCTCGGTGCGCACGCCCAGCGCGACGTGTCGCGTGAGGTGATACGAAACGATCGCCGACAGCGCTTGGTCGGCGCCGACTGACGCGGTCGAGCTGCTCGCCGTGTTCGTGAGCGAAAACTGCAGCTCCCAGCCGTGCAGCAGCGCGCCGTCGACGACGTGCCCGCCCACGGGGAACCCGTAGGTGAGGCTCTCGCCGGCTTGCGCGTTCGCGCTCGCGCCGGTGACCGACGTGCCGGTGAAACCGATGCCGAGCGTATGCGCGTTGCTCTGCCGCGTGAACTGCAGCGTCGCCGTGCGCGTCGCCGCGGCATTGGCCGCGACGCGCGCGTCGCTGAGCCCGACGAGCGATCCGTTCAGCGCGATCTCCCCTCCCAGCAGCGGGGTGGAAAGCATCGCGCTGAGCTGATCGGTCGTCGTGTTGGTTGTCGCCGATGCCTGCGTGTCGCGGCGCAGGCCCACCTGCGCTTGCGTCTTGTCGTTCGGCGTGAGGTTCAACGTCGCCGACACGTCGGTCTGGAGGGTCGCGACCGAACGAGTTGCCTCACGGCTCGCACCGAGCGTTAGCGCGGCCTTGGGATTGAGATTGAACGCCAGCGCCGAGATCCAGCCGGCGCGGTCGGCCGTCGCACCCGGGCCCGCTCCGATCGAATACCCGTCGCCCGCGTTGTGATACTCGAATTTCGCGCTGGTCGTCCCCGAGGCGTACGCCAGCGCGGTGCGTACCGAAGCGTCGTCCACACTCAGCGGCAGCAGCAGCGAGGTCGCCGACGACTTCGCGCCGGTCGCGGTCACGGTCAGGTTTCGCACGATCGGTTCGTCCAGCTCGAGCGCAGTGACCGCTGCGCGCACCGGCCCCGCCGCACCGGTCGTCACCGCGTCCCCGGAGCGCACGTCGTCGACGCGACCGAAGGTTGCCACGCGGACGCTGCCCGCGCCCAGCGCGTGGCTCAGGTCGAGGACCGTCGCGCGCTCCGCGGGCGTCGATAGCGTGGCGAGCTTCGCGTAGCCGTAGCCACCGTGGAGCACCCACGGGCCGGCGGTGCGCGTCGCATCGAGCCCGCGCAGCGTCGTGCCGTCCCCGAGCAGCGGCGGCAGCGCCGCCGTCCCCAAGCCCAGCGTGTCCTTGAAGCTCGCCGCCGGGCTTGCCGAAGGACTGGGCTGCGGCGCCGCCGCGGGGCTCGCCTCCGGCGCCGCGCTCGCGGCGGCCGGGGCCGGCGAGGGTGCGGCGCCGGAAGCATCGGGGCTTTGGAGCTTCGGCGCGCCCGAGGTCAGCGTGAGCACCGGATCGGGCCGATGCGAGACCGGATCGTAGAGCCCGGTGAGCGCGACCAACGCGGTCGGAAACTGCACCGCGGTCGTGAGACCCGGATTGAACGTCGAGGTGGCCGCGGAGTTGGGTCCGATCTCGATCGACCCGGTGGCGCGGAGTTCCGCTTGCAGTGCGGGCTGGGGATCGGGTCCCGCCGCAACGAGCAGCGGCAGCGGTTCGCTCGTCGCGATCGTCCCACCGCCGGCCGCGCGCAGGATGACGCGCAACGCGTACGCGCCGCCGGCGTCGACCGGCACGGAGTACGGGATCACCGCGGTTTGCAGCCCGGTCTGCCGGTTGGTGACGATCTCGAGCGGATCGCTGCGGCGGATGAGCCTGCCCTTGGGCGCGAGCAGCTCGACGAACGCCAGGAGCGGCGCACCTGACGCGATGTAGGTCGGATCGCCGATGGTGTACCGCACCACGATCCCCGTCTCGCCGCCGGCCAGCACGGTCGGAATGGTGAGCGTCGTCGTATAGATCTGACCGACCGGCGTTCGGCCGGGCATGAATGTCACGCCGAGGTTGCCGCCCGGCACGGGCCCGGCGGGACCCTGCGCTTGCCTGACCGTGACCGTCGCCGAAGCCAAGGTATTGTTGAAACCGTCGCTCAGGCGCGCCACGTAGCTGCCGCCCAGCGCGTACGCGTGCGTGAACGCGAACGACGAGCTCGCGAACGAAACGGCTGCGCCGTCACCGAAGTCGAGACGAAACGCGCCCGCGGCGCGGCTCTGCGCCGTCCCGGTGAACATCACCGGAGCGCCCGCAACCACGTTCGACGGCGTCGCGTTGAGGAACGCTGCGCCCGCGGCCGGTACGCCCGCGATCAGCATAGCCAGCGCGACTGTCCCCGTCACGATCGCGAACCGGACGCCGCCGGCCTTCCCGGCACGCAGACTTTCCGCTAGTACGTTCACTTGGTGTGTTCCATCGGCTTGGAAGGACACGCCTCGACGATTCGATTGCGCCTGGAGCGCCCCAACCGCTTTCCAGCAGAAGCAAGCGGATGCCCCCGCCTTTCTTGTGCAGCCGGGCGTTTGTGTGCAAAGCCAGCCCCGCAGGCTTTGCCCCTAAAAGGCCATCTGCACAGAAAAGACGCGGTCTGCCCAAAAAAACCGGACCGTCGGCTTCGGAAGGTCAAACGCGCGTGGAACGGCGCTGAGCTGAGCCGTTACGGGATCGACTTGGGCTTCTCCGGGACGTGGTCTGTGCTCGGTGGCGTGACCGTAGTTTTTATTCGTCTGGACCCAAGTGCGGGGATGGACTCTTAGACTGTCGCTGGCTTGATTTTC
>PMSI01000005.1:225205-320358 GCA_003168375.1 Vulcanimicrobiota bacterium
GATTTTCGGAACGTATGCCGGAGTAGGCTCTTCGACGGTCGACATTATGCGTGATCCCCCACAGTCCAAAAAATCCGGTGACTGCCTCGTTCGGCAGAGCGAGCACAAAAGCCCTCGTGGGGTCAGCGCCGCCCGACGTACCTGGCGCAGGTGAACGAAGTCCTGTGCAAGGTGCTCGCGCACAACCGGTGCTGCCTCGTTCAATCCATGTACGAGCTAGGTGTCGAGCCCGAGTTTTGGGCGGCGTAGACGCTCGACGTACTGCTTCGGGGGGCCACCGTGTCAGACGTTCTCTACGAAGCGCGCTTCCGAAGCGCGCTTCGGTAACCCATTCAAACCGCGCGCGCTTTATCCGTGCCGTCCACATTTTGAATCGCGCGCAAACCCTTGGTACGAGCGAGTTTTCCGCGTTCTCCCCGCTCTCCACCGCCTTAATCGCGCGACCCAACGCGCGCGCCCTTAGACCCTCGCCAGGCCCTGCTTGTCCCGCTCAGTTTTCAAGGTTCGTCCGGCCAGCCCGGGGACTTTATGGGCAGTGGGCCAGTTTGAATCCGGCGCTGGGGGCTGCTAAACTTGCCGGATGGACGTCGTCTACATGCTCGAACACTCCGAACCCGAAACGGAGGGCTCGTATGGGCATGAGTTCATAATCGGGATATACAGCACTCGCGCGAACGCCGAGGCCGCCATAGAGCGGAAGCGCGACCAGCCAGGATTCCGCACCCACATGGATGGCTTCGCGATTCATGAGAAACCGTTGGATATTGACCTTTGGTCTGAAGGCTACGATAGGGGCTGGTCTGACGGCTCCTCCACCTCGGCGGACGAGTGAATGCCCCACGCCGCGCTCCGCGGTCTACGACGATACCGCTCATGATCGCTGGCGCTAAACTTTAGCAACCCCACCGGAGAACGCCTCATGCTGTAACCGAACCGGTTAGAGCATGACTTTCTCCGTGGGGATGAGGGTCGGCTAGGGTTTTCAGGCAGATAGCGGCTCGACGTACCGGGCCAATACCTGCGACCGGAAGTACGGCCCGTCGCCATCCGCGTCAAGCTGGGGTTCATCGAAAGCGACCCAATATTGAAGCTCCGGCCCCTGCAAGGTGGTGGCCCAAGTGAACGGCGTCCCGCCCAAATAGAACGGCGAGCCATCGGGCGCCTCGATAACAGTCCGGGCGGGCTCGTTTGGCCAGGGGCCCGGCCCATAGACCGGATCGCGTCGAACTCGCACCCGCGTGCCGACGGGATGAGGCGTTGGCGTCACCATACGGTCTTGGGGCTTTTATGGGCAGCGACCCGCCTTTATGGGCAGGCGGCTTTTTATGGGCAAGGCCGCGGGGGCTCTTGCATAATTATGCAGATAATGTATAATTATGCGGTCATGATTGCCCTCCCGGCGGCGGCGCGGCTGCGCGGCCGGAACGTTCTCTCCGTCACAGACCTTGGGGCCGACGAGCTCACGAGCTTGCTTGCGTTGGCCCAAGATCTCAAGGCTCGCGGGCGCGAGCAGATGACGCTGCTGCGCGGCAAGACGCTCGTGATGCTGTTCGAGAAGCCATCACTGCGGACGCGCGTCTCGTTCGAGACCGGGATGACGCAGCTGGGTGGCCACGCGATCGCCGCGACCGGGACCGACTTCGGGATCGGCACGCGCGAAACGCCGGAAGACGCCGCCCGCGTGCTCTCGCGCTACGGCGACGCGATCGTCTATCGGACCCACGCGCACGAGCCGCTGGTGCGCTTCGCCGGCGCGGCGACGGTGCCGACGATCAACGCGCTCTCCGAGGCCGCGCACCCGTGCCAGGCGTTCGCCGATCTGCTGACGATCCGCGAGCGTTTCGGGACGCTGCAGGGCCTGCGGCTCGCGTTCGTCGGCGACGCGCGCAACAACGTCGCGATCTCGCTCGCCGAGGCGGCTGCGCTGTGCGGGATGTCGATCACCTTCGCGGCGCCGCCGACGCACCGGCCGCCCGACACGTTCCTGGCGAAGCTGGTGAAGCTCGGCGCCGCGCACGGTGTCCAGGCCCGCGCCTTCACGTCGCCGGTCCGCGCGGTCCGCGACGTCGACGTCGTCTACACCGACGTGTGGACCTCGATGGGCGACGAGCAGTTCGTCGAGCGCAACGTCGCGGCGCTGCGGCCGTATCAGATCGACGCCACCTTGATGGGCGCCGCAGCGAAGCACGCGCTGTTTATGCACTGTCTGCCGGCCCATCGCGGCGAAGAGGTCACTGCCGACGTGATCGACGGCCCGCAGAGCGTCGTCTTCGACCAAGCCGAAAATCGGCTCCACGCGCAGAAAGCGCTTCTGCTCGCCCTTCTCACCGATCTCCGCGGACTGACGGACTGATGGACACGCTGCAACAACCCAAGACCAAACGCCAGCGTGCGATCCTTTCGCTGATCGCGGCGCGCCCGGTGCATTCGCAAGACGAGTTGGCCGGCATGCTCGAGCAGCAAGGCTACGACGTCACGCAGGCGACCGTCTCGCGCGACATCAAGGAGCTCGGCCTGCTCAAGGTCCCGCTCAAAGGCGGCAGCGGCGGCGCGTTCAAGTACGTCGAGCCCAGCGTCGGTCCGGCGTTCAGCTCGCGCCTGCATCGCGTCGTCTCCGAAGTGATGATCCAGGCGCGCTCGTCGATGAATCAGATCGTACTGCGCACGCACCCGGGGACCGCGATGATGCTGGCCGCCGCGATCGACGGCGCGAACTGGCCCGAAATCCTCGGCACGATCGGCGGCGACGATACCGTCCTGGTCATCGTCGAGGCGCCGGAAAAAACCACCATGATCAAACAGCGCTTCGAAGACATGCGCGGAGAACAATAGTCTCGTGAAGATCGTTCTTGCTTATTCCGGTGGTTTGGATACCTCGGTTCTGCTGAAGCAGTTCATCGATCAAGGGCACCAAGTGATCGCGATGACGCTCAATTTGGGCGAGTCCGACATGGTCGCGGGCGACGGCTCGCAGGATGCGCTCGAGGCGGTTCGGCAGAAGGCGCTGAAGCTCGGCGCGGTCGAGGCCGTGCTGATCGACGCGCGCGAGCGCTTCATCGCGGAGTACGCGCTCAAGGCGCTGGCGGCGAACGCGCTCTACGAGGGCGTCTATCCGCTCAGCGCCGCGCTCTCGCGGCCGCTGATCGCCGACCTGCTGGTCGAGACCGCGGAGCAGTATGGGGCGGACGCGGTCGCGCACGGCTGCACCGGCAAGGGCAACGATCAGGTCCGCATCGAGGTCGGCGTGCGCGCGAAGGCACCGCATCTCACGACGCTGGCGCCGCTGCGCGACAAGCCGCTTTCGCGGCCCGACGCGATCGCCTACGCGCAAGCGCACGGCGTCCCGATATCGCACACCGCAGCGAAACCGTACTCGGTCGACGCGAACCTCTGGGGCCGCTCGATCGAAGCCGGCGTCCTCGAGAACCCGTGGAACGCGCCGCCCGAAGACGCGTACGCGTGGTCGGTCGCGCCCGAGAGCGCACCCGCCGCCGGCGCCGAGGTCGTCGTCGAGTTCACGCGCGGCGTCCCCTCCATCGATGCGAAGACCGGTGCGGAGATGGTGTTCGAGCTGAACAAGATCGCCGGGGCGCAGGGCGTTGGGCGGATCGACCTGATCGAGGACCGCGTCGTCGGGCTGAAGTCGCGCGAAGTCTATGAGTGCCCGGGGAGCGTCACGCTGATCGAGGCACACAAGGCGCTCGAGCGGCTCGTGCTGACGCGCGACGAACTGCGGCTCAAGGCGGCGCTCGACCAGAAGTACGCCGAGCTGATCTACGACGCGCTCTGGTCCTCGCCGCTCCGCTCCGCGCTCGACGCGTTCAACGCGAAGCTCGCCGAGCGGCTCACCGGCGAGGTGCGGGTGAGGCTCATCCGCGGCCGCGCGGTCGTCACCGGGGCGCGCTCGGCCTTCGCGCTCTACGACGAGTCGCTCGCGACGTACGGTGCCGGCGACACGTTCCGGCACGACGCCGCCGGCGGTTTCATCCAGATCTACGGGCTCCCGGTGGCCGCCGGAGCGGCAAAGGCGGCCGAGGCGGCGGAGCGCGTGACTCCGGAGTTCGCGTGAAACGCTTGACGGATCGCCGCGCGCCGTTGTATGTCTATTCACTCATGACCATCACCGCGATCACCCTGCGCCGACCGCCTACCGATGCGCCCGTACGATTCGTACCGGGCTTCGTCACCATGTGGTAGACGAAGCTGCGGAGCGGACGACGGGCGCGCCGGAAACGGCGCGCCTTTTCTTTTCCCCGAGAGATGGAGCGATGATCGACATACGGGCGGCGCAAGCCGCGAGCCTCAGATGAGTGGTCTGCAGTGGGGCGGGCGGTTCGCGGCGGCGCCGGATGCGGCGCTGCTCGCGTTCGGTTCGAGCCTGGCGGACGATCTCGTCCTCGCTCCGTTTGACGTGCGATGCTCGCGCGCGCACGTCGCGGCGCTCGGCCCGGTGCTGTCGGCGGGCGATGCCGCAGCGCTGCGCGCTGCGCTCGACCTGGTCGCGGCCGAGATCGACGACGGCTCGTTCGCGGCCTGGGCGACGACCCACGGTTTCGAAGACGTCCACGGCGCGATCGACGCGCGCGTGCGCGATCACGCGGGCGTCGCGGGCGAACGGCTCCACGCCGGGCGATCGCGCAACGATCAGGTCGCGACGACGCTGCTGCTCTACGCGCGCGATCGCGCCGTGCGCGGCGCCCGCATCGCGCTCGACGTCGCGGCGGCGATGGAGGACCGCGCGGAATCGGCGTTGGAGCGCCGTACCCTGCTCGCCGCCACGACGCACTGGCAGCCCGCGCAGCCGGTGCTGCTCGCGTTCTGGCTCGACGCGGCGGCGCAGAGCTTCGTGCGGGCGGCCGAGCGCTTCGCCCGCGTCGCCTCCGATGCAGCGCGCTTCTGTCCGCTCGGCAGCGCCGCGCTCGCAGGGTCGTCGCTGCCGCTCGACCGCGCGGCGGCGGCACACGAACTCGGCTTCGCCGCGCCGACGCGCAACGCGCTCGACAGCGTCGGCGACCGCGACGTCGCGCTCGATCTGCTGCATGCCGCGATGCGCGCCGCGGTCGCCGCGTCGCGGCCCAGCGAGGAGCTGGTGATCTGGGCGACGCCGGCGTTCGGGTACGTGCGACTCGACGACGCGGCGTCGACCGGCTCGAGCTTGATGCCGCAGAAGCGCAATCCCGATCCGTTCGAGCTCGTGCGGGCCGCGGGCGCTCGCGCGATCGGCGCCTATGCGGGCGCACTCGCGTCGACGAACGGAATCGCGCTCTCGTACCACCGCGATCTGCAGGAGACGAAGTTCCAAGTGATCCACGGAACCGAAGCCGCGCTGACCGCGCTCGACGCGTTTCGGCGCGCGTTCGCGCACGTACACTTCATCGACCACGCGATGACGGCGCGCGCCGGCGACGGGTACACCGTCGCGACCGATCTCGCCGACGCGGTGATCCTGGCCGGCGCGACGGCGCGCGACGCGCACCGTGCGGTCGGCGAGCGCGTGCTGCTGGCCGAGGAGCACGGCCGCCCGCTCGACCCGAGCGACGCCGCGGCGCTCGACGTCCCATCGGCCCCGGTCGACCCGCTCGGTTCGGTGCTCGGCAAGCGCACCGCAGGTTCGACGCATCCGGACGCGGTCGCGGCGTCGCTCGCCGCCACGCGCGAGGCGATCACCGGGTTGTCGGAGTCGTTCCTATGATCACCGCCCACGTCGTCGGCGCGAGCGGCTATGCCGCCGCCGAGCTCATCCGCCTCATCGACCGCCATCCGTCGGTTGCGCTCGGCGTCCTCGAGAGCCGTTCGCAGCCCGGCGCGCCGGTCGCCGACGTCTTTCCGTGGCTGCCCCACGTGCACGTCGCGCTCGAAGAGACGGGCACGGCGCAGGCGCGCGTCCGCGAGGACGACGTCGTGTTCCTAGCCGGCGGGCACGAGCTGGCCCGCGCCCAGGCCCCGGGGTTCCTCGCCAAGGGCGCGCGCGTCGTCGACCTCTCCGACGCGTTCCGCATGCACGCGAACGCCGGTGACGCGGTCTACGGTTTCCCCGAACGCTATCGCGACCGCATCGCCGGCGCGCGGCTGATCGCGAACCCCGGCTGTTACGTCACCGCTGCGCTCCTGGCGCTCGTCCCGCTCGAACCGCTGGCGGACCGTATCGCGAACGTGGTGATCGACGCGAAGAGCGGGATCACCGGCGCGGGCCGGACGCCGTCGATTCCCTCGCTGTTCGCGGAAGTCGACGGCGACGTGCGCGCGTACGGCCTCGCCGGCCACCGCCACGGCACCGAGATCGTGCAGGAGGCGCGCGAGGCCGGCATCGCCGCGCCGATCGTGTTCTCGCCGCACGTCGTGCCGCTGCGGCGCGGAATCCTGGCCGACATCTACCTGATCCCGCGCGCCCCGATCGCCCGCGAACAAGTGCTGGCGCTGTATCAGCGGTTCTACGCGGCGAGCCCGTTCGTGACGGTGTTCCGCGACCTGCGCGCCCCGCATCTGCCGGCGCTCGAAGGGACCAACGATGCGCACCTCGCGGTCGCGGAGCGCGAGGGCGTCATCCACGTCCTTTGCGCGCTCGACAACCTCGGCAAAGGCGCCGCCGGACAGGCGATCCAGAACATGAACATCCTACTCGGCCTCCCGGAGGAGACAGGTCTCGATGCTCGCACCACAGTCGGCTGAAAAGAACAACACCAATGGCGCCACTGGTGTCAACGGTGACACGGGGGTGCGCCTCATCCAGGTCCGCGGCGGCCTCGGCGCCGTTCCGGGCCTGCGGATGACCGGCGTGCACGCGGGGATCAAGAAGCGCAAGAGCGACCTCGCACTGATCGTGCTCCCGGGGCCGCACGTGTGCGCCGAAGTCATCACGACCAACGAGATCAAGGCGGCTCCGCTGCTCGTGACGACCGCGCATCTCGCGACCGACGGCGACGCGATCGGTGCGATCGTCTGCAACGCCGGCTGCGCGAACGCGTGCACCGGCGAGCGCGGCCTCCGCGACGCCGAGAACACCGCTCGGCACGCGGCGACACTGCTCGCACTGCGCGCGGCGCAGATCGTGGTCGCGTCGACCGGCGTGATCGGCGTGACGCTGCCGATGGACCGCCTCTCGAAGGGGCTCGACCGCGCGTACAAGCAGCTCTCCGAAGGACCCGAAGCGGCGTTCGACGCCGCCGAGGCGATCATGACGACCGACCACGTCCCGAAGCTGGCGGCCTACGCCTGGCACGAGAACGGCAAGCGCCGTGTGATCGGTGGGATCGCCAAAGGCTCGGGGATGATCGCTCCCAACATGGCGACGATGCTCGCGTTCCTGGTGACCGACGCGACCGTCTCGCGTGCGTCGCTGACCGAGGCGCTGCGCGAAGCCGCCGACGGCACGTTCAACATGATCTCGGTCGACGGCGACATGTCGACCAACGACGCGGTGTACTGCTGCGCGAAGCCGGGCGAAGCCGACGCGACCCCGGGTCTGCGCGCGGCGCTGACCGCGGTCTGCCGCGACCTCGCGGTGGCGATGGTGAAGGACGGCGAAGGGGCGACCAAGACGCTCACCTTCACGGTGACCGGCGCGCGCGACGAAGAGCAGGCGCGCAAAGTCGCGCGCGCGGTGATCAACTCCAGCCTGGTGAAGACCGCCCTCTACGGCGAGGATCCGAACTGGGGCCGCATCGTCGCCGCGGCCGGCTCGGTCGGCGCGGGGATGAACCCCGACACGTGGTCGCTCTACCTCGGTGAGGGAATTTGGGTCGAGCGCGGCGCGATCGAGGCGATGAGCGAAGCCGAGGCGCACCACGTCCTCGAAGAGCACAACGTCGACGTGCGCCTCGACCTCGGCATCGGCGATGCTACCGCGACCGGCTGGGGCTGCGACCTCACCGGCGACTACGTGCGCATCAACGCGCACTACCGGACGTAATCATGCTGCAAGCTTCTCGCGGAGCGCGTCTGGTGACGACGCATCCGCATCTGATGGCGAACTATGGCCGGCTCGAGATCAACATCGTGCGCGGCAACGGGTGTTGGCTCTACGACGAGTCGGGGAATTCATACCTGGACCTCGTCGCGGGGATCGCGGTCTGCGCGCTCGGCCACGCCCACCCGCGGATCGCGCGCGCGGTCGCCGAGCAGGCCGCGACGCTGGTGCACGTCTCGAACCTCGTCCACCACGAGCCCGCGGGGACGCTTGCGGACCGGCTCGCCGAACTCTCCGGGTTCGACGCGGTCTTCTTCTGCAACAGCGGCAGCGAAGCGAACGAGGCGGCGATCAAGCTCGCGCGCAAGCACGCCTGGCGGGGCGGCGAGCGCGACCGCAACGTCATCCTCGCCGCGAAGGGTTCGTTCCACGGGCGCACGATGGGCGCACTCGCCGCGACCGACAATCCCGCCTACCACGAGGGCTTCGAGCCGTTGCCGCGCGGCTTCGCGCACGTCGCGTTCAACGACGTCGCGGCGCTCGACGCCGCGATCGGGCCGACGACGGCGTGCTTTCTCGTCGAGCCCGTGCAGGGCGAGAGCGGCGTCGTTCCGGCGACCCGCGAGTATCTCGAAGCGGCGCGGCGGCTGTGCGACGAGCGCGGCGCGCTGCTGATCTTCGACGAGGTGCAGTGCGGGATGGGCCGGCTCGGCCCGCTGTTCGCGTTCGAGCACTTCGGCGTGAAGCCCGACGCGTTCACGCTGGCGAAGTCACTGGCGAACGGTTTGCCGATCGGCGCGCTCGTGGTGCGCGGTGACGCAGCCTCGTCGCTGAAACCCGGCGATCACGGCACGACCTTCGGCGGCTCGCCCGTCCCGGCGGCGGCGGCGTTGGAGCACCTCAAGATCCGCGACGTGCTCGATCTCGAGGAGCACGTCCGCGTCGCCGGCGCGTTGCTGCGCGCGGAACTCGCCGCGATCGCGACCGAACTCGACACGGTGTTCGAGCAGCCGCGCGGGATCGGGCTGATGCTCGGCCTTCCGGTACGTGAGCCGCACGTCGCGAAGGATTTCGTCGCGCACGGCCTCGACCACGGCGTCTTCCTCAACGCGGCCGGGCGCAACACGCTGCGCTTCGTCCCGCCGCTGATCATCTCAGCCGACGAAATCCGGGACGCCGCCCAGCGCCTGCGCGCAACGATCGCCGCCACGCTGCGCGGATAACTTAGGCTGCGATCGTTCGCTTCTTTCCAGCAGGCTCGTGGTGTTTCTCCCGCGGGCGGCCGCCCTTTCGCCCGTTTGAGGCGGCGGCGGCCGCTTTCTTCGGCGAGGAGACGCTCCCGGCACGCCGCGCCGCTTCTCGGGCGGTGACGACTCCGAGCACGTCCGCAAGCAATACGGGGACGGAATGATCGACGTCGAGCGTTTCCCAATGCAGGTACGCTCCGCCGCCTTCGATGTCGAAATCAGCAAGCGCGCCGGCCGACGCGCGCCGTAGACCCGGAATCTTGCGCCGCGGAACCGTCACCGTCACCCCATCGCGCAGCTCGAGCACGAGCGCGCCTGCATCCCAGTACGCCTTTTTCACGCGAGGCTCGGTGCGCTGCGCAATCGCGCCGCGAACGCGAGCCGTGACGTATTCATCGCCATCTTGGTTCGAGCTTGTCTTACGGGCGGATTGTGAGGGTGCCATATCGCGCGATCCATTTCTTCCGACAGAGTTCAAGGTGGGCGCTGACGATCGCTTTCGCCGTGCGGGCGTCGCGTTCGGACATATTGGTCTCGTACACCGTCGGCGCTCCGGAGATTCGAATCTTGGCGTACGTGCCGGCCTTGATAACGTGAACATGCGCGGGAAAGTGATCTTTGTTCAGCACCCGCACTTTGAACCCGGCCTCCGCATGGACCTCCGGCACGAATTAGAGTATAACCCAACCTGTTTGGTTCTTTCAACTGCCTTCGCACTCGCCTGCTTCCATTGCCGCCTGCCAGGACCCAAGCTAGGCGAGACGAGCCGGCGGGGGTAGGTAACAGGCTCCCCCGACGGCCCTGTCGATTTCAGGCTGCCCCGTTCGTCCTTGGGCTGGATGCACGACATCCCCACGGCACGAGAAGGACGACGACGATGAAATACATGCTGCTGATCTACGGCCCGCCGCGTGACCGCGAACCGACCCCCGAGGAGTGGGCGGCGTCGATGCCCGAGTGGGAAGCCTTCGGTCAGGGACTTCGCGACCACAACGCGTTCGTCGACGCGGCGCCGCTAGCGCCGACGGCCAGCGCGACGACCGTGCGGGTCCGCAATGGGCAACGCGCGGTGACCGACGGCCCGTTCGCTGAGACGAAGGAATGGCTCGGCGGGTACTACATCATCGACGTGCCGTCGCTCGACAATGCGATCGAGGCGGCTGCGATGTGCCCGGGGGCGAAGGACGGCTCGGTGGAGATCCGGCCGCTTGTCGACCTCGGCGACTGACGCTGCACAACGGGTCGCACGGTGCTTTCGCGAGGACGCGGGACGCACCGTCGCGACCTTGTCACGCGCCCTCGGCGACATCGCTAGTGCCGAGGACGCGCTCCAAGAGGCCTACCTCGCTGCGCTCGAGCGCTGGCCGCGCAGCGGGTTTCCGGCGAATCCGTCGGCCTGGATCCTCACGACGGCGCGGAACCGCGCGATCGACCGCCTGCGGCGCGAACGCGTCGGCCGCGAAAAGCTGCGGCGCCTCGCCGCGCTGGAGATCCCGCCTGCGCCGCGCGACGTCTTCGAGGGCGATGCGATGACCGCGATCCCCGACGACCGCCTCAGCCTGATCTTCGCGTGCTGCCACCCCGCGCTCGGCATCGAGGCGCGCATCGCGCTGACGCTGCGCACGCTGGCGGGACTGACCGTCGAGGAGATCGCCGACGCGTTCCTGGTGCCGCACGCGACGATGGCGCAACGCCTCGTGCGCGTGAAGCGCAAGATTCGCGAATCGGTGATCCCGTTCGACGTTCCGCCCGCGGAGCGTCTCGTCGAACGGCTCGACGACGTCTGCACGGTGCTCTACCTCATCTTCAACGAAGGGTACTCCGCGTCGGCCGGTGACCGGCTGATCCGCCGCGAGCTCTGCGACGACGCGATTCGCCTTGGCCGCGTGCTCGCTACGCTGATGCCGCAGGAGCCCGAGGTGATGGGACTGCTGGCGCTGATGCTCTACCACGACTCGCGCCGCGACGCGCGCGTCGCGTCCGACGGTTCGATGGTGACGCTCGTCGACCAGGATCGATCGACGTGGGACCGCGCGAAGATCGTCGAAGCGAACGCGCTGCTCGAAGCTGCGTACCGCCACCGTGCGCCGGGGCCGTATCAGCTCCAGGCGGCAATATCCTACGCGCACGCCAGCGCACCGACGGCAAGCGCGGTCGACTGGCATTCGATCGCCGCCCTCTACGCGCACCTGGAGCGGATGACGCCCTCGCCGGTCGTCGCGCTGAACCGCGCGGTCGCGATCGGCTATGCCGACGGACCCGCGGCCGGGCTCGCCGCGCTCGACGCGCTGCCGCAGGACGCGCTCGCCGACTATCATCTGTACCACGTCGCACGAGCCGACGCGCTCGCCCGCCTCGGCCGCACCGCCGAGGCCCGCGCGGCCTACCAAGCCGCCCTCACCGGCACGCTGAACGCGGCGGAGCGCGCCTACCTTCGCTCGAAGGTCGCCGGGACCCGGGAAACCACAGTGACGGAGGAGACCCAATGACGATGCGGATCAACCATCTGGCGGTGCTCGTTGCCGCGATCGCGTACTATCTGTTCAGCGCGGTCTGGTTCATCATCCTCAGCAAGCAGTGGCAGGCGTACACCGGTCAGGCAGCCGCCGCCGCGCCGAGCACCTACATCATCTCGTTCGTCCTCGCGATCATCTTCGCGTACGTCGTCGCAATGGCGCTCGCCGACAGCGACAACCCCAACATGGTGCGGCACGGAATCGAGTTCGGCGTGTTCATGGGCGCCGGCGTCTGGGCGGTGAACCTGCTGAGCCTGACGCTGTACGAAGGTCGTCCGCTCGGTCTGTGGCTGATCGACGCGCTCCACGTCATCATCGGGATGGCGATCATGGGTGCGATCGTCGGCGGCTGGCGCAAGCGCACGGCGTAGTGGATTTCACCGCCTTCTACGAGCGGATCGACGGCGAGACGTTTCGCGCGACCCCCGCGACGTCGAGCCCGTGGGACGATCGGCTGCAGCACGGCGGCCCACCCACCGCGCTGATCGCGCACGTCGTGCGGGCCGTCCATCCGCGCGACGACATGCGGATCGCGCGGATCGCCTCGGAATTCCTCGGGCCGATCCCGGTCGGCGTGATGCGTGTGAAGACCCGCGTCGTGCGCCCGGGAAAGCGCATCGAGATGGTCGAGGGGACGCTCGAATGCGACGGGCGCGACGTCGTGTCGGTGCGCCTCTGGCGTGTCGCCGTGCAGCGAGAGGGAGCGGTACCGCCGGGCGTGACGCCGCCGGACCCGGTCCCGGCGCTGCCGCCGCCCGATGCGCGGCAGCATTGGATCACGACCTCCGGCTACGGCCAGGCGATCGAATGGCGCGAGGTGCACGGCGGCGGCGTCCTCGGACCCGCCGCGATCTGGGGCCGCACGCGGGTCCCCCTCATCGCCGGTGAAGCGCACGAGCCGATCGACTCGGCGCTCGTCATCGCGGACTCCGCGAACGGGATCAGCGGCGAGCTGCCGATGGGCGAATGGCTCTTCATACCACCCTCGCTCTCGCTCGCGCTGCAGCGGTATCCGTGCGAGGAGTGGGTGCTGCTCGACGCGCGCACGGAGCTCACCGGCGACGGTCTCGGGATGACCAGCCTGCGGCTCGCGGATGCGGACGGCTGGTTCGGCATCGGCAACCAGGCTCTGCTGGTCGAGCGGCGCGGCTGAGCGGTCAGGCGGAAAATTGGCCGCCTCACGCCTCGGCGGCTAACGTCCACGACTTTCGACGCCCGGTTGAGCCGGCGGGTGCGTGGATCGGGGCTGGAGTGCCCTACTCCATATACGAAGCATCGGCCGCCGAAGGTTCGAATTTCGGGGTTCAAACCGTCTATTAACATTCGTCGTGAGCGTGGTCAGGCCGCATAGTGCTGTCTGCCCCGAGCGGTGCCCGGTGCTCTCATGGGCGGCGACTCCGCCCGCAGAAGGATGACCTGAGCCGCATTCACGTCCGCGTCGGCCGCATGGCCGCAGCGAACACATGTAAAGCGCCGTCCCTCTCGACTTTCCTTGCAGACGCACCCACACGCGACGCACGTCTGCGAACTGTATCTGGCGTCGACCTCGATCACCGTGCGAGCAGCGTATTCTGCTTTCTCGCGGATCAAGCTCGCCAGCATCCCGAACCCGGCATCCAAGAGCGCCCGATTCAAGCCTGCCTTGGCCCGCACCCCGACGCCAGGCACCTCCGGCGTCCCTTTGGCACTTCGCGTCATCGAACGCATCCGCAGCGACTCCAGCGCGATGCAATCGAACCGCTGCACGACGCCACGGCTGACTTTGTGCAACCAGTCGCGGCGCGCGTTCGCTTCGCTTTCCTTCGCTCGAGCGAGCCGACGTACAGCGGCGATGCGGGCCTGGTGCTTCGTGTTGAGCGGTCTGCCGATCGCGTCCTTCACGGTGACCGCGTCGAGGGCGCGCTGGTGTCGTTTGACCACCGCTTTGCGGCGGGAGCCGGGCCGCAAGTTCTCAATCATCGTGCCGTCGGAGAGCGCAGCGAGCACACGAATGCCGCGGTCGATGCCCACGCTGCACCCGGTCGCCGGCAGCGGCGATACCGTGCGGTGCGCCTCGAAGACCGCGTACCAGCGGCCGTTCTTGGTCACGAGGAAAGCACGACCGAACTCGGGCACGACCCGGCCCTTGCGCAGGCGCACCGCGCCGACACCGGGCACCCGCACCCGCCCTTGCACAATGTCGAACTTGAGCGCGCGGTCGCCGTGCGGAAACTCCAGCTGGTTCCAGCGGGCAATCGGCTTGAAGCGCGGATATCCCGGCGTTTCTCCGCGTTTCAGCCGCCGGAAAAAGGCCGCAAACGCGAGATCCAAACGGTGGAGGACCGCATCCTCGCAATCGCGATAGACGCCGGCGAAACGCGCCTCGACCTCTCGCAGTTCGGTGAGCTGAAGGTACTGTTCGCGGCTCGTCAGCGAGAGGCGGCGACTCGTCCAGGCGTCGCGACGCTGCTGAAGCAGCGCGTTGTACAGCTCGCGGGTGACGCGGAGCATCTTGACCAGGGCGCGTTCTTGCGCGCAGGTCGGATAAACTCGGACCTTGTGCAGCCACCGGAGCTGGCCATCGAAGCGCGATGCCACGAGATCAGCGTCTCACGACGCTGTGCCAGCATCATGGCATCACCGGCACAGACGCCACCGCAATTCACAGAGACGTCCCCGGTTGAAGTGCACGTGGGCCTGCCGTCGAGGAACGCCGCCATCCTGGCTTCAAGAGCCGCGCCCCGCATGGCGGCGGCGTGGGTCACGACGGCACTTATTCCACGGGCGTATCTGCGCTCTGAAGCGGCCCACAGTACCAGCTGAATACGACTGCGCCGATTTCAACGCAGACGAGTTGCGTCACTAATGCCGCACCGGCTTCTTGCGGTTTGTCTCCGATGCGGGTCTGCGGTTGCGGATGCTGCGAGAAGTCCGGCGGCGGCGATATGGACGATGACGCGCCGTACCATGGATTACCGGGCCAGTAGGCCCCGGATCGGGCGCCGTCCCTCAGAACGGCGCCTTCCCGTACAAGGGAAGCATAGCACACCGCCCTTGACTATTCCGGCATCGCATGCTAAAGTCGCGCTCAATCGTGTCGAACCAATACTGTCTCATGGCGATGTGCATTTGCTGTCTCCCCTATCGGGATCGGCGAGCTTCGGCATGAGCTAGCGCTTCGGCGCACAGACATCGTGCAGAGCCCTCGCCGATCCGGCGGGGGCTCTTCGTTTTCACCCGCTCTTCCTATCTCACCAGGAGGCGTTCCATGGCATCACTCTCCCGCTCTGATTTCCTTACCGCCGCCGGCGCCGCCGCGGTCGCCGCGGCGCTGCCGCTCAGCGCGCGCGCCGCCGGCCTCGACAAACTCGGGCTCGACTACGCGTACTACAATCCGCCGAGCCTCGTGCTCAAGTCGAAGGGCTGGCTCGAAGAAGCGCTCTCGAAGCGCGGGACGTCGGTCGAGTGGGTGCTCTCGCTCGGCTCGAACAAGGCGAACCAGTACTTGCAGGCCGGCGCCGTGCAGTTCGGTTCGACCGCCGGGAGCGCGGCGCTGCTCGCGCGCGCCAACGGCTCGCCGATCAAGACGGTGTTCCTGTACTCGCGTCCGGAGTGGACCGCGCTGGTGGTCGGGAAAGACTCGCCGCTCAAGAGCGTCAAGGATCTGAAGGACAAGAAGGTCGCCGCGACGCGCGGCACCGATCCGTGGTTCTTCCTCTTGCGCTCGCTGCAAGCCAACGGACTGCAGCCCACCGACGTGCAGCTCGTGGACCTGCAGCATCCCGACGGGCGCACCGCGCTCGAGCGCGGTCAGGTCGATGGGTGGGCCGGGCTCGATCCGCACATGGCGGCGACGCAGCTCGACGCCAGCTCGCGCCTGCTCTACCGCAACGTCGCCTTCAACACGTGGGGCGCGCTCAACGTGCGTGAAGACTTCCTCGCGCAGCATCCCGACATCGCCGCGATCGTGCTGCAGCAGTACGAACGCGCACGCAAGTACGCCGCGGCGCACGTCGACGAGACCGCCGCGCTGCTGTCGGATGCGTCGAAGGTAGAACGGCGCGTGGCGGACCTCCAACTGCGCGAACGCACGACGTATCCGGGCAACGGGACGCCGGGCAGCGACTATCACGACGCGATCGCCGGGGTCGTCCCGCTGATCCGCTCCGACAAGCTCGCGAAGCCCGACGCCGACCTCGACGGCGCGGTCGCCTCGCTGATCGACACGCGCCCCGCTACGACGGCGCTGCGTGGCTAGGTTCATCGTCCCGCTCGCGCTGCTCGCCGGATGGTGGGCGGCGAGCGCGAGCGGGTTCATCAAGTCGTACCAGCTCGCCTCGCCGCGCGACGTCGTGCGCGAGCTGCTCGACCTCGCGCAGAGCGGGCTGTTGTGGCGCGATCTCGGCGCGAGCGTCGAGCGCGTCGCGCTCGGCTTTGCGATCGCGCTGCTCTGCGCGCTGGTGCTGGGCTCGCTGGTCGGCGGCTCGCGGTTCGCCGAGCGCGCGCTCGACCCGACGCTGCAAGGGATTCGCGCGGTCCCCTCGCTCGCATGGGTGCCGCTGATCCTGCTCTGGCTCGGGATCGGCGAGACGGCGAAGATCACGCTGGTCGCGATCGGCGCGTTCTTCCCGATCTACGTCGCGCTGGTGAGCGGTATTCGCGGCGTCGACCGCAAGCTGGTCGAGGTCGGTACGATCTTCGGCCTCTCGCGCTTCGCGCTGATCGCGCGCGTGCTCGTCCCGGCGACGCTGCCGCAACTACTGGTGGGCGCACGCATCGGCCTCACCCAGGCGTGGCTGTTCCTGGTCGCGGCCGAACTGCTGGCGGCGACCAACGGGCTCGGCTTCCTGCTCACCGACGGTCAGCAGACCTCGCGCACCGACGAGATCCTGGTCGCGATCCTGCTCTTCGCGGCGTGCGGCAAGCTCTCGGAGAGCGCGATGCGCCTGCTCGAGAAACGACTGGTCGGCTGGACCGACACGGTGCCCGCATGAGCGCAGCCCGCATCCGCGGCCTGCGCAAGGCGTACGGCGCGCACCTCGTCTTCGACGGGCTCGATCTCGACCTCGCGCGCGGCGAGCGCGTCGCGATCCTCGGCGCGAGCGGCTGCGGCAAGTCGACGCTGCTGCGCTGCATCGCGGGGCTGGAGCGCGCCGACGCCGGCACGATCGCGACGAGCGGCGAGATCGGCGTCGTGTTCCAGGAGCCGCGGCTGTTTCCGTGGCTCGACGTCGAGCGCAACGTCGCGTTCCCGGCCCGCAGCGACGCCGAACGCGCCCGCGTCGCCAACGTGCTCGCGCTGGTCGGGCTCGCGCATGCCGCGAAGCGGATTCCGAAGGAGCTCTCCGGCGGGATGGCCCAGCGCGCCGCGCTGGCGCGCGCGCTCGTCCGCGATCCCGCGCTGCTGCTGCTCGACGAGCCGTTCGCAGCGCTCGACGCGCTGCGCCGGATAGAACTGCGCGCGGCGGTCCGCGAGATCTTGGAGTTCACGCGCGCGTCGGCGATCCTAGTGACGCACGACGTCGACGACGCGCTGGCGCTCGCGGACCGCGTCGTCGTGCTGGCGGGCACGCCGGCGGAGATTGCGTTTACCGCTCAGGTCGGCGAGACGGCGACACGCGGCGCGATTCTCGACGCGCTAGGCGTTGTCGAGGTCAGATCGCGATCGGTGCCAGCTCGATCCGGCCGGCACGGTGCGAGCTACACGTCTTGAGGTGCATCTTCGCGAAGCTCGCGCCGCTCGCGATGCAGCCGCAGTCCCAGTGGGCCGAGACGCGGGTATCGCACTCGCCGCCGGTCGCGCTGCGGTAAAGGGGGGCGCCGAGGAGGATCCGGAGGTGGTCCAGCGAGCGGAACATCGTGAGCGTACTTTTTCCGGGAAGCGCCGATGCGAGCGGAGGCTTTCGGCCCTATCGACCCGGACCGGGGGGCCCGTGCGGCGGCAGGCCAGGGACACCATGGATGAACTTCGGTGCTTCGCGGTATACCGGGGTCGAAGGGAGGTCCGAGTGAGCGTTCAGGACTTCGCCCGGCGACTCGGGCTCGCCATCGATCGGCATCTCGCCGCGAACAAAACGGTGACCGTGACGTGTTTCTACGAGAAGGCGACAAGGCGTTTGCGGTTGTGCACCGTCCCACAGCGCCTCACGATGAGGTTCGACCGCTACGACGATCCCGCGAATCGCTTCACGTTGCCGTCAGCGGCGTTGCACGCGCCGGACGCATTCCGTTCGCTCAAGTAAGGGTCGCTGACGGTTCTCATCCGGCAGCGGGGACGCTCCACCATGGTGCGCTCAGTACTGGAGCGTGAAGCGATTGTTGGAGAATGTGGCCGTCATTTTGTAGTCGGAGGCGACGGTTCGACAGTCGCGGATCTCCGTTTGGAACGTCGACGCGCGCACGGCTTGAAGCAACGCCCCGGTGAGGAATTGCGACGGCGACTGGATCGTCGTCGTCGAGCGCACGTTCGAGCGCTCGTCCAGATGGACCGCGATCTCGACGGTCCCGTCCGGCGTTTGCGGCGGGATCGCGCGGAGGCTGAGCGGCGCGTACGCCACGACATGGGACTGCATGCTCGACGCGATGCACACGTCCGCCGGCGGAAGCTCCTCGCCGCGGAAGCACCGCTCGGCACTGGAAAGCGCCCAAGCGCCGCCGGAGAGGAACTCGATCTTGCGGCGCATGTCGCGCTCGGAGAAGAGCTCGTACGTCACCCGAGCCGGCCCGCCGCCGATCTGCCGGCCGATCAGCTCCCACGTCGCGGCGGTCCACGGCGGCGCGATCGCCTCGATCGCGATCGGGGAGCCCGCCCCGAGGACGACGTGCCACTGCGCGGTCGCAGAGTCGAAGCCGTAGCGATCGTTGAGCACGTACGGCGGCTCACCCGCAGGATTGACCTCGTTGCGGACGTCGACGCGGTCGCCGGTGCGCGTCCCGGTTTTGTGCGTCTCGGCGCCGTGCATCGTGCGGCACGACCACGTCTGGGCAAGCGCGTAGACGCGATCGTCGGCCCGCGCCGCCGCCTCGGGAGCTGCTCCCAAGAGCGTCGGCAGCAGAAGGCAAGCGATGGCGGCGCGCATCGGAGGGGTGTTCTGGCGCGACGGCCGCCGACCCCTCGAAACGCGCGCGGGCCGCCGCGCCGGACGCCGCGAAGAGTCGGCGCCTGATGGACGAGCGGACTTTTGGATTTCGTACGCGGGCGCTGCATGCGGGGACGCCGCCCGACGGGGAGACGGGGGCGCGTGCGCTGCCGCTGCATCTGTCGACGAGCTTCGTGTTCGACTCGACCGAGCATGCGGCCGAGCTGTTCGCGCTGCGCACGTACGGCAACATCTACACGCGGATCGGGAACCCGACGGTCGCGGCGTTCGAGGAGAAGCTCGCGAGCCTCGAAGGCGGGCTCGGTGCGGTCGCGACCGCCAGCGGGCTCTCGGCGCAGCTCATCGCGATCCTGAGCCTCGCGCAGAACGGCGATCATCTGGTCGCGTCGGCGAACCTGTACGGCGGCACGATCACGCAGTTCGGCGTGACGCTGCGGCGGATGGGGATCGAGACGACGTTCGTCCCCGGCAGCGATCTCGACGCCGTGCGCGGCGCGCTGCGCGACAACACCAAGGCGGTGTTCACGGAGACGATCGGCAATCCGAAAGGAAACGTCGCCGACCTCGCCGCGCTTGCCGAGATCGCGCATGGCGCGGGTGTTCCACTGATCGTCGACAACACGTTCGCGACGCCGTACTTGTGCCGGCCGATCGAGCACGGCGCGGACATCATCACCCACTCCGCGACGAAGTTCATCGGCGGGCACGGCACCGTGCTCGGCGGCGCGATCGTCGAGTCCGGCACGTTTCCGTGGGCGGCCGGAAAGCATCCGCTGCTCGCGACGCCGAGCCCGGGTTACCACGGGCTGAACTTCGCGGAGACGTTCGGCGAGTACGCGTTCGTCCAGCGCGCACGCGTCGAGGTGCTGCGGGATGTCGGCGCGTCGATCTCGCCGATGAACGCCTGGCTGCTGGTGCAGGGGCTCGAGACGCTCGGCCTGCGGATGCCGCAGCACGTCGCCAACGCGCACGCGGTCGCAACGTTCCTGCGCGGACGTGAGGAAGTCGCCTGGGTCTCCTACGCCGACCTGCCCGACAGCCCCGATCGGGCGCTCGCAGCACGCTACCTCCCGCTCGGATCCGGCGCGGTGTTCGCGTTCGGCTTGCACGGCGGACGCGATGCGGGCCGCGCCTTCATCGAATCGCTCGAACTCTGGAGCCATCTCGCCAACGTCGGCGACGCGAAGAGCCTGGTGATCCATCCCGCCTCGACGACCCACCAGCAACTCTCCGACGACGAACTGCTGGCGGCCGGCGTCGGCCCGGAGATGGTGCGCCTGTCGGTCGGGCTGGAAGACGTCGAGGATCTGATCTGGGATCTCGAACGCGGGCTCGCCGCCGCGAAGCGCTCTGCTGAAGTGCGCGCGTGATCCTGCAGACGGCGGCGGAGCGGCGCGCACTGCTCGACCGCTCGAAGACCGTCGCGATGGTCGGCGCGTCGTCGAACCACAGCCGCCCCAGCTACTTCGTCTTCTCATTCCTGCGCACGCGCGGCAAGCTCGACGTCGCGCCGATCAACCCGACCCTCTCGGAGATCGACGGGGTGCGCGGCTACCCGACGCTGGCGGCGTATGCCGCGGAGCGCGGCGCGCCCGACATCGTCGACGTCTTCCGCAAGCCCGACGACGCGCCGCAGGTCGCACGCGAAGCGATCGCCGCCGGTGCAAAAGCGATTTGGTTCCAGTACGGCGTGATCAACGACGAAGCGATCCGTTTGGCCGACGAAGCCGGTCTCGACGTCGTCGTCGACCGCTGCCTCAAGGTCGAATCTGCTCGCTTCGACGGCGGCCTCGCGCTCGGCGGGGTCAACACCGGACTGCTCACCGCGAAGCGCCGCATCCGCTGACTTACTTCGGGAGGATGAGCAGCGCGTTGTTGAGCAGGCGGCCCGGCGCGGTGACGTAACCGCCGCGGAACCACAGACCGGCCGATGCGCCGCCGTCGAATGCCATCGCCTGGTACGCCCCAAGGTCTCGCATCACGTCGGCCATCTGACGGATCGTGCCGCCCGACGTGGCGAGGATCATCGTCGTGCCGTCGCGGGTCAGCCCGACGGCGCTGCGCGCGGCCGACAAGTACAGGATCTTCGGGTCGCGGAAGCCTTCGCCGGCGGGGTCGACGGTGATTTGTCCGTCGGTCACCAGCCGCGGACCGCAGCCGATCGCTTCGCGCGCGTAGGCGAAGTCGCCCAGCGGCTCGCCGTCGGCGCGCACGACGCGGTATTGGGCGGTGCGCCCGACGGCGAAATGCGATGCGGCTTTCGCCTCGCCGCGGAAGTAGACCACGAAGCCGTGGCGCGGGACGATCGTCGAACTGTTCTGGATGGCGGTGACGACGCCGTCGGCGACTTGCACCTGCGGACCGCCGGCGAGACCGGTGCGCTCGCCCCACTGCGGCGTGAAGATCGTGATCGTGTCGCTCGTCCCGGATGGTAAGCGATTGATCCAGTACGCGTACCAGTTGTCCGGCCATTTCCAACGGCCGTCGAGCGCGCCTTCGATCTTGAGCGGGACACGGTCGATTGCGGCACGACCGTGCTGGTCGAACCACAACACGTCGCCGACGTCGCCCTTGAACATCAAGCCTCCGCCGGTGATCAGCGTATGATTCGGGTTGCGGATCGGCGCGTTGCCATAGGCTTCGTAGTCGCCGCCGTTGATCGCCGCGACGGCGCCGTAGCGGCGCGCGATCGCGTCGAGCGCCTCGATCCGCCCGGGCCGCCCCCCGGCGAGCCCGATCTTCACGCGCACCGCGTCGAGCCGAACCTTGAGAAACGCAACGGCGCGACCGGCGACGACGCCGTGACCGACGATGATAGGTCCCGGAACGACGGGCGCGGCGACGCCGATCGTACCGGCGAGCCCGGCACACAGGATCAGAACGCGCATAGGCATCATCGCGACCGGCGTCGCGCTATCAGCAGATCATGACATTCGGGCTGACCCGTGCGGTGAAGGTGACCGTGCGCGACGGGCTGTCGGCACCGGGACCGAACAGCCCGAACGTCATGGTCGCCGTCCCGAGCCCGGTCGTGGTGAACAAAAACATCTCGGTCGCCGATCCGCCGACGATCGGCGCGTCGCCGGCCTTGCGTTCCAGGTTCTGAAACCCAACGTCCCAGACGCTCTGCATACCTTCGGACCGAACGGGCGCGGGCTTCTCGGTGATACCGGCGAGCCGCCATGACGACCCGGCATCTTCCACGACGCGCAGCGCGACGATGAACTGCTGGGTCGCGCTCACGTGGATGTCCGCTGCCGGGTCGATCGCGATCGTCGCGAAGCGCGGCCGGGGCGACGGGCAGACCGGCAGAGGCGCGACCTGCGGCGGTGGTGACGCCGGCGTTTGACCGCTCGCACCGAGCGGCGTCGAGAACAGCAGTGCGACGAGCAGAAGCATAGGAAAACTCCTCACCCAGGCGATACTCACCGCCATGAAGCGCAGCACCTTCTCGGGTCTTGTCTCGGCGGCCGCGGTCGGCGCCCCGGCGTTCCTGCGGTACGCGTGGGCCGAAGATCTCGTCACGGTCGGCACCGTCAATGCGAGTAGCGACGTGCCGTTCTTCATCGGCGACAAGAAGGGGTTCTTCCGCGAACAGGGGATCGCGGTCAAATGGACGGCGTTCGACTCGGCGGCGAAGATGGTCGTGCCGCTCGGCGCGAACCAGCTCGACGTCGCGGCCGGTGCGCCGTCGGCGGGGCTCTACAACGCCGTCGTGCAGGGGATCGAGTTGAAGATCGTCGCCGACAAAGGCTCGACGCCGCACGGCTTCGGCTACATGCCGCTGCTGGTCCGTAGCGATCTCGCCCCGCACTTCACGTACAAGGACCTCAAGGGCATGAAGGTCGCCGAACCTGCGCAGGGGACCACGACCTCCTCGACACTGAACGAGGCGCTCTCGCAGGCCCACCTCGCGTACGGCGACGTGACGCACGAGTACCTCGGCTTCCCCAACCACGTTGCGGCGTTCGCCGGCAAGAGTATCGACGCGAGCATGACCACCGAGCCGTCGGCGACACTGGCGGTGCGCAGCGGCGCCGCCGTGCGCTACGCCGGCGACGACGTCTTCTACCCGAAGCAGCAACTGGCGGTGCTGCTGTACGGCGGAAACCTCTTGCAGAAGAACAGAGAGCTCGGCAAGAAGTTCATGATCGCCTACATCAAGGCGGTGCGCTTCTACAACGACGGTCTCGCGCGTGACAAGCGCACCGGGCACGGCTCGCTGACCGGCAAGAACGGCAAGGAGATCATCGACATCCTCACCGAGTACACCGCGGTGAAGGATCGCACGATCTACGAGCAGGCGACGCCCAACGGCAACGATCCCGACGGCCGGGTCAACCTGGTGAGCCTGCGCAAGGACCTGGCCTTCTTCAAAGCCCAGGGCCTGGTGACCGGCAACGTCACGGCGGATGCGGTCCACGACGGATCGTTCGTCGACGCAGCGCTGAAGGTGCTCGGGAAGTACAAGCACGCCTGATGCCGGCCGCCGCGAAGATCCGCTTCGAGAACGTCGAGAAGCGGTTCGCGCTGCGCGACGGCGAGCACGTGGCGCTCGGCGGCATCTCGTTCGAGGTCGGCGCCGGCGAGTTCTTCGTGATCGTCGGCCCGAGCGGCTGCGGGAAGACGACGCTGCTGCGGATCGCCGCCGGCCTCGACCAGCCGACCTCCGGCCGCGTCGCGATCGCGCACGGCGAGGGCGAGCGGCCCGAGAACGCGATGATCTTTCAAGGCGAGTCCATCTTCCCGTGGATGACGGTGCGCGAGAACGCCTCGTACGGGCTGCGGATGCGCGGCGCGACGCGGGCGCACATCGACGAGGTCGTGGGGCACTACCTCGACCGCACCGGCCTGCGCCGCTTCGCCGACGCGTACCCGTACCAGCTCTCGGGCGGGATGAAGCAGCGCGTCTCGATCGCGCGCGCGTTCGCGTGTGATCCCGAAGTGCTGCTGATGGACGAGCCGTTCTCCGCACTCGACGAACAGAACCGCACGCTGCTCCAAGAGGAGCTGCTGCGCATCTGGGACGAGACGAAGAAAACCGTCGTCTTCATCACCCACAGCGTCGACGAGGCGGTGACGCTCGGCGACCGCATCATGATCATGAGCGCCGACGGCTTGCCGAAGGCCTACGTCGACGTTCCGTTCCCGCGCCCGCGCTCGGTCCTCGATCTGCGCGCGACGCCGGAATACGGGCGGCTCTTCCACGACATCTGGGCCCAGCTCCGCACCGAAATCCACGAGGTCGCGTGAAGATCGGGGAGGCGACGCGGGATCGCGTGCTGAGTGTGGCGTCGCCGGTCGCGCTGTTCGTGCTGTGGGAGATCGCGTCGCGCGCGCATTGGATCGACCCGCGGTTCTTTCCGGCGCCCTCGTCGATCGCGGGGACGTTCGGCGCGATGATCGCCAACGGAACCCTGCTCTCGAACACGCTCACGACGCTCGAGCGGCTTGCCATCGGGCTCGTCGTTGGCGGCGTCCCGGGGTTGCTGCTCGGCCTCGCGATGGGTCTCTACCGGCCGATCTACGCGCTGGTCGACCCGCTGATCTCGGCGACGTACCCGGTCCCCAAGAGCGCGATCTTGCCGTTGATCCTGCTCGTGTTCGGACTCGGCGAGCCCTCGAAGATCGCGATGGTCGCGATCGGGATGTTCTATCCGGTCGTGATCAACACCGCGGCCGGCGTGCGGCAGATCGACCGCATCTATTTCGACGTCGGGCGCAACTTCGGCGCGCGCGGCTGGGCGGTGTTCCACACGATCGCCTTCCCCGGCGCGCTGCCGGTCATCATGACCGGGGTGAAGCTGGGCGCGGGGCTGGGCTTGATCCTGATCGCGATCGCCGAGATGGTCGGCGCGCAGAGCGGGCTCGGCTTCCTGATTTGGAACGCTTGGCAGATTCTGCAGGTCAACGTGATGTACGTGGGGTTGATCACGATCGCCGTGATCGGCTTCGTGCTCACCGTGCTGCTGAACGAGCTCGAACGACTCTTGATCCCGTCGCGGACGCGACGCTGAGGAGAATGGGACCGTCATGGCGCTGACCGCAGAGCAACAGCAGACCCTCGTCTCGACGAACGCGAGCACGCCGATGGGCGAGCTGTTCCGCCGCTATTGGATCCCGGCACTGCTCGCCGAGGAGCTCCCGGAGCCCGACTGCCCGCCGGTGCGCGTGCGGCTGCTCGGCGAAGACTTGGTCGGATTCTGCGACAGCGAGGGGCGGTACGCGCTGATCGACGGCTTCTGCCCGCACCGCGGCGTCTCGCTCTTCTTCGGCCGCAACGAAGAGTGCGGGCTGCGCTGCTCGTACCACGGCTGGAAGTTCGACGTCGAGGGCCGCTGCGTTGACATGCCATCGGAGCCCGAAGAGAGCAACTTCAAGAATAAGGTGCGGATCGCCGCGTACCCGATGATTCGCCTGGGCGACGTGCTGTGGGCGTACATGGGGCCGCCGGACGCGCGTCCTGCGCCGCCGGAGATCGAGTGGGCGACGCTCCCCGCCGCGCAGGTCTACGTCTCGAAGCGGCTGCAGCGGACGAACTATCTGCAGGCGCTCGAAGGCGGGATCGACTCCAGCCACGTCTCGTTCACGCACCGCTTCAGCCTCGACGACGATCCGCTGCACGCCGGCGCGCTCGGCAACGTCTACTTGAAGAAAGACGGCCGGCCACGCTTCGAGGTGGTCGAATCAGACGCCGGGCTCTACATCGGCGCGCGGCGCAACGCCGACGACGAACGGTACTACTGGCGGATCACGCAGTACCTGATGCCGTGGTATTCGATCATCCCGCCGTTCGGCGAGCACCTGATCGGCGCGCACGCGTGGGTGCCGATCGACGACGAGACCTGCTGGGCCTGGAGCATCAACTACCACCCGCTGCGCGCGATCACCGCGGAGGAGCACCGCGTGATGCGCAGCGGCAGCGGGATCCACTGCGTGTACAAGCCCGGCACCTACGAGCCGGTCGCCGACGCGAGCAACGACTACCTGATCGATCGCTCCGCGCAGCGCGCGAAGAAGTCGTTCAGCGGCGTCGCCGGGATCGCGATGCAGGACGCTTCGCTCCAGGAGAGCATGGGGCCGATCCAAGACCGCATGAAAGAGCGGCTCGGAACGAGCGACAGCGGGATCATCATGGCGCGGCAACGGCTGCTGCGCGCCGCGAAGGCACTTGCTGAAGACGGCACGCCGCCGCCCGGACTCGATCCGGCGGCGCAGCGCGTGCGCTCCGCGGCGCTGCTGCTGCCGAAAGACGTGCCCTTCCAGGAAGGCGCCGCCGAGGCGCTGCAGCTGCGCCCGAACACGGCGTTCGTCTCGCTGTGAGCCGCGCCGCGGCCCGCATCGCGGTGACCGGCGGAAGCGCGGCGCGCTCGTTCCTGCGCGCCGAGCTCGATGATGTGCGTTTCCTCACGCCGGATCCCGGCGAGAGTGCCGAAGCCCTGCGTGATGCGGATATGCTCGTGTTCGTCGCGGACGGCGCGGAAACGCCGGACGGCGCGCGGATCGCTGCGCTCGCGGAGGCTGCGCGCTCGCGAGGGATCCTGGTCGCGGCAGTCATCGTCGCCGACGAGCGGAACCCGGGCCGATCGCCGCTCCTCGCGACGCTACGCGATGCCGCCGATATGGTAATCGTGATACGCGAACCCGGCGACGTGCAAGCCGTCGTCGCGGCACTCCGATGAACGCACCGTCCGCCGCTGGCACACGCCTGCCTACCCGGTTTTCGGTATGACCCGGACGATCCGCGGTGAGCTAGGCTCAGGTGGGATGTTCTGCAGCTGCCTCCACGCGGAGGAATCACACCACGAGAACGGCTGTCACGCGCTGCACCGCGACGATGCGGGCGCGCTCAAACGCTGCGACTGCCGCCGCAGCCGCGACCGCGTACGCGACGGCCCGGACTATCTTAAGGACGCCGTGCGATTAGCGGCCGCGAAGGCGAAGCGTCGGGTTTAGCTCCCTCCGTCGGTTCTATTTTTTCTTTTCTTAGTTTGGCGTCTTGGTCGCAAGGGCTCGTTTTACGCGGTCGCGACCCGTTTCAGGGCGCGGCAATGTCTCGGCAGAATGAGCCGTCTTGGAGCAGGACGGCTCGCTGGTAAATACCGTAACGCACATAATGAACGCCAGCGGCCAGACCCGGGTACGTCAACGAAATCGTTGTATTCGGCGCCAATGTGAGAACGATGGGCTGCCCGTCAACGGAAACAAATGCGTGAAATGCATCCGGCTCAGTCGAGGTACCCACGCTCGACCACAACGCGATATCAATTCTCATCTCATTTCCGGTCACTGCGTCGTTGACTTTTAGGTAGGGTACGTGCGTCGTGAACTTTTGATTTGCATTACACGTTCGCAAACTAGCGACCGACAAGATTGCTGGAGGCATTACTGGCGTCGTCGCAGTCGTCACTTGATACCCGCCTCTTTCCATATCTTGACGGCGCCATCGTGGCCCTTCGTTTCATTTGGATTTCCCAATGTGCTTCCGTCTGGCTTTTGGTCCTTAATAAACTGAGCCGTTTCCGTTGCCATCCGGCCTGCATTGAACACTTCGTTCGCTACAGCCCAAAGCAGCGTCCGCGCATCCCCGGCTCCTATGCTAATCGTGTCCGAAACGAGGTTCTCCTGTTTGTCGTACTCCGGTTGACTGTGGGCTGTCCCTTTCTCCTCGTTGTGCGGGACTGCCGTCTTCCGGACGTCTTCAGCCGGCACGACGCGCATGGTAAATGAGGCCTCGCTGTCAGCGGCTGCTTGATACGACTTACTAAACGTCTCGCTGCCTTTCTGTAGCCGATCAATGGCCGCCTGAAGTAACGGATCCACAAAGGTCCATTTGTAGCCGCTTGGATCTTCATAAACGGCCGGATTTCCGCGATTCCACATGTACTTCTGTTGGGAAGCTGGGTCGTGGATGTCGCCTTCGAAGGCGTCGGGCGTTGTCCAGCTGCCGAGTGCCGGGTCGAAGGCGCGTACGCCGTTGATCTCGATGTCGCCGATCTGGAAGCCGTCTGCGCGAGTATACTTTGCAATGGCCACGGAGCTCACATAACCCGGAGTGGGACCGGTTCCCGGGACCATTGAGCCGTCTGATGGGTCCATGGGTACGAGCCCGGACGTGCCGTTGACGGTGCTGCCGCCGATGATCAGGCCGGCAGCGTCGCGTGCATAGGCGGTGAGTCCGCTCCATTGCGTATCGCGTGGCGTGACCTCGCCGTCCAAACCCACCTTGAAGTCCACGACGTTTCCTGAAGCGTCCGTGACGAAGAGCACGATGTCGCCGTCCCAGTGGAGCGTCACCGAGGACGCCGTGCCGCCCCACGCGAGCGCGGGATGTCCGTTCGGACCCCAGCCGAGGGTCATGCCTCCCGGAATACGCGTCGTCGTCGTCGTCGTGCTCGAGCCGGTGTCCGGGTCGGTCTTCGTACGAACCTGCGATCCCGAGCGAGAAACTGTGTGGTTTTCAGCATCGTAGAGCGTATTTGTCGTGGTCTGCGTCGTTATGTCAGATCCCGGGACGCCGCCGCCCTGTTTGTTTCCCGTTCCGGTCGGATCGGGGGCCGTAAAGATGCTTATCGTTTGGACCTTCGTCGCGAGGCGCCCAGCCTTGTCGAAGCTGAACGCGCCCGTGGAGCCGCTCGGAAACGAAGACGTGTTGTAGTCGACCGACCCCATCATTCCGTTGGATACGGTCGCGCATGTGCGCGAATCGACCAGAGGATCCGGCGGCGTCGTTCCTGGAACGTAGGATCCGTCGAGCGGAATGCTCGCGCGAGTGACGCAACCGCCGCCTGTATTGCTTCGGTAGTGCGGGAAAAGCAAACCGCTGTTCGGAGTATAGATCGAGTCGACCAATTCTCCGCGCACATTGTACGTGTAGTTAAGCGTCTCGGTCTCCGCGGGAATCGGCACCGGAATGACCTCGGTGAGCGGGCTCCCCTCGGCGTCATGCGTGTACGTCATCGTGGAAGTTCCGAGGGAGAAATTTTGAAGCTGACCACTAGTGTCGTACGAGAGATGCTGCGCGTCCGCGCCTGTCGAAGCGCTTAGTCGTCCAGCGTCTGTGTAGATCTTCTGCCAGGTTCCGGAAGCGAAAGCGTTATTCGTCAGCGTTTGGACGAGACCGTCGGCACGATAGCTGTATGCGATCGCGTTCACTTGATTGAACGTCGGCGACGTAACCGACACAGCCGAGCGCTTTCCGTCGGCATAATACGAGTAACCGATCTGAGCGGGGTCGGTGACGCCGCCGCCACTGGGCTCCGTTACGCGCGTCAGCCGTCCGTCCGAATCGAAGGTATTTTGCTGCGCGCCAAACTGGCTCGACGTAATCGCAACCGAGCGACCGTTCGGATCGAACTGATAGGTCTCGTTCGCGGTCCGCCCGCTGTCGCCGCCGTACGTTTCCGTGAGGACGCGGCCGTGTTCGTCGTAGCCGTAGGTCACCGATTCGCCCAGCGGATTCGTCTTGGTCGTCAGGAGTCCGAGCGCAGCGGGAGTGCCCGCGTCGTACTGCAACTGGGTCGTTTCGAGCGTGTTGTTGATCGGCCAGGGGCCGTTATTGGGGTTAGGAATATCCCATGAGTACTTGGCGACCTCGCGGTCGAGGCCGTCGAACTGCGAGCCGCTCTTGTCCAGCCACGACGATCCGTAGCCGAGCTGGGTCTTGTAGAGGTTTCCGTAAGCTCGGAACGGGCTCGAGCCGGTGACGGTAACCGTGTTTCCAGCGGAGAGATCGTACCAGTACCGCGTCACCCATTTGGAAGAGTCGACGACAACCAGTGGGCTGTTGTACGACCGCGGGTCCATCGGCAGCGCGACTTCCACCAAGCGGTCCGCGCCGTCGTACCATTTCTGCGTCGTCCCGGGATTGCACGTTTGGTTCGGAACACAGCCGTGGTGCAGCGTTTCCGTGGCGACGTTCCCGTCAAGGTCGTACGTGTACATGGAGCTGACGCCGAAACTGCGCTCGGACGACGTCTGCGCAGTCTGCTTCGATCCGTCCGGGAAGTAGCTGTACGCGCTCTGCGTGTTCCAGCCGGCAGTGCCGGTCGACTTGCCGCAGAGCGACCCGGCGTTGAGCGAAACGTCATCGGGATCGCCAACAGCCACGACTCGCGAGAGCGCATCGTAGCGCAGGCTCCACGTCCCGTTCCCCTTGCTGTAGCAACCGAGATTCCCCGATCCGTCGTACCAAAATGTGTGCGTCGGAGTGATCGAGGTACCGTCGAGCTGTCCGACAATCGTATCGCCGCTGACCGAGGTCGGCAGTCCGAAATCCGTGCCGGCTTGCTGCGACGGACTATACGTGATGCGATGCGTGTAGCCCAGCGGCGTCGTCATCGACGCGAGTTGACCGTATGGCTGGTAGCTCGGATAATTGAATGCTGCACGCCAGTGCGGCACGTTGACGGCTGCGCTCGAGCAAAGCGAGTCGGATGCAGCTGGAGCACCGGTCCAGTCGGCACCGGCTTGATGCGTTTCCGATTGATCGCAGTAGGCTACGACATTGTTGAAGCCATCGTAGTCGTAGAGCCTGGTAGGGCGGAACGTTCCCTGCGAGGTGGTCGTCTGGGCTTCTCCGACCGCGATGGTGTTGCCGTTGGCGTCGTAGGCGTAGTCGGTCTCATACCCCCGCGCATCTGTCTGGCTTATAAGGTTGTTGTTGGCGGCCCAGCTCTCGTTCAGGAGGAGCCACGTGCCGGTGCATTGTTGTCCCTGATTCGCGCTCGTTGTGCATTCTTGCGTTTGCGTCGGCCGGCCCGTGCCGTCCACGACCCAGTTGGTCATGTGGCCGTCGGTGTCGCGATACGTGGAAGTCGTGACGCCGGTCGTGTAATATTCCGTCCGGTACGTAAAATGCGAGGTCGGATACGCGGAGCCCTGAATCGGTCCCGAGTTTGAGCCGTCCGGAATCGACAGATTGACCAAGGCCCGTGCCATAATCCACGAAAGCGTCGAGTTTACCGCAGCCGTGCCGTTGAAGCCGAAGATCAGACCGCCGCCCTCGCTCCCGCACCCACCCGACGTCCCGCACGCCGCAGTTTCTCGAGGGCTGCCGGTCCCGTACAAAACGAAGTCACTCCCGAGCGCCTGATAGCTGTAGATTTGCGTCGGGCGGGTGCCGGCAGCGTTGTTCGGCGGGTGCGAGACGGCATTGAGGTTGCCATTCGCATCGTAGCCGTACTGGACTGACGTCGCGTTGTCGGGAAAGGTGAGTTGCTGCAGGAGACGACGCCCGCTAAAATCGGCGAACGAAAGCGTCGCGCTCATCCCTGACTCTGTCGTCGCGGTGATCGCGCTGATCTTCCCAGTCGCAGAGGCGTCTCCGTTATCCCACGAGTACGCGAATGTAACGTACGTGTTGCGGTTTCTGCCGATGATCTGGTATAGGCGACCGGCATAGCCACCGAGTGTGCCGAGCCACGGACACCAGAGCGTTGGGTTGCCGCCGTAGAAGTAATACGTCGTTCCGGACTTCTTGGTCCAAAGCCAGCCGCAGTTTCCGTCGAACACGAGCGTGGCATGCTGCCCCGGAGTGAGGGGGGTCAGCGCGGTGCCGGCCGGATTGTTGGGCGGCGAATAGTAGTCGTAGCGCGCGCCGTCGATGTCGTAAATCGACTTCACGGTCGACGACATCGAGAGGAAGTGCGCGTCAAACGTGTTGGTCCAGCCGTTGCCGTACAGGCTCGTCCAGCTTCCGAATTGGTGCGCCACGCTCGCGGCGCCTTGCGAGTTGTACGTGCGCCGGAAGGCCATGGCGATGCCCTTGTGCGGCACCGCCATGTCGTCGTCTTGGAGCAGGACGTTGCCGGTGCCGACGTTGACCATCACGTGTCCACCGCCGGGCAAACTTTGTTCCTGGTAGCGCCACCACGGATTGATGCCGGTCCCCGAGGCGTTGGGATCGGAGGGCAGCGACTGCGCGCGGCGCGTGCCGGGCCGCGCACCGGGCACGCCGGGTGCATTGATACGACGAGCGCCGCTGGTGGCAGGCACGCTGACCCCCGCACTCGATCGCCTGCGTGCCGCTGCCGCCTTCAGGGGGCCGTCGATCTCGCTGGGGCGCAACATCGGCGGACCCGGCACGTGCCGCCCGTTCGGTGGCCGAACGGCTTGAACGACCTTCGGTCGCATCGCGTTGGCAGGCGGCGCCGAGGGGCGCGGGCGCGGTGGCTCCGTGACCTGGACGCGGACCGGCGGCGCAACGAGCGCAACCGTCGGTGGTCTTAGGCTCGACGTGTTGTGCGGCCCCGCAATCGGCGACGCATTCCCTGTTGCGGCGAACTCGGGTCCGCTTTGAACGAGCACGAACGAGACCGCGACCACCGTCGCGAGAGCACGACGAAACAAACCCGACATCCGACCAGGCTCCCCTGCGCGCGTTTCCCCCAGGCGCGTCATTGCGTCTGCGCGTCGTGCGCGACGCCTCTATCGTGCCGAAATCACGCTCACGTGTCTATGCTGCAATCGTACTGCCGGCTCGCTAGTACATCTGTACCACTTGAGGGTGCGGACGCGGCCGCTACACCGCTTCCGAGCTCAAGATGCCCAGCCGAGCGCACTCCGCGACGAGCTCGGCCCTATTGTGTACGCTAAACGTTTCGAATAAGGTCGCGATCTGGTTCCGAACGGTGTGCTTAGAGCGCTTTCGAATCCGGGCGATATCGGGGGTCGACTTGCCGGCACAGACCAGCATGAGGTGCTCGCGCTGGACCGCGGTCAGCTCGGCGAGATGACGCGCCCTGCGGAGCTGGTCCGCTACCGGCACGATCCAAGAACCCTTCGCGAGCCCTGCCACGACGAGATCGATGTGCCCCCAGAGATAGTCCTCCCTGGGCGACAGGTGAATCAGCCGCACCGCAGCTACGATCGAGCGGCGAACGTACCCGAGCGGACAGAAGATCTGAAAGGCGTCACGATATCCGGACGCGGCGCCTTCCAGCTTGTCCTCGGCTTCGAGAATTTGGGCCTCGACGAGCCGTTCGTAGCCGTCCCGTCGCCTGTCGCCCGTGATCGCAAGCATAGGCGAGGTCGGCGACTGCGCTCGGTAGAGCTCGAACATGCGCCTTGCGTCCGTCTCGCGGCCCGCGTTGGCGAGCTCTTCGGCGAGGACGAGCGGGACGATGTTCTCATCGCCGGCGGGCACCCAATCGCCGATCCCCTCGAACAACTGTACCGCGGCCTGCAGGTGATCGCGGTGCGCGAGCGTTTCACCGGCACAGCGCGAAATCCAGGCCCGGGAGCACAAGGCTTGCACGCGATATGCGACCGATGGCGCCGACTCCTCGGCTCTGCGCGCTTCCGCGGCTGCGCTGAGCGCATTGCCCTCCACGTCGTAAGCGAATGCCGCCGCCCGTAGCGCGATCAAGAATCGCAGATAGGCGAGACCAGCACCGCGCCAATCGCCGGTCTCGCGTCGCTCTGCCACGATGGACCACGCCCTTCGATCGAATCGTTCGACGGCGAAGTTTGACAGCGCTTGGACGCAATTCGCCTCGACAAAACGGTCGCGTTCCGGACAGGCGTCGAGTACCTCGAGGGCGCGGACAAACGAGGCGACCGCCCGATCGTACTCGGCGCGCGCGTCTGCCACCCATCCTCGATACTCGAGCGCACGCACGTGCAAGACACCACCATCCACGGGAACGGCTTCGAGTGCCGCGTCCGCGGCGTCCAGGTCTCGTTCGCCGTAACATGCGAGTGCGATCCACAGGTTGATCTCGGCGCGGGTCGTTCGATCCGGCGCTCCGTCCGCGAGCGTCGCCCGCAGAGTGCGGAGTCCCGCCTCGTGTTCGCCGAGGCGCGCCTGGGCCGAACCGACAAGCATTCGAACCGACACGTCATCGTCGGCGCCGACCGCTCGTAGCTGTTGCAGCGCTTCGGCGGCGCGATCGAGCCGCAAGAGCGTGCGGACGCCAAGGAGCGCGAACTCCTTACGAACCTCAACGGCTTTGGGTTTCGCCGCGGCACAAAGCCCGAAGCATCGTTCGAAGTCGCCGTCACGCCAGGCCGACCTCGCCTCTTCGATGGAAATGACTCGGTCCGATAACGAACCGAAGGTCGATGTATCCGCGGCACCCTCCCCGGGACGAGAGAGGACATTCCGTTAGGAATGCCCTCTGGACATCCAGTCGCGCACAGTACGAGCTAACGCGCGCAAATCCCCTTTCCGGCGCTGCTTAGCCCGACGGCCCTCCTGCTACGACGTTGTCGGCCGACGCCGATGTGGACATAGGTCCCCCGCCGATGATGTCGTGCGGGTTGGCCAACCCCAAGAACGTGGCCAACAAAGCGATAATGAGCATCGGAAAACACCCTTTCCGGCTTTCGCCATAGCGACAGTACAGTTGTACTAGTCGTCGACTAGTATACATCTACCGTCTGAATTCGCAATACCGATGGTGCTGACAATTCCTCGACCTGCGAGCAGTAGTTGGCCGCAGCGGCGCCGTACCGTACACGACCGGCACGCGGGGGTTCCGATGGTTGGAGCGCATTTCTTGCGCACGAAGGCGCACGTGAGACGAGGTAGCCGAGCGACATTTGCCGCCATATTGACGGCGACGCTCTGCATGCGCTCCGCAGCGATCGCGGCGCCGTCCGCCAGGATGAGCGCGATCGTTGCAGATCGCGGCGCCGGCCACGTGACGCTCAACGCTCGGAACGAGCCGCTGCGAACGGTGTTGGTGCGGTTGGCTCACGATACCGGCGCAAACATCTCGGTTGCCGACGGAGTCGCCGGCTACGTGAGCGTCGAGTTGCACGACGTAACGCTCCCACAAGCGCTACGCGCCATTCTCGAGCCACTCGGCGCGACGTATCGCCTCCGGCAGGGTGTTTACGATGTCGAGGCCGGCCCCGCGCCGGCGCGCCCCGTGACGATCGTGCCGGTCGTGCTGCCCCTCTCGGTCGTCACCGCGAAGCGCGCCGCAGCGACGCTGCGGCCGCTTTTCCCGCAAGCGACCGTGCGCGCAGACGATCGCGCTAATGCGCTGGTCGTCGTCGCGGCTTCCGCCGACGTGCAGGCGATCCGCGGGGTGTTGGTCGGGATCGACGTGCGCGATCCCTCACTCGCCACGACGGAAGCACTGGCGCTGCACGTCGCGCGCGGCGGCGTGCTCGCCGACCAGCTGCGCAAAGCGTTTCCCAAGGCGAAGTTCGCGCTCGCCAGCGACAAGCAGCTCCTCGTCACCGCCACGCCGACCGATATGACGCAGATCCGAGCCGCGGTGAACGCGCTCGATGCGCCCAACGTCACGCCACCGCCCGCTGTGGTGTCGGCGGAAGCCGTGGCGGTCTCGCGGCGGGCACCCCGCGAGATCGCGCGCTCGCTCGCCGCGCAGGTGCCCGGCCTTCGCGCTGCCGTTTCGGGCAGCGCGGTCGTCCTCTCCGGGCCGCCGGACGCTGTCGCGCGCGGCAAGGCCCTCATCGCGCAACTCGATCTCCCGACTTTCGGCGAGCGCTACACGCAGGTCTATCGTATTCGCACGCTCGACGCCGCCTCCGTCGCGGACCTCGTGCGGCGCAGCTTCCGCGACCTGGACGTCACCGTCGACGCCTCGCTCAACGCGATCGCTGTCACGGCGAGTGCGGCGCAGCAGCAACGCATCGCGGACGCCCTCGCGCAGCTCGATCCGCCGCCAAACACGCAAAGCGCGTCGTTCGGTCAAGCTGCCTCCGGCACCGGTGGCTCGACGGACGTCGTCACGCTCAAGTCCTTCATCCCCGGCCAGACGCAAGGCGGCATCGACGCTGTGGCCTCGTTCACGCAAGCACTGCAGGTCGTGACGCCGGACGTGCGCGTCGTGCAACTCCCGACTCCCGGCCAGATCGCGCTCCTCGGCCCCCCCGCCAGCGTGCGTTCGGCGCGTCAGTTCATCGACAAGGTCGACGTCGTCCCTACGATGGTCGTCCTCGACACGGAGATCCTCGAAGTCGACGAGAGTGTGGCGAAAAACCTGGGCCTGCAACTCGGCACAGCGGCGCTCAGCACGACGTTCACCGAGATGCAGCCGGTCTCGAACGCCGACGGCACCGTCGGCCGGATCGGGCGCTTTCAGGCGCTCTCGCGCACGCCGATCTCGTTCACGGCGCAGCTGAACCTGCTGGTGCAGAACGGCAAGGGCCGCGTGCTGGCCGATCCGCGCATCACCACGCTCTCCGGGCGCACCGCCTCCATCCGCGCCGGTGACACCATCTCAATCCTCACCACCACCGCCGGAAACGCCGGCACGATCGCGACGACGCAGGTGCAGAGCTTCCAGACTGGCGTGACGCTGGACATCACGCCCTCCGTGACACCGGACGGCGGGATCATGGTGGTGCTGCACCCGGTCGTGAACAGCTTGATCGGCACGAATGCCGGAGTGCCGGAGATCAGCACGCGCGACACGCAGACCACCGTGCATCTGCAAGACGACGAGACCCTGGTGATCGGCGGCCTGATTCAGGAAAACGATACCCGCACGACCACCAAAGTGCCACTGCTGGGCGACCTTCCGCTGGTTGGACGCGTCTTTCGGAACGACAATGTCCAAGGCCAGCGCAATGAGCTGATCATCGTCGTCACGCCGCACATCGTCAAACGCGGCGCATCGGCGCTGCCCGGGCCGGCGCTGCACACGATCCCGACGCCCGCGACGCTGCCGACGCTGCCGCCGAACACGCGGCTGCCCGCGCCCAGCGGGCAGATGCCGGGTCGAGGCGCGCCTGCACGGATCGCCGCGTCGGCACTGACGCCCGCACCGCTCGCGACCGCGGCTCCGCTCGGCCTCGCGGTTGCATCCCCGACACCGCTCGCGCAACCGACGGCGTTCGCGCAGACGAACGTGTTCACATTCGGTGCGGCCCCGCAGAGCAACTTCGCACGCCCTACCGACCCGGTGCAGATCTTCTATGCATCCCTCTCGCCGACGGTCGTCTCGAACGGGACGCCCGTGCGCGTCGCCGTCGTCACGACATCCAACGCGAGCGCGGTGAAGCTGCAAGTCGGCACGCAGACGATCAGCCTTGCGCAAACCGGCGCCGGTCAGTGGCAAGCGGCGTTTGCGTTCCCCCTGGGTGCCGTGCCGATAGGGCAGACGTCGCTGAGCCTCTCGCTCGTCGCAAGCCGCAGCGATGGCACGTCTGCGACTATCCCGATCCCGGTCAACGTCGCAATGCCGCCGTAACGGGCTGCGGCGCGTTTCTAGTGAAGCTCCCGCCGCTGCGGATTCTGCAGGTTTGACAAAACCTAGGCCTAGGTTTATGATAGAGCCGTGGGGAGCGCACAGTTTGGGCAGGTTCTCTACGCGGCGATTTCGGGTGATCACGTCGGTGCGCAGCTCCCGCACGTTCATGCTTACATCGGATGTGGTGAGGCAGTAATCGAACTCGACAACGGCGTTGTCCGCCTCTCGACTGCTCACGGTGAGCCGATCCGCGGTTATCTGAAGAAGAACGAACTACGACGCATCATTCGTGGCGCGGTCGACAACTACGATGCGCTCCTGGAACTCTGGAGACTGAGTCAGCCAAAATGACGACCAAAACAAAGGCCCGAAGCGGCGTGACGGATGCTGAAATAGCTGCTCTACTCGCGCGTGCGGCTGAACGCGAGGAGACTGCAACGAAGATTCGCGCCACGAGGTACGACGCCGGGCGCGACGTCGTCGTCGTCCAACTCTCGACGGAGTCGACCTTTGAAGTTCCGCGCGCACGGATCGCGGGCTTCGCAAACGCCGATCCAGCGTCGCTCGCCGATCTCACGATCAACCCGGGCGCCGAAAGCCTGTGGTCGGCGACCGCCGAGGACGGCGTGCTGCTCGAGCAACTGCTCGCAATCGCGTTCGGCGAAAACTTGGTGATGACGGTCGGAGCGCGTTTCGCCGCGCGGCGCCGGTCACCGGCGGGCTCGGCGGCGTCGCGCGAGAACGGAAAAAAAGGTGGGCGCCCCCGGAAGAATATTCCGGTCACGCGGCGGAAGAAATCGGCTGCGTGATGACTGAAGGCGAGCTCCTTTGGACGCCGCACCGTGCCAATGCCGAGGCGTCGACGGTGGCCCGCTTCATGCGGTGGCTGGCGGCGGAGCGGGGGCGCTCGTTCGCGACGTATGAGGAGTTGCGGCGGTGGTCGGTGACCGATCTCGACGGGTTCTGGGCGGCTGTCTGGGATTTCTTCGAGGTGCAGTCGTCGCGGCCGTACGAGCGCGTCGTGAGCTCGCGCGCGATGCCGGGCGCCGTCTGGTTCGCCGGGTCGCGCGTGAACTACGCCGAGCACCTGCTGCGCCACGAGCTCGTCGCGGCACCGGGGGAGCCCGCGCTCGTCCACAGTTCCGAGCTGCGGCCGCTCTCGTACGTGTCGTGGAGCGAGCTCGGCGCGTCGGTGCGCGTCGTCGCGACGCGGCTGCGCGAGCTCGGCGTGCGGCCGGGCGACCGCGTCGCGGCGTACATGCCGAACATCCCCGAGACGGTGATCGCGATGCTCGCCGTGACCGCGATCGGCGCGGTCTGGTCGTCGGCGGCGCCGGAGTTCGGGGTGCGCACCGTGATCGACCGCTTCGCGCAGATCGAACCGAGCGTGCTGTTCGTCGCCGACGGCTACCGTTTCGGCGGCAAGGACTACGATCGCACGGCCGAGATTCGCGCGATCCTGGCCGACCTGCCGTCGGTTCGGCGCCTCGTGTGGCTGCCGTATCTCAACCCCGGTTCGTCGCCCGCGATCCCGGGCGCGATCACGTGGGCGGAGCTGCTCGACCATCCGCCGATCGACGCGGCGTCGTTCGCGTACGAACGCGTCGCCGAGGATCACCCGCTGTGGGTGCTGTTCTCGTCGGGGACGACCGGGCTGCCGAAACCGATCGTGCACGGCCACGTCGGGACGCTCGTCGAGCACCTCAAGAGCACCGGGCTCGGGCAGAACCTCAGCCCGTCCTCGCGCATGTTCTTCTACACGACGACCGGCTGGATGATGTTCAACGCGCTGGTCTCGGCGCTGGTGCAGGGCGCGTCGATCGTGCTGTACGACGGGCATCCGGCGTATCCGACGCCGGCGCTGCTCTGGCAGCTCGCGGCCGATGCCGGTGCGACAAGCTTCGGCGCGAGCCCGACGTTCGTGCAGATGATGCAGAAGATCGGACTCGTTCCGCGCGAGCGCTTCGACCTCTCGCGTCTCGAAGGCGTGCTGCTGACGGGGTCGCCGGTGACGCCGGAATCGACGGCGTGGTTCTACGACGCGGTCAAGTCCGATCTCTGGGTCACTTCGCCTTCGGGCGGCACGGAGCTGTGCGCGGGGCTGGTCGGCGGGTCGCCGCTGCTGCCGGTGTACGCGGGCGAGATCCAGACGCGGCTGCTCGGGATGGACGTGCACGCGTGGAACGACGCGGGCGAGGAGGTCGTCGGTGAGGTCGGCGAGCTGGTCGTCACCAGCCCCTCGCCGTCGATGCCGTTACGCTTCATGAACGATCCGGGCGACGCGCGCTACCGCGAGACGTACTTCGAGCACTTCCCCGGCGCGTGGCGCCACGGCGATTTCATCAAGATCAACGAACGCGGCGGCTGCTACATCTATGGGCGCTCGGACTCGACGCTCAACCGCTACGGCGTGCGCATCGGCTCGGCCGAGATCTACCGCGCGGTCGAGCAGCTCGACGAGATCGCCGATAGCCTCATCGTGTGCCTCGAGCTGCCGGGCGGCGCGTTCTACATGCCGTTGTTCGTGAGAGTCACCGAGGGCGCGACGTTCGACGACGCGCTGCGCGAGCGGATCGTGACGAAGCTGCGTACAGATTGCAGCCCACGCCATGTGCCCGACGAGATCCACGTCGTCGCCGCGATTCCGTACACACTGACTGGCAAGAAGATGGAGATCCCGGTGCGGCGCATTCTGGCCGGCACGCCGCCCGAGAAGGCCGCGAGCCGCGAAGCGATGATGGACCCGTCCGCGCTGGACTGGTTCATCGCGTTCGCCGATGAGCGTGGGGCGATGGTGGCGCACCCTTCGACAAGCTCAGGGTGACAATGGCGGGCTCAGGGTGACAAGGGGACACGTTACGTTGGCGGAGGGGTGCGATTATGCAGGAGCGGAAGGGGTGCGATTATGCAGGAGCGGCAGTTTGATATCGTTGTCGTTGGCGCCAGTTTAGGCGGTGTTGCGGCTGCGTTGCGGGCCGCGGCGATGGGGGCTTCGGTGTGTTTGCTCGAGGCTTCGGAATGGATCGGCGGGCAGTATAGTGCTCAAGGGTTGACTCGCGGCGATGAGACCGAGTGGGTCAACAAGGGGATCGGGTGCACCGAGCTCTACCGGCAGTTTCGGATCGCGGCGCAGCGCTACTATACCGAGAACTTCACGCTCTCGGAGGCCGGGAAGAAACTCGATCCGTTCGACCCAGGTGCTCCTGACGCGCGGTATGCGACGAACCTGCGGGTCGCGCCGCGGGTCGCGCACGAAGTGATGTCGACGATGCTCGCGGAGTCGACGCCGCCCGTCACCGTGCTGACCGGGATGCCGGTGGTCGCGGTCGAGATGGCGGGGCCGCGTGTCCAGGCCGTTATCGCTCGGCCGTTCTACGGAGCCGAAGAACGCTTCACCGCGGCCTATGTGCTGGACGCGACCGACCTCGGCGAGCTGCTGCAGCTTGCGGACGTTCCGCATTCGGTCGGCGCGGAGGGCAACGCTGAGTTCGACGAACCCGCCGCGCCGGCCGCTCCGCATCCGGGATGGATCCAGCCGATCACCGTGCCGATCGCGCTCGAGCGGCGGCCCGACGGCGAGAACCATACCATCCCCAAGCCGACGGGCTACGACGAGATCGTGAAGGCGCGGCCGTTCAAGATGCTGTTTGGGACGAGCGGCGTGTTCAAGGTCACCGGCAGCGACTCGCTGTTCAACTACCGGCAGTTCATCGCGCACGGCAACTTCGCGGATGCCGCGCTTCCGTACGACGTCACGACGCTCAACGACAGCAGCAACGACTACACGCCCCGCTCGATACCGACCGGAAACCCGGACCTCGACGCCGCGATCGTCGTCGCCGCGCGTGCCCGCTCGGTCGCGTACGCGTATTGGCTCCAGACGGCGTGTCCGCGCGACGACGGCAAGGGGAACGGCTACCCGAACGTCCGGATCGCGACCGAGGTGTTCGGGACGTACGACGGCACGGCGCCGCTGCCGTACATCCGCGAGTCGCGCCGCATCCACGCGCGCACGACGGTGCGGCAGCAGGATATCGTCGTCGGCGACGCTCCGCGCGCCAAGCTCTTTGCGGACTCGTGCGGGATCGGCTACTACCGCCTCGACATGCACACCGTCGACGGGATGTCGGGGTACTCGGGGGGACAGCCCTCGAAGTTCCAGATTCCGCTCGGAGCGCTGATCGCGCCGGCGATCGAGAACCTGCTTCCCGCATGCAAGAACCTCGGCGTCACGCACATCACCAACAGCGCGTACCGCGTCCATCCGATCGAATGGAACGTCGGCGAAGCGGCCGGAGCGCTGGCGGCGTTCTGCATCAAGCGCGGCGTCGCGCCGGGCGGCGTGATCGATCAGGCGCCGTTGCTGCGCGAGTTCCGGCACGCGCTGCTCGAGGCAGGGGTGCCGCTGTTCTGGTGGACCGACGTGCCGTATTCGAAGGACGTCGCGCTCTTCTCGGCGACGCAGCTCGTCGCCGTCAACGGCTACATCACCGACCCGCAGTCGCTCGCGTTTCGCGCCGGCGATCCGCTGGACGCCGCGGAACGCGCGGCGATCGAGAAGATCGTAGGATCGCCGCTCCCGTGGCCCTCGCCGGAGATGCTGCGCGGCGATGCGGCAAAGTGGCTGGTGACGCACCTGGCGCTTTAACCGCCTTTCAACGGTGGACGGCGCAGGCCTACCTGCGTGCGTTGTTCGAAGGCGTGGGCGAATTGGAGGAGGCCGCGCTCGTCGCGGTAGCGGCCGATGATTTGGACGCCGACCGGGAGGCCGTCGGGCGTGAAGCCGCACGGGACGGAGATCGAGGGGTGGCCGGTGACGGTGATCGCCGTGCACGAGCGCATCCAGTCGAGGTAGTTCTCCATCTTCACGCCGGCGATCTCGGTGACGTACGGCTGCTCGACCGGGAATGGCGGGACTTGGTTGACCGGCGCGATCAGGAACTCGAAGCGCTGCATGAACTCGTGCATCCGCGTGAATATCTGCGAGCGGAGCTGCACCGCCGCCGCCACCTGCGAGCCGGTGAGCGCGCGGCCGATTCCGACGTTCCAGACGATCGTGTCCTTGAACGCGCCCGGGTGCTTGTCCATCAGGTCGCCGAAGTGGTTCACGAACGACACGCCGCGCAGCGTCTGGAACGCCGCCTCGGCGCCGCGCAGGTCGGGCGACGCCTCTTCGAGCTCGCAGCCGAGGTCGGTGAACGCCGTGCGCTGCGCGACGATCGCGGCCGTCACTGCCGGGTCGACGGGAAGGCCGCCGAGGTCGGTGCTCCAGGCGACGCGCGTCCCGCTGAAGTCGCGCTCGAGCGGGCCGCCGAAACGCTCGCCGCCGTCCGCGAGCGCGATAGGATCGCGCGCGTCCGGTCCCGCCAGGACGCTCAAGAACAGCGCGACGTCGTCGACCGTGCGCGCCATCGGGCCGGAGACCGCGAGCGTATCCCAGGCGTCGTACGAAGGCCACTGCGGGACGCGCCCGATCGAAGGGCGCAGCCCGACGACGTTGCAGAAATTCGCCGGGTTGCGCAGCGAGCCGCCGAAGTCGCTCCCGTCGGCGAGCGGGACCATCCCGCAGGCGAGCGCGACCGCTGCGCCGCCACTGCTCCCGCCGCATGTCTTCGAGACATCGTACGGGTTGCGCGTGTTCCCGAAGACGGTGTTGAACGTCTGCGAGCCGGCGCCGAACTCCGGGACGTTCGTCTTTCCGATCGAGATCGCGCCGGCCCGGCGCTGCCGCTCGACGATGATGCTGTCGACCGCCGGCACGAAGTCCTTGAAGATCGGCGAGCCGAACGTCGTGCGCATCCCGCGGGTGACGAACAGGTCCTTGTGCGCGACCGGCAGACCGTGCAGCGGTCCGAGCTCCTCGCCGCGCGCCAGGGCCTCGTCGGCGCGACGCGCATCCGCCGTCGCCTCGTCGGCGTGCAGCGTGACGATCGCGTTCAGCTGCGGGTTCACGAGCTCGATGCGCGCGAGGTGCGCGGCCATCACCTCGGCCGCGGAAATTTCTTTCGCGCGGATGCGGCGCAGCAGCTCGCGCGCGGAGAGAAAGCAGAGGTCGTCCGGCGTCACCTTCGTACGCAGCTGCACATTCTGACATAAAATGGGCTCATCTTCGCCGTCCTTCCTGGTGCTTACGTCCTAGGACCCCGCGTCACTCCCAGAACGATAGCCGATACTAGATGATATGGCAGACTTGCTGCCGTCGTTCCGCGGAAGGCCTCCGGGGGCCCGGCGATTGTTCGATACGCTCGACGAGGGCGTGGTGATTCAGGACGCGGACGGCACGGTGCGCGACTGGAACGAGGCCGCGCTCCGGATGCTCGCGCTTACTCCGGAGCAGCTCCGCGGTCGCGCGCCGGTCGACGCCGGCTGGCAGCTCCGGTGGGAGACGCATGCCGGCCCGTACGATGCGAGCGAACCGGTGCGAGCGATGCTGCGGCGCATGCTCGAACGCGAGGGCGTGACGGTCGCGATCCGCGCCGGCGCCGCGGCGACCCGCTGGATCGCGATCTCGAGCCACGCCGTCCACGACGACGACCAGCCCGCGCGCGAGACGACCGTCTCCACCATGACCGATGTCACCGCACAGCGCGAGACCGAGCGCGAGAACGCTCGCTATCGCGAGATCATCGATACGCTCGACGCGTCCTACCGCATCCTCGAAGAGAGCCCGATCGGGATGTGCAGCGTCGACGTCGACGGGAACGTGCTGCGCAGCAACATGGCGTTTCTCGCGCTCGGCGGGGCAGAGGCGACGTCGATCGTCGCCATGGTCCCCGACGAGGACCGTGCGACGCTGCGGCACGCGTTCACCCGCCTGATCGAAGGACGGACGCCGTCGGTGCGCATCGAGACGCGCGTACGCAAGCCGACCGGCAGTGAAGCGTGGTGCGAGATCACCGCGGTCGCGATGCGCCAGGGCCTGCCGGACGCCGCGATCCTGCTGCTGATCAACGACGTCACCGAGCGGCGCCGTCGCGAGGTCCGCCTCCGCCAGCTCGCGGAGATGGATCCGCTGACCGGGCTGCACAACCGGCGCAGCTTCGTCCATGCGCTCCGCGAGCGGCTCGCATCGCTCGAACGTCCGCGCCGCGCGGGCGGCGAGTGGGTGTTACTGCTGATCGACCTCGACGGCTTCAAGGAAGTCAACGATACGTGCGGGCACGCCGCGGGCGATGCTGTGCTCGTCGCCGTCGCCGCCGCGATCCGCGACCGTACTCGCCTCGACGACACCGTCGGCCGGCTCGGGGGCGACGAGTTCGCGGTCCTGTTCCGCTCCGGGCTCGAAGACGCCGTCGCCATCGGCCGGCAGATCATCGCGCGGATCGCGGAAGCGGCGCTCTCCGTCTCCGGCGCGCCGCCGGTGTCGGCCAGCGTCGGGATCGTCCGCCTGCGCCCGGCGCGTCGCGCCGAAGAGGTGCTCGCGGCCGCCGACGACGCGATGTATCAGGCCAAGCGCGCCGGCAAGGCCCGCGTCGTCGAAGCCGACCCGTAGCGCTCAGCGCACGGGCGGGCCGGTGCGTGCGATCGTGCCGTCGACGAAGCGGACCGCATCGATGCTGCACGTGATGCGCGCGGGCGGTCCGGCATCGCTGAGCTCGGCGAGGTTGATGCGGTCGGCGGTCGCGCCCGGCTCGACGCGCGTTTCGGCGATGTTGGTCCGCGTCGCGTTGATGTCGCCGAACGCGTCGTAGAACGCGAACCGCACGCGCACCGCGGTAACCGCCCGATCGCCGGTGTTCGCGACGCGGAGCGCGTGATGGACCAGCGTCAGCCCGTCGGTTCCGCGGCCGTCGGAGAAGCAGCCGTCGATGCGGACGGGACCGGGCTGCGAGGCGACATCCGTCGGGATCGGCCGCGCCGCGGTGAGCCGTAGCGCCTCGCCCACGGCCGGGACGGTGGCGGTCGGGGCGCCGCGCGCGATCCCGGCGACCGCAAGGGACGCCGCGCAGGCGGCAACGATGAAGACGAACGGGCGCACGCGATTCCTCCGCAAGCTGATATGACGAGACAACGCAGCCGAGGCGGTGATGGTTCGCTTCGTATGGCACTGCGTTGGCAGTTTTCGCGGACGGCACATAGTTGGCAGGATAACGAGAGACGGCCGGGGCGCGGCGGTGCGAACATGGGCGCATCCCTTTTCACGAAAGGAATCTCCCTTGACCGTGTTTCGCATGGGGCGAAGCATCGGGGCGGCTCTGATGGTGCTCGCGTTCGTCCTCCAGGGAACGACAAGCGTTCTGGCAGGCACGACGGGAGCGATCAGCGGAAACGTCGCCGACGCTTCGACCAATAAGCCCATTCCCGGCGCTCGCGTGAGCGCCGTCAGCCCGTCGCAATCGTCGTCGACGACGACCGACGCGTCGGGACGCTTCTCGTTCCTCTCTCTCGCACCCGACACGTACACGATCGCCGTCGGCGCGACCAGCGGCTACGACGCCGCCGCGATCAGCGGCGTCACCGTCCAAGCCGACCAGAATCTCAGCGTCAGCATCAGCCAGCCGGCGAAGCTCAAGCAGATCGGATCGGTCACCTCGCGTGCCGCTTCGTCGCTCGTGAAGCCCGGCACGACGGCCGACGTCTACTCGATCAACGCGGTCATGCAGGACAAGGCGTCCGGCGTCGGCGGCGGCGGTAACCTCAACAGCGCCTGGTCCGCCATCTCGACGGTCCCCGGCGTCTTCGTCGCGCCCAGCCAGGCGGGCTACATCGGCGCCGGCGCGACGATTTCGATCCGCGGCGGCGACTACGACCAGATCGGCTACGAGCTGGACGGCGTTCCCGTCAACCGCGCGTTCGACAACTATCCGTCGGGGCCGCTCTCCTCGCTCGGTCAGCAGGAGCTCCAGGTCTACACGGGAGCGACCCCGGCGAACTCCGAGGCCGAAGGGATCTCCGGCTACATCAATCAGGTCATCCGCACCGGCACGTCGCCGGCGTCGCGTAACCTGACCCTCGCGATGGGAACGCCGACCTTCTACAACAAGGTCGCATTCGAAGCGGGCGGCGCCAACGCGAGCCGTACGTTCTCGTACTACCTCGGCGCCGGCGCGTACGACCAGAACTACCGGTACTACGATCAGTACAACGGCGCGAGCCTGCAGCAGAACTGGGGCGCTCCGCTCGGTTTCTGCGGCGCCGGCGTCACGGCATCGTCGTGCTTCGGACCGCGAGGCCAGGACTACACGAACGGCGGCACTACCCCGGCGTACGCGCTCGGGCCGTACACGACCGACGCCCTGGCCCAAGTGCGGGATCGCGACACCGTCGCGAACTTCCACTTCGGAATCCCGCGCACGGGCGGGAACCGCGACGACATCCAGCTCCTGTTCGACAACAACGCGATCTGGAACCCGGCCTACAACTCGACGAACGACATGGGCGGTGCGGCCTTCCTCGACATGATCGGCGCGGCGCACACGTACATCGACGGGTTCAACTTCACGGGCGCTCCGGTGGGCTCACTGCTCCCGGCCGCTTACAGCGGCGGCGGGGTCTCGCGATACCTCTTCCCGCAGTCGCCGTTCGGCCGTCCGCTCGGCGCCCAGATCGAGCCGGACCGCCGCGACGAGTTCGTCAACAACCAGTCGATCGTGAAGCTGCAGTATCAGCGCAACTTCGGCACCAACGCCTTCTTGCGCGTCTACGGCTACACGTACTACTCCGACTGGCTGCAGACGGGTCCGCAGTCGACGCAGATGAACTTCCTGGGCTACGTTCCCTCGGACTACGAGCTCCACAGCCACACGCGTGGCGCGAGCGCGCAGTACTCCAACCAGCTCAACTCGCAGCACCTGCTCTCGATTCAGGGGTCGTACACGACCGCCACGACGCTGCGCGACAACAACTCCGGAATCGGCCAGACCGGTAACGTGGGCTGGCTCGTCTCTTCGGCGGCGCCGACGAGCGGCATCTGCTACAGCGCCACCGGGGCGCCGATCGTCGGGTGCGGCGCCAACACGCAGACGTTCACCCTCAGACAGGGCTTCAACGGAACCGTCACGCCCGCGAACACGATCAACGGCGGCGTGTGCGGTACCGGCACGTGCCAGTACATCCTGGGTGAGAACGGCGTGCGGGCCACCTACAACACGGTGATGCCGAAGTTCAAATCGTTCTCGATCACCGATCAGTGGAAGCCGACCGACCGGCTGAACGTCAACCTGGGTCTGCGCTACGACGGCTTCGAGTTCGACGGTTCCGACACGTCGGGATCGCCGGCGCGCACGATGTGGTACAACGCGTACAATCTCCTCAATCCGACCGCGCCGCTCGTCAATCCGGGCGCCGGCCAGATCGAATCGTACAGTGAACTGGAGCCGCGGTTCGGCGCGACGTACACGATCAACCCGACCACCGTTCTGCGTGCGAGCTACGGCCGCTATGCGCAAGCCCCGAACAGCGCGTTCGAGCAGTACAACTTCCTCCAGCAGAACGACCTCGCCAGCCTGGCACGGTTCGGCACGTTCGGCCTGCCGACGACGCCGGGTCACCCGGTCCGTCCGGAGGTCTCGAACAACTACGACTTCTCGCTCGAGCACCAGTTCGGGCGCGACACGTCGATGAAGCTGACCCCGTTCTTGCGCAAGACGCAAGACCAGATTCAGCAGTTCTTCCTCGACCAGAAGACCAGCTTCGTGTCCGGGCTGAACGTCGGCCGGCAGACGTCCGAGGGCGTCGAGCTTGAGCTGGACAGGGGTGACTTCTCGCGCAACGGCCTGGCCGCGCGCCTGTCGTTCACCTATACCAACAGCTACATCAACTACACGCGCCTGGGCAACGGCGGGTCGATCATCGACGGCTTCAACGCCAACATCTCGGCCTACAACGCCTTCACCCGCGGTGGCGGCGGTGCGCCGTGCTACACGACGGCCGGTGCGCGGGACAACGCGTGTGCCGCGGGCTCGATCGCGAACCCGTACTACAACGCGCCGACCCAGCCGCTCATGGACGTCAACGCCAACTACGCGACGTACAACATCTTCCCCGGCGCCGTCGGTGCCGGCGGGTACACCTCGTACGGCGCACCCTTCGTCTCGACGCTGATCGTGCAGTGGAAGCACGGACCGCTGGCGGTAACGCCGGCGCTCCAGTTCACGGGCGGTAACCGCTACGGCGTCCCGCTCTCGACCCCGGGGATCGACCCGTCGGCTTGCACCGGCGGCTTGGCCTCGGCGATCGCGGGCGACCCGCGTTATCCGTACGGCGCGCCCGGTGGCCAGCCGTTCGACCAGACGACGTGCGGCAGCAACTTCGCGATCCCGAACCCCTTCACCGGACGCTTCGACAACGTCGGCGCCTTCGTCGCACCCAACCAGCTGCTGCTGCACACGCAGGTGACCTACGACGTGAACAAACGCATCACGCTCGTCGGGAACTTCGCGAACATCATCAACCGCTGCTGGGGCGGAACCAAGGTGCCGTTCGCAGTGACCAACGCCTGCAACTACGCCGCAACGTTTGGTGCGGGCGCGGGTCCGCAGCCGATCGGGAACCAGTACAATCCGGGGAACACGCTCCAGCCGTTCCTCGCGACCCCGTACGATCCGGTCTTCCCGGGCTTCCCGTTCAACATGTACTTCGAGGCCCGGATCAAGATCTGAGCCCACGATCGGGCGGCCCCGCGAAAGGAGTCGGGGGGCTGCTCGGCCGATCTAAGCGGCATGGTACGCAGACTCGCAGCGGCACTGTTCGCGGTGCTGCTCACCGCCGGCCCGGCCGGCGCCCAGACCTCGCGCGACACCACACGCGCTCAGCTCAGCGACGTCCTGGCCAGCGCCGGACAGCGTTCCGACGTCAACGCGACGTTCCGTCAGAGCACCAAGAATCCGTACAACTACGTCGCCTCGATGACCGGGTTCTCGAACTGCGACTCGCTCGAAGTCGTCGTCAGCGTGACGAAGAGCGACACCATCGGTTTTCGCGTCTATCCGCACTACAAGGGCGGCTACATCAACCTCGGCAAGGCAAAAGACGCCAACGGGTTGATGCGCAAGCTGCTCTACCTCAGCGATCAGAACTTTCTGTTCTGGGGTGCCGACGACACCGGCGACGTGTTCACGGCGTACACCTTCACGCTGGAATCAGGTTTCCCGCGCGATGCGCTGGTGACCGTGCTGCGCAGCATCCGCAACACCGACAAGTTCGTCGGTGGCCTGCGGCCGTTCATCGACGGGTCGGTAGGGTTGTAAGAAAGCGGGCCCGAGCGGGAACGATCACAGGGATGAACAGGGCGCAACGTTCCGCGGGTGTTTTCGTCGCGGCTTCCCTCCTCGCCGCGCTGGCGGGGCCCGCTCGCGCGCAGGCGCCGCCCGACACGCGCCCCGCATGCGTGCGCACGCTCGTCGCGCTGGAAGACACGATCGATTCGGCAAAGGCGAAGGGTGGCGAGGTCTTCAAGTTCCGGCTGGTCGAGCCGGCGCGAGCTTCCGACGGGACGGTGGTCCCCGCCGGCACCCTTGGGTACGGCATCGTGTCGAACGTGCAGCACGCCGAGCGCGGCGGACGCCCGGGATACCTCGCCCTCGAGGCGCGCTTCTTCGTCCTCGGCGACGGGAAGCACGTCGCGACGATCATCGACTGGGCGACCGATCAAGGTTCGACGGCAGTTGGGAGCACCGCCAACGCGCCGTACGTGCTCGGACTGATCCCGCTGGTCGGCTACGCGGTCGGCGGGTACGACGCGATGCACCATGGCAAGGACGCCACGATCCCCCGCGGTACCCGCGTCGCGGTCTTCATCGGGGACGATGCCGCGCTCGGCACGTGCCGCCCACTGGGCGCCGGCGAGGCTCCGGCGCCGACGTCTACGCCGCCGGCGCCGATTGCGACGCCGACCGGGACGCCCTCCGCGCGGCCCTAGTACGCCCCTGAGCCGAGCCGGGTGTTCGAGACGCCGAAGCCGAGCGTCAGGTTGAGCGTGTGCGTGGTGCGCTCGCCGTGCTGGATCACGTCCTCGGCGCCGATCCGCAGGCCGCGTGCGAGCATGCGCGTCGCGCCGAGCGTAAGCGACCGCGAGAACCCTCCGCCGCTGGTGTCGTTCACGCCGTCGTAGCGCGCCAGCAAGAACGTTCCGCGCGGCAGCTGATAGCGGAGCTGCACGTAGCCGCCGCTCGAGGCGATCCCGATCCCGTCGCCGTTCGGGCTGGTGTCGTACCCGGTCTGCAGCAGCGTCTCGACGGCGAGCCGGCCGCGGTAGACGTTCAGCCCGACGCCGCGCCGCGTGAAGTCGTCGCCGATCTCGCCGAGCTCGCGTCGGCCCCGGTAGTCGTACGCGCTCAGCACGACGCCGTGAATCGTTTCCTGCGCCTGGACCATGCGGTCGGTCCCGGTCTGTGGGAGCCCCGAGTGCGGATCGTGGCCTTGCGCCGCGACGAAGGTCGCGCTCGGACCGCGAACGGGATTTCCGAGCGCAAGGCTCGCCGCATTGCGCGCATCGATGAAGGCGAACGGGTTCGCCCCGACGGTCTGGTCGAAGATCGCGTAGTGCTGGTTCGTCTGCCGGAAGGTCTCCGGATCGACGGGCAGCGGCAGGGTGATCGCGCCCACCGTGGCGCGCACCGGGGCGCCGCCGAACGAGCCCGGCGAGGCGTATTGGATCCACGCCTCGCGCGTCGATCCGGGCCGTCCGCCGTCGACCAGATAGAACTGCCCGGCGACGGAGAGCTGGCGGTTCAGCCGCGCCGAGACGAACGCTTCGACCTCGTCGACCGTCGCCTTGGGCAGCAGCGACGGATCCGGTTCGCTCGTGTACGCCAGCTGGCCGCGCAGCGCGACGACCGGTTTTCCGCCGATCCCGAGGTTGGGCAGCCGCAGGTCGTTACGCAGGTACGTGTCGCCCAGATCGTTCGTCGCGCGCAGCGCCGTGTGGCACGCGTCGCACTGCAGACCCGTCTGCATCGAGAAGGCGGGGATCGCGTCGGCGCGGCCCGAGACGGCGCCGAGCGCAGTCAAGCCGACGACAGCGCAGAACGTGAGCTTCCGGATCATGCGAGGGTCCCTCCTTGGACGACGAACGCGCTGAGCAGCTCGTCGAGCATCTCGGCGCGCTCGCGGGTGTGGCGCGAGGACGCGTCGACGCGGCTCAGCTGCGCCGCGGTCTGTTCGGTCGCGGCGCTGATCTGGTGCATCGTCACCGCGCCGCGGGCGGCGGTATCGGCGATCGCACTCACCAGGCGATGGATCTCACCGCTCACCTGCTGCTGCTCCGACGCATTCGCGGCGTTGCGCTGCGCGTCGCCGGCGACCGAGGCGATGCGGTCCGCCAGCTCGGCGGAAGCGCCGCGCATCTGCGTCGCACGCGCCGCGACCTCGCCGGCGATCTGCGAGGTCGCCTCGATCGCCTCGCGAATCGCGCTTAGCGCGCCGTCGGCGGCGTGCGCGAGGGCGGCGCCGTTCGCGGTTGCGCCGGAGGCTTCGCGCATCGCCCGCGCCGCGCGCAGCGCGTCGGCCCGCGTCGCGGCAAGGATCGTGTCGATCTCGCGCGTCGAGGTCCGCGAACGCTCGGCAAGCGTACGAATCTCACCGGCAACGACCGCGAAGCCGCGGCCGTGCTCGCCCGCGCGGGCCGCTTCGATCGCTGCGTTGAGCGCCAGCAAGTTCGTTTGATCGGCGAGTTCGTCGATCGCTGAGACGATCTGCGAGACCTCGGCCGAGCGCCGCTCGAGCGCGTCGATCACCGCCGCGGCCTCGGCGCTCGAGGTACCGATCGCGGCCATCGACTCGGCGGCGCGGCGGACCGCGCCGGAGCCCTCCTCCGTCTCACGCCGAGCGCCGGCGGCCGACGCGGCGAGCCGTTGTCCCAGTTCGTCGAACTGCCCGATCTCGCCGTCGAGCGTCGCGACCGCGAGCGAGCCGGCCGCGGCGGCGTCGGCTTGGCGGCGCGACGCTTCGGCGATCGCAGCCGCGCCGTCGGCCAGCGCCGTCGCGCGATCGTGGGCGTCGTCGAGCTCCTTCGCCTGCTCGCCCGACGAGAGCGTCGCGTCGCGGACGGCGGTCAGGATCTGCCGCACCGCGGTCGCGGATTCGGCCGTCGTCGAAGAGACGGTCACGCTCTCGGCGACCAAGTCCTCGGAGACGCCGGAGATGCGGCCGACCGTTGCGCGCAAGCTCTCGCCCATCGCGTCGAACGCGATCGCGATCTCGTGCAGGCCGCCGACCAGCTCGTCATATGTCGCCGAGAGGACGCCGATCTCGTCGGGCGACGCGGCGCCGAGCGGCACGCGTGAGGTTTCGTACCGTGAGTCGAGGTCGCCGTCGGCGAGCGCGCGGAACGAACGCACGAGCCGTTCGACGTCGTGCTGCGCGACCTCGTGCAGCGCGGTCGTGACGCGGCCCAGCCGGCCCGCGACGGAGCGGCCGACGACGAGCGCTACCAGGCCGAAGATAAGGATCGCGGCACCAGTGCTCAGCGCGAGGGTGACGATGACCGAACGCGCGGCGGCGTCGAACTCGGCGCCGGCGACCCGCGCACCGTCAGCCACGAAGGCGTACAGCTTCTCCGCCTGCGTGCCGATCGCGCCGAACCGTGCGTCGTCCTCGCGCAGCGCGCGCACGGCATCGGCGCGGCGGCCCGCGTGCACGGCCGCGACGCGCAAGTCGTAGCCGCGATCGAGCTGCGCCACGCCGTCTTCGATCTGCTGTTCGTAGACGTCGATCTGTTCGAGCCGGTTGACGGGGATCTGCGTCGTTTGATCGCTTGCACGCAAGCGCCCAAGCTGCGTGCGCAGCGCCTGGCGCGCGCGATCGAGTTGCGCGGAATAGGCGGGGTCGCCGCTCGCGACGACGCCGCGCACGGCGCTCTGCTCGGCGAGCGCCGACGAGACGACTTCGCGGATCTCCGTTGCGACGCGCTGCAGCGCTTCACCGTGCGCGGAGGCCGTCGTCATCGAGACGATGCCCCGCTGCGTGACGACCGCGACGCCGATCATGAGCAGAATGGCGAGGCAGGATCCGATCGCGATCTGTGCACCGACCGGAAACCGCACCCGCATGGGCGCTTACCTCGGCTTCGAGATCGCGCAGCTGTTGACTGTCGCGATGTCGTCGAGGGACTTGTGAACGTTGATCACGAGGTCGCCGGCGATCAGCTTCTCGATCGGCACGTCGAGCGTCGTCGTCGAACCGCCTTTGACGACCGAGCGCAACGGGTAGAGCGGGCGCGGCGTGTACTTCTCGCAGGTCCCGTTGTGGAAGTGCGCCGGCTGCGGGTCGCCTGAGCCGCCCTTCATCTGCAGTTCGACGACGGTCTTGGCGCCTTGCGCGGTCAGGATCGCGACGCCGGTCTCACCCGAGCCGCCGATCGCATCGAGCGGAATCCGTACCGGGGCGTCTGCGGCGCGCGCGATCGCGGCGCTCATTCCTACGCAAGCCAAGACGAACGCGGCGATACGCGCACGACGAAGCAGAAGCTGCACAGAACCCTCCTTGGTGCGAAAATCCTTCGCTTTGGAAGTTACCGACCAAGTATGAGGGAATTCTGAAACGAGTGCCCCGCTACGTAACGGCTACGTAAGGCCGAGGTAAAAACATCCCCCGCAGAGCTGCACGTACCGCGTCGCACCCTCGATGGCGATCTGCTCGCCCGTCGTGATGCGGTTGCCTTGGTCGTCGATACGCACGTTCATCGTCGCCTTCTTGCCGCAGGGACAGATGGTCTTGATCTCTTCGATGCTGTCGGCGAGGGTCAGCAGATAGGCGCTGCCGGGGAACGGCTCGCCTTGAAAGTCGCTGCGGATCCCGTAGCAGATGACCGGCACGCCGGTCACGTGCGCGATCCGGTGGAGCTGGCGCACCTGGTCCGCGGTGAGGAACTGCGCCTCGTCGACGAGGACACACGAGATGTTGTCGGCATCGGAAAGGTGCCGCAGGAAGTCGACGCTGGTGTCGTAGGTGAGCGACTTGCGCCTCGGGCCGAGGCGCGAGGTGACGAAGCCGACCCCGTAGCGATCGTCGAGCTCGGCGGTGAAGATCACCACCTTGCGGCCGTGCTCCTCGTAGTTGTGCGCGACTTGCAGGAGCGCGGTCGACTTGCCGGCGTTCATCGCCGAGTACCGGAAATGCAGCTTTGCCATCGTCTGCCGCCTCGGCTTCGCGGCCCCAAACTCAGCCCCTTGAGGCGATCGTATCCCGCGTCTCGGCGGCGCTGCCCGCGGCCTTGCGAGAATCGTCCGTCCGCGTCGTCGTCACGACCTGCGTCGCGCTCCATCCGGTCGCGGTGCAGACGACGCATACGGTACCTCCCCGCGTTCGTGCGCCGGTCCCGGCGGATTTCCCGCGCCGGTGGCCCGAGGCGGGAGGTTTTCAGCAAGCGGGCCTCCGGATATAGGCGTTCTATGGAGACCCATGCGCTTGAATATGCCTTCGTCCGCTCGACGGAGGCGGCCGCTATCGCCGCGGGGCGCCTCGTCGGCCTCGGCGACAAGAACGCGATCGACGGCGCGGCGGTCGAAGCGATGCGGACGGCGCTCGCCGGAGCGCAGCTGGCGGGCATCGTCGTCATCGGCGAGGGCGAAAAAGACGAAGCGCCGATGCTCTACCACGGCGAGGAGATCGGGAACGGCGAGGGGCCCTCGCTCGACGTCGCGGTCGACCCGATCGACGGGACGACCCTGGCCTCTCGCGGCGGTCCCGGCGCGATCTCGGTGATCGCGGCGGCCCCGCGCGGCAGCCTGTTCCGGACCCGCGTCCCGTACATGGAAAAACTGGTGACCGGGCCGGCCGGCCGCGGGATCGTCTCGATCGATCTGCCGCTCGAAGAGAACCTGCGGGCGCTGGCGCGCGCCAAGGGCCGCGAAGTCTCCGACCTCACCGTCGCGCTGCTCGACCGGCCGCGCAACGAGCCGCTGATGCGGCAGGTCCGGGCGGCCGGCGCGCGCGTGCGCGTCTTCGGCGACGGCGACGTCGCGAACGCGTGCTACGCGATCCTCGAAGAGCGCGCGAACGTCGACGTGCTGGCGGGGATCGGCGGGTCGCCGGAAGGCGTCATCGCGGCGTGCGCCGCGCGCGCGCTCGGCGGCGAGATGCAGGGCCGGTTGTGGCCCCGCGACGAGGGCGACGAAGCGATCGCGCTCGAGGAAGGCCACGACATCCGCAAGACGCTCACGCTCGACGACCTCTGCGCGAGCGACGACGCGCTGTTCGCGGCGAGCGGCGTGACCGACGGTGAGTTCCTGACCGGCGTGCGCTACCGGCGCGGGTCGGCGTTCACGCAGTCGATCGTCATCTCGACCTACACGCGCTCCGTCCGGACGATCGACGCGCGGCACGAGCTGCGTCCGCGCGAGCTGCGGTTCGGCGCGATCCCGGCGCGGCCCGCAACCGCGACCTGAAAAAGCGAGAATCGGCGCCACCCCCGCGGGGCTGAGGAGCACACCCTCAGCCCCGTGGCGCGCCGGCGGGGAGGACGTCTACCAGACGACGTGCCAGTCCACGATCGGGACCTGCGTCCCGTTCGCGAGGGTGAGGATCCCGTTGCCGCTGGCGTCGGTCGTGAAGGTCGCGACCGAGGCGCCCGTCGACGACGTGATCGTGCCGTTCACCGTCACGATACCGTTCGCATCGGTCGAGCTGGTGACGACGAGCATGTTACCGCCCAGGAGCGTGCCGTTCAGCGCGACCGCGCTGAGCTCGCCGTCGGAGTCGAACGTGACGCTGCCGGTCAGCGAGGTCGTGCCGATCTGTGTCCCACCCGAGACGATGAACGGCGGAACGCTCGAGATCGTCAGACCGTTGAGGGCAGCCTTGAACGCGATTCCGTTGCGGGTCCCGGAGAACGTCGTGTTGTTCGAGGAGTCGGTCGAGACCGACGCGTTGGCGGTGGACTGCCGGCCGTACGAGGCGTTGATCGACGGCTTCGCGTCGTTCGCGATGCGGCCGGTGTTGGCCGAGTACGCGCTCGCGCTGAGCGAGGCGGCGTGGCCATACTGTGTGATCGGCGTCGTTGACGTGCCCACGAAGAACGCCGAGGTGAGCACCCACGAGCCGTTGTTGGACGCGCCGGTCAGCGCGTAATTGCTCTTGCGCACGCCGAGCTGCAGGTGGGCCTGGTTGAAGGTGGTGATGGTGCGTGCGACGGTCGCGGTGCCGCCGCTGGACTTGAAGATCGCGACGCCGTCGCGCTCGACCTGCGTGCACGCGTCGTCGTAGTAGTGGATCGTCTCGACCGTGATCGAGCCGTCGGCATTCACGGTGACGGTGCGCGTGGTGCGATTTTTGCACGCGTGGGGAAGTGCTTGTGCGCTGCGGCTACTCGACGATGCGCCGAGGATGCCGTTGCCGACGCCGGCGTCGGCTTCGCCGGTGTCCATCGGCTCGAACGCCGCATCGGTCGAGGTTTGCGCGACGTCGGTCGAGCTGAGCGAGGATTGCGTTGTGGTTCCGGACGATCCGCCGCCGCCGGGGACCGGGGCTGAACCGCCGCCTCCGCCGCAACCGGCGAGGAACGCTGCGGCGACGACAGCCGCAAGCAGGGATGGGCGCATAGGGATGACCTCCTGTCAACGAGAGCGATGGGTCGAGCGTACGTCCGGCGAGCGGCGGGTGCATTGGACCAGCCTGAGGAGGGGATGAAAAGTGGATTGGGCCGCCGCGGCCGTTTGCGAGGAAACGGCCCGCACGCAGTGAAGCACGTCACATTCGGGTGCTCGGGAGGCGTCAGTATGGACCTCGGTCGTGGCCGTTTCCTCGCCGCTACCGGAGCGGCGATCGCCGCCGGTGCGATCCCCGGCGGTGCGTTCGCCCAAAGCGTGAAGCTGCCGTTCGCGAACGGCGATCGTCCGCTGGTCGCGTTTCCGCAGAAGCGACCGCTGATCGTGCTGACGCCGCGGCCACCGCAGTTGGAGACGCCGTTCGCGATCTTCGACGACGGCGTGTATACGCCGAATGACGCGTTCTACGTGCGCTGGCACCTGTCGAACATCCCGCAGTCGGTCAACGCCGACACGCATCGCATCGCCGTGACGGGATTGGTCAACAGCGCGCTTTCGCTCTCGCTGGCCGATCTCGGTGCGATGCCGGCGGTGGAGCTCGCCGCGGTGAACCAATGCTCCGGCAATTCTCGCGGTCTTTTCGAACCGCGCGTCGCCGGCGGCGAATGGAGCAACGGCGCGATGGGCAACGCGCTGTGGACCGGTGTGCGTCTGCGCGACATCCTCGACCGCGCCGGCGTGAAGGCCGGCGCGAAGCAAGTGCAGTTCAACGGACTCGAAACCGGCGTGTTCCCGGCCACGCCGAACTTCAAGAAGTCGCTCGACCTCGACGTCGCGCGCGGTGACGACGTCATCGTGGCGTATGCGATGAACGGTCAGCCGCTCCCGGTCCTGAACGGCTATCCGGTACGGCTGATCGTCCCCGGGTGGTTCGCGACGTACTGGGTCAAGATGCTTTCCGCGATCACCGTGCGCGACACGGTCGACGACAACTTCTGGATGAAGACCGCGTACCGCATCCCCGACACGCCGAACAACGACGTCCTTCCGAGTCAGACGGGGTTCCCGACGATCCCGATCAACCGCATGCGCGTGCGCTCGTTCGTCACCAACGTCGCCGACGGCGGCACGCTGCCGGAAGGTTCGCGCGCCCTGCGCGGGATCGCCTTCGACGGCGGCAGCGGGATCAAAGGCGTCGAGGTATCGTCCGACAGCGGCGCCACGTGGCGCGACGCGACGCTCGAAGCCGACTACGGCAAGTACAGCTTCCGCCGCTGGCACGCGGAGCTCGACGTACCGCGGGGGACCTTCATCATCGCTGTGCGCGCGACGGCGAACGACGGCGCGACGCAGCGAGCGATGGCGGGCTGGAATCCCAGCGGCTACATGCGCAACGCGATCGAGACCTATCAAGTGAGCGTGTCATGACGAAGCAGTCGTTGATCGTGCTCGGAATCGTCGCTGCGCTGGGTGCGAGCGCACTCGCCGCGACGAAGGCCGCGCCGCCGAAGGGAACCGCGACGATCTCGCTCCCTGGCGACGCCGGGATGGCGTTCAAACCCGGCCCGGGCGCCGGCGTGGTACAAGGGCAGTGCCTGAGCTGTCACTCCTCCGCGTACGTCTCGACACAGCCGCAGCTCACCAGAGCGCAGTGGACCGCCGAGGTCGCGAAGATGAAGAACGTCTACGGCGCGCCGATCCCCGACGACCAAGCCCCGGCGATCGTCGACTACCTCACGACCCAGTACGGCAAGCCGTAGCGAGCCACAGGCTGTCGTCTAGAGTTCGACGGTAACGCCGAGCTCGACGCGGCGCTCCGCCTGAATATTGAGATCGTCGGGGAGCGGCCGCGCGTTGCGCTGCAACGCGGTAAAGAGGTCGCGGCGCCACGCCACCATCCCGTGCGCGTGCGCCGGCTCGATCTTCGGATCGGCGTAGAAGAACGAGGTGTCGTCACGGTCGAGGTGCAGATCGAACGCATCGCACGACCGGAAGATCGGCTCGATGGTCGGCGCCTCCATGTAGCCGAAGCGGGCGATGACGCGGATCAGCCGCAGGGAGAACCGCTCGACGGTGACCCGTTCCTCGTCGCTGAGGTACGGTTTGCCGGCGCGTGCGATGTTGAGCACGACGATTCGCTCTTCTTGGGCGCGCTCGCGAATCCAGCGGTGCCGGGCCAAGAACGGGACGCCGCGCGGATCGGGTGTGAGGAACACCATGGTGCCCTGGTCGCCGAATCCCGGCGGCAAACGTTCGAGCACGTCTTCGATCGGTATCTGCTGATTTGCGAGCGCCTTGGTCAGGCACCGCCGTCCCTCCAGCCAGGTGAGGCTCAGGACGACCAGCACGGCACTGATGCCGATCGGGATCCAGCCGCCGTCGAGGAACTTGGGGAGCGAGGCGGTGACGAGGCTGCCGTCGACGATAACGAACAGCGCGACCAGCACGAACGATAGCATCCTGTTCCAGCGCAGCACCTTGGTGATCACCACGTAGTACACCAGCGACGTGCAGAGCATCGTGCACGCGACGGCCAAGCCGTACGCCGACGCAAGCCGGTCGCTGGAACCAAAGCCAATGACGAGTATCGCGCAACCGATCGCGAGGAACAGGTTCACGGTCGGAACGAACACCTGCCCTTTGTGCCGGTCGGAGGTGTGCTGCACGCGAACTCGCGGCGCCAGGTTGAGCGCGATCGCCTGCTCGACGAGCGTGAACGTCCCCGAGATGAGGGCCTGAGAAGCGATCACCGTCGCGATCGTCGCCAAGACGACCATCGGGACGAGCGCCCAGGCCGGTGCGAGCGAGTAGAACGGGTTGGCGAACGCGGCCGGATCGGCGACCAGCCGTGCGCCCTGGCCGAAATAGTTGAGCAGCAGCGCCGGAAAGACCAGCGTGTACCAGCCCGTGACGATCGGGCCGCGACCAAAGTGCGACATGTCGGCATAGAGCGCTTCGACGCCGGTCACGGCAAGCACGACCCCGCCGAGAATCGTGAACCCGGCGAGACCGTTTCGGGTGAGGAACGCGAACGCGTAGCGCGGATCGACCGCACGCAGGACTTCCGGATTGTTGACGACCGCCAAGAGCCCCAGGACGGCGATGACGGCGAACCATACGAGCATGACCGGACCGAACAGCTTGCCGACGCCCTCGGTGCCGCGCCGCTGCAACGCGAACAGCCCGACGATCACGCCTAGCGATATCGGCACGATATACGGTTGGAACTCGCTCGACACGACGCCGATCCCTTCGACCGCCGATATGATGGAAATCGCAGGGGTGATGATCCCGTCGCCGAGCAGCATCGACGCTCCGATCACGACGACGAGCGTCAGCCCCGCCGGGGCGATCATCTTGCCGAAGGCGGGCGGCGGCGACGCCAGCGCGAGCAGCGCGAGAATACCGCCTTCGCCGTCGTGATCGACACGCATGATGAACGTCGCGTACTTGAGGCAGACGACGATGACCAGTGCCCAGAGCAGCAGGGAGAGGATTCCCAAGACGTCGCCTACCGCGCCCTTGGAGTTCGCGAGGCCCAGGCAAACCTTGAGCGTGTACAGCGGGCTGGTGCCGATGTCTCCGAACACCACACCCATGGCCGCGACGACGAGCGCAAGGCGAGCCGGCGCAGCACGAAAAGACATTAGCTCGATCGTACGCCTCGCCTAGGGCGCTCGCCATCCGCCGATCGGCCGAACCTTTCGGCTAGTGGCCCGTCTCGGAAACCCTCACGGCCCGAACCATTCCTCGAATGTCCGGCGGCTGCGTTTGGCGGCCAGCAGCGGAACGGACCGGTCGAAGATCACGAGCTCTTCTTCTGCCGGGGCCACGGCTGAGAGAGCCGCTACGCCGTGATCGCCGGCCGCGTATGCCGCCGCCGCGATTCCCTGACAGGGCGGATGCGGGATGTCCGTCGGATACGTCGCCGCCAATCCGAGTTGTGCGATGCCGGCCGGAGTCACGGCATCCAGGAACTCTTCCTCGGTGACCTCATAGTGTTGGAGGTCGGGGAGCGCAGCGGGATTGAGATCGTCGATCGTCACTGCGGCTCCGAAGAGAGACCGTACGTGGCGATGTACGTTCTCGCGAGCCGCGTCGATGGTAGCGTTGAGGTATAGGGCGCCAAAACCCGGCCGGGCTCCCGCGTCTGGGGGATTCCACCGTCCGCCTTTTTGTTTTGAGTAGCTCGTATCCGACGGATCCGCCCACGACGGATCGCAGCCGCGATAGTATTCGCCGCCTCGGCGGACGTGGTGCACTAGGGCGCGGGAACCCAGGAACGCAGACGCCGCATCAGCGCGAGGATCGGAGAAACGCCGTCCGCGGCGATTGCGTCGAGGATCGAGCGATTTTCGAGACCGGGGATCGCTTCACGAACCACCGCGGGGAGACGCTCGCGCCGAAACACCGTCCGGAGCGTTAGCGCCAGATGCGCCACTCGGTCGACGTCGGCGAGCCGCCGCGCCGGGACACCGTCGCGTCTCCACAGCTCGACCGCGTGGCGGCTCACTCTGAAGAGCCGTCCGGTCGCCTCGGCGCTCAAGCCAAAGGTCGCCATGATCGTGGCGAGCGCATGATCGCCATGCCGGCGGTACGCACGTTCGTGCGCGGCCCTGACGGTTTCAGGATCCATCTTGAAAGTCCGAGCGGGGAATTGGCTCTGCCGGACGATGGTCGTCATGGGACGAGTATACCGCAAGCAAAGCGCAAGTGCAAGGAAAGAGCAAGCCGAGCCTTCGCGCCGGCGATCACCTCCTGCGTGTTCGTCCCGGGGTCGTGCCGAACGTGCGGCGGTAGGCGGCTATGAAGGCGCTGGGGGAAGCGTAGCCGGCATCGTAGGCGGCGTCGGTGACCGAGGCGCCTGACCCGAGCGCGCGTTCCGCGGCGAGGAGGCGGAACCGGCGGTGCCAGCGGCCGACGCTGCAGCCGGTCTGCGCTGCGAAGAGGCGTTCGAGGGTCCTGGCGCTCGTGGCTGCGGCGGCAGCGAGCTGGACAACCGGCGGCGGCGGAGCGTCGAGCGTGGCAAGGCATTGTTCGGCTGCGCGGAGGGCGCGGACGTCGGTCGGCATCGGCAGCGCAAACGGCGTCGTCTCGAGCGCGGCGATTTCGTCGAAGATCACTTCGATCAGGTGCGCGTCGCCGGGCTCGTTCGCATCGAGTGCGCCGCGGTCCACGGTGCGCTCGACGAGCTCGCGCAGCAGCGGCGCGACGACGATCGCGCGCGCCACAGTGCCGGGAGTCGCCGCGCGCTCCGCGTGCACGTAGAGGATCCGCACGTCGACGGATTCGGCCGCGTGGAGTTCGACCGGAACGCCGGCGGCCGCGTAGACGCCGTGCTCCGGCGTGATCGCCGTGAGGATGCCCGCAGCACGCGCAAGGCACGCGCCGGAGCGGGTGGCGACCAGCCGGCTCCAACCCGCCGATGCCGGCGGGGTGAGCGTCGTCGCGCGGAAGGTGAGCCCGTACCAGCGCACCGGGTGGCGATCGTCGTGGCGAGATCGCGACAGCTCGTGGCGCGACGGCGCAAGACGTGCGGCAGCGGTTTGGGCTATTCTGTCCGCATGCACGACCGAGCTCCCTTCAACACGGTGCGCCACTTCGCGATCAACGCCGACGACCTCGACCGCGCCCGTGGCTTCTACGAACGCGTCTTCAACTGGCAGTTCCAGGCCTGGGGTCCGCCCGGCTTCTACATGATCGAGACCGGCGGTGAACCGCAGGGATCGCTTCAAGGTCGCCGCGAGCTGGTCCCCGGCCTGCGGACCGTCGGCTTCGAATGCAGCGTCGGCGTCGAGAACCTGACCGTCACGCTCGACGCCGTCCGCGAGGCCGGCGGCAAGATCGTGATGGGCCCGGTCACCATCCCGACCGTCGGCGACCTCGCGTTCGTCGAGGACACGGAAGGCAACGTCGTCGGCGTGATGCAGTACGCCGCTACTTATAGGCCCTAGGTTTGCCCGGCCGCGGCAATCGCTACGGCTTTTTGACGGCGATGAACGAGGCGACGAAGCCTGCCGGATTGCCGTCGTGCGGTTTCGCCCGGAAAACGCTGCCGGTGAAGGCGGGGACTTGGGCGACGCCCTTCGGCCAACGTTCGGTCGTCAGGCCGTCGTAGTCGTACTCCCACCCGGCCGTTGGCGTGTTCGGCCGCCCGACTCCCGCCATGTGGATCGCGGTTTGTCCGGTTCCCGCCGCTTTGATCGTGCCGGTCAAATCGAGCACGTATCCGCCACCCATGTCGAACGTGCCGGCGACCTTGCCGGCCGACGGGATGCTCAGCGTCATCGTCCCCTCGCCGAACAACAGCGAGAGCGCCGTGTTCGCATCGCCGTTGATCAGCACGTCCGGGCGATCGACCCAGCTCCGGTAGACCCACTTGCCGGGGATCGACCAGCCGGTGCGATAGATCAGCTTCGTCGCGAGGTAGCTGGGGACGCGTGCGGCGTTCGGCCGCGATTGCGCGTTGGAGACGGAGTTCGACGATGCAGCGAGGACGATGCTCGCCGCGACCGCCAGAAGAATCGGCTGTTTCATGGTCACCCCTTTACGATTTGAGATTCCCGCGCACGACCAAATTCGGCGAGGGCTTGGGCAGGCTGTCATCGAGGGCCGGCTGCGCGGCGAGGTCGTCGCCGAGCGTCGTTGCACGACCGGTGAGCGCGCTGATCGCGGGTCGCGACTCCGGGGGAAGCGCATGACTCCATACCGGCGTTCCGTCGTTCGCCATGACGAGCGCGTCGTACCGGACGTCGGGCGGTTCCGGTGTGCTTGCGCCGCGTGAAAAGCGCGTAAGGTACGTCTTCAGCGCGCCCATCGTCGATCGGAATCGCAGCCAACGGTGGTTTTCCCAATCGAGCGCGGCGGGCTTGACGGGGTCGAGCACGCTCGGCGCCGTGAACCGGCTCGCGATGAGCGTTCCCGCCGCGGCGCCGCGCTTCTGGAGGCGCTCGAGCACGGTCGGCGGCATGTCGAGGTTGAGTCCGCCCTCGTCGGTATCGAGATACACGGTCACGATGCGATCGCGGTAGCCGGGCAGCACGCTTTGCGTGTTGTCGTTCCAGTTCTGCACCGCGTTGAAGATCGCGGCGAGGAAGCCAGGCAGCGCGGTGAACCGCGTGAAGGTCGGCCGAACGCCATCCTCGTTGCGCTTGATCATGTGGACGTTCTTCGCCTCGTCGTCGCTGCGCTTTTGTCCCGGCGGGAACCCGCCGAGATTGATCGCGAACGTCGGCCAGCGCGGCAGCGGTGAGTCGAACAGCGCAATCGGAAAGTTGCTCGAGATGCCGCCGTCGGAGAACCAGCAGTGCTCGAGCGCGCGCTTTCCGTCCGGCGGCAGCGGCAGCGTGAAGTCGACTGCCCACAATGGTACGGCGCTGAGCAGGATCGGGAAGGCGAGGCTCATGCGCGTCGCGACGATCACCGGAAGATCGCCCATGGCCGGCAGCGGCAGCTTCGGCGCGAAGTTCGCGAACTCGGCGGTCTCCTCATCGTTTTGCGGCTTGCGGGCTCGCGCGACCATCCAGTCGACGACATAGTCGGGGAAATATCGCTTGAGTTCGGCGGGGTCGAAGAAGAACACGTGCGTCGCGACCGGGAAGTTGTAGGGGCGTCCCCACGTGACGTTCGTCGTGATCATCTCGAGGTTCACGTCGGTGCTGTCCGGCTGCGCCTCGAGCCCGGGTGCGGCAACGTCGCGCTTCGCGTCCCACAGCATGCCGAACGTGAGCGGCGTCGTGTCGCCCGGAATGCCGGCTGTGAGCTCGAGCTCCTTCGCTAGCCACGTGCAGAGCGCGCCCATGCTCGCGCGGTCCGCATCGTTGATTCCGGTTACCATACCGAAGCCGTTGGAGTCGAGTCTGCCGAGGAAGTCGCGCGCGAAGGCGAAGGCGATCGCGATCGTCATGCCGGCGACGACCGTCGCGATCACCAGCAGCAGCGCCAACAGCCACAGCCATAGCGCGGTGTCTGCGTACGTTCGGATCACCGCGATCGAGAAAGCAACTCCGGGGATCGCGCCGATCGTCGCAGCGACCGGGAACGCCCAGACGAGAGCGAACCATTTCGCTAGCCACGCCGGCTGAAAGCGCGCGCGTCCGAAGAGGCCGACGACGGTATGGTACAACGACTTCGTGCCGGCGTTCGGAACGAACAGGTTGTACAGCCGGCTGTTCTGCATGAGGTAGTCGGGGATCTGCGCGACCCGGTCGAAGCCCGCGCCGGCGCCGCCTGCAGCTCGGCGCCGCTCCGCCGCGGCCGTCAACGCCGCTGCGATCGCACCGGCGGACGTGCCACCGACGTTTTTGAAAACGAACTCCTTCGCGATCTCGACCACGGCAGCGGGATAGACGACCCCGCTCGTGATTCCACCCTTCATTACGATGTCGCAGAACCTAGGCATGCGCGTTATTGCTGTTTGACGGCGATGAACGCGCGACGCTCACCGCGAGGGCGGCGAAAATAGGTTGTCTCATTATATTTCCTCTCCTTAGCAGGGCACGTCGCGATACGCGATATGCGGCAAGACGATAGTCGGAGGCGCCGAGCGGTTCTCGATCACGGAATCTGCGTCTGGCGAATCGCCTGCTTCCAGGTGTCGCCTTCGACACCCATCGCGACGGCTTCGAACTCGCGGTAGAGCCGGACCGGATCCCGCATGTCGCGCATCGTGCCCTGCGCGCACGTCACGGTTCCGTACCCGAACATGCGGCCCAGCATCCCCTGCGACATCGTCGCGCCGGCGAGCGCGGTGTTTCCGAGCGGCCTGACCCGGCGGCCGAACAGCCCTTCGACGATGAAGACACGGCGATTCGTCGTCACGATGCGGTACGCGAGAAAGTGGAACAGGCGCCCAACGAGCGACCCGATCTCGCGCAGCAAGAGCAGTGCGGCGGCGACGAGCACGGCCAGGCGCGCCGTGCCCGTCACGAGCGCGACGGTGACGTGGTGGCCGCGCACGATCGGATGCGTCTGCCAGCCGAGGACGACCGCGAGCGCGAGCGCGATCACGATGAAGTGCACGACCGGCCGCACGAAGATGATCGGGTGCGGCGAGCTCGCGAACGTCACGCCTTCCGTCGGAAGCAGCATCCCCGCGAGCTCCGCCGGCGCCGCCTGCGGCGGGCTGAGAATCGCAGCCGACTCGGCGGCTTGCGGAAGAACGGTCGCATCCTGCCGGCGCCCCGCCTGGAACGGGACGCCGAGCCCGGCGCCGGACTTGGTCAGTTCGCCCGGCTGGTCTTGACCTGGTCGCATGGTGTGCCCTCGTGCGGAGACGTCGCTCTTCCTCGCTCCGCGAGGACCTCACCTTCGGCGGGTGCCCTAGGTCAGCACCACGATCTTTCCGCCGTGAGTCAGGCGGAGCAAGGGGTTACATCTATTCCCTTGGGACCTCGCTCGCGCGCGCCCACATACGAAACATCGGACCCAGCTCGGGATGTCGGAGCTGAAAGCCATAGTGACGACGCAGGGCCGCAACCAAAGCTCCCTGCCGGCCAAGGAGCTCATCTCCGAGCGAAACGACGAGCGAATTCGGCCAAGCTCTCGGTCGAATCTGCCGGATCGCCGCGAAGATTTCGTCGTCAAGCTCGGGATGTCGCGCAGCAAGGAGAACGGCCAGTGCCGCCGTCGACCGCGAAATGCCGGCAGTACAATGAACGACGAGACGTTCATCACCATGCGCGGCTGCATCGAACTCGAGGAGAGTCTTGATCTGCGCCATCGTAGGAGCAGCGCCGTCAGCGACCGCGATAACGTCATCAAACCGTAGTGTAAGGACAGGCACTCTCGTCGAATACAACTCGAGAGGCAACGCGCCGTACGGGTCGAGGATCGAAATGATCCGGTCGGCGGACAACAGCGGAGCTTCGCGGAGCTCGTCCAGACCGCAGACATGGTGGATCGCAAGATCTGGTGGCATGTTCTGTACGAGGTTCTACCCTTGTACCGGCGGCCGTCAACGCCGGCGAAAGGGCGGACGTCCGAAACCGGCGGCGAAGCAGCGGGCATGGACACGAGCGCGTCGACTCCGCGGCGGTGGAGCGTCGAGGTTGACGGTATCCGGTGGCTGCCCCGGATGATCGACAAGGCGCGCATGCACCGCAGCGGCCGGCTCGGTGCGTACTTGCTGGGACATTCGCCGGTCGATCGGGCCCTGCTGATGCGCTTGGGACTCACGACCGAGCAGTTCGCGGAGATCGTCGATCGCTCGCCGGACGACCAGGCGGTCCTCACCGCACTGCGCGCTCGCGGCTACGACGAAGAGCGCGTGCGGCGCTGGTCGGCGCGCTTTCCGGCCACGTACCGAATCTACATTCGGCTCTGGGACATCGACGAGGGCTACGTCCGGCCGAACGCGGTGCAGGCGATCGGGCTCGCTGCGTTTCGGCCGATCGAAGGCGCCGTGATGGAGCTCGTGCGGCGCGTCCGGCGCGCGCCGTAGCGACTTCGCTGTGTCGCATTCCAAGGTTTTCCACTTGGGGCTCGACGAGGTCGCGCTTCGCGGGGCGAGACTCGCCATCGTGCCGGGCGATCCGGCGCGGAGCGAGCCGATCGCGAAGCTCATGGACGAGCCGACGTTTCTTGGCGCGAATCGCGAGTTCACCTCATGGCTCGGCACACTCGGGGACGCTTCGGTCGTCGTTTGCTCGACCGGCATCGGCGGACCGTCGACGTCGATCGCGGTCGAGGAACTCGCACAGCTCGGCGTGCGAACGTTCCTGCGCGCGGGGACGACCGGTGCGATCCAACCGCACATCGGCGTCGGCGACCTCATCGTCACGACCGGCGCCGTACGCCTCGACGGGGCGAGCCATCACTTCGCGCCGGCGGCGTACCCAGCGGTCGCGGATTTCGACTGCACGACCGCGCTGGTCCGCGCCGCGCGCGACGCGGGGCGGCGCGTGCACATCGGCATCACCGCCTCGTCCGATACGTTCTATCCGGGGCAGGAGCGCTACGACACGTTCTCCGGGCGCGTCGATCAGGATTGGCAAGGTTCGCTGCAGCGGTGGCGGGACCTCAACGTGCTGAACTACGAGATGGAGGCGGCTACGCTGTTCACGATGTGCTCGGCACTCGGTTTGCGAGCCGGGATGGTCACCGCCGCCCTCGTCAACCGCGCCCTCAGCACGGAACGGCCCGCGCCGAGCGCGCTCGCGCAGATCGAGCGCGACTTGATCGAGACCGTCGTCGACGCGGCCCGGATCCTCAGTGCTGCTTGACGGCGTATGCCGAGCTGAACGTCCGCGTCGCCGCGGTCCTCTGCGTCGGCGTTTTGCTTTCCGCGACGATGACCCGTGCAGCGGAGTATTACGACGGCGGCAAGGGCTTTCGCGTGAATCTTCCTCCCGGGTGGCGGGCCGTGCCGTCCGGGGCCGGGCAGATCGTCTTCGCCAGCCCTGATTCACGCGAGTACGCGTTCGTGCGCCCCATCATCCACCGCACCTCCGACTGCGCGAACATGTCGCATCAGTCACTCACGAGCCCGCAATTCGGTACCGCCGCGCTGAGTGATCTGCAAATCGCTCGCACCGGGCCCCGCGTGGCGGTCGCGCGCTTTCTTATCGGCAACGGAGCCGGTCGCGGCGCCACGCTGTGCGCGGAAACGAGCCCCGGCGTCGGCATGCTCTACGGAGCGGTCGTTCCGGCCAACGCCTTCGCACGCGAGTGGCCGCACGTCATGGCAGTGCTGCGAAGCTTTGCGTACCAGCCGGGCAAACGCGTAGCCTCGCGTTCCGGCGCCGGCGCTGCGGCTGCACTGCCTCCATTGCGGAGTTGGCGTGAGCCGAACGAGCGCGCGTTCGTGTTGAGCGTACCCGCCGGCTGGCAGATTCACGGCGGCATCCATCGGCTGGACGCGACGCATTACACGAGCGGCGTAGAGGCGCTCAGCCCCGACGGTGTCTCCGGCGTTCGCCTCGGAGATTCGCGCCTCGGGCAATGCACGGTGCCCGGACCAGGCATGAACGGCTTGCCGCCGGCGCAAGGCACCATGCAGTTCTGTCCGGCGAGCACAGCCGAGCAGGTCGCAGCGTTGTACCTGCGCGACGTGCTCGCCCGCGACCTCGGTCTCTCCGGGATGCAGCTCGCTGCTACCAGGCGCGACGACCTCGCACGTCGCGCCGAAGCCATCCCGGCTTCCTTTGGTCTCCGCGTTCAGTGCTCCGTGGAGGAGCTTCGCTTTCGCGCATCACGCCGATCAGCGGCGCGGTCGTGGTGAAGACCACGTTGTTCCGCGCGGTTGAAGGCCAAAACTTCATCGTGGGCACACTCAGCTCCGACATCAAGAGCTTCTGGGGTCCGCCCGAACGGTTCGGAACCCTCGCTCGCCTCACCGGCGTGATGCAGGCGTCGATGCACATCGATCCCGTTTGGTGGGAGCAGACGCAACGCATCAACGCGGAGATCACGCGCCGCACTCTCGCGCAAATGCACTCCGAAGCGCAGAACGCGCAGCAGGCTTCTTGGGATCGGATGGCCGCCGCCGACCGCCGCAGCGAGTCCGTCGGCTATCTGCTTTCCGGTACGTCACGCCTAAGTGATGGTCAGGGCCACACCTATGAGGCCAAGGCCGGCGGCAACTATTACTTCCTCGGCCCAAGCGGCGTCGTCCGCCCCGACAGCTGGCCTTCCACCACAGTCGACCTTCAGCAGCTCGTCATCCGCTAAAGGGCGCCCTTCGACAGCTGCCGCAGGACGATGCGGGTGTCGTCGCGCTCACCGCTCTGAAGTCGTCGGGACTGCATTCGATGCGGCGAACGGTGCCCTCCCGGACTGGCTCCGAGCTCACCGCATTCGAATCGGCCGATCCGCACGAAAACGCGCGCTGGCCGTCGGAATCGTGCATTCGAGGTGCGTGACGATTGCGGCGGTGAACGCTGGCCGAGCTGGCCGCCGGACCGCACGCGACGGACGACCCGGACGAGCGAGCGCGACGCCCCGAAGCAGGGCGCCCACAAGGCGTTTTCTGTCTTTCTTTCAGCTATTGAGCTGTCAGGAATCCCTCGTGAAGTAGCTGGCGGCACAGCGTGACGCACGAATCAACGTCCAATTCGCCAGCTACGTCAAGCGGAGTGAATCTATCACGAGAGAGCATCTGCCGGATCGAGGGTTCGACGTATGCGGGATAGCGCAGTCTCTTGTCGACGAAATCAAGAACGATCGCATCGTTTGTTGTGGTGACGCTCAGTAGATTTGAGAGCAATGGTTGTATGCACAGTGCCGTTAGCGCATCAATTCCAGGCGCCGCGAGCGAATCACTAAGTCGGTTCTGCCTCGTGTCCACTCGGCGTGCCCGCTGCTGTTCGCTGATGCGCTCGAGGCCTACTCGTAGATCGAGGCGCGTTCCGATCACCCTTCTTATTGCAGAGAGCTCCGCCTCTGCCACGTCGTATCCGCCGTCTGTTCGACAAAATGATGGATTCTCTCGCATCTCAGGTACCGCATACAAGTCGTTCAGCGCAGCCCTTATGACGTCAATCCACGTCGGGACAAAGAGCCCGAGGGTCAAATGGATTGAGGGATCCGATGTGGTGGCAGCTTCATGAAAATACCCTCTCGGCACATACAAGACGTCGCCAGCTTCCAGTGTATACTCTTGGATTGGGTCACACGCGATCCACGGGAAGTCTGAGTCACGATCCTCTCGAATTGGTGCAAGAGCCGTGCGATTGTAGAGCTTCCAGCGCTTCGTGCCGCGGATTTGTATGACGAAGAAGCTGTACGTATCATAGTGAGCAGTAAAGCCCTGAGCCTCAGGCGGCGTAATGAAGCAACTGCCATGGACGTTGCAGCCGAGATCATTTTCTAGAGCGTTCGAAAAATGGCCGAAACTCGCAATATTGTTCTGAAGAAACTGGAGAACAATCGTGCCGCCCCCTTGGAACAGAGTAAATAATTTCTCGTTGTCGATCAGGTCGCGCGAGACGTGCGCTCCGAGTTTCAGCTCGCGCGTATACTCTTCGAGAGGAAGTTCGGCGCCATCGCGAACCATTCGTAGAGTCGGATTCCTAATATCTGAGCGACTTAGGAAGGCATCAAGCTGGGCGACCGTGATGATGTCGTCGAAAGCATGGGCGCCCGCGTGCCGGATGAGCGTGGGGCTTTTTTCCCATATCTCAGCAAAAAACGCGCCGAGCGTCAACGGCCCGAGAATTCGCTGCAGCGCAGCCCTCTCGGAGTGGATCGCGGTTTCGACTGCACCCACGGTTAACCGCTACGTATCAGTTGTTCTGATAGTTCTGCTGATTCTGCCTGTTCTGCGCAACGGCTCGCGAGTCCGAGCCTGCTCGACTTTCGACGACACGGCGCTGAATCTCAACATCGGTGGCAAGAAGTCGTTTCTTCTCGCTGGACGGTATGCTCTTGGGAGCCTCACCCGGTTTCATCATTGGATCCTCCAACGACGTGGCGCCTAGTCGACGCAACGACTGCTAATCTTCGTTCGCCGCTCAGCGGCCGCCCCCCGTTCGGCAGTACTGGCGCCAGGGCCGTCGAGGCCTGAGGTAGCGACCAAGCGAGCGAGCCCTTCTGTCCTTACCGAGCTATCGCCCATCGCCGAAGATCACGCTCGGGGCCCAGGCGTAGGGGTGGCGAAACCGAGCTTGAGATGATTTTAGCATCTTGAGCTTTGCCTGCCGAAGCGCTTCGGCCGGGGACACGCCGGCACTCATCGCCGCAAAGAACGGCGGCGAGATCTGCGGAGCGGCCTCGTCAACGACTTCCCACAAGGTCACCGAGATCGCCGGCGTTCCGGCATAGAGGAAGGCCCGGGTCAAACCGCTGATGCCCTCACCGGGATTCCCTGTACCCCGAGCCGTGTTACAGGCCGAGAGCGCGACGAAGTCGGCATCAAGCGAAAGGCCAAAGACGTCGGCCATCGTGACGAAGCCGTCCCTGTCGGGATGCGCCAGAACCAAGGCCGGCTGATCCACTCCCTTGACTTCGTGTGTCAAGACCGCGTGCGTCGCAAAGAGTAGATAGCGGTACGTCGCGAGTTGATGCGAAGCGTTGAGGGCAAAGAGACGCGCCTTGGTCGCCTCCTCACCCGTAATCACGCTGTCGGCAGGAGCATGCAACGCATCCCGCACGCCTCTAGCCTCGTCTGCGGCTCCTTTCAAGTCGTCAAAGGGGCCGCCGCTAGCGGTGCGTAGGGCCTTGTACAGAAGGGCCGCATAACTTCCACTGGGCGTCCCACCAGCTGCCGCGTCCCCGAACGCCGGATTGGCAAAGGCCAGCAGCGGTGCGCGCTGACGGTCGCTGTGTTCGGTCTTTCGTACGAGTGCGAGCAGGGAGCCGGAAGGCGTGTACGAGATCGCGTGATCTTCGAGAAGATAGCGCGATGCTGTAGCGGGACCCTTCGTTACGAGGGCTTCCCACGAAACGTTATAGAGGGGGCCCGACGGGATGATGATCAGGTGCTTTTTTGCAATAAGTGGAGCTGCGGCGGCCGGGATCAGCTGCCGATAGAGCGCGTAGCTGTCAGCAGCAAACCTCGGGAGATCGGCCGCAGCATCACGCTCCAGTTTCGGTACACTGGTGTGGGCAAGCATGTCGTCGATGTGTTCGTGGACCCGCTCGACGGCTTTCGCGAGAACGGCGCTCCCTTGCAGCGGAACCATCGCGAGGCCGTCGCGCGTGACGACGAAGAGAACACTCTCGCCAGCCACGGCGTCGTAGGCCAGCAGCGCCTCATCGGCACCCAGCACGTTCTGCAGTTCCCTAAGTGTGATCGGCTTGGGATAGAGCAGCGCGTAATACGCGGGGTATTGGGGCCGCAACGCTTTCTCGAACGCCGCGCGGTGGGCGGTCGCGGTATTGAGCGCCGCTCGAGCTGCGGCGACGGCTGGTGCAGCGCCGTAGAACTTGGCTAAGCGTTGTCGCGCTGCCTCAACTGCAGCTTGGGTCGCCTTGTCCTGAGCGATGACCTCGGGCGGGACTCCCCGAAAGCGCCGCGCCGCACTTCCGGCGATCTCCTCGAGTACGGCACGTGCTTCCTTGCGTTCGAGCACTTCCAGTGCTTTGCGATCGTAGCCCTCGCTGGGGAACCGTCGATTCAGCTTTTGCAAATAGGCGATGTATTCATCGTAGGCGAAGAGCTTGTTGGAGAAAAAGGAAGAACGCTTGGTCTGGGCGAGTCCCGCGCGAAGCTTCTCGATTTGATCGAGGGCAGCGTCGTAGTCGGCGACGGCAGCGTCGTGACGGTTCAGGTGCGCCTCCGCAGACGCCACGATACGCAGCGCGCGCCACAAACCTTCCGGATTGGGAAGTTGGCGATCTAAGGCGACGCCGTCGTGAGCGAACCGAAGCGCGTCCTCATAGCGAGAAAGAAGTATTTCGACGTTGCCGATATTGCCAAGAGCGTTCGCTTCTCCTCGCGGGTCCTTGATCTCCCGATCGATCGCCAGCGCCCGCTGATACGAACCTAGCGCCTCGTCGTAGCGCTTAAGATCCTCTTCGACGATGCCGATGTTGTCGAGGTCCTCCGCTTCCCCAGGTCGGCTCTTGATCTGGCGATGGATCTTCAACGCCTGTTGAAGCGAACGTAGCGCGTCGTCGTAGCGTCCAAGGTCCTCCTCGACGGTGCCGATAGCGGTGCGGTTGTTCGCTTCTCCGAGGCGGTCCTTGAGCTCTTGGTTGATCGTCAGCGCCTGCTTCAATGAGCGCAACGCCTCGGCGTATCGTCCAACGCGGTATTCGACATTGCCGATGTTGCCGAGGCCAGCCGCTTCACCGAGCCGGCTCTTGATCTTACGATGAATCACAAGCGCCTGCTCATACGCGCTCAGCGCGTCGTCATAGCGTCCGAGGTCTACTTCGACGTTGCCGATGTTGGCGAGTACATCGGCCTCTCCTTGCGGGTTCATTGTCGCCCCAAAGATCGCCCGCGCCTCCTGATACACTCTCAACGCGTCGTCGTAGCGTCCGAGGCCCTCTTCGACATTGCCGATGTTGCCCAGTTGGATCGCTTCTTGAGGCCGGTTCTTCATCTCGCGATGGATCGCCAGCGCCTGTCGATTCGAGCGTAGCGCATCGTCGTAACGCCCGAGGTCCAGTTCGACGATGCCGATGTTGCCCAGATCGTTTCCTACTCCGAGCCGGTTCTTGATCTCGCGATGGATCTTCAGCGCCTGTCGTTGCGAACGTAGCGAGTCGTCGTAGCGCGCGAGCTCCTCTTCGACGTTGCCGATGTTGCCGAGGACGTCCGCTTCTCCGAGCCGGTTCTTGACCTCACGATGAATCAGTAGCGCCTGCCGAAACGAGGCCAGCGCGTCGCCGTAGCGCCCCAGCCTATCCTCGATGTTGCCGATGCTGTTGAGATCGTCCGCCTCCGCAAGCCGGCTGTTGATCGCGCGGTGGATCTTCAGCGCCTGTCGAAGCGAACGTAGCGCGTCGTCGTAGCGTCCGAGATTCCTTTCGACAACTCCGATTTTAGCGAGGGCGTTCGCTTCATTGGGTCGATTCTTGCTTTTGCGAGCGACCGCGAGAGCTTCTTTGAATGCGACCAGGGCCTTCGCGGAATCACCGAAATAGTAATTTGCGACGCCAATATTAAAGGCGAGGTCACCGGCACGCCGCTTGACATCAGCCCTTCGCAACTGAGCGAGGGCCTGCTCCCACAAGGAGATTGCGGTTTTATAGTCATGTTTATCGAATGCTGCTTGCCCTTTCGCAATCTGCTGATCGACCGACGACGACTGCTGAGAGTACACTGGACAGATAACGACGATCAACGATACGAGCAGCGTCAGTGTCAAAGCCCAAGATCTGCTCATCTGTATTGCCTCTCTCTCATCGAAACAGCAAATTCGAGGCGCTCGCTTGCACGTGTCTCATGCGCCGTTGAGCTCGAAGGCGAGCGCTCGCGCGGGCGCGGAATTGGGAGCGGCGCTCGTGGCGCGCTGGTACGCCTCTAGACGCCACGCGGGACCCGCGTTCGCCAGCCACCCGGCCTCGATCAGTACGCGTTCGACGCCTCGCAGCGATGGCTCCGCGAGCGCTGCACGGATCACGGGCGGAGGACGCGGCAGCGAAGATCCCGGTACGACGGCGAAACGTTCCGCGACGTTGCGCCTGGCCGCGTCGCGAATCTCAATCCGATACCGGCCCGGCTCGAAATGAACCTCGGCGAAACGCGCTCGGCGCTCGTGGACGCCGCGCCGCACGTCGAGCGCGTCTGCGACTCCGCTTCGATACAGCGAAACGTCGAAAGGTGCAATACCGCTCGTCCAGCCGATTTCGATCGAGCGTGAGCCACCGACTAGCACCGCACGACCGCCCCTCAACAGCGGGATCGCGGCCGGCGGTACCGTGCGGCCGCGCGACCTCACCGGCTGCGTCCGCTCGGTAAAAAGGTCGTAGTGGGCCCGCGTGAAGAGTTCGCCCAGTGATTCGAACGCATGCGCGACTGCGATCAACGACGGAGCAACTCGCGTCTTCGGGCCTACGCAATATGATGGCATCTTTTCGTCGACGCGTATCTCACGGCCGTCGATCGCCAACAGCATGTAGTTGATTGAATCCGCAGGGTCCGCGTTCAAGCGCTCCACGATCTTCACGCAGTCGCCTGGCGCGAGGTCCAAGCCCATCCGTGGCACCGCCTGCTTGCCGCCCTGCAGCACCTGGTACGATCGGGGCAGGCCGTTGAACCATGCGATGTGGCGCCAGCTGGTCGTAGGTGCGCCCAACGCAGCGCTGCCAAGCACGGACGTGAAAAAGAGCACCAGGACAGGCCCGCCGTTCATTGGACGTCCTCCGTTTCGCCGCTTGGGAACTGCGGTGAGTCCTGGCGTTCGGTAAGGCCCTCGATCCGCGCGAATAGCTTTGAGAAGACTTGGTGGGAGCCGATGCCCAGAACCGGCGCGATCGGATCAATCCACGACCCGGAGTCGAGCAGCGCGACGCCGACGGTGAGGCCAGCGACGGCGACCAGAGCGATCGAGAGCGCGACCGCAACGAACGCATGGCGGTATGCGAACAGTACCGCTACGACGATGATCGTCGCGAGCTCGAACAGGCCCTGCGAAAGCAATGACGGCGCCTTCACGCGATCGTTGTGCAGCACAGCATTGATCGCGTTCAGTAGCACGACGCTCCCCGGCATCAGGCCGATGGGCGTTCGATGGAAGTCCGGCTGGTCGGGGCCAGTGCCGCCGATGACGACGATCGTTCCGGCCAGTGCGGCGTTTCGAAAGCGGCTCGAAGGATCGACGTCGGTGATCGCAGCGGCTGGGATGCGCAACGGAAGCGCCGCGTGCTCGATCTCGCTCCAACCGATTCGATACAAGAACTGTCGCTCGCGAGCAGTGGCGGTGATCTCGAGCGGATAGCCGACATCGAGCACCATAGGAAGCCGCGGATCTTCGCCGTAGCCAGCGCTCGCACGCGGTCCCGGGCAGATCGGCGCCAGCGTCTGCGTCGCTTGGGCTTGCAGCGCGGCGAGATTACGCCGCTCGTATGCGGCGACGGCGAGTAGCGGGACCGACAGTAACGCGGTCGGTCGCGGTAAGCAGACCGGATCGAATGGACGCCAACGGCGCATCACACCATCCGGGTCCTGACCCAGCGAATCGCTGCCGAGAAATGCTGGTGGCCCACGAGCTATCTCCGCATCGAGAAATGACGGATGCAGCGAAAGGACGGGGCGCCGGGTCTCAGCATCGTTCGATGTCCACGCCCGGACCACCGGGGTGACCGCGAAAATGACCGGGATGCATCGCGTCCCGCCCACGCGACAGTGCCGCATGTAGTCGGCGAGATAGCTCCTGATCACGTCGTCAGCCGAGACCCGCGCGTGCCGGTCGGGTACATCGCGCGAGTCGCAGGTCACGGCGCGCCCTGGCCCTGCCGCCTCCGGGTCTCGTGACGTCAGATCGACATCCACGACCACTACGCTTGCACGAGCCCGGATCGCGAAGTCGATCAGACGGCAAAGCTTGTCGCGGGGCGTGACGAGCGGGGAACCCCAGCGGAAATACGCTTCGTCGTCGATGTCGATGAGGGCGATCTCGCTCGGTGCGGCAGTACCCGAAAAAAGGCCTAGCTCCCAGCGCAAGAGACCGTCGCGCGCGTTCTCGAGGGGCCGCTCGCCATGTGCCAGCGCGAGCAGCCCCCACGCGGCAAGCCCGAGCACGAGGTTTATGGCGATCACACGGCCGATCCGCGTCAACCGCGTCCACCAGAATCGCCGGAACGCAGCCTTCGCTTCGGCGAAGCGAAGGCGCAGCGCCTCCGCCTGCCCACTCACACCGGCTCCCCTACCCCCCGCGTTTGCACGGGACGGCGGCCGTCGCATTCAGGGCGATTCGCCGTCGTACCGACCTTGCTACGTGGTGAGGTTACTATGCTATGCTTGGCTAGCGAAGACCTTTGAAGCTTTCACGGGGCGTTTGTCCGCCGGAAGACGATTGCGGCTTGCGTGGCGTCGGTGTAGACGGCTTCTCCGACGAGAGGGTCGGTGAGGTGGCGGAAGGCGGCTTCGATGTCGGCGTGGGTGCAAGGGACGTGGGCGCCGAGGGCGATAAGGGCGCCGTCGACGAGGAGGAGCGCGGCGTTTATGTCTAGGCGTGGTGCGTCGGTTGGATTTGCGCGCGACGGGAGTTGGACGCGGGCGGCACTTTCGCGGAGCAGGTCGCAGACGACGGCGGTGCGTTTTGGCGCTCCGTGCGATCGCTCCCAGAGGACGTCGTCGATGTGTTGGCGGGTGAAGCCCGGCGTGAAGAGTGCCTCCATTTCGACTGGGTCGTAGGCGTTATCTAGGCACTGCTCGAGGTCTTCGCTGGTCCAGCAGCTCACGCCGTGCGCGAGCAGCTCGTCGCGCAGGTTGACACCCTGCTCGAATGCGGGGCCGACCATCGCGGAGTATTTTGCGCCCAAGCGTTCGCGGTAGTGGGCGGCTTCCGCCGGGTCCGGATCGAGCACCCAATGGATTTTTGCGCGTTTGCACTCGACCTGTACGCGGTAGGCGAGTGGGCCGAGCGGGGCGTCGATCATGCTGTCGGGCGCGCCGTGCCCGCCGATGTGCTGGACGACGAATCCGAGGGCTTCGAACGCGCGGCAGACGGCGAGCTCGTAGGCGGTCGCGTCGTCACCGCGCTGCGTCTTGGCGAGCTCGTGGCGGATCGCTTCTGCTTCTGCGACCGGCTTGCGCGTCGGAAGCGCGTGCTTCGGATCGGGCCAGTCGTCGATCGGGTGGTTCAGACGGAAGCGCCGATCGAGGTCCTGGACGATCGCGCACCAGCGGCCTGCGCCGCTGTGGCGCTCGATGTAGCCGACCAGCGCGACGTAGACGTCTTTCTGCTGCGTGTGCGCCAAGAGGTGACGGCGGCGCGCCTGCGTCCAGATCTCATCGCCGGTGCGCGGGTGACCGTCGGCGAGCACGACGAGCGACGCGTCGATGATGTGCCCGCGCTGGTCCTTCGCGTCGCCTTGATGCGGACGGATGGCGGCGCGTTGGGTCAGGCGCCGCAGGCGGTCCGGATCGAGGACGCGGTACGCTGGGTGTTCCACTCGCCGGCGCGTCAGGCGTCGTGAACGTCGGCGAAGCGTTGATGCGCGAGTTGCGCCGTGAGCGTCGCGAAGAGATCGCCTTTTGCGGCGATGCGATCGGACGCGTTGGTCGCGGTGACCGCGCCGTTGTGGAGCGTGTCGAGTTCCGACCAGTCGAACGGCGTGACCATCGGCAGGTCGGGCTCGCCGGTGAGCGCGTAGGGGAGGCGGCTGTGCTGGCCGGGCGCGTTGGAGCTGACGGTGACTTCGATCCGCGGCGCGGTGCGCTGCTCGTGTGGCTTCGCTCGCGGGACGAGCAGCTGCTCGTGTTGCGCGATCGCCAGCTCGATCAGATTCTTCAACCAGGTGCGGACGGGTTCGTACGGCGGGGCGTCGGCGAAGGGGATGAAGAGCGCGGCGTCCGGGCCTTCGTAGAGCGGGATCGCGTCGAGCGCGTGCGTGCTGAGCGCGGAGCGGCAGGCGAGCAGCGCCTCGCGGAGCTGCTGCTGCGTGCCGCCGGCGATCGGCTTGAGCAGGATGCGGGCGAAGCCGACTGCGTCGGGGTCGCTCGGAGCGGGCGTCCACGAGTGCACGCCGACCGCGCCGGTGTGCACGAAGTAGAGGATCGTGTTGGCGGCGCAGCCGGGGTAGACGTGGCTGCCGCTCGACGTCGTCGCGGTGATGTGCGGGACGGTCTTCGGCAGCTCGTCGTGGTTCGACGAGAACGTCGGCTCCGTCCCGAGGCCGCGCGGATAGTACGAGAAGACGAGCGGGACGTGGGGGAAGTTGTGCGCGATGAGCGGCGCGACGCGCTCGTAGTGGGCTATGATAGTGCGCTGTTGCGGCGCGGTGGCGCGAGAAGCGGTGAGGTCCACCCGAAACCTGCCTTCTGTGGGCTGAGGTGCGAGTTTCTTGGCTATGGGCCGGGGGTAGTTCCTTGCGACCGCAGGCAGCCGTGCGGAGCGTAATGGGCGCTCCTAATGCGGGTCGAGCCAAGGTAGCCACTTGCACACGGGCGCTGCGGCATTTGGTCTGGACGCCGCGCGACTAAGAGGCATCGGACCTTGAGGGTCGGCGCGAGCTGCGGGTCGACATCCGGCAACACACCCGCACGGTGATCACAGAGAGCTCGGACACACAATATAGTTGCCGCGCTACATGTGCACCCGTTGCCACGGAGATCCGCCTCGATCAGCAAGCTTCGCCATGTTGTCCTGGCGGCTCCCGAACCATTAATCGCCGACGGCCCGAACGATAAGACGAAAAACCCCCGTCCACGACGGGCACGGGCGCGGCTGGTCCGCCGCCAAACGTCGACCTCTCGGCTACCTCACATCACTGAGGCCGACGAATGCCCAATCTGACTCTTCGATGCAATCTGAGCGCGTTTGGGCCCTAGCGCGCGTACATCAGCCAGGGATGTTCGCGAAAAACGGGAGACCCGCGACAGCCGAGGTTCCTTCGTCCTAGTGCGAACGGCTGCCGCGGGATAACGGACAGTGTTATCGACGAATCGAAGAGGTCGACGTCGACACTGTTGAGGTCCCGTTGTTGTTAACCTGATTGTTGCACCCGATCCACAAGCTAGAGGTCGACACCGCAAAGTTCGCCACCGATGTCCATATTGTACCGGTGGTGCCGGCTCCGCCCTGGGCGGTTGCTACCGTCGGCGCCTGAGTCGCCGACGCCGGCGTAGCGGCTAGGTAAGTAACTGTCCCGCTAGTAGTGAGCGTCGTGCCGCCGGGACCAGCCACCGTACCGGATGGCGCAGTAGCCACTTGACCGACAGGCTGCGTGTGCCCAGAAGCGTTTTGCGCAGCATAAGTCGTGAGCCCCGCAGAAATGAGGCCACCGAGGCCCTGCACTGTCGAGCATGTGGCAGAAGTGATGTTTACGCCGCATCCGAGCGTTGTCGCGGGATTGCACGTCGTCGTCGCAGCAAGTGGAGCACGACGCGCGCTTGCCAGACTCATCGAAGGCGACGACGAGCCGAAGCTCGGATGCGAATGCATCGATGACAGCAAGAGGACGCTACCGAGCGCCGCTCCCGCGATTAGAAGCGTGCGCGACGTACGGTGTTGCGGCAACGGCGACGACGGTACCGCTGGCGTTGTCTGTTCCGCAACGACAGCCGCCGGCTGTTTCTGGAGCGTTAAGACTAGCTCAGCAAGTTGCGCGCGTGACATGTCAGCAAGCTCTAAGGGGGTGTATCGATGCTGCGGGTCGACGATGCCATTCGCTGATGTCGGCACGCCAACCATAACGAGACACAAAGTGAGAACGACCGTCGCGATGATTAAGCGACGAATTGCTGCGACAAGACCAATCCTGATTGTCATGCTCATTTTTCCTCTCCCCGGTGAGGGAACCGCATTGAAGCAAGGGGTATCCTGCTAGGCGATCCTTGGTTGGACAGATAGGCAAGAAGACCTTCTTCCAAGCATTCGGGACCGGGGCATCGTGGTGCGTGACTGAGCAACCCGATGCAGGCTTGGGGTCAACGATGTTTACGCGCTTGGTATGAGACCTTTGTATCCGGGCTAACTGATCAGCGCTGTTGCGGAAAAGTTCTAAAACCAAGTAGGTGCGCCAAATCTAAGAATTGTCGCCCCAGAGCGCGCCGTTGCGACATGCCACGTCGCTATCAGATCTCCCCACAGACTGGCTCTGAAATCCTCGTGTCGGCGGTCGGGACTGGCCATCTGCCGTTCGAGATCGGTGAACGCGTCCACGAGCTCGCGCGCCTCGAATGCACGATTCCGACGTCCAGCGCGCGTTTGTCTGGCAGCCTCGACGAGGGGCCGGCGCGAAGATGCGATGATGCGGCACAGCCCGGCATCACTCCATCGATAATGCGCTGTCGCGGCGCCGTAGCGCGCGAAGCAGTGAGCCCACCCGAAACCTGGCTTCCGTGGTCGAGGTCCGGGTCTAGTGGCTACGGACCGGGGGTAGTTCCTTACGACCGGAGTGGCCGGCTCGCCTCAGTTCGCCGCTCCGGCGTCGGTGGGACCTCTCGGACTGGCTCCGAGATCCTCGTGTCGCTGTCCGGACTAGCCATCTGCCGTTCGAGATCGGTTAACGCGTCCACGAGCTCGCGCGCCTCGAATGCACGATTCCGACGTCCAGCGCGCGTTTTTGTGAGGATCCCGGCCGATTCCAACGCGGTGATCGCACTGTTCGCCGCATTATATGACACACCCAGCGCCTGTTGGACGCTGCGCACTGTCACGATCGGGGTCGCGGGAAGCCGGTCTAGCAAAGCCAGTGCGGACGCGTCCGCGCGCATCGATCCGAGCCGAGCACGCCATTCCATCCGAAGCGCCTCGACTCGCCGCTCAAAGGACTCCGCGTCGGCCACCGCCCGCGAGCATGCGCCGGCAAACAGGCCGACCCACTCGTTCGTCGACTTCAGCGCCTGCGGTGAATCGGGCGGGCCCTCGTAACGCGCTGACTGTAATGCGGCGACGTAGTCTTGGGCGTGCGTCGCGAGGATCAGCGACACAGGAACGAGCGTTCGCGTCACGAGTCCACGACGTCTCAGGATCATATGTATGAGCGCGCGTCCCGTCCGGCCGTTTCCGTCAACGAAGGGATGGATCGTCTCAAACTGTGCGTGCGCGATCGCGGCTTGCGCGACCGCTGGAAGCAGGTCGTCGTTACAGAACTTGCAGAGATCGTCGAGCAGGTCCGGGACGTCTTCCGGTGGCGGGGGGACGAACGCTGCGCCGAAAGGATTGTACGACGTTCCCCCTATCCAGTTTTGCGCCGTACGAATACGACCGGCGTGCGGCGCGAGACGTGTCGGCGTCAGGAGCCTGCGGTGGAACTCAAGAATCCGGTCGACGCTGATCTCCAGCTCCGGACTCTCAGTGGCGTATGTCATCGCGTCGACGTTCGCGAGCACTTCGACCGCCGTCGCGTCGGTGATCTGATCGCCTTCGGCTCGCGCAACATCGGCCCGGAGGAGCCGTTGCGCCGAAACTGTCAGGCCCTCGATCCTCGATGACGCAACCGCCTCGGCTCGGAGCAAGATCCGCGCGAGCGCCTCGGTATTCGCCAGGGCCCGGGATTCAAGGTCTAGTTGCGCGATGTTGCGCTCCGCGTCCGCTACGTCCGCGGCGGCCGCCGCCTCGAAGGTGAACTCCCGGCCGGCCAACGGGTCGGGGATATACGCTCGGTAGGTCGCAGACCGGTTCTGGCTGCGCGACAAGCCCCCCGACGTGAACCGTGGCTCCCAGACTCGATCCTTAAACGCGCCCATCCTGTATCCCAGCTTACTTCAGCAAACTTAAATAAGCAATGATCTTATCTCAGTTTAAGCTAATAACGTGAAATACCCAGCCGAGCTATCGCAGCTTCCCAGATTGCTTGCTGTCGCCAGAGAAACTCCGCTGCTCGCTGCGGTCGCGACCCGCGAGCCTCAGGGCGCATCAGCCAGTCGGCCCGGCATTTGCTGGCTTCGGAGAGTCCGCTTTGACCACGCCCGAGATGATATTGAGGAGGAAGAGCACTACGATGACCGCACCGGTTCCCATCCAGATTTTGAATTCGTCGACGGTCTGAAACACGGTATTGGGCAAGGCCGCTGCCCATGTGGCGAATGCAACGAAGCCTGCGATCATGTCAAAGAGCGGGATCTCGAAGCGCTTTGTCGGCCGGTCCGCGCGTGGGATTCTGCGCCGATATTCTGCCAGCGCGAGAAGCCAGATCGCCAGCGGTGTGCAGACAAGAAAGACCGCGAAAAGCACCCAGAGAGCGCGCGTAGTTGCTACATCGCCCGGACCGTTTGCTGGAGTTGCCAGCGCAACGAGGGGGACGTAGGCCGCAAGGACCTCCGTAGGGATGTATTTCATGACCTGATCGACTGCCTGTGAACTCTTCGCGCGGGCTGTCTTACGCGCGCGCGTCGACTTCGTTCCGGACGTCTCTATCAGGCCGTGCGTTTGAGCTACGCCTGGCTCTGGCGCTACCGGAAACTTTCCGTCAACGAATTCATCGACTTGCGCACGCAGTGACATCGTCAGTGCCTCCGGGAATTCACGCCGGTTCACCGCGACGGCGAATGGGTGGGGACGCCGGCCGTGAAGGTTCGATCATCTTTGGGAGCGCGATACCGACCAACGGCACGGGAAGGTGGTCGAGAATGTGCGTGTCGAGAAGCTGCAAGAGGATAGTCGACATGTCATCATCGGAGATGTCCTGCCGAACGAGCCGGTCAATGACAAACGTCCACCGATCAATCATCAGCTCGTCGGCGAGCACGCGTCGCGGGGTCGGCAAACCGCGGGCCAGCACGACGCCTACGGAGACGTGCGGCTCGGCGATCTCCGCGACTGTGCGATGCGCCGAAGCAAGCTGCGCGACATCCAAGCCAAAGCAATCCATGACGACCGCTGGACTAAAGAGCGCGCGCCGCACCAGCTCGTGCTGCAGCGTGTACGGGTTCACGTGCATCGTCGCCAGCTTGCCAAATAGCGCCGGGTTCGACGATTGGAGTTCAGTGAACGCGATCAGCGCGGACGCTTCCCAATTTTTTCGTGCATCAGGAAGGTCACGGGCGAACTCTTCTGCCAGCTTCCCCGGCGTCATCCAGGGAACTTCGTCACTGCTCTTCTTCCTCTTCCCGCGGTTTCTTGAGCCGCGCGTTGACCTTGGCCAAATCTTCCATCGTGGCGAGCACGCCGTTCAGCGCGCCAAGGATGCCCGGAATCCAGATCCACACGGAAAATCCTATCTCCTCCCCCTCCGCCGTGCGTCCTTGAGCCATCCCGAGCGCCGCGCCGATCGGCCTTCCTTCGTCTGCGGCCCACAGGATGGCGCCAGAGTCGCCCTCCTCGGTGCACGGCGGCGTGTATACCCGCGCTAGGAACTTCTTATGCAACTTCGGAATTAGCGGATCGATCGAATCGACGGCCGTGAATCTATCCGTAGTGGTCGCACCGCTGAAGCGGCACCGTTGATCGCGGCGTGGCGCATCGTGCGAGACAGTGGGCTGGTTAACCCACGCCGGGTATCGGAAATCGTCGTCGATTAACAGCGGGAACCAAGCAGTGTCCCACGTCCTATCGACTTTGCCTTTGTGTGACGGGTATTCGCCACCATTGCGCTGGTACGAGGCACCGGTGTCGCTTAGCGCGTGAGCAACGGTGATGAAGCCCAGCACTCCGTCTCGAACAACGGGCGCCCCGACGGTCACGAACTCGTCACCGCAGGTCAACTCACCGCCCGTCGCGAGCGTCAAGACCATACGTGGCCGTCGCGCTGCTACGATCGCGAGGGGCGGCAAGAGGTCGCTTTGAGACACTTCCTCGATCATGCTTAGAAGAGCACCCTTACTGGCTGCCGGCAAGATATCGGCCACGATTTCTTCCGGTAGCAGCTCGATGAAACGATGCAGTCGAGACACCTCAACAGTCGTCGCCCTGGGCTCGATCCGGTCGTCCAACACCAGTAGCGCCCACGCATTGCGGCCTATCGGAACCAAAATCGGCCAGCACTCGGGCAGAGGCCCCGAGACAAGCTGCCCAATGGGATTGTCGGAAGACGGACTTGCGCCTGCGTCGACGGCGATCAGTCTCAGCAGATCTCGCTGCAGCTCGCCGGCGTCGTAAGCAGTGCCCGCGCTGTGGAGCTGGTCCACCCGCGGCTGCGGATCGATGCGGAACTCTTCGCGAAGGAGACGCGCCGTATAGACGCTCGGCGTTTCGCCGCTCGGTACCGCCGGACGGTTTTCGAGGCGCACGATGCAGGACGTGCCAATTGGGACCAGTGCGCCGTGTACGCTTCTGAACTGCACGTCGATCGTATGCCGACCGTTCTCATAACGCCGAGAGTCTATGCGAACCGCGACGTCGGTGCCCGCCCACAGTGGCGCCTCGGCGGGGTCCCGTACGGGATATCCGATATCGCCTTCAGGCGAGACCTTTTGCGGCTCGTACTCTGAAGTCGTCGGATTCCACCGCGCGTCGTCCCAAGTGGCGTCAACTGGCACTCCGTCGACGAGCACACGGTATGACCGTGCTCCCTCGCGGAACGCAGCGGCGTGATTGATTCGAAGGGCTAACGTCCCGCAAAATGGCTCTCGACGGGCCTGGAAGGCATACGACGGGTCTGCGGAAGTGTCCGCGAAGCCGTCGACGATCTGGTCAAGGCGTACGTTGCCGACTCCCTTGACGAACGGCCCGCCTGAGGTCGGCATCCCGAGCTCGGCTTGATCGATCTCGGACTCGCACGTAATTACGACGCGACCCAGCCGAAGTGGCACAACCGCACTCGGGCGGGAGCCCAGCTGGATTGCCGGCCGAACGACAGCGTTCTGGTGACGAACGTCCACAACAGCGAGACAATTCGCCGGATCGCGTTCGCACAGCACGATGCGCTCGCGTGTTGCATCAGCCCAAGCCATCATGTACGGCGCGGTGAGACCCACGGCGACCGGAGCACCGCCGCTGAGGCCCTCGGTTATCAAGAACTTTCGGATTCGCCCGCCGGCCGCCGTCTCTTCCGAAACGTAGGCGCAACGGTCGTCGTCGGATACAACGAGTCCGGCAGCGTGCTCGAGGCCCTCCGCTACTGTCTCTAACGCTCCCGTCGATGTGTTGATCTTGAGCAACCGGCCTGAAATGCCGGATTCGACGACGTAGACATGCGCGAATGTGCGGTCGAATTGTAACTGATGCGGTCGCTCCAAGCCCGAGACTAGCGTCTCGGCGTTCGAGCGAGCGGCGTTCGTTAGATCGACGCGGACAACGTTTCCGACGCGTTCCGTTACGAAGGCCGTCACGCCGTCGGGATGCACGATGACGTCGGCGGGATCGTGGTAGCCAGCACCAAGGACTTGACAACGGGACGCGAGCTCAAATGTCTCCCAGTGAATGCGCAATGCGTTCCCGAGCGCTAAGATCTCGACCTTGCTATAGTGGCCGCCATTTGTCAGCACCGCGAAGACGATACCGCCGTGCAGGGCTTGGGCTGAACCGTCATTCCCGAGCGGCTCTTCATCGTAGTGCATTGCTTGGAGCGCGGCGCTTGTCAGCTCATCGAAGCCAACAGCACCCACGTACGCAAGTTTCGCCGCACCGATAGGCTCGATTCGGCCTTTGCCTCTACCGTCACTCTGCCACGACACGTCACCGCCGGCGTTTCTCCGCCCCAGCCGTCCCGTTTCGAAGTCGAACGTCGCCGTGTCGTCCAGCAGCATCGTGCCTTTGCTCGCCACTCCGGCGAGCGGCCGAAAGAGGTGCAGCAACGATACATTGCCGGCATCCTCCACAAAGATGAGCTGGTTCGTCGTTGGCTGATAGTCACAGCCGATCGCTCCGGATATACTCTCGACGAGCACCGTGCACGGCTGGAGGACCGGCACCAGAATCGACGTTGCGCGTTCGGGCGATAGCAACATAACACCCCACCCTTCCCGACAGTGCCGGGCGCTTACTCAGCGGAGCAGCAGTATAGCACAATTGAGCCTATATCGTCCCGCCCGGCATGGACCGTTTCGGGAGCTCGCGTCCGGGGCGGAAAGCCCGCGGGACTTCTACCTCGTCTGAAGGAGGACGACCCCGGACCGATTGGGGTCGATTTAGTCGTATGGGTCGCGCACGGTTTCGAGCAGGGTCCGGCCGCCGGTCACGACGTTGCCGTCGCCGTCTAGCACGCGGACGGCGAAGCCCGGTAGGCGTTGCCGAAACGTTCGTGCCGCCAGTCCGCGACGCTCCCCGCGTCGCGCGCGGCACGCTCGTACGGGCACGTCGGCATGCCCGCCGATCACCGCGAACGTCGGTTTCATCGAGGTAGCTGACTACGGCGCGAAAACCCTCGACTCGCGCGATCTTCAACTCGATTGATCCGACCTTTGGCATGTGTTGTCCGTTCCTTCGCGCTGGGCTGCGACTGCGCGGCCTTCGCGTCGGACGTGTTGCGCCGATCTGAAGGATCGTCGCCGGCGAATTGCGATTCGCACATTGATGATCGACGTTGATTGCCGCATGACGTAATGCTATAATGTTGACACGCGCTTTGCGCGAATGATAAAGCGACTCGGCCGGTGCGTTAACACCGACCGAGTCGGTCACCCGATGGAGCAACCCACCGAATGACAGTCGCCCGATTCGACGCGTCCGCGTCGATCTCCCCGGCGCGTCCTTATCCGCGCCCACCGCATGCCTCAAGCGAAGGTATCGGATTCCGACTCGTACGTCTCATCTGGCTTACGACGCGGTTCGCTCGCCACGAACCTGTGTCGATCGCAGACTACCGGTACTGCTTCGGCGTCTCGAGAAGATCGTTTTATCGTGACATCACGGTGCTTCGTCGCGCCGGCTTGTATATTGACACCGCTTCAGCGGGCCGCTATCGGATGTTGTGCTTTCTGGCCGATACCGACCATGCGTAGGATGAAAGCAGCCGCGCTATCGAGGTCCGCAGATGGCCGACCCTTAGGCGCGGTCAAACCAGCGGATCTGCCGGATCGCGATCCTGCATGCGTCCGATCCGCCTTGTTCGGACCGTGCACATCGTCGCGGCTTTGCCGCCATTGACCTTTAACGCAAGGGCGCGCAAGTTCCGAAACCTACCCTTACGGACAGCGAGAACCAGAAGGCCGTGTCGGCCAAGCGTTCGTCTCGGCCGTGCTTCCTCTTGGGTTGTGAGAAAGTTAACCCTATGGATCTCTTCGCCCCGATGCAACGGCTATTACGTTGATCACCGCCGTTGTAGCATCGACGCACATGGCCGCGTCGCGAATTGTCGCGGTTCGCTTATGCTGCAGAGTTACAGAGAGATCTAGAGCGGACCGTACGAACTTTCGAGCGTGTTCATTCGTTCCGCCGGCGAATTCTATTAGGATGTATGCTTCAAGTTGCCGCTTGGCGTCGGTGGAGCTCGGCACGACACCATCGGGTGATGGATGTCGACCTGCTACGTAGACCGCTTGAGCCACTGAAATCAGCGCTTCACGGCACAGCAAGCCGACTGCCTGGAATTGTTCTTCCACCGTCGCCGCCGCAAGGCGATCTCGCAGCTCGGATACAGTCCGATCGACTCGCTCCCACCCTGTAGGCTCGAATTGCACGGGGAAACCCGTGCTTATTCGTTTCACCAATGGATTGAATACTTCGGCAACAAACGCCCGGCGCGATCGGTAGTTCGGCATGTCGCCGTTCGACCATCGGCCGTGCCAGTCCCAAAGGTCTGAGTAGGGTAGGTTGTTCGGAATTCCACGGCGCTTGAGCTCTGCCGCGACGAGGTCGTAGGACTGCCGAAATTGCGGATTGACGTCATCGATCCGCGCACCGCCGGTCGAAACGGACACCATGGTGGATCTAATTCCATCTAGCGCCTGTATCAGTTCGGGATCGGTCATCTAAACATTCTTCCTTGCGCGATCTAGGCAAGGCGTTCGGACAATCCAACATTGTCCGAACAGCCGCGGCACTCTATGACAACAGATGGTCAATCGCTGCGCGAACATATGCGTCCTCGAGCAGAGCGGGCCTCACGGTATGACCGTAGAGATAGCCGCGCAGCTCGTTTGTTTCTCTACCGCTTTCATAGTACGTGAAGCAAATGGTACGAGCATGCTCGGCGCTCGCGGCAGCGAGCCCGGCGTATGCGCGTTGCTCATCTGTCACCGCAGTGAAGACCAGCCGGGAGACTTTCCCCGTGAAATCATAGTCTCCGCCACTGAAATCGCCGATCTTCACGGGTCGACCGCCGAGGTCATCCGCAAGGCGCGCCTCGATCTCTGTTCGAGAGGCACCTGCTGCGAGATCGACGACCAGGTCTTCGGTAGCAGTCAACAGAGTTGTGAAATAGAATTGCCGAAGACGCTCGCGGGCCGCTGCTTCTACTGAGGCGATGGAATCGCCAAACTCGCCGTTGTCGTCAATCGTCTTGAGGATATCGAGCGCCAGCTGCCGAGGACGGAGATCTTGGAGGACCTCGACATACGCACCGACTTCTGAATCGGCTGTGTAGAGTACCCGGTACTCGCTTTCAGGGTCACTCCATCGGCCGCGTGCAGAGTTGGCGAGATAGCGCCATTCGGTGAACTTCGTGGGATCGGACGAGCGCGAGAGGCGAAAGAGTCTAGCCGGCACCCGCGCGACTGTGAAACTCACTCAGTGAACGCGATGGCAGCTTGCATGACCTGGGTGCGACCCTCGGGCGTGTTGTCCGCAAGAACCTCAATCGGGGATCGATGCGCAAGATATTGGTTCGTCCCCACAAACCAGCGCTGTGCGACAATTTCGCCGTCGCGGTCGGCGATTGCACGCGCTGCTTTTAGAGCCGTCGCCAGAGCTGTGGGCCGAGTCGGCACTCGGGTCTGATTCACCCAATCGCGGACGAGTCGCGTGGCTCCCACGCCGCCCGCCGCAGCCGCGATCTTAGCGCCCACAACGTTCACGAGTTCTGTCGCGACTTCGTATGGCTCCATTCGATCGACGGCTGCCAACCGAGCTGGGTCCGTCGGGGTAGAGGACCGCGGGCGAATTCTCTCCATCTATCGTCCCTCGTTCATTGCCATAGACTACCCTATTATGGGGTGGATTACAAGTCCGATTACAGTTCTCTTTACACCGCCGCCTTCCGGCTCTAGGGTTCTGGCGGCGCAAATACTCGGTTACGCTTGGCAGTAACGCTAAGCAGCGCTACACTAGCAATGCGCTTTCCAGGCGAGCGCGGGAAGGGTCGCCGGAACGAACATGGCTGCAAAGCAAGTTGTCTTCGACGCGAATGCGCGGCGCGCGCTGGCGCGCGGCGCGAGCGTGCTCGCCGATGCGGTAAGGGTCACGCTGGGCCCGAAAGGGCGCAACGTCGTCCTGAACCGAGCTTACGGTTCACCTACGATCACGAACGACGGCGTGACGATCGCGAAGGAGATCGAGCTCAGCGATCAGTTCGAGAACATGGGCGCCCAGCTCATGAAGGAAGTTGCGTCAAGAACCAACGACATCGTCGGCGACGGCACGACGACCGCGACGGTTCTCGCGCAGGCGATCGTTCGCGAGGGTTTGCGCCACGTGACGGCCGGCTCGAACCCGCAGCTCATCAAGAGAGGCATCGAGCAGGCCGTCGAGGCGGCGCTCGGCGAGATGCAGTTCCTCGTCGAGCCAGTCGACTCCACGGAAAAGATCGCACAGATCGCCGCGATGTCAGCGAACGACCATTCTATTGGCCGGCTGATAGCCGACGCCATGCACGCGGTGGGCAAAGACGGCGTCATCAGCGTCGAGGAATCGCGAACGCTGACAACCACGGTCGAGATGAAGAGCGGCATGGTTTTGGCAACCGGCTACGTGTCACCGTATATGGTCACGGACTCCGAGCGCATGGTGGCGACGCTCAACGATGCGTACGTTCTCGTGACCGACCGCAAGATCACGGCCATCGCCGACATCCTTCCGATCCTCGAGAAGCTGGTCGGCGAGCAAAAGCCGCTGCTCGTGATCGCCGAGGACGTCGCAGAGGAAGCGCTCGCGACGCTCGTCGTGAACAAGCTTCGCGGAACCTTCACGACGGTCGCGGTGAAGGCGCCCGGGTACGGCGAGCGGCGCACCGAAACGCTGGGGGACATCGCCGCACTTACCGGCGCGACCGTCATCTCGGAAGAGCTCGGTCTGCGCTTGGACCGTACTTCCGTCGCGCTTCTCGGCCGCGCGAAGACCGTCTCCGTGACGAAGACTGAGACGACGATCGTCGAAGGCGGCGGTGCCAAAGACGCGATCGAGGATCGAATCGCGGGAATCAAGCGGCGCATCGAAGAGAGTGATGACACCGACAAGCGAGATGCGCTCCACGATCGTATCGCAAAGCTCTCGGGCGCCGTCGCAGTGATCCAGGTGGGTGCCGCCACCGAGACCGAGTTGAAGGAAAAAAAGGGCCGCATCGAAGATGCGATTTCGGCGACGCGCGCCGCGGTCGAGGAGGGGATGATCCCCGGCGGCGGGAGCTCGCTGGTTCATGCGGGCGCGGCGCTCAGAGAACTGTGGTCGACGACCGCGACCTTCGACGAGAGAATCGGGGTCGACGTCGTACGGCGCTCGCTGGAAGCGCCGCTTCGGCAGATCGCCGTGAACGCGGGGTTCGAGGGCTCCGTCCAAGTGGCTCGGGTGCAGCGGACGCGACCTGGTTTCGGTTTCGACGCGATGAGCGGCGGCCTCGTCAACATGATGGAAGCCGGCATCGTGGAGCCGTTCAAGGTGACGCGTTGCGCGCTTCAGAACGCGGCGTCGATCGGCGCGCTGGTGTTGACGACGGAAGCGCTGATCGCCGACAGATCCGAAGCGGTGTTCGAAGCCGCGAGTATCCCTGAAGCGACACGCTCGGAGGCCCGTTACGAGGGGGCTACCGAGGTGGAGATCCCGCAACGTGCAGCGATTGAGTTCGCCGGCGGCACCGCGAGGCCGGGTGACGCGAGCGGGGCCGCAGATCGAGATCGGTCCGGAGCGGGAGCCCGTCGTGTCGACGCGTCCGAGGCCAACTACCTCGTCCGCGAGATCTTCTACGCGACGGATCGCGAGCGAACCGGTTACGGAACGTACCGCGGCAGACGCTCCGACGAGAAAGACGAACGACTCTACTTCGGCCGCTGCCAGGTGAGCATTCCCAACTACGATCGTCGGCATATCGGTGAGCTCAACTCGCCCCGCAAGATCCTATGGTGGCAGTTCCGCGCGGATCCCGAACGGCATATCATCCTACAGAAAGTCGACGAGCTCCCCGAAGACGATTTCTATAAGGCTCTCGAGTCCGGCGGTGACGAGAGCGCGTTCGTGTTCGTCCATGGCTACCACATGTCGTTCGAGGACGCCGCGCGCCGAACCGCGCAGATGGCGCACGACCTCGATTTTCCGGGTGCCGCAATCCTCTACTCATGGCCGTCGGGAGCCACATACGGATCATATCTGGCCGACGAGGATGCGGTCATCTGGACGGAGCCTCACCTCGAAGCGTTCCTGACCGACCTCCCGAAGAGAACGAAGATTCGGACGATCCATGTTATCACTCATTCGATGGGAGGCCGTGCTGTTTCGAGCGCTGTTGCGAAGCTTTCCGGAGCCGCGAAGGCGCCCCGGTTCAAGACAGTCATTTTCGCAGCGCCGGACGTCGACCGCGGCATCTTCGTGCAGCTATCGGGCGCCATGCTCGCGCAATCCGATGCCGTCACCCTGTATGCGTCGTCGAAGGACAAGGCATTGAAGGGGTCGGGCAGGGTTCACAAAGACAACCGGGCCGGTGACGCCACCAGCCCCGTCATCGTACGAGGAATGACGACGATCGACGCGACCGAGATGGGCACGGATATTCTCGGACACGGGTATTTCAGTTCCGAGCGCAGCGTGCTGGGCGACATCGCTCAAGTCCTGGAGGGTAAAAAGCTGCCTCGATTCGGACTGATACCAATCCCCAAGGCACAGCCACGGTACTGGCGCTTCGTGCCGTAAGAACCCGTCCTCGCGGCCACGGCTTCGCGACCCTCTGTACCGATAGCGACGAATGAGGAACCGTGAACGAAAGGCGATTCGCCCGGGCCGCCGGAGGCGCGTCTAGAAACCCGCCGTTCCTGGGCACCTGACGTGGTGCGACGACATCGGCGCGGGGAGGGAGGACGACCCCGCGTTAGCGGAGCCGCCATCCCTGTCGCATTTATACCCTGGCCGCCGGGACGATGGCAAGACCGGCCAGCACCGATCGGGGTCAGCTTGGTCGTATGTGTCGCGCACGGTTTCGAGCAGGGTCTCGCCGGTGGTCACTACGTCGCCGTCTAACACGTCGACGGCGAAGCGGGTACGTGTTGCCGAAACGTTCGCGCCGCCAGTCCGCGACGCTCCACGCATCGCGCGCAGCACGCTCGTACAGCCACGACGGCATGCCTTGCCGATCGCCGCGAACGTCGGTTCAATCGAGATATCGGATTGCGCGAAAACCCTCTACTCGCGCGGTCTTCAACTCGATTGATCCGACCTTTGGCAGGTGTTGTCCGTTCCTTCGCGCTCGGCTGCGGCTGCGCGGCCTTCGCGTCGGACGTCTTGCACCGATCTGAAGGATCGTCGCCGGCGAATTGCGATTCGCACATTGATGTTCGACGTTGATCGCTGCACGAGGTAATGCTATAATGTTGACACGCGCTTTGCGCGAATGATAAAGCGACTCGGCCGGTGCGCAAACACCGACCGAGTCCGTCACCCGATGGAGCTAGCCACCGAATGACAGTCGCCCGATTCGACGCGTCCGCGTCGATCTCCCCGGCGCGTCCTTATCCGCGCCCGCCGCATGCCTCGAGTGAAGGTATCGGATTCCGACTCGTACGTCTCATCTGGCTTACGACGCGGTTCGCTCGCCACGAACCCGTGACGATCGCACACTACCGGCACCGCTTCGGCGTCTCGAGAAGATCGTTTTATCGTGACATCACGGTGCTTCGTCGCGCCGGCTTGTATATTGACACCGCTTCAGCGGGCCGCTATCGGATGTTGTGCTTCCTGGCGGATGCGGACCATGCGTAAGATCAAAGCCGCCGCGCTATCGAGGCAACGAGTTGACCGCAGATTTGACGCCGCGCTATCCGCCGCGGTAGACTGTGTCTCGGCGTGAGGCCCTCGGCGGGCCAACAATTTCCCGTGGGGTTGCCAGAGACGGCGATGCCCGCCAGCGACCGCCAGCCGGTCGGACTGTGTTAGAACCGCCTAAGCAACGCGCCGCAAAGGCGTCTTTTCTGCCTTTTCCCCGCTGTTAGTATCGGGTGACGAGCGTATCCCATGATCCGTACGCTCTCGCAGATACATTCGCTGTCCACGCTGCTCCGAGCGCACGCACTTTCGACGATGAGGGTCGCATCGACCTGGCAGGCGATATTAGAACCGCGAGCTGCAGCCGAAAGAACCAATCCGCGTGGTCCATCGGGATCGTCGCGGTGCACCTTTTCCTAACATTCTGAGGTTTCAAGTGCTAATGGCCATGGGAGGGCAGACGTTTATCGTCAGCCTTCCCCATTGTCAAGGAAAAACTCGTCGCCGCCTAATTAAGCTCGACACACGCAGGATCACTGCCGTACAGATGATGGCTTGACCTAAGCCACTTTAGCGCCGCGCCAGGGGGAGGGACGGGATGCTCATTGTAGGCGCGTACGCCGACAGCCTACCTGTTCTTGGCGCCGGCCCATCCCGCATCGGACGCCTCTCCAACTTTCTCGAGTCGTTCGCGCCTCAACAGGTCGCGGTTCACCTACTGCCTTTTTACCCCAGTGCTGGAGACTTTGGTTTCGCGCCAGACACTCTGCGCGATGTACGCACGGATCTAGGCACGTGGGACGATATATCTTCCTGCGCCAGTAGGCGCCGCGTGATCGTCGACGGCATTTACAATCACGTAGGCATCAATCACAAGTGGGTAGCCGAGTTCTTTGATTGCCCAAAGACCGCTTCAGCCGTCTTGCACGGCTACAAGGTGGAAGGGCCGGAGGTTGGGCCACTTTCTCCCCGGGGACAGCGAGTGCTTCATCCGTACGACATTGCCGAAGAGACATGGTACCTATGGCAAACGTTCACGAAGTATGCAGTCGACGTGCGGTTGGACAACGAAAGGGTCTTGACTGAGATTGACTGCCACCTCGGCCAACTGGCTCGCTGCGGCGTATGGGGAGTTCGCCTTGACGCACCAGCGTACTACGCAAAAGCCCTCGGGCAGAACATTAGGCACCTTGCTGGTGTGTACCAGCTAGCGGAGAAACTCGCCGATCTTATCCGTGGCAGAGGCCTCGAGGTCATGGCTCAGATCGACTGTGATCTAGATGGATTAAAATACTTTGCCGAGCTAGGATATGAAGACATTCCAATCAGTGACTTTGCCTTCTCGACGTATCTTGCCTTAGCAATCATCGATGGCGACCCTGTAGCCTTGGCCCGATATCTTAACGACCAACGCGATCTAAGGCGCGTGCTAGTTCGTGCGCCTAGGACTCACGATGGTATACTGTTGCGGTCTTCGAGGCTTCATCACACGGACCGCTCTAAGCTAATCGCCTTTGCTTCGAATTGTGGCGTCCCTGTCCGCGCCACCGGCGCCGATCCTTACGAGCTGAACTGCTCGGCACCATATCTCTACTCCAAAGCGGTAGGACGAGAGAACCTCAATTCGGTCATCGAACTGGCCGTAGCCGTGACGGCTCTAAGCGGGGGATGGTGCTACCTATATCTTCCGTTTCTCCTCGGATGCATACCGGAAACAGATACTGCCGACGTCACCGCGGCCGATTCGGATTCTGCAGACCCGCGTTCGGTCAATCGCAGACCGATTTCGATTGTTAACGCCGGGCGAAAACTG
>PMSI01000003.1 GCA_003168375.1 Vulcanimicrobiota bacterium
TAACGGATACGGCAACAACGGCTATGGCGGCAACGGCAGGCTCCCGGCCGGCTCGTACCAGCAGAGCTGCACGAACGCGACGATGAACGGCGGGGTCCTCACTGCGAACTGCCCGGCCGGAAACGGTGCGCGGACGACGTCGTCGATCAACGCCTCGGCGTGCCGTGGTGCGGACATCGCAAACAGGAACGGCCGCTTGCAGTGTGGCTGAGCCCCGCGAACCTCGCGTAACGGACGAAACCGACCCAAACGGAAAACCGCGCTCGCCAGCGCGGTTTTTCAGGTCCGGATGAAGAAGGGCGTTCCTAAGAGGCCGTTGATCGCGAACTGCACGGCAAGCGCGGCGAGGATGATCCCGAACAGGCGCGTGACGACGTGGATCCCCGTCTTGCCGATGATGCGCTGCAGGTAGGTCGCTCCGCTCATGCAGAGCCACGTCACCGCGAGCGCGCATCCGTACGCAAGGAACACCGTCGCGACGCGCATCTCGTCGCCGTGGGTCTCGCCGCTGAGCAGCAGCACGGTCGCGATCGTACCGGGACCCGCAATCATCGGGATCGCCAGCGGGAAGACGGCGGGATTGTTCGCCTCGCTCGCGTCACGCGTCTCCTCGACGGTCTGCTTCGCGCCGGTCGGGCGAGCGAACAGCATGTCGATCGCGATGAGGAACAGCAACAGACCGCCGGCGATCGTGAACGCGGGCAGCGTGATCCCGAGATAACCGAGTAGCGCGCGGCCGACCAACCCCATGACGAGGATCACGGCGGCGGCGACGAGCACCGCCTCGTTGACGATGCGCTGGCGGCTGCGCCGCACGCCGCTCGTCGCGACGATCGTCAGCGGGATCATCCCAACCGGGTCGATGATGGTGATTGCGGTGGCGAACGCGGTCGCCGCGAACTGGAGGTCCAGGTCGGGTCCCTTCCTGCGGGGTGCCGAGCCTTCACGCGGTAGGAGGCGCGGTCCTGTGACGCGTACGGCCCTGATCCCGTGTTCGCACCTGAAGTGGTCGACCTGCCCGACCCGTGGCCCGCGTGCCGCTCCGCGCGCTGCGGCTCGACGGTCGCGATCGCGCGGATCGACGCGCCCTTCGGCCCGGTCGTCGTCACGTGCGAGAACGGACACTACCGCAAGTACCAGCGCAAGGGCGACTTCCGCGGCCGCGGCCGCTACGCGCGGCTGTTCAGCGACGCGGCGGTCGGTGCGCTCGCGCCGCGGAGCGCTCGCGAGCGGCGGCTCGAGCCCAACGAACGCCGCTGCGCCGAGATCGTCGAAGATGCCGAGCGCTGCGCGCTCTGCGGCACGCCGCCGGCCGAGCATCCGTACCGGCCCGACCTCGATCTGCACAGCGACCGTGACGTATGGGCGTGGTTCCAGCGCTGGCGGCCGCCGGTGTACGCCGAACTTCGCGAGGCGGTGGCGATCGTCCAGCAGCGCGAGCAGCTAACACTTGGCGGCTGGCGCTTGAAGATCCCCGCCGCGCTTCGCGAGCGCGTCGTCGAAGCGCTCGAGGAATCCGCGTTGCAAGCGGACCACGTCGTCCCGCTTGCGCGGCTCGCGCCCGTCCTAGACGCGCTGACGGATGGCGAGGTCGATTTCGCCGTGCACCAGCTGCTCGTCGCGATCTGCCGCCGTTGCAACCACGGTCGCTGGCGGATGTCGCTCGGCCGCGAGGACTACCTGCGCGAGTACGTGCTGGCGGTCCACGGCGGCGACGAGCGCATGGCGCGCGCCGACGCCGCTCGGTGGCAATTGATGGAGAGCGTAGCGTTTGCGGCCGCGCGCGTTCGGCTAGCCACCGACGAACGCTCGGCCTGATCGCGTTCAGCCGCGCCGAACGAGTGGCGTGACGTTGCTCGGCAGCGCGACATCGTCCTGAGCGTCGAGCGGAAAGAACGCGACGACATGCGACGTCACGACCGTCGCCATCGTCGTCATCCCGTCCTGATACCGGTCGACCGGGATCTCGACGACGCGCTCGCGGTTCTCGATCGCCGCGAGGATGTGCCGCCGCGTGCTCTCGTCGACGAGATGCGTCCCTTTGGTGAGGATCAGGCTGAACCGGGCGGCCATCGACCCAATGCTACGGGACGCACCGTGCGAAGCGCCTTGAGCACAGCGTGTGGCAACGCTGTGAGTAGGACACTTTGTGGAGAAAATCGGCGTCAGTGGATGTGTGGAACGCGAGCACGACCCAAGCGTGGACCGGCGCCGTGCCATATGGTTGGCATCGTGCGCCGGTCCGGTGACCGCTCGGTTAGGTCGCGAACTCCGTGATGAACGCGGCGATCTCCGGCGCGATCGCGGTGCGCCACTTCTGGCCGCTGAAGATGCCGTAGTGGCCGACGCCGGACTGCAGCACGTTGCGCCGCCGCCGTGCCGGAATGCCGGTGCACAGCGCGTGCGCTGCGTAGGTCTGTCCCGGCGCCGAGATGTCGTCGAGCTCGCCCTCGACCGTGAGCAGCGCGGTCTTCGCGATCGCGCCGGGATCGACGCGACGGCCGCGCCACATCATCGTTCCGTTCGCAAGGGTGGCATGCTTGAACACCTCGGCGACGGTCTGCAAGTAGAACTCCGCCGGGATGTCCATCACGCTGAGGTACTCGTCGTAAAAGGCGCGCCGCCGCTGCGCCGACTCGCCGTCGCCGCGGACGAGGTCCTCGAAGATCTTCCAGTGCGCGTCCATGTGGCGGTCCGGATGCATCGACATGAACGCGCCGATCTGCAGGAAGCCCGGATAGACCTCGCGTCCGGCGCCGCGGTACCACGAGGGCACGCTCATCGTCAGCTCGCTCTTGAACCATTTGAGCGAGCGCGACGAGGCGAGCTCGGTCGGTGCGGTCGGTGCGACGCGTACGTCGACCGGTCCGCCCATCAGCACCATCGAGCGCGGCTGCGCCGGATCGTCCTCCGCGGCGAGCAGCGCGACGGCGGCGAGCACCGCCGGCGCCGGCTGACAGACGGCGACGACGTGGACGTCGGGGCCCAGGATGCGCATGTACGTCATTACGTAGGCAACGTACTCGTCGAGATCGAAGCGCCCGGCGCTCAGCGGAACATCGCGCGCGTCGGCCCAGTCGGTGATGTACACGTCGTGGTCGTCCATGAGCACTTCGACGGTGTTGCGCAGCAGCGTCGCGTAGTGCCCGGACATCGGTGCGACCAGCAGGATGCGTGGCCGCCCGAGCGCGCCGTCGTGCACGAAGCGGATCAGCCGCCCGAACGGGCGCTCGTCGATGACGTCGATCTTCGCGGGCAGATTCCAGGCCGGTTTCCCGCGGCGCTCGGTGACGCCCGAAAAGACGTCGGCCCCGGCGTTCAACATCCGGCCGGGGAGCGTGTAGGAGAAGGGGTTGAACGGGTTGCCGAACAGGGCTTTCGTCGCGGCTGCAGACCAGCGCGCAGGGGTCATCGCGAGATACGCCGCGTCGTACTGTTCGTAGTAGATTGCGTTGCCTCCAGCGCCGTTTTCCCCAAATGTGGAAATCGGATCCGACCGTTCGCCACCCGGCTATTGACGCGCGTCTTCCGCCGGGTCGAGGAAAAGACCTCGCCGGGCCCGTTTGTCACCCTGAGCCCGTCGAAGGGTCGGAGGAAGGCGGGCTCTTCCAGCGATATCGGCCTCTTGCGGAGGAACTCGCATGTTTGACGGCCACGTCGCCCTGATCACGGGCGGCACGCGCGGGATCGGCGCGGCGATCACGACCATGCTTGCCAAGAACGGCGTGCGGGTCGCAGCCGGCTACAGCAAGGGCCAAGACGCCGCCGAGGCGCTCCAGAAGAAGTTGACCGCCGGCGGCGCGCAGGTCTCGGTGCACCAGGGTCGTGTCGACCAGATGGACGATTGCGCGCGGGTCACCGCCGAAGTGCTCGCACGTTTTGGGCGGATCGACTTCCTGGTCAACAACGCCGGGATCACGGTCGACAAGACCGTGCGCAAGATGACCGCCGACGACTGGCAAAACGTCCTCAACGTGAACCTGTTCGGCGCCTTCGCCATGACGAAGGCCGTGCTCGAGCACATGATCGAGCGGGGCTCCGGACGGATCATCAACATCAGCTCGGTGATCGGCGAGACCGGGAACGTCGGCCAGGCGAACTACGCGGCGTCAAAAGCCGGGATGGTCGGGTTCAGCAAGAGCCTCGCGCTCGAGATGTCGCGCCGCGGCATCACGGTGAACGTCGTCGCGCCGGGATTCATCGGAACCGAGATGGTCGAGCAGATGCCCAAGGCCGCACTCGACGCGGTCGTCGAGAAGATCCCGTTACGCCGGCTCGGACGCCCGGACGAGGTCGCGCGCGTCGTGCAGTTTCTGCTCGAGGACGAGTCCAGCTACATCACGGGGGCCGTCTACACGATCAACGGCGGCTTGGACATGTAGGGTGTCGAAAAACAACGATCGCGACGCGGTCTGGAACGGCGTCGGCGAGTTCATCCGAGCGCAGCGCGAGATGGCGCGCCTCTCGCTGCGGCAGTTGGCGGAGATCGCGAACATCTCCAATCCCTATTTGAGCCAGGTCGAACGCGGGCTGCACAAACCGTCGGCCGACGTGCTCAAGAACCTCGCCTCGGCGCTCAAGATCTCGGCCGAGACGATGTACGCCCAGGCCGGGCTGCTCGACGAGAGCTCGGCGAGCGCGGGGCGCAGCGGTCAGGAGGTCGAGGAGGCGATCCGGTTCGACGCGCGGCTCTCGGTGGATCAGAAGGAGACGCTCGTTCGCATCTACCGGGGGTTCGTGGAGCGACCGTAGCCCCGGCCGGCCGCGCTCTCTTGACATATCTAGCATGTGCTTGATATACTTAGCACATGACGTATCTCGAAACCCTCGGCAAGCTCCAGGAGCAGAGCCTCGAGGCCCTCAAGCAGGTGCAGGCGACCCAGCTCGCCGCCCTCACCACGATCGGCGAGCTCGTCTCGACCGTGCCGCCCTTCCGCTCGGCGTCGACCGTCGCCAGCCTGCCGACGTTCGCCGAACTGGCCGAGCTCAACGCCGCCTTCGTTCGCAGCCTGCTCGAGCAGCAGAATGCCTACGCCTCGCAGCTCACCGGCGTCTTCACCGCGACCCAGAAGAACGTCGTCGAGGCCGCCGAGCGCGTCGTCCAGACGGCCGCCACCACCGCGACCGCCAAGTAACCTCGGCTTCACGCCGCAACAAAAGGCCGCCTCACGCCGAGGCGGCCTTTTCGCTGTCGGTCAGCCGGTCAAGGCCTCTCCGAACGAATTCGGTTTGCCTCTCCGATGATGATCTGGTCGAGCGCGTCGGCGATGGCGTCGAGCCGTTCGCTCCAGCCGAGCACTACTTCGCGCAGCCCGCCCAGGAAGTCGCGGTCCACCCGCAGCTCGCGAAGTTCCGGTTCGGCCTGGCGGTGAACCTGGATGCGCTCAACGAACGTAGGCTGCTCCACCTCGCGGCGACGAAGCGCGGACTCAACGTCGCCGAGCCGTCGCTCGGCGTCCGCGCGCTCCGAAGCAAGGCGCCCGGCCAGCTCGGGAAACTGCGGCTTCGCGGCGAGCGCCGTGCGCTTGAGCTGCACGGCGTTGCGCACGATTCTTACTCGAGCGAGATCATGCGCTAGGTACTCGGCGAGGTCACGCTCGAATCGCAGGAGCTCGTCATCCTCACCGAGTTCCCGCCCTGCGGCGCGCGCTTCGACCGCGGCAAGCGCATCGACGTAGTACAGCCGACGCGCACGGAGCATCGTGCGCGGCGCGAGCTTCCGGGCTCCGTCAGCCTTGACGAGCTCCACATTCTTTTCGTCGTGCAGCAGATTCAACTTGTTGCAGATGAAGAAGATATCGTGGTGGCCGGCGGCGCGGATCTCGTCGTCGATGAAACGGAAGAGTTTCATCGTACCGGGTTTTTGACAGTCCACGACGACGACGACGGCGTCCGCGGTGGCGAGATACGCCCTCGCCGCTTTCCCAAGCTCACCGCCGGCATTGAGGCCAGGCGTGTCGAGAATCTCGACCTCCCCGTGACATACCTCCAGCGGCCAGCAAAGCACGGCTTCGGCGTACTCAGCCGCTTGCACTCCGCTGTCCACGGTTACGCGCTCCGCAAGCGTGCTCACGTCGATCGGAAACGTTCGCCCGTCCTTGCGGCGGACGATGGTCTGCGGTACGAGTCCCCACTTCACTCGGCAGATGACTGCTGTGGTCGCCACCGCCGACGTCGGCAAGATCTCGCGTCCGAGCATGGCGTTGATGATCGTGCTTTTGCCCGAGCTGCGTTCGCCGACGAAGAGCACGTTGAGGGTTCCCGCCCGCAGGTCCGCTGCGACGCGAGCGCACGATTCGGCGCGTTCCGACTCCTGCACGCACGCGAGCCCAGCGGCCAGGGCCTCCGCGAGCGCGACCAGCTCGTCGCGCTGGGCGTGCAAGCCGTCGAACCGACCACGGCGCTCCACCAACGTTACCCGGACTCCGCTGCGCCGCTCGAATAACGCAGGAGGAACTCGACGATGAGGTCGTCGAGGTCAGCTGCAATCGCGTCGACCGTGCGGATGACGTTCCGCAGCGCGGCGATGCGTTCTTCGACGGTTGCTTGGTCGTCGTCGCGCGCTGTCCGGGCCGTCGCTGTCTGCACCTGGACCCCGTCGATCTCGATCTGGATTTTGTCTTTCCAGCGATCGCGGATCTTTGCGAGCTCCTCGCCGACGGCGCGTCCGGTAGCGAGCGCCGAGGCTGTCGCATTTTCGCGCACATGCGCTACGAGGTGGGCGCAGACGCCCGCCTTGATGCGCTCGTTGAGAGTGTCGTAACGGAGCGTCAGCGCGGCCAGGACGATGGGGACGAGAACGAACGGCCCGATGAGCATTGCGCCGGCTAAGGCCAGGCCGAGCCCGGGTGCGATGTTGCGCACCAAATCGGTGAAGGCCAACGTCGTGCCGATCCCGGCCGCACCGATGTCGACGAGGAGCAAGCCGAGCCCGAGCGAAACGGCGGGGTCGAATGCGGAAGCGGTACGCGGTGACTCCGCCTGCTCAGGTGCGGTACCCGCGTTGAGATCGCGGTGGATACGCTCGAGGGCCTCGAGGATCGTTTCCGTTCGCCCACGCACATCGGCGGCAATCGTCGTCACGCGCTCGGCGAGCAGCGGCTTGAGTGTCTGGTTTTGCCAGTCGACCAGTTCCCGGCGAACGTACCCGTTGAGGACGTCGCCGACTTCTCGCGCGACGTCTTGAGCCTGCTGTCGGAGCTTCGGCAGTGACCACATCGCAGTGACGCGGTGCTCGAGCTGGTGCTCGTTCGCACGCGCGGGCAGGCCCTCGACGATCGTCGCGAGCTTTGCCGACGCTGACTCTACCACCGCTCGCTCGGCATCGGCCAGGTGCAGATTGAGGCGCGCGATCGCGGTATCGCGCTCCGCTTCGATCAGGGAGAGAGCCTCTTCGGCCGACGCATAGCGCCGCGCGACTTCGCTACCGTCGAGGCTGCGCAGCCCGATGAGCTCGCGCGCCGCCTGTGTCGCCGCCAGCGCGTGATTCTTGAGCTCAGCCGCAGCGTGAAGCAGCTTGACGCGGCCGCTGTCTACGGTGAGGAACTGGGCCAGATCGTGCTCGAAGCGTAAGAACTCGCCGTCCGACGGTTCAGACTCCGCCTGCCGCGAATCGAGCACACCCCACGCGTTGACGTAGAATATTCGGCGCGTCCCGAATTTGGTCAACGGCCCAAGTGTAGCCGATCCAACGGCCCTTACCTTCGTGCTCTCGGTTTCGTTGCGAACCTTGTTGATCTTGTTGCAGACGAAAAAGATGTCGTCGTGTCCGGCCGCACGAATATCCTCGATGACCAGCAACTCGCTAGCGAGGACCAATTGCTGGCAATCGAGCACGTAAACCACGGCGTCGGCCCGCCCGAGATATTCGGTTGTTATGCGCTCGCTCAGCATCGACGCGTTCAGGCCGGGACTGTCGATCATGACGATCCCTTCGCGGCACAGGTCGAGCGGCCAGTAGATCTCGGCCTTTAGGTATTTCGGCTCGGCATCGTGCACGACTACGATCTCGCGTTCGAGCTCCGAGATGGGCACTTCGTCGTAGCCCCCTTCTATGCGGTGCAGGATCGCCTTCGGCTCGGGGCCCCACTTGATCTCGCAAACGATCGCGGTCGTCTCGACCGCGAACGCGGGAAGGATGGCGCGGCCGAGCATTGCGTTGATCACGGTGCTCTTTCCGGTGCTGAACTCGCCGACGACGAGCAGCTTGAAATTGTCGCTGCGAAGCCGTTCCTGGAGCTTCTCGATGGCAACGAGGCGGCTGGAAAGATCGAGCGGTTCGAACACGGCAGCGAGCGCCTCGGTCAGCTCGAGGAGCGTCTCTCGGCGGCCTTGGAATTCGGCATACGGGTCAGTCATCGCTTCGCTGCGTCCGCGACGAGCGCGGTGAGGATCGTGCCGCGCAGCGCGCCCGTGCGCTCTCTGGCGGCCGCCCAGTCGTCGACGCGCAGCGACGGTGAGGGCGCACAGGCGAGCGCTACGCGATCACGCTCGAGTTGGTCCAACGATGCGCCGCAGGCGTTCACGACGTTCGTGTAGCTTTCGCGTAACCGTTTGAAGGCTGCGGGTTCGTAGGCGCTAAGAGCCCGCTCGAGACAGGTACGCACAGCTGCCCGCAGCGCGGGACGCTGCTCGTCGACGCTACGAATCAACAGCCATTCCTCGGCGGCGGCTGCTCCCAGCCCTGCAGCGACCGCAATCGGTCCCGCGCCCAACACGGTCATCACCACGAGGACAGCGGCGGCTCCGGCGCGCCAGGCGAAGCGCAATCGGTGGATGTCGGTGAGCTGGAGCTTCTCCCCCGGCGTCGCGACGTCATCGAGTGCGCGCAGTTCGGCGGGGTCGTGAGAGACGCCCGCAAGCTCGTTCGCGAGATCGCTACGGAGCTGCGCGTCGAGCTGTTCGGTGTCGTCCGCGAGGATCCGCGCCGCGCGCTGGTCCAGCCTGCCGCAGATCGCGAGGATCTCACGGCGGAGCCGGAGCGGCTGGCGGTGCCACCAGCGCCGGGGATCGTCCTCGTGCGCGATCTCGTCGTCGAGCGCTGCGGCGAGTTGCCGGTGAGCGTCGCGCAGTTCGGCCCGCAGCGACCCTTCCGCGCGGCGTTCGCGTTCTTGAAACTCGACCGTGAGGGACTCCAGCCGCAGGCGCACGCGCTTGAAAGCCACCACGAGGGCGGCCTGACGCGCCGTGCGCTCGTCGTCGTCGAGGCGCACCTCGCGCTCACCCTGTTCGGCATGGGCGTGGAGCGCATCCAGGGCGGCGACCAGCTGTTCGGCGACTTGCCGGGCCCGTTGGGCGGGGCGATCGCCGGCCCGGGAGATACGGCGAATCTCCGCGCGGATCGCTTCGATCTCCGCCGATCCGTCACCGCCGGTGAGGCTCATCGTTGGCAGGACCGAAATGTCGGGCGAGATCGCCGCCACCTTGCGGCGAACCGACTCCAGAACGGCCCCGCGTTCGCCTGCCGGCGGCACGTCGAGATGGGTCACCGCGACGGCTGCACGCGCGGCGCTCCCGCCGATGATCTGCTCCACGAGGAGCTCGTGCTCGGTCCGAGTGAACGCGCGGGACGCGGTGACGGTGAGCAACGCGGCGTCGCAACGCAGCAGCGCTTCGGTCGCCAGAGCGGCGTGGCGTTCGTCGAGCCCGCCGAACCCGGGTGTGTCGAGAAGCTCGATCCCGTTTTCGCGCAACAGCGGCCGGTCGACGACGAGGCGCACGTGTGCTTCCGGCCCGTCCGCCGGTCCTCCTGACTCCGGGGCGAGCAGATCGGCCCAGCTCTCGGGAACGCACGGCACCGACTCGCGCGAACCGTCGCGGCGGCGTATTTCCATCGTGGTGGGCTCGCCCCCGGCGATCGACGTCACGACCGCCGTCGTTGCGACATCGCCGACCGGCAGCAGATCGTCCAGGTCCAGCAAACGATTGAGCAACGCCGACTTGCCGGTGCTGAGCTGACCGACGACCGCGAGCCGAAAACCCGCAGCTCGCCGCAGGGCCTCGATCTCGCGAAGACGCCCTACGACCTCGGCGCTGCCTACGAGAGTAGCGAGATCGGCCGCCTCCCGCAGCCAAGCGCCGAGCGACGCTGATGTCCGCGTCCAGCCACCGTCGTGGTGCGAAGAGGCCGTATGATCCATCGCCCTCGTGTCCCGTTCACGTTCCCGTGGTACGCAATTGCGCGGACGTCCGTACTACGACGAACGGTGCGCTCGGCCTGCGCCCCGGGGCGACCGCAGGTTATTCGTTCAGCTTCGCGAGCTCCTCGAAGATGACGGCCTCGTCGGGCTGCTCCTTGCCCTCGTGGACGTCGATGTAGCGCACGATCCCGGCTTTGTCGATGATGAAGATCGCGCGCTCGGCGCAACCGATCGGACGCAGGACGCCGTAGCGTTCGGCGACCGCACCGTGCGGATAGAAGTCGCTCAGAAGCGGATAGGTGATGCCGCCGATCTGCTGGGCCCAGGCGGCATTGGAGAAACGGGAATCGATGGAAACGCCCACGACCTGGGCGTCATGCGTACGAAAGCGATCGAGCTCGCGTTCGTACGTCGGCATCTGGCTGCTTCAAACGCCGGTGAAGGCGAACGGATAGAACGCGATCACCACGTTGGTGCCGCGCTTCTGGGAGAGCGTGAACTCCTCGCCCGTGTGCGAGCTGAGGGTGAAATCAGGAGCGGGATCGCCGACCTTGAGCGTCGGCGTCTCGGAGGCCTTGGACGTGCGGCCCTTTTCGATTGCCATGCGCGAAGCTTTATCCCCGTGCCGCCCCGACGCCTGGGGCCCGCTCCCGCGGTCGGCGAAGTCCGGCCCATGATCGCCGAATCGACCGCTGCCGCCGTCCACCTGCGCGCGCTCGACCCGTTCGACTTTCTGGAGCGCGCCGCGTTCGTCTACCCCGAGAAGGTCGCCCTGATCGACGGCGACGTGCGCCGCACGTACCCGCAGTTTCTCGAACGCGTCAACCGGCTGGCCGCCGGCCTGCAGGCGATGGGGATTCGGGACGGCGAGCGCGTCGCGGTGATCTCGCCGAACACTTCGATGGTGCTCGAAGCGACCTACGCCGCGCCGCGTGCCAACGGCGTCCTCGTCGCGCTCAACACGCGGCTCGCGCCGGAGGAGATCGACTACATCCTGGGGCATTGCGGCGCCTCGCTGCTGCTGTACGACCACGAGCTGGACGGTCTCGCCGCGCGGCTCGGTGCCGCGATCCCGCGCGTTCGCGTCGCGCCGGCCGGCGAGCCGCCGCGGGACGGCGCGTTCGACTACGAGCGCCTACTCGCCCAGGCGGATCCCGCCGCGCTCGTCCCGCGCGTCGTCGCCGAGGACGACACGATCTCGATCAACTATACCAGCGGCACGACCGGGAAGCCGAAGGGCGTGATGTACACGTTCCGCGGCGCGTACCTCAACGCGCTGGCCGAGATCTTCCACGCGAACTTGCGCCCGGAGAGCGTCTATCTGTGGACGCTGCCGATGTTCCACTGCAACGGTTGGTGCTTTCCGTGGGCCGTCACCGCCGCCGGTGCAACGCACGTCTGCCTGCGCAAGGTCGATGCGGTCGGGATCAACCATGGCGTGCAGGTGGAAGGCGTGACGCACTTCTGCGCGGCGCCGACGGTGCTGATCGGTCTCGTGAACCATCCCGATACGGTGCCGTTCCCGCATCCCGTCGTCGTCACGACCGCCGGCGCGCCGCCCGCTCCCGCCACAATCGCGCAGATGGAGGCGCTCGGCGCGGACCTGCACCACGTGTACGGACTCACCGAGGTGTACGGGCCGATCACCGAATGCGCCTGGCACAGCCCGCAATGGGACGGCTTCCCGGGCGCCGAGCGGGCGCGGCTGCGCAGCCGCCAAGGCGTTCCGATGGTGACGCTCGGCGTGCGCGACGTGCGCGTCGTGAGCGGAGACTTCGAAGACGTGCCGTGGGACGCCAAAACGCAGGGCGAGATCGTCCTGCGCGGTAACAACGTGATGAAAGGCTACTACGCCGATCCGGCCGCGACGGCGAAGGCGTTCGAGGGCGGCTGGTTCCACTCGGGTGACATCGCCGTACGGCATTCCGACGGATACATCGAGATCGTCGACCGCGCCAAGGACGTGATCATCAGCGGCGGCGAGAACATCTCGACGCAGCAGGTCGAGAAGGTGCTCCTCGAGCACGACGCCGTGCTCGAGTGCGCCGTCGTCGCCGTCCCCGACGAGAAGTGGGGCGAGGTCGCGAAAGCGTTCGTGACGCTGAAGCCCGGCCGCACGCTCGATGCCGACGAGCTGCGCGCGTTCGCGCGCGAGCGCATCGCTGCGTTCAAGGTCCCCAAGACCGTCGAGTTCAGCGAGCTCCCGAAGACCTCGACCGGCAAGATCCAGAAGTACGTCCTGCGCGAGCGCGAGTGGAAAGGCCGCGACAAGCGCGTCAACTGACCGCCGGGCCCGCCCCTTACGTATCCCCGAGCAGATTCTCGTCGATCCACCGGATGACCGCTGCGTTGTCACCGTGGTGCTTTTCGGCGTCGCTCCACGCGATCTTGAAGTCGGCTACGAAGGGGTCTGCGACGCCGCCGCAGGCGAGCAGGAAGCCCTTAAGGCGACCCTTGGTCCGGAGCTCGACGCCCTGATGCATCATGACCGTGCGCCCGTCGCTGATGGCGTACTTTAGCGGCAGCAAATCCTCGCTGATGCGGGCTTGATAATTGTTGGGGTAATCGCGGAGTGCGTCTCTCCACTTCGCGAACATCCTCCGTGCTTGGTCCTTCGAAATCTGCACGTCTCCGTGGAGTGGCTTCTCCGCGTACGCTCGCAGCTCGGAGGCCGAGTAGACCTCGCGGCATACTAAGGAGCCGTCATTCATTGCAGCAGAAAATGCTGCTCTTCGCTCGCGTTGCTCATCGACGTATGCCTTGAGCTCGGTGCTTTGGTCAGCGTACCGCCCGCGGCCAATGGTTTCAATCGTGTCGTCATCCTTGAAGACGATGAACATCCGTTGCGCGAGGCGGTCGAGCGTCCGGGCGCCGGACTCCAGCCTTTGAACGAGTTCCTTGAATTCGTCCTGTGAGTGTGCGAAGCCGATCGTAGCAATGGTTTCCGTGCCGACCATTCCATGCACCCCTTCCGCGCTGTGCGCGACTGTCGCCGCCCTTACCTTACAGGGATTCGCTGCCTTCCCGGCGCTCGCAATGCTCACCTGCACTAGCAGTCGGGTCGGCAGAAGTGGCTTCGAGCCGCCCTGCCAACGGCGTTATTACCGAACAAGCTGGAAAGCGCTACGACTCCCTAGAGGGGAGAACCAACCGTGCTCCGAAGGCGCCGACCACATTGCGAAGCCACAGGGTTCGCTGCAACGGCATTTGGGGGTGCGAGATGCATCGTCTGTACGGCGCGATTTTGACGCGTTGTGTTCGCGCGGTTTCCTGAAATGAGTTCACTGGTCACACTCGGGAGGTGGATTTCCGCGCGCCTCGGCGATGCGGTCCGGTTTTGTGGAAAGCGGCTGTTGGACGCGGTTGGTTATGTAGCGAAGAACAAACGGCTCTATGCCATTGTAACGATCGTCGGCGTTGTGCTCACTTTGTTTGGCCATCTCGGGCCCAGCCTCGCAAGCCGTTTCCCGTGGATCGGTCAGGATATCGGGCCGGTCTACGTGTCCTATTTCTGGCTGAAGGCCATGTTTTTCGACATTCCCCTTCCGCACACGTTTATGTTCGGAGTGGCGCAGTCGACACTCGCGAGCCTGTGGTTCGCATGGACCGCGTATCTCAACCGTGCGCTCATCAGATCGCTTCTCAAACCGCCGGCTCTACGTATGATCGCACCGATGTCGGTCGCGATGACACCAGTGCTGTTGGCGCGTGACCGAAAGCTGTGGGAGGATCACGATATCAACCTCGACCTTGATTTCAGCATGACCGGATACCGCGCGCTCGAAGAGCTAAGTCGCGGCAAGTGTCACATCGCCATTGCGGGCGACTATGCATTCTGTCACTTCCTCGGCGCCCAAAAGCTCCACGGCCACGAATGGGAGCATCTGTATCTCGTGCTGCCGTTCGCCAGAGTACGCGATCAAGTGAAGCTGCTGGCGCGGAAGAAACCCGGGTCGATCGCGCCGCCGGCCTTGAGCGCGCTGCGGGGCCAGCGCGTGGCCTACTGGGAGAACTCGGTCCAGGCGGAATTCCTGAAGAAGATCGAGCTGGACTGCAAGTGTGGAGCGAGTGATAATGCGCCGCTGATCAACTTCATCGCGGATGTGGCGAGCGACGAAGCTAAAGCGTGCGTCTTGGTCGAACCGTATTTTCTAGCCAAAGAAAAGGTCGGTTTCGAAACCATCGACGTCGGGGCCAACGGTACGATGGATTGGTACATGTGTGCCGTGCTGAAAAAGAACAGCTTCGAAAAATATGCCGAAACGGAAAGCGCACTGCGCACTGTAATCGCGGAAGCATGCAAGGCGGTGGAAAACGATCGCAACGGTGCGATGAAGATTTGTGCTCGCTTCATTTTGTGCGAGTTTACCGGCATCGACGGCGACGCGCTCGCAGCTGAGTACGGCGCGCAGAGCATGCCCAGCAAAAAGGAGCTCGAGGACCCCGAATGCCGGAAGCCAACGATCGATTTTCGGCAGCTCACGCAGGATGAGTTCATTGGTCGGATGGACAGGCTCAAGTCGGACGAGTCGGTGAACGGGCTGGTGCGTCAAGGAGCAACTGTAATCTATCAAGCAAAGGACCGCGTACTCTTATGACGGAGTGAGTGCGGCCGGGCCGCGCCCGCGAACGCGCAGGTTCATCCCTCTGCTGGCCGTTAAGGAGTTAGCGCACATTACGCGCTCGAAATGGACACCACGCGACCAGACCCGATGGCCGGTGCTTTTTGCGGTCGCGCGGTCGCCGGGTTCCGAACCAAGCGGGGAAGCGCTACGACTCCCTAGAGGGGAGAACCAACCGCCATCCGAAGCGGCCGACGACCTTGCGAAAACCATCTGGTTCGCTGCAGCGGCATTCGGGGTGCGATATGCCTCATGGGTACTCTTCGATTTTGATTCGCCGCGGGCGCGTGGAATTCTGATGCGCTCACCTTTCGAAGCCGGCCGACGAACTCTTGCGCGGCTCGGCAACTCGTTTCAGTCTGAGTTGCGCCGTCTGGCGACGCTTGTCCGGTGGTTGGCGAACAACAAGGTGCTCTACGTTACCGTCACGGCCGTTGGTATACTGTTTACGTTTTTTGACCAGCTTGGGGCGAGCCTCTCAAGTCATTTTTCGTGGATAATTCACGAAATCTATCCGTCCGCCGCGCCCTCTTTCGGGATCAGGGCCGTAATGCTCGATATTCCCGTGCCGCAGTCGTTCATGGCCGGCGTGGCACAGTCGTCGCTCGCAAGCCTGTGGTTCGCTTGGACCGTGTATCTCAACCGGGCACTCATCAGATCGCTCATCAGGCCGCCGGCGGTCCGCATGCTCGCACCGATGTCGGTCGCCATAACGCCGGTAATTCTGGCGCGAGAACGGGACCTGTGGCACGCCAACGATATCAACCTCGAACTCGACTTCAGCATGACCGGAAGCCGAGCGCTGGAGGAACTCGGCACCGGCGAGTGTCAAATCGCCGTTGCGGGTGACTACGCGATCTGTCGCTTCTTCGGCAATGTCAAGGATTGGGCCAGTCGGAAGGATTGGAACGATCGGGAAAACCATCCATATGTCGTCTTACCGTTCGCGAAATTGCGTAATCAAGTGAAGCTTTTGGCGCGGCCGAAAGGCGGTTCGACGGAGGCGCCGGCCTTGGCGGAGTTGCAGGGCAAGTGCATCGCCTTTTGGCCGCACTCGATTCATGAAGAGTTCCTGCAGAAGAGCGGTTTGAATTGCGTCTGCTCCAACTCGTCACCGACAAGTGAGAACGCCGCACTGATCAATTTCATCGCGGAAGTGGCTACTGGAGAGGCGGACGCATGCGTGTTGGTCGAGCCGTATTTCCTGGCCCTCGAGAAGGCCGGTTTCAAAACCATCGCGACTGGTGCCGAGATGGACTGGTACATGTGTGCCGTGATGAAAACACATGGCTTCGAGAATTACGCCGAAACGGAACGTCGACTCGTTCGCGTCATCACGGAAGCATGTCGGGCGGTCGACCGAGACCGCGGCGAGGCGATGAGGATGTGCGCTCGCTACGTGTTATCGGAATTCACCGGCATCGACGGCAACACCCTTGCCGCCAACATGACTGCGAAGAGCATCGACTTTCAGAAGCCTTCGCTCGATGACTTCATGGATCGTATTGAGACGCTCTGCACCGACGATACGGCGGTCGGTCGCGGGGCGAATGCAATTCGATTCAATTCCAACTGCGTGATCCTGGAATGAGTGAGCGCATACCCAAACCCCTCGCGAACGTGCAGTACATCCTCTTGCCGACAGTGCTGCTCGTGGTGTGGGAGGCGCTCTACCGCCTGCACGTCATCCACGGATATCTCAGCACGGCGCCTTCGTTGATCCTTGTCCAGTTGCGCGGTCTGATCGTTCCCTCGCCCGACTACGGCACGTTGACGGGGCACATCGGCAGTTCGTTGAGCATCGTGCTCGTCGGACTAGCCGTCGCTGTCGTGGTAGGAGTTCCGACGGGGCTCGCGATGGCGGCGAGCTCCGTCGTGCGTCGGATGCTGATCCCGCTGCTCTACGTGTTCAGGCCTCTGCCGCCTATTGCGCTCTTGCCGCTCGCCGTCATCCTTCTCGGGCTGGGGAATACCGCGCGCGTGGCGCTCGTCTGTGCGGCGAGCTGGCCGACACTGACGTTCACCACGTTTCAGGCCGCTCGCTCGACCGACGCCGTGCTGCTCGACGCGGGCCGGTCGCTCGGAGCGTCGCGCTTGCAGCTCTTGACGACGGTCGTCATTCCGGCCTCGCTCCCCGGGATCTTGACGGGCTTCCGCGTCGGTGCGAGTCTGGCATTCATGACGATCGTCGCCGCGGAACTCTTAGGCGCGACGCAGGGCTTGGGATACCTCCTCTCCCTGGGCGCGCGGAACTTCGACATCGAACTGATCTGTGCTACACTGATAGTCATCGCCGCGATCGGATTGACGATCGATCGCGCACTCTGGGCGCTTCAACGCCGCTTCAGCTCTTGGGAGAACGTCGATGCGGATCTCTGACGCCACTGCGACGCGGCTCCGTTGCATCGCCGCGACGCTCTCGATCCTTCTGCTCGGGTGTCAGAACGACGCGCGGATTCCGCTGAAGCTGGGGTACGTCCCGGTGGGCGACTCCGCGCCGTTGTACGTTGCGGTGAAGGCCGGAATCTTCCGCGACAACGGCCTCGACGTCGAGCTCATCGAGGTCGCCGAGGGGCCGCTCATCATCGCCGGAGCGGTCAAGGGCGATCTCGACGGCGGTTCGGCCGGCATCGCGCCAATTCTCAATGCGCTCGGTCGCGACGCTCCGATCCGGATCGTCGGCGACGGCGGCCACATCGTCGACCGGCCGCGTCCGCCGGTCGCGCTGGTCACGCTGTCGAGCTCGCCGTACAGGACGCTGCGCGACCTGGCCGGCAAAAAGATCGCCATTACCGGACCGAGGACGATCGAAGACGCCCTGGTCTCGGTTGCAGCGCAAAACGCCGGTCTTGAGCGGGGCTCGATCACGTTCGTCCCGGTTCCTCAGGAGAGCAAGATCCCCGTCTTGCTGCGCGGCGACGTGCAGGCCGCGCTGCTCGTCGAACCGTACGTCAGCGAAGCATTGAAAGAGCATCCGATTCGCGTGATGTTGTCCGCGCAGCAGATGATCCCCGATTTTCAGCAAGCATTGATCTTTTTTACGGAGGACACGCTGGCGAAGAAGAAGCCCGCGGTCGAACGCTTCTTGCGTTCGTACGAGGCTGCGCTCGACTACATCGCGCGCGACCCCGACTATGCGAAGACCGCCATCTCCGAGAGGCTGAAGCGCAAGCTCTCGCCGGACTTGATTCGGTCGCTCAGCCTCCTCGGATGGGACAAGACGCCGAACGTCGAGCGGATGCGACGCACGCAGGACGTGCTACGCCGGTTGAACGTCGCGGCGTGGCCGGGGGACATCGGAACGAAGGTCGTACGCGGGTCGCCGTAGCGTTGGAGAGCGCCGAATCCCAAGCGCAGACGGAGTCGATTCGACTCGATCGCGTCTCGAAGTTCTATCGCGCCGGCGGGAGATCCGTCGTCGCGCTGCAGGACATCGATCTGACGATCCCTCGCGGGAGCTTTGTTACGATCGTCGGCCACAGCGGATCAGGAAAGACCACCCTGCTGAAGATTATCGCTGGGTTAATCGCGCCGAGCTCGGGGACCGCATACGTCAATGGGGAGCATGTTACCGGCCCTACGTCTCACTGCGGCATGGTCTTTCAAGACTTCTCGCTCTTCCCGTGGCGCACCGTGCTGGACAACATCGCGTATCCGCTCGAAATTCGAGGCCACTCGCGCCGGGCAGCTCGCGACGCGGCGCTCGCGGTCGTTCGCCGGCTCGGTCTCGAGGATGCGGCGACCCGGCTTCCCAAGGCGCTCTCGGGCGGAATGAAACAGCGCGTCGCCCTGGGCCGCGCTCTGGTCTACGAACCGGCGATCCTCCTCCTCGACGAGCCGTTCTCGGCACTCGACGCCGACACGCGCGATGCGCTGCGAGCGGAGCTCGTCGACCTCTATCTCGACACCAAGAAGACCGTCGTGCTCGTGACCCACAGCGTCGAAGAAGCTTGCCTGCTGGGACAACAGATCATCGTGTTCACAGCCGAGCGCAACACGATAAAGTCTACGCACCGCGTTCAATCGGATTATCCCCGCGACCCTCGCTCAGAGGAGTTGCGGGTGATGCAAGAGCTGATTCGGGCCGAGTTAGGTCGCGAACCGGAGCGCGGCTAAGGCTTCCTGCGCGGCGCGTTCGCCAGATTGCAGCGCGCCGGCCACGGTGCCGGCTTCGCTCGCCACGGCCGTTGCTTCACCGGCGAAGAACACGGCGCCGCATGGAGCAGGTCGAAGCTGACGCCGGCGTGCCGTGGATGAACTCGCCCCCGAGCTCGACAGGGACCGGCGCATCGCAGCTCCGTCAGATCGTTGGTTGCCCGCCTCGCACCAGCACCGCGGTGCAGTACTTGCAGCGGCGTGCGTCCTGCGGGACCTCGCTCAGACACTCCGGACAGGTCTTCTGCGCTAGCACGGGCTCGCCGGGCTTCTCGAACCGCTCGGCGGCGATGCGGATCGGCACGACGATGATGTAGTAGATCACCAGCGCGTCGAGCAGAAAGGTGATGAGCGCGTTGATGAAGTCACCCAGCGCGAAGCTCGAGTGGTTGATGGTGAAGCCGAGCCGCGAGAAGTCGGCCTTTCCGATGAGGGCGGCGATCAGCGGTGTGATGAGGTCCTTCACCAAGGCGTTCACGACCGCGGTGAACGCCGCGCCCACGACGACGGCGACGGCCAGATCGATCACGTTCCCGCGAGCGAGGAACGCGCGAAATCCTTTGAACGTAGAGACCTCCTTCGCCGGCGGCGGGTGAGCGAGCGACCGAGCGATTCGGCGGCAATGCTTACTTAGTCTTGACGCAGGGCCTTCACTTTCCCGAGCTTCGGCCGATATTCTGAAAAGAACAAACGCTCGTACCGAACGAGGGTGTTTTTCGCGCAGATGGATTGCCCTGATAATCTCGACACGTTTCTCCACGACCTCTTAAAAGAAGAGGGCGGAGCGGTCCAGCTCGACGACGAGGATAGGGCGTTCATCGATCGCATCCTCAAGTCGATCACGCAGGGCAGCAAAGGCGTGTTCGTGGTGCTCCATCCCAACGACCGGATGCAGTACATGCTGCTCAACACGAACCGCGCCGGCGCGATCGCGCTGCTCGCGAAGGTGATGCAGCGGACCGCCGAGGCCCTCGAAGCCGACCTCGACTAGAGGACGGCGCCGGCCGCGCTAGACGGCGACGGGCCGGATCGCGCTCCCGACGACCGCCAGCATCACTTCGACGACCGCCGGGTCGAACTGGGTACCACGCGAACGCTCGATCTCGAGGAGCGCCTGGTCGGGGGTCATCGGGAACCGGTACGGACGCTGCCCGGTCATCGCATCGTATGCGTCGGCGACGGCGACGATGCGCGCCACCAGCGGGATGCGGTCGGCGCGCAAACCGTCGGGATAGCCGCGCCCGTCGAAGCGCTCGTGATGGTTTCGGACCGCGTCACGGTAGACGAGGAGGCCGTAGTCGGCCAGCAGCCGTTCACCCTCGATGACGTGCTGGGCGACGAGCGCGCGTTCGGCCGGCCGCAGGGCTCGCGGCGCGCGAAGCAGGTCCCGCGGCACGCAGAGCTTTCCGACGTCGTGCAGCTGTGCCGAGTGGACGATCCAGTTGTGCTCGTCGCGGTCCAGCCGCAGCTGGCCGGCGATCAGGGAGCACCAATACGCCACCGCGCGACCGTGTGCCGCGGTCGCGGGATCGTTGGCGTCGAGGGGCTCGACGAGCGTGCGTAATGGATCCATCCGAAAGTCCGCTCCAACCGGGACGTCCTGTCCGGTCAGGGACCTTCGTCCCCCGTTTTACCGGGGACTAAACGAGAGCCGCCCGCTTGCTTCGTCCAAGTCGACGATGAAACGGTCCCACAGGCCGATCCCGACGTGGGCGAGGCCCTGGGTTCGGCGCACCGTCGCTCGCGTCGGGCCGAGCGCCAGCGCCCCGATGTGAACCTCGGGGACGTCGACCGTCAGAATGTCGTCGGCCCCTGCGATCCCGAGCGCCTGCCCGCGCGAAATGACCGGCCATTGCGGCCCCTGGCGGTACGCGGCGTAGCCGAACGAGAGGATCGCCTGGTCGCCGGTGTCCACCAGCGCGCGGGCGCCCTGGGGGCCGAACATCGTCTGCACGATCGGCGAGCCCGCGTGGAACGTCACCAAGGCCGCCGGCCCCGGCGGCGCGGCGCCGCCGCTCGGCAGAATGCGCGCGGTGCGCCGCCCGCGGTCGAGCACGAGCCGGACGCGCCCCAGCAGATCGCTGCCGACGACGACGTCGAAGCGCGCCGCGCTGGACTGCGGGACGACCGCGAAGCGCCCGCGAGCGAAGCGCGCGGGACCCAGCTCGAGCGGCCCGGCCTCGACGAATCCCGTCGCGAAGCGCCCGAGACCCGCGATTTCGATCTCGCCGTGCGGTTCCAGGTGCAGGGCCTCGGCGAAGGCCAGCGTCATCGCGCTCGGCGTGGCGCCGCTGTCCAGCATGCATCGCGCGCCGCGGCCGCCCAGGGTGCACGGCACGATCGGGATCGGATCCTCGCCGAGCGGAAGCGGCGCGTCGCCCTCGATCGCCAAGGCAGCCCCGGCCGGTAGGCCGATCGCTCCGGGCACGACCGCGACCTCGTCGAGCGGACCCGTCTCGAGCGGGCCGCTCCGGTCGAGCGCGAAGGTCGCGCCGCCGGCGCGAGCGTCCCGGCCGTAGCTCGCGATCCCGCGGCCGCCGGGCATCTCGACCCGGCGGATCGCCCGCGAGGCGGGATCGAGGATCGCGATCAGCTCGACTCCGTCCCGGGCGCGGACGCGCCAGCGATCCGATCCCTCGTGGACGACCGTCCCGCCCGCGGCCCGAAACGCCGGTTCGGCGAACGCGTAGGAGACGATCTCGGCCAAGGTGCGTTCGATCAGCGTCACCTCGTCGGTCTCCTCGGGGAGCAGGACCTCGTTCAGTCCGAACGTCCACTCCCGCGAACCGTCGAACCACGTTCCGCCGCAGACCTCGTTGATACAGCGGCGCAACAGGCGCTGCGGGCCGAGCTGGTCGACGACGGTCGTGACCGTACGTCCCTCGACGACGCGCTTGCCGCTGGCCCGCAGGTGGACCGTCGCAGCGCGGCCGTTCGCCGCGGCGAGCGCGGTGAGCGGGTCGGGCGGCGGTGCTGCGGCGAGGATCGCGATCGCCGCGGCAAGCGTGAGGAGACGCACCGCGAATCGCATCGTCGTGGAACTGCACCCTCTCGATGGCTACCTCCTCGACGGACGGCCCGGCAAGGCAGACGCGATCGCGGCGGCGCTCCGCGACCGCTCGCCTGATGCGAAGGCGCAACCGTTCTACCGTGCGCTTGAGGCACTCGGGGCCCGCGCGGCGGACGAGGCGCTGCTCGCGCTGCGCGTCGTGCTCGGCGGGAAGCCCGCCGACGACAAGGCGATCATCGCCGCACGCGCCGCGCGTGCCGCCGTGAAGTCGGATGAACCCGGGGCGCGCGAAGCGTACCTGCGGTCGGTCGGGACCATCGGCGAATGACGCGCGCTCGTCGCGTGTCGAAGGGCCGCAACGAACCGCGATGTTCACCGCGTTATCACAGGGTGATGCCCCGCCTCGTCGTCGCCGGTACGATTCTCGGCTTGTTGTTGATCCCTGCGGCAGCGCTTGCCGCGCCGCCGCCGAGCCCTATCGCAAGCGCGACCGTACCGGCCCCGGCCCCGATGCGGGACGGCGGCGTGATCGAAGGCCGGGTCAGCAGTATCGACTACCAGCGCGGGATCGTGACGGTCGACTCGACGACGCAAGGGCGTGTCGACATCGCGACGATGCCTACCACGAGCGTGCAGTCCGACGATCCGGGCTACCACACGCTGTCGGACGTGTCGAGGGGCTCGAAGGTGCGGATATTCATCTCGAAGGCCGCCGGGAAAGTCGTCGCGCAGATCATCCGGCTCATCAAGCACTAACGGATGACCCCGTCCACTGATCCCGCCGTGCTCGCGCGCGGCGTGATCGGAGTCGGATTCGCCGGCGCGACCGCGGGCACGGCGCCGCTCGACGCCCTGCGTGCGTTCGGTCCTGGGGCGCTGATCGTGTTCGCTCGCAACGTGGGCGCGCCGGCGGACCTGCGGGATCTCGTCGCCGCGCTGCGCGCGCTCGGCTCACCGCCGCCGCTCATCACCGTCGATCAGGAAGGCGGCCGGGTCGAGCGAATCGGCGCAGGCGTCGCGGCGCTGCCGTCGGCGATGGCGGTCGGCGCGACCGGTGACGTCGCGCTGGCGGAACGGCTCGGCAGGCTCGTGGGTCGCGACCTCGCGCGGCTCGGCATCAGCGTCGACCTCGCGCCGGTCGCCGATTTGTCGCTGCAGCCGCGCAGCACGGTCATCGCGACCCGCGCGTACGGCGATCAGCCCGAGCGCGTGGGCGCGTTCGCCGGCGCGTTCGCGCGCGGACTGGAGCGTGCCGGGATCGGCGCGGCGCTGAAGCACTTCCCCGGCCACGGCTCGACGGCGGACGATTCGCATGCCGTGCTGCCGCGCATCACCGCGGACGCCGCGACGCTGCGCGCACGCGACCTCGTTCCGTTCGCACGTGCGATCGCCGCTCGTGCCGCTTCGATCGTCATGAGCGCGCACATCGTGGTCGAAGCGTTCGACCCCGATCGTCCGGCGACGCTCTCGCGCCGCGTGCTGACGGACCTGCTGCGCGGAGAGCTCGGATTCGACGGCGTCGTCGCGACCGATTGCCTGGAGATGGATGCGATCGCGAACGGGATCGGGACGGTTCGCAGCGCGGTCGAAGCGCTCGCCGCCGGTGCCGATCTGCTGTTCATCAGCCACCGTCTCGAGCTCGCGCACGAGGCCGCCGAGGCGATCGTCGCCGCCGTGCGCGCGGGGGAGATCCCGCCGGCGCGGCTCGGGGACGCGTACGCGCGCGTGCACGCACTGCGCACCCGGTTGGCGGAGCCGGTGCCGGCCGGGGAGACGCTCGACGAAGGATCGCCGCTCGAAGCCGCGCGCCGCGCGGTGACCGTGCTGCGCGGGGAGCCGCGCCTGCAGCCCGGAAGACCGGTCACGGTGATCTCATTCGAGGGCACGGCGGTCGACAACGCGGCGGCATCGGGCGGCCGCTCGCGCGGCGAGGACGTGCCGTCCTTGAGTTCGGCGCTGCGGCGGCGCGGCTGGAAGAGCGAGGTGATGCGCGTTCCGCTCGAGCCCGCCGCCGACGACGTCGACCTGCTGCTCGAACACGTTCCACGGCTCGGCGACCGCGAGTTCGTCGTCGTGACGCGCGACGCGCACCTCTTTTTGCGCCAGCGCGACGCCGTCGCGCGGATCCTCGCGCTCGCGCCGGACGCCCTCGTCGTTTCGGCGCAGTCGCCGTACGACGCGGCGCTGTGGCCGGACGCGAAGCGCGTGGTCTGCATCTACGGCAGCCAGCCGATCTCCCTCGAAGGCTGCGCGGACGTCCTCGCCGGCCGCGCCGGCGCCGGCGGTACGCTCCCGGTTCGCTTGCCTGCAAACGCCGCCGTTCGCTGAGATCGGCGCGGCCGTGCGCGCCGCGCTCGGCGTGCGGTTCAGCGCCGCCGTCGTGCGCGTCGAGCACCGCGGAGCCGTGTGCTTCGAGCGCGCCTACGGCCGCACGCGCGACGACGGACCGGCGCTGCCGTGCAACGTCGACACGCGCTTCGACCTGGCTTCGATCACGAAGGCGTTCGTTTCGACGGTCGCGCTGGCGCAGACGGCGCGCGGCGAGCTGCGGCTCGACGGCTCGCTGTCCGATCTGGTTCCGGAGTGGCGCGGCACCGCGCACGAGCCGATCGCGCTGCGGCAGATCCTGGCGCACGACGCCGGGTTCAAGAGCGGCGCCGACTATCGCACGCTGCTCGACCAGGACGTCGAACGTTTCGCGCTGACCGGTCCGCTCGCGGCGCCGCCGGGCGAAAAGGTGATCTACAGCGACCTCGGGTTCATCGCGCTCGGCGCGATCGCCGAGCGCGCCGCGCGCGGGCGTTCGTTGGCCGCGCACGTCGAAGGCGTGCTGCGCGCGTTCGGAACGCGGACGACCGGCTACGCGCCGCGCGGGCGCGAGCGCAGCGCGATCCCCGCGACCGAGACCGACGCGTGGCGCGGCAGCGTGCAGGGCGAGGTCCACGACGAGAAGGCGTACCTGATGGGGGGCTCGGCGGGACACGCCGGGCTGTTCGGCGATGCGCGCGACGTTGCGCTCCTGGGCGAATGGTACCTGGCCGCGCGGCACGGCCGCCCGACACCGCTCGATCGGGGGCTCGCGCGCGAGGCGATCCGGGAACAGGCCTGGGATCCCGTGCTGCGCCGGGGCCTCGGGTGGGCGCTGAAGACCAACGACGAGAACTCCTGCGGTGCGCTCATGTCGTCGAATACCTTCGGGCACACCGGCTTCACCGGGACCTCGATCTGGGTCGATCCCGATCGAGACCTCAGCGTCGTGTTCCTGACCAACAACGTCCACCACGGCCGGACCGACCTGCGCCTGGTCCGCACCGCGGTCGCCGATGCCGCGGTGACCGAGATCGATCGCGCATGAAGATCGCCGGCCTTCTGTCGGGCACCTCGCTCGACGGCATCGACGTCGCGGTCTGCGATGTCGTCGCACACGGCGACGGTGTTCGCGTGAACTGCCGGTGCTTCGCGACGGTGCCGTTCGACGAGACGCTGCGGGCGCGCATCTTGGCGGCGTACCCGCCGGCGCCGGTCGGCGCCCTCGAACTCTCCGCGCTCCATGCGGCGATCGGGGAGGCGTTCGGCGACGCGATCCGCACGGTCGCCGGCGACACCCCGCTCGATGCGGCCGCATCGCACGGCGTCACGCTGGCGCACGACGGCGCCGCCCACCACACGCTGCAGCTCGGTGACGCCTTCCGGATCCGCGAGCGGATCGGAGCGACGGTCGTCTACGACTTTCGCTCCGCCGATACGGCCGCCGGCGGCACGGGCGCGCCGCTGGTACCGTTCGTCGACGCGTTGCTGTTCGGCGAGTACGCGCCGTGCGTCGCGCTGAACCTCGGCGGGATCGCGAACCTGACCGTCTTGCCTGACGGCATCGCGTTCGATTCAGGGCCGGCGAACCTTCCGATCGACACCTACGTCGCGCTCCGCAGCGGTGGAGAACAGCGCTACGACCGCGGCGGGGACCTCGCGCGGGGCGGGATCGTGAACGATGTGCTGCTGGGGCGGATGTTGGACGATCCGTACTTCGGGCGCACGCCGCCGAAAACGACCGGCCGCGAAGAGTTCGGTGCGCCGTTCGTCGCGCGCTGGCGCGGGGAGCTCGACGCGCTGATGTTCGCCGACGCGGTCGCGACGCTCACCGCGCTCACGGTGCGAAGCGTCGCCGATGCGGCGCGCGCCGTCGCGCCGAGCGCGACGACGCTCATCGTGAGCGGCGGGGGCGCACGCAACATGGCGCTCGTCGACGGGCTTCGGGCGGAGCTCCGCGCGGTGCGGGTCGCGGTCTCGGACGAGTTCGGTGTCGACGCCGACGCGAAAGAAGCGATCGCTTTCGCGGTGCTCGGCTACACGACGCTGCGCGGGAGAGCGGCCGGGCTGCCGCGCGTTACCGGCGCGTCCGGTCCGCGTGTGCTCGGCGCGATCGCGCCGCACGATCTGGCGGCGCTGCTCGAACTCGCGCATCGCGAGGAGGGCGGGAGCGCTCCGGCGAGGGGAGAAGCTGAATCGCCGTGATCTGCGTAGGCGTTGATGCCGGCGGGACGTCGACCGTCGCCGCGCTCTCGAAGGACGGCGCATTTCTCCGCGACTCGCGCGGACCCGGTGCGAACGCCACGACGCTGGGCGTCGACGACGCGGCCGACGTCATCATCACCACGATCCGCAACGTGTTGGGCGGCAGCGCTCCGGATTCGATCTACGTCGGAGCGGCCGGAGCGGGCCGCGCGCGTGTCGCCGCCGAGCTGCGCGAGCTGATCGGCGTTGCCTTTCGCGGCGCGCGCGTCGCGGTCGGCGACGATGCGGCGATCGCGCTGCGTGCGGCGGTGCCCGGCGGCGACGGTGCCGTGCTGATCGCGGGGACGGGCTCGACGGCGTACGCCGAGCACGGCGGGCGTTCGCAGCGCGTCGGCGGGCTGGGATATCTGGCAGGTGACGAAGGCTCCGCGTTCTGGATCGGAATGCAAGCGCTCAAGCTGTACGGGCGAGTGCTCGACGGCCGCGCGGTTCGCGACGAGACGACGGATCTGGCGGTACGCTCGCTGGCCGCGCCCGATCGGGAGTCGTACATCGCCGCGCTCTACGATACGGCGCCGGAACCGGCGAAGATCGCCGCGCTTGCGCCCGGCATCGTCGCGTTCGCCGGCAAAGGCAACCGCGCTTCGACGAAGATCGTGCAGCAGGCGGCTCAGGAGCTGGGCGATCTGGTGAAGTCCGCGCTGCGCGCCGTCGACCTGCTCGACAGCTCGCCGCAGGTTGCGCTCGCCGGCGGATTGCTGCGGGAGAACAGCTTGCTGACGTTTCTGCTCGAGGCGCGACTCAACGCCGACGTCCCCGGGGTGGCGATCGTGAAGGGTGGCGACGAGCCGGCGCGCGGGGCCCTGCGGCTCGCCGAGCGGCCCGCCTCGGCATGACGGAGCTGCCGGCGACCGAGGCGCTCGATCCGGCGACGGTCGAGATCGACCGGCTCGACGACGTCGCGCTGGCGCGCGTGCTCGTCGAGGCGCATCGCGGCGTCGTCGATGCGGCGCTCGCGGCATCCGATGCGATCGCACGCGCGACCGCGCTCGTCGCCGAGGCGATCGAGAGCGGCGGCCGAATCGTGCTCGTCGGCGCGGGGACGAGCGGGCGCCTCGCAGTGCTCGACGCGTCGGAACTGCCGCCGACGTTCGGCGTCGATCCCGCGCTGGTCGAGGCCCGCATCGCCGGCGGCGATGCAGCGCTGCGCCGCGCGGTCGAAGGCGCCGAAGACGACGCCGCCGCCGGCGCACGCGCCGTCGACGACGTGGGCCCGGGCGACGTCGTGATCGGAATCTCGGCGAGCGGCGGCGCGCCGTTCGTCCGCGCCGCCGTTCGCACGGCACGAGAGCGTGGCGCGCTCACCGTCGGGATCGTCAACGCACCGGACGGTGCGCTCGCGCGTGACGCCGACGTCGGGATCGTCGCGGCGACCGGCGCGGAGCCGATTGCGGGCTCGACCCGGATGCGGGCCGGAACCGCGCAGAAGATCGTGCTCAACGCGATCTCGACCGGCGCGATGATCCGGCTCGGGAAGACCTACGGAAACCGGATGGTCGACCTCGTCGCGACCAACGCGAAGCTGCGCGCGCGCAGCGAACGGCTCGTGCACGACCTGGCGGGCACGGACGCCGATGCGCGCGCATTACTCGACGCCGCGGGCGGTTCGGTCAAGATCGCCGTCGTCATGGCGCGCCGCGGCGTCGACCGTGCCGAAGCCGAGCGGTTGCTCCGCAACGCGCGCGGCCGGCTCGCACGCGTTATCGACGATCCAGGGTAAACCGGGTTCCGGGCGACGGAAACGCACCCGGCGGGTATACCGTCGTCGTACGCCAGCCACACGAACCCATAGTCGGGGCGCGGAATTGTTTCATCAGCGCGAACGCGTCGAACCGCTCGGGACCGGCCATCGTACGGCATTCGATCATCTCGGAAGGAACCTCACGCCATGCTCTTCGACCCGTTCCGCCGTTCGCTTCCCGTGCTCGCCGCGCTCGCGGCGGTCGCCGCTTCCACGCTCCTCGCGTCCGCTGCGGTGACCGAGCGGCAAGGCGCGTCGGTGCCGGGCGGCAAGATCCGTGACTGCCACGGCTACGTGCGCCACGTCTCCGACGCGAACATTCGCGTGCACTGCATCGACGGCACGCCCGCCGATCTTTCGTTCCTGTACGCGCCGAACTTTGCGACGCTGTTCTCCAACGGCAAGAGCGTGCAGACCAAAGACCTCAAGCCCGGAACGCCGGTCCACGTCGAGTTCACGCAGTCGCTCGGCGTGCGGAAGGCCTACAAGATCTTCGTCGCCGACCCGCACGGGCACGGCCTGTATGGGTTCAGAAGCTAATCGGGCTCGGTGACGAACGGGCGCCGCAGTGGAGTCCATTGCAGCGCTCTTTTCGTCACTGTTGGCCCTGACGTTCGTCGTCGTACCGCTCGACGACCGGCCGGTCACGGCACAGCTTCCGCGGATGCTCGGCGCGATCGCCGGCGTCTCCGTCGCGGAGCCGCCGCGGCCGATGCTGGGACGGTATCTCACGCCGGGCGACTCGGCTGCGATCATGCGCTGGCTGCGCGACGACGCGCCGCGCGACGCGCGCGCGTACGTGGTCTCCCAGGACATGATCGCGTTCGGCGGGCTCGTCGCGTCGCGGATCCCGGGTGTCTCGCGCGCACAAGCGTACACGCGGCTGCAGGACCTCGCCGCGATCCGCGCGTCGCGTCCGGCCGCCTCGTTCGCGGTGTTCGGCACGGTGATGCGGCTCGCGCCGACCGGCGTGCCGCGGCTGGGGCCTGCGGCGACCTTTCCGTTTGCGGACGCCGATGTGTGGGGCGCGATCCAGCAGTACGCCAATTTGCCCGATCCGCCGCAGACCGAGCAGCAGCGCGCGTTCGCCGCGTCGCTGCGTGCGAAACTCGGCCCCACGCTCGATGCCTATCTCGACACACGCGCGCGCAACCGTGACGTCGACCTGTTCGCGCTGCGGATTACCGCCGAGGACGGTTTCGACCGCATCGTGCTCGGTCAGGACGACGCCGGCCCGGTGGGGCTGCACCTGCGCGATCTCGCCGCGCTGCGCTCGTTCGCGGTGAGGTGGCTGCCGGCCGCGCGCGCGTCGATCGAGCCGGGCGCGGACGAGCTCGCGATGGTCCTCGTCTCGGCGGCGTTGGCGCGCGAGGCGCGCATCGTCCCGCGCGTTCGGGTGGTCTACTCGCGCGCCGACGGAGCACGCGTGAACGACCCGCTCGAGTTCGCCCCGATCGCCACGACGATCGCCGCTCTGACGCGCTCGTGCGGCGCGCGGTTCGCGTCCCCGGACGAGCAGGCAGACATCGATCTGTTCGTGCGCGTCCCGGCGACGAGTGCGAACGACGAAGCCCGCTTCGTCGACGCGATCGCGCGCGACGTCGACGTGCGCAGCAAGGCGTCGCAGGCGGCTCCGCTGGCGGCGGTCGCCGATCTCAGCTTTCTCGTGACCGACGACTACGCGCAGCAGCGTCAGCTCACCGAAGAGCTGGTCGCGCGCGGGATCGCCGGGAACGTCGCGGCGTTCGCATCGTGGAACACCGTCGCCAACACGGTTGGGACCACGCTCCCCGAAGCGATCGCCGTGCTTGCCGGCTTCCGTTTGCGGAGCTACGACCCGCGCGCGCACGCGACGTTCACACTGATGCGGTACGCCGACGACATCGCGTTCCACACCGCGGTGCGGCCGAAGCTGAACGCCGACTTGAACGCGGCGGGGATCAGCGATCACACCCTCCTGCTGCCCGATGTCGCACGGCGCGTCGCTTCAGAGAACCGCGCGCTGCTCTGGCCGGACGGGCTCGACCTGCTGGCGCGGATCACACCGCAGTTCCGCGACGCGGGATTCACGATCACGCTGCCGTGGGACCGTACGTTCGAGACCGAGCTCGACGTGCGCCTCGCGCCCGAGCGAGGCTCGTAGTTAGGCGGCGAGCGCCGCCGCGAATTCCGCCGGCTCGTCGACGGCGACGAAGACGCGACGGATCAGCCGCTCGCGGCCCAGGAGCGAGCGGAACACGGTTGGCTCGCGCAGTGTCAGCTCGACGACCGGCACCCCCGATAGCGTCATCGCCAGCGCGTCGCGCTCGTCGCCGAGCGCCTCTTTGCGCGCGGAATGCCCATCGAGCGAGCGGCGAACCGTCGCGGTTGCGATGTTGCTGCGGTCGAGATCGAGGCGCCGCATGCAGCCGAAGCGCAGGCGCACGCGTTCGGCGTCGCAGCGATGCGGCCGGGTTCGTGTAGTCGCGACGAGCCCGACGAACCACAGCATCGCGTACACGTGCACGACGTCGCTCGCGGCTCGCCACCACGCTGCGTGCCAGAGGGCGAAGTCGAGAGCCAGCATCTCGGGGATCGTGAGCACGGGGATCGCGAGCAGGAGCGGGACCGTCGTCCAATGCCGGACGTACGAGAACCCCGGCGGCAGCGGCCGGCGAAAGCCGCCGCAGAGATACCGTAGCGCCGAGGCCATCACGACGAGCTCGGTGGCCATGAAGCGATTGAGCGACGAGGGCGTGAAGCGATCGAATTCACGCTCGAGGAGTTCTTCGGGATAGGCTCCCGGCTCGTGCCGCAACGCGCGCACGACGACGGCGACGGCGAACGCCAGCAGCGCCAGGTCGATCGCGGCGAGAGCTGCATAGGTTGCCGGCGGGAGGCTCCCCGCAGCGAAGCTGCGGATCGCAATTGCGAGGCCGGCGAGCGGGAAGAGCAGCTTCGTCCACGCCGCGCGGCGGCCGGTCACGCGCTCGATCTCGACCGCAAGCTGCGCGCCGAGGCTGCCGAAGACGGCTAACTTTCCGATCTGCCGCAGCCGGTCGTGGATCGGGCCTGCGGTGATGAACGAGAGCGCCAGGGATACGATCGCGACGACGATCGCGATCGTCCGCAGAATCAGCAGTGCTTTCATCGTGTCCTCCGGGGGCACGACGCCCTTCTGATGATGGCGTATCGTTTCCGGAATGGCTACGACGACGGTCGCAGCGCGGGCGCTACGGGTCGGTCGTGCCGACGTCGCCGCCGAGGCCGAGCGCTTCCTGCGGCGTGAGGCGGTTCGTCGGGCGCAGCTCCTCGAACGCGATCGTGACGCCGTCGAGCCGGCCGCCGTCGGTATCGAGCGGCGCCAGCGCCGTCTCGCGCAGGAGGTACGTGCCGCCCGCAATCTGGGTGAAGTCGACACGCCAGCGCACGTCCTGCAGCGGTGCGTGGTTGCCGATCCCGGCGACGATCGCGCGTACCGGAAGCGATGTCTTCGCGTCGGTCCAGAGCTCGCGCAGACGGTACCGCCGCGGATCGCGCAGCGGTCGCAGACCGAGGTGGCGCAGCGCGGTGCCGCCGTCGTCGACGTCGCCCAGGTCGGTCACCTCATACGTGCGCGTGACGGCTCCGGTTCGTCCGATGTGCGGCAGCGTCGTCACGCTGGCGGAGACCTCGCTCATGTCGGCGGTCGACCCGATCGACGGCGCGTTCAGCGCCAGACCGAAATCCTGATCGACGGCGAAGGTCAGCTCGCCGATCGGATCGTCGGTCGGCTCCTGACTCACGATCTGACCCTTCGGCGGCATCTCGCCGGGGCCGAGGTGTCCGCTGGGACCGATCCCGCCGACGCCGATGTTGATCCCGTGCGGAACGTGCGGATGCGCCGCTTCCTCGCGCGGGAGCGAGCGTGAGTGGACCAGACGGCGGCGCATGTCCTCGACCGTCTCCCAGGTGCTGACCATGTGGTGGCCTCCGCGCGCAAACCGCACGACGGTCGCGTACACCGAGTAGTGCGCGTAGGCGCTCTGCGAGCGCGCCTCGCGCGCGGCGGTGAACAGCAGGTCCGCCCCAGACGGTTCGGAGGCAGGCGGAGCCGCGCCGAGCGACGCGGCACCGAGCAGCGCCGCAGCGGCGATTCGTACCACCTTTCTCGTTCGCATCACCCGGGGAACGCTCCGACTATGACGCGGGTTCCTTCGCGGGCTGGCACAGTTCGATCAGGACTCCGCCGGTCGACTTCGGGTGCAGGAACGCGATCGTGTTGCCGTGGGCGCCCGGCCGCGGTTCGTCGTCGATGAGCCGCACGCCGGCGGCCTTCAGGCGCGCGAGCTCGGCGCGAATGTCGTCGACCCGGTAGGCGGTGTGATGCAGCTTCGTCGCCGCATCACCGCGGAATTTCGCGATCGGCGAGTCCTCGCTGAGCGGCCGCAGCAATTCGATCACGGCGTCGCCGCTCCGCAGTCCGACCGCTTCGACCCCCTGATCGGCGACGATCTCACGATAGACCCTGCTGAACCCGAGCGTTTCGGTGTACAGCGCGACCGTCGCGTCGAGATCCTTCACGACGATCGCGACGTGGTCGAGCGGCGCGTCGATCACGCGATGCGTTCGCGAGCGACGTGCGTGCCGAAGACCGCGCGCAGAACGTCGCAGAGCTCGCCGAGGGTTGCGCCCGCGTCGACCGCTTCCACGAACGCCGGCATCAGGTTCGACGATCCTTCGGCGGTGCGCCGGACCTCGGCCAGGGTGGCGTTCACGCGGTCGGCGTCACGGCACTCGCGGAAGGCGCGCGTGCGCGCGACTTGCTCGCGCTCGATCGCCGGATCGATCCGCTGGGCCGGTATCGGCACGCCGTTCTGGGCCTCGTTGAACGTGTTCACGCCGACGACGACGCTCGTGCCGCGTTCGATCGCCTGCTGCGCACGGTAGGCGCTCTCGCCGATCTGGTCCTGCATCCAGCCGCGCTCGATCGCCGCGACGGCACCGCCCATCGCGTCGATCTCGGCGATGAGCTCGCGCGCTCGCGCGATCAGCTCGTCGGTCAGCGCTTCGACGTAGTACGAGCCCGCGAGCGGGTCGGCTACGTCGGTCACCCCGCTCTCATAGGCGATGATCTGCTGCGTTCGCAGCGCGACGCGCGCCGATTGCGCGGTGGGCAGGCCGAGCGCTTCGTCTTGCCCGTTCGTGTGCAGCGACTGCGTCCCGCCCAGCACCGCCGCCAGCGCCTGCAGCGCGACGCGCACGACGTTGTTCTCCGGCTCCTGCGCCGTCAGCGTCGAGCCACCGGTCTGCGTGTGGAAGCGCAGCATCTGCGACTTCGGGTTCGTCGAGCCGAACTCGGTGCGAACGATCTCGGCCCACAGCGTGCGCGCCGCGCGGAACTTTGCAATCTCTTCGAAGAAGTCGTTGTGCGCGTTCCAGAAGAAGGAGACGCGCGGCGCGACCGTGTCGACGTCGAGCCCGGCGCGCTGCGCGGCCTGCAGGTACGCCTTCCCGTCGGCCAGCGTGAACGCGATCTCCTGAAGCGCGGTCGAGCCGGCCTCGCGGATGTGGTAACCCGAGATCGAGATCGTGTTCCAGTTCGGGACCTCGCGCGCGCAGTACGCCATCACGTCGGTCACCAGCCGCATCGAGGGACCCGGCGGGTAGATGTAGGTGCCGCGCGCGACGTATTCTTTGAGGACGTCGTTCTGGACCGTGCCGCCGAGCTTCTCGAACGGGATCCCGCGCCGGCGCGCAACGGCGAGCACGAACGCGAGCAGGATCGACGCCGGCGCGTTGATCGTCATCGACACGGTGACGCGGTCGAGCGGGATTTGGTCGAACAGCGTCTCGACGTCCGCGATCGTGTCGATCGCGACGCCGACTTTGCCGACCTCGCCGCGTGACTGCGGCGCGTCCGAGTCGTAGCCGAGCTGCGTCGGGAGGTCGAACGCGACCGAGAGCCCCTTCGCGCCCTGCGCCAGCAGGTAGCGGTAGCGCTCGTTCGACTCGGCGGCGGTCGCGAAGCCGGCGTACTGGCGCATCGTCCAGTGACGGCCGCGGTACATGTCGCGCCGGATCCCGCGCGTATAGGGATACTCGCCCGGCGGAGTGCGCCGGACCGGCGGTGCCTGCTCCTCGTAGAACGGCCGCAGCGGGATGCCGCTGGCGTTGATCTCACGGGCGCTCATGGAGGCTCAGTTCGGTCCCCTACCGGCGCCTCCCACCTCCGGCCGCCGTGCGGTGGAACTGATCGACGAGCGCCCGGCGGGCGGAGGAACTTCGGCTGCGCTCCCGCGTATCCGGAGGACATGACGGTTCTCCGGTTCGGAGCTGCGGTGTTGACCGCGCTCCTCGTCGTCGCCTCGGGCGCGTCGGCGCAGCAATCCGCGCCGGCCGGGTCCGCGGCGCTCGCTGAGCTTACCCCGTCGGAGGTCGCCGCGATCGACAAGATCGCATCGACCGTGATCGAGCGGAAGGCGACGCCTTCGGTCGCGATCGGGATCGCCAAGAACGGCCGGCTCGTCTTCGCCAAGGCCTACGGGTATCGCAACCTCGACGACAAGGTTCCGGCGGACGCCGACACGATGTACGGGATCGGTTCGAACACGAAGCAGTTCACCGCGGCGGCGATCTTGATGCTGCGCGACGAGGGAAAGCTGGACGTCGATGCGCCGGTCGGCCGGTATCTCCCCGGGATCCCGCACGGGAACGAGGTGCTGATCCGAAACCTGCTGACGCACACCGGCGGCTACGCCGAGTTCACCGAGATCGACGATATCGATCGGCTCGGCGCGCGTCCCGCGACGAACGACGAAATCCTCGAGACGGTCGTCAGCCGCCCGCTCGGCTTCAAGCCTGGGACCAAGTGGCAGTATTCGAACACGGCCTTCGTCATGCTGGCGAGAATCATCGAGAAGCTCTCCGGGATGAGCTACAGCGAGTTCCTGCGGGCGCGCATCTTCGACCCGCTCGGCATGACGCGCACGCGCTACGAAGATCAGCAGCTCGTCGAATCGAATCGCGCCACCGGGTACACCCGGTTCGCGATGGGCGAGCAAGAGCACGAAGCGCATCTCGACTACACCTGGTTCTCTGGTGCCGGCGCGATCGAGAGCACCGTCGCCGATCTCGAGAAGTGGAACAACGCGATCGACCGCGGAACGCTGCTCACGCCGGCTTCACGCGAGATGATGCACACGACGTTCAAGCTCGCCGACGGCACCGACACGAATTACGGTTTCGGGCTGTTCATGCGGTCGCTCCCCGGCGGCAAGCACGTCGTGCTGCACGGCGGCGACACGACGGGCTTCGGAACGCAGGATGCGCGCTTCGTCGAGGACGGCATCGACGTCATCGTCCTGACGAATCAAGAGCCCGCCTCGTACAACGCGGTCATGAACGCGCTATACCGGGTGGTCGTCACGCCTCCGAGCCCAACACCACCGCCGGCGAACGCGCCCTCACCCGCACCGTCGGCCTCTCCGGCCCGGATCGCGTACTCCAAGCCGGAGCTGGACGCGCTCGCTCGGCGGTGGCTCGACGACGCCGTCGCCGGGACCGTCGACCTGGCGAAGCTGCGGCCTTCCGCGCGTGCGATACTCCGCCAGCCGCGATACCAGGCGGCGCTGCGCGATCTCGCCCGCTTCGGACCGCGCACGTACCGGCTCGTGAACGTCGACCGCCGGGCGCCGACCTCGAGCTACCAGTACCTGCTGCAGACGCCGCAGCGTACGCTGCTGTATCTGTTCAGCGTGGACGACGACGGCTCGATCGCGGGCGCCGAGGTGTTCGATCCGAACCCGCTCGCCCCTGATCCGGCGCCGGCGGCCGCGAAGTAAGCCCGCCTACCGACATCCGGCGGGCGTTGCGGTATGGTGTTGTTACGATGAAGCGCAGTACCGTCCTCACCGCGATCGCCGGCCTGGTCCTGGCCGGACCCGGCGTCGCCCGCGCCGCCCAGGTCACGCATTCGGACGAAGAGTGGCGCAAGCTGCTCCCGGCGGAGTCATACGAAGTGCTGCGCCATGCGGGCACCGAGCGCCCGTTCTCCAGCCCGCTCGACGACGAGAAGCGCCCCGGCACGTACGCATGCGGCGCCTGCAATCTGCCGCTGTTCTCGTCGAAGACCAAGTACGACAGCGGTTCGGGCTGGCCGAGCTTCTGGGCCCCGCTTCCGAACGCGGTCGTGACCAAGAGCGACACGTCGCTGCTGATGGTCCGCGACGAAGTGCGCTGCCGGCGCTGCGACTCCCATCTCGGGCATGTCTTCGATGACGGTCCGAAGCCGACCGGGCTGCGCTACTGCATGAACGGCGTCGCGCTGCGGTTCCGCCCCGGGCGCGCCGCCTGAGTTAGCGCTCGGCGGAGATCCAGCGCCGGCCGAGGTCGTCGCACAGCGCGGCTTCGTCGACGTTCGAGGCCATCAGCGCGGCGAGTCCGCGCCTGCCTTCGAGCGACGCGGACGCGGCAGTAAAACCGTGTCGTGCGAGGAGCGCGGCTTCGACGGCGTCCGCGGCCGCCTTGCCGCACGCGAGCGCGTCGGCCGGCGTTCCGTCGACGACACCCAGCCCTGCGGCTTGCGTCGCCGCGAGGCCGATCGCGTGTCGCGCGGCGTCGACGTCGAGCCCCATCGCGCGCGCGGCCGCAGCCGCGGCCCCGATCCCGGCGACCACGGCCGTCGCGTTCCACGGCGCGTCGAGGCTCAGCGCGCGCTCCAGGCGCGCGGCGACTTCTCGACCGACCGCGATCGCTTCGATGACGTCCGTCTCGCCGCGCCCCGCCAGCTCGCTCGACGCCAGCGCGGCGGCGACGATCGGCGCGTCGCCGCGTGCCGCGGCCGCAAGCGTGGTCGCCTCCGCGAACACGCGGCGTAGCGGCGTTCCGTAGGACGCGAGCGCGCGCGAGGCGAGCTCCGAGGTCGCAGTCGGCGTCTGCAGCGCCGTGAGCGCTGCGATCAAACGGGCGCGTGCCGTCCCTAGCGCATCGTCGAACTCGGGGCCCGCGTGCCGACCGGCAACGAAGGTTGCCACGGCCTCCGACGCGCCGACCGCTGCCCTAGACACGCGCGTTCACCTCGGGTACCGCGAACAGGATCACGGCGTCGAGCACCGCAGCGTCTTCGATCGCCAGGACGGCGTCGACGAGCCGGCGTCCGGCACGTTCGCCGAGCCGCGGCTCGACCAACAGCCGCACCTTTGCGAAGAGCTCGGCGTCGGTCAGCGGGCGCGCCATGCTCCCGCGTGCGTGCGCGACCCGCTCCTCGACGGTCGTTCCGTCGTGCAATCGCGCTTCGAGCGTCGCCGCGTCGCGCGCGACGTCCGGGCTCGCGACGAGCGTCGTCTTCGCGCGGAGCTTCCGTACGTCATCACGCCGAACGCGCTCGGGCTCGTATTGCGGCAGGCCGACACGGCCGTCGCACAGCGCCGCCGCGATCCCATGGATCGCGCTGAAGCGTGCCTCGAGTCCGTCCTGCGGATCGGGGTTTCCCATCAGCTCGGGAACGAGCGGGTGACAATGCGCGCGCAGCTCCGCGATCGTATCGGGTTCGATGCGTTCGCGCAGCGCAAGCGCGGCATCGATCGACGGATGCGCGACGATCCCGCACGGATACGGCTTGTACGTGTTGTCCGCAAGCTCCCAGCGCGTGCCGAGATCGTCGAGCATCGGGGCGGCGTCAAAGCGCGTCGAGAGGGCGGCGGCGAAGCCCCGCGCGTGCTCGACGACGTCGGCCGGCGCGTCGGCGCCCTGAGCGGCGAGCCGCGCCGCCAAGATCCCGTTCGCCGCGGCTTTCCCGGGGTGGAACGCTTTCGCCATCGTCCCGAAGGCCTCACGATGGCCGAGCGGCATCGTCATCGAGAGCCGCACCGCGCGCGCGAGGCTCGCATCGTCGAAGCCGAGCAGCAGCGCGGCGGTCACCGCCGCGCCGACGACGCCGCAGGTGCCCGTGATGTGCCAGCCGCGGTCGTAGTGTTCCGGAGAGATCGCGACCCCTGCGCGCAGCTGCGCCTCGCAGCCGAGCGCGAACGCGATCAACGCGCCGTGCCCGCTCGGCGTCGTCTCCTCGGCGAGCGCGACGAGCACCGCCATGCAGGCGGCGCCGGGATGGATGACCGTCGCCAGATGCGTGTCGTCGAAGTCGTCGACGTGCGCGGCGAAGCCGGCGGCAAGCGCCGCGAAGTGCGCATCGACGCGTTCCACGCGCCCGGGGGTCGTTGCCGCCGGCGGGCCGCCGAGCAGGCGTGCGGTGCCGAGGATCGCGTCGACGCCGGGGTGATGCGCGGCGCCGATCGCCAAGCCGAGCACGTTCGCGAGCGCGCGTTTCGCCTCGTGCGCGATCGGCGGCGGAAGCGGTGCGCGTGCGAGCGCACCGATCCCGGCGGCGAATCCACCGGCGACGCCGGACACCGGCTCAGGTGCCGAAGTACTGCGCATATTTCGTCTTCATCTCGTCGCTCGTCTTGAGCACGCCCTGCGGGTCGTCGTGGAAGAGCCGGATGCGGGTGATCGGGATGCGATTCGCCGGCTCCTTCAAGCCTGCGCGTACCGAGCGCAGCCCGCCGAACTCGACCAGCAATTGCTGCGTCTCCCGGCTGAACAAATACTGGTAGAAGAGGCGTGCTGCGTTGGGGTGCGGCGCGTCCTTGAAGATCGCGGCGGGCGAGGTCTCGAACGGCGTTCCCTCGGGCGGATACACCAGGACGAGCGGGCTGCCTTGCGACTGCAGCTGGAAGATGACGTACTCGTTGCCCCCTGCCATGACGGGCTGTTCCCCGCGGCTGAGCACCTTCGGAGGCTCGGTCGACGACTGGACCTGCATGACTTTTTGATCGCCCAGCTTTTGCAGGTACGTCCAGCCGAAGGCCTTCATCAGCTCGTAGTCGGCGGTCATCTCGCTCCCGCTGTACGCGGGATGCGCTTTGACGAGCTTGCCCTTCCACTGCGGCTGGAGCAGATCGGCCCAGGTCTTCGGCGCTTCCGCCGGCTTCACCAGCGATGCGTTGTAGGCGATCGGCGAGAGCGTCGCGCGCCACGTCGCGAACGTCCCGTCGCGGTCGCGGAACTGCGGCGGCCAATAGCGCTCGATCTCTTCGAAGCGGACGCTCGCGAGCCAGCCGCTGTTCTTCCAGACCAGGAAGTTCGCCGCGTCCGAGGTGTTGACGACGTCGACGACGTGCAGGTTGCTGCCCATCTCCTGGCCGATGCGCTGGAACACGCGCTCGCTACCGGTCCGCTCGACCTGCACCTTGATCCCGTACTTCGCTTGAAAGTCGCGTGCGAGGCGTTCGGCGACGCTCACGTCGACCGACGTGTAGAAGACGACCAAACCTTCGGCCTTCGCCTTGGCGACGTCGGGGACGGTGAACGATGCCGGCGAGACGCGCGCCGGAGCGAGCGCCGCCAGCACGATCGCGGCCCCCGCCGTGCAGCCGATAAACCGAAGCAGACTCCGAAACATCGCGCTATCCTCCAGAAGAGACGGGTTCGAGACGGTGGCAACGCTCGGGCGGAAAGCCGAGCCAGACCCGTTCGCCGGGCTGGACGTCGACCTGCGGCGGCGTCGTGATGCGGATCAGTTCGCCACCGGCTTCGACGACGTAGTCGCGTGCGCTGCCCAGGAACACGCGCCGCACGACCGTCCCCTCCACCGGTGAGCCGCCGTTCGGCGGGGCTGCGGGGAACATCGCGACGTCTTCGAGCCGGATCGAGAACGGCGCGTCGAGACCGGCGAACCGCCCCGGCAGCACGTTCGCGCCGCCGACGAAGCGCGCCACGAACTCGGAGCGCGGCCGGCCGTAGATCTCCTCCGGAGTGCCGATCTGCTCGACGCGTCCGGCGCGCAGGACGACGATCAGATCGGCGGTGGCCATCGCTTCACCCTGATCGTGGGTGACGTAGACGGTCGTATAGCGGAACTCGTCGTGCAGGCGGCGGATCTCGAAGCGCATCTCCTCGCGCAGGTTCGCGTCGAGGTTGGAGAGCGGCTCGTCCAGCAGTAAGGTCTGTGGTTCGACGACGAGCGCGCGCGCCAGAGCGACCCGCTGCTGCTGTCCCCCGGACAGCTCGCCGGGATAGCGCTTCATCAGCGTCTCGAGCTGCACCGCCGTGCAGATCGTCGCGACCCGCCCGGCGATCTCCTCGCGCGGCAAGCGGCGCAGGCGCAGGCCGTACCCCACATTTTGTTCGACGGTCATGTGCGGCCACAACGCATAGCTTTGGAAGATCATCGACATCCCGCGCTGCTCGGGTGGAACGACCGCGCCTGGCGCCGAGAGCCGTCTGCCGCCGACCGCGATCTCGCCGGCGTCGGGTGCCAGGAATCCCGCGACGAGCCGCAACAGCGTCGTCTTGCCGCAGCCCGACGGCCCGAGCAGCGCGACGAACGCGCCGTCGGGGATCGTCAGATCGACACCGTCGACGACCGGCACGCCGCCGAAGCGTTTGACCACCGTGCGCAGTTCGAGCGTCGCCACGCCGTCAGACCGCTCCGTTTTTCGATGCGCGCGCGGCGATCGCGTCGCCCATCTCGAGCGTCGTGGCGGTGCCGCCGAGATCGCGGGTCAGCGCGTCTCGCGCTGCGATCGTCGCATCGACCGCGCGCTCGATCGCGCGCGCCGCGGCGGTCGCGCGCGGCTCGGCCTTCGTGCGGCCGAGCCAGTCGAGCAGCATCTGCGCCGAGACGATCATCGCATAGGGGTTGGCGACGTTGCGCCCCGCGATGTCCGGAGCGGAACCATGCGTCGCCTGCGCCATCGCATGGCGCGGCCCTGCCGAGAGCGCGGGGGCCATACCGAGTCCGCCGACCAGTCCGGCAGCTTCGTCGCTGAGGATGTCGCCGAACAGGTTCGTGGTGACGACGACGTCGTAGGCCTGTGGCATCATCGCCAGGCGCATCGCGAACGTGTCGACGATGACCTCTTCGTAGGCGACGTCGGGATACTCGGCTGCGAGCGCACGGCATTCCTCGGCGAACATTCCGCAACCCAGTTTGAAGACCGTGTCCTTGTGAATCGCGGCCAGCTTCTTGCGGCGCGTCCGCGCCAGCTCGAACGCGGCGCGCGCCACTTTCGACGAGCCGGCGCGCGTGATGACGCGTACGGAGATCGTGACGTCGTCGGTCGGCCGGAACTCGCCGGAGCCGGCGACGACGTTGCGGTCGGGCTGAAACCCTTCGTTGTTCTCGCGGACGATGACGAGGTCGACGTTTTGATGGACGCTGGGCAGCGTGGGATACGACTTCGCCGGCCGGATGTTCGCGAAGAGGTCGAAGTGTTTGCGCAGGATCGGATGCGGGTTGATCGCGCCCGGAACCTTCGGGTACTCGCGGTGACCGATCGGCCCCAGGATCCAACCGTCGAGCTGCTCGAGGGTCTCGAGCGTCCCCTTCGGCAGCGTCGTTCCGAGCCGGTCGAATGCGCGGCGCCCGATCGGGAGCTCGCTCCACGCGATCGCGAGCCCCGTTGCGCGCGCAGCCGCATCGACGACCTTGACCGCTTCGGGGACGACCTCGAGCCCGATGTCGTCACCGAGCAGGACGCCGAGCTGCAACCGGCGGCTCACGCGCGGTATTCTTCGGCCGCGGTGGTGATCACGGGCACGCGGTTGGCGAGGGCCAGCACGGCGAAGGTGACGATCATCAGGAGCAAGCCCAGCACGGCGATGCTGCCGGTGTCGCCGGATTCGTTGAGATCGTAGATCACGACGGCGATCGTTCGCGTCGGTGCGGTGAACAGCAGGATCGCCGCGGAGATCTCGCGGATCGCGCCGATGAAGACGAAGCACCAGGCGGCGACGATTCCGCTGCGCATGAGCGGCGCGGTGATGTCCCACAGGACGCGCAGGGGGGTTGCGCCCAGCAGCCGCCCTGCCTCTTCGAGCTCCGGGTGGATCGACGACGCGACCGCCACGAGCTGCTGGTACGCCGCCGGAAACTCGATCGTGACGAACGCGATCAGCATGATCCAGAGCGTTCCGAACAGCAGCAGCGGCGGCCTCGTGTACGCCAGAAAGAGTCCGACGCCGAGCACGATGCTCGGGATCGCGATCGGGGCGCTCGCGAGGAAGCTCAGCACGTTCCACCCCGGAACGGTGCGCCGGGCGACCAGATAACCGACGACGAAGGCGAGCGCGGTCGCAATCGTCGCTGCGCCCAGCGCCAGAATCATCGTGTTCCAGAGCGCGACCGGGGTGGCATCGAGCTGGAAGAAGACGAAGTGTACGTGCGCGAGCGTGAGGTTGGCGAACGTCGGCAGCGCCGGCGCGATCTTCACGAAGGCGGCGTCGAGCAAGGCTCCGTACGGGAGCACGATCGCGTTGAGCAGGACGAACCCGCAGAACGCGAGCGCGCCCCATCTCCACGCGCCGAGCCGGGCGATCGTGCGCCGCGCTCCCTTGCCGGCGACGAGCGCGTAGCCTTTTCGGCCCAGCACGAGCTGCTGGGCACGCAGCAGCGCGAGCGTCAGCAGCAGCATCGGCATCGACGCGGCGGCCGCGAGTGCCGGCTTCGGCGGAAACTGGAACAGGCTCCAGATCCGCGTCGTCATGGTGTGAAAACCGGCCGGGAGCGTGAGCACGGCCGCTGAGCCGAACACCGTCATCGACTGCAGGAACGCGATCAGCGCGCCGGCGAGGATCGAGGGCAAGATCAAGGGTAGGGTCACGCGCCATGCCGTCTGCGCGGGGTGCGCGCCCAGGATCGCGGACGCATCCTCGAGATCGGCCGGGATCCGTTCGAGCGCGTTCGCGACGAAGACGAACGCGTACGGAAACGTGTAGAGGAAGTTCACGAACGTGAGCCCGGCGACGGAATAGACGTTGAACAGGTGTACGGAGCGATCGAGGTGCAATGCCACGCGCGCGAACTGGTTGAGGAAGCCGGTGTTCGGCGCGGCGAGCAGCTCCCACGCGATCGCACCCAGGAACGGCGGCGTCACGAGGGATGCCATCACCAGGATACGGACCAGGCTGCGCAGCGGCATGTCGGTCCGTGCGACGCACCAGCCCATCGGCACCGCGACCGCGACGCACAAAAGAGCGACGGCGGCCGAACTTCCCAGCGTGATCAGGAACGGGCGGATCATCGTTGCGTCGGTGAACAGCGTGACGAAGTTGTCGAGCGTCGGCCCGTGTGGCCCGCTCAGGCTCGTGACGACGAGCCAGCCCACCGGCAGCACGACCATCGCGACCAGCGCCAGCACGGCGAGCGCGAACATCACCCGCGACAGGTCGACCTTCATTCGACCGTCAGGAGCACCTTGCCGTGCCCGGCGCGAGACTCGACGAGCCGATGCGCTTCGGCCGCTTCGCGCAACGGGAAGCGCGCGCCGATGACGACGTGGACCTTGCCTTCCGCGACGAGCCGCAGCGACGCCTCGGCCGCCGGGCGCAGCGCTTCGGGACGCAGCTTGCGGTACGATCCGGAGCTGTAGCCGATGACAGCGCGGTTGCTCGCGTGCAGCTCGTTCGTCCGAACCGTTCCCGGCGTGCCGGAGGCCATCCCGAAGATCACGAGCCGTCCGAACGGCGCCAGGGCCGTTAGCCCAGCGGTGAAGACGTCGCCCGCGACCGAGTCGAGGATGAGGTCGACGCCGCGGCCGGCGGTCGCGTCGAGCACGCGGCGCGCGAAGTCCTCGCTGCGGTAGTCGATGACGACGTCCGCGCCGGCGTCGCGCGCGACGGCGCGCTTCGCCTCGCTGCCGACGGTGGCGAAGATCGTGCCCGCACCGAGCGCGCGGGCGATCTGGACGGCGGTCGAACCGACGCCGCCGGCTGCCGCGTGCACCAGCACGCTCTCGCCGCGCGCGAGGCGCCCGGCGAAGCTGATGGTGTTGTACGCGGTGACCAGCATCAGCAGCGCAGCGGCGTCGTCGTCGGAGACCGCGGGATCGAGCGCGTACGTCGTCGCTACGGGAACGACGACGACCTCCGCATAGGATCCGGCGGGCGGAAACGCGGCGACGCGCTGCCCGATATGAAAGCCGTCCACACCGGCGCCGAGCGCGACGATCGTGCCCACACAGTCGAGCCCCGGCACGAAGGGCGGTTTTTGCGCGGCGTGGTACGTGCCGCGGCGAGCTTGGACGTCGGCGAAATTTACCCCGGTCTGCGTCACCCGGATCGCGACCTCGCCGGGACCGGGAGTAGGCTCGTCGCGCTCGCGCCACTCGAGCACCGACGGATCCCCGTACGCGGTCGCTTCGACGACGTGCATCACGGCGACCGCCGGAGCGCGTACGTTGCGAAGAGGATCGCGAGCAGCGCCTGGAACGGGATCGGCGCGACGGTCTTGAACGTCGCCGGCCAGGCGCCGGACGTAACGGCGAACGCCGGAACGATCACGCCGAACAGCTGATCGACGCAGCAGATCCACAGCAGCACGCGAAACCTCCCCAGATCGCGAAAGGCCAGCGCGTACACGAGCGCGACGACGATGAACTCGCCGCCGGCGAAGTGCGCGAGCATCGGATCGCCGACCGGGACGTCGAGCAGCGGCAGCATCAGCTGAGGCGCGAACAACCCGAGGAGCCCGACGGAAACGTCGATCGCGAACCCGATCGCCAGCGCGATCTTCACGACCAGCGTGAACGTGTCGCGCTTCATGCGAGCGTGATCAGTGGCGTGCGCGCTTCGACGGTCGCGCCCGGGGCGACATGGATCGTCGCGACCGAGCCCGACCTATGGGCGCGGATCTCGTTCATCATCTTCATCGCTTCGATCACTGCCACCACGTCGCCCTCGGCGACGGTCGCACCGGGGGCAACCGGGATCTCGACGACCACGCCGTGCATCGGGGAGATGACGTCGTTCCCAGCGGCGGCGGCGGACGTGCGGGCCGGCCCGCCCTTCTTGGGGACCGCCTTCGCGCCGCCCGCCCTCGCCGTACCCCGCGGAAACGGCAGATCGACGAACCGCACGCTGAACAGGCGTCCGTTCACCTCGACCCGGACCGTGTCGTCGTCCGTGACAGGTCGAAGGGCGGGGATCGCCCCGTTCGACCCGGCGGCGGCAAGGGTTGCGGCGAACGGCTCGAGCGTCGCGGTGCCGTACGAAGCGTCGCGCACCGGACCGAAGTCGACCAGCGCGCGCAGCAGCGGCAGCGTCGTCGGGACGCCGGTGATGACGAACTCGTCGATCGCCCGCCCGAGGCGCGCCAGCGTCTCCTCGCGGTTGCGGCCGCGCACGATCAGCTTCGCGATCATCGAGTCGTAGTCGGGGGTGATCTCGCAGCCCGGATACGCGGCGGAGTCGACGCGCACGCCGAATCCGCCCGGCTCTATGTAGCGCTCGACGATGCCCGGCGCGGGCCGGAAATTCTGCGCGGGATCCTCGGCATTGACGCGCACCTCGATCGCGTGACCGCGGAAGCGCGCTTCGACCTCGGCTTGCGTGAACGCGAGCGGACGCCCGGCGGCGACCAGGATCTGTTCGCGCACCAGGTCGATCCCGGAGATCTCCTCCGAAACGGTGTGCTCGACCTGGATCCGCGTGTTCATCTCGAGGAAGTAGAACGCATCGCCGCTGACCAGGCACTCGATCGTGCCGACCGAGTCGTAGCCGATCGCCTTCGCCGCCTGCACGCCCGCCGCGCGCATCCCGGCGCGCACGCTCGCCGGGATCAGCGCGGGCGCCTCTTCCCAGAGTTTCTGATGGCGCCGCTGCAGCGAGCAGTCGCGCTCGCCGACGTGGAGCACGTTGCCGTGCTTGTCGGCGAGGATCTGCAGTTCGACGTGCTTCGGGTTCTCGAGATAGCGCTCGACGTAGATCGTCGGGTTGCCGAAATACGCGCTCGCCTCGCGCTGCGCTGTCGAGAACGCCGACTCCAGCTCCTCGACCGTGCGCGCGACCTTCAGCCCCTTGCCGCCACCGCCGCCCGATGCTTTCAGCGCCAGCGGAAGCCCGTACTTGTCGGCGGCGACGCGCGCCGCGGCTGCGTCGGCGATCGAGTCGGTGCCGCCGGGGACGACGGGGACGCCGGCGGCGACCATCGCCTGGCGCGCGCGGATCTTGTCGCCCATCGCGTCGATCGCATCAGGATGCGGTCCGATCCAGGTGATCTCCGCGGCAATCACCCGGCGCGCGAAGGCCGCGTTCTCGGCGAAAAACCCGTAGCCCGGATGGATCGCGTCGGCGCCGGCGCGCTGCGCCACGCCCAAGAGCTTGTCGGCGTTCAAATACGACTGCGACGGCGGCGCGGCCCCGAGGTGGTACGCCTCGTCGGCGTAGCGGACGTGAAGCGCGTCGCGGTCGGCGTCCGAATAGACGGCGACGGTCGCGCAGCCGAGCTCCTTCGCGCTCCGCATGACGCGAATCGCGATCTCACCGCGGTTCGCGATCAGGATTTTGCGGAACGGCGCGTCAGCCATCGAGCCGCCCGGCCGCGTTCCAGCGCGACGCCGAGCGCGCAGCGAACCGGACGAGCTGCGGTTCGAGCGCGGGCAGCCGTCCCGCCAGGCGCCAGCGCGGCGCCTCCGGCCGCGCAGTCGCTGCGCGCCGGGCGGCCACGATGGCGTACGCGGCGGCGATCGCCGCCATCTCGTCCGCGCTCGGACCGCGCATCAGCTCGCTGCTTCGGGATACATGCCCATGGCGTGATAGCCCGCGTCGACGAAGTGCACGTCGGCGGTGACTTGCGAGGACAGGTCCGACGCGAGGTAGACCGCGACGTTGCCGACGTCGTCGATCGTGATGTTGCGCTTGAGCGGCGACGCCGCCGCGACTTTCCCCGGCATCGCCGAGAAGCCGGCGACCTGACGCGAGGAGGCGGTCTTGATCGGACCGGCCGAGATCGCGTTCACGCGGATGCCGCGCTCACCGAGATCGAACGCGAGGTAGCGCACCGTCGATTCGAGCGCCGCCTTCGCGATCCCGGCGATGTTGTAGTTCGGCACGATCTGCCCGGAACCGAGATAGGTCAGCGCCATGATCGAGGCGCCGTCGTTGAGGTTGTCGACGAGGTGCCCGACCAGCGCGATCAGCGAGTACGCGCTGATGTCCATCGCCATCGCGAACCCGTCCCGTGAGGTGGTGTAGACCTTCCCCGAGAGATCTTCTTTCTTCACGAACGCGATCGAATGCACGAGCCCGTCGATCTTACCGGCCCCGGCGGCCAGCGCGCGCAGCGAGCTGTCCTTGGTGACGTCGCACTCGAAGACCGGCGCTCCGCCGAACTCTTCGGCGTGGTCGCGGACCGCGTCCTCGACCCGGTCGCCCTGGTAAGTCAGGATCAGCCGGGCACCGTGCGCGTGCAGCCGGCGGGCGATCCCACTGGCGATCGACCACCGGTTCGCGACCCCGGTGACGATGATGGTTTTTCCGTCGAGCAGTCCCACGAGGTCCGAGCATCGGCCGCCGCGGTCCGACAACCCTTTCGACCCTCGATCAGGAGCCGGCGCCGCCCGTTCGACCCTGTCCCGGCCCGGCCGAGGCGGCCTGCAACGCCCGTGCCCAGCCCCCGCTGAGCACGAAACGCGGAAAGGTGATGAACTGCTCGGCGAAGATGCGCTTGACGACGTCGCCCGGCCCCGCGAACGGGGCCGGCGCTTCCGCCTCGATCCCATGGCCGCGGCCTTGGGCGGCGAACGCTGCCACTGCGATCGCCGCACCGCCCGCCCCCGCAATCCACGAGCGCGTCGCCAACGAAGCGACCGCGCCGATGATCGCGAGATCGAACACCGGCACGGCAACGATGTGGATCAGCAGGTTCGCGCGGGTCGTGTGGACTCGCGGATAGTCGTTGAGCTGATCGGCAAGAAACGACATAGAGTCTGCTTCCTCTCGGACCGATGCGCGTAAACCGGGGCTGACTTGTAAAACCTAACCGTTTGGTTTAAGATAGGCTCAGATGGGCACCGTGGCGGGGCGGGGCGTCAAGTTCCGGATTTATCCAAAGGACCACTTTCCAGTGCATGCTCACGCGAGAATCGGGGCCGGCGAAGTCATCGTCGAAGTGCGTCGCGACGGCAGTGTTGCCCTCTCCACGGTGCACAGGGACGCGGTTCTGGGAAACGTTAAGGACAACGAAATTGCGAGGGTACTCAGGGAAGCAGCCAACCTCGCGAAAGAGATTCGCGCCGAGTGGAAGGAAATGCAGAAATGAAGGATCCGCGCATCGCTACGACCGCCGCCGAAATCCGAGCGGCGGGGAAGCACGCGCGCGCGACGGCGAAGGCGTCGACGGTGATCGTCGAGGCTCACTACTCAAAGGCTCAAGACGCGATCGTGGTTCGTCTCAATACGGGTGCGACGTTCAGCGTCCCGCGCGCGCGTCTGCCGGGCTTCGGACGGATCGAGCCGAGTGCGCTTCGGAAGTTGGAGATCGAGCCGCCCGGAAACGCTCTGTGGTTCGATGCGCCAGATATCGGCGTTCGGCTTGAAACGCTGATGATCGCGGCAGCTGGCGAAGGGATCGTCAGAAGCGCGGCAGCGCAGCTTTTGGGTTCGCGGACGAGTTCTAAAAAGGCGGCGTCATCGGTTGAAAACGGGAGGCTCGGCGGTCGCCCCAGACGGAAAGTGAACGCAGCGGCCTAGGTTAACGCCTGTCGCCGCGACGGTGTTGCCGCCCGCTAAAGGTGATCGTTCTAAGAAGCATGCTCAGAGCGGAATGTTGCCGTGCTTGCGATGCGGGCGTTCGACGCGTTTGTTCGCGAGGGCGTCGAGGGCGCGGCTGACCGCGCGGCGGGTTTCGCTTGCGTGGATCACGTCGTCGACGTAGCCGCGCTGCGCCGCGATGAACGGGTTGGCGAAGTGGTCGGTGTATTCGGCGGCGAGCTGGGCGGCTTTCGCGTCGGGTTCATCCGCTTCGGCGATCTCGCGGCGGTTCAGGATCTTCACCGCACCGCTTCCACCCATGACGGCGATCTCGGCGGTCGGCCAGGCGAAGTTGAAGTCCGCGCGGATGTGCTTGGACGACATGACGTCGTAGGCGCCGCCGTAGGCCTTGCGCGTGATCACGGTGATCTTCGGCACCGTCGCTTCGGCGAACGCGTAGAGCAGCTTGGCGCCGTGCTTGATGATCCCGCCCCACTCCTGGCTCGTGCCGGGCAGGAAGCCGGGGACGTCGACGAACGTCAGCAGCGGGACGTTGAACGCGTCGCAGAAGCGCACGAAGCGCGCGGCTTTGATTGAGGCGTTGATGTCGAGCACGCCGGCCAGCATCTTCGGCTGGTTGGCGACGATCCCGACGCTGCGCCCGCCGATGCGGCCGAAGCCGATCACGATGTTCTGCGCCCAGAGCGGCTGGATCTCGAAGAAGTCGCCGTCGTCGACCACCGCGACGATCGCGTCGGCGATGTCGTACGGCTTGTTCGGCGAATCCGGGATAAGCAGGTCGAGCTGGGGCGCGACGCGCAGCGGGTCGTCGTCGGTCGGGACGAGTGGCGGATCGTCGAGGTTGTTCGAGGGGATGAACGAGAGCAGCCGGCGGCAATGCTCGTTCATCTCGTCTTCGTCGGCGGCGGTGAGGTGCGCGACGCCGCTCTTGGTCGCATGCGAGATCGCGCCGCCGAGCTCTTCGAAGCTCACGTCCTCGCCGGTGACGGTCTTCGTCACGTCGGGACCAGTGATGAACATCTGCGAGATGCCTTCGACCATCACCGTGAAGTCGGTAATCGCCGGCGAGTAGACGGCGCCGCCCGCGCACGGTCCGGCGATCAGGCTGATCTGCGGGATCACGCCCGAGGCCTGGACGTTGCGCCAAAAGATCTCCGCGTAGCCGCCCAGGCTCACGACGCCTTCCTGGATCCGCGCGCCGCCGGAGTCGTTGATCCCGATCATCGGCGAGCCGGTCCGCACGGCCAGGTCCATCACCTTGCAGATCTTCTCGGCGAAGACCTCACCCAGCGAACCGCCAAGCACCGTGAAATCCTGCGAGAAGAGGAAGACCTGGCGGCCGTCGATCGTTGCGTGCCCGGTCACCACGCCGTCACCGAGGAACGAGCGTTCGTCGAGCCCGAACTCGGTGGTCCGATGGACCGCGAAGCGGTCGAGCTCGACAAACGAGCCGGGATCGACCAGCGCCTCGACGCGCTCGCGGGCGGTGCGCTTGCCTCGCGCCCGCTGCTTCTCGTTCGCGTCCTCGCCGGCGGGGGCGAGGGACTCCTCGCGCATCGCCTCGAGCCGGCGGTATGCGCGCTCGTGCGGGGATTCCGGTTCGGTCGCGGCCATCGTCTCGGGCCTTCTCCGCCAACACCCGAGCCCCCGGCGTCGTCCTCTCGTCGCGCTAGATCGTGCCGACCAGGTCCGCTGTCCGGCCGAGATCGGCACGCCGAACGACGTGCGCCGGCGCTTGCGGCTGCGTCACCGGCCGTCGTCGCGCACGGCCTCCGCCGGTGATGTTGAGCAGCACGATCTCGTCGGGATCGACGCACCCCTCCCGCGCCGCACGCGCGAGCGTGGCGATTGCGATGCCGGCGGCCGGTTCGACATCGATCCCTTCGAGTTCGGCGAATGCAAGCATCGCTGCTGCCATCTCGTCGTTCGTGATCGCGTAGGTCGAACCGCCGCTCGCTGCGAGCGCGTCCCGTACGCCGCCGGACGCGGCATACGGCGGGCTCGGATTTCCGAGCACCGTCGCAGCGATCCGGCTCAAGCGTTCGGGCGCATCGTGGTCGGGTTCTTCCAGGATCGCCGCACCGCGCGTCCACGCGTCATGGATCGGTGTGAATGGCGCGTTCTGACCCAGCACCAATCGCGGCAGACGCGTTCCGAACCGGCCGTCGGAAATCAGGCGCAGCGCTGCTTCGTGAGCGGCGAGTGCACCGGCCCCGCTGCCGACGGCCTGAACGTACACATCGGGCAGCGCGCCGATCGTTTCGACCGCACCGAGCACGATCGTCCCCATCCCGTCGCGCCGCGCGACGTTGCGGAAACCGCCTTCGGCGATATAGCCCTCACGCGCCGCGAAGGTCCGCGCGAGCGCCATCGCGTCTTCGTAGGTGCCGTCTTCGATTGCGACGACACGCACCGACGGGCCGACGCGAACGAGCGCGGCGAGCGGATCCCACGCGTCGAGCGGGATGACGATCAGCACGGGCAGCTCGTTCTCGGTCGCGATCGCCGCGAACGCCGCGGCGGTGTTCCCCGCCGACGCGACGACCAGCGTGCGGCGTTCGCCGGGCGCGAGCCGCCCAAAAACCGCGACCGCTTCCAGCTCTTTGAAGGTCGCCGTCGCGAGCGTCGCGCCGCGCTCGGGCCACCAGCCGTTGAACGCGATCCAAAGCCGGCGCAGGCCGAGCTGACGGCCGAGATACGCGCTGGGAAAGACGGCGGTGCGCGCGGTCGTCGCGAGGGCGCGGCCGCGGGGAAGCCAGCGGCCATAGCGCGCCATCGACCGCTCGTCGCCGGGATCGAGCCGGAGCGAGGGATAGACGGTGCGCAACAGGGCCGGCGCATGCGGCAACGCGCAGTCGAGGCGCACGCCGTCGTCGTCGAAGAGCGCGCCGCACCCGCAGCACCGAAGCCGATACTCCCGGCCGAACATACCGTAGGAATCGGCCGTGCGGCGCCCGGCCGCTAGGTTGTTACCAGATGCCGAGGGCTAGCTTTACGTCTTCGGTCGCCATCGTGCGCGGGTCCCACGGCGGGCTGAACGTGATGTCGACGGTGGCGTTCTTGACGCCCTCGACGCTCTCGACTTTGCTCAGGACCGCCTGCTTGAACATCGGGCCGACCGGACACATCGGCGAGGTCAGCGTCATGGTGACCGTCACGTCTTCGCCTTGCGGCCCCTCGCAGACGACATCGTAGACCAGTCCGAGGTCGAGGATTCCCATGTTGAGCTCGGGGTCGTCAACGTCTTTGAGCGCCTCGCGCACCACCTCTGCGGTTACCATACGTGAGCTATGATTCGGCGGCAACGGCCGGGGTTCCACGCGCTGTGCCTCGCACGCGTTCCACGACCCGGACCACGATGATCGCCAGGGGGACCAGCCCCCAGACGTAGCGCGCCTCGAGACCGATGAACGCGAAGAGCGGGAGGGACGCCAGGAGCACCCCGCCGGCGACCGAGTGACGCCATGCGGCCTTGCGGATCATGACGAGGACTTTCGGGGACAGCGTGACGCCCTTGCGCAGCAGCCCGCGAACCTCGAGGATCGCCAGCAGGCCGAACCCGCCGCCGATCGTAGCGGCGTAGGCAACCGAGCCGGGCATCGACTGCGGGAACTTCAGGTAGAGCCGCAGTGCGTACGGGAGCAGCGCGACGGCGGCCAGCAGGGCGAAGTTGCAGAGCACGTCGATCTTCTCGGCGTCGAAGACGTAGTGGAAGACGCGATAGTGCATCGTCCAGAAGATCGCGATCAGTGCGAACGTGATCGCGAAGAAGAAGAGGTCGCTCAGTTTCCCGTTGACCTCGGCCAGCGTCTTAGGGATCTCGAGTGCAAAAGCGCTCTGTGCGAGGGCGAAGCCGAACACGATGTCGCTGAACGCCTCCAGGCGCCGGGCGAACCGGTGGCGGTCCTCGCTCTCGCTCACCGGCTACACCGCGAGGTAGCGCTGCATCATCGCTTCGTCGGCCTTCAGCTCGGCGGTGGTGCCCGAGCCGACGACGCGTCCGTTCGAGAGCACGTAGGCGCGATCGGAGAGGCTCATCGCGACCTGCGCGTTCTGCTCGACGAGCAGCACCGTGTGCCCCTCGCTGCGAATATTCCGTACGACTTCCTCGACGTTGCGCGCGATCAGCGGCGCGAGCCCTTCCATCGGTTCGTCGAGCAGGATGATCTCGGGGTTGGCGACCAGTGCGCGTGCGATCGCCAGCATCTGCTGCTCGCCGCCGGAAAGCTTCGCCGGCTTGTCGCGACGCTCGCCGAGCACCTCGAAGTAGTCGTAGATGCGCTTCTCGGTCCAGGCGCCTTTGCGCCCGGAGAGCGCCGCGAGCCGCAGGTTCTCCCCGACGGTCAGGTTCGGGAAGATCCGCCGGTCTTCGGGCACGAACGCGATCCCGCTCTGCGCGATTGAGAACGGGCTCTTGTTCGTGATGTCCTTGCCCTTGAAGCGTACCGCACCGGTGCGCGCCTGGACGAGCCCCATGATCGTCTTGCACGTCGTCGAGCGCCCCGAGCCGTTGCGGCCGAGCAGCCCGACGACCTCGCCCTCTTCGATCGCGAGCGAGACGTCTTGCAGCACGTGCGACTTGTCGTAATACGCGTTGACCTTGTCGAGCTCCAAGAGCATCATGCGAGTTCTCCAAGGTAGGCGCGTTGGACGGCTTCGTTGGCGCGGATCTCCTGTGGTGTACCGATGGCGAGCACGGCACCGGTCTGGAAGACGGTGATCGTCGTCGAGATCGCCATCACGACGTCGATGTCGTGCTCGACGAGCAGGATCGTCCGGCCCGGCGAGATGCGCTGGATCAGGTCGACCGTCTCGTGCGTCTCGGTCGGCGACATCCCGGCGAGCGGCTCGTCCAGCAGCAGCACCGGCGGATCGCTCGCGAGGACCAGCCCGATCTCGAGCCGCCGCTGGTCGCCGTGCGAGAGGTTTTCAGCGCGTGCGTCGCGCGACTCCCACAGCCCGACGTCGTGCAGCACGCGTTCCGCCGTCGCGCCGAGATCGCCCATCCGGCGCTCCGGCATGAAGAAGTTCGCTTTGCCGTCGTGCACGGCTTGGACCGCCAGCCGCACGTTCTCGTATACGGTGAGGCGTCCGAAGATGTTGGTGATCTGGAACGACCGCGCGATGCCGAGCCGGGCGCGCTGGTACGCCAGCAGCGAGGTGATCTCGCGGTCGCGGAACCAGATGCGCCCTTCGCTCGGCGGCAGCAGGCCGCTCAGCAGGTTGAAGAACGTCGTCTTCCCCGCGCCGTTCGGACCGATGATCGTCCGTACGCCGCCCTCAGGGATCTCGAGCGAGACGTTGTTGACCGCGGTGAATCCGGAGAAGCGCCGCGTCAAACCCTCGGTCTTGAACACGTAGCCCGTGGCGACGGCCACTACGAGGGCGCTTTCGTCGCGGCGGGTGTGTCCTCGATGACCGGCGGCAGCTCTTCCTGCATGTCCACCTCGACGCGAGCGCGGCGTGAGAAGTAGCGCCGGAACGCGGTTGCGAAGCCGTAGTGCCGCACGTCGTCGAACAGGCCCATGATCCCGCGCGGGCCGACCAGGACGAACACCACGAAGACGACACCGATCCAGGCTTCCCAGTATTTGGTCAGCTGCGAGACGTTGTTCTGGAGCTCGTAGTAGACCGACGCGCCGAGGATCGGCCCGAGGAACGTCTGCATCCCGCCGAGCAGCGACATCATCACGACGTTGCCGGAGTATTCGACCGAGCCCGCGTCCGGGTTGATCGACTGCTGGTAGTACGTCCACAGCCAGCCGGCGATCGCTGGGAACATCGCGGAGAGGACGAATGCGTTGACCCGGTACTTGTCGACGTCGTAGCCGAGGAACCGCGCCCGCTGCTTGTTCTCGCGGATCGCGTGCAGCACGCTGCCGAACGGCGAGCGCAGGATGTAGTGAACCAAGCAGAGCGCGAGGAAAACGCAGACCGCGCAGAACCAGTAGAGGTGGAACGAATCCGCCAGCCAGCCGAAGCCGGTCGGGTTCGGACGCGCGATGTTCTGCATCCCGTCCTCGCCACCGGTCAGCTCGCTCCAGCGGTACGTGACGAAGAAGATCACCTGCGCAAACGCGAGCGTGATCATCGAGAAGTAGATCCCGCTCGAGCGGGGCACGACGACGCGCGCCAGCAGCCACGCCCACAGCACCGCGATCGCGACCGACAGGAACAGCGCGATGAACAAGTTGTCCGTCTTGCCGTGCTGCAGCGCGAGGCCGAAGACGTTGACGCTGAAACCGTTGGAGAAGAGCGCCGTGGCGTAGGCGCCGATCGTGAAGAACATCGCGTGGCCGAACGAGAGCTCACCGACGTGTCCGAACAGCAAGTTGAAGCCGCTGGCGAACAGCGCGAAGATCACCATCGTGGTCGCGATCCCGACGAAACCGCTCCAGTTTCCGGTCCACGGCGTCGCGCCGGCGACGAATGGCAGGATCGCGAACAGCACCGCGGTCCAGAGCAGCGGGTGCGTGAGCAGCCCGCGAAGCCTACCTTCGGAGCCTGTCCTGAGCTTGTCGAAGGGCACGGTCACTCGAAGAGGCCCTCCACGCCGAACAGGCCGCGCGGCCGCACCAAGAGGATGATCCCCATAATGATGTAGCCGGTCAATTCGACCGCCGGCGGCCAGATGAGCGCCATCAAGCTCGTCACGATCCCGATCAGGAGTCCGCCGACGATCGCCCCCCAGAACGACCCGATCCCGCCGACGATGACGATCACGAAGGTCAGCACGATCCACTGCGAAGCCAGGCTCGGCTGGATCGCGTAGATCGGCGCCGCAAGCGCGCCGGCCAGCCCGGCCATCAGCGAGCCGATTCCGAACACCAGCGTGAACATCAGCGGCATGTTGATGCCGAGGATCTTCACCATTTCGGCATCTCGGGTGCCGGCGCGGATGATCATCCCGATATTCGTCTTGTTCAGCAGCAGCCACACACCGGCGAGGATCAGGATCGTGAGGCCGACCAGCAGGACGTCCCGGTAGAACGGGAGCTGGTAGGTGCCGAGCGAGATCGTGTCGGGGATGTAGCTGGGGGCCGAGACGCGCACGGCGTCGTCGCCCCACAGCCTGCGCACGATCTGAGCGAAGATCAGGGCCGTCCCGAAGGTCAGGAGCAGCGTGTACTCAGGGATCCGTTTGTACAGCGGCCGGATCAGCGTCGACTCGAAGGCCATCCCGAGCAAGCCCACGATCACCGCCGAGGCCAGGATCGCGGGCCAGAACCCGATCGGCCCGTTGAGCTGGTACATCAAGTAGGCGCCGAGCATGAAGAACGACCCGTGCGAGAAGTTGATCACGCCCATGAGACCCAGGATGATGTTCAGTCCCAGGGCGACGAGGATGTAGAGCATCCCCAGGGTGACGCCATTGACGAGCTGGTCCAGCAGTTCGGGCGCCGTGAGGGCGAGGAAGTGAATTGCGACGTCCTCCGGATGCGGCGGAAAGACCCTCCGTTCGCCTCACAGGGGTCCGCTTCCATGCTACGCTGCGGCCAATGGTTTGAAACTGAACCAAGCCGCCGAAAGTTATTAGGAGACCACTAGCCGCCAGGCACCTTCAGCCGGCGGTTCAGGCGGCAGGAGCGGCTGGGCCGCTCGGGGAGTTTCGTACAGTCATGGCACTGTGGAAACCGTTCACCGAACGCGCGCGGCGCAGCATCGTGCTCGCTCAGGAAGAGGCGCAGCGGCTCGGGAACAACTACATCGGGACCGAGCACATTCTGCTCGGCATCATCTCCGAGGGAGAGAGCCTCGCGGCTAAGGTCCTCGAGACGCTCGGAGTGGACGCGGCAAAGGCTCGCCGGGCAGTCGAGGCGATCGCGGGTCGGGGCCGCTGGACCGTCCAGCAGGAGATGGTCTTCACGCCGCGCGCCAAGCGCGTGGTCGAGCGTGCTTTCGACGAGGCGCGCCGTCTCGACCATGACCACATCGGTCCGGAGCATCTCCTCATGGGGCTCGTTCGCGAAGGCGACGGGATCGCGGTGTGGGCTCTGATGAACCTCGGCGTTGACCGTGCGGAGGTCCTTGCGAAGACGACCTCGCTGCTGGGTGATCGCCAGCCCCACAAAGTAACCGCCCTCGGCGAAGATTTCTTCCCCACGGACAGGATCGAGCGCGTTGTCCCGATGTTCTCCCACCAAGATGTCGCCTGCGGCGTACTTCGCGAGACCTTTTGTCATTGCGCGCACAGTGCGGAGCAGCGCAGCGACCAGCACGGATTCGCGAAGCTGGCGATTTGGCTCCGCGAATTCCGGCATCTAGCGCATGAGCTCGACTTAACCGTGTTCAGCATAGCGCTCCCGGTGTTATTGTGGCTCGAAATCGCGCATCAGGTGGGTAGATAAAGACCGGATCGCCAACTTGTCCCGCTAATCGCCCGCTCGCCTTGGGCGATCAATGAAGACCCAGCGATTCGCATCCGATCGTATGGGCGAGAGGTTTATGCATTTTCCAGAGCGGCTGGGCATTTGTGCCCCGCGCGCTCAGGAGGATCGGATCAGGCCGGGGGGCTACGAACAGTCATGTCAATGTGGGAACCGTTCACCGAACGCGCGCGGCGCAGCATCGTGCTCGCTCAGGAAGAGGCGCAGCGGCTCGGGAACAACTACATCGGGACCGAGCACATCCTGCTCGGCATCATCTCCGAGGGCGAGAGCTTAGCGGCTAAGGTCCTCGAGACGCTCGGTGTCAACCTGGCCAAGGTGCGCCAGGAGGTCGAGGCAATCGTCGGCCGGGGCGGCCAGACCGTCCAGCAGGAGATGGTCTTCACCCCGCGCGCCAAGCGCGTGATCGAGCTGGCCTTCGAAGAGGCCCGGCAGCTCAACCACAACTACATCGGGACCGAGCACCTGCTGCTGGGCCTGATCCGCGAGGGTGAGGGCGTCGCCGCCCGCGTCCTGACCAACCTCGGGGTCGACCCGGCGAAGGTGCGCGTCCAGACGACCTCGCTGCTCGGTGCCGAGGGTCAGCCTCCGGCGCCCAAGGGCAAGTCCAAGACCCCGACGCTGGACGCGTACGGCCGCGACCTGACGACCCTCGCCCGTGAGAACAAGCTCGACCCGGTCATCGGCCGGGCCAACGAGATCGAACGCGTCATCCAGATCCTCAGCCGCCGGACGAAGAACAACCCGGCGCTGATCGGCGAGCCCGGCGTCGGCAAGACGGCGATCGCCGAGGGCCTGGCCCAGCGCGTCATCAAGAACGAGGTCCCGGAGCCGCTGCGCGACAAGCGCGTCATCACGCTCGACCTGGCCGGCTTGGTCGCAGGCACGAAGTACCGCGGCGAGTTCGAGGAGCGCATGAAGCGCGTCATGGACGAGATCCGTGGCGCCGCCGGCGAGATCATCCTGTTCATCGACGAACTGCACACGCTGGTCGGTGCCGGCGCCGCCGAGGGCGCGATCGACGCCTCCAACATCATCAAGCCCGCGCTCGCGCGCGGCGAGCTGCAGTGCATCGGCGCGACGACGCTCAACGAATTTCGCAAGCACATCGAGAAGGACTCGGCGCTCGAGCGCCGCTTCCAGCCGGTCATGGTCGGCGAGCCGACGGTCGACGAGACCATCGAGATCCTCAAGGGCCTGCGCGACCGCTACGAAGCGCACCACAAGGTCACCATCACCGACGAAGCGCTGGTCGCGGCCGCGAAACTCGGCGACCGCTACATCTCCGACCGTTTTCTCCCCGACAAGGCCGTCGATCTGATGGACGAGGCCTCCTCGCGCGTCCGTCTCCAGGCGACGCTGCCGCCGCAAGAGATCCGCGATATCGAGACCCAGATCCGCCAAGTGAAGCAGGAGAAAGAGTCGGTCGTCAAATCGCAGGAGTTCGAGAAGGCCGCTGCGATTCGCGACCGTGAGGAGAAGCTGCGCCTCGAGAAGCAGCGCCTCGAAGCGGAGTGGGCCGACAAGCGCGCGGCGCAGGACAAGACGCTCAAGGTCACCGAGGACGACATCGCCCACATCGTCGCGTCGTGGACGAAGATCCCGGTCTCACGGCTGGCGCAGGCCGAGACGGCCAAGCTGCTGGGGATGGAGGATCAGCTCCACCGCCGCGTGATCGGGCAGAACCAGGCGATCTCGACGCTCACCCGGGCGATCCGCCGCTCGCGCGCCGGGCTCAAGAACCCGAAGCGCCCGATCGGCTCGTTCATCTTCCTCGGTCCGACCGGCGTCGGAAAGACCGAGGTCGCGCGCTCGCTCGCCGAGTTCATGTTCGACGACGCCGAGTCGATGATCCGCATCGACATGTCGGAGTACATGGAGAAGTACGCGGTCTCGCGGCTCGTCGGGGCGCCTCCCGGCTACGTCGGCTACGAAGAGGGCGGCCAGCTCACCGAAGCGGTGCGCCGCCGTCCGTACTCCGTCGTGCTGCTCGACGAGATCGAGAAAGCGCATCCGGACGTCTTCAACTTGCTGCTGCAGGTACTCGAAGACGGGCGGCTGACCGACTCTCAGGGCCGCGTCGTCGACTTCAAGAACACCGTGATCATCATGACCTCGAACGTCGGTGCGACCGGGATGCAGACGACGACCGACATCGGGTTCCGCACCCAGAAGGACGCCGGACCCGACGATGTGGCCTACGAGAAGATGAAGACCAAGGTGCTCGACGAGGTCAAGCACTCGTTCCGGCCCGAGTTCCTCAACCGCGTCGACGAGGTCGTGGTCTTCCACCAGCTGAGCCGCCAGCAGATCGCCGAGATCGTCAGCCTGGAGCTCGATAAAGTCATCCGCGAGGTGAATGCTCAGGATATGCATCTCGAGGTGACCGAAGACGCGAAGCAACTGCTCGCCAAGAAGGGGTGGGATCCCCAGTTCGGAGCCCGTCCGCTGCGCCGTGCGATCCAGCGCGAAGTCGAGGACGAGCTCGCCGAGGAGATGCTCAAGGGCAACTTCGGATCGGGCGACCGCATCCTCGCGGAAGTCTCGGTGGACAACCCCGAGAAGCTAAGGTTCTCGAAGATCCCGAACGTCGAGCCGCCCGCACCGAGTCAACCGGAAGCGCAAACAGCCTAAGCGGGACACGCGGTGCGCGAACCGGTACGAGGCCGTCGGGAAACCGACGGCTTCGTGCCGAATACCATAAGGTTGACCCCGTATGCGCTTTGGCGATCCCGCCTCCCCTCGTCGATCGGAACTTGGTTCGCACGTGACCTGACGCGGGTGGCGCTTGCCCTCGTCGATGGCGCGCGCGTCGTACTCCGCTCGGTCGAGCCCGCCCGGATCGAGGCGACCGTCAAAGACCGCACGCCGGTATCGACTGCCGTCGAGTGGGCGACCGGGACCGGTCCGCAAGCGCTCCGCGCCGTCTGCACCTGCGGTTCGACCGGAGTCTGCGAGCACGTCGTCGCGACGCTCGAGGTGGTCCGTACTGCCGAAGAGGCCGCGCTCCCGCCGATCGCGGCCGACGGCGGCGAGGTCGATCTCTCGTGGCTGCCCGACGCCGAACAGGATGGCGCGCGTGCCCGCGCGCGTTCCGTCTGGCCGGTGCTGCTGATCGGCGCCGGCGGCTCGCTGAGCGGCACGCTGTACCTCGACACCCCGCGTCTGCGCGGCGTGATCCGCGACGCCGACGCGATCCTGGCCATGATGGACCAGACGCCGGCCGACGACTGGGACGAGGTCGACCGTACGCTGCTCCGCGACGATGCGGTCCAGGAAGCGTTCGGGTCGCGTGCGTCGCAGAAGGCGCTCGCGCGCGCGCTGTTCCGTCTCGCCCGTCACCCGCGACTGCGCTTCGACGACGCACCGGGCGAGAACCGGCACCCGTCGGAGTTGCCGCCGTTCGGGGTCGAGACGCGCGGGGCGAAGCTGCGAGCCGTCCGCGCCGGGGCGCGATTCGTTCCGATGCTCGAAGTCGCCGACGGAGCGCGCGTCTCGCCGGCCGACGCAGCGGTCGTCGACGGTCCGCCGGTCTGGCTGGTCGCGGAGCGCACCGCCTACCTGCTCGACGGCTCGTTCGATCCGCGCAAGGTGATCGCGGCAGCGCGCGCGTCGCGCGACGCGATCGACGAGGCCGACGCATCGCCGTCGGTCCGCGCGATCGCGCGCGTCGCGCCGTTCCTCACCGATGAAGAACGGGCGGGGCTCGGCGTCGTCGACGCGGAGCAGCCGGCGCTGGTCGTGCGTGGCGCGTGGCGCGAAGGCGCGCTGATGGCGCGGCTCGCGTTCGTCGATCGCGCCTCGGGCGCACATGCACCGTTCAGCCCGCACGGCGCGGTGACCGCCGGTTCCGGACACTTCGTGCGCTGGCCGCCCGACGTCGCGCGCGGCTTCGCGCGGCGGTTCTTGGAGACCGGATTCGTGCCGCGGGGCGGCGACGCGTTCGCGCTCCACGACGCCGACCGCGCGGCCGAGATCGTGCGCACCGTGTGGCCGTCGTGGCACGACGTCGAGGTGCGGCTCGACGAGTCGCTCGCCGCGCTCGCAGGCGGTGGCAAGGTCGACGTCGCGGTCAGCGCAATCGCAGGCGACACCGGCGACTGGTTCGAGCTCGACGTCTCCGTGTTCGTCGGCGGCGGCGAACCGCTGACGCGCGAAGAGTTGCGCGCGCTGCTCGGCGCCAAAGGCCGCTACGCCGAAGTGCGCGGCAAGCTCGTCGACATCGGCGATCTGCGCTCGCGTCAGAATCTGCTCTCCGAACTCACCGACCGCCGTCGCACCGGACTCGCAGCACTCGTCGCGATGCGCGACGAACTGCACGAAGCGTTCGGCGACGTCGCGCTCCCCGAAGAAGTCGAACGCATTCGCGAGCGGCTGCGCAATTTCGAGGGGATCGAAGAGATCGAACCGCCCGAGATTCTCGCCGACGTGCTGCGCGACTATCAACGCCGCGGTTTAGACTTCTTGTCGTACCTGTCGTCGTTCCGTTTCGGCGGAATTCTTGCAGACGATATGGGGCTCGGGAAAGCTTTACCACTACATGCACGCGTAATCACGCCGCGTGGTATACGACGATTCGGCGACTTGCAAGTCGGCGACGACGTGATGGGGCGCGATGGTTTGCCGCATAAGGTGATCGGCGTGTATCCGCAGGGCGTGCTACCCGCGTATCGCTTGACGTTCAGCGACGGATCCTCGGCGCTTTCATCCGACGATCATCTCTGGCCGGTGAACTCGGCAGTGCGTAAGAAACGCGGGCTGCCGTATCGCGTCTTGACGACCGCGGAGATACGTGCTCGATTGCACGACGCGGCTGGGAACGCGCGGCACTATATACCGATCGCCGATCCAACGCACTTCGGTCAGCGACCGATGCTGCCGATCGACGCATATCTGTTCGGCTGCCTTCTCGGCGACGGTGGTCTGAAATACCGGTCAAACTTAAATTTCACGACGGCTGACGAGGAACTGCTCGAATCCTGTCGTGAGTTGTTGCCAACGGGCTCGGAACTCGCTCCTGTCCATAGGTACCACTATCGGATTCGTAAGCCGCACGGCGAGCCGAACAGATTGCTCGCGACCCTCGACGGATTCGGTATTACCGGATGTGGGTCGTCAACAAAGTTCATCCCCACGGTGTATAAGACGGCGTCGCTGCCCGACCGGCTCGCGATGCTACAAGGCCTTCTCGACACTGACGGCACCGTAAGCCCAGATGGCGTCCACGTCGAGTTCTGCTCGACTTCCGATCAGCTTGCACAGGATGTCACGTTTCTCGTGCAATCTCTGGGTGGTGTCGCTCGCGTGCGATATAGGGCCGAGCCGAAGTATACGTACAAAGGCGAGCAGCGCATCGGCAAGCCGGCATATCGCGTTGGTATCTCATTGCCGCCGGAGTACCCACCGTTCCGGCTCGCGCGGAAGCTCGAGCGTTACACGCCGCGCAGCAAGTACTTGCCGACGCGCGCGATCGTCAGCGTTGAGTACGATCAGGACTGCCAGATGATGTGCATCGCGGTCGATGCGCCGGATCGGTTGTTCTTGCTCGAAGACTTCGTCGTCACGCACAACACGGTGCAGGTGATCGCGCACGTGCAGCGGCGGAAGGAGAACGAGGGGCAGTCTCCCGTCCTCGTCATCGCGCCGACGTCGGTGACGCATACGTGGGAGAACGAGATCAAGAAGTTCGCGCCGACGCTGCGGACGCTGCGGCTGCAGTCGGGGAGCGATCGGGCGGCCAAGTACGAGACGTTGCACGACTACGACGTCGTCGTCACCTCGTACGCGCTGGCGCGGCTCGACGCGCATCAGCTCGAGCGCTTCCGCTTCCGCACGCTGGTCCTCGACGAGGCGCAGAACACGAAGAATCCAGCCTCGCAGATCGCCAAAGTCGTGCGCGGGCTGCAGGCCGATCACCGCCTCGCGCTGACCGGTACCCCGGTCGAGAACTCGCTGCGCGATCTGTGGGCGATCTTCGGCTTCGTCGAGCCGGGGCTGCTCGGCTCGGAGGCGTCGTTCCGCCGGCGTTTCGAGCTGCCGATCGCCGACGGCGACGAGGGCGCGGCGGCGGCGCTGCGCTCGCGGCTCGAGCCGTTCCTGCTGCGGCGCACGAAGGAAGACGTCGCTCGGGAGCTGCCGGAGCGCACCGAGGCGGTGATCGAGTGCGAGCTCACGCCGCTGCAGCGCCGGCTGTACCGCGGGATCGCGGAGGCCGCCCGGCGCGACGTCCTCTCGAAATATGACGAGGAGGGCGCCGAGTCGGCGACCGTGCACGTCCTCGCGGCGCTGACGCGTCTGCGGCAAGTCTGCGCGCACCCAGGTCTGCTCGTCCCCGAGTACCTCGACGATCCCGACGCGAGCGGCAAGTTCGACGCGTTCATCGAGACGGTCGAAGAAGTGCTCGACGGCGGTCATAAGGTGCTCGTCTTCAGCGCGTTCGCCTCGATGCTGCGCGTCATGCGCACCGCGCTCGATCGTAAGAACGTCGCCTACGGATATCTGGACGGCTCGACGAAGGACCGCGACCGGCAGACCGAGGTCGACCGGTTCATGGCGGACGACGGCCCGCCGGTGTTCCTGTGCTCGCTCAAAGCGGGCGGTGTCGGTCTGACCTTGACGGCGGCAGACTACGTCGTGCTCTACGATCCGTGGTGGAATCCGGCGGTCGAACGCCAGGCAATCGACCGCACTCACCGCATCGGGCAGACGCGTCCGGTCACCGCGTACCGCATGGTCACCGTGGGCTCGGTCGAGGAAAAGATTCGCGCGCTCGCCGAGCGCAAGACGGCACTTTCGAAGGCCGTTGTCAAGGCCGATAGCGCGGTAGCGAAGACGCTCACACGTGAGGACCTCGCCTTCCTGTTCAGCGACCCGGAGTAGGCGCAACATACGGCGCTCGTAGCGCCGGACGCTACCAAATAGGGGGCGGTCGAAAATAAGGAAGTGGCGCGCGTCACAAAACGCGCGTCACGTACGTTCCTTTGAGCAGTGTCAGCAACTTAACCGGAGCTCGACACTGCCGATGACGTTCATACGCGGCAAGCGCGGATAGCTTGCGGCGTCCTCATCGTCGCCTGACAAGGATGTCTCCATGAAACGCGTTCTTCTAGCGTTGGTGCTCGCATTGTCGTTTGCCGCTCCCGTGTTTGCCGGACCGACTACGAATCTGGCCCCTGCCGACCGCTATTTCGGACGGCTGAAGATGAGTATTCTCGGCGTCCGCAACTCCCTCAAAGATCTGTCGGCGCGTGCCGACGCTCACCCCGAAGACGCCGAGCACATCTTCGACAAAGCGGTGCTGGTCGAAGACGCGCTGCGCGACTGGCACGCGCACTTCCCCCTCGATCCGTGGATTCCCAAGTTCGCTTACAGTCTCGCCCAGCTCTACGGCAAGCTCGACTCCGACGATGCGCGCGTGCGCCGGAACGACACGCTGGACTGGCTGGTCGCGACGTTCCCGGAGTCTGAATATGCAATGCTTCCGCGTGACTAAACTCGCCGCTCTCGCGTTGATGACGTTCGTGACCTGCTTCGCTTCGGTGGCGCACGCCGGCGGCATGCGCGACTTGGCTCCGGCCGACGAATACTTTGGCCGCCTCAGGATGAGCGTGCTCGGCATTCGTAACGAACTCGTGACGCTCGAGCGCCGGGCGGAGAGCGGCGAGGCCAATCTCGCGGCGCTGAACGGCAAGCTAGCGATGGTCGACGACGCGATGCGCGACTGGCGCGCACACTACCCGCGAGACACGTGGCTTCCGCGCTATGAGGCGCAGCGAGCGCACGTCGCCGAGCTCATCGGCTACGACGTGATGCGCCGCTAACCGGGCGGCAGCGGCGGAACCGGCGGGATCGCCGAAAAGCGAAGGCAACGGCTCCTTACGCCGGCGCCTGCGCACCGGTCAAATCGGCATGGCCTGCTGAGGCTCGCGCCGACGAGCTTGACGCCGCGCAGGTCCGCGTCGTGCATGTCGAGGCCCTTCAGCGAACCGCCGGTGCAGTCGCGCATAATGATGCGACCGGCCGCGCCGTCGAGATCACCTTGCGAGACGCTGGCGCCGATGAACTTGATCCCGCTTGTAGGCAAAGAAAAAGCGGGCGGCGTCAGCCGTCGCGCCCGCTCCCTTGCATCATCATTCCGGTGGTGCGCGCGCCGCGAAGATCGACGCCGCTCAGGTCGCATGCGTCGAACCGAGCGTTGGTGAGATCGGCTCCGGCGAGGTTGGTGTGTGAGAGGTTGACGCCGTTGAACCGCACCCCGCTCAGGTTGGCGTCGCGCAGGTCCGCGTAGCTGAGATCGGCGCCGCTCAGCGAGATCCCGTGCAGGTCCTGGCCGTGCAGGTCGAGCTTCGTGAAATCGCAGCCCGTGCAACTCGCGATGATGTTTCGCAGCGGTGTGCCGCGCAGGCCGAGGTGCCGCACCGACACGCCGAACAGCTTGATACCGTCGAGCTGTGCTCCGTCGAAGTTCGCGCCGCGCAGGTCGACGCCGTTGAGCTGGGCGTTACGCAGGTCGGCGTTCGCCAAGTTCGCGCTCGCGAGCGAGACGCCGAAGAGCTGCGCTCCCGAGAGGTTCACGCCGCGCATGTCGGCGCCGCTGAAGTCGCCCGCGCTGATCTTCAGGCCGTGCAGGTCGAGGCCGCGCACATCGGCATGACGGAACGAGCAGCCCAGGCACGCGGCGATCAGATCGCGGGTCAGCTTCACGCCGTCGAGCCGCGTCCCGTGGTTTCTCGGCGTGCCCGCCTCCTGGGCGATCTCGCGCGGGATCGAACCCATCACGTCCTGTATCACGCGAGCGACCTCGGTCCCGACGTTCTCGGCGTCGTGCGTGCCTTGCGAATGGGTCGCGGCGGCCGCGGAGGCGGCGCGAATCTTGCCCAGTGTTTCGGGCGAGAACGACGGTACGGCGGGGAGCGGCGGCAAGGGCGGAACCGCGACTTCGGGGACGGTTGCGACCTGGCCGAGCACCTTCGGCTTGGTGGCGGTCACCGGCACCTTCGGCAGTGCCTTCGCGGGCAGCGGCGGCTGCGCCGGTCGCCGCTGCTGCACCGTCTGCACGATCCGTATGATGCGCTGCTCGCGCACGGCGTACGGCGCGCTCGGGGTCGTCGCCGACTTCTCGGCGACCTTGGCGAAGCGCGGTTTCGCGGGATTCGCCTGCCAAATGCTCGCCCGCACTGTGGTCGATGGGGGTTCGGCGGGCATCGCCGCAATCGGGGCGGTCGCCGCCTCGGCCGGCAGCTCAACGGCCGGTGCGCTGGTCGCGACGAACGCGACGGCCAGCATCCCGGCGAGACCGATGCCCAGCGCCGCGGCGGGCGAGCGGTGGAGCCGCGAACGATTCTTGTCGAGCAGCTGCTCGATGCGGATGGTGATCTGCTTGCGGGTCAGCAGCGCGCCCGGCGCGACGACGGCGTGCTCGGGCATGCGCATCTCTCGCGCCAGCTTCCAGAGCGACGTTGCGTACGCGTGCGGTTCGCCGGTCTTGTCGACGACCGCGTCGTCGGACGCGATCTCGCGTTCGAGCGCGATCTTGCGGCCGACGAGCCAGACGATCGGATTGAACCAGAAGACGCGCTCGATCGTCCGCTGGACGAGGTTGGTCCAGTCGTCGTAGCGGCGGAGGTGGGCGTGTTCGTGCAGCACGAGCTGCTCGATCGCCGCCAGACCGTCGGCCGTCGCGAGTTCGGTCGGGATGAGGATGACCGGGCGGCGGAAACCGATCGCAACCGGCGTCTCGGTCTCGAACGAAAGGCGAAGGTAGATCTCGCGTCCGGAGTCGACCTCGGTCAGCCACGCCAGCTCGTCGGCGAGCGAACCGTCGAGCGGGCTCGAACGCCGCTTGAGTCCGCGCACGCGAACGATGCTGCCGGCGAGTCCGATCAGCCCGATCAGCGCGCCGGCGAGCCAGATTCCGGCGACGCCGAGCGCCAGTGCGCGCGACACGCGCGGGGTCCAGCGCGCGAACGCCATGTCGAACGGCTTGAAGTTCAATGGCGCTAAGTTGAATGGCGCTCCGCCCCAGGCTGCGCGCCCCCCACGCGTTGCGTGGGGCCCCCTGTCCGAGCTCGCAACTGACACCGTGGCGGGGCGCGATGCTGCTGCGCTCGCTCCATCACCGCGCGTTGTGTTCGTCGAACGTTTCGCGTGCTCGACGGGGACGGTAACCGTGTTCGACACGATCGCCGGTTCGGCCGGCAGCGCGGACGTGCGCGACAGCGACACGACGACGCCCGCCAGCGGCATGACGGCGGTCGCGATGAGGGCCGTGGTCCACAGCGCGTGCCGGGTCGCGGCGGTCAGCGCCAGCGTGCGGGTCGCGAGCAGGACGAGTCCCGCCAGGAGACCGCCGAGGAGGACGCTCGCGAGAATCGCGCGCAGCGCGACGCCGACGATCGCCTCGAGCATTACTGCTGTCCTTTGGCCTTGTCGAGGAGTTCGCGCAGCCGGTCGAGCTCCGCGTCGTCGACCGCCTCGGACTCGAGCAGGTTCAGCACGAGCTCGCGCGGCGAACCGTCGAAGAAGCGCGAGAGGATGTGGGTGACGACGCTGCGCTGGGCTTCGTCGCGGGCGACCAAGGTACGATAGATGAAGGCGCGTCCGACGGCCTTGTGGCGGACGTAGCCTTTCTGCTCCAGGATGCGCATCGTGGTGAGGACGGTATTGTACGCGAGCGGCGGATCGCCGATCGCTTCGACGACGTCAGCGACGCTCGACTCATCACGGTCCCAGAGGACTTGCATGAGGCGATATTCCGCCTCCGTGAGGGTCGGCGACTTCTTGCGGGGCATACGACGACGCTATCACGCGTCCGCCCAGCTGTCAACTAAGGTTTTAAGAAATTAGCCTCGGCCGGCCGAAATGGAAGACGGCGCCCGCTTGCGCGACCGCCGTCTTTCCGTTCGAACGATGGGCTACTTGGTCGAGACGACCGTGTAGCCTTCGCGCGGGCCGACCTTCTCCGAGGTGATGACCTTCTCGGCCGCAGCGTTGTCCGGGTCCGCGCACGACTGCGCGGCGTACTCACCGCCGACGGTCGCTGCGATCTCGAAGTACTCGCCTTCGGTGCGGCGCTTGCTCTTCGGCACGATCACGCCTGCGTAGGTCTGCTGGATCGCCTGATGATCGCACTTGCGGAAGTATGCACCGGACTTCTTCGCGGCGTCGTAGTGGTAGTTCTCAAACGCCTCGATGAGCTTTTCGGTGTCGGTGGTGCCTGCCGCGTTCAGCCGGTTGATGATGTTGCGGCCGGCCATGTACCCGAGATACTGGCGCCAGTCGACTGCCGAGACACCGGGCTTGAGCGCCTTGTAGACCTGCATGGCGTTGCCGCCCGCTTCCGGTCCCCAGACGTAACCCCAGATCGAGCCGACGATGTCATCGACGGGCATGCCGACGGCGACGTCGTTGCCGCTTAGGATGCCGCCGAACTGCATCTTCTTGTTGAGTCCGAGCTGCACGGCCGCCTTGGTAGCGTTCTGACAGTCGGGCCCGTAGTTCGAGAAGAAGAGCACGTCCGCGTCCGTGTTGCGCGCCTTGGTGAGATAGGACGAGTAGTCGGTCTCGCCGAGCTTGTGAAGGTCTTCGCCGACGACTTGGCCGCCGTGCGCGAGCAGGATCTTCTTGAGCCGCGCGGCGCCGTCCGTTCCGAACGCGTAGTCGGCGACCAGGAAGTACCACTTCTTGCCGTGCTTCAGCAGCTCGGGTCCGATGGCGTTTGCGAGCATCGCGTTCGACGTCGTCTGGCGGAACGTGACGCGGTGCGCCTTCGGTCCGGTGATGTTCGTGTCGTGCGTGCCGATCGCCAGGAAGAACGTGTTCGCTTCCTGTGCTTGCGACGAGACGGCAAGCCCGACGGCCGAGCTCAGGCACCCGGTCAGCAGGTCGACCTTCTCTTGCGAGATCAGGCGCTTCGCCTCGGTCGTACCGTTCGCCGGTTTGCTCGCGTCGTCGCCTTTGATGATCTCGTACTTGATGCGGCTGCTCTTTTTCATCGCTTCGGCGACGGCGACTTCCAGGCCGTGATGCTGCGACTGCGACGCGGCGGCGTAGACGCCGGAGAAGCCGTCGATGTGGCCGATCTTGACCGTCGCGCCACCGCCCGCGGCGATCACGTCGCGCGCCGGAAGCAGAGGCATCGCGCCTGCAGCGCGCGTTTCGAGAAGCGGAAATCCAAGCGCTGTGGCGCCGGCGACGCCGAGGGCGCCGGTTCGTCGGAGAAACTCCTTCCGGTCAACGGAAGTGTCCGGGCGGTGGTCGTCCATGGTGCTCCTTACCGGGTCAGGCTGCTTTTCCGGAACGATTCTTCGCTTTTGCCGCGCACCCTACGAGAAATCCGCACGGACCCCGAACATTAACGACGAAGGCGTACCGCCGTGGCAGAGGAACGGGCCGAACCCAAAGTCGTCCTCCTCGTTCGGCTGCTCAGCGCAATCGACGAAGGACGCTTCACGTTCGAGGAGCTGAAGGACCAGATCGCCGACGAGAAGCCGCCGAGCACTCGCACCCTGCGGCGCTACCTGAGCGTCCTCGCCGACGCCGGTTTCCCGTGGTTCTTCGACCGGGGGACGAGCCGCTACCGGTTCGCCGACGGCTACAGCCTGCGCCGCCTCAACCTTTCGCACCGGGAGCTGCAGGGGCTGGTGACGCTGAAGCGGCTGGGTACGTCGCTGGGCCCGGCGTTTGCCACGGCGATCGAGGAGACCACCCAGAAGCTCCTGCGCTCTAGCGACCGGCGCGCCGAGGTCTCGATCGAGAGCTCGTCGCTCGCGATCCGCTTCGACGCGGTTGCGATGGATGACGCGGTGGAGCGCGTCTTCGAGCAGCTCCAGGGCGCGGAACGGGACCACCGTCGCGTGCAGTTCGGCTATACCGACAAGCGCGGCGCGCGGACGGATCGACGGGTCGACCCCTATGGCTTCATCGTCTCCAATGGGCGCGTCTATCTCGTCGGCTACGACCACAACCGGTCCGACATGCGCGTCTTCGCGGTCGACAACGTTTCCGAGGTTCGGGTGACGCCGCAGACCTTCGAGAAGCCGGCGGACTTCAACCTCGACGCCTACGGCGCGAACTCGGTCAGCGGCGTCGTGCAGGGCGATGCCGTCGTTGAAGTCACCGTCCGGTTTTCGCCGCTGATCGCGAAGGCGGCCGTGGCGTCGGCGATCGCCCGCGACCGCCGCGTCGTCCGGCACGACGACGGCGGCGTCGAGATCACCTACCGCGTCGCCGACCCGCTCGAAATCGTGCGCTGGTCGTTCGGCTGGGGAGCCGAGGCAGAAGTCCTCGGCCCCGACGAAGCGCGGCAGTCGGCGGCAGAGATCGCGCGGCAAGTCGCGGCGCGCTACACCTGAGCAGGAACCCGGCAACGCGACGGAGCGTTAGACCTACGATCATGATGCGACCGATGAACTGGCTCCTCTCCCTCGCGGCCGTCGCGGCGCTGTCGTGCGCCGGCGCTGCGGGCGCGGCGGTCCCAGCGGGCCAGCCGATCGACGGGATCCGCTGCGAGCAGATGGAGGGGTCGGTGCTGCACATCCATCAGCACCTCGACATCCGCGACCACGGCAAGCCGGTGACGGTACCCGACGACATCGGCCGTCCGATCGTCGGGCAATGCTTCTACTGGCTGCACACGCACACGCCGGACGGGATCATCCACATCGAAGCGCCGAAGTTCCATACGTTCACGCTCGGGAATCTCTTCGACGTCTGGGGTCAGCCGCTGACGAAGACCAACGTCGCCGGCGCGAAAGCGAAGCAGAACGAACGCATCGTCGTATGGGTCGACGGACGCCGCTACGATGCCGACCCGCGCAAAATCGAGCTGACGCAACACCTCGACGTAACGATCGAAGTAGGCCCGCCCTACACCAAGCCGACGCCCTTCACCGCCTGGAACGGCAACTAGCACAAACGCGACGAAGCCGCGGGGGCCGGAGGCCGACGCGGCTTCATTCTGCGCGAGAATCGAGGAGCGCTTCCCCTCGCCGATCAGATCAGCCAGGAGGGCGTCGTATTCGTCTCGGCTGCACCGCACCCGTCGGGCTTTCGCCTTCCGTAGCTGCGGTGCTCACCGGCGAGCTTCTCGCTGCTCGCCGTCGACTGTTCGTCGACGTGCCCGCATCATAACTGCGCCCGCCACAACCGCGCAATACCCCCGACCCGCGCATCCACAAGAAACTGCTGATATCCACGTCGTTCCTCAGGAAATCGCTCATTCCACAGGGCAGCGTGGCGGTGGTTGCGGGCGGCGTGCAGTGGTGCTCCGGGCACGCTCGCTGCGCGCATCCTGCGCTCCGCTCGCTACCTCTCCGTTCGCTCTCGCCATCCTGGCTCCGCGAACTCCGAGAGTACCCGGAGCACCACTGCACGCCACCCGCAACCGGCACGATGGTGGACCCTTCGACAAGCTCAGGGTGACAAACGTGTGTGGCAGCTGACGAAAGGCGCGGGCAAATGCGACGAAGCCGTCCAAGTTTCCCTGTACGGCTTCGGTCAGCACGAGATTTCCGATCTGCGAGCGTCCTCGCCGCCTTGCGGCGGCCATTACGTCGTCGAACTTCGTTTTGGCGCTTCTTTGATTGTGCCGCTCGGCTTTCACCGCTCGACACCTTCGCATTCCGCGCCGCGAGCTTCTCGCAGCTCGCCCGTCTTCGTTGCCGTCGACGTGCACACATCATAAACGGCTGCACGACAAACGTGCAATAGGGCAAACGCCCAAACGGCCGCTTGTCCACAAGAAACTTTCGTTGTCCACCACGTTCCCCAAGATTTCACGCAATTCACACCCCACCGCCGTGCGGCGCGCCGCGCCGCCGGCCACGATCGTGCCGGGCGCGGTGGCGCGCGGTGGTGCTGCGGGCACTCGCGGAGCGTGCCCGCGGCACCACCACAACAAGAGACCCCGGAAAGCAACGAAGCCGCCCAGGTTTCCCTGTTCGGCTCCGGCACGAGAATCGATCTGCGCGTGTCCTCGCTGATTTGCATCTGCCAAGACGGCGTCGAACTTCGAGTCGGCGCTTCGTTTCCTAGGCGCCGGTGAGCTTCTCGCCGCTCACCCGTCTTCGTTGCCTCCGACGTGTTCGCATCATACGGCCGGGTTTGCTGCGACGCAAGGGGTTCGGCGCACTTGAAACACCCCGTCCACAAGAACTTTGAGTTATCCACCGAGGCTCACCGATTTTCACCGTATTCGCAAGCGCTTCGCGGTTGCGGCGGCGGCGGTTCAGCCGCCGAGGTAGGCTGCGACGACGTCGCGGTGGGTCGCGAGCTCGGCGCCGGTTCCGGTCAGGACGACGCGTCCGCGCTCCATGACGTAGGCGTGGTCGGCGAGGGCGAGCGCGCGGCGCGCGTTTTGCTCGACCAAAAGGATCGACGTTCCGCGTGCTCGCTCGTCGGCGACGATCGAGAAGATCTCGTCGACCAGCTTGGGGGCGAGGCCCATCGACGGTTCGTCGAGCAGCAGCGCCTTCGGTCCGATCGCGAGGGCGCGGGCGATCGCGAGCATCTGCTGCTCGCCGCCGGAGAGCGAGCCGGCGGGAAGGTTGCGGCGCGTGCGCAGGATCGGGAAGCGGTCGAAGAGTCCCTCGATGCGGCCGAAACCCGCTGCGCCGCTGACGCTTGCGGCGACTTGGAGGTTTTCCTCGACGCTCATGCCCGGGAGCATCCGGCGGCCCTCGGGGACGAGCACCAGGCCGCGCCCGACCCTCGCGTGAGACGGGAGCCTGGTGATCTCGGCGCCGTCGAAGCGGACGTGACCGCCGCGCGTCGGCATCACCCCGGCGAGGGCCATCAGCAGGGTCGTCTTCCCGGCACCGTTCGCGCCGACGATCGCGCAGAGGGTGCGCTCTTCGAGCGCGATCGAGACCTCGTGCAGCACCTCGATGTTGCCGTATCCGGCGCGCAGGGATTCGACCTCCAGCAGGATGCGGGGCGGCCCCGCCGGGACGGCGCTCACGCGAGGGCCTCGGCGCCGGTGCCCAGATAGGCCTCGACCACGACGGGGTCGCGGCCGACCTCGCTGGGCGTACCGCGCGCGATCGTCTGGCCGAAGTTGAGGACGACGACCGAATCACACGCGGCGCGCACGAGCGGCATGTCGTGCTCGATCAGCAGCACGGCGATCCCGCCGGCGGCGATCGCGCGGATCGTGTCGACCAGCCGCGTGGTCTCGGACGGGTTCATCCCGGCGGCCGGCTCGTCGAGCATCAGGACGGCCGGCGAACCCGCCAGCGCGCGTGCGATCTCGAGCCGGCGCTGATCCCCGTACGGCAGCGAGCCGGCCCGCGCGGACAGGTCGGCCCCGGCGATCCCGGCGCGCTCCAGGAGCGTCGCGATCTCCGCGGCGCTCAGGCGGCCGGGCCGCGCGAACGCGCCCGCGGCCAGGTTCGCGTGGACGTCGAGCGCGCCGAAGAGTCGGATGTTCTGATAGGTGCGGGCGATCCCGGCGCGGGCGATGCGATGCGGCGGAAGCCCGTCGATCCGGGCGCCGTCGAGCGAGATCGTTCCCGACGCGAGCGGCGCCAGGCCGGTCGTCGCGTTGACTAGGGTCGTCTTGCCGGCACCGTTCGGTCCGATCAGACCCAGGACGTGGCCGCGCTCGACGGTCAGCGTGACGTCCCGCAGCGCGTCGACGCCGCCGTAGCGGACGCCGACGTCCTCGAGCACGAGGCTCACGCGGCGCCCATCAGACCCGCACCCGAATCGTGCCGCGGCGCCAGAGCGACGACAAGCCGCCGGGGGCGAACAGGATCACTGCCAAGAGGATGATGCCGTTGGTGATCTCGCGATAGTCGGCGAGGAAGCGAATCGCTTCGGGCAGGATCGAGAGCACCGTCGCGCCGAGCAGCGCGCCGAGCGGGCTGGTGACGCCGCCGACGACGCACCATACCAGGATCTGCTCCATGCGCCCGAACCCGAAGTCGGTCGGCGTGATGAAGAAGGACGCGTGTGCGTAGAGCGCGCCGCCGAGACCGGCGATCGCGCCGCCGAGCGCGAGCGAGAGCGTGCGGATCATGCCGACGTCGACGCCGACGCCGCGCGCGGCGTACTCGTCCTCACGGACCAGCGCGACGGCGAGCGCGAACTTGGTGCGCGAGAGGGCGAAGAGCGCGAGCCCGACCAGGGCCAGCGCGCCGTAGATCACCGGCGTGGTGGCGTCGTTCGGGATGCTGCTGATCCCCTCGGCTCCGCCGGTGATCTTGAGGTTGTTCGCGACGACGCGGACGATCTCGCCGAAACCGATCGTCGCGATCGCGAGAAACACTCCGCGCAGCCGGCGAACGGGATACGCGAGCAGCGCGGCGACGATGGTGGAGGCGAGCACCGCGACCGCGATCGTGGCGAACAGCGGCCAGTGCGCGTTCACGGCGAGGATCGTCGAGATGTACGCGGCGATACCCATGAACGCAGCTTGCGCGAGGGCGAGCTGCCCGGCTTGGAGCGAGACGGAGAGCGAGAGCGCGAGGATCGCGTTGACGCCGATCTGATCGATCAGCCGCGAGTGCTTGGCGTAAAAGTCGAGCAGTACGCTCACCGCTGCGCCTACGCTGTGCGCAGCGCGCGCTTCCCGAACAGTCCGGTCGGGCGCGCGACGAGCAGGACGAACATCACGCCGAAGAGGACGGCGTCGCGCCAGGCAGAGAGCCCGTAGGCGATCGCGAGCGTCTCGACCGCGCCCAGGATGAAGCCGCCGATCACCGCGCCGGTGACGCTGCCCATCCCACCGAGGATGATCACGGCCAGCCCTTTGAGCTCGATCGGGCCGCCCATGTCGATGGTGACGCTATTGTACTCGAGGCCGGTGAGGATGCCGGCGGCACCGCCGAGCGAGGACGCGATGAAAAAGGTCGCGGCGATCGTGCGTTCCAAGTCGACCCCGAGCAGCGCGGCGGCGACCCGGTCTTCGGCGACTGCGCGAATCCGCCGCCCGAGCGTCGTTGCGCGCAGGATCCAGCTCAGCACGAGCATGAGCGCGATCGCTGCCAGGAAGATCGTGAGCTCGACGGTCGTGAACGTCAGCGGGCCGAGCCGGATGACCGGCGCGGTGTCGAGGCCGCCGACCGTGAAATGGCGTTCGTCGACGCCGTAGATGCCGCGCAGGATCGCGCCGATGATGATCGCGACGCCGATCGACGAGATCAGCGGCACGAGCGTCCCGGCGTTCCGCGCCCGGAGCGGCGCGAACGCGACGCGGTCGAGCAGGATCCCCATGATCCCGGCCAGCACGGCGGCGGCGAGAAACGCGAGCGGCAGCGGCACGCCCGCCGCGGCCAGCGAGAACGCGGCGAACGCGGCGGCCGTGAAGATCGCCGCGTGCGCCAGATTCAAGATGTCGAGCACGCCGAACACCAGCGTATACCCGACCGCAAACAGCGCATAGACGGCGCCCAGAAACAACCCGTTGAGCAGCTGCTGAGCTATCACGCTATGCGCTCGGTTTCCTCAGTGAAAGTAGGCGAAGCCGTCCTTGACGATGGAGAGGATCACCGGGGACGATTTTACGTCGCGGTTGGAGTCGAAGCCGATTGGGCCGAGGACGGTTTGGATGACGCGCACGTTTTTGAGTCCGGCGGTCATCTCGTCCTTGGTCGTCGCGCCGTGCAGCACCAGATACGCGACGATCTGCGCGGCGGCGTACGACTGCGCGGCGAACTGATCGGGTCCCTTGCCGTACTTCGCGCTGTAGTGCTTCACGAAGTCGACGTTCGACGGATAGATTGCGCCGGAGAACCAGGCCGCGCCGACGACCGTGCCCTGCGCGGCTGGACCGGCGACGCTGTACATCTCGGGCGAGTTCAGTCCGTTCCCGCCCATCATGTGCGCCTTGATCCCGAGCTTACCGGCCTGCTGGATGATCTTCGTCGCCTCGGGGAAGAGCGCGCCGACCGCGATGACGTCCGGGTGCTTCGACTCGATCCGCGTCAGCGCGGCTTGGAAGTCGGTGTCCTTGATGTGGAACGTCTCGGTGTCGACGACGTCGATGCCCGCGGCCTTGAGCTCGCGCGCGAAGACGTCGCCGTCGGTCTTGGTGAACGCGTTGTCGTCACCGTAGATGATCGCCGCGGTCTTGTAGTGCCATTTGTCGTGCGTGCGCTTGACGGTGGTCGGGATCACCTGCGACTCGGCCAGCGAGTCGCGGAAGACCGTCGGTCCGATCGCCGTGACGCCTTCGGCGGTCGTCGAGGTACCCATCACCGGGAAGTTCGCGGCCTTCGCGATCGGGAACGCCCGGAACGCCTCGCCCGACAGCGTCGGACCGAGCACGATCGGGGTCTGTCCGTCGGTGGTGAACTTCTGCATCAGGTTGACCACCTGAGCACCGTCGGTCGCGGCGTCTTGTACGTCGAACACGAGGTTCGCGCCGCCCGCGTCGATCTTGCCGGACTTCACGTCGTCGTTGGCGAGCTCGTACGCGTTCTTCTGCGGCGTGCCGTAGACGCCGGCGCCGCCGGTGACGTCGGCGATCACGCCGACGTGCACGGATTTGCCGGCGGCCGGCCCCTTCGAGGCTGCGCCCGACGGCGCGACGAGCGCGGCGATCGCGAGAAGCGCGAGCGCCGACACCGTGTTTCGGTTCATCCTGTACTCCATGGGTCGCGTGGGATTGGGGCGCCGTTCGCAGGGCCACCGGCGGCATCCCCCGGCCAGGCAGCGTGCAAGTACGGACGGAGCATACGCATGAACGCTCCGAACCGCAGATCGTTCTCCTCACTGCTGGGCAGTTCCGTGTAGACGACGAGCACCCAGCGTGAAGAGTCGGCGAGCGTCAGGATCCCGGCGTCGTGCGCGACCTCGTCCGTGTCCCCGGTCTTGTGAGCGAACGAATCGCCGGTCCCCAGGCCTCGCGACAGCTTCACGTCCCACCACGACGTGGCCATGATCTCCCGCAGCGCGGCGGCTCCGGGGACGCGGTCCGCGGCGATCGCAGCGAAGAGCCGGGCCGCCTCATGCGCCGGGAAGGCGTTGCGGCCGGTCGCTTCAGGATCGTCGATCAGGGGGAGATCGCCGGAGAGCTTGCGGCGGAAGGACGTCTCGGGGAAGCCGAGCGCTTGGACGTCCGCCGTGGCACGCTCGCGACCCAGGACGTCGTAGAGCTGGTTGGTCGCGACGTTGTCCGAGCGCTGCAGCATGAAGGTCGTCAGCTCGAGGACGGTGGTGGCGTAACCAGGCTCGATCGGCGAGGGGGCGTCGTTCACCGTCGCGTTGCGGGGATCGACGACCACGCGTGTCTCCCAGTCCAGCCGGCCCGCGGCGATCGCGACCGTGACGGCGACGGCGAGCGGCACCTTGATCATCGAGGCGGGATAGATGAAGCGGCCGTCGTCCAGGCTCCAGGCCAAGCCCGCCGATACCAAGCTTTGGACGTGAACCTGGGCCGCTCCGAGCCCCGTTTGCTCCGCGAGCGCGGCTAGGTCGGGTTGGTGCATCGAATCACGCTGCAAGCGGGTACTTGCACGAATCGCTTCGACTTGGTATCGTGTTCATGCAAGTACCTACACGCATGAATTTTATGGAAGACGCACACCAGAACCAGCTTCGTTTACACGCCGAGGATACCGACGCCCGTTCGGAGGTCACGGCGGCGGTCGATGCCTTGCTCGCCACCGACGCGAGGAACCCGCGGCTTCGCGTCGTTCTCGCCGGAGCGCGACTCCCGGACGAATTGATCGCCGGCCTCGTGGCGGGGCTGCGCCGGCTGCGCGAACGCGGCGGGGCGATCGAGGTCGAGGCCGCGAGCACCGCGGTTCACGACACGCTGGCACTGACCGGTCTCGACCGCGTCTTCGCCTTCCCGTTGGTGCCGGCCGAGCCGGCCGGTCCGGAGCGGCCTCGCACGCTGGCGCGTCTGGTCGCGGCGTCGTTCGCGGCGTTCCTCGCGTTCGCCGGCCTGCCCGCGTTCGCGGCGGCCGACCACCCGACCGATCCCGCGCTGATCTTGGCGCGGGTCGAGGAGCGGAACCCGAGCCTGAGCACCTACCAAGGCCGGATGCACGTCGACCTGCGGATGACCTCGTTTCCGTTCGTCCGCCAGCACCTGGACGGGACGACGTTCTTCAAGCGTCCGTCGAACTACGAAGTCGTCTTCGACAAAGTGCCGCCGCTCGCGAAGGGCTTCGACAAGATGTTCGCCGACGTCGGCGATCCGTCGAGCTGGCCGCAGAGGTTCGCGATCACCTATGAAGGTGAGCACGACTACAACGGCCGCAAGGATATCCAGCTGCGGCTGGTCCAGCGCGTTCGCGGGATGATCGACCACGAGACGGTCCTGGTCGACCCGAACGCATGGGCGATCGACTCGATCCGTTACGACTATTACAACGGGGGGCACATCACCATGACGCAGACCTTCCGTGAGGTCGGCGGTTATTCGATGCTCGCCGAACAAGACGCCGAGATCGCGATCCCCTACGCGAAGGCCGTCGCGCACGGCACCTACTCAGACTACAAGGCCAACGTCGCCGTCGACGATTCGGTCTTCACGAAGAAGAAATAAATGCTCACGACCGGTCAGCGCTCACATGCCGGTGTCGAGGAGACGCGCGGCAAAATATTGGCCGCTGCGCGCGACCTGTTCGAACGGAACGGGACCCGCGGGACGACGACGCGGGAAGTCGCGGAGCGCGCCGGCGTCAACGAAGCGACGCTGTTCCGGCACTTCGGCTCGAAGCGCGCGCTGCTCGACGCGATGCGCGAGCAAGCATGCGGCGTCGAGCACCTGCGCTCGATCCTGGCCACGCTGCCCGGACTGGACTTCGCCGCCGACTTGCGAACGCTCGCCTACTACACGGTCGAGCACATGCTCACGAAGCGCGCGATGATGTGCGTCTCGCTCGCCGAAGACGCGGCGGGAACCGACGACGCGCCTGAGTGGCGCGGGCCCTCGCAGATCCACACCGACCTCGCCGCGTACTTCACGGCCAAGTTTGAAGCGGGGCAGATCCGGGGCGAGCCGACCTTGGTGGCGCGCTATTTCATGGGCATCCTGTTCTCGTACGTCGTGGGGCGAAAGCTCTGGCACAGCGAGGTCCCGGATCGGGCCGTGCTCGATGCCATCGTCGACGTCTTCATCAACGGAGTCTCAGCCTAAGCCTTGGAAACGCGCACTGAAGCTCCCGCGCAGCGACCCCTCCCGGACGGCCGCGGCGCTCCACCGCCTGCCGCACCCGTTCCGCCGCCGCCTGCGGCCCCCGCCGCCGAGGTGACGGCGTCCAAGCGCCGGCGCCAGCCGGTCCTCGTGCTGGTGATCGGCGCGATCGTCGTGATCGCCGCGCTCATCTGGGGGATCCGCTATCTCGCCTACGCCTCGACGCACCAGACGACCGACGACGCGCGCGTCGATGCCGACACGGTGACCATCTCGAGCAAGATCGAGCAACGCGTGGCGCAGATCCTGGTCGACACCGACCAGCCCGTGCGCAAGGGCCAGATCATCATTCGCTTCGACGACACCGACGAGCGCGCCGCGCTGCAGCAGGCCCAGGCCGGTCTGCAGGCACAGCGCGCGACCGCACGAGCGGCGCAGGAGAACGTCTCGCTCACCGCCGCTCAAGTTGCCGCGCAGGCGACGCAGGGGGCGGGCAGCGTCGCGGCAGCCCGCAGCGGGATCCAGAATGCCGCAGCGCAGGCGCAGTCGGCGCAGCAGCAAGCCGACGCCGCGCGCTCGGCGATCGGACAAGCGCAGGCGCAGCTTCGCGTCGCGCAGTCGCAGGTGCCGGCGGCACGCGCCGCATTGCAGCGTGCGAACCTCGACCTGGCTCGTTATATCGCGCTCGTCCGCACCGGCGACATCGCATCGCAACAGCTCGACGCGCAGCGCGCTGCGCAGGCGCAGGCGCAATCGCAGTACCAGGCCGCACTCGACAACGTCGCCGCCGCCCAGACCGGCGTCGCGCAGGCGCAAGCGCGCTACACCGCGTCCCTGTCGACCGCGAATGCCGCAACGGCCGGGATCGGCGCTCAGCAAGGTCAGCTGGAAACGGCGCAAGGGCGGCTGACCGAAAGCGACAATCCGTACCGCGTCTCGGCGACGCAGGCGCAAGCCGACGCCGCCTTCGCGCAAGCCGGTTCGCTCCAAGCGCAGGTCAACGCCGCCCAGAACCGCCTCGACAAGACGGTGCTCCGTGCCCCGATCGACGGCTTCGTCGGGGCGAAGAACGTCGCGATCGGCGCCGCGGTTGCGCCCGGGCAATCGCTGATGACGCTCGTGCCCTCGCGCGGGATCTACATCACCGCGAACTACAAAGAGACGCAACTCGGCATGGTCAGGGTCGGACAACCGGTCGACCTCAAGGTCGACGCCTACAAGGGCGTTGACTTCCACGGCCACGTCGCGGCGATCGCGCCGGCCTCGCAGAACACGTTCAGCCTGGTGCCGGCTCAGAACGCGACCGGGAACTTCGTGAAGGTGACGCAGCGGCTGCCGGTGCGCATCCTGGTCGACGATCCGCCGCAGGGCTATCCGCTGCGGGTCGGCATGTCGGTCGAGACCGCGATCAACGTCGGCAAGTAGGCAGATGATCTCGCGATCCTCGCTCGCGCTCGCGCTGAGTGCATGCATCGTCACCGCGCAAGTGCTTTCGCCCGCCGTTGCCGCGGCGCAGAGCACTCCGCCATCGCCCGCGCCGCCGAGCGCGCAGTCGTCACCGCAGCCGATGCAAGGCGGGGGGCTTCCGCCGCCGCCGGTCCCCGTCGTGCTGCCGCCGGTGCCGAGCATCGCGCCGGGGTTCAGCGCGCCGGTGAGCGCCGTACCGAACGGCGAGTTGATCGGCGTGCAGCAGCAGCCGTTCGTCGGGCTGGCGCTGCAGGACGCGATCGCGATGGCGCTCCAGCGGAACACCGATCTGGCCCTCGCACAGTCGAACCGCCGGATCGCGAACTATCAGATTATCGCCGCGGAAGGCGCGTACGACGTGCGCTTCCAGCTGGTACCGCAGTACTCGCACAGCGTCTCGGCGGCGGTGAGCTCGTTCTCGTCGGGACCCGGCGCTGGGCCGGTCACGCAGGACACCGCGGGCGTCACCGCCGCGTTCCAGGGAGCGACGCAGAACGGCGGCACGTATCGCGCGGGGGTCGTGGGAACGCGGATCACCTCGAACTCGACGATCAACAGCTACGACCCGTTCTACGAAACCGCGCTTCAGCTCAGCATCACGCAGCCGCTCGGGCGCGGCCGCGCGATCGACCAGAACCGCTTGCAGCTCCAACTGGCGCGCACCAACGCCTCGATCCAGAACGATATCGCGCTGACCCAGGCGTCGAACACCGTCGTGCAGGTGTCGAACGCCTACTACGACCTGGTCGCCGCCTGGCGCAACGTCGCGATCCAAGAAGAAGGCCTGCGGAACGCGCAGGCGCAGGCCGCTTCGAATGCGCGGCTGGCTGCGCAAGGCGCGGTCGCACCGACCGACATCGTCGAGGCGAACACGCAGGTCAACGTCTTCCAGGACAACGTGTTCTCGGCGCTCCAGAACGTGCAGCGCCTCCAGACGCAGATCAAATCGCTGCTGCTCGCGAATCCGGCCGACCCGGTGTGGTTCGCGAACCTCGTCCCGACGACCGCGATCGTACAGATACCGCAGGAGCCTGCCTTGGACGCGCTGATCGCCTCGGCGATCGCGAACCGGCCCGAGATCGCGCAGCTGCGCTCGCAGCGTGACAATGCGAACAGCAACCTCGCCTTCGCGCGCGATCAGCTGCGCCCGCAGATCGACCTCGGCCTGAACTACACGTCGAACGGCTTCGCGGGACAGCCGGTCGACCCGGCGACGAACCCGATCTTCGGCCTGTTCGGCGCGCAGATCGCCGCGATCAACGCGCTGATCGCCCGCTCGAACGCGCAGAACGCGGGCTCGCCGCCGATCCCGCCGATAACCGGCGGCTTCGGGACGCTCCCGACGTACCAGACGGGCCGGCTCGGCCAGTCGCTCCAGAACACGCTCGACAACCGGTTCCCGACCTACAGCGCGCAGGTGACGCTGCAGATCCCGATCGGTAACCGCACCGCGAAAGCCGACTACGCGATCGCCGAAGAGCGCGCCCGCCAAGTCGCGCTGCAAGAAACAGCCGTGTTGCAGCGCATTCGTTCCGAGTCGGTGAACGCGATCCAAGGCCTGCGCTCCGCGCAGTACCGGCTCGTCGCGGCGAGCGCCGCGCGCGAGGCCGCGGAGCGCGTCCTGCTCGGCGAACGCCGCCGCTTCCAAGCCGGAACGTCGACGACGTTCCTCGTGCTGCAGCGCCAGCTCGACGTCGCCAACCAGCAAGGCCGCGAGCTGCAAGCCCAGACCGACCTCGACAAAGCGATCGTCGAACTGAACCGCGTCAGCGGCGGGATCTTCGCCCAGAACGGCATCGACACGACCGCCCTCGGCGGCACCGCCCTGAACGCCGCCTCACCGACGCAGAGCGTTCTGCCGCCCGCCTCAACCGCAACCGCGCCTCCGGTGACGCGCCGGCCGTAGCCCCACTATTGTCACCCTGAGCTTGTCGAAGCGCGGCCATCAATCTCGCCGCAGAGCGGGGGATGAGGATCTTGAAACAGTTGTTTCAAATGTGCTAGAGTGCCGGTATGGCACGGAGCGCGGACGAGCGCCGCGCCGCACTTCTCGAACGGATCACCGACTACGTCGCCGCGAACGGTCTCTCCGATCTTTCGCTGCGGCCGCTGGCTGACGCGGTCGAGTCAAGCCCGCGCGTCCTGCTGTACTATTTCGCGTCCAAGGAGGACCTGATCGGCGAGGTGCTCGCGCGGCTGCGCGCGCGCCAGCGTGACGTATTCGCAACGCTGCCGCGGAACGCGGTGACGTATGCCGACACGGTGCGTGCCGCGTGGAAGCTGATGAGCGCACCGGAACACGAGAGGGTGTTCCGCCTGTTCTTCGAGGTGTACGGTCTCGCGCTGCAGGCTCCCGAGCGCTACTCGGAGTTTCTGCGGGGCGCGGTGAGCGACTGGATCGCCTACCTCGCGGCAGCGAAGCTCGCGGAAGGATACGCGCGGCGGGACGCGCGAGCGATCGCGACGGTGCTCCTCGCCGGCTACCGCGGCTTCTTGCTCGACCTGCTCGCGACGCGCGAGCGAGCGCGCATCGATCGCGCGGTGGAGCTGTGGATTCTCGCCTTGGACGCAATCCCCGAACCGGAGATCCTCGCCGATGACGACGCCCGAAGTCGCCGCTGACCCGACTCCCGACGGAAGGCCGACGCTGCCGCGGCGTGCCGCGGTGATCTTCGTGTTCATCACCGTCGCGCTCGACATGATCGCGCTCGGTGTGATCGCGCCGGTCTTCGTGCCGCTGGTCGAAGGGTTTCTGCACGGCGACGTGCAGCGAACGGCGTTTGTCGTCGGCGTGTTCGGAACGGTGTTCGCCTTGATGCAATTTGTGTGGGCGCCGCTGTTCGGCGTGCTCTCGGACCGCTTCGGCCGCCGGCCGGTGATCGTCCTCTCCAACATCGGCATGGCGCTGGACTACATGGTGATGGCACTCGCGCCCGGTCTGTCGTGGCTGCTGATCGGCCGGGTCATCTCCGGCGTCACGTCGGCGACCGCGACCGCCGCCGGCGCGTACATCTCCGACGTCACGCCGCCCCAGGAACGCGCCCGTGCCTTCGGGCTGATCGGTTCGGCGTTCGGCCTCGGTTTCGTGCTCGGCCCGGCGATCGGCGGTCTGTGCGGTCAGTTCGATCCGCGACTGCCGTTTTGGGTCGCCGGCGGCTTGAGCTTACTCAATGGGGTCTACGGCGCGTTCGTGCTGCCCGAGTCGCTCGCGCGCGAGCACCGCGCGGTTCGCTTCTTGTGGGCGAAGGCGAATCCGCTCGGGTCGCTGCGATTGCTGCGGAGTCACCCTGAGCTGAGCGCCGTCGCGACCACGACGTTCTTGAGCACGATGGCCGGGATGGTGATGCAATCGACGTGGGTGCTGTACGTCACCTACCGCTTCGGGTGGGGTCCGGGCGCGACCGGCGTCTCGCTGGCGGTCATCGGCGTCACCTCGTCGGTCGCGCAGGTCGCGGTGATCGGTCCGTACGTGAAGCGTTTCGGCGAGCGGAGCGCGCTGTTCTCGGGGATCGCGTTCGGGACGCTCGCGCTCGCGATCTGCGGCCTTGCCCCGAACGGCTGGCTGTTCGGTATCGGCATCCTGCCGCTGTGCCTGTGGGGGCTGGCTCCCGCGGCGGGCCAGGCGATGATGAGCCGGCGCGTGCCGCCGCAGGAACAGGGTGAACTGCAGGGTGCGATCGGCTCGATTCGCGGTCTCTCCGCGCTGTTCGGCCCACTGATCTACACGACGGCGTTCGCGATCGGGGTCGCGCGCGGCGTGCCGGGCGCGGCCTGGTTTCTCGGCGCCGTGATCCTGTGCGCCGCCGTCCTCCCCGTCCTCCGCGAACACCGCGACGAAGAAGAACCCGCAGCCGCAGGAGCAGCATGACCGTGATCGGTTCGCATCTGGCGTCTCCGGAAATCCATAGCGGCGCGAAGAAGCCGCCGGATCGTTCCGGCGGCTTTGCGGTTATTCGCGGAAAGAAGTAGTCGCGCTCGACGCCGTCATAGCGACCGCTTCGCATGCAGCACTTCTTGAAAGCGTCGGCCCGAGCCGCAGATGCACGGATCGTTGCGGCTGAGCTTTTCGATCAGCTCTTTATCGCCGTGGACGACGCGATCGCCGCGCTTGACGTTGGTTTCGGACGGGTAGCCCCTGCGGCGCTTGCTAGAACGCGTAAAAGCTGGGCAGTTTGTCGTAGTCGCTGTCGTGTCGCATGATGAACCTCCTTGCGGACAACGATCAGCATTCTACACGACCGTAGCGCGATGCGTCAACCCGCTCAATCACACTGCCAGTCGAACGCCCAGACATCGCGCGCGCCGCCGGTGCCGCGTCCGATGTAGCAGACGGTGTCGGCGAGGCACGTCCAGTTCGCTTTCGGGACTGCGTCGATCTGCAAGACGAACTCGGGGTTCGCCGGGTGCTCGTTATACGGTGCCCAGGAGATCTCGGCCTGGAGCAAGTTCGGCCACCCGCCCAGCTTACAGCCGCGAGCGGCGCCGAAATGGTCTTCCCAGTTGTCGGAGATGCGGTCCGGGATGTCGATATCGACGTCCGGCCAGTCGGGGAAGTCGCGCGCTAGGATGCGGTACGAGATCGGATAGGGTCTGATCGGCCGGCCGGCCCCGCTCATCTCCGAGACGGCGCGCCGCGCATCTTCGGACTCCTCGAGCGTACAAAGTGCGCCGACATTCGGATACGCGCGAACGAGCCAGCCGTCGCCGTTTGGCGTGTCCGTCGGCAACACACCACGACCAAAGAAGACTGCGAGGACGTCGAGATCACTCAGCGACGGCGGAACGTACGGTGCGTCGCGCAGGTTCAACTGCACGATCGGCAGCATCGGGCCCGCCGCGTCGATGGGCCACGATTCGTGCGGCAGGCGGAGGTTCACGCGGCCGAACCACGACGCCGCCGGATTCGGCGAGGGCGGGCCTTTGCCGACCTCGATCAGCGTCGCCGGGCGCCCGAAGCGCTCTTGCAGGCTCTTTACGGTGATCTTGCCGCCCATGACCGGGCGAACTAGAGCTTCGCGGCGGCGGCTGCGTCGACGAGCCAGCGGAGCTCGCCGTGGTGCGGGTTGACGAGCTGCGCGGGATAGACGTCGGGCTCGCGCGGGCCTTCGAGCACCGCGTGCAGCGCGTCGGCTTTCTCCTTGCCGCCGGCCGTGATCACCACGTTCCGAGCGGCGTTGATCGCGCGCGGCGTCAGCGTGATCCGCCATTTGTCGAGCTGCGGCACATAGTGCGCGATGCAGTACTTGTCCTTGTCGATCCCCTTGGTCGTGCCCGGAAAGAGCGAAGCGGTATGGCCTTCAGGTCCCATCCCGAGCTGGACGAGATCGAGCCGCGGATGCTCGCCGAGCTCGCGCTTCATCACGGCATCGTAGTCCGCGGCGGCGGCGCTCGGATCGTCCTCGCCGCGTATGCGATGGACGTGCGAGGACGCGACGTCGAGCGGGTCGAGCAGTGTCTCGCGGTTCATCCGGTAGTTCGAGTCCGCGTCGTCCGGCGGGACGCAGCGCTCGTCGCCGAACCAAAAGATGACGCGGCTCCAGTCGACCGCCTCGCGGCGCGGCTGCGCGGCAAGCAGGGCGTTCACCGCGCGCGGCGTCGACCCGCCGGCGAGCGCGACGTGCGCAAGATCGCGCTGTGTGAGCGCATCGATCAGCACCGCAATGGCGTGATCGGCCGCGGCTTCGGCGAGCGCCGCGGCATCGGCCAGCACGGTGACGTTGCCCGGGATCGCCATCGCTGCTAGCCGAGCAGCGTGGCGGCGGTGGTGAGCGCCGTCTCGAACAGCTCGACGGCGCCGGATTCGAGGACGGCGCGCTCCAACAGGCTCGCGTTGTCGATCGCCATGAGCGGGAAGAGGCGCGGTTCGCGCGCATGCTCGCCCTCGACCCAGACGCTGACGACGCCGGGGTCTTCGGTGACCTCGCCGTGATACCACGAGGTCTCGCTGTCGAGGCAGATGCTTTGCACGCGGCGGATCTCGCCTTCACGGCGCCGGTTGAACGCGATGGTCTTGCCGGCGCGGTCGGTGAACGCGTCGCGGCCGGTGGCGGTCCAGTCGAGACGGCTCGCAAGCCAGCCGCCGAGGTAGAGCGCTTCGGAGTCCGAGCCGCTGGCGATGTGCAGCGCGCGGATCGTGAACAACTCGCCGAGCAGTCTCTCGTCGTCGAAGAAGTTCGCGATCATGTCCCGCCATGGGGTGAGGCGCATCCAAGCGAGATCCCGCAGCGTGACCTCCATGTGCTCCGCGTGGAAGTCTGCCAGCGCGCGGAGCGCCGAGTCGTCAGCCAACCCGCCCGACGAGTCGACGATCAGCGTGCCGATCAGCGGCAGCAGCGCGTAGAACGTCGCGCGGCTCGCCTCTTTGAATCCGCTCCACCAGAGGATCGTCTCGACGCCGGCCGCGCACAGCCCGGTGACGTACCGCGCGATCGTCGCCGCGTCGAGGCCGGAGACGTCGATCTCGACCCGTTCGCCGCGCACCGTGACGGTCGCGTGCGGATCGCGCGCGCCGGTCGTCACCGTCGCGTCGCCCTCGCGCACGCCGGTGTTGTCAAAGATCAGCGTGAACGACGGGTGCTTCTCGCTGAGCATCCCGGCGCGCTCGCGGATCCAGTCGCGGCGTGCCGGATCGTCGATCCAGACGATGAAGTTGAACGTCGAGGTGGCGAGCTTGCCGCGCGAGAGCTCGGCGCGAATGGCGTCGAGCGACGTCCCGACCGTCGACGATTCTAGGCTCATATCTTGCGCCACTCCCGGCCGTCCATCGCGAGCAGCCGGTCCGACGAGGGCGGTCCCTGGCCTCCGGCGCTGTAGTTCGAGAAGCTCTCGTCGATCGTGTTCTGCCATTTGTCGAGGATCGGCATGACGATTTGCCAGGCGGTCTCGACCGCGTCCCAGCGGGTGAAGAGCGTCGCGTCGCCGCGCATCGCGTCGCCGATCAGCCGCTCGTACGCCGGCGCCGACACGACACCGAAGCCGGTCCCGTAGTTGAAGTCCATCGAGACCGCCCTGATGTGCATCTTCGGCCCCGGCACCTTCGCGTTGAAGCGCAGCGAGATGCCTTCCTCGGGCTGGATCTTCATTACCAGCACGTTGTTGTCGAGGGCATCGCCGGCGTCGCCGAAAAGACGGTGTGGGATCGAGCGGAAGGTGATCGCGATCTCCGACGTCTTGTGCGCGAGCCGCTTGCCTGAGCGCAGGTAGAACGGCACGCCGGCCCAGCGCCAGTTGTCGATCAGCAACTTCACCGCAGCGAATGTTTCGGTGTTCGAGTCTGGGCGCACGTTGGGCTCTTCGCGGTAGCCGGGGACCGGTTTGCCGGCGATCGAGCCCGCGTCGTACTGGCCGCGCGCCGATTCCAGCGTCACCCGCGCCCGATCGATCGGGCGGATCGCGCGGAGCACCTTGAACTTCTCGTCGCGGATCGAGTCGGCATCGGCGGCGACGGGCGGTTCCATCGCGACGAGCGCGAGCAGGTTCATCACGTGGTTCTGGATCATGTCGCGCAGCGCGCCGGCGTTGTCGTAGTAGCCGCCGCGCTGCTCGACTCCGACGGTCTCGGCGGCGGTGATCTGCACCGAATCGACGTAGCGCCGATTCCAGAGCGGCTCGAAGATCACGTTCGCGAAGCGCAGCGCCATGATGTCCTGAACCGGCTCTTTGCCGAGGTAGTGGTCGATTCGGTAGATCTGCTTTTCGTCGAAGACTTTCGAGACTTCGGCCTGCAGCGCGCGCGCCGAGTCGAGGTCGGTTCCGAACGGCTTCTCGACGATGATGCGCGTCCAGCCGGTCTGGTTGTCGCGCGGCCCGAGGCCGCCTTTGTCGAGTTGATCGACGATTGGCGCGAACAGCGACGGCGGCGTGCTCAGGTAGAAGAGCCGGTTCCCGCCGGTGCCGAGTTCTTTATCGTTCTTTTCGAGCTGCGCCCGAAGCTTGTGAAAGCAGTTCGTGTCATCGAACGTTCCGGAGACATACGACAGGTGTTTCGCGAAATCGCTCCACAGCGGTTCCTTCGCCGGGCCGCTGCGCGAGAACTCGTCGACCGCCTTGCGCATCTCCTCGCGGAACTTCTCGTCGTCGTCGTCGGAGCGCGAGAAGCCGACGATGCCGTAGTTCGAGGGTAGCATGTCCTCGAGCCGCAGGTTCCACATCGCGGGCAGCAGCATGCGCTTCATCAGGTCGCCGGTCGCGCCGAAGAAGATGACGTTGCACGGATCCGCGATGCGGTTCGCTGCAAGACCTTTGCGGAGCGGGTTCGCGGCGACGCCGCCGGCGGTTGCGGTCATTCCGGCTTGATCGCGTGGCCGCCGAACTGATTTCGCAGCGCGGCGATCACCTTCGCACTGTACGACTCTTCCTGGCGCGAGACGAAGCGCGAGAGCAGCGAGAGGGTGATCACCGGTGCCGGGACGTTCTCGTCGAGCGCAGCCTGCACGGTCCAGCGGCCCTCGCCGGAATCGTCGACCCAGCCCTTGACCTTGGCCAGCTCGGGATCTTCTTTGAGCGCGAGCTCGAGCAGCTCGAGCAGCCACGAGCGGACCACCGAGCCGTAGCGCCAGATCGAGGCCAGCTCGTGCAGGTCGTACGTGTACTCGGATTTCTCGAGGATCTCGAAACCCTCGCCGTACGCGGCGAGCATCCCGTACTCGATCCCGTTGTGGACCATCTTCGAGAAATGTCCGGCGCCGCTCGGCCCGACGTGGGCGTAGCCGTCCTTCGGCGCGAGCGTGATGAAGATCGGCTCGACGCGCGCGACCGCGTCGTCGTCGCCGCCGACCATCAAGCAGTAGCCGTTGGCGAGCCCCCAGACGCCGCCCGACGTCCCGGCGTCGACGAACGAGACGCCCTTGTCCTTGCAGCGCAGGTGGCGCTGCTTCGAATCGGTCCAGCGTGAGTTGCCGCCGTCGATGATGACGTCGCCCGGCTGCAGCAATTCGAGCAGCGCGCCGATCGTCGAATCGGTCGGATCGCCGGCCGGTACCATGATCCACACCGCGCGCGGCGCCTTCAGTTTCGCGACCAGATCGTTCAGCGACGACGCGCCGGTCGCGCCGTCGGCCGCCGTCCGCTGCACCGCCGTCGGATCGCGGTCGTACGCCACCACCTGATGTCCACCGCGCTGGAGTCGGGTCGTCATGTTGGCGCCCATCCGCCCCAGCCCGATCATGCCAAGTTGCACGGGCGCCTACGCTCTCGCGCTGACGGCGGCTTCGAGGGCGGATGCGAGGGCGGCGAGTCCCGCCTTGGGGTCGCCGGGGAAGTGGACGCGGATCCCACGCCGGTCGCGTTTGTCGAGCGACTCGAAGTCGCCGAGCGCCTGCGCGCGTTGCAGCGTGCGGAAACCGACCATCCCGGGGATCGGCAGATCGAACGGCGGCTCGTAGGTGATCTGGAAGAAGACGCCCTCGTTCGAGCCGCCCTTGTGCAGCTGGCCGGTGGAGTGCAGGAAGCGCGGCCCGAAACCGACCGTGGTCGCGACGCGCAGGGCGTCGCGCACCGTCGTACGGATGCGCAGCAGTGCGGCAGCATCGTCCTCGTTCATCGGGACGTACGCGTTGAAGGCGACGTAGTCGCCGGGTTTGATCTGCTCTGCGACCGCCGCGACGGCGGACGGCAGATCGGTTCCGAGCGCCGCGCCGCGCGAACCGCTCAGCGGGAACACGAGCGCTCCGCTGGTGCGAACGCGCGGCTCGGGTTCCGAGAACGTCCCTTCGGCCGCGAACTCGGCCAGCAGCCGTTTCGTGTTGTCTTTTGACTCTTGCACGTTCGGCTGGTCGAACGCGTCGATCTCGAGGACCGTGCCGGCGGCCGCCGTCGCGATCTCCCACAGATAGAACTGCTCGCCGATGTCGAGCGTGTCGCTCATCGCGAGGCGGATCACCGGATGGCCGGCGTTCTCGAGCTGCTCGAACCACGGTTCCAGCGTGGCGGGCTCGTCCGGCAGGCCGCAGCCGACGTAGACGAAGACGCGATCATCGCCGTACGCAGCGGGCGTCCCCGCGGGCTCACCTTCGATCGGGACGATTCCCGTACCGGACTTGCCCGTCGACTCGGCGATCAGTTGTTCGGCCCAGGCACCAAAGGCCCGTATTGCAGGGTGCGTGACGATCGTCAGCTTGTCGCGGCCGTCCTTCGCCAGCGCGGAGATCGCGGCGCCGAACCGTACGCCCGGCGCGTCGTAGGCCGAGACCGTCGCAGCATTCGCGTGCATGGCGTTGATCGCGCGGTCGAGGATCGCCGCGACGTCGTAGCCGGCAAGCGCCGCCGGCACCATCCCGAAGTACGAGAGCGCCGAGTACCGCCCGCCGATGTTCGGATCGTTGGTGAAGACGCGCAGGAACTTGTCCTCTTTCGCTTCCTGCTCGAGCTTGGTCCCCGGATCGGTGATCGCGATGAAATGGTCGGAGGCGTTGCTGGCGCCGACGGTCTGCTGCACGCGTTGGAAGAAGTAGCGGAAGAACGCGTCGGGCTCGGTCGTCGTCCCCGACTTCGAGGCGACGATGAAGAGCGACTTCGCGATATCGAGGCTTTCGTCGAGCGCCTTGATCTGCTGCGGGTCGGTCGAGTCGAGCACGTGCAACTGCGGATAGCCCGGTGTCTTCCCGAACGTCTCCCGCAGGATGTCGGGCGCGAGCGAGCTCCCGCCCATGCCGAGCACGACGACGTGCTCGAAGCGCTTCGCGCAGGCGTGCGCGAAATCGCGCAGTTCGCCGCTCTGGGCGTGTGTCTGCTGCGCGATCTCCACCCACCCGAGCGCGTGCTTGATGATCTCGACGTGCGCCGGGTCGGTCGACCACGGCGTGGCGTCGTGCGTCCAGAGCTTGTGGAGGAAGTCGTTCTGCGCGAGCTTGTCGAGCGCGGCGTCGATCAACGCCACCTTCTCCCCGGCCGCGGTCACGCCGACTTTCGGGGGGCCGCCTTGGCGAAGCTGTTGGAGCTTTCCCTGGATCGCGGCGAGCATCGCGTTGAACGAGTCGGCGAACGACTTCACGCCCTCGGCGACCAGCTCTTCGGTCACGTCGTAGAGCGAGATCTGCGCCTTGCCGAACGCCTCGATCGTCGCACGCGCACCCTCGATGTCCGCGGTGATCGTGTCCGCGCGGATCTGCCCGTGGTCGAGCAGCCCCTCGAGCGTGTTCGGCGGAACGGTGTTCACCGTGTCGCGGCCGACCAGCGACTCGACGTACATGAGGTCCGGGTACGCCGGGTTCTTGGTCGAGGTGGACGCCCAGAGCGGGCGCTGTACGTGCGCGCCTTTGGCTTTGAGCGCGGCGAACCGCTCGCCGCCGAAGAGCTTGAGGAAGCGCTGATAGGCGAGTTTGGTGTTCGCGACCGCGGCCTTGCCGAGCAAATGCTCGAGCTGCTCGGCCTTGTCGATCCGGGCTTGCAGCTGTTTGTCGATCGCGGTGTCGATCCGCGAGACGAAGAACGAGGCGACCGAGGCGAGGCGGTCGATCGGCTGCCCCTTGCCGGCGCGCTCCTCGAGTCCCTCGATGTACGCGTTCGCCGCCGATTCGTAGCGGTCGACCGAGAACAGCAGCGTCACGTTGACGTTGATGCCGGCGGCGATCGTCGCTTTGATCGCGGGCATGCCTTCGGCGGTACCCGGGATCTTGATCATCAGGTTCGGCCGGTTGACTTCGCCCCACAGCCGCTGGGCCGCCGCGATCGTCCCTTGTGTGTCCTGCGCCAGCGTCGGCGGGACTTCGAGCGAAACATACCCGTCGAGCCCCTTCGTCGATTCCCAGACCGGATGAAACAGGTCGCACGCGCTACGGATGTCGCGAATCGCGAGCGCCTCGAAGACTTTGATCGGATCGGTCTCGTCGACCAGCGTGCGGAGCTGGTCGTCGTAGTCGGAGCCCGAGCCGATCGCCTTCTCGAAGATCGTCGGGTTCGACGTCATTCCGCGCAGACCGAGGTCGATGAGGCGCTGCAGCTCGCCGGACGCGAACATGCTGCGCCGGATGTTGTCGAGCCAGATGCTCTGGCCTACGTTCGCGAGTTCGCGAAGCTGGTCGCCCATGATGATCTGCTTTCTCACTTCGTTGGACATTGACGTTAGACGTTGGCGAGGAGGCCGGCGGCGACGTCGGCGACGTGCTCCGGGGTGAATCCGTATTCTTCGGCGATGGCGGCGGCCGGAGCCGAGGTGCCGAAATGGTCGAGGCCGTACGCGATCCCGCGCTCGCCGACGTACTTCGACCACCCGATCGTGGCGCCGGCTTCGATCGACATGCGGGCCTTCACTTCGGCCGGAAGGACGCTGTTGCGATACGCCTCGTCCTGCGCGTCGAACAGCTTCCACGACGGCATCGAGACGACGCGCGCGTTCGTCCCCTTGGCCGCGAGCAGCTTCGCCGCTTCGAGCGCGAGGTGAACTTCCGAGCCGGTCGCGATGAGGATCAGGTCCGGTGCCTCGGCTTCCAGGAGCACGTACGCGCCGCGCGCGACGTCGGCGTTGCGCGCGCCCAGGAAGGGCAGCTTCTGGCGCGAGAGCACGATCACCGACGGGCCCGTCTTGGGCTGGATGGCGTACTTCCAGGCCTCGAGCGTCTCCAGCGCGTCGGCCGGGCGCAGGTCGATCACGTTCGGCGTCGCGCGCAGCATCGCGAGCTGTTCGATCGGCTGATGCGTCGGGCCGTCCTCGCCCAGGAACACCGAGTCGTGGGTGAAGACGAAGATCTCGCGGATCGTGTTGATCGCCGCGAGCCGCAGCGCGGGCTTGAGATAGTCGAGGAAGTTGAAGAACGTCGCGCTGAACGGCAGCAGCCCGCCGTGCAGCGCGATCCCGCTCGACGCGGCCGCCATCGCGTGCTCGCGCACGCCGTAATGGATGTTGCGGCCGGCGCGCGAGCCGGGCTGGAAGTCGCCGTATCCTTTGAGGTAGGTCTTCGTCGAGGGATCGAGGTCGGCGGAGCCGCCGACCAGCTCCGGGAGCGCAGCCGCGATCGCGTTCATCACCGTTCCACCGGCGTCACGCGTCGCGACGTTGCCGTTCTCGGCGTCGAACGCCGGCCAGGGCAGGTCGGCCGGGAGCGTGCCGTCGCGCGCGCGCTCGAACTGCGCGGCGAGTTCCGCGTTGGCGGTCTTCCACGCCGCGTAGCGTGCGTTCCACTCGGCCTGCAGCCCGGCGCCCTTCGCGCCCGTCTCCTTGAAGAACGATGCGGGCTCGTCGGGGACGGTGAACGGCGGGTAGTCCCAGTGGAGGGCCTTGCGGGTCGCCTCCATGTTCTTGCCGAGCGGCTCGCCGTGGGTCTTGTACGTCCCCGCTTCCGGGGAGCCGTATCCGATCGTCGTCCGCACCGCGATCAGTGAAGGCCTCAGCGTCTCCGCCTTCGCCTGCTCGATCGCGCGGTCGAGCGCCTCGACGTCGTTCGCCGATTCGGGTCCGACCCCGATCGTATGCCAGCCGTACGCTTCGAAGCGCTCGCGGACGTCCTCGGTGAAGGTGACGTCGGTCGCTGCTGCGAGCGAGACCTTGTTGTCGTCGTAGAGGACGATCAGCTTGCCGAGCGCGAGGTGGCCGGCCAGCGAGCCGGCCTCGGAGGCGACGCCTTCCATCAAGTCGCCGTCACCGGCGATGACGTAGGTGTGGTGGTCGACGATCGTCTGCTCGCGGTTGTAGACGGCGCCGAGGTGCGCCTCGGCGATCGCCATCCCGACCGCGTTTGCGAACCCCTGCCCGAGCGGGCCGGTCGTCACCTCGACGCCGGCGGTGTGATGGTACTCCGGATGGCCCGGCGTCCGGCTGCCGAGCTGGCGGAACGCTCGCAGGTCGTCGATCGTCAGGTCGTAGCCGGTCAGGTGGAGCAGCGCGTACAGGAGCGCCGAGCCGTGGCCGGCGCTCAGGACGAAGCGGTCGCGGTCGAACCAGTGCGGATCGGCGGGATTGAAGCGCAGGTGCCGGGTCCAGAGCGTGTAGGCGGCGGCCGCGGCGCCGAGCGGGAGCCCGGGGTGGCCGGAATTGGCTTGCTGGACCGCGTCGACCGCCAGAAAACGGATTGCGTTGATGCGTAGGTCGTCCGCTGCGGTGTTCACGTCGTCTCCTGATGTACCGGGGGAAACCGCGTTATCGAGGGCCCCTTCAGGACCCTCCATCGCCAAGGCGACGGGAGCGCGGTTTGTGGCGCGGGAACGCCCCGCTCGATGGATGGAACCCTGGAAGCACGGGTCGTCGAGCTCGAGGAGCGCCTCGCCGCCGACCCCAAGGCCGTCAAGAAAAAGGCGGGACGCGTCGTCGACGAGGTCCTCGAAGCGCTCGACACGGGGATGCTGCGCGTCTGCGAACCGATCGACGGTGAGTGGGTCGTGCATCCGTGGGTGAAGCGGGCGATCGTGCTCTCGTTCGCGCGCTTCGACAGCGCGCGCATCGTCGAGGACGTGTTCGCCAAGACCGCAGGATCGCTCGACGCGGTGAAATTCCGTTATCGCCTCCCTTCGTACTACGACAAGTTACCCACCAAACGGAATTGGAAGAAGCTCGGCGCGCGCTGTGTCCCGCCCGGTGTTGCACGCTACGGTTCGTACCTCGGCAAGGGAGCGATCCTCATGCCGGGCTACGTAAACGTCGGAGCGTACGTCGACGACGGGTCGATGGTCGACACGTGGGCGACGGTGGGGTCGTGCGCGCAGATCGGCAAGAACGTCCATTTGAGCGGCGGCGTCGGGATCGGGGGCGTGCTCGAGCCGCCCCAGGCGCTCCCGGTGATCGTCGAGGACGGGGCGTTCGTCGGCTCGCGCTGCATCGTCGTGGAGGGTGTGCGTATCTGCACGGAGGCGGTGCTCGGTGCCGGTGTCGTGCTCACCGCATCGACCCCGATCGTCGACGTCCGCGGCAGCGAGCCCGTCATCACCAAGGGCGTCATCCCGGCGCGCGCGGTCGTCATCCCCGGCACGCAGCCGAAGCGTTTTGCGGCCGGCGAGTTCGGGACGCCGTGCGCGCTGATCATCGGCGAGCGCAGCGACGCGACCGACCAGAAAACGTCGCTCAACGCTGCCCTGCGCGAGTACGAGGTAGCGGTTTAGCGTGAATCCTCGGGTCGACGCGATCGAGCCGTCGGTCATCCGGCAGATCGCGGCGAAGAAGAAGCCCGGCGCGATCGATCTCGGGCTGGGCGAACCGACGCTGTTCCCGCAGCAGCGCTTCATCGAGGCGGCGGCGCGCTGGGCGGCCGAGCACGGCGTGAAGTACACGGTGAACGCCGGCGATGCGGGTCTGCGCGAGCGCATCGCGGCGCATTACGCGTACCCGGCGATGTCCGAGGCCCGGCACGTCTGCGTGACGACCGGCTCGCAAGAGGCGGTGTACATCGCGATCAAGACCCTGCTCGACCCGGCGAAGGACGAACTGCTGGTCGCCGACCCCGCATTCCCTGCGTACGCGAAGATGGCGCAGCTCGAGGGCGTGTCGTGCCGGCGCGTCCACATGCGCGCAGACGAAGACTTCCGCTACGACGTCGACGTGATCCTCGACGCGGTCGATCGCGCGACGCGCGCGATCGTGATCGCTTCGCCGGCGAACCCGACGGGACGCGTCATCCGCGCGGCGGACGCGCGCCGTCTGGCCGATGGATTGCTCGCGCGGGGCGGACCGCCGGTGTGGGTGCTGCAGGACGAGATCTATCGCGAGCTCACCTACGTCGACGATCCTGGCTACGTCGCGCGGCACTATCCGTACACGGTCGTCGCGAACTCGATCTCGAAGTCGAACGCGCTGACCGGGATGCGGATCGGCTGGCTGATCGCCCCCGACGGCGCGATCGAGGCGCTGAACAAGACGCATGCGTGGGTGACGTCGACGGCGAGCGCGTTCGGCCAGCGCGTCGCGTTCGAGATCTTCGGTGAGCCGGGAGCGCTGACGGAACAGGCGGCCTGGTACCGAGAGCAGCACGCCCGCGTCACCGCCGCGCTCGACGCCAGCGGTTTGCGCTACGTCCCGGTCGACGGCGCGTTCTACGCCTGCGTGAAGCTGCCGCGCGGAAACGACTCGCTCGCGGCGGCGCTCGACCTCGTCGAGAACCGCGGCGTGGTCGCGATCCCCGGCCGCATCTTCGGTGACAACCTCGAAGGCTGGCTGCGCCTCAGCTGGGTTGCGCCGATCGGGGACTTCGAAGAAGGTCTCCGGCGCATCGTAGCGCTGTAGCGCGTCGTTTGTGTCATGCCATTTGACACAAACAAACGCTTTGTGATAGGGTCCCTGGTACAAAGGCGATGGAAAGCGACTACCTCGCGACGATCCTGAACGTGCAGCGGTGGTTCCTCGTCGGGCTGTGGACCGTCTTCGGCATCTGGTCGCTGTGCAGGCCTGCGGGATCGTCGTGGATCCGGGACGGGTTTGCGAAGGTGCAGGTCGCGGATCGAGCCCGTTTGGATCGGGCCCTCGCATTGCGGGAGCGCCTCGAGGGCGCGCCGACGTGGCTCGGGCGTGCGCTCGGGATTCTTTCGCTGGCGGCCGCGGCGGTGGCCGCCAACAACCGCGTCGCGATCGACCTGCTCGTCGCGGTGGTCACCCTCGCGTCGGCCGCCTTCCTCGCCGCAGCGTACTCCCGCTTGCGAAAGGCTCGCGGACCGCGCGCCGCGTCGCTGAAAGCGCGGATCCGCTCCAGCGTCGTTCCGAGGTCGTTGTTCGCGACGGTAACGGCCTCCGTGCTCTGTCCGTTGTTCTTCCTCGACGTGTCGCCCTTCGCCGCGACGGTAACGGCGGCCGCCTCACTGTCGATCGTCGTGCTCGCCTGGATGATCGCCGGTCTGCCGGCCCTCGTACGCGGTGACGACGTCGCCGTCGAGTCGTTCGTCGATGACCGCCTGCGGCATCAGCGCGTCGCCGCCATGCTTCAGCTCGCGACGACGCCCAGCGTTTTCTTCTTCACGCTGCACCTTGCAGCGATGTACGCATCCCCGTGGCGGCTTTCCGCGTTCTGCTTCACCGCCGTTGCGAGCTGCGTCATTCCGTTCTTGTCGGGTGGGTTCGGGCCGCGCGGTCCGAGCCCCGACGAGCTTCGAGCGTGGGCCGGCGATGCGCGGTGAACCGTACGTCACCGTCGACCCGGATGCCGAGACGCCGCCGTATCAGCAGATCTTCGAGCAGCTGCGCGTCGCGATCGAGCGCCGCGCGCTCGAGCCGGGCGATACGCTTCCGACGGTGCGTCAGCTTGCGGCCGACCTCGGCGTCGCGCCGAATACGGTCGCGCGCGCCTATGCCGATTTACAAGGAGAAGGTCTCATCGTCTCGGACGGGCGGCGCGGCTCGCGCGTGACCGAGCGCAGCCGCACGATCGCGACCCGCGCGCGCGGCCAGGCTCTCCGGGAAGCCGCCGACCGGTTCATCGGGTCGTTGTCGGAGCGCGGTTACACGCGCACCGAGATCGGCGCGGCGCTCCGCAGACTCCTGACCGAGCCCTAACCGGGCAGGTCGGCCGCCGCCGCAGGCGCCGGGCGGCAGAAGTGGATCGTGCCGAGCGGATACGTCTCGTTGAGATCCGGACCAGATCCGCCGCTCTCTCCGTCGTAGCAGCCGCCGTCGTAGCCGATGTCGGTGATCGAGTATCCGAGCGCGTCGTTCAGGTAGTTTGCGTACCACTGCACGGTGTTGACGGCGTAGGTAAGGCCCCGGGTAGTCGAACGTGTAGCTCGCGCCGCCGTCGCCGGTGTTGCTCGGCAGCGGGCCCCGCACCAGCGCGGTGAACTTCGGGCGCGGGCGGTGTCATGCCGGCGGACCGATTCTGACTTCGACCAGGTTGTCGGGATGGAACCAGGTTTGCGCGGCGCGGCGCACGTCGGCAGCGGTGATCGAAGCGTAGCGCTCCGCCAGGGTTGCGTAGTACGACGTCGGCAGTTCGTCGAGCCCGATGCGGAGCAGGTCGCCGGCGATCGATGCCGTCGCCTGCTCGGCGTTCAGCTGCGTCGCGACGAGGCGGGTTTTGGCGCGCGCGAGCTCGTCGGCGCTCACCTCGTCGGTCTGCATCCGCTTGAGCTCGGCGCGCACGAGCGCCTCCGCCGCGTCGATCTTCGAGGGCACCGCGCTGAACGAGATGGTGAAGGTCCCGCGGTCGCGGTTCGCCGCCAGAGCGCTCGACGCGCCGTAGACGAGTCCGCGCTTCTCGCGCACCTCGCGGAAGAGCCGCGACTCCATCGAGCCGCTCCCGCCGTAGATCGCGTTGGCCAGCGTCAGCGAATCGTAGTCGGCCGACGTGCGCGACAGCGTCGGAGCGCCGAGCTGCACGGTGACGTCCTGAGAGGCCGTCATGACGTTGCGCGTCTGGGGGAAGGGCAGCGGGATCGGCGGGAGGTGCGGATCGGGTTTCGGTCCGGTCGCCGTCCAGTCGCCGAAGGCGCGCTGCACCTCCTGCGCGACCTGCGCCGGATCGACGTCGCCGACGACGACCAGCGTAATGAGATCGGGCCGCACGTACTGCGCGTGATAGGCCTTCACGTCGGCGAGCGTCACGGAGGCGATCGAGCGCTCCGACGCGACGCGCAGCGCCGGATCGCCGGCCGGGTAGAGCGCTGCGTCGAAGAGCCGCTGCGCTTCGAACCCGGCCTGCAGCGCACGCCGCCCGGCGAAGGCCGAGAGCTGCGAGCGCACCAGATCGAACTTGTCGCTCGGCAGGAGCGGACGGCGTACGTCGTCGGCGAGCGCGGCGAGCAGCGGCGAGAAGTCGCGTGCCCGCCCGTGCGCCGCGAACGACATCCCGAACGAGATCTCCGCGGCGCGGTCGTCGGCGAGTTTGCGCTGCGCGTCGTAGTCGTACTTCGCGCTGCCCCAATCCATCAGCGCCGAGGTGACTTCGCCCAGGCCTTCCTTCCCGTTCGGGTCGAAGCTCGGCGACGTGCGCACCAGCCCGTCGATGAAGACGGTCGGATTCGTCGCGACGCGCTGCACGAGCAGCCGCAAGCCGTTCGGCAGCGTCGTGACGACGGGATCGACCGCGCTGTGCAGCGCGAGCGGCTTGGCGAGCGCGGCCTTCATCCAGTCGGGCTGCACCAGCGGCCCGTTGGAGGTGCGGTCGCCGAAGTTGTCGCTGACCGACGAGGTGACGTTGGCCGCGGGTTTCGCGTTCTCGGGACTCGACTGACCCGGCTGCAGTACGGCGACGACGCTCGCCTTTGCGTAGACGCGCCGCGCCACCGCGGTCGACTCGGCGCGCGTGATCGCGCCGTAGAGCGCGTCGAACTCGGCGGGATCGGTGTCGCCGGGGAAGACCATGTTCGCGCCGACGGCGTCTCCGAGTCCGACGATCGAGTCACGCGCGTACGTCATCGACGCGAGCTGCGAGCGTTTCGAGGCGTCGAACAGGTCTTCGTCGAGCCCTTTGGCGAGGACGTCCGCCATGATCTTCTCGTAAGCGGCGCGGACCTCGCCCGGCGTGTGACCCGGCGCGACGATCAGCATGACGTGAACGACCGACGCGCGCCGGTCCTCGAGGGGTGTCGGGTTGTACGCCAGCACCAGGCCGCGCTCGACCAGCGCGCGGAACGCGCCGCGCGGGTTGAACATTGCGCCCAGGGCGACGTCGTTGCGGACTTGATCGTGCTCGTACGGCTTCGCGTTGCCGGGCGCGGCGTAGGCCTCGTCGACGATCGTGTACGGATAGTTCGAACGGTCCGTATACGTCGCGCCGGTCGCCGGGTGCAGGGCGTACTGGCGCCGCGCCGGCAGCTTTGCGGCCGCGATCGGTCCGAACCAGCGCTGCGCGGCCGCGAACACCTCGGCGGCGTGGACGTCGCCGGTCACGGTGAGGGTCGCGTTGTTCGGCCGGTACCAGGCGTCGTAGTAGCGCCGCAGGTCGACGACGGTCGCCCGCTCGATGTCGGCCTTGGCGCCAAGCGAGGTCGAGCCGAGCCGCGAGTTCGGGTAGACGCGCTGGTTGACGTCGTAGATGAACGAGCTGACCGGGTTGCTGTGCTTCTCGGCGTACTCTTCGAGCACGGCGCCGCGTTCGAGATTCCAGTCCGCCGGATCGAGCTTGAGCCTCCGCATCCGGTCGGCTTCGAGGTGCACGATCACATCGACGCGGTCGGCCGGCACGACGAAGTAGAAATGGGTCATCTCGTTCTCTGTCTCGGCGTTCACCTCGCCGCCGAGCCGCGCCGTCATGTCGTCGAGGCCGGCGGCCGAGAAGTCGTGCGTACCGCGGAACATCATGTGCTCGAGCGCGTGCGCGAGTCCGGTCTTGCCCGGCGTCTCGTCGAGCGCGCCGAACCGGTACCACATGTGGATCTGAGCGACCGGCGCGGCGTGGTCCTCGATCACGACGACCTTTAGACCGTTGGCGAGCGTGCGCGATTGCGGGGCGGGCGTGGCGCTCTGCGGCGCCTGTGCCGCCTCCACGGCGAGCGGCATGACCGGCGAGCACAGCAGCGCAACTGTGGCGAACGCGGCGGCGAGTCGGCGAACGAGCATCCGGCTTCCTACGACGGATACGGGGATCGTTCCGCCGCGGCGTACGCTCTCGCGGTCCGCTCGACCGTGCGACGTGGCGCCAGGCCGATCAGCTCGCTGCGGGCGACCGCGACGCCCCGGCGCGCGGCCGCACGCCGAATCAGCTCGGTGACGCGATAGAGCGGCACCGCATCGACGTCGGTCAGGTTGCACGAGACTTGGACGCGGCCGGCGCCCAGGCGCAGTCCCAGACACTTCAGCGAGCGCAGACCGCCGTTTGACGCTCTCAGCGTCCGGGCGATCCCCTTCGCCAGTGCGAGGTCGTCGCTCGCCAGCTCGACGTTGTACGCGATCAGGAACGGCCGGGCACCGATCGCGATCGCGCCGGCCGATGCGTGTGTCGCGTCGCCGTAGTCGAATCGCCAGTCCGGGCCGGCGGCTAACCGATCGGCGAGTCCTTCGAATCCGCCGCGGCGGAGCTCGGCCAGGTGTGCGCGGTGCGGCGCGCTCGCCGCCGCGCCGTAGAGATACGATGGGATGCCAAGCTCGCGCCAGATGCGGGCCGCCGCGCGGTGCGCCAGCGAGACTGCCTCATCGAGCGTCGCCGCGCCGAGCGGGACGAACGGCAGCACGTCGAGTGCGCCGATCCGCGGGTGCGCGCCGCGATGGCGTCGCAGATCGATGCGCGCGTGCGCAACGCGCGCCAGCGCAACGGAAGCCGCGACGACCTGCGACGCGCGCCCGATCGCGGTGATCACGCTGCGGTGGTGAACCGGATCGCTCATGCGGTGCACGACCTGCGCGCCTTCCGTCTCCATCGCCGCGACGCACGCATCGATCACGCTCCGATCGCGCCCCTCGCTGACGTTCGGCACGATCTCGAACTCGTACGAACCGCTCACCGGAGGTGCGGGTCGATCGACTCGCCGGCGTGGGCGGGCTCGGCGCGGCCACCGAGGTGGGTCGCGAGAAACGCTTCGAGTGCCGCGTTGAAGCGCTGGTTGTTCTCGGGCCGGGCGAAGCCGTGCCCTTCGTCGTCGAACACGACGTACGTGACGGGCTGCCCGTTGCGCCGCATCGCGGCGACGATCTGATCGGACTCGGCGATCTTCACGCGCGGGTCGTTCGCGCCTTGGCCGATCAGCAGCGGTACGCGAATCGCGTCGGCCTTGAAGAGCGGCGACTGCGCGGTGAGGACCTCCTCCGAGTCGCCCATCCGGCGCGTGAACGTCGCGCGCAGCGACTCCCAGTACGGCGGAATCGACGAGAGCAGCGTGTTGAGGTTGGAAGGTCCGACCAGGTCGACGCCGCAGGCGAAGGCATCGGGCGCGAACGCCAGCGCCGCCAGCGTCGCGTAGCCGCCGTACGAGCCGCCGACGATCCCGACGCGCGCCGGATCGGCGATCCCCTGCGCAATCAGCCAGTCCTTCGCGTCGAGCAGGTCGGTGTGCATCGCGCCTGCCCATTCGCGGTCGCCGGCGTTCAGGTGCGCTTTGCCGTAGCCGGTCGAGCCGCGAAAGTTCGGCTGCAGCACGGCGTAGCCGCGATTCGCCAGCCACTGCACGAACGGGTTGAACCCCCAGTTGTCGCGCACCCACGGGCCACCGTGCACCAGCACCACCGCCGGAAGAGCCCGAGCCGGAACGCCCGCCGGCGTCGTCACGTAGCCGTGGATCGTCAGACCGTCGCGCGCCGTATAGCTCACCGGCGTCATCGGCGCGAGCGTGTAGCGGTCGAGCTCGGGGCGCATCGAGAATATCTTCTCGGCGCTGCGCGTGCGCCGATCGTACGTCCAGAACGACCGCGAGCCGGTGTCGATCGTCGATGAGACCAGCCAGATGCGGTCGTCGCGATCGGTCGACTCGAGCCCAAGATCTCCGGGCACCTGTGCCGCGAGCGCGGCGAAGTCGGCGGCGTAGTCTGGATCGAGGACGGTCCAGGCCTCGCGTTCGCGGATGATCGACGCGGCGATCGGTGCTTTCGTCCGCGGCGAGACGACGACGTGAGAGACGTCGTACTCGGGGTCGCCCGCGACAACGGTTCGCTCGCCGCTCGCGAGATCGAAGCTGACGAGCCGCGCGGCGTTCGCATCCGCGCTCGTGATCGCCAGCAGCGCGGTCCCGTCCGGCGTGAAGCCGACCAGTTGCGGCGTGCCGTCCTCGGCCTCGAAGCGCGCCAGCGTGCGCCACGGCGCGTCGGCCGCATCGCGTACGACGATCTCGCAGGCCGCGTCCGCGTGCTGGATCACGCCGACCCGCACGACCATCTGCGCGTCGTCGGCAAACGACGAGACGCCGCCGGGATTTTCCGTATCGAGGGTCGTCTCGCCGGTCCGCGGATCGAGCCGGTAGACGTCGAAGAATTGCGGATCGCGGCGGTTCATCAAGATCAGGATTACCTCGGGCCGATCGAGATTGACCGACTGCACGAGGACCAGACAGCCCTCGTACGGCGTCAGATCGACCGGCGCTGCGGCTCCGCCGGGATCGGCTGCGAACAGATGGAAGTTCTCATTGCCGGCCGCGTCCTGCACGTAGAGGACGCGCGTGCCGTCCGGCGTCCAGAACGCGGTGCGAATCGGCCGCGCCGGATCGCTGGCGACGACGCGGTCGTCCTCGCGGCCGATCGTGCGCACCCACACCGAGAGGGTCCCTTCGTGCGGTGCGAGGTACGCGATGCGCGTCCCGTCGGGCGAGATGAACGGTGCCGCTTTCTCGGGGTTCCCGAAGAGCATGTCGCGGGGGATGAGTTCGGCCATCCGGTCCTTCAATCGAACGCGAGACGGATTGCGGCGGCGAGGTCGCGCGCGCCTTCGGGGGTGATCAGGCGCGTGAAACCGAGCTTCGTCGCTTCGGCGGCGCGTCGTGCGGGCTGCGAGACGCCGCGTACTTCGCCGGAGAGGCCGAGCTCGCCGAATGCAACCGTGCCGGAGGCGAGCGGAACGTCGCGAAACGCCGACGCGATCGCAAGCGCGATGCCGAGGTCGGCGCCGGTCTCCGCGACACGCAAGCCGCCGGCGACCGAACAGTACACGTCGTGACTGCCGAGCTGAAGACCGGCGCGCCGCTCGAGAATGGCGATGATCATCGCGAGCCGCGCCGCATCGACGTTGGCGGCGAGCCGGCGCGGCGTTCCGTAGGCGGCCTCGCCGACCAGTGCTTGGATCTCGACCAGCACCGGGCGCGTTCCGACCAGCGTCGGGACGACGCACGAGCCGCTCGGCCGCAGCCCGCGCCCCTGCAGGAAGAGCGCCGACGGGTCGGCGACCTCGTGCAGCCCGCGGTCGTCCATCGCGAAGACGCAGATCTCGTCGGTCCCGCCGAAGCGGTTCTTGTAGGCGCGCACGATGCGGTACTCGCCCGACTGATCGCCCTCGAAGTAGAGCACGGTGTCGACCAGGTGCTCGAGCAACCGCGGTCCGGCGATCGCGCCGTCCTTCGTGACGTGGCCGACGACGAACGTCGAGCAGCCGGTGCGCTTCGCGAACTCCATGAGCACTTGCGTGCAGTCACGAATCTGCGAGACGCTGCCGGCGAACGACTCGACGTCGGGGAGCCACATCGTCTGGATCGAGTCGATGACGAGAATCTCGGGGACGTCGCGCTCGAGCGCATCGAGCACCGCGCGCAGGTTCGTCTCGGGGAAGACGAGCAGCGACTCAGCGGCACCGACGCGTTGCGCGCGCAGCTTTGTCTGCGCTGCCGACTCCTCGCCGCAGACGTAGACCGAGCGTGCGCCGGCGCGCGAGAGCGTCGTCGCGAGCTGCAGCAGCAGCGTCGATTTCCCCGCCCCGGGCGGGCCGCCGAGCAGCACGAGGCTGCCGGGGACGATCCCGCCCCCGAGCAGCCCGTCGAACTCGGCCATCCCCGTCCGCCGCCGCGCGATCCGCGTATCCTCGATCGCGGCCAGCAGCATCGGCCCGTTCGAGCGCAGCGGAACGGCGCGTCCCTGCGCCGCCTTGACCGGCTTGACGACCGGCGCGTCCTCGAACGTGTTCCACGCCTCACACGAGGGGCAGCGCCCCAGCCAGCGCGCCGACTCGAACCCGCACCCGGTACAGTAATACGCAGACTTGGCCTTTGCCACGCCCCAGTGTTGCGCGCCGGTGTGCCAACTGCCTGGCGCAGGGCTCATCGGCCGGCAAGCATTACTCCACCGCGAAATACGCGCCGATGAACCCGGCCGCCCGTTCGACCTCGTCATCGTCCGCCAGCCGAAACGTCGGTTCGAGACGTTCCTCCGAGTACGGCTCACAGGTCACCCGGACGTCATCGGACCCGTGGGTCAACCAGACCTCCCGGTCGAGAGAGCTCCAGCACACGTAGCTTCCGCGACGATGATGCTTCGTGACGAGCGCATTTCGTCCGGGCTGTTTCAGAAGACGTCGCCACACGCGCTCGGCGAACCGGTCGAAGCGCCGGCTTCGCTGCGACCGAATCGTCGGCGGTGCTTCGAACCGAAGCCATCGCGGAAAAATACCTGAGAAAAGAGCGGTCCACACTTCCCAGTCACGATCTGCGCGACGACGTTCGTCGCCTTCGATCGCGCGCCATCTCCGGACTCGCCGTTTGCCGAAGCGCCGTTCGTGCAATACCACGTGAAGCTCGTTCATTCGGGCGAGTGCAGAAATGAACGTCCAAGGCCGAAGGTCGGGAAGAAGTGCGTCGTACGCCGCGACGATTGCCCGGCGTTCTGAAGCGGTTTTGGCCTCCTGATCGAACCGGCTACGATCTTCGGCACGGTATTGCGTGCGGTGACTAGCGAAGTTGAGACGGGCTTCCGTCAGCGAGTAGTCTGAATTCGGCCCGCCGCGGACGTCATCGGCGTCGGCGTCGTCCTGGCCATCGTCTTCCCAACTACAGATTGGGCACGTGTCATAGCCGCGGATCGTCAACGTTGGATATCCGCAGCAGGGGCAGACAATGAAGCGCGGCAGGTCGAATCGGGAGGTCGCGATGAGGGCGCCCTGTACGCGTTGGTCGGCAAGGACGAGTTGAAACGAGCGCGTGCGCAGTCGCAGCGTCATCGTCTCCTCGGAACTGAGTTGCATTCGTGGGCGGTTTGCGAGCGCCGCGTTACGCAATCGCCGGGGCCCGGCGCAGAGAAGCGGGTCAGCCTGGCGTTTTCGGCTCTTCCGCACCCACGTCCGCACACCCTTGGCACGCAACGCTGCCTTCGTCGCGGAGTGCCAGGGGTGTGGCACCGTCGTTCTTTACGCTATCGTTTGCATGAGCGAACAGACTTTGAAAACGTTGGCGTGTGTGGCGGAAGACCGCGGGGCGGTCTTCCTTGGCGTTCAATCGATCGTAGTCGGAACGTCCAAAGGTATTCGAGCGAAGCTCCACTGCCATTGCCATGGTTCGTTTCTCGCAAAGATCAACAAGTCGCGGACCGATTTTCGAACGTGGTGTCCGCCCTGCCGGATCAAGGCGGGTATGGCCCGTGTCCGGGCAAGAACTCGCTCCCGTCTCGAGATCTATGTTCGATTACGAAGTGGGTGGCTTCTCGACGAGCGGCTCGAACCCGGGCAGGAGTACGTGGAGATTCTCTGTGGACGTCACGGGCTTCAGCGGCTATCGATTCGAGGGGCCCTGTCGAAGCGTCGTCTATGGTGCGCGGCATGCAAGTTTGAGAAGCTCCGGCGATTGCACCGTACGCCCTTCTCGGTCGTCGAGCGCGTCGTCCGCGAAAACGGATGGCTCATAGCGATGACCGAGAGCGAGTACGTTAGCGGAAAGCGAATACATGTCAAGTGCTCGAACGGACACGCGTCGACGCGGGCAATCAATGACATTAGAAAGCGTCACGGCTGCCGTTCGTGCTTTGCAAGAGTCGGCGAGACCGCGATTCGGAGCGTATTCGAGGCACTGTTCGACGCCGAATTTCCGCTGCGGCGTCCCGCGTGGCTCCACTCGTCGAGGGGAGGGCGACTGGAGCTTGACGGATACAACGCCGATTTGAAGCTCGCGTTCGAATACCAAGGCTTCACACATTCGCGCGAAAAGGGATACGGCGAGCCGCTTGCTGCTATCGTACGCCGCGACGCGGAGAAAGCCGAGATTTGTTCGCAGCGCGGCGTCACCCTGGTCCATATTACCGAGATGGCGCAGGACGTGCTGTACAACCCGGAAGCGGTCGTGCAACACGCGGTGAAAGCACTGCGTCTTTACGGAATTCATGTCGCAGTTCCTGACGCCGTTCAGATTCCGCAGGGAGGCTGGTTGTCGCGCGGCCTGGCACGTCTGCGGAGCGCCGCTCCTTCGCTCGGGCTCGAGTTACGCGACGAAAAGTACAAGGGTATAGACCACCGGTACCGCTGGCGATGCCTATTTTGTGCGGAGACGTTTCAAGGTAATGGCTACTACCGTCTGATCGGTCGGGGATGCCCGCGCTGTTGGCGTCGTCGGCGATCCGAAGGAACTTGGTGGAACAGCCGAAACAATCGGCCCGTTCATGCCGCAGAATAGCAACGTTGCAATTGACGGCTTCAGCGCCAGCGGGAAGACGACGGTGGCCAAAATCCTCGCTTCCGAGCTGCAGATTCTTTATCTTGACACCGGCGCGATGTATCGGTCCGTTGCGTACCTTGCGCTCAAGAACGGCATCGATCTCGACGGCGGCAGTGCGTTGATCGCGATGCTTGCTCATCACAAGTTCGAGATCGTCCCCGACTCCGACCGGGTCGCCGGCTATCGCGTCGTTATCGACGGCCAAGATACCGGCGACCGACTGTTCGAACCTGACGTTTCCGCGGCGGTGTCTTCGGTCGCGGCACTTCCGGCCGTTCGGACCGAATTGGTCGCCCGACAACGTGCGCTCGCCACACGTGGTACAGTTGTCATGGCGGGGCGCGACATCGGTACCGTCGTCCTTCCGGACGCGCGATATAAGTTTTTCCTTACCGCGTCGGTCGATGAGCGCGCGCGGCGCCGGCAGGCGGAGTTCCACGAACGCGGGCTGGACGTTCCGTTCGACGAAGTCCGCGCGCAGATCGTCGAGCGCGACCGGCTCGATTCGACCCGCGCGGTCTCGCCGCTGCGGGCCGCGCACGACGCGATGACGATCGACTCCACCGACGTGAAGCCGGCCGAGGTGGTCGCGCGGATGCGCGCGGTCATGGACGCCGCCCGCGCGTGACGTTCTACGACGTGGCGAAAGTAGTCGTCAAAGCGATCCTGCTGACCACGTTCCGGTTCAGGGTCGTCGGGGCCGAGAAGGTGCCTCGTGACGGCGGGCTGATCGTCGCCGCGAACCACATCTCGAACTTCGATCCTCCGATCCTGGGCGTCGCGGTCCCGCGGCCGGTCTGGTACATGGCGAAGAAGGAGCTCTTCGCGATGCCGATCATCCGCTGGCTGATCCCGCGCTTGAACGCCTTCCCGGTCGACCGGCAGGCCGGCGGAACCGCCGCCTTGCGCGCTTCGTTGCGGATGCTGAAGGAAGGTCGCACGATCGTTATCTTCCCGGAGGGTGGCCGTAACGTGACCGGCACGAACGAGGAAAAGGCCGGTGCCGCGTTCCTCGCGGCGGCGGCCGGCGTTCCCGTCGTTCCGGCGGCGATCGGGGGGACGCGGCGACTGCGTCCGTTCAGGCGGGTGACGGTCGTCTTCGGCGAGCCGATGCGGGTGGTCCGGAACCGGCAGTCGGATGGGGACGATTTGGAGAAGGGAACGGCAACGATCATGCAACGGATCCGCGCGCTCGAGGAGAGCATTCGGTGATCATCAAGCGGGCCAAGACCCAGGGCTTCTGCTTCGGCGTCGCCATCACGGTCAAGAAGGCCGAGGAAGCGGTCGAGCGGCTCGGCGGCGGCGTCACGACCCTCGGCCACGTCGTCCACAACCCGCAGATGGTCGCCTCGCTCGCGGCGAAGGGCCTCAAGAACGCCGACAGCCTCGACGAGGTCGATACCGAAGCGATGTTCGTGCGGGCGCACGGCCTGCCGGTCGAGGTACTCGACAAGGCGAAGGAGCGCGGGCTGACCGTGATCGACGCGACCTGCCCGATGGTCACGAAGATCCACGTCCAGGCCGAGAAGCTGCGCGACGAGGGCTACAAGATCGTCGTCGTCGGCGACCCCAACCACCCCGAGGTGAAGGGGACGCTCTCGCACGTGCCCGGCGCGTGGTGCATCACCAGTGCCGACGACATCGCGGCGCTTCCGCGCGCGAGCCGGGTCGGCGTCGTCGTGCAGTCGACCTGGAACGGAACGGGCTTCAGCGAAATCGTCCGCACACTCAGCGAGAAGTACTACGAAGTCCGCGCCATCAACACGATCTGCACCGACACCAAGAACCGCCAGAGCGAGGTCGACGCACTCTCGCGTGAGGTCGACGTGATGGTCGTCGTCGGCGGCAAGACCTCGGCGAACACCAAGCACCTCGCCGAGCTGGCCGCGATCAACGGGGCGCGGTCGTATCACATCGAGGGACCCGACGAGCTTCGAGCCGAGTGGTTCGCAGGGATCGGAACCGCCGGTTTGATGTCGGGCGCGTCGACCCCCGGCTGGCTGGTCGATCGGGTCGCGGACCGGATGGATGCTCTCGCCGCCGGCGCTGGATAGTCTCGAGGCGGCGCTGGAACGCGCCGTCGCCCGGTTCGACGACGGCTCCGCCACCAGCGCGCAGATCCGCTACCACTTCGGGTTCGTGGAGGCGGGGCGGCGTGGCAAGCGCCTGCGTTCGCAGCTTGTGCTCGAGGTCGCCGAAGAAGAGGGCGGGTGCCTCGAGGATGCGCTGGCGCCGGCCTGCGCGGTCGAGATCGTCCACGAATTCTCGCTGATCCACGACGACATCGAGGACGGCGACCGGCTGCGCCGGGGCCGAGAGACCGTCTGGTCGCGCTACGGGCTCGCCCACGGTATCAACGCCGGCGACGCCCTGTGCTCGGTGGCCTACCTCACCCTGCTCGACGGGAGCCGCGCGACCGCGGAGCGCAAGCTCGAGATGAACCGGGTGCTGCTCGCCGCGCACCTGGCGATGTGCAGCGGCCAGGGCCGGGACATCGCGTTCGAGGCGGAACCGCGCGTAACGATGGAGGACTACCGGGCAATGATCGGCGGCAAGACCGGCGCGCTCTTCGGTGCGGCCTGCGAGCTGGGTGCGTTGGCGGCGGGGGCAGACGCTGCGCGCGCCGCCGCGTACGCGCGCATCGGCCGGGCCTACGGGACGGCGTTCCAAATCGAAGACGACGTGCTCGGAACTTGGGGCGACTCGGCGACGACCGGGAAGCCGTGCGGTGCGGACCTCGCGATGCGGAAGTGGACGTTCCCGGTGGTCTGGGCACTCGCCGGACCACCGTCCGAGGCGCGCGAGACGATCGCCAACGCCTACTCGCGCGGCGGCGCGCTGACCCCGGCCGACGTCGCCGCGACCTTCGCGGCGCTCGACCGGCTCGGCGCGCGCGAAGCAGCCCATCGCGCCTCGCGCACCGAGCTGGCCGACGCCGACGCGGTCGCCGCCGCCCGCGAGATCGATCGCAGCGGACGCGTCCGCGCGTTCTTCCACCGCGCCGCCCGGCGGGTCGCATGAGCGCCTCGGCACGCGCGTCGTTCGCACCCGCGACCGCGGCCCGCATGGGGCTTGCGCCGCTCTGGGCGATCCTCGGCGCCGGACTCGTGGTGCGGCTGCTGTTCCTGGGCAGTTCGGGATTCCACAACGACGTGTCGGCGTTCGAGTCGTGGACGCTCACGCTGCGCGACAACCCGCCGTGGATGTTCTACGCGAAGTCCGGCTTCGCCGACTATCCGCCGGGGTATTTCGTCGTGCTGTGGGTGCTCGCCAAGCTGTACGCGCTGATCCCCGGGATCGGCGGCGAGGCGAACCACGGCTGGCCGATATTGCGCGTGCTGGTGAAGCTGCCGGCGATCGCGATGGACCTGGTCGACGCCGGCGTCATCTTCCTGATCGTGCGCCGCTACGCGGCGCAGAATATCGCGCTGCTCGCCGCGGCGCTGCTGGCGCTCAACCCCGCCGCGATCTACGTCTCATCGTACTGGGGTCAGATCGACTCCGTCTCGTGGGGCCTCGTGCTGATCTCGGTGTGGCTGGTTTTACGTGCCGGCGACGAGCCCGCGCGGACCGTACCCCGGCTGATCCTGGCCTGGCTCGTGCTGGGGTTCTCGGTCTTGATCAAGCCGCAGGGCGCAACGATCGGACTCTTGCTGCTGGCGTATCCGTTCGCGACCAGCGACGCCGTGGTGCGCGCACGGCGGCTGACCGGGACCTTGATCGGCGTCGCCGCGTCGTTCGCGCTCGCCGGGGTGGTGGGCTTGCTGTTCCATCCGGCGGCCGACGTCTACGGCTGGCTGTTCCAGCGCTACGCGTTCGGTAGCGGCGTCTATCCGTACACGTCGGTCAACGCGTTCAACCTCTACGCGCTGCGGCTGCCGTTCTGGAGCCCGGACAGCGCGACGATCTCGCTGTTCGGGTTGCCGGTCGGATCGTACGCCGTGTGGGGGATCGGGCTGGTCGCCGCGGCGACGCTGCTGATCGTCGGGCGCTATCTGCAGCGCCGCGACGAGCGCGCGTTCCTCGAAGCCGCCATGCTGTGCGCGCTTGCGTTTTTCGTGCTGGCGACGCGCATGCACGAGCGCTACGTCTACGGCGCGTTCCTGCTGGCGATCCCGCTGGTCGCGTTCGGCCGCGCCGGGCTTTGGTCGACGATCGTCCTCTCGGTCACGATGTACTTGAACCTAGCCTACTCGCTCGCCTATCAAGCGGTGATGGAGGCGCACACGCAAGGCGTGAACGCGACCGACCTGTGGCCGGCGATCTCGCACCCGGCGTCCTTTGCGAACGTCGTGCTGTTCTTCTGGCTCGGCTACCTGTATCTCGGCGGCCTCGGTGAGGCGACGGCCGATGCCGGCGGCGTCGCCGGCGCGAACGCGAAACCAGGTATTTTCGATGCGGCGCTCGCCCGTGCGCGCGACTGGTTCGACCCGCGCGAAGGCGTGATCGGGATGACGCGCACCGACTGGATGCTCGCCGGCGGCATCGTCGCGTTCGCGTTCATCGTCGCCGTGATCGGCTACGCGTGGCCGCCGGAGAAGATCTTCGACGAGGTCTACTTCGCGCGCGGCGGCGGCGAGTATTTGCTCGGCCTCAAGCAGTACGAGTGGACGCACCCCCCGTTCGCCAAGCTGTTCATCGGCTTCTCGATGCTGCTGTTCGGCGGCATGCACGGGCTTGGCAACACGTCGTGGGGCTGGCGCTTTCTCAACGTGGTGATCGGTGCGGTACAGTGCGGCGTGATCTACGCGTTCGCGAAGCGCCTGACCGGCAAAACGTGGCTCGCAGTGTTTGCCGGCGGCCTACTCGCGCTCGACGGCTTCCACTACGTCGAGTCGCGCATCGCGACGGGCGAGATCCTGATCGGTATGCTCGGGCTCACGGTGCTCTACGCGCTCTACCGTTATCTGCTCGCGTCGCAGGTGCGCGTGAAACGCATCGTCCCTGACCGGTTCGGCGCGCGCTTCATCGCGACGCTGGTCGCCGGAACGCCGGTCGCGGCGGGTCTCGCATGGCTCGCGAACATCCCGCCACCGCACCGGGCGGTCGAGATCGTCAACGGCATCGCGCCGGCCGATCCCAGCTCGCTCTCGTACGGGGTCGCGTTCGCGTACTTCGAGCTCGGCATCTACCTGCTCGCGCGCTGGCTCGGCTCGCGCGGCGTGCAACGCGGCACGAGCGTGTCGTACGCGGACGGCACGGTCGTCGACGTGCCCGAAAAAGGCGACGTGAGCGTGCGCGAGCCCGAGGGCGCGGCCGCATCGGCGGAGCTGCGCGCGAACGTCGACAAGACCGGCGTGCTCACGTACGCGACGCCGGACGGCACCGCGACGTTCGCGCCCGACGGCACGATGGCCGTCGACGGAGCGGTTCGCGTGCGAAGCCGCGATGCGCGCGTGTGGCTCGCCGTGCTGTCGGTGGCACTCGGCCTCCTGCTCTCGAGCAAGTGGACGGGATCGCTCGACCTCGCCGTGATCTGGGCCGTGATCTTCGGGGTGAGCGCGCAGCGCTTTCTGCCGGGGCGCGCGCTGTACGGCAACCCGCGCGGCTTCCCGATCGACATCGTCCTGGGCGTGACCGCGTTCACCGCCGCGACGATCTACCTGCTCACGTACATCCCGTTCTACGCGCGCGGCGCCGGCTTCTCGGACCTGATCGCGCTGCAGCAGCAGATGTACTGGTACCACAGCAACGGCGTAACGCACGCGACGCACCCGTATTCCTCGGTGTGGTGGCAGTGGCCGATCGAGCAGATCCCCATCTCGTACTACTATAAGGATTTCCGGACCGGTATCGATGCCGCAAACGGTGCCGCCTGCTGCGTCGCGGAGATCCTCGCGCTGCCGAACCCCGCGGTGTTCATGTTGGGGCTGATCTCGGTGCCGTTCGTCGCCTGGCTCGCGTGGTGCGAGCGCAATAAGGGCTACGCGCTGCTCGTGATCGCATACTTCATGCAGTGGCTGCCGTACGCCGGCTCGCCGCGGCTCATGTTCGAGTACCACTTCTTCCCGAACGTCGCGGTGATCGTGCTGTGCGACATCGTGCTGATCCACTACGTGTGGAAGCGGCTGTCGGCGCGATCGTTCGACACCGCGCGCTGGACGATCGGCGTGTACGGTGCGCTCGTCGTAGGCCTGTTCGTGTTCTTCTATCCCGTGCTGGCCGGGACGAAGGTGACCTACGCGGCGTGGTACCAGCGCATGTGGCCGGACGAGCTCGGCATTCCGGGAACCAGCTGGATCATCCCTCACCGCAACTGACGAGAAGAGATATCGGCGCAACATGTCAGGTCATTCCAAGTGGCACAACATCAAGCTGCGCAAAGGGAAGGTCGACGCTCAACGCGGCGCGCTCTTCACCAAGCTCAGTAAAGAGATCATCCTGGCGGCGAAGAACGGCTCGTCCGACCCTGAGGCCAACTATCGGCTGAAGATGGCGGTCGAGAAAGCCCGCGAGAACAACATGCCGATGGACAACATCAAGCGTTCGATCGGCCGTGCGAGCGGTGCGGGGGAGCGCGAGATCGAGGAGATCCGGTACGAGGGATACGGTCCGGCCGGGATCGCGGTGATCGTCGACGCGGCGACCGACAACCGCAACCGCACCGCATCGGAGGTGCGCTTTTTGTTCAGCCGCAACGGCGGCAACCTCGGCGAGACCGGGAGCGTCGGCTGGATGTTCGCCGCGCGCGGGCTGATCGCGGTCGATCCCGGCAAGCTCTCGGAGGACGAGCTGACCGAGAAGGCGCTGGTCGACGGCGTGATCGACGTGCGTTTCGGGGAGCCGGTCGAAGTCCTCACCGAGCCGCAGTCGCTGATGGCGGTGAAGGACGCACTCGAAGCGCAAGGGCTGCACGTGCGTTCGGCACAGCTCGCGATGGAGCCCACGCAGACCTCGCGACCCGACGGACCGGATGCCGAACGCGTGCTGACGTTCCTCGACGCGCTCGAGGAGCACGAGGACGTGCAGCGCGTCTACAGCAACGCGGACTTCGACGAAGCGCAGCTCGAGGCGCTCGCCTGATGCAGCTGGACGGCGCCGAGGGCGCGCCGGCCGCACCCCGCCGGCGGTTCGCGCCGCTGCTGGACCGCGATTGGGCCTTTGCGATCGCGCTCGCGCTCGCGGTCGGCGTGCTGGTGTGGTTCGGGCGCTCGATCAAGGAGTTCTTCGCGCCGACCGCCGCGACGGTGTACGTGCCGGCGTTCGCCGGACAGACGAACCTCGACGCCCGCGCCGAATGCGGGCGCTTGCGGCTGCGCTGCGTCGTGATCGCGACCCAGCCCAGCGACCGGTATCCGAAGGACGTCGTGATCAACCAGCAGCCGGGATCCGGCGCCCGCGTCCGCGAGGGCCGACAGATCTCGCTGGTCGTCAGCAGCGGCGTCGTGATCTTCCCGATGCCCGACGTGCGCTTCGAGACGCTGCGCAACGCCGGCGTCGACCTCAACCGCCTCAAGCTCGAGCTCGACAAGACGTCCTACGTCGTCGACGACAACGTTCCGCGCGACCACATCGTCGCGCAGGATCCGGCGCCGCTTTCGAGCGTGCGCCTCGGCACGAAGGTCTCGCTGACGCTCAGCAAAGGTCCGCCGGGCGGGGTCAAGGTGCCGAACTACACCGGCATGTCGATCGACGCAGCGCGGTCGGCGGCACAGCACGACCGCGTCCATCTCGGTCAGATCGTGTGGACCCCGTTCGGGCCGTCAGGCCCATCGCGGGGCGTGATCGTGCGCCAGAGTCCCTCCGCGGGTGCGACGATCGATCCGTTCGAGGAGGTCTCGCTGCAAGTCAGCGCCGGTCCCGGCGAGTACGGCTATCTCATCCGTCAGGTGCACGCGTCGGCGACCGTCCCGCCGCGCGACGACGCGGCGCACGTGCGCATCGAGGTCCGCGACGACACCGGGACGTGGAACGTGTACGACGGTTTCGCGCAGGGCGGTCAGAAGCTCGACTTCAACGTGACGGCGGTCGGCACCGCGGAGATCGATACCTACATCAACAACGAACTGCTCAATCAAACGCAGATCGGTCGCGAGCCGAACCGCTGGGTCCCCTCGCTGAAACCGGCGGATCCCGCAAAGAACAAGAAACCGTGAGCAAGGCGGCCCGGCGCGCCATCAAGATCGCACCCTCGCTGCTGTCGGCGGATTTCGCCGATATCGCGAACCAGATCCGGATGGTCGAAAGCGCCGGCGCGAACGAACTGCATCTCGACTCGATGGACGGCGTCTTCGTCCCCAACTTCACGTGGGGGATGAAGATCGTCAAGGACTTGCGCAAGCTGACGCACTTGACGTTCGACTGCCACCTGATGATCGTCGAGCCCGAGAGGTACGTCGACGCGTTCCGCGAGGCGGGCGCCGACGTGATCACGTTCCACTACGAGGCGACACCGCATCAGCACCGGCTGCTGTACCATATCCGCGAGATCGGCGCGAAGGCCGGTATCGCGATCAACCCCGGCACCCCGGTCGCGATGCTGGTCGACCTGGTCGAGGAGATCGACCGCGTGCTCGTCATGAGCGTGAACCCCGGCTTCGGCGGTCAGTCGTTCATCGAACGCGCGCTGACGAAGATCGCGGAGGTGCGCGCGCTGCTCGACGCACGCAATCCGGCCTGCGAGATCGAGGTCGACGGCGGGATCGGCCTGCAGAACGTCGAGCGCGCCGTGCAGGCGGGTGCGGACGTGCTGGTCGCCGGCAACTCGGTGTTCGCGTCCGACGATCCGCCCGAGGCCCTGCGCGAGATGCGCCGCCGCATCGATGCGGTGCAGCGCGCGGCGCGGTGACCGAAGACGAGCTCGTCGGCGCCATTCGCGAGCGTATCGCCGGCGTGCCGGCGCAGCGGCTGCTGCTCGGGATCGGCGACGACGCCGCGGCGTGGCAGCCGTCGCGCAGCAATCGCAGCGTCATCACGACCGATGCGCTGGTCGAGGGCGTTCATTTCACGCGCGATGCCATGAGCGCGTACGACGCCGGCTGGCGCGCGCTGGCGTCGAACCTCTCCGACGTCGCGGCGATGGGCGCGCGTCCCGTGCTGGCGACGGTCGCGCTCGGGTTTCCGCCGGGCACCGATCCGGCGTGGCTGCTGGCATGCTACGACGGGATCGCGGCGCTCGCGAAAGACGCTCGCTGCGCGATCGCGGGCGGCGACCTGACGCGCGCTCCCGCGATCGTCGTATCGATCACCATCGTCGGCGAGGTGCGCGCGTCGAATCTCAAACGCCGCGACGGCGCGCGACCGGGCGACATCGTCGCGGTCACCGGCTCGCTCGGCGCGAGCCGCGCCGGGCTGCGCGTCGCGCTCGACCGGCCCGATCTCGCCGGCGAACCCGAGCTCGCCGGGGCGCTCGCCGCCTATCGGACTCCGCAGCCGCGGCTGCGCGAAGGGCGCTGGTTCGGCGCGTCGCGACACGTCCGTGCGATGATGGACCTCTCGGACGGCCTTTCGACCGATCTCGCCCGCCTCTGTGCGGCGTCGGGCGTCGGAGCGACGATCGACCTCGTCCCGGTGCACGACGCGGCGCGACGGGTGGCGGCGCGCACCGGCGACGACGCCGATGCCTGGGCGCTCGGCGGCGGTGAGGACTTCGAGCTGCTCGTCGCGATCGAAAAGCGCGCCTTCCCGCATCTCTCGGCCCGGTTTGCCGCCCGGTTCGGCCACTCGCCGATCGCCGTGGGCCGGATCGCCGCGGGAGCGGGCGTTCGGCTGGCCAACGGCGTCGCCATCGACCCTTCCGGCTGGGATCACCTGCGATGATGACGAGCTCGGCGAACGGCGACGAGCGTACCCGCGCCTACCCGCTGCTGGGGTCGATCCAGAACAGCGTCGGCTACGGCTTTCTCGGAAACGAAGCGGTCAGCGGGCGACGTCTTGGCCGGCGGGATCGCCGTGATGCTCGCGCTCGGGGCGACCCCCTGGGCGGCGACGGTGCTGGCGACGGCCCTGGCTTCACTCGCGGTGGAGCGGACCACCGGATACGGCGCCGCGACCGCCGACCCCGTCGCGGCGCTCGACCTGTTCAAGCCGCTCTCATACCTCTCCGACGGCGCCGCCGCGCGGTACGCCGAGCGGTTCGGGGTCGCGTCCACCCCGATCGCGGCGAAAGACGGAGAAGGGGCCCGACTCACGTTCGCGCCCCCGAAGAATTCGCCTTAGACCGAGCCGACGCGCTTGACGCGCTTGCTCCGCAGGCAGTTGGTGCAGACGCGGGCGGTCTTGTGCGTGCCGCGGTCGTCGACGCGAACCGCTTGCAGGTTGGGCAGCCACCGGCGCTTGGTCTTGTTCATCGCGTGGCTGACGTTGTTCCCGGCCATGGGACCCTTGCCGCACACATCACATCGCTTGGCCATAACAGGCGGATTGTATCAGAACGGACCCAGCCGAACAAGGCCGCGTCAGCACGCGGCCCGGTTTCCGGGCGCAGGGCGGAGCCCGATCCGCCAGGAACGCGAGGAGCGCTCCATGGCAGTCACCCAGCTCGACGGGCGGGCGTTCGAGAAGTTCGTCGCCGCCGGCACGTACTTCTTACGGAAGTACCGCGGTGTGCTCAACGACCTGAACGTCTTCCCCGTCCCCGACGGGGACACCGGGTCGAACATGTTTCTGACGGCCAAGGCAGCGCTCGCCGAGGCCCGGCAAGCCCGGGCGAACGGGCTCTCGGCGGTCGCGGCCGCTGCCGCGAACGGGTCGCTGCTGGGCGCGCGCGGGAACAGCGGCGTGATCCTCTCGCAGATGCTGCGCGGGTTCGCCCACAGCGTGCGCCATCGCTCGACGATCGACACCTTTCAGCTCGCGCTCGGGCTGCGGGCGGCCGTCGCCGCCGCGCGCGCGGCCCTCACGAAACCGGTCGAGGGGACGATCCTCTCGGTCGCCTCGGCCGCCGCCGACGAGGCATACCGGCTCGCGGTCCGCGAGCCCGACTTCTACCGGCTCGCGAACGCGGTGCTGCGCGCGGCGAACGACGCGCTCGACCGGACCCCCGAACAGCTCCCGGCGCTCAAGGAGGCGGGCGTGGTCGATGCAGGAGGCGCGGGGTTCTGCTATTTCCTCGAAGGGGTGCTGCGCTTTCTCCCCGAGCAGACCGTGCGCGCCACCGCCTTCCCGCGGCGCCCGGTCCGTTCGTCGGTCTTCACGCGGCAGCAGGTCGTCGGCGACAACCACTATTGCACGGAGTTCGTCCTTGAGGGCGCGACCGTCGAGGCGCACCCGCTGCGCGACGAGCTGCAGCGCTACGGTGACTCTCTGCTCGTGATCGGCGGACGGCCGACGATCAAAGTCCACGTGCACACCGCCGAGCCGGAGACCGTGAAGGCGATCGCGGCCCGGTACGGGACGGTGACGCGCTGGAAGCGCGAGGACATGGCGCAGCAGCACAACCTGCTCGTCGTCGACGCGCCGGCGCGGGCGCTCGGCGTCGCGGCCGTGGTGCAGGGCGCCGGGTTCGACCGCATTGCGCGCGAGCTCGGCGCCGAGGTGACGATCCCGGTTCCGGACGGCGCGAACCCGTCGGTGCGCGATCTGCTGGTCGGCGTCAACGCCTCGATGGCCGGTACCGTCTACCTGCTGCCGAACGACCCGAACGTCGCGCTCGCGGCGCGTGAAGTCGCGGCGCTCACGACGAAATCCGTCGTCGTCGTTCCAAGTCCGGATCCGGTTGCGGGCCTCGCGGTTCTGTTGCGGCTAGGCGGCGCCGAGGAACCGGTCGGGCCGGACGAGCTGGCGCGGACGCTCGACGGCGTCCGCAGCGCCTCGGTGTTTTTCGCCGGCAAGGACGCGAGCGTGGGTGGCGTCGCCGTGCAGAAGGGTGCGCCGACCGCCGCGATCGGGAAGCAACTGCTGACCGCGGGATCGCTCGGCGAGGTCATCGTCGACGCCGCGCGCGCGCTCGGCGCCGGGACGGGCGCCCTGGTGACCCTCTACTACGGCGGCGCGCAAAAAGAGCGCGACGCCCAGAAGTCCGCGGCGCTGCTCGGCGAACAGTTCGGCGGCGTGGACGTCGAGTATTACTACGGTGGCCAGACCTCGGTCGAGTACTGGATTTCGGTTGAGCGCTAGCACGTCGCCCGCGTCGAAGCTGCCAGTCATCGCGGTCGACGCGATGGGAGGTGACAACGCGCCGCACGCGATCGTCGCGGGGGCGGTCGCGGCCCACCGCGACGGGCTCGGATCGATCGTACTCGTCGGCGACCGTGCGCGCATCGAGCCGCTGTTGCACGGCGAGCGCGGGATCGAGATCGTGCACTCGGCCGGCGAGGTGGCGATGGACGCCCACGCGTCGCAAGCGGTGCGCAAATCGGCCGGAACCTCGCTCGGCGACGCCGTCGACCTCGTCCGCGACGGACGCGCCGACGCCGTCGTCTCGGCCGGCAACAGCGGTGCGTTTCTCGCGATCGCATTGATTCGGCTGCGCACGATCCCGGGGATCGCGCGGCCGGCGATCGGAGCGGTGCTGCCCGGCCGCGACGGGCCCGTCGTGCTCTGCGATGCGGGCGCGAACGTCGACTGCAAGCCCGAGTGGCTCGTGCAGTTCGGCCTGATGGGGAGCGCATACGCACGCGCAGCGCTCGGGATCGCGGAGCCGCGCGTGGGCCTCGTCTCGGTCGGCGAGGAACCCAGCAAAGGGAACGCGCAAGTGCTCGAGACGGCCGCGCTCCTCCGCGAAGCGCGGGTGAATTTCGTCGGAAACATCGAGGGAAATCACATCCTCACCAACCTTGCCGATGTCGTCGTCGCCGATGGTTTCGTCGGCAACGTGATCCTGAAGACCGCGGAGGGGAGCGCGAGCTTTTTCCGGGACACGCTGCGCGAATCGTACGAATCGGCCGGCGTGCTCGGAAAGCTTGGGACGCTGTTCAGCCGCGGCGTCTTCGGCGCGATGAGGGTGAAGCTCGACTACTCGACGTACGGCGGTGCGCCGCTGCTCGGCGTTCGCGGCAACTGCATCGTCGCGCACGGTCGGTCCGACCGCACCGCGATCCGCAACGCGATCCGCCAAGCCGCGACGATCGCCGGACACGATCTCATCGGCTCGATCGCAAGGCTGCTGCCCGCATGAACGCCGTCGCGATCGTCACCGACTCCACCGCCGATCTCGATCCGGCCGACGCGGCGACGCGCGGAATCGAAGTCGTCCCGCTGTTCGTCAACTTCGGCGACACGCGCTATCGTGATCGCGTCGAGCTCTCCCTGGAGGAGTTCTACCGCAAGCTCGCGAGCCTGACGGTCTTGCCGACCACGGCGCAGCCGACGCCGGCGATGTTCGAGGATGCGTACCGTCCGAACGTCGAGGCGGGCCGTCCGGTCGTCTGTATAACGTGCATGTCGACCCTGTCGGGGACGAACAATGCGGCGAATACCGCCGCGAAGGCGTTCCCGAACGCCGAGATCCATGTTTTCGACAGCGAGTCCGTCGCCGGCGGCCTCGCTTTGCTGGCCCAGCACGCCGCCGAAATCGCGGGCGCGGGAGGCGATGCCCAGACGGTGCTCGCGGCGCTCGAACGCGATCGCGCGGTACTGCGCGGCTTCGCGACGATCCCCGATCTCTCGCACGCCGTGCGCACGGGGCGCGTATCGCGCGCGCAAGCGTTCATCGGTTCGCTGGTCAAGATCGTCCCGGTGTTGCGGGTCGGGGGCGGCAAGCTCGAGGAATACGCGCGCGTGCGCACCTTCGCGCGGGCGATCGACACGATGGTCGACGCCGCCGCGCTCGAAGCGAACAAGGCCGACGGAGCACGCCTGGCCGTGATCCACTCTCGCGCCGCCGATCTGGCGACGACCATCACCGCGCAGTTGCGCGAGAAGATCACCACGGTCCCGCACTCGTTCGAGCAACTCGAAGCCGGCCCGGTGATCGGCACGCACGCAGGCCAAGGAGCGGTCGGAATCTTCGTCATCCCCGGCTGATGGACCGGCTCGAGCCCGTTGCTCTCGTCGCGGCGGCAGTTTTGATCGGCGTGCTGTGGTACAGCCTTGCCGGCTGGGCGTTGCTTCGCGTTCGCGCGGACTTCGCCGCTGCCGCGCAACTCGCCGCCCACGCCGGAAAGACGTCCATGGTCGAGGCGCATCATCGCTGACCGCGCGGGCGTCTACGTTCATCTGCCGTTCTGTCCGTATGTGTGTCCGTACTGCGATTTTGCGAAGTGGGCGTGGGACGATGCGCGGGCCTCGCGCTATCTCGATGCGCTGCGCGCCGAGATGTCGTCGGTGCCCGCGGTTTCGGCGCGCACGCTGTTCTTCGGCGGCGGAACGCCGTCGATGTACACGCCCGAGATCATCGGTTCGCTGATCGCCGATGTGCGCGCGCGGTTCGATTTGCCCGCCGATGCCGAGGTGACGGCCGAGGCGAATCCGGACCCGCTGCTCGCCGCGCGAATCTCCGGACTGTCCGCTGCCGGAGTGAACCGGCTCTCGATCGGCGTGCAGTCGTTCGACCCGCGCGAGCTGCGCGTGCTCGGACGGCGGCACACGGGCGCCGACGTCGAGCGCGCGGTCGGCGCCGCCCGCGAGGCCGGATACGCGAACGTCTCGATCGACCTGATCTTCGCGGTGCCGGGTCAGACCGAGGCAAGCTGGGCGGCTTCGCTCGACGCGGCGATCGCGCTCGGCGTCGTGCACGTTTCGTGCTACGGCTTGACGATCGAAGAGGGCACGCCGTATGCGACCTGGTTCGCGCGCGATCCGTCGGCGTTTGCGGACGAGTCGCGGGAGGCGGCGATGTACTCCCTCGCGATCGAACGGCTCCGGGCGGCGGGGTTCGAGCACTACGAGATCTCGAACTGGGCGAAACCCGGGTTCCGTTCGCAGCACAATCAGCTGTACTGGGCCAATGAGTCGTATCTGGGCCTCGGTGTCGGCGCCGCCTCGTATCTGGGCGGCGTCCGGTCGACGCATACCCGGGATCTCGAGGCCTACTGTGGTGCCGCGCTCGCCGGCGAGCCGATTCCTGGTGAAAGCGAGCGGCTCGAAGGCGCCGCCCAGGCCGGTGAGGCGATCATGCTCGCGCTGCGGACGGCCGAAGGAGTCGACCTGGAGCGCTTCCGCGAACGGTACGGGATCGATGTGCACGAACGGTACCGGAAGGTGGTCGGCGATCTGGTCGCGGCGGGAGTACTCGTCGCCGACGGCGCTGGGCTGCGCCTCACCGAGCGCGGCCGGTTCGTAGCGAACGATGTCTGTGGCGCGTTCCTCGCCGACTGAGCCCGGCCGCGGGATCGGGACGGCGGTCCTCCGGCTCGTGTTCGCCGCGATCTTCGGCGTCACGGGGTTCCTGCTCGGACAGCAGGCCTATCTCCACCTGATCTCGCTGCACGTCGCCAGCCAGTTCTGGCAGCTCGCGTTCGTGGTCGCCGCGCCGGTGGTCGGCGCGGTCATCGGCGTGCTGCTGGTCCCGGCGGCGCAGGTGCTGTTCGAGACCGAGCTCCATGCGGTCGAGCGCGCGATCGATCGCCTCGCGCCGGGCGAGCTCGTCGGGGGTGCGGTCGGGCTCGTCACCGGGCTCGTGATCGCGTTCCTGGTGAAGAGCATCCTGTTCGAGTTCGTCGCGTTCGCCGGACCGACCGGCGGGTACATCGCGATCGCGCTGTACCTCGTGCTCTCGATCTTCGCCGCATTTCTCGGCGCTCGCGTCGGTGCCAAGCAGCGCGTCGCGATCGGCCGTATCGCGGCTCCCGCGGCGTCGACCGCCGGCGGCGGCGAGCCGAAGGTTCTCGACACCTCCGTCGTGATCGACGGACGGGTGCTCGACATCGTGCGCAGCGGGTTCTTGGAGGGGCCGCTGCTGCTGCCGCGTTTCGTGCTGCGCGAGCTGCAACTGATCGCCGACAGCGCCGACCCGCTCCGGCGCACGCGCGGACGGCGCGGCTTGGAGATGCTCTCGACCCTGCAGCAGACCGTTCCGATCGAGATCGTCGAACGTGATCCCGAGGACATCGCGCAGGTCGATGCCAAACTGGTGCGGCTCGCGCAGGAACGCGGCGCGAAGCTGGTGACCAACGACTACAACCTCAACCGGGTCGCGCAAGTGGAGGGTGTCGCGGTTCTCAACATCAACGAGCTCGCCAACGCGCTCAAGCCGGTGCTGCTGCCCGGCGAAGAACTGCGCGTCGCCGTGATCCGCGAAGGCCGCGAGGCGCACCAGGGCGTCGGCTATCTCGACGACGGCACGATGATCGTGATCGAGAACGGCCGCCGCTTGATCGGCGAGACGATCGACGTCGCGGTGACCAGCGCGCTGCAAACAAACGCCGGCCGCATGATCTTCGCAAGGCCGAAGGCGCGCGCATGATCTGGGGCGCGATCATCGTTGCGGCGGGGCATGGGACGCGGTTCGGGCGGCCGAAGCAGCTGGTGGAGCTCGCCGGGAAGCCGATGATCGCGTGGTCGATCGAAGCCTTCGCGACGATGCCGGAGATCGCGGAGCTGGTCGTCGTCACCGAGCCGGAGTTCGTGGAACGCGTCGAAGCGGTCGTCCATCCGCGCGTGCGCTACGCGTCGGTGCGGGTGGTGCGCGGCGGCCCGGATCGGCAGGCCAGCGTTGCGCAGGGGCTCGACGCGCTCTCCGACGAGGTCGCGGCGGTGCTCGTTCACGACGGCGCGCGGCCAATGGTGCGAACCTCCGACGTTCGTGCCGGGATGCGCGTCGTTCGCCAAGGCACCGCGTCGCTGCTCGCGACGCCGGTCGTCGACACGGTGAAGGCGGCCGACGCCGACGGCAAGGTGACGCGCACGCTGGACCGTACGTCGCTGTGGGCGGCGCAGACGCCCCAGTTCGCCACCGCGCGCGACCTGCGACGTGCGCACGCGGACGCGCTGCGGCGCGGTCAGCCGCCCGCGACCGACGACGCGGTGCTGCTCGAACGCGCCGGCTTCGACGTCGTGATCGTGGAAGGTTCGCCGGAGAACTTCAAGGTGACGCTCGCCGCCGATCTCTCGCGCGCCGAAGCGCTGCTGCGCGAGCGCGGCGAGGAGGGCGCGGCCGAGGAAGAGATCCTCGTCGTCGAGTGTTTCGTCGATCCGCGCGCCGTCGATCACGTCCTGCTCGAGTTCGAGGCGCGCGACGCGCGCATCGACGAGATCGATCGCGATCTTCCGAGCGCGACCGTGATCCGCGCCTACGCAACGCGCGCGGCGCTCCGCGGCTTCGGCGCGCGCCTGCACGCGCTCGCCGGCGAGGACGCGCTCTTCACGACGCACCTCTCGCACTTGGCGCCACGCACGTCGCCGCCGCTCGATCGCGAGCACTAGCTTTGCACCCGCACCAGTTCCGGGTCGGACACGGGTTCGACGCGCACCGGCTGGTCGAAGGACGACCGTTCGTCTTGGGCGGCGTGCGCATCGAGCACGAGAAGGGCCCGCTCGGCCACAGCGACGCCGACGTGCTCTCGCACGCGATCGCGGACGCGCTGCTCGGTGCGTGCGCGCTGGGCGATCTCGGCGCTCACTTTCCGGAGACCGACCCGCAGTGGAAGGATGCCGACTCGCTACGGCTGCTGGCGGCCTGTCACGAGCTTGCGGTGCGCCACGGCTGGACGATCGCCAACATCGATGCGACGGTGGTCGTGCAGCTCCCACGGTTGTCCTCGCACGTCCCGCTGATGCGCGACGCAATCGCGGACGCGCTCGGGCTCGACGTCGCCCGGATCAGTGTCAAAGCGAAGACGAGCGAGGGAATGGGCTATACGGGCGACGGTTCGGGGATCGCGGCGTATGCCGTCGTGCTGGCCGAAGCGCTCGATCGCCGCGACGGATCGTCGTCGTCGGCTTCCGCGGCGTCACCCGGCGGCTGAGCCGGTCTGCGGGCGGACGCGCACGAGCGCGCGAACCGGTCGTCGTCGCCGAGTCCTCGAAAGGGCGCGAACCAGATCACAGCGCTTTGCCCTGGAGCTCCGCGGCGCGCAGGTCGAGCCCGCGAGTATCGTCGCGCTGGCGCCGACGCGCCGTCAGGTCATCATCCCACACCCCGGTAGCGGCGCATTCTGCGGCGACCGAGGAAAGCTCGGCTAGGAACCGCATCGCGCCGACTACGCGCCGGCTCTCCGTCGTGGAGTCCATGGCCCAACGATAGCCGAGCCTTCCGGGCGGCTCTATCCGGGCCGGTACGGATGTTGGGCGCCGGAAGTACGTAGTTACGGCTCTGCAGCGCCGTTGAGCAGAGCCTCCAGCCCTCGCCGGCTCGTGACGCCGAGCTTGCGATAGATCGCGGCGATGTGCGTCTCCACGGTGCGCTCCGAGATCACCAGCCGTTCGGCGATCCGCCGCGTCGGATGGCCGGCGGCGACGAGTCCTGCGATCTCGCGCTCGCGTCCGGTGAGCGTCGCGTCGCCGCGCCGCCGCGTCCGGTCGAACCCGCCCACGTGCGTGATCCGTGCGACCTCGGCGCTCGCGCCCATCCGCCGGAAGAGCGCGACCGCCTCCGCGACGCGGCCGGCGAGCTCCAGCGCGTACGCTTCGTGAAGCGTCCAGCCCGCCTCGCGGAATGCGGCCGCGGCGGTCTCGGCGTGGGCAACCGATTCGTCGCGCCGTCGGCGGCGCAGCGCTTCGCGACCGTCGATCATCGCCAGAAAACCTTGCGCCGGAAGAGCTCCGGGGCGTTGGGCGATCTCGGCCGCCAATTCCCGCGCGCGTGCTCGGGTCGGGCCGTCTCCGTAGAGCGAGGTCGCGTCGAGCAGCCAGTACGGTACCTCGACCTCCTTGAAGATCGGGACCACGCGAGCCAGCACGTCACCGGCTTCCGCGATGCGATGCTCGGCGGCGAGCCGGTACGCGATCGTGGCGGCGAGGATGCCGACCGACGAAAACTGGACATCGTCGATCGCCGCGTCGAGCTCACCGTTGACGCGCTCGAGGTCGCCGTCGGCCCGCTGTCCTCGCAGCGTCGCCACCTGCAGCGAGATCGCCACCGACCAGCGGTGCACGACGGGGAGACCATGCTCGATCTCTTCGCTGCGCGCGAGCAGATCGGAGGCGCGGTCCAAATCACCCGCCAGTGCCGCCACCAGCGATTCGTTCTGCATCGTCCACGCCGCGATTCGACTGATCTTGGTCTGCGCCGCGACGGCCCGCGATCGTGCATACAGCTCTTGCGCGCGCGCCAGCGTGCCGTATCCGAGTTCGAGGTTCGCCCAGTTGTTGTACGTGCGCATCAGCTGGTCGTAGTCGCTGATCTCGCGCGCCTCGGCGACCGCGACTTCAAAACGCGGCCGCGCTTCGTCGTAGCGACCCACGTAGCCGAGGGCGGTGGCGAAGGTGGCGGAGAAGCGCGCGCTGATGAACGGCTCGGGCTGCACGCCGAGCTGTTCGGCGCGTGTCAGCCGCTCGAGCGCCTCGGCCGCGCGGCCGTTCACCGTGAGTAGCCCGGCGACCATCAACTCCGCCTCGAAGCGCAGCGCCGGCTCGACCTCCGCGGTGGCCGCGAGCTCGTCGGCCGCACGGAGTCCCGCTTCGTAACGCCCGCTCTCGAAGAGGATCCTCGCTTTGCGGAGCGCGAGCCGGCGCGCAAGCCGCGGCTCGCCCGCGGCGTCGTGCGCTTCCGCGCCGCGGCCGAACCACTCGACCGCTTGGGCGAGATCGCCGAGTGCATACCATGAGTCGCCGGCGCGCGCGGCGAGGTTCGCGCGGTGCCCCTCGACGCCCAGGAGATAGGCGCGCACGTAGGCTCGCGCCGCGTCCGCATACGCGAACACCGCGTACGCATCGTCGCCGGCTCGCTCGCTCCAGCGCGCGGCAGCCTGCGCGTCGCCCGCGCGCCACAGATGGTCGGCGATCGCGGCTACGTCGGGAGATGCCTCAGCGGCGAGCGCCTGTGCGACCTTGGCGTGCATGAGCTGCGTCTCGGCGCGCAGCATCTGCTCGTAGATCGCCTCGCGCGTAAGCGCGTGCCGGAACGCGAACGCGTCGGCTTCCTCGCCCGGCTGCTCGACGACGAGCTGCAGCTCGCGCGCGCGGCGCAGCGCGGCGTAGACCGCCAGGAGATCGTGACCGGAGAACGAGGCGACGAAGCGCGCGGAGAACCGGCGGCCGATCAATGCGGCATGCAGCAAGATCGCCCGATCGGTCTCCGTCAACGCGGAGAACCGCTCGCGGACCGCGATGCGGATGCTGGACGGTACGGTCGGGATCGCGTCCGCGTCGCGGTCCAGCCGCTCGAAGACGCCCCGCAGCAGCTCTTCGGCAAACAGCGGCCGGCCGTCGGAGAGCTCGCGGATCTCCGCCACCACGCTGCGCGAGACGCTGCGGTCACCGTCGCGGATCACGCTCGCGAGCAGCCGTTCGATCTGCTGCGCGGGCAGCGAGTTCAGCGTAATGACCGCCTGAGCGTCGCGCTCGAGCGCCAGGATCGAACGCGCCCGCGCGGAGTCGGATTCGATCTCGTCGACACGGTAGGTCAGGATAAACGTCACGTTGCGCCCGGCCAGCCGTTTCGAGAGAAAGCGCAGCAGGTCGAGCGTACCGGAGTCGGCCCAGTGCAGATCTTCGACGGCGAACAGCAGTCCGAGACCGCCTGCATCCGCCTCGGCCGCGATCGACTCGGCAATCGCGTTGAAGCGGCGCATCTTCGCGTCGGCCCCGCCGTCGTCGACCGCAGGTACCACCGGAATGCCCAGCAGCTCGAGCGCTTCTTCGAGGGCGGCGTACGGCGCATTGGCGTATTCGCGCGTCGAGCCGATCGCCGTCCGATAGCCCTCCTCGCGCGCGACGCGCACCGCCTCTTCTACCAGCCGCGTCTTCCCGATCCCGGCCTCACCGCGAACGACGACGGTGACGGACGTGCGCTCCGCGGCCGCCCGCACCCGATCGAGCACGAACGCCAGCTCGGAAGATCGCCCAATCAGCTCACGGCAGAACAACCCCGAGGATGACACCGCGCTCATCTTTCGCGCCTGAAGCGTCGATCGCATGGTTCACCCCAGACCCCGGCGAAACGAAGGTTACTATGCAAACCATAACGGACGACCGCTTGCTCGATGATCTACTCGCCTCCTCGCTGCCGCCCAATCGCCCGCTCGAGGGCGGCGGTGACGAGCCACCGCCGGAGGGTGACGAAAACGAAGAGGAGACCCCACCGACCTGAGATCGGGCCGGGCGGAGGAAGGCTTCGCCACGGGGCATCTTCCCAGGCGGATGGACCGCCTCGACTACGCTCGCCCTCTGCGCGTGCGCTTCGCCTCTGCACCTGCGGCGACACTGCACGTCGGCAGCGCGCGGACCGCGTTGTTCAACTGGCTGCTCGCGCGCCGGACCGGTGGCACGTTCGTGGTGCGCATCGACGACCTCGAGGCCGCCGGCGCGCAGGGCGCGACCGGCGAGGCGATCCTGCGCGACCTGCGCTGGCTGGGTCTCGATTGGGACGAGGGGCCGGAGCGCGGCGGAGCGGCGGGTCCGTACCGGCAGTCCGAACGCGCGGGCGTGTACCGCGAGCACGCCGAGCGGCTTCTGGCGAACGGCGCTGCCTACGAGCGTGACGGCGCCGTGTGGTTCCGCGTGCCGCCCGGCACGACCGTCGTTCACGACGCGATCAAAGGAGACGTCGCGTTCGATCACGCCGCGATCGGTGACTTCGTGATCTGCAAGTCGAGCGGCGGCGCCACCTACAATCTGGCCGCCGCGGTCGACGACGCGACGATGGCGATCGATGTGGTGCTGCGCGGCGACGAGCACCTCGACGATGCGCCGCGGCAGATACTGCTCGCGCGCGCCCTCGGCTACGAGCCGCGGCGCTACGCGCACGCCGGCCTCGTGGTCGACGCCGGCAAGCACAAGCTCTCGAGGCAGCATGAGAGCGCCGGGATCGACGGCTTCCGGCGCGCCGGCTACCTTCCGGACGCGATGGTGCAGCATCTCGCGCTGCTCGGGTGGTCGCCGCACGGCGCGAACGAGGCGCGCACGCTGCCCGAGCTCGCGAGGGTGTTCTCGATCGAACGCGTCGGCGGCTCGCCGTCCGTCTTCGACGTCGACCGGCTGCGGGCGTTCAACGCGCGCGCACTGCGCGCGCTGCCGCGCGACGAATATCGCGCCCTGATCGCCGGCGCGATGCAGCGAACGCGGCTGCTCGAGGATCCGGCTCCCGACGCCGCGTTGCGCTGGATCGACACGTTCATCGACGCGTTCGGCGCCGAGGTCCACACGGTAGGAGAAGCGCTCGAGGAGATCGCGAGGCTGCGCGAGGAGTCGGTCACGATCCCGGCGCTCGAGCTGGAGCGCCTGCGCAGCCGCCAGGTGCTGTTCTTTCTCGACGCGGTCTCGCAGTACGTCGACGATCAGCCGGAGCTGCGCGACCTGCTGCTCGCGCACGACCTGCCGCAGATCGGCGCGGAGTTCGGGCTGTTGAAGGAAGACGCGCTGCAGGCCGTCCGTATGGCGCTGACCGGAACCCACGACGGACCGCCGCTGACGTTGCTTTTCCCGCTCCTGGGGCACGATCGCATCATGATCCGCATCGGCGCGGTCAGCTCGCACATTCTGCACGGTCGCGGGCTCGAGCCGATCAAGTACGGTCCGGGCGGTGTCCCGTTCGAGACGATTCGGGCCACGCCGCCGGAACCTCCGAGCAACCGGGCGGGAACCTGACGGGTCGTAAGAGCGTCGTGCCCGCGAACCCGTTCGAGACTTTCCTCGCCGATCTCCGCGCACCGGTCGAACGCGACCCGGCGGCGCACGGATATCTCGATGTCCTGCTCTCGTACCCGGGTTGGCGCGCCGTCTTGGCGCATCGCCTCGTCCATGCGCTGCATCGCGCGAAGATACCGCTGCTGCCGCGTTTCCTCGCATCGATCTCGCGGTTCTGGACCGGGATCGAGATCGATCCGGGGGCGAAGATCGGCAAGGGCGTGTTCATCGATCACGGGATCGGCGTCGTCATCGGGGAGACAGCGGAGGTCGGCGACGGCTGCACGATCTATCAGGGCGTGACGCTCGGGGGGACGTCGCTGCAGCGCACCAAGCGGCATCCGACACTGGGAAAAAACGTGACGGTAGGGTCAGGCGCCGCCATTCTGGGTGCTATTTTCATCGGCGACGGTGCGAAGATTGGCGCGAACTCCGTCGTCGTCAAGGACGTCCCGGCGAACGCGACCGTTGTCGGCATCCCCGGCCGCGTGGTGTTGCTCGACGGGAAACCGGTGGCACTCCCCGCCGACCGGGGTCCCCGCGTCGAAATGCCGGACCCCTACGCGCCCGTGCTCACGCAACTCGCCCAGCGCGTCGCAGAACTCGAAGCCCGGCTCGCCGAACTCGAACGGAAGAATGCCCCTTCGTCTGTATAACACCCGCACGCGCGCCGTCGAACCGCTGAAGCCGCTGGAGCCGGACCACGTCCGGGTCTACGTCTGCGGACTCACGCCGTCGGCCGAGGCGCATCTGGGCCACGCGCGCTCGTTCCTGTTCTTCGACGTCTTGCGGCGCTACCTCGAGCACCCTCGCAACGGCTGGCGCGTGACGTACGTGCAGAACGTCACCGACATCGACGACCGCTCGATCGCGACCGCACAGCGCGAGGGCACGACCTTCGATAGGGTCGTGGCACGCTATTACGCCGCCTTCAAGGAAGCGATGCGCGTGCTCAACGTGCGCGAGCCCGACGTCGAACCGTACGCGACGAAGTACGTACCGGAGATCGTCGAGATGATCGGCCAGCTGATCGAGCGCGGCCTCGCGTACGCCACCGACGACGGCGTCTACTACGACGTCGCCGCGTTCCCGCGCTACGGGGCGCTGAGTGGGAAAAACGTCGACGAGCTGCTCGTCGGGGCGCGCATCGCGGAGAACGAGCACAAGCACGATCCGCTCGACTTCGCGCTCTGGAAGTTCGCCAAGCCGGGTGAGCCGCAATGGGCGTCCCCCTGGGGTTCGGGCCGCCCGGGTTGGCACATCGAGTGCAGCGCGATGTCGCGCGCCCTGCTCGGCGTACCGTTCGATCTCCACGGCGGCGGCTACGACCTGATCTTCCCGCATCACGAGAACGAGATCGCGCAGAGCGAACCGTTGATGGACGCGCCGCCGATGGCGGAGATGTGGGTTCACGGCGGGCTGCTGAACTTCGAGAACCGCAAGATGTCCAAGTCGCTCGGCAACTTCGAGCCGCTCACCGACTTGCTGAAGCGCCACGACCCGTTCGCGATCCGCCTGCTCTTCTTGCAGACCGGTTATCAGAAGCCGATGAACTTCACCGAAGAGTCGATCGCCGCCGCGAAGAGCTCGCTCGACAAACTGGTGAGCGTCTTCAAGCGCGCCGAGAGCGCCGAGATCGAACCGGCGGGCCCCGGCGGGACGGTAGAGGCACCGGCTGCGCACCGCGCGGCGCTGTTCGCGCACCTCGACAACGACATGAACACGGCCGGTGCGCTCGGCATCCTGCACGACCTGGCCGGCGATCTGCTGCGCTACGACGATCCGCGCGTCCGCGACGAGGGTCTCTCGCTGATGCGCGAAGTGTTCGGGCTGTTCGGGATCGAGGCGGCGCTCGACCGCGAACGGCCGGTCGAGTTCGACGAGCAATTCGTAGAACGTCTGCGCCGGCGGCTCGGCCCGGAGCTGCACCCTTCGACAGGCTCAGGGCAGAGTCTGAACGGCGAGTCGCCCGAGGCCGCGATCGAGTCGGTGATCGCGAAGCGCAACGAGGCACGCAAGAACAAGGACTTCGCGCTCGGCGACCGCCTGCGCGATGCCCTTGCCGCCGAAGGGGTGGCGCTCAAAGACTCCAAGGACGGGACGACGTGGACCGTCGCCGGCGCGTAGGCGCGCACCGCCCGCCGGTCGAGGGCGCGCGCCGCGCGACGCGCATCGACTTCGACGACGTTGTGTACGGCGTCCACGCGGTCGACGAGATGCTGCTCGCCGGCGAGCCGCTGCGCCACATTCACGTCGGCGACGATCGCAAACGCGATCCCGCGCTGAAGAACCTGCTCGAGCGCGCGCGATCGGCCAACGTTCCGGTGCGCTTCGAGAGCCGCGCGTTCTTCGCGTCGTTCCCGTACAAGGCGCATCAAGGGGTCGTCGCGTTTGGCGAGCCGTTCGCCTACGCGACGCTCGACGAGGTGCTGGCGCTGCGGCCGCGCGACCGGCCCGCACTGTTCGTCGTGCTCGACCACGTCACCGATCCGCACAACGCCGGCGCGATCGTGCGTTCGGCCGAATGCGCCGGCGCGACCGCGGTGATCCTGCCCGAACGGCGCAGCGCCGGGATCAATCCGACCGTGCGCAAGTCGTCGGCGGGTGCGACCGCCTACGTCCCGATCGCGCGCGTCGCCAACGTCGCGCAGGCGGTGCGCACGCTCAAGAAGGCGGGGATCTGGGTGTACGGCGCGGCGCTCGACCCGCAGGCGAAGGCGTATACGGAGGTCGCGCTCGACGGCGACGTCGCGCTGGTGATCGGTGCCGAAGGCGAAGGGATCACGCAACTGGTGAAGCGCGAGTGCGACGGCCTGGTCGAGATCCCGGTGCTCGGCCGTATCCCGTCGTTGAACGCGTCGGTCGCGGCCGGCGTCCTGCTCTACGAGGCGGTGCGGCAACGCCGTACAGCGTCGGACGGCGATGCGCCGTAGCCTGCGCACCGCCGCGTGCGCGACATTTGCCGCGGCCGTCTGCGTGCTGGCGTGCGCGGCGCTCGCCGACGACGATCCGATCATGGGCACGGGCCAAGAGCGCGAGCTGAATGTCGGCGGCCTCGCGCGCACCTACCGCACGGTTCATCCGCCGGGTGCTCCGCCGCAGCCCGCGCTGGTCGTGGTGCTGCACGGCGGTTTTGGAACGGGACAAGGCGCGCAGGACGCCTACGCCTGGGACGCGGTCGCGCGCACCGGGCGCGTGGTCATCGCCTATCCCGACGGTGTCGGGCGTTCTTGGAACGGTGGGCGCTGCTGCGGCCCGGCGCAGTCGCGAAACGTCGACGACGTCGCGTTCCTGACCGAGGTGATCCGGGATCTCGAGCGGCGTGACGGCGTCGATCCGCGCCGCGTCTACGTCACCGGGATGTCGAACGGTGCGATCATGGCCTACCGGCTGGCGTGCGAAGGCCCGATCCCACTGGCCGCGATCGGGCCCGTCGCCGGTGACCTCGAGGTCCCGTGTACGTCGCCGGTGGTGCCGGTTTCGGTGATGGCGATCCACGGCAGCGCCGACCAGAACGTGCCCATCGGCGGCGGGATCGGCCGGAAGTCGTTCACCAAGACCGACCATGCGTCGGTCGCGGCGTCGCTCGCGCGGTGGCGAGCGATCGACCGGTGCCAGGAACAACCGGCGACGAGCCGCCGGGGGCCGGTCGTGCGGGAGACGACCGAGTGCGCCTCGACGGGCACCGCGATCGTCCTGATCACAATCGACGGCGCCGGCCACCAGTGGCCAGGAGCGAAGCCGCCGTCTTCTGAAGCCGCTCGCTTGCTCGGGCTCGATCCGCCGAGCGAATGGCTCGATGCGACCGATGCCCTGTGGTCGTTCTTCCAGCCACGCGTCGCAAGCAGCCCTGGGCCGAACGGCCGTCGCTGACCGGCTCGGTTGTCCTTGACCCGAAAGAAGGACCCTCCTATACTTAGACGGTCCTGCACGGCTCTGACGGGCTCCGGCCCGCGCTTTCGTGCTCGACCGTTTCCGGCAAGGTAGGTTACATTGGCGATCGCAGCCCCCGTCGCCGAGCCCCTCGACTACCACGAGCGGCCCGACGAAGATCTCGTCTCAGCGGCGAAATCGGGCGACAACCTGGCGATGGAGTTCTTGCTCAACAAGTACAAGAATTTCGTCCGAATCAAGGCAAAGAGCTACTTCCTCATCGGCGCCGACCGTGAGGACATCATTCAGGAAGGGATGATCGGCCTCTACAAGGCCGTCCGCGACTTCAAAGCCGACAAGCTTTCGAGCTTCCGGGCCTTCGCAGAACTCTGCATCACCCGTCAGATCATCACTGCGATCAAGACCGCGACGCGGCAGAAGCACATCCCGCTCAACCAGTACATCTCGCTCAACAAGCCGATCTACGACGAGGACAGCGAGCGAACGCTCCTCGACGTGATGCCTTCGCAGAAGACTTCGGATCCCGAAGAGCTCGTGATCAATCAGGAGGTCTCCGAAGACATCAAGGCGCGCATCCAGGAGAATCTCTCCGACCTCGAGTCGCAAGTGCTCCTGTCATATCTCGAAGGCAAGTCCTATCAGGAGATGGCGCGCGACCTGAACCGGCACGTGAAGTCGATCGACAACGCGCTTCAGCGCGTGAAGCGGAAGATCGAGAAGAACCTGGCCGAGATCGAACTGCCTTGAAAGGACCTAGGGGCGCGTAGCTGATCCGTCAGCCGACGCCTTCGAGGATCGAGACGGAGAGGAGAAGGCCCCGCCTAGTGCGGGGCCTTCTCCGTTGCCGGCGCGGGTTGCGGCGCGAGCTCGCGCACGATCGTCTGGTAGATGAGCTCGCGATCCTCGAGCGGGTCGAAGACGAGACACTTTTGCTGCCCGCCGCGGCCGATGGGATCGATGAAGATCGTCACCCGGCCGGGCGCGCAGACGTCGAGGCACGTCGTGCCGGCCGCGCGGATCGCGCCCCAGTGGCCTTCGGCCTTGAGACGATCCTTGAGCCACTCACGGAGCTTCAGCCGCTCGTCGCCGGCGTGCTCCGGAAAGTCTTCGGGGAAGCGGACGTTCAGGCACTTCTCGCAGACGAGCGCGAGCCCGCCGTCACGGCGCCACAACGGTCTAACTTCGATCGGTTCGCTCACGTTCTACGACGATTACTCTCGCACGCGAGAAAGATGCAGAGCCGACGGTGGGATTCGAACCCACGGTGTGCTTGCGCAGTAGGCTTACAAAGCCTATCCCATCGACCGCTAGGGCACGTCGGCGTCGGCGCCATGTTCGGGCGGCGGATGCCGCGACTCCTCGCTTCGGCGATAGGAACGCTCCGCGAAGGCCGCGTATCAGAGCGGGTCCGCACCGTGGGTCGGTGGTCGAGTGGTTAATGGCACCGGGCTGTAAACCCGGCTCGCGAAGGCGATACGCAGGTTCAAATCCTGCCCGGCCCACCAGTAAGCAAGCAGGCGGCGCGTGTCCGCACGGGACACGCGCCGCCGCTTCGCTAAGGACGCGATCGAGCGCGGGCGTTGCATAATGGTAATGCCCTTGCCTTCCAAGCAAGAGTCGCGGGTTCGATTCCCGCCGCCCGCTCCAATTCGAGGCCCCGCGACGGCGGGGCTTTTTCTTTTCGCCGAGGACCCACGACCCAGTGGCACACACGAGCGCCAAGGTGGCGCTGCGAAGTCTGATCCCAAACGCCGCGTGCTCTCGACGGCGAGGGCTCGCTGAATTCACGTACGCTCTAAGAACTCCGAAATAGGGGGATGTACCGTTGAGTCGGCTGCCCGTGCTGCGGCGCGAAAGATGCGTAGGATCTGAGTCCTGACGTTGCCGGAGCGGTCTGCGATAGCGCTCTCAAGAGCCGGCACGGTGTGGCGCGGTGCTACCAGGGCAACGCGCTGTTTAGAGACAACCGTCGTCCATTGATTCGCGACAGTTTCTCGAATGCTGCTAAGCGTCGGGTAGAGGGGATCGTGAAGGCCGAGAAACGCAACCCAAGCTTGTTCCGCCAACAGAATGGTGTCTGGCGTCCCGCCCCCGAGCAGGCCATGAGCCACTCCAGCGGCTAACCGCTCACGGTTTGTGATGTTGCCCGACCCGCGGAGCATTTTCAGCATCAGTTCGCGGTCGTCCATAAGATCGATTACGAGCGCAAGCCATCCGGCAACATCAACCACACCAAACTCGTGGGCGTCACGTTGAATATCGTCGATAATGGCGCGGTCGGGCGCGCCGTCGGCGCAAAGACGAACAAGTACCGCCGCGACGAGTTCCACGGTGGGCAAGGGACCGGCGTCGTATCTTCCGAGAGCCTCCATGTCGCGGCGATCGCGTTCGATCCCGGCAATTGTCTCGATCAGTTCACCTGTACGTCCAAGTCTGATCGCCCATGTGATGGATATGTGTCGAACGAGCGCTCCTACGGGCAGCGGATTCGCCATTAAGCGGTCGGCATGAGCATCAAGAATCTCCGGTCTGTCGCCGACCTGCAGCTCGAACTGGGAGAGCGCCATCAATGCGATGTCCAAGCCGGGCGGGTTGTCCATGGGGGGCAGTGGATCCGGATTGCTCAAAAAGCCGACTGCGAAGAGACCTCCGTCTTGGTTCCGTTCTAGCGCGCGATCGCGTGCGGTTATCTCCATGAACACAGTGCCGACGCGCCGAGCGAGGTCGCTGACCGCCTCTTTTTCGGCGACGTGCTCCAAACCAAGCGCCTCGCTCGCGGCTGACGTTGCCAGACTTAGCGCCCGGTGACTATCGCCTGCCCGCCACGCCGCATAGGAAGCGTCGAATTTCAGGGCGCACGGCATAAGGGGAGCGGCAGGGCTGCTCTTTAGCATGTTCGCGGCGGACTCAAGGAGCGCGGCCGCATCGTCGAACCTCCTGAGGTTCCCGGCGTCGTTCGCGGCGAGTCTCATATCGAGCGCCGGTTCTGGATCGTCAGCCTCGTAGTCCAATGCGGCTTGTGCTTCGCGGAATAGATCGAACGACGACTGCCAATCAGCAGTCGCGTGGGCGATAGATGCCCGGGCCAACGTTAGCCGCGCTCGACGTCCGTATATTGCTTCGGCGTTGTCCACGACGGCAGTCGCACTTGTGGGATCGTCCGCGAACTCGGCCAACACGCGCGCGGTGCTCGTATAGCATTCGAGCGCGAAGGAGTCGAGTCCTAACGAGCTCACGAACACCGCAAACCGCTCAAGAGAGCGACCGAGGGATGCGAAGTCGGGTTCGTCGGCTGCGTGCTCATTGGCCACCAGTCCAGCTGCGACGCCGCGCCATATCATAGAGTGCACGCTGACGAAGCCAAGGAACCGTCGAGCGACATCTGGATCTTGAGGGCGAAGCTTCTCCGCAACGGACTCGAGATCGGATTGAGTTGCAACGCCAGAAAATATGTTTGTACCTGCCCAGTACGCAACGTCGCCGCATGCATCAGCAGAGTTCACCAACATGTCTTCAACGAGACCCGATATGTCCGGCTGCTCGCGATGCAACTGCGCATCTACCTCTATCCAGCGAAACGCGTGGTCCATCATGGCCGGAACTGGTTCGGCCGGATATATTACGACGTTTCCGTAGAACGAGTACAGCATCATCAGTCTGAACGGAGAATCGGCCATAGAGCCGGCCTCCATCTCGAACGCAGCCACAATTTTCCGCGCCTGGTCGGCAGCGTTCGCTACGCGCGCAACCCGGTATTGAGCGCATCGCAGAAGCCACAACGCAGCCGTATTTTGAAGGCCAGCGATTGGCGGAACATCAATGCCTATCGCGGCAAACCAGCGATTCGTGCGCGATAGGGCAAGCCAGAAGTCTTCGTCGACACGCTGCACGAAGGACATGAGCAGCCCCTCGACCGTGCTCGCATCCTCGCCCCATAGCGCATGAAGTATGGCGGCCACAGCGTCACGGATGTCAACGGGATCACGCACGAGCAAGGAGCGCGCGATAGCGGAATGCGTCCGCTTGACCCATTGAGGGTCGTACGCGTATTCACCGGCGCGAGAGATAAGCGGGGAAGCCGAATACCGCTCGCTGCCGAGGGCTTCAATCCAGGGGCCGACGAGGCGATCGAAAACGGTGCCTGCAGCCGCTATGGCGCCCTCCGGGGGAACCTCGGTCGCCGCGAGAGCGACGACATGCTCTCTGCGCGGGTTCGTCATCGTAACGAGACTCAGACGATACAGCAGCTCGCGATCTGGCGCATTGAGTGAAGCGATAAACCTGCGAGCCTCGGACATGACGTCGCCGACCTCCCGAGGCGCCTCGAAGATGTCGTCGACGGTAGGCTCGGGGAATGCGCTCGCGATCAGAGAGGCAGCTCGCGCCGCGACAAGCGTTGGATGTCCCGCGGTCGTCGCGAATATAATGCGTCCCCACTTAGCGGCGCGATCCGCGGGCGCCGCTTGGGACTCTAAAAATGCAGCGACTTCTAGCTCGCTAAAGTTCTCCATGTTTACAACGAAGTCGTTGTTCGTCTCAGTCGCCGTCTGCACGCTTGGCGGTGGTGGCAAGAATGATGTGATGATCACCCGAGCGCCGACGCCGCGCACTTCGTCAATAAGCATCTTCAGAGCGCGGCCAAGTCGTGCCGCATCCCCAGACATATCGAGGTCGTCGACTAGGAGGCTGTAGGCCTCGGCGCTCTGTTGCGCCTGGCGAACTGCTACCCGGAGAACCCGTTCGGATTCATCCGCATTGCGGTTGCGCAAGTCTACGCGCCGCCAGTCTCCGCCGACGCTGCGAGCGTAATCCAACGCTGATCCGGTCTTCCCGGTGCCCGAAGAGCCAACGAGGAAGGCCAGGCCATGCGCGTCTACCCTTGCGGCAATCGGCTCGAACAACGTCGGACGCCGCCAGTATCGCGGAGGCATGGGCGGCATCTCGTCGAGGACAGGTTGTTCTTGTGGGACGTGTGGAGTGCGCATCCCTGACGCGAAAAGCGCGCTGTTAATAGGGATCGGGACTGACGTTGCTTGCTCGAACGTTATGCGCAGTTCCAGTAGGTCCAGGAACCGGTCAGTGCGTGCCACTGCCGCTTCCAAGACGCGATCAAAGAGCCGCGATAGGGCTTGCAGTGATTGTGCGGTGTTAAAACCCTTCCCCAAGCCGTACCGCGCAAGAGCGCGTTCAGCACGGTGACGTAAATCGGCCGGCTGCGCGGCCGAGACGTCGAAGGCGAATGGAATAAAAAGCCGTTCGCGAATTTCCTGTGGACCTGCAGCTGCGAGAAATGTTCGCAGAACTACTGGTAGTGCTTCTTCGTTTGAGAGCGCGCTGGCGATGGCACTAACGATTGGCACCCATAGGGCGGGATCGTCAATGCTGCGGGCTTCTTCCCAAAGCACCAATCCCGGGCGGTTCAACCCATACGGATTGCCTTTCTCGAGCCCGATGTCCGCAGTAGTGAGGTACGAAAAGCGTATCGCGCGATCAGGGTTTCGCGCGACGTGACCCCAGAAGTGCCCGATTGACTCGAGCACCTTACGTGATTTCAGGGTGACGTTGCCCGCTTCGCGCTTAACCTGGATGACGTCCGCGCCTGATCGTCGCAGTTTCTCGATGTCCTCAGCGCCTTCAAGAAACAGTACGTCTGAGTCGTCCGTGAGTTCGAGCCACGCGACCAGGGACTGCCACCCTTGGTAGAGGTATCCACCAAAAGAGTCGACCGCTTCCCGGGCTGTCTCTCCCGTAAGGCGGCTTGGAATCCGGTCATGGTCCCGTTCGTGTGACATCGTCGCCTATTGATTCGCACCGACCGGCCGCGGCATCCCGCGTCGCGGCGACCGAGCGCCTGCTCAATTCTGCGATCCCACGCCATGACGCGGCACGAGTCGAGAATGCGACGCTCGCCCTGGACGGTCCGCGCGACGACCCGGCCACCTGATTTCGCGACCGACACACTGCGCACTATGCGGTTGTGCAGTCCGTCCGTGAGCTGCACGTTGACCCGTCCCGCCCCTGGAGGGCAACGGCCGACGACGTCGTCGCGACGCAGCCGATCACCGCACAGTGCGACAACCTCGGCGTTAACACGGCACTCTATACATTCGAGCGCGGCAACGGCGAAGGCGAAGATGACAGCGGCAATTGGCATCACTGAGACGACGACGGTGGCCATCACGGAAACTGACAGAACGTAGTATTTTCTGCGGGGCGCGCACTGTGCCGCACTGGTGGCACGGTGCGCGCGTAGCATGAGTACATGAGTTATCAAGCGATCCCGGGCGTGTCGTTCTTGATCGATGACGAGTGCGGCGACTGCCAGTTAGAATTCGAACTCACGCCAGAGTTCGAAGCTAGATATGAACTGACGCCGCTGACCGGCAACGGGGCGAAGCGCAACACGAAGAAAATAGGCGACATCTCAGAGCTCCATGCGATCGTCGCCTTGACGAAGCTAGGCTACAAAGTGCTGATTCCGTTTGGGGAAAATCAACGCTACGATTTCGTCATTGATGACGGGGAGACGTTTTCGCGCGTGCAGGTCAAGACGGGCCAGCTGCGCGGCGATGTCATCCTTTACAGCTGTTCGAGTTCGCATGCCCATCGCGGCGGGACTTCGCGCCCCTATTTCGGGCAGATCGAGTATCTGGCGGTCTATTGCCCGGGGACTGAGAAGGTCTACCTGTTGCCCGAGAAGGAGTTGACGGCTACGAGAGCTCATCTTCGCCTGTCGCCGCCGCGGAATAATATGGTCAAGTCCATCCGCTGGGCGCGCGATTTCGAGCTGGCGTAGCTTAGCGGTAAAGCACCTCGTTGGTAACGAGGAGACCGTGGGTTCAATCCCCACCGCCAGCTCCAGATGCTACCGAGACCCTCCCTACCAGAGGGTCTCGTCGCTTTCCTGAGTAGTCGTAGACCTCATGCCTGCAGCGGTCTCGACCGATAGCGCGAAGCACGCGCTGCTTGAACGCCTGATCGACGACGCGAGTCTCTTTCCGCCGGCCGCGCTGCCGATGCGGGCGGCGCTGCGAGCGCACGCGCGGCTCCGCGAGAGCGCCTACTGGTGGGTGGCCGGCCGCTTCGTCGCCCCGGCGTCGCGGCTCGAGGAGCTCGCCGCGGCCCGCAATGCGGCCGACGAGCCGCTCGACCTCTCGGTCGTGCTCGACTCCGGCGCGTCGGGTGCGAAGGGCGACACCGTCCGTGCCGACCTCCACCGCGTGGACCGCCTCACCGGGCTCGACGGCGTGACCGTCTCCTCGCTCGAGGCGCGCCTGCCGAACGTCGCGCTCGACAGCGCGGCGATGCAGCGCATCGTCGCCGATATCGTCGAGCGCTACCCGAGCGCCGAGATCGCGTTCTGGTACGAGTCCGCATACGACGCCGGCTGGAACGCCACGCCCGAGAGCTGGCTCACGGTGCTCGCGGACGCGCGGGCGGCGGCGCCTGCAAACGTCACGATCGGCGCGAAGGTGCGCTGCGGCGGTGCGGCCGCGGGCGCGACCCCGTCGGTCGACGACCTGGCGGCGTTCCTGGTCGCCGCGCACGCGCACGACGTGCCGTGGAAAGCGACCGCGGGCCTGCACCATCCCGTCCGTGGCGAGCACGCTGCGGGCGGCGGCACGGTAGCGCACGGCTTCCTGAACGTCTTTTTCGCCGGCGCCGCGCTGCACGCCGGTGCGCTCGACGCGGCGCGCGTCGCCGAGGTGCTCGCCGAAACCGATCCGCGCGCGTTCGTCGTCGACCCGGTGCACGCCGCATGGCGCGACGTCCGTCTCGAGCCCGGGCAGATCGCGGCAGCCCGCGCGCGCTGCGTCGCGTTCGGCAGCTGCAGCTTCGACGAGCCGGTGAACGACCTGCGCGAGCTCGGCATCGTGTCGTGATCGATCCGAGCGACTACGGGATCGACAACCTCCCGTTCGGCATCATCTCGGACGAAGGTCACGCGCTCAAACGTCCCGCCGTCGCCTTCGAGGACAAGGTCGTCGATCTCGATGCGCTCGTCCACAGCGGCCGCTTGGACGCAGAGTCGCTGCTCGGCGCGGCGACGCTCAACGATTTCCTGGCCGAAGGTCCGGCGGTGTGGCGCGCGGTGCGCGCGCGACTGCGCCATCTGCTGAGCGCGGCGGCGAACGACGACGAGCGCGGTGCGGTCGCGAAGGCTATGCTGCCGCGCGACGCCGTGACGATGCACCTGCCGATCGCGGTCGGCGACTACGTCGACTTCTATTCCTCGCTCGAGCACGCGACCAACGTCGGTCGGATCCTGCGGCCGGGCGCCGAGCCGCTGCCGCCGAACTACCGTCACGTTCCGATCGGGTATCACGGTCGTTCGGGGACGGTCGTCGTCAGCGGGACACCGGTGCGCAGACCGCACGGCCAGGTCAAGGCGGCCGATGCGGCGGCGCCGTCGTTCGGACCGACGGCGATGCTCGACGTCGAGCTCGAGATGGGGTGGATCGCCGGACCCGGCAGCGTCCACGGCGAGCCGATTCCGGCGGACGCCGTCCGCGAGCACGTCTTCGGCTACGTGCTGCTCAACGACTGGAGCGCGCGCGACATCCAAGCGTGGGAGTACCAGCCGCTGGGGCCGTTCCTCGCCAAGTCGTTCGCGACATCGATCTCGCCGTGGATCGTGACGCTCGACGCCCTCGATCCGTTCCGCGCCGCCGAGCCGCAGCGCGATCCGGAGCCGTTGCCGTACTTGCAGTCGCGCGAGTCGTGGGCCTACGACGTCGAGCTGCAGATGCTGCTGCAGACCGAGCGCATGCGCACGCACGGGCACCCGCCGCTGACGGTCGCACGCACGAACCTGCGCGGGATGTACTGGACGCTCGCGCAGCAGCTCGCGCACGTTACCTCGAACGGCGCGCACCTGCGTCCCGGAGACTTGTTCGGCACCGGCACGATCTCCGGCGCGGATCCCGGCACGGAGGGTTCGCTGCTCGAGCTCACCCGGCGCGGCGCGAACCGCATCGCGCTGCCCGGCGGGGAGACGCGCGGATTCCTCGAGGACGGCGACACCGTCGTCATCCGCGGGCGGGCGGTGCGCGGCGCGGCGCGCGTCGGGTTCGGCGAGCTGAGCGGCACCGTCGTCGGCTGACGCGCTTTGACCTAGGCGCGCGCGATCAGGACGGCGCGCGCGTGCGCGCCGCGGTCGCCGAGGTTCGTCACCGTGAACTCGCGCGTGAGCTGCGAGATCAGGAACAAGCCCCGGCCGGACTCGGCGTCGTGCGAGGGGCGCGCCGTGCGCATCGCGTAGCCGGGGCCGCCGTCGACGACGCTCAGCACGGGTGCAGCGGGATCCTCCCAGTTCACCTCCACGTCGATCGCACCGCGCGCGTACCGGACCGCGTTTCCGACGAGCTCGCCGAAGACGACCTCCGCAGCCCGGACGTCGACGTCGCGGCCGAACGAGCCGAGCGTCTCGACGAGCGCGTCGCGGACCTCATAGGTGCGGCGGGCCTCGCGCGGGTCGAAGCGCCAACGCAGCGTCCACCCGGGCGCAGTGGCCGGCGCGTCGGAGACGCGCATCGTGAGAACGGCGACGTCGTCGCGCACGCCGTCGTCCAGCACGCGCGCGACCAGCGAGGCCGCCGGCGCGTTGGCCTCCGCGACGGTGCGATCGTGCAACGCGGCAAAGACGCGGCGCTCGCCCTCGGCGATGTTGCGCGTCGACTCGACGAGACCGTCGGTGAAGAAGACGACCAGCGACGCGGGCGGCAGCACGATGCTGGCCGCCGCCGGCTGATAGCCGTCGCGCAATCCGAGCGGAAGGCCGCGTCCCGGCAGTTGACGCGTCGTGCCGTCCGGCGCTCGCACGATCGGCGTCGGATGGCCCGCGGTCGCGTACGCGAGGGTGCGCGCTGCCCGGTCGACCACGCCGACCAGCGCGGTCACGATCGCGTCGGGATGGGCGCGGCGCAGTACCTTGTCGGCGGCGTCGAGCAGTCGGCCCGGATCCGTCTCGTAGGTTGCGAGCGTCTCGATCGCTTGGCGCATCCGGCCCATGATGACCGCGGCGGTGAGCCCGCGACCGGTGACGTCGCCGATCGACACGACGACGCGCCCGTCGGGAAGCGCGATCGCGTCGTACCAATCGCCGCCGATCTCCGCCTCGGTCGCACCCGGGAAATACACTGCGTCGAACGTGAGCCCGTCGACGGCGGGAAGGATCGCGGGCAGCATCGCGCGCTGCAGCGTCACGGCGACGCGATGCTCTCGTTCGTACAGCTGGGCGTTCTCGATCGCGACCGAGGCGCGCGTGGCGAGTTCGCCGAGCAGCGCGGCGTCATCGGGCGAGAACGCCGCGCGCCCGCGCAGCGTCAGGCTGCCCAGCTCGACGTCACGGTGGCGCAGCAGGACGCGCACGCTGGAGGCGTCGGCATCGAGCTCCGCGCGCCTGCGTACGACCGCGCGGTCGGGATTGAGCGCGATCGTCACCTCGTCCGCGAGCTCGGCGATCAGCACGTCCGCGAAGCGGCCGAGCAGCACGCCGAGATCGAGCGAGCTGGTCAGCACCTCGCTCGCGCGCGCGATGATCTCGCGCATTCGCGCGAGCCGGCGCTCCTCACCGTAGAGCCGCGCGTTGTCGACGGTGACGGCGGCGCGCTTCGCGAGCAGCTCGGCCAACTGCACCTCATCGGGGCCGAGCGGTCGCGAGGGTCCGGCTGAAAGCAGCGTGATCGCTCCCAGCACGCTGCCGCGCGCGACGAGCGGAGCGATGATCAGCGACCGCGCGTCGAGTTTGGTCCAGCGCTCGCCCTCGAGTCGAGGCTGGAACATCGGTTCACCCGTGGCGATCGCGACGGCGACGTCACGCCGCAGCACGCTGGCGTCGTCGGCGACCGTTGCGTGGCGCGCAGGGTCGGCGTGCCACGCCGCGACCAAGCGCGGCTTCCCGTTGCGATCGCGCAGGTGGATCAAGCAGACGTCGGAGCAGCACCCGGCGGCGAGTTCGGCGAGCGCCGGCAGCGTGCGTTCGACGTCGAGCGACGCAGCCAAAATCTCACCGGCATCGGCGAGCAGGCTATGCTGCTTCTCGATCGCCTTCCGCTCGGTCACATCCGTGAACATCCCCAACGATCCGGCGTACGCGCCGCCCGGGTCGAATAGCGGGTTGGACGCGACCATCGCCCACACGGCACGGCCATCCTTGTGGATCAGGCGCAGCTCGCCGCGGTACCCGGCTTGCGTCTGGTGTTGGGCGAGCTCGCGCCGTACCTCTTCGCGCTCGGCGGGCTCGATGAAGTCGAAGATGCGCCGGTCGTACATCTCGTCCGGCTCGTAGCCGAGGATCTCCGTCAGGCGCGCGTTGACGTAGCGCGTGCGGTGGTCGCCATCGACGATCCAGACGCCTTCCTGTGCCGTGTCGATGATCCCGCGATAGCGTGCCTCGCTGGCCGCCAAGTCGCGGTACAGCCGCGCGTTGGCGAGCGCGACCGCGGCGCGCCGCGCGACTTCCTGCGCGTCGACGAGATCAGCTTGCGAGAAGCTGCGCCCCGTCCCGGCCGCAGCCCCGAACGTCAGCACGCCGACGCGCTCGCCGGCAGCGATCATCGGGACGTAGGCGATCGACGCCAGCGGCAGCGTGCTCACGAACGCGAAATGCTGCTCGCTCCACGTCGTCGAGCGCAGCCAGGCCTCGTCACAGTTCGCGACGATCATCGGCTTGCCGGTGCTCAGCACGACGTTGATCGGATGCTGGCGCGCCTCCGGCGGTGGAGCGAATGTCCGCAGCGGCTCGCCGTCGGATGCCAGCCGTCCGGCGTCGACCGCGATGCGTTCCAGCCGGCCGTCGGCGTCGAAGGCGTCGACGAACGCGAAGTCGGCGAAGTCTTCGCACATCGCCGACACAACGGTGCGCGCCGTGCGCTCGTACTCGAGCGATTCCGCGAAGGCGAGGCCGAGCCGGTCGAGCATCGCGCGGCGCTGGGTGGCGCGATACTCGTCGTCAACGTCGGTGCTCGTCCCGTACCAGCGGACGATCGCGCCGTTCTCGTCCCGCACGGCGACGGCGCGTAGGACGAACCAGCGATACACGCCGTCGTGGCGCCGCAGCCGGTACGGCCGCTCGGGTCCGACCGCGCCGGCATCGGCCGCCGCGGTCCAGCGGGCAACGGCCTCGGCAGCATCGTCCGGGTGCAGCGCTTGCCCCCAGCCCGTGCCGAGCGAGTCCTCGAACGACGCGCCGGTATATTCGAGCCAGCGCCGGTTGACGTGCACGGCGTTGCCGTCGGCGTCGCTCGCCCAGACGAGTTGCGGGATGGAGTCGGCGAGCATCGCCAGCGCCTGCTCGGCGTTCCGGCGCTCGTCGACCGGCAGGACGGTGCCGTACCAGCACGTCACCTCGCCGTGCGCGCCGAGCGCGGGCACCGCGTGCGAGATCACCCAGCGGTACTCCCCGTCACGGTCCCGGATGCGGAACTCACTGCGGAACGGCGTCACCGCGGTCATCGCCTGCAGCCAGGCGTCGATCACCCAGCCGGCGTCGCTCGGATGGAGCACGTCGGCCCAGCCACGCTCGAGCGCCATCGCTACCGGGACGCCGGTGAACCGTTCCCACGCGCCGTTCGCGAACGCGATCGTGCCGTCGGGGCGCGCGACGTACAGGATCGCCGGCGCGTGTTCCAGCAGCGCGCGCAGGTCGACGCCGGTCGTCTCGATCAGGTTCGTGACACCCTCGGCAGGGAGGCGTTAGATCGGGTCGTGATAGCCCTCGGTGATCATCGCCTCGCTTTGACGACGGGCCTCGCGGAACTTCTCCGCTTCGGCGGGGTCCTGGGCCGCGGGCTCGGAGAGCAGCTTCGCGAGCTCCTCGCCGAAAAAGCGCGTGACGTCGGCGGCGCTGTGCATGCCGTGCCGAATACGCTGCGCGATCATCAGGCGGTAGATGCGGTCGGTCGCGAGATCTTCCATGAAGCCGTCGAGCAGCGAGGCGCCGAGTCCGCTCAGGTAGCCGTGACGATAGCGGATCACGGTGCGCACCGCGGCGCGCGTCCCCGTCTCCGTCTTTTGGCCGACGCCCTCGATCGAGGGCAGTAGGTCGGGCGTCGCGTTCGCGCCGGGCTTGCGTTTGAAGCCTTGATTGGGCGCGGGGAACTGCGCCACCGCGATCGTGTTCTGGTCCGGGTGGCCGGTCCACGCGCCGTCGAAGAGGGCGTTGGACTCGTTGCGTTTGTCCTGTTCGAGCACAGCCAGCGCGCGCGCGTTCAGCTCGGGGTTGCTGCGATCCGGGAACAGCGCCGTCATCCCTCCGACGGCGAGCAAGCCGTGACGGTGTGAGACCTCGGGGATCCGCTCGCGTAGGTTCTGGAAGAACGCGACGTCGTGCGGGATCGTGTTGCGATCGGGGAGCACCCAGTTCGGGTCTTCGAGATTGTAGTCGATCAGCGAGGCCATGTAGTCCCAGCGGCCGAGGTTCAGTCCGAGCAGATGGTCGCGCAGGTTGTACGCGAACTCTTCGATCTCGTACGCGAACGGGAACGCCTCGACCAGCGCCATCGCCTTGATCGCGTGCTCGTCGAGGCCTTTCGCGACGGCGACGGCTTGGAACACGTCGCGCCACCACAGGCCCTCTGCGGCCGACTCCGACTTCGAGATGTAGATCGCCAGCGGGTGCTTCAGCCGCGCGAAGTCGAGCTTGTAGACGAGGAGCGCGAGGTCGAACAGCGCGGCCGACGTGGGCTCCTCGTAGATCCCCGCCTGCGCGAGGTGCAGCCCGCGCACGCGGGTCCACAGCACGGTGTTCGACGGCTTGATCCCAACGACGTTGCCGCCGCGCTTCTTGTCGACGTAGGTGAGCTCGCCGTAGTACATCGCGATCGTGTTGTCGATTCCGCGAAGCGTCAGCGGGAACTCGTTCGCCATCGAGTCTTCGAGATCGACCATGACGGCCGGCGAGCCGGAGTTCAGCAGCTTGACGCACAGTTCGTGGTCGTCGGCCGGGCCCGTCATCTGGTTGCGCTGGTCGCGAACCCAGTCGGGGATCTCGATCCGCCAGTCCCCTTGCGCTTCGGAGGCCGGCAGGTACTGTGGTTTGCGGCCCTGCTGGGAAGCCTCGAGCACCCGGCGGCGCGTCGCGATCAGGTCTTGCTGACGCGCGGTGAACGTCTCGTGGAGCGGCAGGTAGAACGCGGCGAAGCCGCGCGGCAGGTCGTTCTCGATCGAGAAGCCGGCGGGGGCGGTGCTCATCGGCGGGATGTGCTTGATGGCGGCAGCTGAGCCCGTCTGCGTCTGCATCACCAGCCATTCGCTACGCGGCGGTCCCGCCCCGGCCCGATGGGCGCACTCGTTCGCCGGATGCCGAAGGTATGGGTATGGACGGTTCTCGTGCCTGGGGCAAACCGAAGATCTCGGACGAGGCGAAGCGGACGATCGCCGTCATCCGCAATCCCTCGTACGACTTCGCCTATCTCACGCAGCCGCTCCCGAAGCTGATGCTGCGGGCGCTGCTCATCAGCTGCCTCGAGGAAGGCTGGCGGCTGCCGGCGGTGACGCACGCGATCGTGGTCGCGTTCACCAAGAGCGCGCCGGAGGAACTCCGCACGCCGGCCGGCGAGGTCGCACCGACGATCGAGGTGTGGGCCGGGGCGGTCGCCGAGCACGAGCTGGGGCCGCTCTGGCACGCCGAAGATACCAAGTGGATGGACGGCCCGTGACGGCATGAGCCGTCCTTGCGAGGCGGGAACGTCCGATGCGCGCGCCCGTAGCTCAACTGGATAGAGCGAGGCACTCCTAAGGCCGAGGTTGGCGGTTCAAGTCCGCCCGGGCGCACCACATCCTCTGCCGCTGCGCGGACGCGGCGCGCGCCGGAGCTAAGCGTCCGGCTGCAATTCCTTCGCTGCCGAAGATGCGCAGCGGCAGCGGTGCGAAGGCTGAGGTCAGGATCGCGCCGATGCCCAGCGAGACGCCGGCGACGGCCCCGGAGAGCTCGCTCTCGGTCGCGGCTTGCGCGGTGCCGAAGCCTGCGGCAAGCGCGGGATCGCCGTGCACGATGCGGGCGACTTCGATCGCAATCGCCGTCGTGGTCGACTTCGCCGCGAGCGTCGCTTCGAGAAGTTGTCCCAGCCGGAACGCGTGCGCGCAGACGATCGCGAGCGCCACCGTCGCCGGGCCGAGCAGGAAGGTCATGAACGTCTTCTCCGGCTCGTATGCGTCGACGTCGATGCGCACCAGCAGCAGCAGGGCGACGACGACAAAGCGGTACGCGCCGATCGTGAGGACGATAGCGCCGACCGTGAAGACGATCAGGCCGATACCCGCGCCGGCGCGCGCGAACGTCGCGCCGAACCCCATCACGCCGACGGTGACGGGAACGAAGAAGAAGGCGAGGTGCTTCGTCAGGAAGCCGCCGCCGAGCTCCAGCCATTCGATCTTGATCGCCCCTGCGGCGAGCGCGCCGAACAGCGATAGCATCGGACGAGGGGCGAGCCGACACAGCCGGTTAACAAAGGCTTGCTTGGATTTTTACTGTGGCTAACGCGCGAGAAGGCCGCTTACCCGGCTCGCCCGACCGATAGAGTAGTGGATGGAAGCTGACGAACTGGCGGCGCTCACCGCGCAGATGTCCGTGGCGATCGACCACCTGCGCGGAATCACGAAGGAGATCGCCGCGAACGCACGCCAGCAGGCGGCCTCCCTGCGCGAAGTCGTCGAGACGACGCAGGAGGCCTCGCGCGAGCTCGCCGCCACGATCGGCGTGGTCCGTGCGGTCCGCGACGACGTCGCCGATGCGAACTCCTCGCTCGGGATCGCCTCCGCCCAAATCGCCCAGCTTACCCAAGCCGTCGACCGGCTGGCCGAGCAGAGCCGGGCCGGCGCCGAAGCGATCGAGCAGCTGCTCGGCGTCAGCACCAGGATCAGCGAGGCGGTCGCGTTCGTCGAGGATGTTTCCCAGCAGACGAACCTGCTGGCGCTCAACGCGTCGATCGAAGCGGCGCGCGCCGGCGTCCATGGGCGCGGCTTCGCCGTCGTCGCGGCGGAGATCCGCAAGCTCGCCGACTCGACTCGCACGGCGACTTCGCAGATGAACATGCTCTTGCGTGAGATCTCCGCCAAAGCGGTCAACGCGACCGACGTCGCGCGCGGAACGGAAGACGCCGCGCAGCTCGGCGCCGGTGCGTCGTCCGTTGCGGAGCAGGCGCTGGCGTCGATCGCCTCGGCCGTGGGGAGCGTCGCCGCGTCGTTCGAACGTGTCGATCGCACGATCGCCGCGCAAGCATCGAGCACCGAAGAGCTCGAACGCGCGTCGCGCGGCGTCCTTGAGATCTCGCGCTTGCATCATACCGCCGCCGCCGAGAGCACGCTCTCGGTCAACGCGCTGGCCCACCACTTGAAACGGCTCACCAGCAGCGTCACATCGGCGCCGATCGTGCGCCGTCCCGACGTCCTGCGCGTCGCGACGATCTTGAACGATTCTCCGTCGGCCGCCGCCTGGCAGCGTTTCGCCTCGCTCGTGCGCGAGCGCACCGGCGGGGCGATCTCCGTCGAGCTCGAGATCCCGTACACCGGCAAGGGCCGCGGCGAGGTCAACGCGTTCGACGACCTGATCTCGGGCGAGCTCGCGCTGGCCTCGGTCGCGAGCTCGGTCGCGGGGAACGTCGTGCCGGCGGCGCAGCTGCTGGAATTGCCGTACCTGTTCGACAGCCCCGAGCACGCCGTCGCGGTGCTCGACTCGCCAGCGGGCCAAGAGATCCTCGACGATGCGGCCTCGGTCGGCCTCCTCGCGTGCGGCTACATGGAAAACGGGATGCGGCACTTCACCAGCAACGTGCAGCCGATTCGCGCGCCGGAGGACCTGCGCGGGCTGCGGTTGCGCGTGATGGAAGCGCCGGTCTACCTGTACTTCGCCGAAGCGCTCGGCGCGATCGCGACGACGTCGCCGTATTTCAAACTCGCCGACGCGCTGCGCAGCGGCGATGCGCAAGCGCAGGAGAACCCGCTGATCAACATCCGCGGCCTCGACCTCCCGCGCGTCCAGCGGTATCTGACGCTGAGCGGGCACACCTACACGCCGCAGATCGTGTTCGCCAACCCCGCGGCGATGGAGGCGCTCGGCGCACATCGGCCGGCCGTGGAGGAGGCGCTACGCGAGGCGATCGCGTGGCATCGCACGCGGGCGCGCGAGATGGAGCGTGAGGCGCTGGCCTGGCTGCGCACGCGGATGGAGATCACGGAGCTCAGCGCTTCGGAGCGCGAAGCGTTCCGCGCGGCGACGGCGGAGTCGGTCGACCGGCACATCGACCGGCTGGTCGGCGGGCGGTGTGCGAAGCTGCGCCGGGCGGCCACGGCGCTGCGCGGCGCGCGCGGAATGTCGGCTGTTCGCGCGTAGCGAACGTCCGCGCACCTTGGACGACTCCGACCGGCGCTCGACGGAGCGCGAAGAGCGCCGCCGCAGCGACCGGCGGCGATCGCAAATCAGCATCTTCATTGAACGCCGTCTGGGCGATCGCCGCCGCGTACAACGCCGGCTGGTCGACGTCTTCCGGTCGTTCCTGGGACTGCCGCCGCTCGCGTGATCGCTCGCCGCGCGTACTTGACCGTTCGCACCGCTTCGCTGCTCGCGGCGGCGGTCTCGATCGTACTCTGGGGATCCGCGGCCGTGCGGGCGCTCCGTCCGGACGATCTCGCCTTCCTCCTGGGAGCGCTCGCCGTCACGCTGGCGCTCGGCTGGCTGCGCGCGCCCGCCGCCCATTTCGAGCGCAGCCGCCGGCCGACGCCCGAGAGCGACCGCGTCGGGCTGCTCGTCCCGCTGATCGTCGCTGTGCTCGCGCACGAGGGCTGGTTCTGGGCCGCTTGCTGCGCGCTGGTCGCGCAGCTCGTCCGGCCGCAGGGCCTGCGGCGCCATCCGTTCCCGGAGCGGCTGCTCACGGCGACGCTGCGCTTCCCCGCGCTCGCCGCTGCGGCGATCGTCGCCGGGCCGCTGCAGCGAGCCGCCGCGGTGACGCCGTCGATGGCGGCGCTGGCGGTGTTCGCCGCCATCGCGGCGACGTACGTCCTCGCGGTCGATCTGCTGTGGCTGGATCCGCTGATCGCGCTGCGCCAAACGCGCTCGCTGCTGCGCATCTGGCGACGGCATCTGGCCGACGGCGCGACCGTGCTCACCATCCTGGTCGAGACGTGCTGGGCGTACGGCGTCGCGCACGTCGCCGCCGCCGAGGGCGCGTTCCTCGGCGTCGCGCTGATGCTGCCGCTGGTGTTGATCGGAGCGCTGCTGCACCGGCTCGCACGCGCCAACGCGCGAGTGCATCGGCTCGCGCTCTCGCGCCAAGCCGTCGACGCGATGCTGCACGCCACCGATCCGCAGCCGCAGCTGCGATCGCTGCTCGAGTCGATCGACCCGCGGATCGTGCGCGAGTCGCTCGAGATCGCCGCGTTCGGGCGCGGGGGCACCGACCGGTGGTCGCGGTTGATGCGCTTCGGTGCGCCGGTCCCGGGCGACCTCGAGCGGCTCGGCGGCCGGGCGTTGCTCGAGGTCCAGGTGACCGGTGAAGACGTCGTGATCGAGCGCGAAGAGCACGGTTCGGTCCACGCGTATGCCGCCAACGACGCGGACGGCGGGCTGCGGGGTGCAATGGTCGTGTTCCGCACGCCCGAAGATGCGCCGCTCGTCGCATCGCGCGACTACGAGCGTGCCGCCGCGGAGATCGGCCCGCTGCTCGGCGAGTACGGCGCGATCGCCGCGACGCGGACCTTGGCGAGCATCGACACGCTGACCGGGCTGCCGAACCGCCGCGGGGTCGCTCGCGCGCTCGACGAGGCGATGACGCACGTTCGCAGCGGCGGCCGCTACGCGGTGCTCCTGCTCGACGTCGACCACTTCAAGTCGATCAACGACCTGCTCGGCCACCAGAGCGGCGATCGCGCCCTGGCGCAGATCGGCCGGATCATCGCCCAGAACGTCCGAGGCGTCGACGCCGCCGGCCGTTTCGGAGGCGAAGAGTTTCTCGTGCTGCTGCGCGACGCGTCACGCGAGCGCGCACTCCAGGTCGCCGAGCGCCTGCGCGGAGCGATCGAAGCGGGCGGCCTCGCCTATGCCGACGGCAAGCCCGTCACGGTCTCGGTCGGGGTCGCCTATGCGCGCTCGGCCGACGGCATCGGCGACGTGGTCGAGCGTGCCGATCGCGCGCTCTACCGGGCGAAGAACACCGGCCGTAACCGGGTCGTCGAGTCTCCGCTCGTCGCGGTGTAGTTATTCGCGCTCGACGCGCTCGACGATCGCGTCGCCGTCGCGGTCGACCACGACCGAGAAGACGAGCGGGCGGCAGCAGACCGGGCAATCCTCGACCAGGGTCTGGCGGCGGCCGGCGGTCGGGTCGATCCCCAAGGCATTCCGCTCGCCACAGCTGGGGCAGGCGTAGAGGGCGTCGGTCTCCAAGGGCATGGCTGGCGAAGGATGGTCCTGCTCCGGGGTGGCCGCCTGGGTATAACATACTTGACGACAGTGATTCTGCCCTAAGGGGCGAAGCCTGCCTAGGTGACAGGGCGGCGCGCGCCTACCGGGAGGGCGCGCGATGAGCCCACCGGAGCATCCCTTTGGATGGCCGCCGCGACCCCCAGGCAAAGATCATCTTGACTCGCTGGCAGCTAACTGGCGCGCGAAAATGCTCGCAGACTACGAAGCGGAAAGGACTAGGTTCCTATCTTCAGTTCTGCGGCCACTTCTTGAAGAACTCGGTCAAGAGATTGGTGTCCTCCCCCGTCGCCTTTTGCCCGATCCGCCTGAACCACCTGAGAACACGCAATCACCCAAAGAAGCTTCTCAATGTCCTGGAGACGGTTTCCAACCGCCTGAACGGCATGAAGAATCTGCGTCTCGTAACCACTCGGCATCTGATACCCCCTCCGAAGCGTGCTATGATGCGGACAATGTCGTCGCGCAAGCCGTTAGAGCCTCTGATCCCGCTGGAGCGATTCAAAGAATTGGTCGCGGCGATCGCACGTGTCCCGAAGGACGTGGCGACGAAGCCCAAGCCGGAGAAGCCGGAGCCGAAGAAGCAGGGTTAGACTCACCACGCTATATCGCGTTCTGCCTCACCCAGGGTCCATTCGACGAGCGCGCGGGCATTCATAAGTACCGCAAAGGCGGGCTCTTTTCCAACAATCTCCGGCTCGTTGAACGCTACATTGAAGATTTGGAACACGTTGGGCTCCGGTTCTCCAACGCACCATCGGGCGATTACTACGTCTTTTTCCAGGCTTTGCCAGTCCCCACGCTTGGCGCTGAATTGGATCACACGCGCTGCTTCAGGGCCGATACTGTCTGCCGCCCCAAAGATACCTGTGGTCAAAAGTGCGCGGTGCTTGTCCGTAACGTCAAGACGATGCAGGGTCCAGAAATAGCCAATTCCATCATCTCCCGCATATGGCTTCAAACTCCTGATAAATGCTTCACCGGCAGGTCCCAAAACTCGTATCTTTCCCTGCGTACCGGAATGATTGAACACTTCTCTCGACTTACAGATGGGGAACGCAATGTTTTCCAGGCGAGTGTTCGGATTGTGCCGCAAAGCGATGGCGCACGCGAGATGATCGAGCGCGGAGCGCAGATTATGAACAGCGTCGCCTACGATTGCTATAACTGGACTTGGAATAATCGGGGTATGATATTGAATCTTCAGGATTTCGTGCAGTCCATCGGGCTCTGTCTCTTTGACGACCGTGTAACTGTCGGCAGCGAAGGTTGTCTGAACCCAAGCTCCAAACTCGAAGATGTGCTTGTCGGCCCGTTCTAGCTTCGCCCATGCACTCTGAAGCTGCGGAATCACGCCTTGGCGATCAGGCTCTTGTACGTCAACCGCTTTCCGTCTGCGCCTTTTACCGCTTTCGCAAAGCGCGGCCCGTCCGTGTTTTGCCGCTCGTCAAAGCGATACACTTGCTCGGAGAGGTAGCGGTCCAGGTGACGCGGGTTGACGTGAATGTACGTCCCGCCGATGGTGCGCTTGAGCACGGCCCAAAAGCACTCGATGTTATTCGTGTGGACGTTCCCGCGAACGTACTCTTCGATGGAGTGATTCACCGACGAGTGCGTCATAAAGTATTCGTTTATGTGCGTGTAGAGGTTCGACGCGTCGGTGTAGACCGTAGCGTCGTGGTGAATGCTATCGCGCATCTTCGGAAGCAGCGTCTTGTGCGACACGTCGCCCGGAATCTTCCAGGCGCGGACACGCCCGCCGCGTTCCACCATGCCGAACACCGCGGTTTTCTCGTCGCGGGGGTCGTTCGTCATGCCACGCGCTTCGCGGCGCTCGCGCAATTCGCGGCGCTTGGCCAGGGACTTGTTATGGTGCTTGCCGCCGATGTACGCCTCGTCCATTTCGACGGTCCCGGTGAGCATGTCGAACGCGTCAGATTGCATGGCCTCGCGGATGCGGTGAAGCATGAACCAAGCCGTCCGCTGGGTGACCTTCAGCCCCCGCGCGATCTCGTAGGACGAGATGCCGTTACGGTTGCTTGCGATGAGCCAAAAGGCGGGAAGCCACTTGTCGAAGCCGATGGGCGAATCTTCAAAGACCGTCCCGAGCTTGGCCGTAAACTGTTGCTTGCACTCGTTGCAGTACCAGCGCCGACGTTTCGGCATATAGGCGACCGCAGCCGACCCGCAGCCCATCCGAGGGCACGCGACACCATGCGGCCAGCGGAGCTGGACGAAGAAGTCGTGCGCGACCTGCGGATCGGCGAACTGCCTGACCGCTTCGAGCATCGTGTCGGGAAGGGGCTGCTTGTCCATGCCTAATTCTACCGCGCCAGGCCACTGTCGTCAAGTGATTTATACCCGGCCGCCTCCTTCGGTTTACACTCGCCGGAGGCTGTGCTACACTCTCAGCCGGAACGGACCGCGCGTCCGTTTTCTTCATGTTTCCCGGCGTCCCGGCTCCCTTTCGAGAACACGACGATGGCAAAAAAAGAGAACCGTGTGATGGTCACGATGGCGTGCACCGAGTGCAAACGTCGCAACTACAACACGTTCAAGAACAAGCAGAAAACCTCGACCCGGCTCGAACTCAGCAAGTACTGCCGCTTTTGCCGTTGCCATAAGGCCCACCGGGAAACCAAATAGGTACGGGCGGGTAGCTCGCCGTGCCCTCTAGGGCGGTAGCTCAATTGGTAGAGTCCTGGTCTCCAAAACCAGTTGTTGCAGGTTCGAGTCCTGTCCGCCCTGCCAATCTTCTGCGGTACAAGGTAGTATGAAGTCGACCCCCACCACTCGTCAGCCGGCGAAGCGTCCCGCCGTCACCCCCGCGCAGCGGGCGGCAAACGCGGCGCGGACCCGAGACTTCGTTCGCGGCATCGTCGCCGAGATGCGCCGTGTCACCTGGCCGACGCGCGAAGAATGGATCGCGGCGACGCTGCTGACCATCGCGCTGGTCGTCGGCGTGGGCATCTTCACGTACCTCTGTGACCTCGCGCTCGGCTACATCTTCGGTTGGCTGACCGGAGGCGCACGCTGATGGATCAAGACGCGACCACCACCGTCACCGCGGTCACCGAGCCCGACGAGCAGGCCGCCGCGCCGGCGGCGCCGGCTCAGAAGAAGACCGACGATCGCAAGAAGTGGTACGTGATCCACACGTACTCCGGCTACGAGAACAAGGTCAAGGCGAACCTCGAGCGCCGCATCCACTCGATGAACATGCAGGACAAGATCTTCCGCGTGCTCGTCCCGATGGAAGACGAGGTCGAGTTCAAGGACGGCAAGCGTAAGATCACCCCCAAGAAAGTCTTCCCGGGCTACGTGCTCGTCGAGATGGACATGGACGACGCGTCCTGGTACGTCGTGCGCAACACCTCGGGCGTGACCGGATTCGTCGGCTCGCCGGGGTCAGGTGAGAAGCCCGTACCGTTGCAGGACAAAGAAGTGAAGACGATCCTCAAGCAGATGGGGATCGAGACGCCCAAACTCAAGATCGACTTTGCGAAGGGCGACCGGATCAAGGTCACCTCGGGACCGTTCTTCGACTTCACCGGGATCGTCGACGACATCCAGCCGGAAAAAGAAAAGGTTCGCGCGCTCATCTCGATCTTCGGGCGCGAGACGCCGGTCGAGCTGGAGTTCTACCAGATCGAGAAGGTCTAGGCACGGTTTAGAGCGCGACGCCGCCGCCGGTGTAGATGGTCTTCCAGCTGGTGCCTTTGCGGGTGTAGATGGCGAAGGTGTGGGCGTCGTAGCCGAGGATGCGGGTGACGACGGCGGGCGTGTTGGGGGCGAGGTCGATCGCGTCGACGAGGGCTTCGCCGGTGCCGGTGAGCTCGGGGTTGCTTTGGGTGGTTTGCAGGCTGGTGAGTGTTGCGCGGAGCGTGCCGTTGGTGCGCTCGGCGATGAAAAACAGGTGTTGGTCTTTGTGCGTCGTCGCGGCTCCGCTCACGAAGATCGTGCCGATGTATGCGGGGCCGTGGCCGAGATCGATTGCGGTCAGGTTGCGGACCTCGAGCGCGCTCGTGGGGGCGTTGCCGAGGGCGGACGTCGCGAGGGCGAGCGCCGCTTTGCGTTCTGCCGGCGTCAAGGCGCGGCGCGCTGAGGCGGCGTGACCGGTGAGGGTCGGTGATGCGAGCGCTTCGATGGTGACGCCCAGGTGCAGGCTCGGTGGAACGGTGATCGTGCGCTGCCGTTGGCGACCTTGGCGGGGACCGTCGCGATGGCGCGGCGGCCGAAGATCACGTGGACGTGGTTGCCGTTGGTCGCGATCGATGCGTTGGCTTCCATGCGCAGCTTGTCGGAAGGCTGTCCATCGGTTGGACCGGGGTTGACGAACGTGCCGTGGATGCGGACGGCGACGGGTTCGAGAAACCCGCCCTCGCCGATGGCGAAGATCGCGTCGCCGGCACCGGTGGGGACGGTGGGGTTGTCCAGGCTTGCGCCGGTCACGGTACCGCCGGGCACGGCGAAAAGGGCGGCGGCAAGAAATGCGGCGGCGGTTCGGTTCGAGTGGCGCACGATGCGTCCTTTGGCGACTCGCGGCTCGTTCCTCGCCGGTGCGACCTCGCTCGGTGTAAGCGCCGCCGCCGTGCCGTCCCGTGTTCGTTCGGCACAGGTGGTCGTGCGGCTCGTGGAGGCGAGCGGGACGACCGACACCGCGACGCTCGTGCACGCGTTCGAGAACCATCGTTACGACGCGGCGAAGGCGCAGCCGGCGTTCTTCCGCGCCTGCGATCACCAAGCGGTGCAGGAGACGTACTGCGCCGAGATGCTGCCGCGCGCGAAGCGCCGCGACCCGAACGAGTACTTCCGGATCGTCTCGGCGGTCGGCGGGGAGTTCGCCGCGGGCACCTGCAGCGATCCCGACAGTGCGAAGGCTGCCGCGATCATCGGCGCGGAGACCGTTCCCGCGCGAGCGGGCTACGAGCCGACGGATCCGCTAACCCCCCTCGCTTGTTTCGAGAGTTTTTTCCGACCGGTGCGCGAAGCGCGTGGGCAACGATAATGAGCGAGACCGACGCGTCCAAACACACGACCGCATCCGATGAACCGGCTGCATCCGCCGCCGCGGGGCCGTCGACCCCCGCGCTGGAGGCGAGCGCCGGAGCACCGGCGCCCGAGGCGCCGGTGGCCGAGATCCCAGTCGCCGAGGCGCCGGTTCCCGAACCGCACGCGGTTGAGGCTCCGGTGGCGGAGCCGCCGCCAGCTGAGCCGGCGGCGCTCGCGGAGGAGCCGATAGCGGCCGAAGCAGTGCCGGCAGAGGAGGCCGTGTCGGTCGAAGCGGATGCGGCGCCGCCGGAGGAGCCCATCTCAGCCGAGCCGGCGGCGACTCCGGCCGAGGCGGCGGCTGCGGAGCCGGTCGCACCGGCAGGCGCGCCCCCGTTGGGCGAACCGGCTGAGCCGATCGCCGAGGCCGAGCCGGTGGCATCGGCAGCGCCTGCTGAGGCGGAGGTCGCTACCGGCGAGCCGGCGCGCAAGCCTCCGCCGCCGCCGAACCCGGCGAACGAAGAGCGCCGTCTGCGCGCGCAGCAGGCCTGGGAGCACGTCGTCGCGGCCCGCGAGAGCGGCGAAGTGCTCACCGGAACGGTCACGACGGCGGTCAAGGGCGGCCTGCTCGTCGACGTCGGCGGGATTCGTGGTTTCTTGCCGGCCTCGCAAGTGCGCGTGCCGATCGGGACCGCGATCGACACGCTGGTCAAGACGAAGGTACCGCTCAAGGTGATCGATATCGATCAGGCACGCCGCCGTATCGTCGTGTCGAACCGCCGTGCGGCGGACGAAGAGCGTCGCTCGAAGCGCACGGAGCTGCTGCGGTCGCTGGCGGTCGGACAGGTGCGTGAAGGGGTCGTCGTGCGGCTGGCGGATTTCGGCGCGTTCGTCGACCTCGGCGGCGTCGATGGGTTGATCCCGATGCGTGAGCTCGCGTTCGAGCGCGTCGAGAAATCGTCGGACGTCGTGAAGGTCGGCGACGTCCTTCCGGTCGAGGTCCTGCGGATCGACGAGAACGGGAAAAAGATCTCGCTCTCGCGCAAGAACGCGCTGCCCGACCCGTGGCGCGATCACGCCAACGTGCTCAAGCAGGGCTCGACGGTCGAGGGTAAAGTCGTCGCCAAAGAGCCGCGGCTGCAGGTCGAGATCGCACCGGGTGTCGTCGGCAGCATTCGCGACAGCGACGCCGATCCGGCCGACTACGAGATCGGCGAAGCGATCGAGGTGCTGGTGCGGCGGGTCGACCGCGCGACGCGCCGGATCACGCTCACGACGCTGCACGGCGCGTCAGCCGTACCGCCGCCTTCGAGCACGGGCTTTGCCCCGCTCGGCGTGGAGCTCGGCCGCCGCCCCTAGGACTCGGCGTGGCCGAGGTTCGTCGATTCTCAGCGAAGCGGGACTCAAACTTTACCGCACGTTCCCAGGCGAAGCGTACTGCGGTGACGACGTATCGGCGCATCCAGCTCACGTTCTTCTAGAACAGGTGGTACCTTCATGATGTCGCGCACGAGGGGCGTTTTCGCGGCGCTCAGTATCGCTATTCTCGCGGGGTGCGGCGGTGGCGCGCACTCCGTCCCGTCTGACGGCCGCACGGCGGCAACGCTGCAAGGCGGCGCGCAGAAGACGACGTCGACACTCAAGGATGGAACGTTGTACTACGCGACGAGGTCGACCGTGTACGCGTTGCCGCTCAACGCGAAGGGTAACGCGGCGGCCACGCGGTCGATCACGCCGCATCCCGAGCAGCAAGGGATCACGACCGCGGTCGCGACGAACGCGGACGGCACACTCGACGTGCAGCAGAACTACTTCGACGACACCGGCGAGCATTGCCGCGTCGACGTCGAGCCCGCCGACGCCAACGGCTCGCCGGCCTCGACCACGGTCGCGTGCGACGCGACTCCGGGGACGCAAGGCGACGGCGTGGCGCGCAACGGCTTCGGCGGCTTCGACATCCTCTACAATACCCCGAACAGCTTCATCGTCAAGCGCTTCGCGACCGACGGCGCAGCGCTGCAGAACACTCTCACGCTCGGACCGCCGGGATTCGCCGGCCTCTACCTCGCGACCGACCGCGGCGGCCGCGACTATCTCGTCAATAGCGGCGGCGAGATCCGCCAGTACCGGCGCCACGCGACGTCGGTCGACAACACGCTGGAGGACTGCACGGTCAGCGCGTTCTACGGCGACGGACCGCTCGCGGTCGCGTCTGACAAGGCGATCTACCTGGTGGTGAGGACCGAGGGCGACCTCGCGAACTCGACCATCCAGGCGATCACGAGTTGCCCCGCGAGCGGTCCGGCGACCGTCTCACGCACGATCGGACCGTTCCCGACGACCTACATCAGCGCGATGGCGGTCGACAACGCCGGCCGCCTCTACGTCGGGCTCAACGCGATCGACGGCGCGTCGCCGTCGACGATCGCGGTATTCGACGCCACTGCGAACGGCGCACCGGCGCCGCAGCGGACCATCTCCCCGAACCCGGGGACGAACTTCATCCGCGGCCTCGCGACCTACGAACCGCCCGCGACCCCCGCGCCCTCGCCGACACCGTCGCCGGCTCCGACGCCGTGACTCCGGTCCCGCCTTCTCGTCCGGCAGGGCGAGAGGGCGGGCCGCGGGACGCTCCTAGACGGGTTCGCCCACGCGCTCCTCGACGATATCGAAGAGGTGCGTCAGTCCGACGAGCTCGAGGATGCGGCGGAACTGAAACGTCGCACCCCGGACGCGCACTCTGCGCGGACCGACGCGTCGCGCGAACTCGACGAACGCGGTGATCGCCGTCGAGTCGAGAAAGCTCACCTGCTCGAGATCGAGCTCGCACGGACCGTCGATCGCGTCGAGCATCTGCTGCGTCTCGGTGCGATTGCTCATATCGAGCGCGCCGGTAAATCTCACTGCTCGAAGCGTCTCCATCGCCGTCCTCCGCCGTTTCCCTGGCAGTAAGAATCTCGGTTCCGAAAACCTGTGCGCGGAGGCCGGGGCGTAAAGAATCAGCGAAACGCGACCCGAGTGTGATGCGCATCAAGTTTGGGTTTCTCGGGCGCTCGTTCCCGGCTTGCAGCGTCCGGTTCCATGCCACGTCGGCCCGAGGCCGGAGTTCGCGCGTTCCTGACCGAAACGGGTGCCGGGCTGATGATCGACGCCTTCCACACCGTGGCGATCGGGACGCGCGACGAGATCGCGCGTGCTCTGCGGCAACGTGGCCCGAGGTCGGCTGCGGGTCGGCTGCTCGACGCGGTCTTGGCGCAGTACGATGGGGACGTCGATGCGGCGATCCGCCAACTGCGCTCGCTCGTTGCATCGGGCGGGGCTGAAGGTTCGTACGCGGCCGACGTCTTGGCTCCCATCCTCATGATGCGATCTGGGCATGAGTCCGAGATCGCGGCGCTTGCGGAGACGCTCGGCAGCAACGGCTGGCCCGCGTCCGCGGCGGTCTTCCGGGCGCACATCGCGGCGCATGAGGGCGCGTCGTCGGACGCGTGCGCCCACGTCGAGCGCGCGACGCGTCTGCTCGAGACGGAAGAGGACGCGGTGATTCGGTTCCGGCTCGAGCAGCGGCTGGCGCGCGTCGCGTTCTATCTGCACGACTACGACTCCGCGATGCAGTTGGCGCTGCGCAGTGCCGCCGGCGCCTCGAGGCTTGCGGCATGGCGAGCCGCAGCGGCGGGGTATTCGATTCTATACAACATCCATGCGGACGTCACCGGCGATGTCGCCGAAGCAGACCACTATGCCGGTCTCGCGCGGATCGCAGCCGCGCGATCGGATGACGCGTCCTTCCTGCACGCCGCGCTCGTCGCCGAGTTCGAGCTCGCGGTGCAGTCGGCCGACGAGCCGCGCATCGCGGTGCTCCGCCGCGAGATTCGTCGCCGGCTCCTCCCGCCGCAGTACGCGGAACACTTCGCGCTGGCGTTCTCGGAAGCGTTGCTGACATCGTTGACCGACCAACGTGCCTTCATGTCCGTGCTGCAGGTGCTGCGCGATGCGGGCGACCGCAGCCGCGGCGAGCGGGCGCTGTGCACCGCCTTGATCGGCGTGGCGCACGCCGCGGAGTTCGACGACGCGGCGGCCAGGTCCGAGATCCGGGAAGCGATACGGATCCTCGGCCGGCCGCGAAGCTCGGAGCCGGCGTTCGAGAAGCGCTATCGACGGCTCGCGCGTGTCGCGGCGGCGGTAACGTGCCTGCTCGTCGGCGACAACGTCCGCGCCGGGCGTACGCTTCGCACTGCTGAGATGGCCGCCGGCAGCGGCGAGGAACATCTCGTGCAGGTTGCGCGGTCGGGAGCAATCGCATCGGCGCCGCGCTGGCAGCGGGCGTTCGCGACGCTGTTCGCCGGAGCGTTCGCTGCGAGGCGGGCGGCGGAGCTTCCCGTGCAGCTCACCGCGGCGGAGCTCGACGTGCTCCGCCTGTTGGCGGCGGGATACGGAGCAAAGCGAATCGCGCGCGAGAGCGGACGCAGCGTCAACACGGTCTACAACCACACGCGTTCGATCTTGGCGAAGTTCGACGCAGAGCGGACGGCCGAGGCGGTGATGATCGCGCGGCGGATCGGCATGCTGACGTAGGACGGCTCGGCGCTCCAACGGAGCGTCTAGTCAAACGTGACCGCAGCGCATTTTCGCGGTCACGTTACGGTCGGGCGGCATCACGTAAGGAGGGTGCCGCCCATGATCGTTGCTGTGCTCTCAATGTTGCGCGTGTTCTCTGAGCCGGCCGCCGCGACGGGTGCGAACGCGGTCGCGGCGCCGGCGCCCGCGGCCGACACCGTACCGCCGCTCGCCATGTAGGGGAAGCCGTTGCGTTCGGGGGTGGACACACGTGGCGTTGGCATCATGGCGTTGCTGGACTTTCTTCTCGGCCTCTCGATCGACGAGGTGGCCGTGCGGTATCGAATCACGCGGACCGCGGCCGAAAACGAGCTGCGCGAGATACTCCTCGCGTACGGTTTCGACGCTCGGGGTTCGGATCGTTGAATCTCGAACAACGAAGCGCCAAACGGCCGCGGCTCGACCTCAGGCAGCTCGACGCCTTCGTCGCCGTCGCGGAGGAGCTGCATTTCGGCCGCGCGGCCGCGCGCATCCATATCGCGCAGTCGCCGCTCAGCCGCATCATTCAAAAGCTGGAGGTGGAGTTCGATACACCGCTCTTCGTGCGAAACAACCGCAACGTTCGACTGACCCCGGCCGGCGACGCGCTGCTCGAGGGCGCGCGAGAGTTGCTGGAGCTGGCAGATCTCGTCGCTGCTCGAGTGGCGTCGATCTAAGACCGAAACGGTCGCAAAGCGCCTCGAATCGTTGCGCGGCGGTCTCGGGTGGGGCACGCTATCGCGAGTGGGGCCGGCAGCGACGGGTGTGTCGCCCGGCCTTCCGGGTGCTGGGCGACCTAGAGCCGAGACGACCCGACCGACTCACGGTCAGCAACCGCGTCAGCGCCGCCGGGCCGCGGGTTGTCCCCGCTCGGGGCTGCATGGTAAGATGGGGCGTTGCGCCTCGGAGTACGCGGGGCCGCGCTCGGTTGCCCACCCCGGCAGCCGGCGTGTTCACCAGCGGGGGAGATGGCTTCGGTCGGCTGCGCCGCACGAAGCCTGTCGAAAGGAACAATCTGTGGCTAAGAGAGTCGTCGGGAAGATCGGTCTCGCTCTTCCCGCCGGGAAGGCGACACCTGCGCCTCCCGTCGGTCCGGCGTTGGGCCCCTATTCGCTCAACATCATGGACTTCTGCAAGCAGTACAACGATCGGACGAAGGCCCAAGAAGGCTTCATCATTCCGGTCGAAATCACGGTCTTCGAAGACCGCACGTTCACGTTCATCACGAAGACGCCGCCTGCGTCGTTCCTGATCAAGCGCGCGCTCGGCCTCGAGTCGGGCTCAAAAGAACCGAACCGGAACAAGGTCGGGAAGCTGACCGAGGCTCAGGTCCGCGAGATCGCGCAGGCCAAGATGCCCGACCTCAACGCGAACGACGAAGCCGCCGCGATGAAGATCGTTGCGGGCACCGCGCGTTCGATGGGCGTGGACGTCGCCTGATGCAAAAGCACGGGAAGCGCTACCGCGCGCTCGCGAGCGCGTTCGAAGCTGACCGCCTCTACGATCCCAGCGAAGCGACGCAGATCGTGAAGCGCAACGCGACCGCGAAGTTCAACGAGACGATCGAGATCCACATCAAGCTCGGCGTCGATCCGAAAAAGTCAGATCAGAACGTCCGCGGCACCGTGAACCTGCCGCACGGCACGGGACGCATCGTGCGCGTCATCGCGTTCGCGCGCGGTGACGCCGCGAAGGCTGCGCAGGAAGCCGGCGCCGACGTCGTCGGCGAGGCCGATCTGATCGAACGCGTCAAGGGCGGCTTCGCCGACTTCGACGTCGCGGTCGCGACGCCGGACATGATGCCGTCGATCGGTAAAGAGCTGGGCCGCATCCTGGCCCAGAAGATGCCGAACCCGAAGGCCGGCACCGTCTCGCCGAACATCGCCCAGGCCGTGCGCGACATCAAAGCCGGTAAGGTGGAGTACCGCCTCGACAAGACGGGGATCGTGCACACGATCGTCGGCAAAGCGAACTTCGAGGACAAGCAGCTCACCGAGAACTTCGGCGCGCTGCTCGACGCGATCGTGCGCGCAAAGCCGTCGGCTTCGAAGGGCACGTACCTGCGCTCGATCACGCTGACCTCGACGATGGGCCCCGGCGTCAAGGTCGACCCGACCCGGGTGAAGCCGACTGCCACCACGGCGTAGTCGGACGACACTTTTTATGCTTTATCGGAACGCTGGGCGAAAGCATTCGGTGAACTGTAAATCTGCGTGACTTTGACGAAAACACAGCGTTCGAACGTTACGTATTAGCACGAGGCGTCCCACTTTTGCTGCGTTCAGGGGATTCGGCCAGCGTCGACTTGCGCGGCAAGACGTCGCACACTACATTAACGGCGCACGAGCACCTAGGGCGACTCTGAAGATTTAAGGTTGGCGAATCTGGATGGGCGTCGCGCCGATCTGAGCATAGGCTTGGCCTCATTTCGGTTCATTTACTGGCCGCTTCCGGCCCGATGAACGCGGTTCCGGCCCGGCTTTCCCGGTATTACGCCGTCTTCAGCCGCAATAGTCGGTTCTTCTGCGTGAGAAGATTCGACAATGCGCACAGCACGTGAAGTCGATTCGTGTTCTTCGCGAGGCCGCGATAGCGCACTTTGCAGAACCCGAAGATGCCCTTGATTATCCCAAACACGTCGGCCTACAATCTCGGGAACTTCCTCCGCACGCTCGCGACTCCCGATGTGATTGCGGATTGGTCGCTCACGAGGCTGCGTGAGAAGCTGATCAAGATCGGTGCCAAGGTCGTCAGCCACGGTCGCAGCAGGCCGATGCGCGCCTCACCTCGTGCCGAACCGACGGCCCGGCTTGCCGAGGCCGCCGAAAATTGCCGGAATCATCCGGCTTCGACTCGAATAGGAGGGTTTGCCTTCATTGCGATTCAAGCGTACAGGCGACCGGTGCGCATCGATAAAAATCAAGCGCAAGGGGGCCGCCCGACCGCTACACGGTAGCCAGTCGGCGTTTCGTCTTCTAAGCCGCGCAACTCGTCGTCCGCTATGCAGGCGTGGAGGCTTACTTTGGACAGCAGCGTCGTTTTGAAGATTTTTCTGGTGGTTGCCGTCCTCGCGATCGTTTTGCTTCTTTGGCTGGCAAACTACCGTCAGAGCACCCCGCTCGCGCAGTCGGACCTCACAGCGCGTGGTTACGGAATTCGGCGCTACTGGTTCTGGTGCACGCTGATCGTCGCCTTCGCCGTATATGCGATCACGATCCCCGCGTTTCCGTACCGCAAGGCGCAGGCGTCCGTGAATGCCCGGCACTACTCGGTCATCGCGCAGCAGTACGGCTTCACGCTACCGGCGGTCGTCCCGCTCGATACGCCGGTCGTCTTCGACGTCACGGCAAAAGACGTCAATCACGGCTTCGGGATTTACGATCCGGGTGGACGCGTTATCACTCAAGTTCAGGCGATGCCGCTGTACGTAAATCATCTCGCGGTTACGTTTACCGTTCCCGGCCGGTATAGGGTGCGCTGTCTAGAATTTTGCGGGATTGCGCATGCTGCGATGCAGGGAAGTTTCGACGTCAAATGAGTACGGCAATCGACGACGCCGGCGATCGTCGCGGCAAACGCGTGATGTGGACGTACATCGTATGCGGATTGTCGATCTTCACGTTGATGCTGCTCGTGGGTATTCTGCTGCGCGGTTCGCAAGCCGCCTGGTTCGCGCTCGATGCCGGCGTGTTCTACTCGCTGCTGAGCTTGCACGGCGTCGGCATGCTCACGGCTTTGACCATCTCTGGTCTGGGCACGCTATGGTATCTGGTGAACCGCGAGACGCCGCTCAATGAAGGCGTTGCGTACGTCGCCTTTAGTTTGTTCGTCGGAGGCGTTGCAGCCGTAATCGTCAGCGTGGTCGTTGGACACTACGGGGCATTGTGGACGATGCTCTATCCGCTGCCGTTCGTCGGCACATACTGGCCGAGTTGGGCGACCGGGGCCTGGCTGATCGGTACGCTGCTCGTGATGGTCGGCTTCACCATCTGGTGCGCGCAGATCTTAGGTGCGCTGGTCGTGCGTTTCGGCGGCCTAAACGGGATGCTGGGCATCGATTACGTTTTGCGCAACCGCGCGTTCGTTCAGAGCGGAAAAGAACCGCCGGCGCCCGAGATGTTCGCCGCCGCGATTACGGCGATCGACGGCTTCATCGCCGCGACGGCAGGCTTGCTGGTCGGCATCGCGCTGCTCGTCCATTGGCTCGACCCCACCGTCGCACTCGACCCGTTATGGGCCAAGAATCTCACGTATATGTTTGGACATACTTTCGCCAATCTCACGATGTACATGGCGGTCGCCGGCATCTACGTGGGGCTGCCGCTGTGCACGAAACGCAGTTATCACACGTCGGTGCAGCTGACCGTTGCGTGGTGGGCCACGCTGACGTTCGTTATTATCGCATATTTCCACCACTTGTACATGGATTTCGCCCAAGCCCAATCGGTGCAATACATCGGCGAGATCGCTTCGTACCTGGCGGCGATTCCGGTCGTGGTCGTCACGGTGTACGGCGGGGTGCTGCTGGTGCATCGCTCGGGAATGCGCTGGACGCTGGGTTCGATGTTCCTGTTCGCCGGTATGATCGGCTGGGTCGTCGGCGGCTTCGCTGCGGTCCTGGACGCGACGATCCCGGTCAACGTCGACCTGCACAACACGCTGTGGGTTCCCGGGCACTTCCACACGTATCTGCTCGAGGGCGTCGTTCTCTTCACGCTGGGCTGGGTGTTCGTGAACCTCGAAGCGCGCAGCGGCGGGCAGACCAGCGCGCTGGTGCGTTGGCTGGTCGGCGTCGGGATGTTCGGCGGCGGGGCGCTGTTCTTGCTCTCGTTTTATCTGGCGGGCGCAGCGGGCGTGCCGCGCCGCTACGCCGTCGAGCCTGCGCCCGGACCGTTCTTCGCAAACATCGCGACGATCGGCGCGCTCGTTCTGCTCGCGGGTTTTATCTTGGCCGCGAGCGAGGCGCTACGCCTAGCGCGGCTCAAGCCCGCGCACGTGCCGTTGTGAACTCGCGCCGAACGACTGCGGCGGTTATTTTGGCCGTCACGGTGGCAGGCGCGGTGCTGCCGCCGCTCTTAGGTGCGGCAGACCTGCCGACGGCCCAGCACCATCTCGCGCACTCGGCGCTGATCGCGGGTGCGGTTTTCGCGGGCGTTCTCTTCGCGTTGCCGTCGCGCGATACGCAAGTCGGTCACTACGGTTGGCTGCTGACGGCAACGCTCGCACCGATCGCGGCGATGCTGCTCATGTGGCCGTCGAAGTACACGTGGTTCGAGGTGCATCCGGCTGGCCACGTGGTCGAACACCTCGGCCTCGTCGGGTTGGGCTTTCTGTCCGGCTACGCGGGACAACGCTACGCCGCCGGCATCGGGTGGGCCAGCGGCTTGAGCTTGTTCGCAATGGCCTTCGCGTCGGCATGGGGCTTCGGCGTCGCTCCCCCGGGCGCGATCGCCGCATCGGTTTCGCCGCACGCGACCAAAGCCGGCAGCGCCGTTGCCGGCCCACCGGATCCGGTTCGCGGGAAAACGCTGTTCGCACAAAACTGCGCCGCGTGCCACGGGTCAAACGGCGGGGGCGGTCAAGGGCCTTCCCTGCTGCACGAACGCGAGCGCAAGAGCTTCACGCTCGCTCAGCAGTGGATCATCGATCCCGCGCCGCCGATGCCGAAGCTTTATCCGGCCAGCCTCTCGCGCACCGACGTCCGCGACGTCGCCGCCTACGTCGAGCAGCTTTGATGAACCGCACAATTGTCCGCGCAACGCAGCAGAAAGAACTTCGATCAGCACCAGCCGAGCGACGCCACGAGGAGTTCGAGCATCTTGCGGTGCCACTTGCGTGGCATAGTATGGATTGTCTGGCGAGGTGAGCGATGGACGATGGTATGGTGGAGATCGGCGGTGGTGAGTCTCTCATGGGATCGGATTCGTTCTATCCTGAGGAGCGGCCGGTCCGACTCACGCGCGTCGAGCGGTTTCACATCGACCGGCATCATGTGACGAACGACCAGTTCGCGCGGTTCATCGAGGCGACTGGCTATGTGACGGTGGCGGAGCGTCCGCTGCAGCTTGGTGACGTGCCGGGCGCGCCGGTACAGGCGTATCCGGCCGGCTCGCTCGTGTTCCGGCAGACCGCAGGCCCGGTGGACTTGGGCGACTCGCGCACCTGGTGGGCGTATGTGCCGGGCGCGCAATGGCGGCATCCGCAGGGTCCCGGGAGCTCGCTTGACGGTCTCGGCGATCACCCGGTGGTGCACGTCGCGTACGACGATGCGGAAGCCTACGCGAGCTAGGCGGGAAAGGCGCTGCCGACCGAAGCGGAGTGGGAGTTTGCGGCGCGGGGCGGGCTCGAGGGGAAGCATTTACCTGGGGTGACGAGCTCGAGCCGAACGGAACGATCATGGCGAATACGTGGCAGGGCGAGTTTCCGTGGCAGAACACCGTGCGTGACGGCTACGAGCGCACCTCACCCGCCGGCGCGTTTCCCGCGAACGGATACGGGCTGTATGACATGGCGGGCAACGCCTGGGAGTGGACGTGCGACTGGTATCGTGCGGAGGGTGACGCGCCGCCGGCGAGTCCGTGCTGTGCGCCGGTCGACGAAAGTTACGATGCGAGCTCGCCGGAGATTCGTATCCCGCGCAAAGTGCTCAAGGGCGGCTCACACCTGTGCGCGCCGAACTACTGCCTACGTTTCCGCCCCGCGGCGCGAATGCCGCAGATGATCGACACCGGGATGAGTCACCTGGGATTTCGGTGCGTACGCCGCGGCTAGTGCCGCGATGACATGAGGACCGAGATCGCCTCCATCACGATTCCGGTGCGGCCGCCGCGCGGCGTGCATGAGTCGCGCGGGACGCCGATGACCGGCCCGATGCCCCCGCCGAGCGTGCCGCCACCCGGGATTCGCTCCGTCCACACGCCGCCGGGATTGGTCGGCGGAGTCTTCACGCCGCCGCCCTGGCCGGGATCCGGTGCCCGGCCCGGTGTCGTCGTCGTCGTCACCGGTTCGGTTCTCGAGGCGGTTGCGTTCGCGGTCTCCGTCGCCGCTGCGGGCTCGCTGCGCGGCTGCGTTCGCGGCGCCGGCTCAACCGCGGCCGCGGCGTTCGCCTGGGCGTGCGCGCGGTGCGTCGCTTCCCAGGCTGCGAGTTGCCCGGCGGCCGTCTGCGGACCGCCGGCCTGCGGCAGCGCTTGGGGCTGCGAGCGTGCACGTTCGTGAACGCGCGGGTTCGCGCGCGCGGGCAGCGCTTCGCGAACCGGCAGCGGGTGCGTCGCAGGGCGCACGACGGTGTGGTTCACCGCAACCGGCGCGAGGGTGTGGTGCTGTACCGCAGGCGCGTTGGGTGCGACGACCGGTTGATGCGTGACGTGTACCGGAGCGCTTGCGACGCGGTGTCGAACCACCGGCGGTGCATGCCGCAGCGGAACCGCGACCGCAGCCGCGTGCTGTGCTGCCGGCGGAACTGTCGCATGTCCGCGAGTGATGCCGCTGCCGAAGTAGCCGGCGGCGATCGAGACCCCTGCGGTCACCGCGAGCAGCGCCGGACCCCAGCGGCGGGTCGTCCAGGCGAGGATCTCGCGCTGCGTCCGCGGCGGCTCTTGCGCGAAGAGCGCCGGGTTCTCGCGTATCAGGCGCTCCGCCAGGAACGGATCCTCGAGCGAGGCCAGACGCACGTCGAGAACGTCAGGGACGTCGAGAATGACAGGTCTGGAGGGTAGCTCAATCGCCATGGTCGTCCCTCGTCTTCGCGCGCAGCGGGTTGCGTCAACGCTACGGAGATAGGCCGAGATACGGCTGAGGCGAGCATGGAGTCCGTTGCGCTTGATCGAACTGCTCCGCTGAGCGATGGACCCGCACAATCTTGCCCTCGCGTATTCGCTGAGCAGCGTCTCGGGACTGCGAGCGTCGTTGACGATTCTCGCGCTGACGGTCGCGATCCACATGCACGCCTTTGCACCGCCGGGCTCGATGGCGTGGGTTGGTTCCGACCAGACGCTGATCGTCGTGGCGATCCTCGCCGTGCTGGATTTCTGCGTGGACAAGATCCCCGGCGTCGATCACGTCGTGCATGCCGTGCACGCGGTGCTCGCGCCGGTCGCCGGCGGGATCGCCGCGACGACGGTCGACCCGTCCGGCGGCGGCGTGATGACGGTCGTCGCGCTGCTCGGCGGCGCGAACGCGCTCGGCATTCACGGCCTGCGCGCCACGACGCGCGCCGGCAGTTCCGCCGCCTCGCTCGGTGCGCTCAATCCCGTCCTGAGCATCGTCGAAGATGTTTTCGCGCTCGCCGGGTTGGCGCTGGCGTTCATCGCACCGTTCGTCATGGCGGTCGTCGCGCTGCTCGCGACGATCGTGTTCGTCTTCGTCGGCCGGCGCCTGGTCGGCTCGCTGCGCGCCCCGCGAGCCTCGTGACGGGCAGCGCGCTCGCCCGGGGCGTCACCGCCGCCGTGGCGGAGCGTGCGCTGGCGGTCGATGCCGCGGCATTGGCGACGCCGACGACCGAGCACGCGAAGCAGGCCGTGCTCGATCTGCTCGGGAGCGCGGTACGAGCGCGGTTCGAAGCTCCGACCAGCGCGGCGGTGCATCAGGCGCTGACGTCGCTCGGGTCTGCCGGTGCGTGTACGGCGGTCGGCTACGGCGCGCTGTTTTCGCCCCAGTACGCGGCGCTGCTCAACGCGTGCAACTTTCACGTCCTCGATTTCGACGACACGCACGAGCGCTCGTCGCTGCACCCGGGGGCGCCGGTCGTCGGCGCGGCGCTGGCAGCGGCGGAGCGGCTCGGCGCCGGCGGCGCGCGTCTCGTTGCAGCGATCGTCGCCGGATATGACGTTGCGGTGCGCGTGGGGTTGGCGCTCGATCCCGCGGCGCACTACGCGCGCGGGTTTCATCCGACGGCGACCGCCGGCGTGTTCGGCGCGACCGCTGCGGTCGCGGTGCTGAACGGTGACTCGCCGGAGACCCTCGCGAGCGCGTTCGGGATCAACCTGAGCCAGGCTGCCGGTTCGCTGCAGTTCAGCGTGGACGGTGCCGCGACGAAGCCGGTGCAGGTCGGTTTCGCGGCCCACAATGCCGTGCTGGCGCGCGAGCTGGCGGCGGCCGGCGTACGCGGACCGGGAGCGGCGTTCGAGGGGCGCAGCGGTTTGCTGCACGCGTACTCCGATGGTGCCGATGCGGCGGAGCTGCTGGAGCGCTGGGACGGTGTGCACGAGATCGACCGGACCGCGTTCAAGCCGTATCCGTGTTGCCGGTACATGCATGCGGCGATCGATCAGCTGGCGGCAATCGTGCGCGAGCACCGGCTCGATCCTGCTCGCGTCGAGCGCGTCCGCGTCAGTTTGCCGGCGGCGGGGATGCGGCTGTGCGCGTATCCCGAGGAGCGCAAGCGGCGGCCGGAAACGGTCGTCGACGCGCAGTTCAGCATGTACTATACGGCCGCCGCGACGATCGCGTGGGGGAGCGTTCGGTGGGACGACTTTGCGCGGCGCGACGCGCCGGAGATCGCCGCGCTGATCGAGCGGATCTTCGTCGATGAAGATCCGGCCGTCGAGGCGCTGGTGCCGTCGATGGCCGCGCTGGTCGTGGTCGACGCCGGTGACGTGCACGAGCGGCGGATCGCGCCGAGCCCGCGCGGCGAGCCGGAGAGCCCGCTCGAGTGGCCGGAACTGATCGAGAAGTTCGATCGGCTGGCGGGGATCGGATACAGGCCGGAGCGCCGCGCCCGCATCGTCGGGCTCGTGCGGATGCTGGACGAACTCGACGACGTGCGCGTTCTCACCGCCGAGCTCGGCGGCTAGCGCTCGTGCGAGCGGCGACGACCGCGGCGCTGCATTTCGGCGCGCTCGTTCGGGATGCGGAGACGCTGGCCGAACGCGCGAGGGGCCTCGCCGGCGGGCTGGCGCATTTCGGTCTGCGCGAGGGCGACGCGGTCGCCGTGTTGCTGCGCAACGACCCGGCCTATGCCGACGTCATGCTCGGCTGCCGCATCGCCGGGATCTACTACTGTTCGCTGAACTGGCACTTCACGCCGGCCGAGCTGGAGTACATCCTGAACGACTGCGGCGCGCGCGCGGTGATCGGGCACGCCGATCTGCTGCGCGCGGCCTCAGCCGTATTGCCGCGCGATGCTCCCGTCCTGGCCGTCGGAGCGGGGCCTGGCTTCATCGAGTACGAGAGCTGGCTCGATGCGCAGGCACCGTACGACGGGCCGCTGGTGTCACCGCGCGGGTTGATGGGGTACACGTCGGGGACGACGGGCCATCCGAAGGGCGTCCGCCGTCATCCCGTGCCGATCGAGCAGTTGCCCGCACAGCAGGCGGCGATGCTCGCGGTCGTGCGCGACGTCTACGGTATCCGGGCCGGCTGTCGCACGCTGGTATCGGCGCCGTTGTACCACAGTGCGCCGTCGTCGATCGCGCAGCATACGCTGCTGATCGGCGAACGGCTCGTGCTCGCGCCGCGGTTCGACGCCGAAGAGACGCTCGCGCTCATCGAGCGGCATCGCGTCGACGTCGCGTACCTCACGCCCACGATGTACGTGCGCATGATCCGGTTGCCGGACGCGGTGTGGGCACGCTACGACATCTCCTCGCTCCGCTTCGTCGCCTCGACCGGTGCACCGTGTGCGCCCGAGGTGAAGCGCGCGATCATCGAACGTCTCGGGCCGGTGGTCCACGAAACCTATGCATCGACCGAAGCCGGGTTGATCACGCTGGCGACGAGCGCCGATGCGCTGGCGCGGCCCGGCACGGCCGGAAGGGCGGTCGGCGGAGCGGTGCTGCGCATCCTCGACGACGACGGTCGCGAGTGCGCGCCGGGCGAGATCGGAACGATCTACGCGCGTCAGCCGGCCTATCCCGATTTCGACTATGCGAACCTGCCGGAGGCGCGCCGCGCGATCGAGCGCGAAGGGTTGACCACGCTCGGCGACATGGGGTACGTCGATCGCGACGGCTATCTCTTCGTCTGCGACCGTTCGTCCGACATGGTGATCTCGGGCGGCGTGAACATCTATCCGGCAGAGATCGAGCACGCGCTCTTGCGGTTGCCGGGCGTCCTCGACTGTGCCGTCATCGGGCTGCCCGATGCGGAATTCGGCGAGCGGCTGCACGCCGTCGTGCAACCCGCGTCCGGAGCCGCGCTCGATCCCGATCGGCTCGCGGCACAGCTGCGGGAGTCGCTGGCGGGGTACAAGGTTCCGCGCACGTTTGCGTTCACCGAAGCCCTGCCGCGCGACGACAACGGCAAGATCGCGAAGCGGCGCTTGCGATGAGCGGACCGCTCGCCGGCGTGAAGGTCGTCGACCTGTCGCGTCTCGTGCCGGGACCGTACTGCTCCCTGCTGCTGGCGGAGCGGGGCGCCGACGTGATCGTGGTGCGCGGGGGACCGGGTTCGGCGCCGATCGGCGCGTTCGCGCGCGGCAAACGCTTCGTGACTCTCGACCTGCGCGATCCGCTGGGACGTTCTGCGCTCCACCGCCTCGTCCGCGACGCGGACGTGGTGCTCGAGGGATTCCGGCCGGGCGTCGCCGCGCGGCTCGGCGCGGGCTACGACGAGCTCGCCGCGCTGAATCCGCGGCTCGTCTATTGCTCGCTGACCGGCTACGGTCAGGCCGGTCCGCGCAGCGGCGACGCGGGGCACGACATCAACTACCTCGCGATCGGTGGCGTCCTCGGCGCGCTCGGGCCGGCAGACGGCGATCCGCTGCCGCCGCTGAATTTAGTTGCGGATTTCGCGGCCGGGTCGATGATGGCAGCGTTCGCGATCGCGACGGCTCTGTTCGAGCGTGGGCGCAGCGGACGCGGAACGTTCCTCGACGTCGCGATGATCGACGGCTGTCTCTCGATGATGGAGTTCCACCGCGCGGCGTGGCGGACGCCGGTGATGCCGGATCGCGGTGACGGCGTGCTGAGCGGGCGCGCGCCGGCGTACCGCACGTACCGCTGCGCCGACGGGCGCTACGTCGCCGTCGGCGCGCTCGAGCGACCGTTGTTCCTGACGCTGTGGCATGGGCTCGGTCTCGGCGAGCCCGTCCCCGATCATCGCGATCCGGCGTGCTGGGCCCAAACGTCGCAGCGGCTGGAAGCGGCGTTCGCGGCCGCCGGTCGCGACGTGTGGGCGAGCCGCTTCGCCGGGATCGACGCGTGCGTGACGCCGGTCTTCGCGCCCGATGAAGCGCTGGGCGACCCGCACGTGCGCGAGCGGAGGGCGTCCGCCGGCTCCGCGGCGTCGGAAGCGCTGCCCGGCGACCGGACGGAAGCGGTGCTTCGCGCAGCCGGAGCGACGGAGGCTGAGATCGGCGCCGCGCTGTTGGCGCGCGATGCCGCCGCCGGTGAGCCGGCGCCGTGGCCCTCGCGCCCCGATTGAATCGTTAGGCCGCCTCGCGGCGCACGCGCTTGCGGATCCCGGTGCGCGCGAAATCGAAATGGCGCGAGGAGCGTTCGACCGCCGAGTCCGGGACCGTCTTGAGCGAGGCGCGCGTGGCGCCGAGCGCGTGCGCAAGTGCGAGCCGCTCCCCGAGCAGCGCGGTGTGAACACCGCGGCCGCGGAACGCCGGCAGCACCGCACCGCTTACCAGCAGCGCCAAGTCGTCGTAGACCACAAGCCCGGCGACACCGACGTCCTGGCCGTCGAGTGAGGCGACGCAAAGGACCTGCGCCACCGCGGCCGACGCCTCGAGCGTGTGTCGCAGCGGCCCTTGCTCGGGGCCCCAGTCCGCGAACGCGCGCGTCGCGAGCTCGGTCCAGGCGCGGCGGTTCGTCGTGGTCCGCACGTCGACAGGGCCGGGCGCGGTCGCGGGTCGGGTCGGTCCCTCGAGGATCGCCAGGGTGAGGTCCTCGACCGCGTAGCCGCGCGCGCGCAGCAGCTCGCCGTCGCGGCCGAGCACCGCCTCGTCCAGCTCGAAGCGCGCCGGATGGGCCCGGGCCCCGTAGAACTCCTCGACGACCGTCAGGTCGTCTTCCCGCAGAGGGCGCGTCAAGCCGGCGCCGACGGCGAAATCGAGCATCGAGTCGGCCACGTAGATGGCATAGCCGCCGGCGACCGGGATCGCCCCGTCGCCGGCCGTTCCGGCGTCGACGTTCCGGTTGCGCAGGTAGGCGGCCCAGAGCGCGGCCTCGACGCGATCGGGAATCATCGTTGACTCCGTGCGTCAGCGCGTGATATAAGGTGCTTTGGCTCCAATGACCGCAGGTCGACCACCGGGTCGATAATGTTCGTTCAACCGAACGCACGCCTGCCGAGGACGCGCCCTTCGCCCTTCGACAAGCTCAGGATGACACCGAGTCCGCTCGGCACGACGTCATCGCCTGGTTTTCGCGAGATCGATCCGTGCGCCTCGCCCCTGTCGGCGGAGGCGTTTTTGTTTCCCTTTCGGAGCACACGATGCCGACCGCGAAAAAAGAAGCGACGATCGAAGCACTCCGCAAGAAGATTGCGAGCGCGAAGAACCTGTTCTTCACGAACTACCAAGGTCTGACCGTCGCACAGATCAGCAAGCTCCGCAACGAGCTTCGCAAGGACGGCAGCACCTACGGCGTGGTGAAGAACACCCTCTTCAAGCGTGCGGCGAGCGATGAGCTTGCCGCCGGGCTCGACGACGTTCTTGCGGGTCCGACGGGCGTCGTCTTCGCCGGCGCAGATCCCGTCGCACCGGCCAAAGCCATCAAGACGTTCTCGGACCAGACCAAAGCGGTCGCCGTCAAAGCCGCCTACATCGATGGAAAGTTCGTCGACGCGGCGCAGGTCCAGGCGCTCGCCGCCCTTCCTCCCAAATCGGAGCTGCTCGCGCGCCTCGTCGGCACGCTCAGCTCGCCGCTCGTCGGTCTCGTTCGAGTCCTCAGCGGCAACCAGAGCGGCCTCGTCCGCGTCCTCAATGCGATCCGCGAGCAGAAGAGCGCGGATCAGCCCGCTGCGCAATCAGGAGCATAGCTGTAGTCATGGCACTCGCCGAACTCATCGATCAGATCGACAAACTCACCGTCCTCGAGCTCGCTGACCTCGTTCATCAGCTCGAAGACAAGTACGGCGTGAGCGCCGCCGCGCCGGTCGCGGCCGCTGCGCCCGCCGCCGCCGCCGCCGCGCCGGCCGAAGCGAAGACCGAATTCGACGTCATCCTCGAAGAGGCGGGCCCGGAGAAGATCAAGGTCATCAAGGCCGTCCGCGAAGTCACCTCGCTCGGGCTCACCGAAGCGAAAGCGTTCGTCGAGAGTGCGCCCAAGCCGGTCAAGGAAGGCATCCCCAAAGACGAGGCCGACGCGATCGCCAAGAAGCTGTCGGAAGCCGGCGCAAAGGTCAGCGTCAAGTAAATCTGCGCTCTTCGCCGCAGCGAGAGAGAAAGGCCCGCGCCGGTTTGGCGCGGGCCTTTCTCGTTGTCAGCGGGTACGCCTGATCGAGATGATCGTGATCGGCGGGGTGAGCGATTCGCCGCCGGCGCTCGCCGTGTGGATCTTGTGGACGACGTCCATCCCGCGCACGACGTGACCGAACGCGGCGTAGCCCGGTCCGGTCGGGCCGCCGGCGTCGAGGAAGCGGTCGTCACCGATGTCGATGAAGAACTCCGTCGTCGCGGAGTTCGGCTCGGCAGTGCGCGCCATCGCGATAACGCCGTCGGTGTTGTGCAGTCCGGTCTTGCTCGTCGGCTCGAGCGCGATCGGCACGATCATGGGATTCGCGGCCTGGGGGTTCAGGCCGCCTTGAATCACCTCAATACTCGACTGCGGTTCGGTGGCGCGGCGCACGGTGCGGTAGAACGTCGCTCCGTCGTAGGCGTGCGTGTCGACGTAGTGAAGAAAGTTCTTCACGGTGAGCGGCGCGTGCGTCGCGTCGAGCCGCACGACGATCGTGCCGGCCGAGGTCTTGATCGCAACGTCGGTACCGCCGGACGGGGCGGCGGCGACGGTCGCGAACACGAGCCCCGCCGCGAGGAGAAACCGGCGCATCACCAGATCTGGCACCGGTCCTTACGTACCATCGCATCGGTCGCGGCGCATGCGAACGCCGTCTGGAATTCAGGCATGTTCGAGAGTGTGCCGATGATCCGCAGCCGATCGTTCGGATGCGGATCGAGGACGGCTAGCCGTCGCGTGTATTCCTCGGTCTGAATCGAGCGCCACACCTGCGCGTACGCGAGGAAGAAGCGCTGCTCCGGCGTGTATCCGTCGATCTTGCGGTGTGCCTTGAACTGGGCGGTCCGGCGGAAGGCCTTGAAGGCGATCGTCGTGCCGCCCAGGTCGGCGATCGCTTCGCCCTCCACGAGCTTGCCGTTCATGTGCACGCCGGGCAGCGACTCCAGCCCGTCGTACTCATCGACGATGCACTGAGCGCGCTTCTCGAACGCGACCGTGTCCTGCGGCGTCCACCAATCCTGCAGGTTCCCCTTCTCGTCGAACTGCCGGCCCTGATCGTCGAACCCGTGCGTCATCTCGTGGCCGATCACCGCGCCGACTGCGCCGTAGTTCACCGCATCGTCCGCCGTCGCGTTGAAGAAGGGCGGCTGGAGGATCCCGGCGGGGAACACGATCTCGTTGTTCGTCGGGTTGTAGTACGCGTTGACCGTCGGCGGCGTCATCCCCCACAGAGTGCGATCGGTCGGCTTTCCGATGCGCGCGACGTCGCGGGCGTGATTCCAGTTGCGCACGTTCTGCACGACCGATCCGTACGGCGCCCCGTCGGCGATCGTCAGGCTCGAGTAGTCGACCCAGGTGTCGGGATACCCGATCTTCTTGGTGAAGGCGGAGAGCTTTTGCGCCGCCCGCTGTTTCGTCTGCGGTCCCATCCAGTCCAGCCCGCCGATGTCGTCGTGCAGCACGGATTGGAGGTTGTCGACGAGCTCCTTGGCGCGCGTCTTCGCGGCAGGCGGGAAGTTCTGGGCCGCGTACGCCTTGCCGAGCGGCGTGCGCAACGAGAAGTCGGCGGCGGAGCTGCAGCGCTGCCAGCGCGGCAGCTGCTCCTTGACGCCGTACAGCACGCCGCTGCGGAAGGCGAAGCTCGCATCGGAAAACCGCTTCGGCAGGGTGTTCGCGTACGAATCGACGACGTGGAAGCGCAGGTACGTCTTCCAGTCCGGCAGCGGCGTCGCGGCGAGCGCCGCATCGTACGCGGTGACGAACGCCGGAATGCTGATGTCGATCGAGTCGAACGCGGGCGCACCGAACTGCGCGAAGAACGCGCTCCAGGGGATGTGCGAGCCGATCGCCGGCAATTTCGCGACGTCGGTAGGGTGATACGTCGCCTTGGGATCGCGCAGCTCGACGCGGGTTGGCATCGCCTTGGCGAGCGTGGTCTCGAGCGCGACGACCGCGTCGGCCTCTTTCGCCGCGGTCGACGGATCGTCGCCGAGGTTCGCAAGCTGGGACGCGACGTAGTCATGATACGCGGTGCGGAGCTTCACGCTGCGCTCGTCGTCCTTGAGATAGTAGTCGCGGTCCGGCAGACCGAGCCCGCCCAGCCCGATGGTGGCGATCGTGCGCGAGGAGTCCTTGGTATCCGGTTCGGAGCCGAAATCGAGGCCGTCGTTGACCCCGACCGTCTGCAGCGTTGCGATCTCGGTCGCCAACGAGGGGACGTCGGAGACGCCGCCGACCGCGCGCAGCAGCGGATCGACGGGTACGGTCCCGGCCTTCTCGATCGCGGCCTCGTCCATGCACGCGCGGTAGAACGAGCCGAGCTTCTGCGTGTCGCTGCCCGCCGGCGCAGTCGTCGTTTTGGCCGCGTCCTCGAGGATCGCGTGCAGCGCTTCGCGGTTGTGCTGCGCGAGCTCGTCAAAGCTGCCCCAGCTCGGATGCCCCGCCGGGATCGCCGTCTTCTTGCGCCAGCCGCCGGTCGCGAATTGATAGAAGTCGTCGCAAGCCTTGCAGGTCGGGTCGATGGCGGTCGGATCGAGCGCGGGCGCGTTCGCGCTCGCCGGCCCGCTCGCGGCGCGGGCGCCGACGGCGAGGGACGGGAGCGTGGTCGCGACCAGCGCCGTGAGCGCCGCTGCGCCCAAGGCGCGCACGGCGAGCCGGATCGGGTGCACGAGATATCTCCGAAAGAAATAGGAAAGCGCGGGAATCCCGGGCTTTTACGGCCTCGGGCGAGAGGCCTCCCGAATCGGGCAAGGCCTCATCGTTCAGGCGGTCAGAACTTGTAGCCGGAGCCCGGCGGGAACATGCCCTTCGGCTTCTTGGCCACCTTGGGGTAAGCGGTCGTGCTGGCCGTCGTCGCGTGCGGCGACTGGCCGAGCGCCGTCGCCGCCGTCATGCTCGACGAGAACCGGCCGAAAGTCCCCGGATCGTTCCGGAACTCCTGTTGCAGGGCTGCGATGCGCGCTTCGTCCGTCGGATGGTCCGAGAGGAAGTTCGGCATCGCGCTCGAGTTCAGCGTCTCGAACCGCTTGAAGAGCCACACCATCCCCCACGGGTTCGAACCGGCGGCTGCGCACGTCTGCGCGCCCTTGTAGTCGGCGGCGGTCTCGACGTCGCGCGAGTAGCGCAGCGTCTGGACCTGGAAGAGCCCGCCCGCCACGGTGTCGATCGTCCGGCTGTACCGCCCGCCCGTCGCGATGTTCGCGAGGATGTCGCCGATCGAGTACGCGGTCGAGGCCCGCTGCTGCTTCTGATAGAGGTGGAGCACGTCGTGATGGATGTTGTGCGAGGTCTCGTGGCAGAGCACGCCGGCCAGCTCCTCGCGGTTCTGGACGAACTTCATCAGCGAGTCGGTCACGTAGACGTTCCCGCCCGGCACGGCGAACGCGTTCGGCTGGTTCTCGTGGACCAGGATGAACGTGAACGGGTGGAAATACTGCGGATCGGCGACGCGCTTGATCTGCTGGGCGATCGGATTCAGGACCGCGTAGTACGGTGAGCTGGAGATGATTTCGCCCTTTTGCTGCAGTGTTTGGTACTCTTGCTGGCCGATTTGCGTCTCGACCTGATTGTCGTTCGATTGCGCAGCCGCGGGCGCGATGCTGCCGGCGAGGGCGACACCGGCACTCAGGGCAATGGCGAGCAGGCGATTCATGGGTCCTCCGGTTCGTCGGCGGCGCGCCGTCGATTCATCGTACCCAGGAGGAACGTTCGCAACGACGCCAGGGTTCGCACCAAGGGGCGCGGAACGGTGCCGACCGTCCGGCGCGGGTGTGATGTAATGGTAGCCTGCGACCTTCCCAAGGTTGATGCGCGGGTTCGATTCCCGCCACCCGCTCCAGCGCTCCGGGCGACGTAGCCAAGTGGTAAGGCAGAGCTCTGCAAAAGCTCCACCCCCAGTTCGATTCTGGGCGTCGCCTCCAATCATCGTGCTGGTGGCGGCCTTCCTGGCCACCGCTCTCGCCGGCCCCCTGATCGGCGTCCGCCAGCTCGACGCCGCGTCGGGTGCCCAGATTCGCTTGGCGAACGCCCGCTCGGACCTCGACGCGCTGCTGCGGATCCAGCTCGCCGAAGAGACCTCACTGCGCGGCTACGTCTCGACCCATGACCCGCTGTTCCTCGACGAGGACAAGCCGCCGAACCCGGCCTTCGACCGGCAGGCGCTCGCGTTCGAACAGCGGCTGCGCGACGCCGCGATATCGGACGCCGTCGCGACCGTCGAGGACATGCGCCGCCGCCATACGGAGTGGGAGCAGACCGTCGCCCAGCCGCTGCTGCGGAACTCCGCGTCGCGCGAAGCGTACACGCTGCAGAAGAACGGCAAGCTCATCACCGACCAGATGAGCCAGGACGCCGCGTATTTGCGCGGCGAGCTCAGCGGTGCGAGCGACGCCGTGGAACGGAGTCTGCGCCGGCGCATCAACGCCACCGTCGCGATCAGCGCCGGGATCGTCACGCTGTTCGCGATCGTCGCGCTCTGGTACGCGATCGGGCGGGCGACCGCCGTTGCGCGGCTCGCCCAGGGACAAGAACTCGTCGACGCGCTGCAACGGACGCTGCGCGTCGGCGGTCAGCGGCCGCCGCGCACGCAGATGGGTTTCGCGTACGCCTCGGCGACGCGCGAGGCGCTCATCGGCGGCGACCTGCTCGACGCGTGGCGCGCGAGCCCGAAGCTCGGCTGGTTTCTCATCGCGGACGCCAGCGGCAAGGGGATCGAGGCGGCGCGGCACGCTGCGTTCGCGCAATACGCGATCCGCGCCCTCGCCGCCGGTGCCGACGACCCGGCCGACGTGGTGGGCCGCTTCAACCGGCTGTTCCTCGACACGTTCGAGGATCCGTCGGTCTTCGTCGTGCTGTTCCTCGGCGCGTTCGACGCGCAGACGCAGACGCTGCGCTACGCCAGCGCCGGGCACGGGACCGCGTACGTGCGGCGCGGGTCACTGATCGAGCAGTTGCCGCCGACCGGGTCGATCATCGGGATCGACAAGGACGAGCGATACGGGACGGAGATCGTGCCGCTGCGCGTCGGCGACCTCGTGCTGCTCGCGACCGACGGACTCAGCGAGGCGCGCAACGCCGAAGGCGAGATGCTCGGCGAGGATCGCGTCGTCTCGCTGATGCGCGAGGCGCCATCCGATCCGCAGGCGCTGTGCGACCTCCTGGTGGTGTCGGCCGATGCGTACAGCGGGGGCGTTCAAGACGACTTGGCGATCATCGCGCTGCGCGTCGTCCACGACGACGCGAGTGCGGAGACCTCGTTCAGCCCGATCGGGGAGATCTCGGCCCCGTAGGCGGCCATCGAAGAAGACCGCGGCCCCACGGCGAAGGGCGGCAAGGTCGTGTTGGCTCGCCGGATCGTTCCCTGTCTCGACATCAAGGACGGCCGGGTCGTCAAGGGTGTCCGCTTCGTCGACCTGAGCGATGCCGGCGATCCGGTCGCACTCGCCCGCCGCTACGAGGCGGAGGGGGCGGATGAGCTCGTCTTCCTCGACATCACCGCTACGGTGGAAGGGCGCCGGGCGACGCTGGCGGTCGTCCGCGCCGTCGCGCGCGAGCTCACGATCCCGTTCGCCGTCGGCGGCGGGGTGCGCGGGGTCGAGGACGTCAACGATCTGCTGCGCGCCGGCTGCGACAAGGTGAGCATGAACTCGGCCGCGGTGCGCGATCCCGAGTTGATCGCGGCGGCCTCGCGGCGATTCGGCGCGCAGTGCGTGGTCGTCGCGATCGACGCGCGCAGAGCTCCCGGCGTGCCGTCGGGGTTCGAGGTCGTCATCGACGGCGGCCGGACCGCGACCGGCCTCGACGCGGTCGCCTGGGCAGCCGAGTGCGAGCGGCTCGGCGCCGGCGAGCTGCTGGTGACCTCGATCGATCGCGACGGGACCCGCGACGGCTACGACATCGCGCTGACGCGCGCGATACGGGACGCGTGCAATCTGCCGGTGATCGCTTCGGGGGGCGCGGGCGCGATCGCGGACTTTGCGGCGGTGTTCCGCGAGGCCGACGCCGACGCCGCGCTCGCGGCGTCGCTGTTCCACTACGCCGAGCTCTCGATCGGCGACCTGAAGGACGCCTTGGCCGCCGACGGCATCGTCGTTCGGCGCGAAACGGTGCCGGTATGACGGCGCTCCCCGAGGTGCGCTGGGATGCGGACGGACTCGCGCCGGTGGTGATCGCCGACGCGACGACCGGCGCGGTGCTCACGCTCGCGTACGCCAACCGCGAAGCGCTCGAGCGGACGATCGCGACGCGCTCGTCCTGGCTCTGGAGCCGTTCGCGCGGCGAGCTCTGGAACAAGGGCGCGACGTCCGGGAACACGCAACGCGTCGTCTCCGTCTCCGTCGACTGCGACGCCGATGCGCTGCTCTATCGCGTGGTCCCGAACGGACCGGCCTGTCACACCGGCGCCGCGTCGTGCTTCGCGACAACGCTGCCATTGGACGGTGCCGACGAGCCGCCGGAAGGCGCGGCGTTCGCGACGGCGCTCGCCGCGCTCGCGCGGACCATCGTACAGCGCAAGCTGCATCCGGTCGAGGGCTCGTACACCGCGAAGCTGTTCGCCGGCGGCGTCGACCGCATCGGCAAGAAGATCGGCGAAGAGGCGACCGAGGTCGTGATCGCCGCCAAGAACGCCGACCGCGGTGAACTGGTGTGGGAGACCGCCGACCTGTTCTATCACGCGCTCGTGCTCCTCGCGGAGCGCGGCGTGCCGCTTGACGACGTGGGAGCCGAGTTATCGCGACGCGCCAAACCCACGGATTGAGCTCCCTGGCCGGCATCGGTCCGGAGACTGCGGCGAAGTTCGCGGAGGTCGGCGTCGCAACGCCGGCCGAGCTGCTCGCCTACATCCCGCGCGCCTACCGCGACTGGCGCGAGCCGATGCCGATCGGCAGCCTGCGCGAAGGCGAGGCGATCATCGTCGGCCGCGTGCTGCGCGTCAAGGAGCGCCGCGGGCGGCGCGCGACGCTGATCACCGCGGCGCTGCAGGACGACACCGGGATGATCGAAGCGAAGTGGTTCGGCCGCCAGTACCTCGCCGGCCGGATCGCGCCCGGCGACCGGTTGTTCGTCGCGGGACGCGTGGCTCGCGCCGGCCTGCTGCCCGAGATCAACGTCGCCCAGCACCGCGCGCTCCGCGAGAACGAAGTGTGGCAGGGCGAGATCGTCCCCGTGTACGCCGCGACGAAAGAGCTGTCGACGCGCACGATCCGTACCGTGATCGCCAAGAACCTCGATCGGCTGATCGCGCAGCAGACCGACGCGCTGCCGCCCGCGCTCGTGCAGCGCTTCGGTTTCCCGCCGCTGGCACGAGCCTGGCGCGAAGTGCACGCGCCGCACGACCTCGAGGCTGCCGCGCGCGCGAAAGAACGGATCGTCTTCGACGAGTTCTTCTCGATCGCGCTCGCCGCCGCGGTGAAGCGCGCGCGGCGCGAAGCGGCGGGCGGCGCGCGCGCTCTGACGCTCCCTGGCGGGTTCTGGGACCGATTCATCGCCCAGCTGCCGTTCGAACCGACCGCGGCGCAGCGCCGCGTCATCGAACGGATCTGGGTCGACATGGGCCGTACCGCACCGATGAACCTGCTGCTGCAGGGAGACGTCGGGAGCGGAAAGACGCTGGTCGCCGCGGCGGCGATCGTGCTCGCGCACGAGGGCGGGATCCAATCGGCGCTCATGGCGCCGACCGAGATCCTCGCGGCGCAGCACGCCGCCAAACTCGCGCCGCTGCTGTTGCCGTTCGGCGTCACGGTCGAAGCGGTGTTCGGCTCGCTCGGCGCGCGCGAGCGCCGCCGCGCCGAGGAACACATCGCGTCCGGTCAAGCCGCGCTGGCCGTCGGTACCCACGCGCTCCTGACGGAGAGCGTGACGTTCGCGAACCTGGGCCTCGTCATCATCGACGAGCAGCACCGGTTCGGCGTCAACCAGCGGCGGTCGATGCGCGAGAAGAGCGCGGCCCCGCACACGCTGGCGATGACGGCGACGCCGATCCCGCGCACCCTCGCGCAAACCCGCTACGCCGACATGGACTTGGCGGTGATCGACGAGCTCCCGCCGGGCCGCACGCCGATTCGCACGTTCGTGCTCCGCGAAAGCTACAAGCCGCGCGCGTACGAGCTCGTGCGCAAGAACGCCGCCGAGGGCCGCCAAGCCTATGTCGTCGCCCCGGTGATCGATGCGTCTGATTCGGCGCTGACCGGCGCGCTCGCCGAAGCCGAGCGGCTCGAGAAGAAGGTCTTCCCCGACCTGCGCGTCGCCGTGCTCCACGGGAAGCTGCCGGGCCGCGAAAAGGACGCCGTTATGGAGCGCTTCAAGCGCGGCGAGATCGACGTGCTGGTCGCGACGACGGTGGTCGAGGTCGGCGTCGACGTCGCGAACGCGTCGGTGATGATCGTCCTCGACGCGAATCGTTACGGTCTCGCGCAGCTCCATCAGCTGCGCGGCCGGGTAGGCCGCGGGGTGGCGGAGTCGATCTGCGTGCTGATCGCGCCGGACGACGCAGGCGAGGTCGAACGCCTGACGGTGCTGGAGAAGACGACCGACGGCTTCGAGATCGCGAACGAGGACTTGCGGCTGCGCAAAGCGGGACAGCTCGCCGGGACGCAGCAGGCCGGCGACTCCACCCTGATCGGCGACATCGTCGACGACTTCGCGCTCTACATGCGCGCGAAGGAAGCCGCCGACGCGATCGTGGCGAGCGATCCCGAGTTGAGCGATCCCGAGCACCGTCCGCTGCTGACGCTCCTCGACGAGAACGCCTCCGCGCGCGCGATGCTGGTCACCGCGTGATTGGGATCGGGTTCGATTTCGATCATACGCTCGGCGTCGACAACGGCCTCGAACGGCAGGCGCTGTGCGCCTACGCGGAGGAACTCGGCCGTCCGCTCGATCCTGGGGATGCCGCCTGGCGCACGCGGCTCGAGGCGCTGCTGGCGGACTTTCGGGCGGACGCGACGACGATGGACGAGATGATGCGCCGTTTCGCGGAGGCGCTCGGCGCCCGCGATGTGAGCGCCGAACGCTGGCGCGATATCTGCTACGCGCTCGTCGATACGCTGGTGTCCCCGGTCGATGGTGCGCGCGAGACGCTCGCCGCACTGCGCGCGCGGGGCGTGCCGGCGGCGATCCTCACCAACGGCTGGACGCCGCTGCAGCAGAAGAAGATCGCGCGCGCGCTCGGCGACGACGGCCTCGCGCTGCGCGTGCTGGTGAGCGACGTGCTGCACGTGGTGAAACCGGCGCGGGCGGCGTTCGACGCGCTGGTCGACGCGCTTGGTGTGCCGCGCGAGCGCGCCTGGTACGTCGGCGACAACACCCGCGGCGACGTCGGCGGCGCGCTCGCAGCAGGGCTGCGCGCGGTGTGGTTCGACTGGGAAGGGCAGAGTTATCCACAGGACCTGCCCCCGCCGACCCTGCGAATCGGCACCTTGCGGGAGCTGGAGACGCTGATCGAGAACAGCATCGCTCCATAACTCTTATGGGAACGCTGACCATCACCGGCGGCACGCTGCGCAGCCGGCGTGTTCCGTCGCCGCCCGGACGGGCGGTTCGACCGACACCCGCTCGCGTGAAGGAAGCGCTGTTCTCGATTCTCGGCTCACGCGTCGACGACGCCCGTGTCCTGGACCTGTTCGCGGGCAGCGGGGCGCTGGGATTCGAGTCGCTCTCGCGCGGAGCGGCCCACGTCACGTTCGTCGAAAAACACCGCCCGACCGCGGACGCGCTCCGCGCGGCGGCGCGTGATCTCGGCCTCGCCGAGCACGTCGAGGTGATCGCGGCGCCGGCCGAGCGAGCCGTCAGCGCCGTGCGCGGCCGCTACGACCTCGTCTTCGCCGACCCGCCGTACGCTCACCCATATCCGGGCGCCGCCTTGGGCACGCTGCGCGCGCGGCGCGCGATCGACGCCGCGACGACCGTCGTTTACGAACACTCGGCGCGCGACCCCGCGCCCGCCGATCCCTCCATGCAACTCGAGCGCAGCGAACGCTACGGCGAAGTGACGCTCGAGTTCATGCGCCCCGCCGAGGAGGCCGCATGAACGGCCGACCGGGCCAAATCCACGCGGCGGTCTATCCCGGCTCGTTCGACCCGATGACGCGCGGTCACCTCGACGTGATCGAGCGCGCCGCTGCGGTGTTCGACAAGGTTACGGTGGCCGTGGTCGTCAACCCGCAGAAGAGCGCACCGCTGTTCACGCTCGACGAGCGGGAACGGATGATCTGCGAGGCGGTTGCGCATCTGGAGAACGTGAACGTCACGCATTTTCAGGGCTTGCTGGCCGACTTCGTCAAGCGCGAGAGCGCGACCGTCATCGTGAAGGGGCTTCGAGTCGTGTCGGACTTCGAGAGCGAGATGTCGACCGCGCTGATGAACCGCTCGCTCTCCGGCGTCGATACCGTGTTCCTGCCGAGTGATCCGCGCTGGTCGTTTGTGAGCTCGACGCTCGTCAAAGAAGTCTACAACCTCGGCGCCGACGTGTCCGAGTACGTTCCGCTCGCCGTCCTGCACGTGATGCAGTCGAAACGCCCCGCACCCCGCCCCGCCTAGGAGGTAGCGCATGTCCGTCTATCGCGTGATCGACAAGCTCGAAGCATCCGTGAAGCAAGGCACGGTTCTTCCGCTGGGATACCGCATCGTCAGCGAAGAGAGGCTGCTCGAGCTGATCGAGAAGCTGCGTTCCTCGTTGCCCGAAGAGGTCGGGCGCGCGCGAACGATCGCGAAGAACGGCGACCGTTTGATTCGCGAGGCGCAGGAGAAGGCGCAGGCGATCGTGGTCGAGGCTTCGACCCAGCAGTCGCAGCTGCTCGACGACAACGATATGATTCGGCGCGCGCGAGCGACCGCCGAGATCGTGCTGCGCGAAGCCGAGCAGAAGGCCGCGCGCGTGCGCGAAGGCGCTGACGCCTACGCCGCCCAGGTGCTGACCGATCTGGACGGCCGCCTCTCCGGCGCGCTCGGCTCCGTGAAGAAGGGGATCGAGGCGCTCGCCGCCTCCAAGGCCGCGACCGTCGCGTCCGCGGCACCCGCGCTCGCTGACGCGGCCGCGAAGTCGAAGCGCGCCGCGTTCGACGCGCAGCACGACTCCGAGACCGCCGAACTCGAATCGGTGTAGGCTATCGCCCCAGGAGCGGCGGGCTTGTAGCGCCGCTGACGGATCACCCGTGATGCAGCGGATCGCGCTCGTGCCGATCCTCGCCCTCGCGCTGGTCTCGTGCGCGGCGCACGCGGAGAACGCGTACAGCGGCACCCTGCAGAAGCCCAGCGCCGCGGTCGGCAGCACCGTCGGCGGTCGTGTCGTGCAGGTGATGGTCAGCGACGGGGCTCCCGTGCGCGCCGGGGACGCGCTCCTGCGATTCGACGACGCGCAGCCGCGCAGCGCGCTGCTCTCCGCCACCGCGCGGCTGGGCGAGACGCGTGCTGCGCTCGCCGACCTGCTCGCTGGTCCCCGGCCTGCCGATCTCGCTCGCGCTCAGGCGCTCGCGGAGCAGCAGCGCGCGCTGGCCGACCTCGCGCAGTCGACCGCGCCGTATCAGGCGTCGGTTCTGCGCGATCAGCTTCGCGGGGCGCTCTCGAACGTCGCCGAGGCGCGGTCTGCCGTCGTGCAGGCTCACGCGGACGCCGATCGGATGCGGCTCCTGTTTGCAACCGGCGACGTCTCGGCCCAGCAGCGCGACGCCGCGGTCGCGCGCGAACGGCAGACGAACGCCCAGCTCGCGAACAGGACCGCGGCCGCGCGCGCCGCGCAGACCCAGGTCTCGAACGCGCTGGCGGTCACGCTGCCGGAGAATGCCGCCTCGGCGCAAGCTGCCTATCGGGCCGCCGCGGAGCAGTATCGATCGCTGGCCGCCGGAGCCCGCCCCGATGAAGTCCGCGCTGCGCAGGCGGCGGTACGCGCCGCGCAAGCGGACGTCAGCGCCGCACGCGTGCGGCTGGACGAAGCCGTCGTTCGCGCCCCCGCCGACGGCGTCGTGACCGCGCTGGACCTGCATCCGGGCGACCTGGTCGCCCCCGGCGCGTCGATCGCGACGATCGATGAAGCCGGGAACCCGTATGCGCGCATCTTTGTCCCGCAAGCGAAGCTCGGCCGCGTAACGGTGGGGGCGCACCTCGCGGTCCGCTCGGATGCGATGCCGGCAGTTTCCTTCGACGGCGTCGTCGAGCAAGTCGACCCGCAAGCCCAGTTCACCCCGCAAAACGTTCAAACGGCGAGCGACCGTGCGGTGCTGTCGTTCGGCGTCAAAGTGCGGGTTCACGATCTGCAGCGTCAACTCCATGCCGGAACGACCGTCGAAGTCGCCGTGCCGTGACCGGCGTCGCGATCGAGGCGCACGCGTTGACGAAGACGTACGGTAGCCGCACCGTCGTCCACGCGCTGAACCTCGAGGTATCGCGCGGCGAGATCTTCGGCTTCCTCGGGCCGAACGGCAGCGGGAAGTCGACCACGATCAAGATGCTCTGCGGCTTGGTCGAGCCGACGAGCGGCGAGGCCAGAATCTGCGAACTCGACATCCGCAAAGACGGCGAAGCGGTGCGCCGGACGATCGGCTACATGTCGCAGTCGTTTTCGCTCTACTCCGACCTAACCGTCGAGGAAAACCTGGAATTCTACGGGCGCGCCTACGCGCTGAACCGCGTCCGCCGCTCGAAGCGCATCGACGAACTGATCGACTTCTCGAATCTCGCGCAATTCCGCCGCCAGCTGGCCGGCACGCTGTCGGGCGGCTGGAAGCAACGCCTCGCGCTGGCTGCGGCGCTGCTGCACGAGCCGCGGGTCCTCTTTCTGGATGAACCGACGGCCGGGATCGATCCGGTCGCGCGCCGCGACCTCTGGGATCTGCTCTTCCGCCTGAGCGAAAGCGGTGTCGCGCTGTTCGTCACGACGCACTACATGGACGAGGCCGAGCGATGCTCCCGCGTCGGTTACATCTACGACGGCGAGCTGATCGCGATCGGCAGCCGCGACGAGCTCAAGAAACAGGCCGGTGTTACGCCGCAGGGGACGGCGCGCTACAGTGTCGGCGGGCGCGACGCAATCGTGCTTCTGGGCATCGCGCGCGAACGGCCGTACGTGCGCGACGCGACGATCTTCGGGGACCAGCTGCACGTCATCGTCACGAACGACGTCGCCGCTGATCGAATCGCCGCCGACTTCGGCGTCGCGGCCGCGAACGTCGAGCCGATCGAACCGAGTCTCGAGGACGTCTTCGTCGCATTGACCCGCGCGAGGCAGCACGCGTGAACCGTAATCCGTTCGATGTGCGCGGCTACGGCGCGGTCCTCTACAAAGAGCTCCGGCACGTCGTGCGCGACCGCGTTACGCTCGGCCTCGCGATTGCGCTGCCCATCATTCAGGTCACCATCTTCGGCTACGCGCTGAACACGAAAGTCGAGCACATCGCGACGGCCGTCCTGAACGAGGACCTTGGACCCGCATCCGTCGCGTTCATCGACGCGCTGCGCGCCTCGCGCACGTTCGAGGTGAACCGCCTGGTGGCCACGCGTGGCGCGCTCATGGAAGAGGTCGTCTCCGGGCGCGCACGCGTGGCGTTCGATATCCCGCCGAATTTTACGGCCGACGTTCGGGCCGGTCGAAGGGCACAGGTGCAGGCGCTCATCGACGGTTCGGACGCGTCGATCGCACAGCCGGCGTACGGCGCGGCGACCGCGGTCGGCGGCGCCTTTCTGGGCCGGTCCGTGCCGCAGATCGACGTACGGCCGAGGGTGCTGTTCAACCCCGGACTGCGTAGCGCGAACTTCTTCGTCCCAGGACTCATCGGGATCATCATGCAGCTGATCACGATGTTCCTGACCGCGCTCTCGATCGTCGGCGAGCGGGAACGGGGTACGCTCGACCAAATCATGGTCACACCGATCGGTGCGCTCGGCCTGATGCTCGGGAAGATCACGCCCTACGCGATCATCGGCGTGATCGACATGCTTCTCGTCCTGGGCGCGATGCGCTGGATCTTCGACGTCCCGATCGCCGGCAGCCTCGCCTTGCTCATCACGTTGTCGCTCGGATTCTTGATGGCCGCGCTCGGCTTGGGATTGCTGGTTTCGAGCGCCGCGAAGACGCAGGTCCAGGCGCTGCTCGGCGTCCTCGCATTGACGCTGCCGTCGGTCCTGCTCTCGGGATTCTTCTTCGAGCGGTCGCTGATGCCGCCGGTGATGCAGTGGGTCGGCTATCTGATTCCGCTGACCTACTTCTTCGAGATCTTGCGCGGCATCATTTTGCGCGGTGCCGGACTCACCGACCTGGTGTCACCGGTCGTCGCGATGCTCGCGCTCGGTGCGTTCGTCCTCTTGGCCGCCAGCATCCGATTCACGCGCGGTAGCAGCGCGTAGAACGGTCAGCGCGGCGATGAGGTGGGGCGGCGCGCGATGATCTGCAGGATTCGCCGGCGGACGAGGTCGTTGAACTTGCGCTGCGTCGCGCAGTCGCCGGCGACGGTCGTCTCGCGGAACTCCGGCAACGCCGAGCACGCGTCGAGCAGCATGTCCGAGCGCGAGAGGTCGGCGTTCCAATCGCCGATGTGCAGCGAGAACTCCGCCGGTGCCCGCATCGCGAGCAGGTAGGCCTCGTTCACGCTGCGGCGCGGCTCGCCGCAGTGGGCGTTCATTGCGAGCCCAGCGATCGCGGCGTTGTAGATCTCGCGACGCGTGAGCCGGTCGTCGGCGGCGGTTCTCAAGTACGTCAAGGTCCGCAGGCACGCGTCACCTTCCGGCCCGCCGACGAGCGGCCCGGCGTTGGGGGTCTGCGCGGGACTCGGCCGCGGCGTCGCCGAGGGCGGTCGGGGCGCGGGTGTCGGGCTCTTCGTCGGCGCTGGGGAGGCCGCCGGGCTCGGTGCCGGCGTCGGAGTCGGGGTCGGGTGGAAGACGCGGACCTCGACCGGGCGCAGCGGGGTGTAGGAGGCGCGTGGTGCCGGGGTGGTCGTCGGGGGCGGCGCGGGAGATGCCGTGGGGCGTGGAGCGGGGGACGCCGTCGGCGCGACCGTCGGGGTGCTCGTCGCTTGCGCGACGATCGTGCGGGGGACGCGCGGTTGCCCGCCGCGCAGCGCCGTGACGATCATGAAAGCCGACGCGACGACGAGCAGCATGCCGCTGACCATCGCGATCGTCCGGAGCGGGCCGTTCACATTGTGGCCAGCCTTACCCGCGCGAGCGGCCCGTCCTCCATCCCTTTGGCGGAGAGCTCGCCCAGCCCGCGAACTCGTCGCGGATGGCGGCGATTCGGGACGGCAAGCATTTCCGGGCGTGCAACCTCTGCGAGGCGATCTGCGGCCTCGAGATCACGGTCGAGAACGGCGCCATCACCGATCTGCGCGGAGACCCGGACGATCCGTTCTCGCGCGGTCACATCTGCCCCAAGGGAAACGCCCTGATCGACCTCCACGCCGATCCGGACCGGCTCAAGACGCCGCTGCGGCGCACCGGCGAGCACTGGGAGCCGATCGCGTGGGATGCGGCGTACGATCTCGTGGCCGGCCGCCTGAAGGACGTGATCGCCCGATACGGGGACGACGCCGTCGCGATCTACCTCGGGAACCCGAACGTCCACAACAGCGGCACCATGCTCAGCTCGGGCGGGTTCTTGCGCGCGCTGCGCACGCGAAACCGCTTCAGCGCGACCAGCGTCGACCAGCTCCCGCACCACCGGGCGGCGCTCGAGATGTTCGGCCACCCGCTGCTGATCACGATCCCGGACGTCGACCGGACCGACTACTTTCTGATCATGGGCGCGAACCCGCTGGTCTCCAACGGCAGCATCATGACCGCGCCCGACATGCGCGGGCGGCTCAAAGCGATCCAGGCGCGCGGGGGTCGCGTGGTCGTGCTCGATCCGTGCCGTACCGAGACCGCCGCCGTCGCCGACGAGCACGCGTTCATCCGGCCGGGTGCCGACGCGCTGTTCCTGTTGGCCGCGATCGACGCGATCTTCGAAGCCGGCAGCGCGGACCTGGGGCGTCTTGCTGCGTTCACCGACGGCATGGACGATCTGCGTGCCGCGGCGCGCAGATTTCCGGCGGAGCGCGTCGCCCAGCACACCGGGATCGCGGCGGAGACGATTCGTCGCATCGCCGGCGAGTTCGCGTCGGCCCGGCACGCGGTCGCGTACGGCCGCATCGGCCTCTCCACGCAGCCGTTCGGCGGGCTCTGCCAGTGGCTGGTGAACACGCTCAATGCGATCACCGGGAACCTCGACGAACCCGGCGGGATGATGTGGACGAAGCCGGCGTTCGACCTGCTGCAGCAAGCCGAGCGCGGCACGGCGTACGCCGGCCGGTGGACGTCGCGCGTCCGCGGTTTGGCCGAGTTCGACGGCGAGTTCCCGGTTGCGACGATGGCGGACGAGATGCTGACGCCCGGTGCGGGCCAAGTGCGCGCGCTCGTGACCGTCGCCGGGAATCCGGTCCTCTCGACGCCGAACGGCGCGAAGCTCGACGGCGCGCTGGCGCAGCTCGATTTCATCGTCTGCATCGACCCCGCGATCAACGAGACGACGCGTCACGCCGACGTGATCCTGCCGCCGGCGGTCGGCCTCGAGGTCGACCACTACGACGTGATCTTCCACCATTTCGGCGTGCGCAACACCGCGCGCTACAACGAGGCCGTCTTCGCGATCGATCCGGAGCAGCGGTACGACTGGCAGATCTTCGAAGCGCTGCGCGAGCGGTTCACCGGGAACACCGGTAAGAGTCCGACCGAGCGGCTCGAGCTGGGCTTGCGGTTCGGCCCGTATCGGACGAGCATCAACGAGCTGCGCGCCCATCCGCACGGCATCGACTTCGGCCCACTCGAACCGTGCATGCCGGAGCGGTTGCTAACCGCCGACGGCCGCATCCAGCTCGCGCCGCCCGCATATCTGGGCGACCTCGCGCGGCTCGAGGCGGAGCTCGCGGTCCCGGCGCCGGATTTGGTCCTGATCGGGCGCCGGCAACTGCGCGGCAACAACTCGTGGATGCACAACGCGCCGCGGCTCATGCGCGGCCCCGACCGCTGCACGCTCATGCTGAGCCCAAGCGACGCGCTCGCGCTCGGGATCGCGCACGGCGATATGGTCGAAGTCCGCTCCCGCGTCGGCACCGTCACCGTTCCCGCCGACGTCACCGCGGCGCTCATGCCCGGCGTCGTCAGTCTGCCGCACGGCTTCGGACACACCCGCGCGGGGACGTCGCAGTCGATCGCGGCCGATAAGCCGGGTGCGAGCTTCAACGATCTCGCCGACGAACTGCGGCTCGACGAGCTCACCGGCAACGCCGCCCTCAGCGGTATCCCGGTCGAGGTGCGGCTCGCAGTCTCCAACGGAGCACCGCACGCCGCCGCATCGACGAACGGCGCGCGCATCGCCGTCGATGCATAGCGGGTTCGCCGGAATCGTGATGCCTTAGTTCGAGCACGCCAGCGAGGGGACCCCGGTGCGCGCGATCGTAGCGAGCTGGACGTGCCAGCTCAACACGAGCAGCAGCACCGCGAGCAGCGCGATCACGGGCGCGCCCAGGACGCGCCGCGCCGTTCCCTGCTGCAGCAGCGCGGCGGGCACGACGGCGAACGCGAACGCGGCGAGCCCGAACAGCAGTCCCGATTCGTACAAGCCGAGCGGCGCGGCGACGAGCGCGCGTACCGGTAGCGACAGCCAGTCGGCCGCGGTCTCAACGAGCGGCTGCACTGGGGTCAGTTCGCACCAATGGCGCATGCCGGGGCTCTGGTCTTTCAGCAGCACCGCACGGATCGCGAGTCCGGCGCCGATCGACCAAGCCAGCGTGAGGACGGCGACGGAGCCCCACACGCGGCCCCAGACCAGTGCTCGCCACCGCAGCACGAACGAGTCCATCGCTCGCTCCTACCGGCGAAACTCGGAGCGGGTTTCGCCGCCTCCCGAGAAAATCAGAACGGCGTGAAGTTCAGGTTCTTCACGAGGAACGCGAAGCGGTCGGCGACGTCGTCGATGATCTTCTCGGTCGGCCGTCCCGCCCCGTGACCCGCCTTCGACTCGACCCGCAGCAGCACCGGAGCGTCACCGCCCTGCGCGTGCTGGAGCGCAGCCGCGAACTTGAACGAATGGGCCGGGAAGACACGGTCGTCGTGGTCGGAGGTCATCACCATCGTCGGCGGATATTTCGTGCCGTCCTTGACGTTGTGGTACGGCGAGTACGCGATCAGATACTTGAACTGGTCGGCCGAGGCGTCGGCGGATCCGTAGTCGGTCACCCACGCTTTGCCGACGGTGAACTTTTGAAAGCGCAGCATGTCGAGCACGCCGACCTCGGGGATCGCCGCGCCGAACAGGTCGGGCCGCTGGGTGATCGCCGCACCGACCAGCAGCCCGCCGTTCGAACCGCCGTTTGCCGCCAGCTTCGGCGTCGACGTGATCTTCTTGTCGATCAGCATCTGCGCCGCCGCCAGGTAGTCGTCGAACACGTGCTGTTTGTTGGCGAGCCGGCCTGCATCGTGCCAGGCGTCACCGTACTCGCCGCCGCCGCGTAGGGTCGCGACCGCGTACGCGCCGCCCATTTGCAGCCACATCGCGGTCGACGACGAGAACGAGGGCGTGAGTGAGATGTTGAACCCGCCGTAGCCGTAGAGAATTGTCGGCGTCGAGCCGTCGAGCGGCATGTTCGTGCGGTGCACCACGAACACGGGGACGCGCGTGCCGTCCTTCGAGGTCGCGAAGAGCTGCTCGGTGACGTACGGTGTCGCATCGAACGCGATCTTCGGCCGGATCGCGACCGTGCTCTTTCCGGTCACGGTGTCGAGCCGGTAGATCGTCGTGGGATAGGTGTACGACGTGAAGCCGTAGTACGCCATGCGGTCCTCGCGATGCCCGCCGGGATTCCCGCCGCTGCCGATCCCGGGCAGTTCGACCGTTCCGAGGCTTTGGCCGGCGAGAGAGTACACGCGCACGACCGAATGCGCATCGTGCAGGTACGAGACGTAGAAGCGGTCGCCGTGCATCGAAACGCCGTCCAACGTGTCGGCCGACTGCGGGACGATGTCGTGCAGCGTATGTGATGCGTCCTTGAGGTCGAGCAAGACCAGCCGGCTCCGCGGCGCGGCGAGGTTCGTCGTGAGATAGATCTTCGTGCCGTCGTCGCCGACCGGCGAGTACTGCACGTTCGGATCGAGCGGATAGAGTTGCTTGAACGCGGTCTCCGGCTCGGCGGCGCGCTTCCAGGAGAGACTGTTGCCGTTGCCCTTCGACGTGAAGAAGAGGTCGTACCGCTGGTCGTCGGTGCGCTCGACGCCGAGGAACTGATCGGGCGGCGCGGTGGTGATCAGCCGGTCCGCGGACTGCGGGGTACCGAGGCGGTGGAAGTACATCTTCTGGGCGCCGAGGGCGCTCAGCGTGGCGTTTCCGGCACCGGGCTTCGGCGGGTCGTATGCGTTGTAGTAGAACCCGGTGTTCCCGGTCCACGACGCACCGGAGAATTTGCTCCATTGCAGCGTGTCCGGCAGGTCGCGGCCGGTGGCGACGTCCTTGACGTGCCAGGTCTGCCAGTCGGCGCCCGACGACTGCGTCGCGTACGCCACCAAGCTGCCGTCGTGCGTCAAGTGGAATCCGGCCAGCGCGACGGTTCCGTCGGCGGCGAGCGTGTTTGGATCGAGCAGGACGCGCGGCGTCCCGTGCTCGCCGCGCTGCACGTAGTACACGCTCTGATTCTGCAGCCCGGTATTGCGCGAGAAGAACCACCAGTTTCCTTGGTGGAACGGCGCGCCGACCTTTTCGTAGTTCAGCAGCTTGCGGTACGCGTCGCGAATCGCGCTGCGCTGCGGGATCGCGTCCAGATACGAACGCGTCAGATCGCCCTCCGCCTTCACCCAGGCGGTCGTCTGCGGCGAGTCCACGTCTTCCATCCAGCGGTACGGGTCAGGTACAGGCGTCCCGAAAAAACTGTCGGAGACGGCCCCGCGCGCCGCATCCGGATAGGCGAACGGCGCTGCGGCGGCGAGGGCGGGGGAGACGGCGATCAGCGCTGCTGCCAGCGCAAAAACAAAACGACGCATCAGGGCGCCCCTTCTACGAAGGAAACCGGAGCCGCCTGCCAAGCTTCTGCCAAACACGGAGGCGGTCGACGGCAGGATCGGCAACGGTGACCCATGGCAAGCTCCGTCCAGGTGCGCCGGCTCCTGCGCGGGATCCGCAGGCCGAACGAGCTGTATGCCGATTCGCTTGCGAACGAACTCGCGAGAGCGATCGGCGCCGCGTCGCCGCGCGAGGCGGTGCTCACGCTCCTGGAGCGCGCGCTGCACGACTACGATCCGCGCTGCCGCCGGCTCGTCGAGCTGTGCGACATGCGGGGTGAACCCGGGAAGGTTGCCGCCGAGGAACTGCACCTCTCCGAGCGCAGCTTCTACCGGATGCGAGCGCTGGTGGTCGCGGCGCTGGAGCGGACGATCGCCGAGCTTTGCCGCTCGACCCCGCGCCGCGCAGTCGACATCGATGCGGTGGGGTGGTACGCACGCGGTCAACGCCACCTCAGCCGCCGGACGCGATCGTCGCTCGACACTGCGCTCGCGTGCTTCGACGCCGCGCTCGCTCACGATCCACGCTTCGCCCGCGCATATGCCGGCATCGCATACGCGCGCTTGCTCGCCGCGGAGTACGCGATCGAAGACGAACGCACGGCATTTGCCGGCGCGAAGCTCGCGCTCGCCCGTGCGCGCGACCTCGATCCGGACTTAGCGGAGGTCTATGCGGCGGAAGGCGACCTGATGCTCTTCGCCCACCGCGACGCGGTACGCGCACGTTCGCTGTTCGAGGCTGCGATCGGGCGCGATACCCAGTGCGCGAGCGCGTACCAGAACGTAGCCTGGCTGGCCCTGCTCGAACGCCGTCCCGAGGTCGCGGCGGCAACCGCCGCGGACGGCCTCTTGCGCGAGCCGGCGTCGCTCGCGCTGCAAACGACGCTCGGCCTCGCGCTGTACGAAGCGGGACGCGGCGAGAGCGCTCAGGCGCACCTGCGATCGATCCTCGGTGCCGATCCGGACTACGTTCCGGCGCGCTTTCATCTCGCGGCGATCCTCGCCGAAACCGGCGCGCACTCCGAGGCGCTCGAGTTGTTCGAAGCGCTCATCGCGGAAGAGCCGCGCGCAACCTACGTTGCAGCCGCCGCGTACGCGCGCGCTCGACTCGGAGACGCGAAGGGTGCGCTGGCTGCCCTCGCTGCGATCGAAGCGCGAGCGCCGCGCGAGCGCCCGCCGTACGTTTATCGCGCGATCGTGCTCGGCGGGCTCGGTCGTGAGGCGGGAGCGCTGCGCGAGCTGCGGGCTGCAGTGCGCGCGGAACAGCCGTGGCCGTGCACCGTGTGTCTCAATCCGTTCCTGCGGTCGCTGCGCGGCGTCGGCGACTACGACAGCCTGTTCGAAATCGTGACCGTTTCGGCCTGATGCCGGCGCCGTACGCGCCAGGGATAGCCGCTACCGGTGACGCCAGGCATCGAGTCGCTCGCGGCGGAAGTCGCACCGCATCATGGACGTTCAAAGGCTGGACCACGTCAACATCCTTACCGGAGACGTCGAGCGGACGACGGGGTTCCTCACCTCGGTCCTGGGACTGGAAGACGGGCCTCGGCCGGACTTCGGTTCGCCGGGTCATTGGCTCTATCGCAACGGCACGGCCATCGTGCACGTCAGCGATGCGCGCAAGAAGGAAGTAACGCACGCGGTCGACGGATCGCGGGGCGATGACTCGAAGGGCGGTGCCAGGGGCATCGTCGATCACGTCGCCTTCCGCTGCAGCGGTTATCGCGCCACGATGGAGCGCCTGCGCTCGCTCGGCGTCCCCGTCCACGAGGCGACGATACCCGGCGCCGGCGACCGGCAAGTTTTCGTCGACGGTCCCGACGACGTGTCGTTCGAGCTGATCTTCTCGGCGGCAGACGTCGCCGCGTCGGTGCCGACGGCGGATCTCGAAGTCCGCTAGCGGATCGTCAGGATCAAACGAAGCGCGGCAGGCTCGAGCACGAGCGCGTCGCGCGGGGCGGGTGCGGCGCCCGGCAGCGGGTACGGCGTACCGAGTCCGAGCCGCGTGAAGCGGCCGCTGACGGCATTGGTGAGGTTCGTGCCGGCGAGGGTCAGATCGAGGTGGCGCCACGTTTTGCCGAGCGCCGCGTCGAGCGTCGCGAAGCGGCCTTGCGCGAGCTCGTTGTTCGCGCTCTTCGCGCTCAAGTTTGCGGCGCCGTGCATCCCGGCGTGCGCGTAGCGCAGACCGAGCGAGAACGCCTGGATCGGGATGCCGGCGAACTGCTGCCCGACGACGAGATCCGATCCCGAGGTCGGATTCGCGGCGACGACATCCGGAAGCGACGTCGGGTACGCGGCGTTCACGCCGTACTCGGCGGTGGCGAACCACGGGCCGAAGCGGTGCGCCACCCGCAGCGACCCACCCTGATAGACGACGCTCCCGACGTTGATCGGAAAGGATTGCGCGACGACCGTGCTGACGCCGTTCGGGCAGGTCGTGCCGAGTGGATAGAAGTTCTCGATCGGGTCACGCAAGTTCGTCCGGTACAGGGTCGCGTCGACGGTCGTCCGTCCGAATCGCTTGCCGTAGCCGAGCTCGTACTCGGTGGCGTGCTCGGCGCGCTCCTTCGGGTTACCGTTTGCGCCGACGCAGTTCGCGTCCGGCGTCAAGTCCGCGACCGGCAAGGTGTAGAGCTCGGCGAGCAGCGGCGCGCGGAATCCGGTGCCGGCGGCGAAGCGGAGCGTCCCGCCGCCGGCGTCCTCGTAGGCGATTCCGATCCGGCCGTCGATGCTCGATCCGAAGCTCGACCAGTGCGACGATTCGACGCTCGCGCCGATGCGCACCCGCGGCCCGACGTCTCCGCTCGCGCGCAGCCACGCCTGCGTTGCGTGCTCACGCTGCGTTGTGACGAATTGATCCGGAGACGTCAGTACCTCCGAGCGCGTTTGCGTGCCCAGCGCGAAGCTCGCCGTGCCGACGTTGCGCGTCCACTCCGCCTTGGTCGTCGCGAGCCGATCGGTCAACGAGAGATCATACGGTGAGAACGCACCCGCGTCCGGCAGCATCCGGGTGACGGCCGTCGCGTTGCTGGAGAGGCCGCTGCTGATCGCGAGCGTCCCCGCGCCGAGCGGCAGCGTCAGGCTGCCCAGCGTCGCGCGGATGCTCAGCGCCGACGTCTCGGGTCCGCTTCCCACGAACGCAGCGCCCGGCGCATCGTTCGCGGGATCGGCGGGCGCGGTCTGCGCGGCGCCTTCGTCGCGTCTGCCGTCGACGGTCAACGTGCGCAGCCGCAGCGTCGAACGCGGCGAGAAGTCGTAGCTCAGGTTGACGAGCCCGGTGGCGAGCGCCGTCGACGAACCGACGCGCGTCGCGACGTTGGTCGTGCCGCCGTTGCCGTCGGGGACCTGCAGCGTCACCGGATAGTCGTGCACGTAACCGCCGGCATGCGCGCTGCCGAGCCCGAGCGCATACCCGAACCGCGAGACGCGACCCGTCGCGTTGAGCTCGACGGACGACGCGCCGAACGAGCCGGCCGACAGCCGCAGCGCCCGCTGCGGCGTCGCCGTCGGACGAAGCGACACGAGGTTGATCTCACCGCCGATCGTATCGGCGCCGCCGCGGTCCTCCGGTCCGAGACCTTCGCTGACGTCGACTGCGGAGAGCACCAAGCTCGGGAACGACGCGAGATCGAGATCGCCGGTGTTCGCGTTGTTGAGCGGCTGACCGTCGAGCGATATCCGCGTCTCCGACGGATCGGGACCGCGCAGCGAGACGACCGTCGTCGCGCTCGCCGTTCCGGAGTCCGGACGGGTCAGCGTGACCGAGGGTATCCCGGCCAGCGCCTCGATCACGCGATCGTACCCCAGCGCGTCCAGCTCCGCGCGCGAGATCTCGCGCGACGGTACCGTCGTGTGCGGTACCGCCAGACGTCCGTCGACGCTGACCCGTCCGATCTCGCGCAGCCGGCCCGCTCCGATCGGTTCGAGCGCGACGTCGATTCGCTCACCTTCGTGCACGACGACGTCGGTCACGGCTACTGCGTAGCCCGGTGAGACGATTGTGATCCGGTACGCGCCGGCCGGCACGGTCACGCTGAACCGACCGTTTGCATCGCTGTCGGCGGTGGCGCGTGACGGTCCCGCAAACTGCACGTGGGCGCGGAGCGGCGCCCCATCCGCCGAGTGGACGGTGCCGGAGATCCCGCAGCACGCGACGGCGGCAGCGAGGATAATCGGGACGGGCATGGGTTTACTCTTCGCGTCTACCGACGATTCGCCCCGGTGCGTGGACGGACTTTGGTCCTAATCGTCCGTTATTCTGCGCATTCCGATCATGACAGCGTCGCAGGCGCACCGCGTTGCGCTTTATGGGTGTCGAAACTCCTCTGCGGCGATCCCCGACTCCACCTGGTAGAGTCTCACGGCGACATTCTTCCGCGAAGTGTTTCAGGGATGAACGGAATCCGCCCGGGAGATAACCTCGTTGACGATACGGAGCTCGTGCGCAGTATCGTTTCCGGGATAATTACCAAGTTCCGACCGTGAGGTCTATCGGCGGCCGACGGCGCGATGATAGCTTCGAATCGCTCGCTCCGTGCGGCTTCACCGATCCGCTGCGTGAAAGGAAAGCGGCGGGAATTCTGTTCTCGTAGCCACGGTCCGTGAAGGTCGCTCAACGACACGCCAAGCGTGGCGCGAATGCTAGGGTCACACAGATTCAGGACCTGACTCAAGTCAACTTTCACCGTGAGCATAGCACGACCCGCGATCGCACGGACGATACCGTGAACGTCCGCTATCGCGCCGACTTCGAGAAGCGCGGTTTTCTTCCGGCGCGAGACGTAGTATGCCTCGAACGTGTTCTTACGGTTGTACCGGCCGCCGCGTTGCGTCGAGCCATAACCGGACAGCGGAGATCCTGCATGAACGAGCAGGATGGAACGATAGAATCTGCCGGCAAGCGCGACGCGCCGAACGCCGGCAAGCCGCGTCCGAAAGCCGCGAACCGTCGTCAGATCGGTTGACCGCTCTCAAGGGCGTACGCCAGCGTTTCGACGGAAGCGAAATCGCCGTCTATCAGAAGGTCGAGGGGAGAGGCGTGATCGAGTTGAGGCCGCGGGCTCTTCAGCCAAATTAACGTCGAGCGGCGCGAGCCCAAGAGCTCGTCCAGACGCGCCAGGAGGACGGCGATCTTGCGTCCGGGCTTTTGAAGTCGTTCCGATGCGGGGTTGCTGCGGAGCGCACGCTCCGTCAGGTGGGCTGTCTTTGCAACTCGTCCGAGCGATACGTCCAACGCTCGCGCCAGAGCGGGTCCTAGTACCCGCCCGCGCGCGTCGAACACCTCTTCTGCGGCCACTCTCTTAAGGGCGGCTCCCGAGACTCCCATCGTGCCACAAAACTTCCAGATGCGTAGTAGTCTACCTTTCAAAAATATGCTGTCTCGCAACTTCGCGACCATCGACATGTCCCGACTCGTGTCAGGAGCAGCGGCGCCGCGCCGATTAGGGAGAACGAGGCCCCATTCGAGACCGGGCGGCCGCCACGAAGAATCTTTACGTTTAATGTCGACGGCGCGGCGGAAAATCGCCCCTCTATCTAGCATCAATTGAGCTCGGCCGGTCCCCCGGCCAGGGGAACTGTCAGACCTGCGGGAGGGGTGCTGCGTGCCACGACCCTTGCTACGACCCCCTACGTCCGAGGGGCCGCTTACCCGAGTTCCGTCGACCGGACCGACGAAGAGGACCCTAACGGGCGACGCGCTGACCGCGCGCTTGCGGGTGAAGCGGTCCGCCGCCTATATGACCGCCTTGATGAAGCTCGATGCAGGCGGACACGGGATCAATCGGGAAACCGCGCGCGCGCTCGTCGACACCGTTCGCATCGAGTTCCCTGAGCTTACGATGGATCAGCTCCTGCTCGGGATCGTGGCGAAATGCTACCTCGGCGAGCCGTTTGAGATCCACACGCTGGACATCGCCGGCTGCATCGTGACGCACTTCAAACGCGGCGAGCCGATGCCCGGCGGATTGGAGAAAGCCCGGGCGATCGGGGTCAACCCGTATTACGCGTTCGTCGAAGTCTATCCGACAAGCGTACGTGCCATCCGTGCCGATGGCGGCGTCACCGTGACGGAGATTTGATCCGTGCCAGACTTCGTAGCAGACGGTCTCCTTGCTGGGATCGCGTCGAGGCTCGCGACCGTGAGCTCGCAAATCAACTCGCTGTCCGCCGATGTGCAGACGATCGAGCACGCCAGCGTGGCGCTCCAGATACAGCTGACCTCGTTGACCGCGGACTTCCACCAGTTCGTTCAGCACGACTCGGCGCACAAAGAGATCCAGATATCCGAAACGCGGATCGTGCGCGTGCGACAAGAGGTCGAGGCGACGTTTGGATTCTACGCCGAGATCCGGCGCCGCGCGACAGGCATCTTGCAGGCGTCCGATCTCGCGATCGTCCGTCAAGAGACGATGCGCAGCTCCACGGAGGAGGCGATGATCGGCGCGCCGGGGTACTGGCTCGCACCCGCGCTCGTCGCGCTGTCGGCGTGGATCGCCGATAAACGCGAGCTCGCCGAGAAGGCGCTGCTGGAGGCGATGCGGCGCGACGACTGCAAGACGTCCTTGCTAATGACGCTCGTCTGCCGGCGTTTGGGGCGCCACGACGCGTCGCGCGCCTGGCTCGTGCGCTATTTCTCGCTGCAAGACCCGTTTGCGCTCGACCGCGATGTGATAGTGCTCGTCGATGCGCTCGCAAGCGGCGTCTTCGGTGCGGCCAGCATCGCCAAGAGCCACGAAGCGATCGGCGCCTGGCTGCAGGAGATCGCCAATCGAGTCGGCGTGATCGAAGAGCAGCGCGCTCGTTGGAACGCTGCGCTCCACGGCATGAAGCCCTCGTCTCTGGCGAATCGTTACCCGTATCTCGAAAAATACAGCCCGAGCTGGCCCCACTTGCGCGATGGACTGCTCGGAGTCGGAATCAACGGGGTCTTCGGCGACAAGGTCAAGCAAATGTTCGGCGGCGAGATCGTCCTCTCGCCTAGACTCGTCGAGCGGGTCGACGGGCTGGTCGACAGCCTGGTGAAGAACTTCGACGATGCAGAGCTGCCGTTGCGCCGCCAAGAGCGACGCTTGCAGCTCGTGATCGACGCCGACGGCGACCGCGCGGCCGCCGACGCGCAGTTCGCGATCGAGACCCAGGCATTTCAAGAGCAGGCGAGCTTCATCTCCGTCCTCACCAACGCCGCGCTCGGTATCGGCGTTGGCGACCTCTCGCGTGCGACTCAGCGGCTTGCGTTCGCGATGTCGGTCCCGTGGATCGTCGAAGCCTACGACGACGTCGTCGCCGACGTCCGCACGAAGCAGCCGGGGACGATCGATCTCAAGATCGAGACCTGGTCCGGCGTTACCACCGACGGCGGCAACGAAGCCGCACTGTTAGAAGACCTCGAGAGCCACATCACCGCCGAGGAGTCCGCGCAATTCGCGAAGCTCAACGGCGTGGGCTTCTGGTGGTCGTCGATCGCAGCGGCTCTCTGCGTCATCTTGGCCGCCGTCGTGCATCCGTTCGCGGTCACGTGGCTGGTCTTCGCAGCGACCTTCGGGACGATCCAAGGAATCTCGTACTTGATGCGCATCAGCAAGACGAAGCGCCTCAAAACGCACTTCGCCTCGCGGCGCGAGGCGGGTGCGTCGATCGTCAAAGCGCTGTGTGCGGAGGTCGTCGATTTGCGCGAAGAGGTGACTCGCGAGGACGCACGCGCCGAAAGTGTTCGGACGAAGCTCGGGGAGATTCGTTCGGGCGAGCACGTCGGCGCCGCCGTCGAGCAAGGCCGGAGGATCGTGGCATGAGCGACGATTGGGGCGCCCCCTCACAGCCGCAGACCGCGGGCGGCGACGAGCACAAGCCGCCGGTGACTGATCCAGCGGCCGCGTGGGCCGCCCTCGCGGACTCTTTCCCGGGGTGGACGCTCGATCCGCCGCTCATGCTCGAGCCGCGCCGCCCGTCGGCGTGATGACGACCCCGCCCTCGACCTACGCCGAGTGGGTGGGGGTGATCCATGCGTTCGAGGGCGGCGGACAGGACGAGACCGTTGTCGAGCTCCTGCAATCGGCCCGCGTCGTGCTGTCGGCGGGGATGGGTGAGCGCTTCTACCGCCGCATCATCGATGTCTTCGCGCTACGCGTTCGGAGGATCTCGGCGTCCTTGCAAAAGCGGCTCAGCCGCGGCACGGACGCCGTCGCGTTCGGCGCCGCGATCGTCAGCGCACGCAAGGAGCTCGCCGTGCTGGCGAGATTCGCCGTCGCGCCATGCTGGCCGCAGGATGCGGCCAAGATGATGCGCGACTCACTCGACGAGTTCACGCGCAAGACGTACGACGCGCTGGAAGAGTCGGCCCGCAAGCACGAATGGTTTGACCAAGGCGTGCAGCTTTCGCTGGTCCGCAGAACTCTGCTATCGGTTCCTTGGCCGCAGACGAGCTCGCCGTCCACGACGAGGGGTCTTGGGTCCGCTGCGGCGCCGCCGGTGGGCGTCAGCCGCCGGATCATCTTCTAGAGGATCGATTCGTGCCCGATGCCGCGACCACACGCTCCGTACTCGTCCGCTACTTCAAGGCGCGCATTCCGTTCATCTCGTTTCGAACTTCGGAGCGCGCTCGCGCTCTCGATGTCCTCAGGTCGGTCGCCTCGGAGATCAACGTGCCCGTCTACGTGCACACCCTCTCGAAGGGACTGGTCGACATCGTCACCGACCGCAGCGTCTCGGAAGACCGTTCACTGATGGGCGCGCTCGACTTCGCTTCCGAGCAGATGAAGTCTCGTCAGAACATGTCGTTCGTGCTGACCGACGTCTCCGACATCGAGGACGACACTGCGGTCTCTCGTCAGATGGTTGACGTTGCGCTGCTCGCCAGCGAACGAAGCGGTTCGATCGTCGTCATTACGACGAAGCCGATCTGGCCTATGCTGCAGCGTCTTGGGATGAGCATCGAGCTCGACACTCCGACCGAGGACGAGATGCTCGGCATCGTCAAGGCGAACGTCGAGCCCTATCGCGGCCAAATCACGGTCGAATGGGGCGATCCTGAATTTCGCCAGGCCGCGTCGATCCTCGCGGGCATCTCGCAGATCGAGGCGGAGAACGTGCTTGCGACCCTGCTCGCAAAAGGCAATATCGCCACGACCGACATGGACGAGCTGGTCAAGGCCAAGGACCGGATCTTCTCAGACATCTCAGGTATCGAGCGGGTGCCAGTACGCGACCTCTCCGTTGGCGGTCTCGCCGGACTTCGAGCATGGCTGGAGCGTGAACGCCCGCTGATGACGGCGGACTTGCGCGAGCGCAATCTGCGCCCTCCACGTGGCGTACTCTTAGTGGGCGTACCCGGCTGCGGTAAATCGCTGAGCGCCAAGGCGATCGCCACTTCGTGGAAGCTTCCGCTGTTCCGGTTGGACCTAGCCAACATCTACGGCCAGTATTTGGGCCAGAGCGAAAGCCGGCTGAAGGACGCACTCGCGACGGCCGACCACGTCGCACCGTGCGTGCTGTGGATCGACGAGATCGAAAAGGGCTTGGCGGGCGCGGGCGGGACCGACTCCGGAACCAGCACGCGGATGGTCGGCCACTTCCTGTTTTGGTTGCAAGAGGCGCAATCACGCGTGTTTGTGGTCGCGACGGCGAACGACGTCTCGCAGCTCCCGCCCGAGCTTCTGCGGCGAGGCCGTTTCGACGAGATCTTTTTCGTGGATCTTCCGAGCGAGGACGAACGCCGCGAGATCATCTCGCTCTACGTGCACCGAAACCTCAAAGCGCCGATTGGCGAGACGCTGCTCGATCAGCTCGTGCAGCAATCGGACGGCTTTGCGGGCTCGGATCTCGAGGCCGGCGTCCGCGAAGTCGCCAAAGATGCGTTCCTCAAAGGCGACGACGTCGTGAACGACGAGCTCTTCCTGAGGTCGTTCCGCAACATCGTGCCGCTTACCAAGACGAACCCCGAGCGCATCGAAGCGATCCGCGCATGGGGCCGCGACCGTGCCGTTCCCGCGTCGGGGCGCGTCCTCTCTGCCGAACCAGCCGACGGCACCAGGCTCCGGCGCATTGTGCTCACATAGGGGTATCGCTGCTCATGGCCGCCGCTCGATTCTGTCCGACCTGTGGGTCTCCGCTCACCAACGGTGTGTGCATGACGTGTCCGGTGCCGATGTTCAATCCCGCACCGCCACCCAGTGCTGCATCGACGACGCCGATCGCGTCGTACACGGCGGTTACGCAGCAGCCGGGTATGCAGTGGCCGTACCCGAGCGCACCGGCGTATGTTTCGGGTTCACAGTATGTCGGCATGTGGAACTGGGGAGCGTTCCTGCTCTGTCCGTTTTGGCTGATGAACCATGGCCGGGTCGGCCGCGGCATTTTATACATGGCGCTGAGCTTCATCCCTATCGTCAGCTTGGCGTCTTTGGGCATGGCGATCGCGTACGGTATCAAGGGAAACGAGGTTGCAACGACGAGCCGGCGATTCGTCGACGACACCCAATTCGTCGCCGTTCAGAACGCGTGGCGCAATTGGGGATTCGGTTTCCTAATCGTCGCCGTCGTCATCGGCGTGCTCGGCGGTATCACGGAGGCCGTCTCCGGCCGCTAGTAGTCGTGGGGCTCTTAGCTGAGCGGCTTACACCTCACGCATCCGTTAGCTAGAGGATGAGACCTCCGAGGCCGGGCGTTCGGGGCGGCGGGCGCGGCTCCGTAAAGAAAGCTAGACTCGTCCGAGCGATGCAGGCAATCTGAAGTGACCTTCCGACGCTGGCAAGGCGCGCAAGATCAAACTGGCGGCGCCTGCACTCCGTGGGCAAAGGCTTCGAGCCGCAGCCGGTCGATCGAGCGCACGCGCCCGCGGTCGAGCTCGACCGCCGCCGCATTCTTCAGGCGGATCAGCGCGCGCGCCGCCATGTCACGGACCGTTCCGGCCGCCGCCGCGATCTGCGCCTGTGAAAGGTTCTCCACGCCGGGCAAGCCCGTCGCCATGCCGATCGTCGCGGGCGCGTAGGACATCAAGAACTTCGCCACGCGCTGCAGCACGTGCGCGAACGCCAGATCCGCGATCGTGTCGATCGAGCGGCGTCGCGCTTGCGAGGACGCGGCGAGAAATCCGAGTGCGAGCTCGCTGTCGTTGCGCACGGCATGGAGCACCGCCTCGGAGGGCACCAGCACGATCGTGCAGTCCGTCAGCGCCTCGGCCCGCGTGGTCGCCCCGCCGCCGTCGAACGTCCCCGACTCGTTGAGCGGGTCGTGGGTGAGGCGCTCGCCGAGCGCGTGCGTCTTGCCGTCGGGCGAGAGCAAGGTGTACACGACCTTGCCGCTGCGCACGAAACCGAGATACGGCCAGATCTCGCCTTCGTCGAAGATCGTCTCCCCGGTGCGGTACGAGCGTTCGGTCGCGACCACTGCGAGCTCGTTGATCGTGGTTTGCTTTGCGTTGCCGAACGGCGCGGTGTGCGAGAGGAAGGTCGCGGTGTCGGCGCGCTCGTCGATGCGCTCGAGCCGAATCGTCCAGCGGCTGCTGCCCAGGTTGCGCGCGTCCCACGAGAAGCGGCCGGCGCGATACTGCTGGAACTCGTTGCGCAGCGAGCGCGGATCGGTCTCCTCGTTCAGCTCGAGGATACCGCCGACGGGCAGCTTGTCGAACGCGTCAAAAATCCGCGCGCTTCTATTCTGAGCGGGAAGGGTGCGGGCGTCGATCGACACAGCCGCCGCCCGGGTCGTTGGCATCGGTCCTGGGATGCGGCGCAGGGGGCACTTTCCCTGCGGGCAGAAGCGGGTCTCGTGACTCGGCTCCGCCGCCTAGCCGCACGCGGACTCGACGTCCTCGCCGTCGTCGTCGTCCTCGCCGCGGTGCTGAAATTCTTCGTGCTGCCGCGGCTGCCGCACCACGACCTTGTCCAGGCCCCGCCGGTCGCCCTTGCGACGATCAGCGGCGGCCGGTTCGACCTCGCGCACAGCCGCGGCCGCTTGGTCTTCCTCGACTTCTGGGCCTCGTGGTGCGACCCGTGTCGCGCCTCGATACCGCTGGTGCAGCATTTTCGGCGGACGCACCCCGGGATCGACGTCGTCTCGGTCGATGTCGGCGAGCCGGCCGGCCTGGTCCGGCCGTTCGTCGCGCAGTTCAAGATGGACGACGTTGCGCTCGATCAGGACTCCACCGTCTCGCACGCGTTCGGCGTCTCGGGCTATCCGACGCTGTTCGCGATCGACGCCTCGGGGCGCGTGCGCGCGCGCTGGATCGGCTTCGATCCGGAGATCGAACGGGAGATGGCGGAGGTCGCCGCGCGCTACGGCCCGGCGCGGAAAAACGGCGTCTAGCGGCCGGTGAAGTTTGCCTTGCGCTTGTCCAAGAACGCGCGCGAGCCTTCGGCGAAGTCTGCGGTCGTCACGACCTGACCGAAGAGCAACGCTTCGAGCGCGAGACCATCCTCCAGCGTCATCGATGCGCCGTCGACGATCGCGCGCTTCGTCGCGGTGATCGCGAGCGGCGCTTTGGCGGCGATCAGCTCCGCGATCCGCTGCGCTTCGGGGAGGAGCCCGTCGAGCGGCACGACCTTCTGCACGAGGCCGACTCGCAGCGCCTCCTGGGCGTCCAGCATCTCGCCGGTGAGGCAGAGGTACATCGCGGTCCCCTCCCCGAGCAGGCGCGCCGCGCGCTGCGTGCCGCCGTACCCCGGCAGCAGGCCGAGGTTCACCTCGGGCTGGCCGAACTTCGCGTTCTCGCTCGCGACGCGGATGTCGCACGCCATCGCGAGCTCGCAGCCGCCGCCGAGTGCGAACCCGTTGACGGCAGCGATCACCGGGACGCGCAGCCGCTCGATCGTCCGCGTGAGCGCCTGCCCCTTGCGCGCCTGTGCCTCGCCGGCGTGCGCGCCCGGCAGCGCGTTGAGCTCGCCGATATCGGCGCCGGCCGCGAACGCCTTCTGCCCGGCCCCGGTGACGATCACCGCGCGCAGGCTCGGGTCGGCGCCGAGCTGCGCGAAGGTCTCGCCGAGCTCGTCCAGCATCCGCAGGTTAAGAGCATTTAAGACGTTCGGCCGGTTCAGCGTGACGGTCGCCACGGGCCCGTTGCGCTCGACCAGAATGGTGTCCATCGCGGCTTCGCGTACGGCGGGGTTCTCTTACGGCCCTCCCCCTGCTATAGTGGGAGGCCATGCGTACCGCCTACCACCAGGCGCTTGAGAACACGCGCCTCGACGTCGTCCGGCTGGGCGCGCTCGCCTCCGACGCCATTCGCTCGGCGATGCAAGCGCTCGAGCGGCGCGACGTCGTGCTCGCCGGCCGCGTGGTCGCGGGTGACGACGAGATCGACGACACGCGCCGCCGCGTCGAAAAAGCCTGCATCGAGCTGATCTGGAAGCAGCAGCCGGTCGCGGGCGAGCTGCGCGCGATCGCCGGGATGCTCCAGATCGTGACCGACCTCGAGCGGATCGGCGACTATGCCGTCGACATCGCGAAGAACGCGATCAAACTGGCCGACGTCGCCGTGCGTCCGGCAAGCGTCGAGGTCGGGCGGATCGCCAACCTCGCGTACGAGATGCTGCAGGACGTGATGCGCGCCTATCGCGAGGGCGATGCGGCGCTGGCCGACGACGTGATCGAGCGCGACGACGAGGTGGACATCCTCTACCGCAACGGCATCGAGGCGCTCCAGGCGGAGATGCAGCGTGATCCGGGTACGGTACCTGCGGGTACCCTGTTGCTCTTCGTCGTCTCGATCATCGAGCGCGTCGGTGACCGGGCCCAGAACATCGCCTGGCACACCAAGGATATCTACTCATGAAGAGACTCGCTGCCGCCCTCGCCCTCGCCGCCACGCTGCTCGCCGCAGCCGCTCCGCCCGCCCTGGCGGCGGACCACGACGTGAAGCTGACGCTCGACGGCCGCCCGGTCGACCGCGCCGGCGGTGTCGCGGTCGCGCGCAACGGCGTCGTCTACGCGGACATCGTCCCGCTGGTGAAGTCGTTCAACGGCCTCTTGACCTTCCAGGGCAATGCCGTCGTCGTCTCGATCGGCAACTCCGTCGGGACGTTCACCGTCGGAAGCCGCACGGCGAAGATCGATCAGGGGTCGGTGACGATGCGCGGGCCGGTATTCAAACGCAACGGCGACATCTATGTGCCGCTCGACGCGTTCATCACGCGTCTCGCGAAGGCGAAGCTGGCTGTGAACCCCGCCCAGACGCAAGCCGACATCACCGTCAACGCCAACCCGAGTTGATCCGGGCCCCCATCGACCAACTCAGCTCTGACCGCGGGTCAGGATGACAGCGCCGCTGGCGCGCGAGGCGTTCGCCCTCGCACCGGGGCTCGTGTACGTCAACCATGCGGCGGTCGGCCTGCTGCCCGTCGCGACGCGCGACGCGCTGCACGCGATGATCGACGACCACGCCGCACGCGGCGTCCTCGGCACCGCGTCGCGCGAGTTCTCACTGCCGGCGTACCGGCAGCGCATCGCGGAGTTCGTCGGCGGCCGCGGCGAGGAGATCGCGCTGTTGCGCAACACCGGCGACGGGGCGACGATCCTCGCGCAGGGACTCGAGCTCGGCCCGGGCGACGAGGTGATCACCGGCGCGAACGAGTTCGGCGCGAACGCGTATCCGTGGCTCGTGCTCCGCGAGCGCGGCGTAACCGTGACGCTGATCGACGCGCCGCGCGAGCGCATGACGCCCGACGTCCTGCGGCGCACGATCTCCGCGCGCACCAAGATCGTCGCCGTGTCGTGGGTGACGTTCGACGACGGGTACCGCCACGATCTCGCCGCGCTCGCCGAGGTCGCGCACGCACACGGCGCGCTGCTCGCGGTCGACGCGATCCAGGGTTTGGGCGCGTTCCCGCTCGACGTGAACGCGACCGGCGTCGACGCACTCTACGCCGGCGGCGCGAAGTGGCTGATGGCGCTGCAGGGCGTGAGCTTCTTGTGGTTGCGTGCGAACCTGCTCGACCGCGTCGCGCTGCGCATGCCGGGCTGGCGCTCCGCGCTCGACATGTGGGATTTCCTCGACTACACACAGCCGCCGGCCCCCGACGCCTCGCGATACGAGGGCGGGACCCCGAACATCCTCGGCGCGCTCTCGCTGGCGAGCTCGATCGACGTGCTCGGCGCCGCCGGTGTCGAACGGATCGGCGAGCACATCCTGGCGCTCACCGATCGCCTCGCCGCCGGCCTGGAGTCGCGCGGATGGACGATCGTGGGCGATCGCTCGCGCGACGACGTGAAATCCGGGATCGTCACGTTCCGCCGCGACGGGGTCGACGCGATCGCGCTCGGCAAACGCCTCGGACAGGCGAAGATCGTCACCACCTACCGCGCCGGAGGCGTGCGCGTCGCACCTCACGGCCACAACACCGCGGCCGAGATCGACGCCATCCTCGACGCCCTTCCCCCGTTGTCGTCAGGGTGACAGCGCCGGCTATTTCCCCGCTGGGGCGGAGAAGATCCCCGCGAACAGGTTGATCACCATGCCCACGATCACCGAGTTGTAGGCGAACGAGATGATCGAGTGCGTGATGATCTCGCGCCGCACGCGCGTCTCGGTCACTTGCGGGTCGGAGACCGCGAACGAGGTCCCGATACAGAAGGCGAAGTAGGCGAAGTCCCAGTCCGAGGGCTGCTCGGTGCCGGGGAAGTTGATCCCGCCGCACTGCGAGCCGTCGCCGTCGTCATCGTACCAGTAGAGGTGCGCGTAGCGGAACGTGTAGATCGTGTGCACCAGGAACCAGCCGACGCTGACCGCCAGGATGCCGAGGGAATACGCTTCCCACTTCTCGATCTCGCTGTGCACGAGCGGGCCGTGGCCGATGATCGCCACCGCGGCGACGAGACCGACGACGACGACGAACAGCACGATCGGCAGGATCAAGTTGCGCCCCGGGTCGTCGGCGGCGGCACGATCCCGAGTCAGCTCCGGGTCGGAATGAACGGCACCCAGCCAAAAGAACCCCAGGAGCGTCAGGATGCCCCCGTCGTAGGCGGCGACGAAGCGCGTCGCGCCGTGCAGCCAGGTGGGGACGACGGTGTAGATCACCAGCGCAACGAGCGCCGACGAGCCGAACGCGACGAGGCGATGCCGGTTGCGCCGCGCCGCCGCCGTCCGGCGCCGATTGGGCGCCGCGTTGGCGCTCAGAAGCCGTCGTCCGCGACGCGACAGGAAGCCATGATCGCGTCGCTCATCCCGTGGATCAATCGCTTGTCCGCCGGCGCGACGGTCGCTAGGATCCCGCCGAGCCGCGTTTCATCGCCGACCACGAAGTAGTACGGACAGAGCCTCACGCGTCCGTCCATCTCTTTGATCTCGCCCGACTCGCCCAGAAACGGGACGCGCACGCGCTTCCCTTTGTGGAAGCGCTGCAGGATGTACGGGGTCGTGTTGAACGACGCTTTCGCCTCGCTCAGCGCCTCGCGCCACCCCTCTTTGGTGAGGTCGTTCGCGACCTTGACGCCCTTCGATCCCCAGGCCAGCTCGCTGAACCCGGACGGTTTCACGACGAAGTCGCGTTCGCTCTTGCCGAGATCGGCGAGCTGCATCCAGTCGTGCACCGGCGCGCCGTTCGCGGTGAGATCCGCGATCACGCCTTGCCACGGGAGCGGACGCGGGTCGACGATCCAGGTGCGCGGGAATATCCCCAGCAGCCGTTCGTCCACCTGAGGCCCGAGCTCGGCCCGCCAGTACGCGCGCAAACTCGGATGGTGGAAGAGCGCAAAGCTCGACTTCTCCTCGAAATGCGCCTTGGGAGGCGGGGTGATGCGAACGCGGTTGTGGCGCGCCGCGTACAGGATCAGCTCCTGTTTGGAGATATTGAGCAGATCGAACAGCTCGAAGTTCCGGTAGAGCACGTCGATCTTCGTTTCGCGGCCGTCTTCGCGGCGAACGAACAATGCTTCCTCGGTGAAGACGACGTCTTGCGGCCAACAGACGACCACCTCGGCACCGAACGCGTTGACCCGGCCGGCGAGCCAGCTCAGCTCGGCCCGGTAGGCGGCGGACTCCTGGCTGACGACGAGCGCGACCGTGGGGTGCTCGTTCGACGCCAGTGCGCGGACCATCTCGGCGAAGCGCTCGGCGATCCCGTCGGCGCCGCCGACGCTGTCGCTGCCGATCTCGCAGTACGTGTGCGCGAGCGCGTTCGTGAACCCCATCCCGCCGGGGACGCTATCCAGTTCGCTCGCGACGTACCCGTCGTCGGTGAGGATCAGGTCGGGACGGATGACGCGCGGGATATCTTGCTTGAAGCGGTTCTGGCGGGCCAGCTTGACGATCTGCTCGGGTTTGCCGCGATCGAGCTCTTCGGCGATGTACGCCGGAGCGGTGCCCCGCGCGCTGCGCAGGTAGAGGGCGTTGAGCGCCCGGTAGAAGGCGAGCAGGTCGTTCCCTAGCGACTCGATCGCCGCGACGGTCTTCGGGGCGAGGGGAAAGGGCTCGGGAGAGACCCGCCAGGGGACGTTGCCTTCGGCGCCGTCGGCGACGCGAAAGAGGCCGGGAGGAAGATGGTCGGTGACGTACCGGGCTCGCCCGACTGCGTCGAGCTCCGGGGCCACGCTCGTACAGGACATCAGCTGCCTCGACACCGCATTTCGCTGCCCTAGAACCCCTGGGCGGCCACGCGGTTGCGTGACCGGCGGCCCCTTGCTACTTGAGCGGAACGGCGCCCGGCAGCAAGAGCGCGTGCTCGATAATGACCGCGGCGTCGCGATACGCGAGCGTCATGTGGAGCGTGTACTGCAAGCCGAGCGGGGCCAGCGAGACGTCGTGGACGGCGCGCGAGGCGGCCGCGCCGGGCAGCACTTCGATCGAGGTGGTCTCGTCGAACGAGGCCTTGGCGTTCTTGAACGTCTCGGTCACCGCGACGGTCTTGCCGCCGTCGGGCGCGCCGCCGCACACCGTCACCGAGACCGGTTGCCCGGCCACCGGGAACACCTCCCGCGAGCACCGCGAAGCGGGCTGCGGGAGCGCGGGGGCGATGCTCGCGACGAACAGCGCGAGGACCGCTACGAAGGTGCGCATGTTCGTTCAACGTATTCCACGAGGCCGCCGTTACGCATTTCTGGAACGAGACCATGCCCTCCAAACCGAGCTCACCACCGATCGACCTCATCGCCCTCGACCTCGACGGAACGCTCCTTGCGCCCGACGAGACGATCAGCGTACGAAACCGGACAGCGATCAAAGAGGCCTTGAACGGCGGGATTCGCGTCGTGCTGGTGACCGGACGCGGGGTCGACACGCCGATCCGGGTCTCGAAAGAGCTCGGGCTGAACTTGCCCGTGATCTGCTGCCACGGGGCGCTGACCAAGGATTTTGGGGCGAACAAGACGCTGGAGAGCATCCCGGTTCCCTTGCCGTATGCGAAGCGGATGGTCGAGTTCGCCGAGCGCGAGGGATTGGCGGTCGCGATCTACCTCGAAGAACGGTTCTACCGGCTCCAAGGGTCCGAGGTCTTCATGGAGGACATGCGCGGGCCGGGCTGGCACGAAGCGCCCTCGCTCGCCGAGATCCTGACCGAAGCGCCGACGTTCATCCGGTTCCTGGGTGAAGAGTCGGTGCGCCGCATGCAGCGCGAGTTCGGCGATCTGCCGCTGAGCTTCCGGTACGAGACCTGGCGGGACTTCGTCGAGTGCGCGGTGCTGAACCGCGACGCGAGCAAGAAGAACGCGCTCGCGCGGCTGTGCGCGGACTTCGGGATCCCGGCGGAACGCGTCCTCGCGATCGGCGATTCGCGCAACGATGTTCCCATGCTGCGCTGGGCCGGGATCGGCGTCGCCATGGGCAACGCGCTCCCCGAGGTGCGCGAGTCGGTCCGCCACGTCACCGCGCCGAACGATCGGGACGGCGTCGCCCTCGCGATCGAACGGTTCGTCTTCGCACCGGCCAGGAAGTCCGCTTGATATGCAGCCCGCGGCGCCGAGCCCCGAGTACGAGAACGAGCTTCGCACCGTGCTCGCCCAGCGTGATTGGTCGGCGCTGCGCGAGTTCACCCGCAAGCAGAACCAGATCCCGGACGACGTGTACGAGCAGGATCGCCACTTCTGGGAGGTGCTGTTGCACAAACTGACCTGCAACCGCATCGATCTCCTCGGCTTGCATGACGACTCGCGCGCCTGGCTGAAGGAGCATGGATACACGACCGATCTGGGAGCCACGTAACGGTGATGGTGCGCGTTCTGGCGTTCGCGCGGCTGCGCGAGCTGCTCGGGTTCGGCGAGAGGCACGTCGGCGTCGCGGACGGCACGACGGCCGATGCGATGTGGTCGCGTCTCGCGCAGGACGCGCCGCAGCTTGCCGCGCTGCGCGCCTCGACGCGGTTCGCGCGCAACGGAGCGCTGGTGGACGGAGCGGCGGTGTTGCACGAGGGCGACGAGCTCGCGCTGCTGCCGCCGGTGGGCGGCGGATGATCGGGTTGTCGGCGCAGCCGCTCGATCCCGAAGCCCTGGTGCGCGCCGTGAAGACCGAGGCGCACGGTGCGGTGGTGACCTTTTTGGGCACGACGCGGGCCACGTCGCCGGGCGATCCGCGCCCCGTCGCCGCGCTCGAGTACGAAGCGTACGAGACGATGGCGGTCGCCGAGATGGAGACGATAGCCCGCGAGGTGCAGGATCGCTTCGGTCCGCTTGGCATCGCCATGCTCCACCGTACCGGCCGCGTCGCGCTCGGCGAACCGTCGGTCGCCGTCGTCGTCGCGGCCCCGCACCGCGGCGCCGCGTTCGATGCCTGCCGCTACGCGATCGACGCGCTCAAGTCGCGCGTCGCCGTATGGAAGCGCGAGATCTACCGCGACGGCGACGCGGCCTGGATCGCGAACACCGCGCCGTGAACGTCATCCTGCACCGCGTCCCGTGTGACAACGAGGGGATTGCCGTACTCGAGTACGAGGCGCGGCGCGCGCGTGACGTGACGCTGATCGCCGCCCACGGGTATTCGAGCTCGAAGCAAAACCTGGACGGTCTCTGCGCGTTCTTGGCGAGCCACGGCTGCTCGGTGTACTCGCTCGACTTTCCGGGTCACAAGCTCGGCGCGAGCGGCGGCCGTTTGCGTGACGTCGAGAGCCTCTTCGGCGCGATGGATGCCGCCGTGCGCTTCGCGCGCGAACGCGGCGCGCGGATGGTCTACGCGATGGGGCACAGCATGGGCGCGGCGGCCGCGCTGTGCGTCGCCGGCCGCGATCCCGCGATCGCGGGTGCGATCTCGATCGCGACGGGATACGGGCGCCCCACCGTGCTCGACACGCTCGCCGCGCGCGGCGTCGTCGATTTGCGCTCCTCCTACGTCGACGGGCTGACGCTGCAAGAGGCCGCGGAACAATGGCAGCCGCACCTCGAGGCCGCGCTGCCGCAGCTGGCGGGGCGCCCGGTGCTCTTCGTCGCCGCCGAACGGGATGCGATGATCGCACGCTCGTCGGTGGAAGCGCTCTACGAGCGCGCCGCCGAGCCGAAGACCTTCGTCACCGTCCCGAGCGACCACACCTTCGCAGCCGACAACAGCCGCTCAGCGGTGCTCCAATGGCTCAACGCGCTTCACCCGCGCCGCGCCGGCGGCGCCGAACCCGCGCCGCCGACACCGTTGGTCGACGCGCCGCTATGATGGCGGGACGGCGCGATCTGCGCCGCTACAGCCGGCATCTGCTTATCCCCGAAGTCGGCCTGGCCGGACAGGAGAAGCTGGCGCGTGCGCGCGTGCTCGTGATCGGCGCCGGCGGGCTTGGCTCGCCCGTCCTCGCCTACCTCGCGGCGGCCGGCGTCGGGCGGATCGTGATCGTCGACGACGACACCGTCGACGAGACGAACCTGCAGCGCCAGATCTTGTACGACACCGCCGACGTCGGCAAGCCGAAAGCGCACCGCGCCGCCGAACGGCTGCGCGCGTTGAACCCGCAGATCGCGATCGACGCGCTCGCGACGCGCTTCGACGCGGCGAACGCCCGCGAGCTGGTCCGGCTGGTCGACGTCGTGGTCGACGGCAGCGACACGTTCTCGACGCGCTATCTCGTCAACGACGCCTGCGTGCTCGAAGGCAAACCCGACGTGCACGGCTCGATCTTCCGGTTCGACGGACAAGTCTCGATCTTCGGCGCTCCAGGCGGTCCGTGTTACCGCTGCCTCTACCCCGAGGCGCCGCCCGAGCATCTCGTCCCCTCGTGCAGCGAGGGCGGAGTCCTCGGTGTGCTGGCGGGGATCGTCGGTTCGTTCCAGGCCGCCGAAGCGATCAAGCTCCTGCTCGAGATCGGGACGCCGCTGATCGGCCGCCTGCTGCTGATCGATGCGCTCGACGCGCGCGTGCGCGAAGTGCGGATCGCGCGTGATCCGGCCTGTCCACTGTGCGGCGATGCGCCCTCGATCACCGGCGTCGGCAGCGTTCCCGAGCGCGCGACGCCGCCGGCCACGGTCCCCGACCTCGATCTCGACGCGCTCGACACCGTGCTCGAGGCGGGCGGCGTGCTGCTCGACGTGCGCGAACCGCACGAGCGCGCTCTGGGTGAGGTCCCCGGCGCCCTCGCGATCCCGGTCACCGTGCTCGAGGCACGAATGCACGAGCTCGACACCGCGAAAACCTACGTCGTCGCCTGTCGGGTCGGCAGCAAATCGCGCTGGGCCGCCGAGCGCCTCAAGGAGGCGGGCTTCGGCAGGGTCTATCACCTGCGCGATGGTCTCCTCGCCCTGGCCGCCCGCGACGCGACGTTCGATCTGTTCTAAAGCGCTCGGCTTCGCGCTCGCACTCCTCGCGAGCCTCGCGTGGTTCGCGCCGTTGCCGGCGGCGGCGGACGACGGCGCGTTGCTCGAAGCCGGACGCACAGCCGGCCGAGGCCTGTTGCTGCTGCGCGATCCGAAGGTCTGCTCGATCGCGCTCCTACGCGATCGCTGCCGGGCCGACGCCGACGTGTTCCTGGCGGGCAAGACCGACGCGGACTTCAAGGATATTCCGAAGATCGGACCGCACCCGGCCTCGGGGCTGCGCGCCTTCGTCGCCAACGGCGACCGCGACGGGTTCGATAGCGCGCTGGGCTGGTTCAACACCCGCCAGAGCACAGCGGAGATGTGGACGGCCGACGCGCGAGGCGCGGCGCTGTACGACGCCGGTATCGAAGACGTCTTGCTCCCGGCGGCGCACGGCGTCGACGTCATGGAGCTGCTCGGCTCGGGATCCCTGATGGACCTGTTCGGTCACGCGGCGAGGATTCCGCGCGGCACGCTGCCGGTCGAGATCCCGCAAGCGCGTTCAGATGCGGGTTCACCGGTCGCGGGCGCGATAGCGCTCCCCAGCGGAGCGATGAAAATCGCCCATGGCTTGGTCGCTGCAATCGATGTCGCGATGCCGCCACCGCCGCTGGTCGCGGTGACGTTCGCCGACGGCGTTGCGGGCGACGCCGCGCTCGGCGTGGCGAGTTCGACCGTCGCGGAGCTCATCGACTCTCCGTCATGGCTTTTCCAGGCTGACGCCCAGCTTTTCGTCGAGGCGTATACGTCTCGTCTGGCCGTCATCGCGCCGAGCCGCGCGGCGCAGATCGCCGACTTTCGCGCTGCTCTGCGCGGCACGCCGGGATTTTCGCACGACGCGGCAATCGGCAAGTACAACGCGCTGATCGGCGATGTGATGCAAAGTGCGCAGCCGCGGGCGAAGCCGTTGATGCTTGGCGCATTCGCGGCGCAGCTCACGTATAACGCTGTGATCCTGCGCGACCGCGGCGTCGCCACGGGTATGGCGACGGTCATCTCGCAGCAGAGCGCCTTGGACCAGAGCGTCGCCGGGTGGCATGAGGCGCGCCTCGCGGCAAATGCTCCGGGAGCGGACTGGGCAGCGCAATACCAGCTCGGCCTGCGGCTCGTCGATCTGATCCAGAAAGCAAATCGTCCGTGATCCAGGTGATTCCGACGAAGTTCGCCGAGGCGCGCGTCTTCGTTCCGGACGTGTTCGCGGACGACCGGGGGTTTTTCAAAGAGACCTGGTCCGATCCCAAGTACGCCGAGGTCGGCCTCGACAGCCGGTTCGCGCAGGACTCGTGTTCGTCGTCGAAGCGAAACGTGATTCGAGGGCTGCACTACGATTTTCGCATGGCGAAGCTCGTGCAGTGCCTGCGCGGCCGGGTGTGGGACGTCATCGTCGACCTGCGGCGCGAGTCGCCGACGTACTTGCAGTGGCAAGGGTTCGAGCTGACCGATCGCAACCACCGCCAGCTGTTCGTGCCGGCCGGCTTCGGGCACGGGTTCCTGGCGCTCGACGACGACGTCATCGTCCACTACAAGAACAGCGTGCCGTACGATCAAGCGCGCGAAGGCGCGGTGAGCTGGCGCAATCCGCGCATCGGCGTCGAGTGGCCGCTCGCCGGCGAGCCGCACCTCTCCGCGAAGGACGCCGCCGTGCCGGAGGATTTCTTGCCGTGATCGTGCGCCCGTTCGGCTCGCAGCGCCCCTACGGCTCGGACGGCCCCGACGTTCCGATCATCGGTCAGGGGACCTGGAACATCCCGGTCCGCGGCGCCGCCGCCGACGAGGCGAAACGCGCGCTGCGGCGCGGCATCGAGCTGGACATGGTCCACTTGGACACCGCGGAGATGTACGGCGACGGCGCCGCAGAGCGTCTGCTCGGCGAGGCGATTCGCGGTCTCCCGCGCGAGCAGCTCTTCATCGTCTCCAAAGTACTGCCGTCGAACGCGACCTACGACGGAACGATCCGCGCCTGCGAAGCCTCGCTCAAGCGGATGCAGCTCGACTATCTCGACTGCTACTTGCTGCACTGGCGGGGAAGCGTGCCGCTGGCCGAGACGATGGGAGCGCTCGAGAAGCTCGTCGCCGACGGGAAAATCCGCGCGCTCGGCGTGAGCAACTTCGACGTCGCCGATCTCAAAGAAGCCCGTGCCGCGCTTCAGCGCGCGCCGATCTCGTGCAACCAAGTGCTCTATCATCTCGGCGAACGGACGATCGAGGACCACGAGCTGGAGTTTTGCCGCACGGTCGGGATCGCGATCGTCGGCTACACGCCGTTCGGCCGCGGCGACTGGACGGACCAGCCCGGCGCGCGCACGATCGACGAGATCGCGCAGAAGCACGGCGCGACACCGCGTCAGGTCGTCCTCGCGTTCCTCACCCGCGACCCGATCACGTTCGTCATCCCGAAGGCCTCGAAGCTCGCCCACGTTGAGGACAACGCCGGCGCGGCCGACTTCCGCCTCGACGACGCCGACATCGAAGCGATCGATCTCGCGTTTCCCGTGAGGCGGCGCCGTGGAGGCCTCCCAACTCTCTAGCGCCGTCAAGGCGCTCGCGGCCGAGTGCGGCGCGCATGTTGTGCGCATCGCCTCCGCGCGCGCCGACTTGCCGACCCTCGAGCGGATGCGAGCGGCGCTCGCGCGCGGCGATCTCGCGACGTGGTCGTATGACGACGCCTACGCGAGCGCCGCGAGCGATCCGCAGACGCTGCTGCCGGGCGCGCGCAGCGTCGTTTGCATCGCCGTCGCGTACGCGACGGCGGTTCCGCGCGAGCGCCGTGGGCGCGGGCGCGTCTCCGCGTACGCCTGGTCGCGCGACTATCACCGCCGGATGCAAGCGCTGCTGCGCGAAATCGCGGCACGTATCGACGCGTTGGCCGGGGAGCCTGCGACGCGCGTTGCGTGCGACACGGCGCCCATCGCCGAGCGCGCGTTCGCGGCGCGCGCCGGACTCGGATGGATCGGAAAGCACACCAGCTTGATCGTCCACGGTCTCGGCTCGGCGGTGTTCCTGGGCGAGATCGCGACGACGCTCGAGCTCGAGCCCGATCCGCCGCTGCGCACCTCGTGCGGAGCGTGCCGCGCCTGCGTCGACGTCTGCCCGACCGGCGCGCTGCGCGGCGACCGCACGATGGACGCGACGCGCTGCATCAGCGACCTGACCCAGCGCCGGGACGCGATTCCGCCGGCGCTGCGCCCGCTGGTCGGGACCTGGGTCTGGGGCTGCGATCTGTGCAACGACGCCTGTCCGCCGAGCCGCGCGGCCGGCCGCACCGGAGATCCGGCCTTCGCTCCGCTCGCGGAGGAGACGGCGGAACCCGACCTCCAGGCCCTCCTCCGCCTGCGCGGCCGCGCGTTCGCGCGGGTCCGCGAGACGGCGATGGGCTGGCGCGGTGCCACCGTGCTGCGCCGCAACGCGGCCGTGGCGCTGGGCAACGGCCTCGATCGCGCCGACGTGCCGGCGCTCGCCGAGGCGCTCGGCGGCGATTCGAGCCCGCTCGTACGGGGACACGCCGCCTGGGCGCTCGGACGGATCGGCTCGCCGCAGGCATACGCTGCGCTGCGCGGCGCGGCCGCGCAAGAGCCCGATCGCACGGTGGCGAGCGAGATCGCGCTCGCGCTGGAACCCGGCGCCCTCGATGCGGCGTTGTGCGTGCAAAGGACTTGATGATGATTCGTCGTTCGTTTGCATTGCTCGCCGCCGTCGCGTCCGTCGCGGTCGCGGCGCCGTCGCTCCCAGCCTGGGCCCAGGATGACCTGTACGCGCGCATGCAGCGCGTCAACACCGGGCTGAACTCCTATCAGTCCGACGTCAGCGTGCACGTCGAGATGCATACGATCCCGTTCCTCAACCAGACCTTCGAGGGGAAGGCGTACTACAAGAAGCCCGACAAGGCGGCGGTCCAGTTCAACACCGTCCCGGTGCTCGCGGGCCTGCTGAAGAAGGTCGTCGGGCAGATGGAGACGCCGTCGGACTGGCCCAAGCTGTACGAGGTGACGAAGACCGCGGACGACGGGTCGGTCGCAGCGTTCAAGCTCGTGCGCAAGAAGAACGGCCGCATCGACCATGTCGACGTGAAAGTCGACGACAAGACCGCGACCGTCAGCGAGATGACCTACTTCTACAAGGAGGACGGCGGGACGGTCCGGTTCGTGAACCAGTACGACCAGATCTCCGGTAACTTCGTCTTGAAGGCACAGACCGGCAAGGTGGACATCCCTCACTACAACGCCGATCTCAACACGACGTTCGCGAACTACAAGCTCAACGTCCCGGTCGACGACAAGGTCTTCCAGGACAGCTGACCCGCCCGGCGGAAGAAGCGCGGCGTGATCGATCTCATCGAGACCGTGGCGGAGCCGCTGGTCGACGCCTTCCGGCGGCCGATCACGTACCTGCGCGTCTCGGTGACCGACCGCTGCAACCTGCGCTGCGTCTACTGCATGCCGGAAGCCGGGCTGCCGTGGATCGCGAAGCCCGACATCCTGACCTTCGAGGAGATCACGGCGATCGTCGGCGCCGCCGCGAGCATCGGCGTGCGCAGCATCCGCTTGACCGGCGGCGAGCCGCTGATCCGCCGCGATCTCGAGCGGCTGGTCGCGATGATCGCGGCCGTCCCCGGCATCGACGACATCGCGCTCTCGACGAACGGGCTGCTGCTCGAAGCGCAGGCACCGGCTCTGGCCGCCGCCGGGCTGCGGCGCGTGAACGTCTCGCTCGACACGCTGCACGCGGACCGCTTCACCGCGATCGCGCGCCGGCCTGGACTCGACCGCGTCCTGGCGGGGATCGACGCCGCGGTCGCCCATGGGCTCACGCCGGTGAAGATCAACTGCGTGGTGATGCGCGGCGCGAACGACGATGAGATCGAGGCGTTCGCCGCGCTGACGCGCGAGCGCGCCGTGCACATCCGCTTCATCGAAGTGATGCCCGTCGTCGAGAACGTCGAGATGCAGCGCGACGCGTGGGTCTCATCCGACGAGGTCCTGGCGCGCATGAACGTGCTCGGCGAGCTACGCCCGGTTCCGAACCCGCACGGAAACGGTCCGGCGCGGACTTTCGCGTATGACGGGGCACCCGGCACGGTCGGCGTGATATCGCCGCTCGCCCACGACTACTGCGAGACCTGCAACCGCGTGCGCCTCTCTGCCGACGGCCACCTCAAGCTGTGCCTGTTCGGCGACAACCACATCGACCTGCGCACGCCGCTGCGCACCGGCGGCGGCGAGGAGGCGATCGTCGAGATCCTGCGCGCCTCGATGCACGTCAAGCCCGAGCGCCATTTCCTCGACCTCGGCCAAACCGCATCCGCCATGCGAGCCTTCAGCGAAATCGGCGGCTAACCTCCGCGGCCAGCCACCATCGTGACTACGCCGCTACTCGATGGATTTGCGGAAGAACGCCAGCATCCGGCCCTGTTCGGGCATGATGCGGAACTCTTCGAAGCCCCATGACTTCGCTTGCGCGATCCCGCGGTTGTCACCCATGTGTACCAGGAACGTCAGCGTCTTGATCGCGCGCTTGCGCGCGATGTTCTGCACGTCGGTGATCAGCTGCGTCGCGACGCCGTGCGGGGCGTCGCCGCGCGTGCGCAGCGCCTCGACCATCGCGACGTCGACGCCGTTCGCCGCTTCTGAATCGGCATAGCCCGGCGGAAAGCGGAAGACGAGCTGGACGATGCCGAGCAGACCCGACGCATCCTCCGCGACGAGCACGAGGCGCCGCCCGGCCTGCTGCTCCGCGAGCCATTTTTGCACGCGCGCGAGCCACGGTTCGCCGGTGGGCGTAGGGCCGGCGACGACGCCGTCGGCGACAAGCCGGTCGGCGTCTCGCGGTAACGCGTAACGGATGAAGACCCGGCTCACGCCGTTCGTGTACGGACAGAGAAGATGGAACTCCCGTCGCGAATGAAGGAAACGTCGACTGGGTACCGTCCCAGCGCCCGAGAGGAGTTCCATGCATTCGAAGCCGTTCGCGTTCCTGGCCGCAGGAGCGATCGCCGCGCTGATCGCGACCGGATGTGCGAAAGGGAGCGATCAGTCGACGACCAGCACGACCACGACGACCGGCAGCGCAGCCCCCGCCGCGGCGTCGACGACCTCGGCCTCTTCGGTCACCGCGACGAGCGGCGGGCAGGGCGATGCGGCGCACGGAAAGGCGATCTTTTCGGCGAACTGTGCCGGCTGCCACGGCGCGAACGGCGTGGGCGGCGGCATCGGACCGACGCTGAAGAACGAGAAGAGTCGCAAGAACCTCGTCCAGGCGATCGTGTGGATCAAGAACCCGCAGCCGCCGATGCCGAAGCTCTATCCGGCCACGCTGAACGAGCAAGACGTCAACGACGTCGCCGCCTACGTCCAGACCCTCTAGCGCTCCGGAGCGGCCGCCGCACAAAGGTAGTTGAGCGCGCTCCCAGGGAAACGCGCTCAGATGGCCCGGGCGGTTTTCGCTTTTTCGAGGGATCTTCGCCTGAGCGATCATGCCGGGCTCGCCGCGGCGGCACGCCATGGCGACGTCGTTGCGGTGCACGTCGTCGACCCGGTCTCGGCGACGCGCTTGCGCCGTTCCCCGCGGCGGGCGGCATACTACTGCGCCGCCGTCGCGTCGCTCGACGCGGCGCTGCGCGAGCGCGGCAGCCGGCTGATCGTGCGGCGCGGAAACCCCGGCCCAGTGCTCCGGGCGCTGGCCCGCGCGGTCGGGGCCGGGGTGATCGGCTGGAGCTGCGGCTACGACGCGAAGAGCCTGCGCCGCGACCGCGACCTCCAGTCGGCTCTGGAAGAAGCTGGTTTACGGGCACTGCCCGTGCACGACGCTCCGGCGGTACCGCCGGAGGACTCCGCCGCCGGCCACCGCGGGGGCGACGGCTACCGCGCCTTCGTGCCGTACCACGCGCTGTGGCGAACGCTGCTCCCGCCGGGCGATGCCGGGAGCGCCACGTTCGCGCCGGTCGAGATCGCGAGCGAACCGCTCCCGATCCCGGAGGAGTTCGGCTCGCAGCTGGCCCCCGACGAACCGGTGGGCGAGACGGCCGCGCGGGCGAAGCTGACGGCGTTTCTCGCCGGGCCCGCGCTGCAGTACGGGGTGGCGCGCAACGTCCCGGCGGCGGGTGAGACGTCGCGGCTCGCCGCGGCGCTTTCGTTCGGGACGATCGCCGCGCGGGAGGTCGTTCGCGCGACCTGTTACCGCAACACCGACCCGTTCTTGCTGGTCGAGGAGCGGACGTCGCTCAAGCTCTACCTGCGCTCGTTGGCGCAGCGCGATTTCTTTCTGCAGCTGGCGTGGTACAACGAATCGCTGGCGGAGGAGCCGCTCCAGTCGAAGATGCGCGGCTTCGGGTTCGCGCGGACGCACCAGCATCTCGACGCGTGGCGCAGCGGGCGCACGGGGTACCCGCTGATCGATGCCGGGATCCGCGAGCTGCGCGCGACCGGCTGGATGCACCCACGCGTGCGTGCGATCGCCGCGTCGTTCCTCTGCTTCGACCTCGGCATCGACTGGCGCGTCGGCCGCGACGAATGGGATCACTACCTGACCGAAGACGAGCCCGCCCTCGCCGCCGGCAACTGGCAGTGGGTCGCCGGGGTCGGCGCCGACCTGGCGGCCTACCCGCGGATCTACAACCCGCTGAAGCAGGCGCGCCGGTTCGACCCCGCCGCGGCGTACGTGCGGCGCTGGCTGCCCGAGCTCGCCGCCCTCCCGGACGCCGCGATCCTCGACCCGGTCCTCGGGCGCCGCCAGCGCCAGATGCAGCTGCCGCTCTTCGGCGGGCTCTCCTATCCGGAGCCCGTCGTCGACCACGAAACCGTCGCCCGGGCGTTCCTCGAGCGATACGCCCGCGAGGTCCGTGCCGCCGCACCCTCCTAGAGAATTCCGAGGCCGACGGGTCGCGATGATCGAAAAACTGCTCATGAGCGATCAGCCCATCGCGTCCCACGACAGCGGCACCCCGGAGAACCTCCTCAAATTCATGATGACGGGCTGGGCGACGCCGCCCGGCACGCCGGCGAGCCCGGTCGAGGGAGCCGAGCGCTTCGCCGCCCGCCGCGACGCGCTCTCGCGCGCATTCCCGGGGGAGACGATCATCGTGCCGACCGGCTACGAAAAAGTGCGGGCGAACGACACCGCATATCGCTTCCGGCCCGGGACCGAATTCTATTATCTGACCGGCAACATCGAGCCGGGCAACGTCCTGGTGTTCGTCGCCGACGGCGAGCGGCACGCGGCGACGCTCTATTGCGAACCCAACCCGGGCAAGACCGACAAGACGTTCTTCACGGACCGGATGAAGGGTGAGCTCTGGGTCGGGCCGCGGCTCGGGCTCCCGCAGACCGCGCAACGGTACGGCGTCCCGACCAAACCGCTCGGCGCGCTCGCCGACGACCTCACCGCGCTCGGGCGCGGTCCGTTTCGCGCGCTGCGCAGCACCGATCCGCTCCTCGACGCGACGCTCCCGGCGCAGGCCGACCGCGACGCCGAGCTCGCAACTGCGCTCTCGGAGATGCGCCTGATCAAGGACGAGCTCGAGGTTCGCGAGCTGCGCCGCGCCGTCGAGGCGACGCACCACGCGTTCGACGACGTGGTGCGCGCGCTCCCAGCCGCCGAGACCGAGCGTACCGTGGAAGGCGTGTTCAACCTGCGCGCACGGGTCGATGGCAACGACACGGGCTACAACACGATCGCCGCGAGCGGTCCGAACGCGTGCACGCTGCACTGGACGCGCAACGATCGGCGCATCGGCGAGAACGAGCTGCTGCTGCTCGACGCGGGCGTCGAAGCGGAGACGCTCTACACGGCGGACATCACGCGCACGCTGCCGATCTCCGGCCGCTTCACACCGGAGCAGCGCGCGATCTACGAGCTCGTCTACGCGGCGCAGGAGGCCGCGCTCGCGAAGTGCGCGCCCGGAAACGATTTCCTCGATCCGAACCGCGCTGCGATGGCGGTACTGGCGCACGGCCTCGAGCGGCTCGGGATCCTGGGTTCGGCCGAAGAAGCACTGCGCGACGAGAATCTGTTCTACAAGCGCTACTCGCTGCACAACGTCAGCCACATGCTCGGCCTGGACGTGCACGACTGCGCGGCGGCGCGCGCCGAGACGTACAAATTCGGCACGCTCGCGGCGGGGATGGTGCTGACCGTCGAGCCGGGACTCTATTTCCAGCTCGACGATCTCACCGTGCCGGCCCGCTACCGCGGGATCGGGGTTCGCATCGAAGACGACGTGCTGATCACGCAGACCGGCGTCGACAACCTCTCCGCCGCGATCCCGCGCGAGCCCGACGCCGTCGAAGCATGGGTCAGCTCTGCCCTTGAGGCGCGGCCGGCAGGCGTGCATCGACCCAGTCGCTGACGATCGGGACGTCGACGTCTTCACCCTGCCAGACCTTCACCGCGTAGACGATGCTCGCCACGATCCAGATCGGGAAGATAAACGTCAGCAGCGGCCAAAGGCTGAAGCCGAGGATCGGGATCGCGGCAGCGGACGTCAGGAACGCGGTGAACCCGGCCATGCCGAGATTGAACCCGAGGGCCTGCCAGGCTTGGCGCTTCACGAGGCGCGACGACTTGCCGTCGAGCAGCGCGATCATCGCCAGCGGCCAGCAGGCGGGGAGATAGCTCAGCGCCAGGACGGCGCGCGTCTCCGGCCGCACGGCGAGCGCGGCGACGCGCCGAACCCTGGGCGGAGCCGCCGGCCCCGGGGCCGGTTCCGGCTGGGGATGCGGCGCCTCGGAATACGATGCCTGGTGCGGCTGCTCGGAGTAGGATCCGTACGATGGCCCCACGCCGCCGTTGATCATGTTGGTCTGGCGCGCCGCGTCGATCCGCGCCGCCATGACGCAACTGGGGCAGTCGCCGTTCTCATTGCGGCAGCTCGCGCACAGCGGCTTTTTGCAGCCTCGGCACGGAGCGATGGACGGAACGGCGTTGTGAAAGAAACAATCCATTGATTTGTATGACCACCTCGCGGTTGGTGAACTCGCACCCAAGGTACTGTGGAGCCGCGGCGAAGGTTTCGTGGTGAACCCGACCCTCCGGCGGCTGCTCCGCGAAGGCCGCCCCTACTTTCCCCGGCTCGCCGGCGGGACCGCGCTCGGGGTACTGGCCGGCGTCGCACCGCTGACGATCATCAAGGTGACCGGACTGCTCCAGTCCGACGTGCTGATCAAGCAGCCGCACTGGGATATCCTCGTACTGATCATCGCGCTGATCGTCGGGTCGCAGATCGTCGGAAATCTCGCCTCCTACGGACAGGCCTACATCACGGCGTTCGCCGGGCAGCAGATGGTAGCCGACTTCCGTGCGCGGATGTTCGACCGGGTCGCACGCATGCCGCTGCGCGAGTTCGACCGCTGGAGGCCGGGCGAACTGCAGTCGCGCATGACCGCCGACCTCGGTTTGATGACCGACGCGCTGTCGATCTCGCTCCCCCAGTTCGTGCAGACCGTCGTAACCTTCATCGGCTCGCTGGCCTGGATGATCACGCTCGACTGGCTGCTCGCCGTCGTGCTCTTCATCGCCGCGCCGATCGTGGCGTGGGTCGTGAACAAGTTCAACCGCTTGATCGTCGCAGGGACGAAGCGCTCGCAAGAGAGGATCGCCGACCTGTCGTCAAACCTGATGGAGGTTCTGGCGAACCAGCGCATCGTGAAAGCGTTTCGGCGCGAGGATTTCGAGCGCGACCGATTCGCCGCCGCCAATCAGCGCTACGTCAGCGCGTACATGAAGGTCACGCAGTTCAATCAGACCCAGGCGCCCGTGCTGGCGTTCATCGTGATGCTCGCCATCTGCGCGGTCGTAGCGGTGACGACCCGCGAGGTCGCCGCCGGGCGGATGAGCCCGTCACAGGCGTGGGAGTTCTGGGCCGCAACGGGACTGCTGATCAATCCGATGAACCGTTTTTCGATCTTTTTCTCGGATTTCGCGCGGGCGTTCGTCGGGACGCAGCGCGTTTTCCAAATTCTCGATCTCCCGATCGAGCCCAACGATCCGCCGGACGCCGTCCCGCTTCGCGCGGTGGTCGGTGACATCCGGTTCGAAAACGTCACGTTCGCCTACGACGACGACCGCGCGGTGCTGTCGAACTTCACGGCCGAGATGCTGCACGGCGAGGTCGTCGCGCTCGTCGGACCGTCCGGCGCGGGCAAGAGCACGATCGTCAACCTCGTCCCGCGCTTCTACGAGCCGCAGAGCGGGCGTATTACCGTCGACGGCATCGACATCGCGAACGTGCGGCTCGGCGACTTGCGGAACGCGATCGCGATCGTGCCGCAGGAGACGCAGCTCTTCAACGGCACGATCGCGGACAACATCCGCTACGGCCGCCTGACCGCGAGCGACGACGAGATCGTCGTCGCCGCGAAGGAAGCGAATGCCGACGAGTTCGTCCGGCGGCTGCCCGACGGCTACGACACGATCGTCGGCGAACGCGGGATACGGCTCTCCGGCGGCCAGCGCCAGCGCCTGGCGATCGCGCGCGCGATCCTGCGCGATCCGCGCATCCTGATCCTCGACGAAGCGACCAGCGCGCTCGACTCGCACTCCGAGGCGCTGATCGAAGATGCTCTCGACCGGCTCCTCCCGGGGCGGACGACGCTGATCATCGCGCACCGTCTCTCAACGATCCGCCGCGCCACCAAGATCCTCTATATCGAAGGCGGGCGCATTCGGGAGACGGGCACGCACGACGACCTGATCGCCGCAGGCGGCCCGTACGCCGATTTACACGCGGCGCAGTTCGCGAGGTAAGTAAACCTCGATGCCTGGCGGTGGAGCGAGAATCAGTAGGGTAACGTTTCGAAACTATAAGGTCTTTCGCGACTACTCAATAGACCTGCGACCGATGAATATTCTGGTCGGCCCGAACAACGCTGGGAAGTCGACGGTTCTCCAGTCATTTCGTGTGCTAGAGGCGACATTGCGGCGTGCACGTCTACGAGCGCCTGAGCCTGTTGATTCTCCAAACGGTGACGCATTCGGTTATTATTTCAGTGACCAGAATCTCCCGATGTCACTGGAAAATATTCATGCGGATCTTTCAGACGAAGATACGACTGTCTCATTCTTGTTATCAAACGGAAATACCGTGCAATTGTATTTCCCAGTAGACGGGGGTTGTGCGCTAATACCGCTGGCTACGGCCGTCGCGATCCGTTCCCCGGCGGCCTTCAAAGCAGAGTTTCCGATATCTATAGTCACAGTGCCGACGCTGGGCCAAGTGGAACATCGCGAACAACTTGTCAAGCCGACGACGGTACAACGGAACGTGGAAACCCACCTCGCTCCGCGTCACTTTCGCAACTATTGGTACTACAAGTGCTGGGATCATGATGGGTCCTTTGACGAATTCAGTGCACTTGTTTCGAAGACCTGGCCTGGTGTCGAGATCCGCCAGCCGACGTTAACTGGAATTAGCCCGGAATTGTCGATGCATGTCTTAGAGCGCCGAATGACCCGCGAACTTTATTGGGCCGGCTCCGGCTTCCAGGTCTGGTGTCAACTCTTGACACACGTGGGTCGCTCAGATGATGCGTCCATTTTCATCATTGATGAACCCGACATTTACTTGCATGCAGATTTGCAGCGCCAGCTGCTCTCGATGCTGCGGATGGTAAGCGCGGATGTTCTCCTAGCCACGCATTCATCGGAGATCATCGGCGAGGCCGACCCGACCGAGATCGTTTTGATCGATAAGAAGCTTGACACGGGTGCGCGCCTCCATAGCGTAGCGGGAGTGCAGGACGTGCTGGACGGCATTGGTTCTGTTCAAAACATTACGCTTACTAGCTTAGCGCGAAACAAGACCATCCTATTTGTCGAAGGCGACAAGGACTACTCAATCCTCCGGGCGTTCGCTAAGCGACTAGACTTCGCGGAGATCGCTTCGGGAACAGCCTTGACCCACGTCCGGTCTGGCGGCCTTTCGTCGTGGCGTCGAATAAGAGACCTCGGTTGGAGCCTACAGCAAGCACTTACAAAAGGGCTTGCAATTGGGACAGTATATGATCGTGACTACTTCGCCGCAGAGGAAATCGCAAGCATCCTTGGAGAGCTGCGCTCTCATATTGACTATGCCCATATTCATAGTCGAAAGGAGATAGAGAACTATCTGCTGGTTCCTGCCGTGCTGCAGCGGGCTGTGGCCGTGGCCGTCACTGAGCGCGAACGGCGGTCCCGGACACTAAAGGAGGTGCCGTCGATTCCTACGTTACTCGAGGACATTACCGCTTCGATGAAGACCTCGGTTAAGGCGCAGTACCACGGTCGGCGGGCGGATTACCTGGGGAGATCGAAGGTAGATTCGTCGACAATCTTTCTAGAAACCGATGCGTGGTTTGAAGCCCGGTGGCAGGCGCTAAACACGCGAATGGAGATTGTTCCTGGCAAAGAAGTCCTCGCGCGGCTACGAGAGAGTTTGCAGACGACGCATGGCCTGACCTTGACGGACTATGATATCGTGGCAGCTTTTGAGCCATCTGAAATACCGCCGGACCTCTCATCACTGCTGAGCGAGCTTGACTCGTTTCGGAAGCGTCGTTGAGACGGACACACGGATTGGGCGAAACCGGCTGAAGTGTCGATAAAGCCTTGGCCATTAAAACCGTCGCGTCTACGACGTCAAGGCGCAGGCGGGTACGACGAGGCTCAGCCGTTTGGGCGGTTCATTAGGCCGCGCCAGTGCGCGGAAAACGGCGTGTTAATAGCGGCTGGATTCAAGGGCGTGCGCGGTACGGACGGGGCTGCGACGGCCGCGGGGTTGTACTCTGAGTTTGCGTCGCGGGCCGATCCGACGTTTGCGCGCTCGGCGTCTGCGGCGCGCGCAGCGGGGCCGGATTGTCGCCGAGCCGTTCGGCAACCACGGCGGCATCCCGTGACGATTCGATAGGATCCCGCGCCAGCACCGCAGCGCTGTCGGGTTACGTCGTGCCTGCCGTGGACGGTTCGGGTTCCGTCGCAACCGTAGCGACGGGGTTGAGTGCCCAATCGAGTGCGTAGTCCGCGACGGCTTCCCAACCCTCGACGGCTCCGGTGAAGTGCGGGCGGCCCGGGAACTCCTTGAACGCGCTGATCCCCGGCGATTGGCTGATGAGGTGGAAGTTCGAGCGCGTGTAGCCCGCGGTGACGATGTGATCCTCGCCCCCCGCGATCAGCAGGATCGGAGGACGGCTGCTCTTGACGTCGACCTTCGCCGCCGAATGCGGAACGAAGTTCTCGAACGCACCTTCGAAGAGCACGCGGTTTGCGCAGGGAACCGCGTAGCGGTCGTACAGGGCCTTCGATTCGTCCTCGGAGAGCGTGTTGGCGAACGCGAAGTGGAACTGCTCCGGGGTGAGCATCGTCGCGTTCCCGATGTTGAACGGGTTGGCGAGCACCGGAGCGCCGGCTTTAAGCGTGGAAAGCGGAAGGTTGAGCACGCCGACGGGAGCGCCCGGATCGACGCCGACGGCGGCGGAACCCAGCCCCCGGTACGCCAACAGCTGCGCGAACAGACCGCCGAACGAGTGGCCCATGATGATCGGCGGCGCATCGAGCGCGCGAATCACGCCGTCGAGATAGTCGAGGACCGTCTTGATGTCCAGGTTCTTGAGTGGCGTCGGATCGGCGCGCAACGATTCGACGCTGCCCTCGAGCCCCGGCCACGGCTGCGCGATCACCTTGAAACCGCGCGCCGCGTAGCGGTCGACCCACTTCTCCCAACTCGACCATGTAAGGAACAGACCGTGGATGAGAACGATCGTGCGTGTGCCGTTCGAGGCCGGCGAATCGACGGGCATAGGATCCTCCAACTGACGACGGGTCGTCAGCGTATCACGGTGCTCCGTGCGCGCCAAGCGTGAGGACGGCGACCATCTTAGGGCTTCTACGCCGGTAAAGAAAAAAAGAGCTCCGCGCAAAACGCGGAGCTCTTTTTTCTTATTGGCCGCTTGGGCGGGGTGCCGGCGGAGGGGATGGAGGATCCGGCGGGCGGGATGGACGCCAGCCCTCATGGAGGAGGCTGCTTGTTGGTGGAGTGGGCGGGCGATCGAACGTTGGCTGGGGCTTATCGGGCATTTGGGGTCTCCTCACACGAGGCTTTCCAGGCGAGGCCGGCATGGAACGCCCCTGTTTGTCCCCTACATATTACCATGTGTCGGGCGGGGACGCTATTTACGTAGAGTAGGAAATGCATGAGGATGGCCAATGCGGCCAGTGCAAGGCAGGCTTGCGCTGCCGTCCATGCCACAGGATCGTACCGTCTCAGCAGGGCCAGTTCAAGCACACTCTTTCCGTAATCCTCAGCGAGGCTCAGCGCAATGTGGAATCTCGACTTCGGCGAGATTGCGAGGGCCGGGGATACATAGTCGCTGACGCTTGGATGCGGGCGAAGTTTCGGCCGAACCACGTATAGGCAGAAAATTAGAGCACCGAATGCGGACGCAATCGCAAGATATAGAAACGGGCCGGGCATCAAACGCGCCTTCTCACCCTGCGTGCTACCAAAGACGGTTAGCAGACCCGCTCCACCGGCCAGCAGCCCGAGAAGTCGCGTCGCTTTGCCCTCGATCCGACCGTTGCTTTCGACCCAACCATCGTATGTTCGCTTCGATTCGTCGAGTAAAAAAAGCGCGGTGTCGGGATCCTCGTCAGGAAGCGCGGGATAAAGCGTCCAAAGCTTCCTTGCTGCGCTTTCGCGCTGCGCTGGGGACGGCGTTTCCGTTGGCAGTACTTCCCGGCGTTGCCTATTTAGAACGAGACAGACAACTACCAGAAGGCCGATGCCGAGGAGGGCTGCAACGACCGCCCAGACATCAACGGCAATGATCCACTGCATACACTTATTCAACACCCTTGACGTGGTTGGCCACTATTGGCATACGATCACCCGTTAATAAGATATTCGATCATTGTGCCAACTGCATGGCAGAGTCGCTAGCTAGTTCGCCTTCGAACGTAGCTGAGTCGTCGCGCGTGAAGTGCTTCCAGGGCTTACGGCTTGCCGTTGATCATCAGGTGCGCGTAGGGCGTGCCGGCGTACATGATCCACGTGCCGGTGTCCTTCGGCGTCGTCGGGAGGCCGCTGTCCTTCGGGACCGGCCACATCACCATCCAGTGCGGCGGCTCCTTGATCGGCGTACCCTTCGTCGCGAACGGATCGGTGGCGCTCCAGTCGGTGCCGCCGGCGAGCATGTAGGCGATGCCGGGCTTCGTGTTCGTCGGCTTCGCCTTGTGGGCGGCCCAGTCGGCGCCCCATTGCATCGTGGCTGCGTCGGCGCACATGGCATCGTCGCCAACGACGCCCGGATGGCCTGGTATGCACGTCCAGCCGTTGGTGCCCTTGCGCAGCACGGTCATCTTGCCTTTGTCGTCCATGTCGGCGACGGTAGCATGCGCGGTGATCGACGGCGGCCCAGCGGAGAGCGCGCGGGCGATCTTCTGAGCAGGTGCCTCAGCGGGTGCGGCGGCGGTCATCGCGAGCAGCGCCGTGCCGGCGAGGGTCAAGCGAAAAGCGAACATCGGACCTCCCATGGAAAGCAGTCGCGTCACCCCGCAGAACGAGCGTTCGCGCCGGGAAAGCTTGCTCCCGCCACAGAGGCGAGCCGCGTCGGGCGCTCGCGACCCTAAGGTCGGGGCGCCCGCTTGCCGATGGCCCATGTGATGGGCGATATCTCATTCGGCCAGACCGTCGGCATGCTCAAGAACGCGATGGACGGCGCCGGAACCGCGCACGGCGTCATCGCGAACAACGTCGCGAACGTCAACACGCCCAACTTTCGGCGCTCCGACGTCTCCTTCAAAGAGGCGCTGGCGGCGACCGAAGCGACCCAGGCTGATCCCGACGAGCTCGCCCTGACGACCGCGTCGGACCGGCATTTCGACGTCGGCGGCGCGCAGGCTCCCGAGCCGTTCTCGGTGAGCACGACGGTCGACACCGGGACGCAGATGCGGGTCGACGGCTCGAACGTCGACGTCGATCAGGAGATGGCGAAGCTCTCGCTCAACTCCTCGTACGCGCAGTCGATGGGCCAGCTGCTGCAAAACCAGTACTCGCGCCTGCGCCAGGCGATCCAGAGCTGAGGACTATGGGCTTTTACACGTCGATCGAGGTCAGCGCGACCGGCCTGTCGGCCGAACGGCTCGCCATGGATACCATCGCGAACAACATCGCGAACGTCAACACGACGCGCACCGCCGAGGGCGGGCCGTTCAAACGCCAGCTGGTCGTGTACGCGCAGAAGAACGAGCCGACGGCGGGTTCCTCGGGTTCCACCGACGCGAACGACCCGGCCCGGTCGAGCGCCGGCGTCGAAGTCGTCGGCGTCGTCAACGACCAGGCTCCCGACCGGCTCATCTACGATCCGAGCCATCCCGACGCGGACGCAAACGGCTACGTCCATATGCCGAACGTCGACGTGGTGAAGGAGATGGTCGACATGATGGCCGCCTCCCGCGCCTACGAGGCGAACGTGACCGCGATCCAGGAAGCGCGCGCGATGGGCACGGCGACGCTCGGACTGCTCAAAGCCTGATGGACTACGGCAGCGCGATCTCCAAGGTGATCCCCGGGACGTTCGTCCCCGACATCGGCGCCGCCACCAGCCTCGACGAACGTCCGAACGTGGGCCCGATCCCCGGGGGCGCCGGCCCTTCGACAAGCTCAGGACAGGCCGAGGGCCCCTCGTTCAAGGACACCGTCAAGTGGATGCTGGCCGACGTGAACGACAAGATCAACACCTCGGACCAGGCGACCCGCGATCTCGCCAACGGCAAGACCAACGACCTGCAGAAGGTCGTCACCTCGGTCGAAGAGGCGAACCTCGCGCTGAACTTCACGATGGCGATGCGCTCGAAGCTGCTCGAGGCGTACCAAGAGATCGCGAGGATGCAGGTATAGTTCGCGGCGCTTCGCGCGCGAACTTGCGGCACGACCCGCGTACGACGCGGGTCAGCCTCACAGGGTAGTACCGGAGCTCGCGGGTAAAAGGCGAGCCGATGGGGACCGATGCGTTGCTCGGCGGGCGGTATCGGCTCGACCACGTGGCCGGGCACGGCGGCGCCGCGACGGTGTTCGCCGCCTACGACACGGTGCTCGACCGCACCGTGGCGATCAAGATGCTGGCGCATCGGCGTGACGAGACCGGCGTGCTCCACGAGCGCTTCGAACGCGAGGCGCGGGCCGAGGCGCGGATCACCCATCCCAACGTGGTCTCCGTTCACGACATCGGAGAGACCGAGGACGGGCGACCGTACATCGTCATGGACTACGTCGACGGCCGGTCACTCCAAGAGATCATCGCCGCAGACGGGCCGGTGAGTTCGGAGCGCGTCGCGATCGTGGGCACGGGGATCGCGCGCGCGCTCGCCGCGGCGCATGCGCTGGGGATCGTCCACCGCGACGTGAAGCCGGCCAACGTCATCATCGACTTACAAGGGATCCCGCACCTGATGGACTTCGGGCTGGCGCGCGAGCTCTTCGACGCGGACCCCGGCCTGACGGCGCCCGGCGTGCTCGTCGGCACGGCGTACTACGTCGCGCCCGAACAGGCGCGCTACGGAACCGCGAGCCCGGGCTCCGACCTCTACGCGCTCGGCGCCGTGCTGTACCACGCCCTGGCCGGCGAGCCGCCGTTCGTCGGCGAAGGCGCGCTCGACGTCGCCTTGCGCCGCTTCGAAGAAGACCCCGAGGAACTGCGCGCGCGCGTTCCCGCCGCCGACCCGGACCTGACCGCGACGATCCACGCGCTGCTGGCGCGCGACCCGGTCGAACGGCCGTGGGATGCGGCGGCAGTCGCGGTGCGGCTGGGCGACATTGCTGCGCGGCTGCGCGCGACGCGCACCGCCGGCGAGACGCAGGCGCCGCTCGGCTAAAGTCCCGCAGCCCGCCCGCCGATCTACCATGGGAAGCGGCCGGACAACCCTCGCACGGTTGGGGTCGCTGCGGGTCCTGATCGATTGACGGATCCGCGTTTCCAAGAATACGTGCGGAGGGTTTTTTACTTTGGTCCGTGGCATGTACACGGCGGCGTCCGGAGCGCTCGTCGCACAGTCGGCGGTCGACACGATCGCGAACAACCTCGCGAACGTCAACACGACCGGCTTCAAACGTGCCGTGCTCCAAGTGCAGGCACAGCCGAAGACCGATCTTTATCGGTTCCAGACGGATCCCGGCAACAACGGAAACGCGCGCACCGCGGGCGTCCCCGTCCAGGTCGCGATCGGCGCGCTGGGCAGCGGCGCGCAGATTTACGACACCCCGGCGGACTTTGCGCAAGGTGCGATCGCGGCGACCGGCAACGATCTCGACGTCGCGCTCTCCGGCCCCGGCTTCTTCGCCATCCGCGCCGGGAACAACGCCGTGCGCTACACGCGCGACGGCGAGTTCGTACGCGACCAGAACGGTCAGCTGACCGCGCAGAACGGTGACCGCGTCCTGAACGCCGCCGGCAATCCCATCGTGCTGCCGACCAGCGGCAAGATCGAGATCGGGCGCGATGGGACGATCAGCGTCGCCGGTCAGACCTATGACAAGCTGGGCGTCGTCGAGTTCACCAATCCGGTGAACCTGCGCCCCGAGGGCTCGAGCCGGTTCGTCGACGCCGGCGCGGGCGCGCGCACCGCTACGAATACGACGGCGCTGCAAGGCTCGCTCGAGAAAAGCAACGCCGACGTCGTGCGTTCGATGGTCGATCTTATCGCCAACGAGCGCTGGTTCGACGCCAATCAAAAATCGATCCAAACTCAAGACGACGCGGTCGCGCTGGCGGTGCAGACCGTCGGCCGGACCTCGTAGGAGCGACCACCACCATGATGAGAGCGCTGTACACCGCTGCGACGGGGATGATCGCCCAGCAGTACAACATCGACACGATCAGCAACAACTTGGCGAACGTGAACACGACCGGCTTCCGGAAGAACGAAGCGCGGTTCCAGGATCTGATCTATCAGAACCTGCGCGCGCCCGGCACGCCGGTCGGTCCGTCGGTGGTCCCGGTCGGCCAGGACGTCGGTCTCGGCGTGAAGGTCGGGGCGTCGGAGAAGACGTTCACGCAAGGCACGCTGCAGCAGACGTCCAACCCGCTCGACATCGCGATCGAGGGCGACGGCTTCTTCCAGGTCACGCTGCCGGACGGCACCGCGGCGTACACGCGCGACGGCTCGTTCAAGCGCGACGCGAACGGTTCCATCGTCACCGCCGACGGCTACTTCCTGAACCCGCAAATCACCATACCCGCGAACGCGAACGCGGTGCAGGTCGGCGCCGACGGAACGGTTACCGCGCAGATTCCCGGCCAGCAACAGCCGCAGCAGCTGGGGCAGATCAACCTCGTGCGCTTCACCAACGTCGCCGGTCTCGCGCCGAAGGGCCAGAACCTCTTCACGCAGACCGGCGCGTCCGGTGCGCCGACGCTCTCGCAGCCCGGTCTCAACGGCACGGGGACGCTGCAAGGCGGTTACCTCGAGGCGAGCAACGTCTCGGTGGTCGAGGAGATCGTGAACATGATCACCGCGCAGCGCGCGTACGAAGCGAACTCGAAGGCGATCACGACCGCCGACGAGATGCTGCAGACCGCGGTCCAGACGAAGCGCTGATGCGCATGCGCCGCGTGTCCCTGTTTGCGGCCGCGACGGTCTGTGCGCTTTGCGCACAGCTTGGTGTTCCCGTGGCCGCGAATGCGGACGCGGGAACGCAGCAAACTCATCAAGTCATCGCGGGCTCGCGCGTGGCGGCGGTCGCCGACAAGATCGCGCACGGGCTCGTCAACGGACTCGACCGCTCGATCGCGGCCGCGTATCAGGTCGCCGACCAGGCCTTGCCGGCCGGAGAGGTGCAGATCGCGCCGGCCGGCGCGCCGTTCGTCTCGCCGACGTACGTCGGCGTTCCGGTCGCGATCCGAATCGACGGCAAGCTCGCGCGCACCGTGGTCGCCGGCTATCGCGTCACCTCCTACGTGCGCACGGCGGTCGCCGCTCGCGACCTCGCGCCCGGCGCCGTGCTGACCGATACCGACCTTGCGATCGCGCGGGTCGCAGCGAACGGCCGCCCCGCGGTCGGCGTCGAGATTCTCGTCGGGCGCAGGCTCAGTAGCGCGACGGCGAAAGGCGCGGCGCTCTACGTCGAGCAGACCATTCCGGACACGGTCGTCAAGGCGGGCCAGGCCGCGATCCTCGTGATCCACGACGGCGTCGTCTCGCTGATGGCCGATGTCGTCGCACGCACCGGCGGCGCGATCGGCGACACGGTGACGGTCGTCAACCCGCAGACGCAAAAAGCGATCGCCGCGATCGTCACCGGTCCGAACCGCGTCGAGCTGACGCTGCCAGGAGCACAATAATGCGAGAGCCGGCTATCATCATCGCGCTGATCGCGGCGCTCGCCGTGCCCGCCGCCGCCGACACGCTCTACCAGGCGGCACCTCCGCCGGCCGCACCGGGCCATCCGCTGCGCCTCGGACCCGACCATCGGGCCCAGCAGGTCGGCGATCTGGTGCAAGTCATCTTCAACTTTTCCGTCACCAGCGCGAGCCAGAACGCGTCGAACGTGAACAACTCGTATCAAGCGGGCGGCGGAGCCGGGAGCGGGATCTTCAACCTGCCGCTGGTCCGGCTCACCTCGAACGTCGGCGCCACGCGCCAGTCCTCGCAGAACCGCTCGGACGTCGGCTCGAACTCGTTCGTGACGTCGATGGAAGCGCAGGTCACCGACGTCCTGCCGTCCGGCGCGCTGCGCATCGCCGGCGATCAAGCGCTGATCGTCGACGGGCAGAAGCAGACCCTGCACGTCACCGGGCTCATCCGTCCGGAGGACATCGACAACACCGACACCGTCCTCTCGACGCGCGTGGCCGACGTGCACGCGACGTTCGACGGCAAGTACACGGATGCGCGCCACCCGGGCATCCTCTCCAAGATCGTCCACTGGCTGTTCTGAGTGCGAAAGACGATGAGCGACGCAATGATCAAGAAGAACCTCGCCGCGGTCCTGGTCGCCGTGGTGCTCGTGGGCGGTCTCTGCGCGGCGCCCGCTCCGGCGCAGCCGGTGCGGTTGAAGGACGTCGCTCGCGTGCAAGGCGTGACCGTCAACCAGCTGGTCGGGTACGGTATCGTGATCGGTCTGAACCAGACCGGCGACTCGACGTCCGCCGCCTTCACCTCGAAGACGATCCAGAACATCCTCCAGTCGTTCGGGCTGTCGACCAATTCGCAGGATGTCCGCACGCGCGACGTCGCCGCCGTGATCGTCACGGCGAACCTGCCGCCGTTCGCACACTCGGGCGACAACGCGGACGTGACCGTGTCGGCGATCGGCGACGCCACGAGCCTGCAAGGCGGGACGTTGGTGATGACCGAGATGCGCGCGGCGAACAACCTCGTCTACGCGACGGCGCAGGGTGCCGTCTCGGTCGGCGGTTTCACCGCGAGCACGGACTTCGCCGGCCCGAACAGCATTTCCAAAAACCACGTCACCGCCGGTCGCGTTCCGCAGGGCGCCGTCATCGCGCGCGACATGATCACGAACATCCAGTCGGATCAAGCCGGCTTCTCGTACGTGCTGACCTCCCCGGACTACAGGACGGCGGCGCGGCTCGCGTCGGCGCTCAACACGCGCTTCGGCGGCGGCACGGCGCGCGCGCTCGATGCCGAGACCGTGCGCGTGAACCTTCCGCCGCGCTACGTGGGCGACCCGGTGAACTTCCTCGCCGATGCCGGCGACGTGTCGCTGCAGGCCGACCAAGTCGCCAAGGTCGTCGTCAACGAGCGCACGGGCACCGTCGTCATGGGCGGCGACATCACGCTCGCGTCGTGCGCGATTGCGCACGGCAACCTCTCGATCACGATCTCGACGACGAACGTCGTCGTCCCGGCGGCGCCGTTCACGCGCGGCCCGCAGCCCCCGCTGCAGTCGAACACCCAGATCTCGGCTTCCGAGGGCAACAAGAAGCTGGTCTACATCTCCGGCGCCGCGACGCTCGCGCAGGTCGTCCGCGCGCTCAACACGATCGGCGTCTCCCCGCGCGACCTCATCGCGATCATCCAGGCGCTGCGCCAGTCCGGCTCGCTGCAGGCCGACGTGGAGATCATTTAGTGGATTCGCCGGGCAAGATCGGCGCCGCGCAGCCGCTGACCGCCGAGCAGCAGCAGGCGCTCGCGAAGCTGCACCAAGCGGCGCAGCAGATGGAGTCGCTCTTCGTCGACATGCTCTTCAAGGAGATGCGCAAGAGCGCGCCGCCGGTCTCATTGACCGGGAAGACGTCCGGCGCCGAGCAGACGTTCGGCGAGATGCTGGACACCAAACGCGCCGAGGAACTCTCCAAGACCGGCTCGCTCGGGATCGGAAAGATCGTCGAGCAACAGCTTCGCGCCTCCGTGCTCGGTGAGGCCGGCGGCCCCGCACCCGCTCCGTCAAAGGACGGCAAACCGTGAGCGCCCTCCGCGCATTGGGCCTAAAGTCCCAATGCCGAGCCGACGATACGCCTTCTAGCAAGGAAGCGTGCGAAAGAGGCGTCACCACCCATGATTATCTCCCGGGCCGAGATCGCGTCCGCGGTCTCCGCCTACAAGACGGTGAAACGGAAGTCATCCGTCGCCTCCGTGGCGATCGACACCACAGACTCGTTCGAGCGGTCGGCGGCGGCCGCATCGCTCGCGAGCGTACTGACGTCGGCGTCGGCGGAACCGTTTTACCGCAACGATCTGGTCGAGCATCTGCGGCGGCAGATCTCGGAAGACCGCTACTTCGTGCCGTCCGAGCAGATCGTCGAAAAGCTGCTGGGACGCCTGATCGTCGAGTTCGCCACCGCGGCCTGAAGGGGACTCACGGTCGCAGAACCGGCGATGATGTTTCGCGCGCCCTCGGGGAATCGCGCCGTGCCGCAATCGTGAGCGCGCGTGCGCCGGGGGGACCCGCGCCGCAGAGCGGCGTGGGGGGCACGGAGCTAGGCGGAGTGCCTTTCAAATGAGCGAGTGGGAGCGTTTTGCCGAGCTGCTCGCCGACGAGAACCGCCTGCTGGGCGAGTTGGGTGGAGCAGCGCTCGGGCTTACCGATGCGCTGGTCGTGAACGATCCGGATGCGATCGATCGGGCGGAGCGCCGTGTCGAAGCGCACCGCGTGCTGCACGGCACGGCCTACGCGCAGCGCGTGGCGATGCAGCAGCGCGGCTTCGGAAAGCTCACCCTCGCGCAGGTCTGCGCGTACGCACCGCCGGCGCTACGCCGTTCGATGCACGCGACGGTACACGAGCTCGGCACCCACGGTATCGCGCTCAGGCTCACCGTCTCGAACAATAAGTCGCTGATCCTGGCCGGGATGGACCGGCTCGCGCGCACCGTTGCGGTGCTGCAGCGCGCCGGGACCGAACAGACCGGGACCTACCGCCGCCGCGGCGTCGTCCCGCCTCCCGACGGGAGCGTCATCGTGAGCCGCCGCGCATGAGCTTCTTCGGGCTGAACCTGATCGGGAGCGCGATCGACGCGTTCCAGCAAGCCGCGAACACGACGTCGAACAACATCGCGAACGTCAACACGCCGGGAGCGTCGCGTCAGGTCGTGAACCTGACCGAAGCGTCGCCGATCGTTGGATCGCCCGGCTACTCCACCTGGACCGGGCCCGGCACCAAGGGCGACGGCGTCCTGGTCAGTTCGATCACGCGCATCCATCAGGACTCGTACGACGGGCTCTTCCGCGGCGCGTCGTCGGCGCAGAGCTATTTCAACGTCGAACAGCAGCAGCTCTCGGCGATCCAGTCGTCGTTCGGCGAGCCGACGAACGGGGTCAATCAAGCATTCACCGACCTCCAGACCGCGATCTCGCAGCTAGCCTCGAACCCGACCGGCACCTCGGAGCGCCAGGGCGTCATCACCGCCTCGCAGGCGTTCGTCACGGCACTCAACCGCGTCGGCGGCGCGATCCAGAACGCCCAGGCGACGGTGATCCAACAGGCGACGACGATCGTGAACCAGGCCAACACGCTCATCGACAAGATCGCCGGGCTCAACGCGCAGATCCGCGCCTCCAATGCGGTCGGCGACAACCCGAACACCTACCAGGACCAGCGCGACCAGTACGTCGATCAGCTCTCCCAACTGCTCTCGACGCAGACCTCCGTGCAGGCCAACGGTTCGACGCTGGTCACGGTCGGCGGTCGCGCGCTGGTGAACGACACGCAAGCGTACCACCTGGCCGCGCCCGTCGTCGGCACCGACGCTTCCGGCAACCCGACGCTCGTCATCGGGTTCCAGGGCGATCCGAATCCGTCGAACCCCACGCCGGTCCAGCTCGGCAGCGGCCAGCTCGGCGGCTACGCCGACGTCTACAACACGAAGCTCACGCCGTACGCGCGCAAGCTGGACGCCTTCGCGAACGCGACGGCGACCGAGATCGGCCGGATCACGACGGCCGGCTACGATGCGAACGGTAGCCCGGGAATCGCGCTCCTGCAGGCGGCGGTCCCGACGCAGGCGATCGGGGCGAACAACATCCAGGTCGGGATCACCGATCCCGCCCAATTCCCCGTCGCGCTAGCCTCGACCGCGGCCGGCGCCCTGACGGTCGGGATGAACGCGGCGAACACCATCGTGGACACGGCGGCGACCCTGCAGCTCAACACGATGTTCGCGCACCCGGCCGCGGTCGGTGGTCCGGGTACCGGGACCTTGACGGTGACGGTCGACGGTGTCGCGCAAACGTTCAACTACGGTTTCGGCGCCGGCGGGAACGCAACGACGGTCGATGCGTTCGTCACCAACTTCAACGCCGGGCAACTCGGGGTTACCGCGAGCTTCGATAGCGTCTCGCAGAAGATCGTCTTCGCGCGCGATCCGAACAACACGGGGGCGGCGCACCGGGCGCTGCAAGGTGCCAACCCCACGACGCCGTCGTTCACGATCACCGATTCCAACCCGCCCGCCGGCGGCACGGACGGGACGCCGAGCACCTCGATCCTCGAGATCCTCGGTGCGAGCGCGATCTCCGGCGTGCAGCAGGACAGTGCGAACGCGTTCGGCGCCGGCGACAACGGTACGGCCAACGCGCTGCTGAAGCTCTTCGCGAAGAGCGTCGGCGTGCCGGCGCTGCAGACGACCTCGCCGACCGCGATTGCGGCGCCCGGTTCGGTGACCGTCGCACCGCCGGCAGGCAACCCGGCTGCGTTCGCGCAGATCGACGTCGGGCAGGTGCTGACGATCGACGCCGGTACGCCGAACCAGGAAAACGTCGTCGTCACCGCCGTGAACCGCGCGACCGGCGCGATCACCTTCACCGCCGCCCAGGCGCACGCGGCGAATTTCGCGATCGCCAGCGCCGCCGCGACGACGCTGGGTGCGTACTACGGCGGCCTGATCGGCCAGCTCGGCCTCGACGTGCAGACGGCGACCACCGGGAACACCGCCCAGACGACGCTCGCCGCGAACATCGACCAAGTGCGCCAGGGGATCGACGGGATCAACCTCGACGAAGAGACGCAGAACCTGATCAAGTACCAGAACTCGTACGCCGCGGCGGCGAAGACGATGAGCGTCCTCGACCAGCTTCTGACGACCGCGCTCGGCCTGATCCCGGGAGGATAATGCATGCGCATAGCAACGTCGAGTATCTACGCACAGCAAACCGCCGCGATCGACGACCAGCAGGCGCTCTATGCGCACGTCAGTCAGCAGCTCTCCAGCGGGAAGCAGCTCGCCACTCCGAGCGACGATCCGGCGCGCATCGCGCAGGACCTCAGCCTGCACACCGCGATCGACGAGACCAACCAGCAGTCGACGAACGTGCAGAGCGCCGTCTCGAAGCTGACCACGACCGACAGTGCGCTGAGCAGCCTCACCTCGGTGCTGCAGAGCGCGCGTCAGCTGGCGGTCCAGGGCTCGACCGATACGCTGACGGCGCAGCAGCGCACCGATCTCGGCAACCAGATCGACCAGCTGCTGCAGCAGGCGATTGCGGTCGGCAACACGTCGTACGCCGGGGCCTACGTCTTCGCGGGCACTACCAAGACGGCGAACCCGCCCGTGCAGCAGCAGGGCAACCCGGTCTCCGCGGTGAGCTTCCTCGGCAACGAGCAAGCGCAAGGGCAGCTCGTCTACAACGGCCAGGAGTTCGCGCTCTCATCGACGTTCGGCGCGGTGTTCAACTACAAGTCCGCCGACGGTTCGCCGGACGTCTTCCAGACGCTGATCACGCTGCGCAACACGCTGGTCAATCAGACCGCGGTCGATCAGAGCTCGGCGGCGATCAACCGTGCGGGCGCGGTCGTGTACGGACCGCAGGGCGTCCCGGCCTCGCCGCCGCCGACGACGATCGCGACGCCGAACGTCTTTGCCGTTCCACCGGTCGCCGACAGCACCGGCAACTTCTCGATCACGATCAACGGGTCGGTCAACGGCGTGCAGGGGATCGCGACGATCACCGTCCCGCCGGGCGCCGCGATCGACGACGGCGTGGCGCCGCCCGGCGGGACCAGCCTCGTCGCGAAGATCAACGCGGTGACCGCGACGACCGGCGTGACTGCCTCGTTCAACACCAAGACGCAGCGTGTCGTCCTGACCGGGACGGGGACGTTCTACGTCAACGACGCGCCCTCGCCGGGCGCTGCGAACAGCGGCAATCTGACCAAGGTCCTGAACCTCGCGCCGCAGGCGGACTTCGTCCAGAACGCCTCCACGCAGCTCGGCGACATCGACCATGTGCTCAACGGCGTGCTGAGCGCCCGGTCGGTCGTCGGGGCGCGGATCCAAGCGCTCGGGACGATCCAGAATCAACTCCAGACGAACGTGACCGATAACAAGAGCACGGAGTCCTCGATCGAGGACATCGACGTTGCCGCGGCGGTGTCGAAGGTTTCCCTGACGCAGACGGCCCTCCAAGCCGCCTACTCCACCACCACCAAACTCGAGTCGAAGACGCTCTTCGACTATCTATAGGCTGAGGTTGCATTGACCGTGACGGAGACCACCGTGGACACCGCCGACCGAGAGATCATCCTCGACCTGCCCCGGTTCGGGACGTGCAGCTACCGCGATTCAGAAGTTCTGACGTTCCCCTGGGGCCTGCCCGGCTTCGGCAGCCTGCGGCACTTCATCGCGCTGAGCCTCGAGGGTCAGGAGAAGTTCGTCTGGCTTCAGAGCCTCGACGACCCGTCGGTCGCTTTGCCGACCGCCGACCCGTGGCAGATCTTCGGCGAGTACGCCCCACAGCTGCCGCCCTACGCGCTCAGCTCGCTCGAGCTCCGCAGCCCCGACGACTTTGCGACGCTGTGCGTCGTCGTGGTAACGCCGGGGGCCGTCGAGATGACGATGAACCTGCTGGCCCCGATCGTGGTCAACCTGCGCAGCCGGGTCGGCCGCCAGATCACCCTGGAGACCGGCGGATACTCGGTTCGCACGCCGATCCCGCGAAAGGCATCCGCCACCACGGCGGGAGCGTAGAGCCGGAACCGGGAAAGGCGCCCTCCTTCAAAGCCAGGGAGGGCGTCTTCGCTGCTAGTCCTCAGCCGTAAACTCAACCAAGCGATCATGATCGGCGACGACGTCCGTATCGTCGTCGTCGCGGTCGATCGCGACACGGTGAAGCTGGGGATCGAGGCGCCGCGTACGATCCCGGTGCACCGCTCCGAGGTCTACGAAGAGATCCAGCGGACGAACCGTGCCGCCGCCGGCGAACCGGCCGCGCCGGCTGCCGAGGGGACGAAAGCCACCGCCGAAGGTGCGAAGGTCGCAGACCTCGGCAGCAAAGGGCGCCGACCCTCCGCAAAGAGCTAAAGTCCGGCTCTCGTTCCACCGAACACAACGTCAAGGACGGGTCAGGAAGCACCCGTCTCAGACACACGTGTGATCATGGAGGAAACACATGCCGGGCATTGGTGGGCTTTCCATCGCCAACAATCTGTTGGCGAACAGCGCGAGCCTCAATCTCAATCGTAACCAGGCAGCGCTCGGAACGGCCGTCACGCGGCTGTCGAGCGGTCTGCGTATCAACACGGCGGCCGACGACCCGTCCGGTCTCGCGATCGCCGAATCGCTGCAAGCGCAAGTCAACGGATTCGACCAGGGCGCGCGTAACGTCCAGGACGCGACGAACGCGGCACAGGTCGCCGAGGGCGCGCTCCAAACGACGACGGACATCCTGCAGCGCGTCCGCACCCTCGCAGTCGAGGGCGCGTCGGATATCACCTCGACCGACGACCGCAAGAACCTGCAGTCGGAAGTCCAGCAGCTCCTGCTGGAAGTCAACCGCATCTCGCAGAACACGAACTTCAACGGTCAGAATCTGCTCGACGGCTCGCACGCGGGCTTCCAGCAGCAGATCGACGTCAACGCGACCATCACATCGAACTCCGACCTCGCGGCCGGCGGGACGCTGGTCAACTCGGCGCAGGTCTCGTTCGTAGCCAACGACGCGTCCGTTCAGGACGGCACGATCGAAGTCCAGGTCGCGCAACTGACCTCGACCACGCAGGGCCTCATCGTCTCGTTCTTCAGCAGCGCGGCGAACGCGGTCACGTCGCAGGTTGTCCTGCTCAGCGCCGGCGGCACGGCCGCCAACATCTCCGTCGACAACGTGACGATCGGCTTCGGCACGGTCGGCACCCTCGACGTCGGCGTCACCTCGTTCGTCAAGATCAGCCAGTACGTCGCGGCCGCCTCGAACCCGAATGCTCCGGCGTTCAACTTCCAGTCGGGCGCCGCGGAAGGCGCGACGATCCAGGTCGGCTTCATCAACACGTCGACCAACTCGCTGCGCGTCGCCAACGTCAACCTGATCGGGCCGCAAGGCGCCGCCGGTTCGTTCGTCGCCGGCTCGCTCGCGTCGGAAGACTCGATCGGCCAGATCGACAACGCCCTGCAGACGGTGCTCGCGCAGCGCTCGCAGCTCGGCGCGACGATCGTCCGGCTCCAGGAAGACCTGAACAACGACAACGTCGCCTCGGTGAACCTCACGGCGTCGGAGTCCGCGATCCGCGATCTCAACGTCGGGTCCGAGACCACCCAGTACACGAAGCTCCAGATCCTGGTGCAGGTCGGTACGTCGGTGCTCGCCCAGGCGAACCAGAACGCGCAGTCGGTCATCAGCCTCTTCCGATAAGACCTCCCCGGTCTTCGGTAGGATGGGAAAGGCCTCGCTCAGGCGGGTCCTTTTCTCTTTTTTCCCCGGGCGCGTCCGATAGTTGTACCAAGAGGTGATATCGTGCCGCTAGAGATCGTCGACGAGTTTCGCGACAGCGCGTTCGCCCGGGCCCAAACCGGGTTGCTCTTCAACTTGCCGGCTCCGCCGGATTGCGAGCAGCTGCCGGCGGGCCTGAGCCTGTGCATGATCGTGAAAAACGAAGAGCGGTTCCTCGCGGCCTGTCTGGAGAGCGTCCGTGGCGTCGTCGACGAGATCATCGTCGTGGACACCGGATCGACCGACGGCACGGTGGAGATCGCGCGCTCCTTCGGCGCAAACGTCGTCTTCCGCGAGTGGCGCAACGACTTCAGCTGGGCGCGTAACGAGTCGCTCGCGCTCGCGACGCGGCGCTGGACGCTCGTTCTCGACGCCGACGAGGAGGTCACGCCGGACTCCCTCGCGCTGCTGCGCGCACTGCGCGATACGCCTGCCGGAGTGACCGGCGTCTACGTGCAGATCCAGAACGACGTCGACGACGCCTCGGGGGCGGCCTCGACGATGACGCACGTCCTCCCGCGCCTGTTCCCGACGACCCCGCGGATCCGCTACCGCAACGTGATCCACGAGAGCGCGGTCCTCGACGACGAAGCGTACTTGCTGTCGGTCGTGTCGCCGATCGTCGTTCGCCACAAAGGCTACACGGCGGCGATCGTCGGCGAGCGCGGCAAGCACGAGCGAAACCGGCCGTTGCTCGAGCGGGCGATCCGTGAAGCGGCGGACGATGCGTTCTCGTGGTTCAACTTCGGCACGTCCGCCGTCGCGTCGGGCGACTTCGACACTGCGATCGAGGCGTTGGAGCGGATGTTCGCGATGTCCGGACCGATGCGGGCCTTCTTCCCGATTGCATACGCGATGCTGGCGCAGGCTTACGCCGAGGGACCCAAGGACCTCGAGCGCGGGCTGAAGGTCGTCGACGACGGGCTCGCGGCATTCCCCGCGCACCCCAACATCGTCTTCACGAAGGGCTACTTGCTGGCCGAAGCCGGGCGCTATGACGAAGCGCGCAGCGAGTACGAGCAAGCGATGGCGGGCCAGTTCGAAGCCGCTCGCCATTCGATGGTCGACGACGAGATATTCACCTGGAAGTCGGCGTTGAACATCGCCACGTCGTACGTCAAGGAGAACCGCGTCGCGGAGGCGATCCCCTGGTTCGAGCGCGCACTGGACAGCAAGGCGGAGTCTTCGATGCTGCGCGGCGTGCTGGCGAGCGCGTACGAAAAGGTCGGGCGGTACTATGATGCCGAGCAGCGGTTCCGCGACGCCGGCGAGCGCGACGGTCAGGCGGGTTTCGTCTCGTACGTGAACTATCTCATGCGGCGCCACCGTTTTGCCGAGGCATTCGACCGCGTCGACCATCGGCGTGACGCGATCGATGACGCGACCTATGCCGCGCTGCTCGTCTCGGCGGCGCGCGTCACGCGCGACGAGCGGCTCGGCGATCCCGAGCCATTTGCGCTCCGCGCGCTCAAGCTCGCGCCGGGCAACGGCGCGGCGCTCGCGTTCCTCGACGGCCTCTACGAAACGTACGGCGAGAGCGCAAAGCGCGACGGGCTGCGCGCCGCCGAGCTCGACGCACCGCTTTCCGCCGCGACCGATTTTGCGCGGCGCTCGCACCGCTTGCTCCAGGAGCAGCGCCCGGGCGAAGCCCTCACCGCCGCGTGCGCCGGGCTGGCCGTCGCGCCGAACGATGCCGTGCTTTCCTACAACGCCGGGCTCGCGGCGGCGCGTCTGCGGCGCGACGCCGAAGCGATCGCGTTCCTCGACAGCGTCGCGAGCGCGGACTCTCACGCAACCGCGGCGCTCGCGCTGCGCGCCGAGATCGAACGCCGCGGCGGCGACCTCGACGCGGCGGTCGCGACGCTCGAACGCGTGCGCTCGCTGCCGGCGCCGGACGAGGCGCTGCTGCGCAACGCGACGCTCGGTCTGGCGGGTGCGCTGCTCGAGGCCGGACGCGTCGCGGACGCCGGGAAGCTCGCCGCCTTCGTCTTGAATTAGCGCATCATGCGCTTCACGATCCTGGCCGCGCCGGGGAGCGACCCCGGTGACGCGCGTGCGCGCGCTTCCGCGGTCGTCGCCGTCGACGGCCCCGAGCGCTCCGCCGCGGCGGCGCGCGCGTGCGCGGACCGGTTCGTCCTGTTGTTGGCGCCGGGATCGCGGCCGCTGCCGGGCGCGTTCGGCGGCCTGAGCGCCTCGCTCGGCGATCGGACCGGCGTCCTGGGTGGCGGATCGCAGACCGGCGGCGTACGCGCGTACGGTTGGATGCTCGCGCCCGCGCTGTGGAGCCCGCTTCCGTTCGAGCTGGTCCCGATCGCCGCGCCGCTCGGGGAAGCGGGCGTCGAAGGACGCGTCCGCGGTCCGGTCGACGTCGTGGCGACAGGGATGATCCTGGCCGACCGGCGGCTGCTGCTCGAGCCGCTGCCGGCCGATCCGGTGGCGGCGGCGGTCGAACTCTGTGCCCGCGCCCGCGACGCGGGTCTGGACGTCGTCTGCCGCCCCTCGTTCGCCTGCGCAACGGTGGGCGGCGACGCCGACGACCGCGGTCGCGCCGCGGCGCTGCGGGCGCTCGCGGAGCGCCGTCCGGGGCTGTGCGGCCGGCACCGGATGCCGCCCGGCTTTGCGCGGGCTGCCGTCGACCGCGAAGTGCGGCTCGCCGGCGGGCGCCGCCTGCGCGTCCGTGTCCCGGTCCCGCCGGTCGCGGTCTTGGTTCACGGCGCGGGAGCGGAGCTCGCCGCGCGGCGGGCGGCCGAGCTGGCGCCGAACCTGACCGTCAGGGCGGTCGGTGATCCCGCCGCGGCGCTGCGCGACCACATGCGTGTCCGGCGCGACGGCTACGTGCTGCTGGCGGCCGCCGGGCACGTCCCGGACGCTGCGGGGTTCTCCGCGCTGCTCGAGGCGATCGAGTCCGCGCCCTTCGTCGCACTCGCCGCGCCGGACGCGGCGGCGCTCGACGGAACGTGCGTGCTCGTCGCGCCGGCGCGGTTCCCTGGACATATCGAAGCGGCCGGTCCGACCGCGGCGACCGCCGTCGCGAGTTTGGTCGCCGCCGCCGCCGCGCTGCGCCGCGCCGTCCGCGCGCCGGGCTTCGTCGCGGCGGATACGCCGCCGCCGGCGGTGCGTGGCGCGACGATCGTGTTCCTGGCGTCGTCGGACCCGGAGATCGCGAAGCTGACGCTCGGCGCGGTCGTGGAGTCGTCGCGCTCGAGCGACGAGATCGTCGCCGTCTGCCCCACTGGCGCGCAGACCACGCGCCGTATCCTCGCCGCCTATCCGCAGATTCATGTCGAGCCCGACGACGGCGACCCGCTGCTCGCCCACGCGGCGAACCGCGCGATCGGCGCCGCGCGCGGCGCGCTCGTCGCGCTGATCGCGGACGACGTGCTGCTCCCGACCGGTGCGCTCGACCGGCTGCGCGACGCGTTTGCGCGGATCCCGGCGCTTGGCGCGGCGTTCCCCGCCGTACCCGGAGCGGGCGGCGGCGAAGGGGTCGTCGACGTGCGCTACGCCGATCTCGCGCAGTTGCGGACCATCGCCGAGCAGCGCGCCGGCACGCGCGCACGGGAGGCAGAGCCGATCGATCTAGGCGTCACGCCGGCAGTCGTCGTGGCGCGCGAGGCATTCGAGGTCATTGGAGGTATCGCTCCGGCCTTCGGGCCGACGCGCCGCGGGATCGCCGACCTCGTGCAGCGCCTGCGCGCGGCGGGCTACGCCGTCGTGCGCTGCGACGACGCGCTGGTGCACCGGTTCGAGGCGCAGATCTCGCACAGCATGATCGCGGCGGCGGACGATCAGCAGCCCGCACCGGTGGCCGACGCCGCAGCGATCGCGCGTGGCTTCGATCCGGCCCAGCGCGTCCCGTTCGTCCCATCGATGGCATCGCCGCGCGCCGGCGCATCGCACGCCATCGCGGTCCCGGTCGGCAACCCGCTCGAGCTCGAGCGCGCCGCGGTATTCGTTGCGGCGGCGGCGCGTGCGTTCGATGCGAGGGCGCCGGTCCGCGTGCACGTGCTGCTCGACGGCTCCATCGGCCCGGGGGAGACGGCTGCCCGCTTGCGTCCGGTCTTGACATCGGGTGGGCGGGCGATCGATGCCGCGCTCGCCGTCCGGGTGGAGCGCGTCCCCGATCTCGCAGCGTGGCGATCCGCGCTCGAGCCCGGGGTCCGGGCGTTCGTCGCGGCGGGGCACGAACGCGCGGAACTCGCCGGTCTGCCCGCCGTCGCGCCCGAAACGCTCGGGAATTTGCTGCGCCCGGTGCCGCGGTGAGGACGCATCGCACGCACCAGACGATCGCGCCGTGGAGCATCGGGACGCCGGTGACCGATCCGGCGCGGCTCGCCGTGGTGCGGATCGAGCCGGTGCTGCGCCAAAGGCGGCCCGCGTTCGTGCTGGACTTCTGCGTCGCGGACGCACGCGGAATGACGATCGTGCCGCTCGTGCTGGCCGATCCGGCGACGGTCGCCGAGCGCGATCGCGACCCGCTGGTCTTCCCGGCCGGAATGCCCGGCGGCGACGATTTCGCAGCTGGCCTCGCGGAGCGGATTCTGCCGCATCTCGAGCGCCTGGTTCTCGGCGGCCGGCAAGTCTTCGAGCACGCCGTGATGTTCGAGGACTCTCCGTCGTTCGAGGCCGCGCGCGATGCCGGATGTTTCGGTGCCGCGCCGCTGCGCGATGCACTCGCCCGGCTCGGGCCATACTTCTACGCGCGCCGCTTCTCGCACGGGCGCGCGGTCTACCTCGACGCGCCGGACGCCGTGGGCGGCTGGGCGCTGCTGCGCACGAGCGGCACCGTGATGGTCGCGGCAGCGCGCCGCGACGTGGCGGCGCTGGCGTGGTATGGCCCGGCGCCGAGCGCGGCCGGTGCGCCGGGTGCGGCAGAGGTCGCCGTCGTCGCGGGCGACGCCGACCCGGGCGCCGCCGCCTGCGTGCTGCGGCTCGACGCCGGAGGCGCGCGTCTCGCGCAAACCGCGGGACACGTCGTCGAGGTGATCGACCCAGTCCCGCTCGATGTCGGGATCACGTTCGACCCGCCCGAAGGACCGGCGTGCCGGTGGTTCGTGGTCGAGCGTGCGGCGGAGCCCCGGCTGCGTTCGGTTCCGCCGCCGCATCCCACGCCGATCCAGGGCTCGAGCGGCCGTATCGTCGTGCTGATGGGGCGCGCGGATGCGGGGCCGCGCCCATCGTCGGATAGCGACGAAGCGCGGGCCCTCATCGACGCGCTGGCGGCGGAGGGTTTCGACGCGCTGCTGGCCGAGTCGCCCGATGAGCTCGCAGGCGCGGACCTCGTCCACGTGATCGGGACGCGTGACGGCCGCCGCGCCCGGGCCGCCGTCGAGGCCGCGCGACGGGCCGGCATCCCATGCGCCGTGCATGCGTACGAAGAGGACGCGGCCGACGGCGGCTGGTGGGGCGCCGAGGTGGCTCGCTACTGCTTCGAGTACGGGGACGATGAGCGCGACGTTCAGACGTACCTCGCGATGCTCGCGCAGCGCGCGGTCGCGGTCGGCGCGGCTCGCGCCGACGGGCCGTACGCGCCGCCCGAGGCCGGCGTCGACGACGCCGCCGCGGCACTGCGCGACGCGTCGATCGTCTTTGCCGCGACCGAAGAAGAGGCCGGCGCGGTACGTGCCCGCAGCGGCCGGCGTGGTCCGGTCACGGTCGTCCCGCCGCTGGCACCGGCGGCGATGCCACAGCCGATCGGCGCCCTGACGGGACCCGATCCGTTCGTGCTCGTCCACGCGCCGATCGGACCGCTGGCGAACCAGTTGCTCGTCGCCCGCTGCGCAAGCGACGCGGGGATCCCGTTGGTGCTGGCCGGACCGGTCGCGGATGCTTCCTACCTCGAGCGCGTCCGCGAATTCGGGGGACCGAGGCTGGTGGTGCTCGCGGACGAGCCGGCCCCAGGCGTCGCTGCCGCGCTGCGCTTCGCCGCCGCCGTCGTCGTGGATGCAGCGTGGATCGGCGAGGGCGGCGCCCGGCTCGCCGCTGCCGCCTTGGCGGGCGCGCGCATCGCGGTCGCGGATCGCCGCCGCTTCACCGTGCCCGGTGTCGCGCCGCGCCGGTTCGACCCGGCCGACGCGACGGCGCTCCGCCGCGCGCTCGGAGAAGCCTGGGATGAGGCGCTGCGCAGCCCCGCGCGCGCCGCGCCCGAGACGGCCGCAGCGCTCGCGCCGGACTCGGTCGTGCGGGCGATTGCACGCGGCTACGCGAGCATCGCGAGCCCGAGCGTGCCTTGAGTTTGGCGCAGAATTCCCTAAACCGGCGTTCCCGCACGTCCGATACTTTCACGAGGAGGGCTCCGAAGAACATGGACGTTCAGGCGATCGAACAGGCTCCGGCGACCGCGCAGGCGGCGAGCGTGGTGGTGCAGGCCGGGCAGCTATCCGCTTTTGCGGCGGCGGCCACACCGGGGCAGCTATCCGCTTTCCCGGCGTCAGCCACACCGGGGCAGAAGCCCCAAGCATCGCACGTTCCGGACGCGACGCTGCACAACGCGCTCTCAGCGCTCGTCGGCGGCGGTTCGCACGTCTCCGTGCAGTTTCGCGTCGTCGGCCAGAACGAGATCGTCACGGTTTTCACGAACGCCGATACGGGCGAAGTGATCACGCAGTTTCCGCCCGAGGCGATGGTACTGATCGCGCAGTTCTTCAACAAGCTCGCCGGTGCCGTCGTGGATCGGACCGCCTGACGTGAGTGGACTGAGTTCGGCCTCCAGCTCGACTAGTTCCACGGCCGCGCCGGGGACCAACGTCGCGCCGATCTCGTTCCCCGGGATCGCATCGGGGATCGACTACAACTCGATCATCCAGAAGTACACCAACATCACGCTGCAGCAGGAGACGCCGCTCAACAACCAGGTCACGGCGCTCAACAATCAGCAGGCCGAGCTGCTCAAGATCCAGGATCTGGTCGCGAAATTCCAGGACACGTTCCAAGCCGTCAGCGATCCGAACAACTTCAGCGCGACCTCGCCGACCTCGTCGAACTCCTCCGCGGTGGCGGCTTCGGCGGTCGCCGGCTCGATCGCGACGCCGGGCACGTACGTGATCACGAAGTCGTCGCTGGCGACCGCGACGCAGCTCACCAACGATCCCGCCGCGAACGGCGCGTTCGATCCGAACGCGACGCTGACGAACGCGGGCGCGTCGATCACGCCCAGCAACGGTCCCACCAGCGGAACGAACGGCACGCTGACGATCGACGGCGTCGCGCTGCAGTACGACGTGAACACCCAGAATCTCAACAACTGGATCACGACGATCGCAAACCCGGCGCTCGCCGCGGCCGGCGTCGGTGCGTCGCTCGCATACAGCAACGGCAAGGTGACGGTCACCTCGACGCAGCCGCTCACGATCGGCAGCGCGAACGACAGCGGCAACCTGGCGCAAGTGCTCAAGCTCGACACGGCGCAGATCACGTTCAGCGGCGGCCAGTACACGGCGACCAGCACGTCGAACATCGGCGGGATCAACCTCGGCGCGGTGCTGAACACCAGCAACAACGCCGGCTTCGCGACCGCGGTGACGGCCGGCAACTTCACCATCAACGGGGTCGTGTTCACGGTCGACCCCACCACGAACAACCTGAACAACGTCCTGCAGCAGATCAACGGGTCGTCGGCCGGCGTCATCGCGAGCTACGACACCACGAACGACCGCATCGTGCTGACCGCGAAGAACAGCGGGCCGCAAGGGATCAGCGTCGGAAAATCCGGCGACACGTCGAACTTCCTGCAGGCTGCCGGTTTCCTCACCGACTACACGAAGCCGAACCAGCTCAGCGGCGGCGCGCAGCTCGCGGTCGGCAAGTCGGCGCAGGTCCAGTACGTCGACAACGCCGGGACCTCGCACACCGTGTACGCGAACTCGAACGACGTGACCAGCGTCATCCCGGGCGTCGATCTGAAGCTGCAGCAGGCCGTCGACGGCGTCGTCGTAGCGCCCGTGACGATCTCGGTCGCGCAGGACAGCTCCGCGCTCCAGACCTCGATCGGCACCTTCGTCACCGCGTACAACGCGGTCCTCGACGAGATCAACACCGCGACGCAGGCGCCGGTGATCGGGACGACGACGACCACCACCGGGCAGACGACGGGGACGCAGGTCGCGAGCGGCGGCGTGCTCTTCAACAACCAGGACGTGCTCGCGCTGCGCGACCAGCTCGTCAACATCGTCTCGGGCTTCGGCAACACCGGCTCGACCTCGTACAACTCGCTCGCGTCGGTCGGTCTGACGCTGGATTCGAGCTTCACGGTCAACACGGCCTCGTCGAGCAGCACGCAGAACACGACCGCCCAGGGCAGTGTCTCGCAGCAGACGTTCCAGGGGACCAGCGGTCGCCTGAACACCCTCGACGTCACCAAGCTCAGCGCGGCGCTGGCCGCGAACTCGAGCGTGGTCGCGAAGCTCTTCACAGGAGCGTCCAGCATCGTCGGGCAGCTGGGTGCCTATCTCACCACCGTATCCGGGCTGCCGACCCAGCTTACCGGCGCGCTGGCGGGGAAGATCCCGGCGCAGTCGCTGTTCAGCACGCTGACCACGACGAACCAAGATCAGGTCAGCTCGCTGCAGCAACAGATCAAGCTCGTCACCGATCAGGCGAACATGCAGGCCGATCTACTGCGCCAAGAGTTCGTCAACAGCGAGACGCAGATCGCGCTGCTGCAGTCGATGCAGTCCTCGCTCAGCGCGTTGACTTCGACCTCCAGCTCCGGTGCCAGTTCCAGTACGATAGGATGACGTGACGGTCTCCAACGCCAACCTCCGGTACCTGGAAGCGTCGATCAACTCGGCGAGTCCCGAAGAGCTCATCATCAAGGTCTACGACGCGCTGCTGCTGTTCGCGCGGCAGGCGATCGAGGTGATGGAGTCCCGTCCCGCCGACATCCAGGCGCGCCACGACCTGCTGCGCCGCGCGCAGCGCGCGTGTGCGCTACTGATGGGCTCGCTGCGGCTCGACCTCGACAGCGAGATCCCCGGCAACCTGTTCCGCATCTACGAGTTCTGGCACCATCAGCTGGTCGCCGCGAACATGCAGGGCGACGCGCAGAAAGTGCGCGAGGTCCTGCCGCTGATCGCCGGGATGCGCGAGACGTGGGTCGAGGCGATCAAGACCTACCGCGCGCAGGGCGGGTCCGGAGTGGAACTCGGTGCAGCCGTCTGCTGAGTGCCCGCACGACGCGGTCGTGCGTACGATCATCGAGCTCGAGCGCGTCTGCCTGGCGGCCGACGCGGCACTCGTCGAGCGCCGCTGGCCCGACGTGGAGGCCTCGTTCCGCGAACAAGCCGAGCTGACGGGCCGGCTCGCGCGGCTGTTCGAAAGCGCCCCCGAGACGGCGCCTGCGAACGACACGAAGGTCGCCGAGCGCGTGCGCGGGATCCTCGTCTACCGTGACGACCAGCTGCGGCGCTTGGAGTCGTATCGCAACGAGATCGCCGGCCGCCTCAGCGCGATCGGGAAAGTGAACGCGTTCTCCCGCAGCTTCGGAAAGCGCCCCGGCCCGGCCCGGATCCTCGACGGCCAGTACTAAGCGTCGTCGAGCGCCGCGTACAGGATCGTCGTTTCGAACGGCTCCTGGCGTTCGGCCGCGCGCGGGACGGTGTCGTCGAAAGGGACGAGCCGCGTTTCTCCGTCCTGCAGCACGATCATCCGCAGCCGGTCGGTCTCGGCGTCGCTCTCCCAGCGCTCCGGAGCGGTCGTCTCGCGGGCGCGGTCGTAGTGCCCGGCGCGCACGCCCGCGTGCAGCAGCACGCGGCGGCCCGCGGCGCGCAGCCGCTCGCAGAACAGATAGTCTTCGTCGCACTGGCGCACGACGCGGCTTCGTTCGTCGACGTAGACGTGCGCTGAGAAGTACGGCTGCGCCAGCGCGCGCAGCGCATCGACGCGCACGACGACGCAGCCGAACCCGATCCCGTCGACGAGCGCGACGCGGTCGCCGGCGTATGCCGGGATCCCCGCCGAGGTGGTGTCCCGCGAGTTCCAGCGCGTGACCGCCATCGGCCGCGCCGAGTCGCGGCTGTAATAGAGCGCACCGGCGAGCGCGGCGTCCGGGTCGGCCTCGAGCGCCGCGACGAGCAGTACCAACGCATCGGGCGGCGCCACGATGTCGTCGTCGATCATCGCCAGCAGGTCGGCGCCGCGCGCGACCGCGGCGCGCGCGATCATCTCGCGCTGCACCGCCACCGCGTTCCCGGTCCAGACCAGGCGGTCGGCCTCGGTGACTGCCGCCGGAAGCGTCAGCTGGGCGAGCGCGTCGAGAAACGGCCGCGTCGGCTGGCCGCCGGTCGGGATCCCGATGAGCAGCTTCACGCGACGGCGTGGCGCAACGTGGCGACGAGCGCGCGGCCCGCTTCGTGGAGCGTCGCGTCGTCGGCGGTCAGCGGATCGTAGCGACGGTCGACCGCGCGCCGCACCGTCACCCGCATCAGCCACGCACCGGCGGCGAGGCGATAGGCGGCGAGCGCGTCGCGCACGTGCTCGGCCGCGTACGCGTCGACGCCTTCGAGCGCGCGCGGCGCAACGGCGAGGAGCACTTGCGCGCCGCGCAGGAACGCGTCCTCGAGGTCGCGCGCCAGCAGGCCGCGGAGCGCCTCGAGCTCGCGTGCGTCGAGCCGGGCGACGAGCAGCGCGCCCTCGTACGCCGGCTCCGCGGACGCGGCATCGCCGTTCGGGCGGATCGTGGCGAGCGCCTCGGGGGTGACGACCGCCGGCGTCGGGCGGTTCATCCGCGCGGCGACCAGCGCGCGCGGCAGCGCGGACGCGATCGACCGCGCGAACTCCGAGACGCCCAGCGCGCGCCCCAGCGGCGCGTCGACCGCTGCGACCGACGAGAGCAGCGCGAGCGCGGCCAGACCGTGGGGGACCGCCCCGGAGAAGACGCGCTCGAGCGCGCGGACTTCGTCGGCGTCGAGGACGCGCGCGAGAACGTGGGGCGCGCGCTTCGGCTCGGCGACCGCTTTTGCGGCCTTCGCCTTCGTCTTCGGCTTTGGCTCCGGTTTGGGCTTCGGCTCGGGCTCGGCCGCGGCTTCGGACGACGGAGCGGGGTCCGGCGGCGGCGGAGGTTCGGGCGCGGGCCTCGGGTCCGGCGTCGGTTCGGGCTCGGGTTCGGGTTCGGGTTCGGGCTCGGGCTCGGGTACCGGCTGCGCTTCGGCCGCGGGCGGCGGTTCGGCGGGCGGTTCGATCTGCGGCGCCGCCGGCGCGTCGCTGATCGCGTCGATCGTGCGCACCGGCTCGGCGGCGAGTTCGACGGCCTCGGGCGGTAGCTCCGCGCCGTCTTCGCCAACCTCGAGCTCGAAGAATGGTCGCGGCGCGTCGAACGCGGCGTGATGCGTGCGCCGCTTCAGCCGCAAGGACGGAGCCGCGATCGCGGGGACGCCGGGGGCCTCGGCGTGCGCTGCGATGTCGAGTGGTTCGGTGCCGGGCAGCACGCGCATCACGAAGCGCAGCCGGATCGACCCGGCGGCCGGGATCGTGCCGAGGCGCAAGCCTTCGCCGAGCAGCGCCTCGCCGTCGAGCTCGATCCCGTCGCGCGCAAACGACCCGTCGACCGCTTCGCACTCCGGCGGGATCCCGACCCGCAACCGGACGTCGTCGGCGTCGGTGTCGCCTTCGTCGGCCACTTCGGCGACCACCGTCACCACCGCGCCGGGGATCAGCTCCCGGTCCGGGCGGGCCTCCAGGGCAACCCGCAGCATCGGACCGCGAGGCGCTGCGATCGGGACGCCGCCCAGCATCGATTCGGGGCCGAAGCGAGCGGGGGTCGACGACGAGCTCGCGGCGGCGAGGGGCGGCAGGCCCAGCTCTTCGTGGCGCCGCCGGTCCAGGAGCCGGCTGTCGGCGTTCCGGTCGAACAGCCCGTCGACGTCGATCTCGCGCGCGCTCATCGCATGCGGAAGGCCGCCAACCAGGGGAACTGCCACCAATGCCGTGCCTCGGCCGGCGCGGCGTCGCCCGCCGGCTGCGCGACGCCGTTGGACGATGCGCCGGTCTTGGGGACCGACAGGCCGCGCAGCCGGGCGGCGGCTTCCGCATCGGTCCGGGTCGCGCGCGGTCGACCGTACGCGGCGGCCTCGCGCAGGGTCGCGTGGGCGAGCGTGAGCAGCCGGCGCGGCGTTCCGGCCGAGGCACCGACGATCGCGTCGAGCACGTCGTCGTCGAACAGCGCGGTGCCGTCGGCGGCGCCTCCGGCGCGCGAGACGCGATACGCGATCAGCGCGCGCGCCTCGTTCGCGTCGAGCGTGCCGAGCTCGTACCACTCATCGACGCGGTCGGCGAGGTTGCGCCGCGCCTCGATGCGCGGTCGCAGCTCGCTCTGGCCGAACAGCACGATGTTGAGCAGCTTGCGCTGCGGAACGTCGTAATTCAGCAGCAGGCGAAGGACCTCGAAGATCTCGTCGCTTGCGTTCTGCGACTCGTCGACGAGCAGCGCGATCGTCAGGCCGTCCAGGACCGCCGCGTCGTACAGGTAGTTCTTCAGCGCGTTCTTCAAGGCGGCGGGCGAGCGGGGCGGAAGCGCGAGCCCGAACGAGCGCGCGACACCCAGTAGGAACTCGGTCTCTGTCGCGAACGAGGGATCGAGGATCTTGCCGAGCCGGACGTCGTCGCGGCCGAGCAGCTCGCGCTCGGTCTGCGCCATCAGGCTGGTCTTTCCGGTCCCGGGATCGCCGACGATGACCTGCAGACCGCGCGACTCCAAGACGCCGCCAACCAGGCGGTCGCGCGCGCGCGCCAGCGCAGGCGTCGTCCGATAGAAGTGCGGATCCGCCGTGTCGAGGAACGGATCGCGCTCCAACCCGAAGTGCCGGTAGTACGGGATCATCCGACGTCGTAGCTTCGGCGCGGCGACCGTGACCGGCCTCTGCCTACAGGGAACCCGCTTGGATGCCGATACCCTAGCAGGATGAAGGCGGTGATCCTGGCGGGCGGCCTCGGTACGCGACTCAGCGAGGAGACGGCGACCCGCCCGAAACCGATGGTGGAGCTCGGCGGCCGGCCGGTGCTCTGGCACATCATGAAGACGTATTCGGCGTACGGCATCGACGACTTCATCGTCTGCTGCGGATACAAGGGCTACGTCATCAAGGAGTTCTTCGCCAACTACGCGCTCCACGCGTCGGACGTCACCTTCAACATGCGCGAGCGCTCGATGCGCGTCCACAACAACGCAGCCGAGCCGTGGACGGTGACCCTGGTCGATACCGGCGACGACACGATGACCGGCGGCCGGCTCCTGCGCGTCCGCCGCTACGTCGGCGACGAGCCGTTCTGCTTCACGTACGGTGACGGTGTCTCCGACGTCGACGTGCGCGCCGTGATCGAGCACCACCGCGCCTCAGGCGCGCTGGCGACGATGACGACCGTGCAGCCGCCGGGGCGCTTCGGCGCGGTGCGCCTCGAAGAGCAGAAGATCGTGGCCTTCGACGAGAAGCCGCACGGCGACGGCGCGTGGATCAACGGCGGATACTTCGTGCTCTCGCCGGGCGTCTTCGACTTCATCGACGGCGACGACACGGTGTGGGAGCGCGAACCGCTCGAGCGCCTCGCGGCGGCGGGGAAGCTCTCGGCGTTCGTCCACCGCGGCTTTTGGCAGCCGATGGACACGCTGCGCGACAAGGCGCTGCTCGAGGAGCACTGGTCGAGCGGCCGCGCGCCGTGGAAGGTCTGGCCGTGAGCGACGAGCGCTCCCCGCTGATCAGCGTCCTGATCCCGAACTACAACTACGTGAAGTACGTGGCGGCCGCAGTCGACAGCGCGCTGGCGCAGACGTATCCGAACATCGAGGTCGTCGTCTCCGACAATTGCTCCACCGACGGGGCTTGGGAGCTGCTGAACGAGCGCTACGGCGGTGACCCGCGCGTGCGCCTGCATCAGAACGAACGCAACATCGGGATGGCGCGCAACTTCGACGTGCTGATGGAGCTCGCGCGCGGAGAGTACGTGATGTGCCTCTCGTCCGACGACTTTCTGCTGCCGCCGCACCTGACGAGGCTCGAGGAAGGCTTTCGGCGCGATCCGCAGCTCGACGTCGTGTACTGCAACGCGTACTTCGCGCACGAGGACGGTACGGTCTACGCGACCCGTGCGCTGCCGGGGCAGTTTCCGGTCGACTTCGTCGATGCGCGCGACGAGCTGGTCGAGGAGTTCACCACCGTCTGCCCGGTCTGCTTTCCGTGCGCGCTCTTCAAGCGCGGCGTGCTGCTCGAGCCCGGGATCTGCGGCGATCCGGAGAACGGCCAGGACGCGCGCGACTGGGAGCTGATCATCCGGTTGGCGCTGGCCGGCAAGCGCTTCGGCTACATCGCGCAGCCCAGCATGGCGATCCGGCTGCACGCCGACCAGTTCTCCGGCGACGCGTACCATCGTTCGGGCCGCAACGTGCTCGATTTCGCGTCGTACGTCGAGCGCTACGCTGACCATCCGGAGTTCGTGCGGCGCATGCGCGGGCGCGAGAGCGGGGTCGCCCGGCTGCTCGGCGCGATGGTCGCACAAGCTCCTGCGATGAACGACGGGCGGACGCCGTTCGATGCGGCACAACTCGCCCGGTTTGCCGCGCTCGAGGGGCGTTTGAACGCGCGCGCCGCGGTCTACGAGCCGGCGCGCGTGCGCGAGTCTCGCGTCAGCGTCGTCGTGCAGAGCGCGGGGCCGCCGCAAACGATGCTGCGCGCGCTCGACTCGCTGGTCGCGCAAAGCTGGACGAACTGGGAGGCGGTGATCGTCGATCACGGCCCGATACCGGTCGACGCTCTGGTGCGCGCCCATCCGGCGTGGGGGCGCGTTTCGTACGCGCGTTTACCCGTGCCGCACACGGCCGGGGCTGCGCGGAACCTCGGCTTGCGAATGATCCGGGGCGAGTACGTGGCGTTCCTCGATCCCGACAACCGCTACACTCCTGATCATCTCGAGCGCGCGGTCGACGCGATCGCGCGCACCGGCGCCATGGCCGCGCTTTCGCAGACGCGTCTCGTCCTCGAACCGAGTGCCGGGTCGCGGAGTACGCCCCAGGCGCTCGGCGTCGTCGAACCGTTCGGCGGCAGCGAAGACGACGTCGTCCGGCTCGAGATCGCGCACGCCGTCGCGCTCGACGCGGTCGTGCTCTACCGCGGCGTGTTCGACCGCATCGGCACCTTCAACGAAACGGTGCCTTCGCTCGACGACTGGGACTTCACGCTGCGCTTGGCGCGCGCCGCGCGCTTTGCGCCGGCCGGCGCGATCACGGTGGACGTCGTCGCGCGGCTCGGCCTCGCGGCCCAGCGTCTCGGCGGCGCGCTCCCGAATTACCTGGCCGTCATGGACGCGCTGTACGCAGCGCACCCAGTCGACGCGCGCGTCGCCGAGGAGCGTCTGCGCCATCGAGCTGCGCTCGCGAACACGCTCGGCGCATCGGCCGACTGGCTGCGGGAACCACACGGTCTGGCCGCGTTCATGGACGCACTCGCCGGCCGCACGGCGTCGGCGCTGCGCCGAACTCAGCCCGCGTAGGCGTCCAGGTCGCGCTCGACGAGCCGTTCCGCCGGTTCGCCGCCGTGGAAGTCGCGGTACCACGCGGCCGCGGCGTCGACCGCCGTTTCGGTCGCCCAGCGCGGGCGCCAGCCAAGGTCCGCGTGGGCTCGCGCGCTGTCGACGGCGAGCACCGCGGTCTCGTGCTCGGGGCTCGCCGCGACGCGGATCGCAAACGGCGCGCCCGCGCCGAGCGTACGCAGAAATCGCTCGACGACGCTGCGGACATCGGCTGTGCGGTCCGGCCCGAAATTGTAGGCGTCGAACCCGGCACCACCGCCTGCGGCCGCTTCCGCAATGCGGAGGTAGCCGTGGAGCGGGTCCAGGACGTGCTGCCACGGGCGGATCGCGTCCGGACGCCGGATCGTCAGTATCGACCCGGCGGCGAACGCACGGTACGCGTCCGGCAGCAGGCGGTCGAGTGCGAAATCACCGCCGCCGACGACGTTCCCCGCGCGCGCTGTCGCGATCTTCGGCGATCCGGGCGCTGAGAAGAACGCGGTGCGATACGTCTCGACGACGAGCTCGGCGGCGGCCTTGCTCCCCGCGTACGGATCGGCGCCGCCGAGGCGCGCGTCTTCGGTGTAGCCGTCCTCACTCGGCCGATCGGCGTACACCTTGTCGCTGGTGACGACGACGGTACTCTCCAGCGCAGCGCACGAACGCGCGGCTTCGAGGAGGTGTAGCGTCCCCATCACGTTCGTCGCGTACGTCTCGACCGGCTCGGCGTAGCCGCGTCGCACGAGCGATTGCGCCGCGAGATGGAAGATCGTCTGCGGCCGCAGGGCGCCGATCGCCGCGCCGATGCCGTCGCGGTCGCGCAGGTCGACGAGGCGTTGCTCGACGTGCGCACCGTAGGGCAGGAGCGCCCACAGGCTCGGCGTCGTCTCGGGCGGCAGCGCGATCCCGGCGACGCGCGCACCGCGCCGCAGCAGCAGCGCGCACAGCCACGAACCCTTGAATCCCGTGTGGCCGGTGACCAGGACCCGGCGGCCGCGCCAGAAACCGCCCTCAGCGATGGACGTCATCCCCACCTCTCTCGACGGGCTTTTGAAGATTCCGCTCCGGCGCGAGCGCGACGAGCGCGGCTGGTTCGCGCGCACGTTCGATGCCGACGCGTTTGCGGCGCTGGGCCTTGCGACGAGCTGGCCCGAGCAGGGCGAGGCGTGGAACGCACGCGCCGGGACGCTGCGCGGCCTGCACCTGCAGCGCGAGCCGCACGGGGAAACGAAGGTGATCCGCTGCACCCGCGGAGCCGTCTACGACGTGCTGGTCGATGCACGGCCCGGATCGCCGACCTTCGGCCGTTGGGAGGCGTTCGAACTGAGCGAGGACGACGAGACGGCGCTCTACGCGCCGGCCGGGCTCGCGCACGGCTACCAGACGCTGCGCGACGGCTCGGCGTTGCATTATCTGCTCTCGGCGGCGTACGAGCCGTCCGCTGCCGCGGGGTACCGGTACGACAGCCCGCGGCTCGCGATTCCGTGGCCGCTCGAACCGAGCGTCATCTCGGCGCGCGACCGCGCGCTGCCGCCGTTCGAGGCGTCAGGCATCGACGCGTAGCGCGGGGATGGCGAGCACGAACCGGCCGCCCCAGGCGCGTACGTCGGCGAGCTCGGCCCGGATCTCGTCCTCGACGTTCCACGGGAAGATCACGACGTAGTCGGGCCGGTCGGCGCGAATGCGGTCCGGCGCGACGATCGGCACCCGGACACCCGGCACCAGGTAGCCCTGTTTGTGCGGGCTCTTATCGGCGACGTACGGCAAGAGGTCGGCGCGCACGCCGGCGTAGTTCAGCAGCGTCGTCGCCTTCGCGGCGGCGCCGTAACCAACGACGCGCTTTCCGGCGTGCTTCGCGTCGTGCAGGAACGTGACGAAGTCGTCCCTGATGCGCGCCATGCGGGCGCCGAACGCGGCGTACGTCTCGATGCGGTCGAGTCCCGCGGCGCGCTCGGCCGCGAGGGCCGCGGCGACGGTCGGTTCGATCGGGCGTGAGCCGCGCGGCGCGACGAAGACGCGCAGCGAGCCGCCGTGCGTGGACAGCTCGGCGACCTCGACGATCTCGAGTCCGTGCCGCGCGAACAGCGGCGTCAGCGCGATCAGCGACAGGTACGAGAAATGCTCGTGGTAGATGGTGTCGAACTGCATCCCGGCGATCGTGCGCAGCACGTGCGGGAACTCGATCGTCACGACGCCGTCGGGCGCGAGCAGCGCCGCGAACCCGCCGACGAAGTCGTTCACGTCGGGGACGTGCGCCAGCACGTTGTTCGCGACGATCAGGTGCGCCGCGCCGAACTCGGCGCGCACGCGGTGCGCCAGCGCGGTGCCGAAGAACTCGTCGAGTGTCGGCACGCCGGCCTCGCGGGCGACCGCGGCGACGTTGCTCGCCGGCTCGATGCCGAGCACGGGGATGCCGCGCGCGACGAAGTTGCGCAGCAGGTAGCCGTCGTTGCTCGCGACCTCAACCACCCGCGAGCGCGGTCCGATCCCGCGCCGCGTCATCTCCTCGGCGTATGCTTCGGCATGCGCAAGCCAGGTCGTCGAATAAGACGAGAAGTAGCGGTAGTCGCGGAACAGCTCGTCGGGACCGGCGAATTTGTCGAGCTGCACCAGGTAGCACCGCTCGCACACGAACGCGTGCAGCGGGTAGAACGTCTCGCCGCGGCCGAGCGCGTCCGGTGAGGTCAGCGCGTTCGAAGGCGGAGAGAGTCCGAGGTCGACGACCTCCGCGCTCAGCGCATAGCCGCACGAGCGGCAGTGCAAGTTCACCCTGACCCTTCGACAAGCTCAGGGTGACACGAAGGGTTAGGCAAAGAAGGTGCGGACGCCGTCGATCACCCGCTCGATCGAACGCTCGGCCATCAGCGAGTGGAGCGGCAGCGTCACGACCTCGTCGACGACCCGCTCGGTCACCGGCATCGGCGCGCGGCGCGCGTTCGCGAAGTACGTGTGCTGGTGCACCGGGACGAAGTGGATCCCGACATCGACGCCGCGTGCCGCGAGATGTTCGATCAGCGCCTCGCGGCGGTCCGCGGCGACACGCAGACTATAGATGAACGGCGAAACGTCCGCGTAGTCGCGGCGCAGCACGCGCACGCCGGGCAGACCGTCGAATGCTGCCGAGTAGCGCTCGCAGACCGCGCGGCGGCTCGCGATGAACTCGTCGACGCGCTTGATCTGCGAGACGCCGACGCTCGCCATGATGTTGGTGAGGTGATAGCGGAAGCCCTCGGAGACGACGTCGTAGTCCCAGGCTCTCTTGTTCTGATAGCGCAGCGTGGTGTCTTTGTCGACGCCGAGCAGCCGCAGGTGGTGCAGCCGCTCGACCTCCTCGCGGTGCGGCGTCACGACGCAGCCGCCGTCGATCGACGTGATGACCTTGACCGGATCGAAGCTGAAGAACTGCACGTCGCCGCCGCTCCCGATCTTCGCGCCGCCGGCGGTCGACCCGAACGCGTGGCATGCGTCCTCGATCACGCGCAGGCCGTGACGGCGAGCGAGGGCGTGGACATCATCGATGCGGCACGGGATCCCCGCGAAATGCAGCGGGACGATCGCTTTCGTCCGCGGCCCGACCAGCGACTCCGCCGAGGCGACGTCGATCCCCAGATCGTCGTCGCGAATGTCGCACATGACCGCCTCCGCGCCGGTCGCGCGGATCGCTTGGTGGTCGGCGACGTAGTTGAACGACGGCGTGATCACCTCGTCGCCCGGACCGACGCCCGCGGCCAGCAGCGCGATGTGCAGCGCCGAGGTCCCGGTGTTGGTGCAGACGACGTAGCGGTCCTCGAGCCCGAGGTAGGCGGCGATCCGGTCCTCGAACTCCTTGGTGGTCGCTCCCATACCGAGCCAGCCGACATCGAGCGCGTCGGTCAGGTGCTTGAGGGTGTCGACCCCGACGTAGGGGACGAAGACGGGGACCCGCGCGTCCGACGACGCCGGCGGGACCGGCGGGCGATCGAGGACGTTCATGCTATTGTTCCAGGCCTCCGTTGACGATTACCTTATCGGTGAACGACATGGCGACCTTGAGCACGCCGAGCGATCCCGGCAGCCCCGATCCGCACGATCCCAAGGACGCGGCGCTGCTGCAGAAGATGGGGAACGACCCCGAGGTGCGGGCCGCCTGGAAGCGCGCCTTCGACCTGATCGCGCCCTACCGCTACGCGTACAACTGGTCGTGGATGGGCCGGCCGGCGATCCAGTTCCCGCAGGACTTGATCGCGCTCCAGGAGATCATCTGGCGCACGCAGCCCGAGGTGATCGTCGAGACCGGGATCGCGCACGGCGGCTCGCTGGTCTTCTCCGCCTCGATGCTGGCGCTGCTCGGCGGGGAGCGCGAAGCGATCGGGATCGACATCGACGTGCGCGCACACAACCGCGCCGCGATCGAAGCGCATCCAATGGCCTCGCGCATCGTGATGTTCGAAGGATCGTCGGTCGACGACGCGCTCGCCGCGCTCGTCCGCGAACGCGTCGCGGGCCGCTCCGCGATGGTTGTGCTCGACTCGAACCACACCGCGGATCACGTCGCGCGCGAGCTCGCGCTCTACGCACCGCTGGTGCGGGCCGGTTATTTTCTGGTCGTCATGGACACCGCCGTCGAGTACGCCGATCCGGCCTCGATCGTCGACCGGCCGTGGGGTCCCGGGAACAGCCCGATGACCGCGGTCGACGCGTTCCTCGCGCGCGAGCCGCGCTTCGTCGTCGACGCCGAATACGATGCGAAGCTGCTGTTCACGGTCGCGCCGCGCGGTTATCTGCGGGCCGAGAGCGATCCCGCACCGGCGTGACCACCTGCCGCGAGCCGCGTGAAGCCGACATCGCCGCGCTGACGGCTCTCCGCAACGACGTCCGCACGCAGTACGCGCTGCTGGCGGACCCGCGGCCGAACACGCCGGACGACGTGCGCGACTGGCTGGAGCGCCGCACCGCCGACCCGGCGACGCTGTTCTGGGTGATCGCCGACGAGCACGATGCCGCGGTGGGGATGACGCAGATCATCGCGATCGACGAGCGCGGCCGGCACGGCATGTTCGGGATCGCGATCGACGCGCGCCACCGCGGCAAAGGGCACGGGCGCGCGGCGATGCAGCAGGTGCTCGCGGCGGCGCGCGACGACGGGCGGCTCGACAAGCTCGTGCTGCATGTCGCGACCGACAACGCCGTCGCGTGCGAACTCTACCGTTCGCTCGGTTTTCGCGACGTCGGCGTCCATCGCCACCACTACCGGGCTCCGGACGGCTGGCACGACGTCGCGGTGATGGAACGCTTCCTGGCACACGGCCCGTGAAAACCGTCGTCATCCTGCAGCCACAGTTCCTCCCCTGGCGCGGCGTGTTCGAGCAGATCCGCCTCGCCGACGAGTTCGTCCACCTCGACGACGCGCAGTTCCAGAAGGGCGGTTTCACGAACCGCGTGCAGTTGAAGACCGCGCACGGCCCGCTCTGGCTGACCGTGCCGGTGCTGCGCCACGGGAAGCTGCCGCCGATCGCCGAGGTCGAGATCGACTACAAGACGGACTGGCGCGAGAAGCACCTGCGCACGTTCGAGATGAGTTACGCCCGCGCGCCGTTCCTCGCGGCGGCGCGCTCGATCCTCGCCGACGTGTATGCTGAGCGGCCGCGCACGATCGCCGAGCTCGACATCGCCGGACTCGAACGCTGCTGCGCGGAGCTCGGCCTGCATCCCGCGTTCAGCCGCTCGTCGGCGACGCCGGTCGACGCCTCGCAAACGGAGCGGCTCATCGCACTGCTCGCACCGCGCGGCGCCAGGCGCTACGTCACCGGGCTGGGCGCGTTGAACTATCTCGACGAGCCACAGCTCGCCGCCGCCGGCGTCGAGGTGCGGGTGATGCGCTACACGCGCCGGCCGTACCCGCAGCTCCACGGCGCGTTCGACCCGCACGTCTCGATCCTCGACACGATCGCCAACCTGGGACCGGACGCCGGGGCAACGCTCGATTCGCCGGCGGAATCGTGGCGCGACGCGGTCGCGGCGCACACGGCGGCGGTCGCATCGTGACGCCTGATTCGCTTGCGAACGTCGAGCTGCGCGCGACGTTCGAGCGCGACGGCTTCGTCGTGCTGCGCGGATGGCTCGACCTCGCGCGCGAGCTGGTCCCGCTGCAGCGCGAGCTCGGGATGCTGATCGAGCACGCGGCGCGCGCCTGCGGCGCGGAGTACGAGGCGCCGGCCGATCCGGCCGAGTTCGACCGCGGGTACCTCGCACTCGTCGCCGCGCATCCCGACGTCCAGCCGCTCGTCTACGACATGGCGAAGAACCTCGTCGCGTTCCAGCGCCTGATCGTCAGCGAACGCCTCGCCGGTCTGTTTCGGGAACTGCGGGCAACGGAGCTGGCGGGAACCGCGCCCGGCTCGAACGGCGTGCGCATCGATCGTCCCGGTGACGACCGCCGTTTGGCGCCGTGGCATCAGGAGTTCCAGTACCAGTTCCGCAGCCTCGACGGCGTCACGTTCTGGATCCCGCTGGTCCCGGTCACCGCCGAGATGGGGCCGGTCGTGCTGGCGCGCGGCTCGCACCGCGGCGGCGTCGAACCGCTGGTCGATACCTCCGGACGCGGCGAAGCCGAGACGGCGTCGGGCGCGTACGGTGCGCTGCGCCTGCCCGACGAAGCCACGATCCCCGAGCGCTACGAACTGTGCGCGCCGCTCTCGAACCCGGGCGATCTGTTCGCGTTCGATTTCCTCACGCTGCACGCGTCGGGCGCGAACGTCGGAACGCGCGCGCGCTGGACGGTGCAGATCCGCTACTTCAACTTCAGCGAGGAGTACGGCGCCAGCATCCGCTGGATCGGTGGGCTGAAGTACGGCACCACGCTCGCCGGCGCGAACGCGCTGCTCGCGCAGGCGCGCGAAGCGGCGCTCGGCCGATGAACGAGGTCGCCGCGGCGACGGCATGCCTCGTGTGCGGCGAGGCGAGCGGAGCGCCGGCGTACCGCTACGACGGCGCGGTCTCGGTGTCGTCGACGGCGCGCGCGATCGCGGTGCCGACGATCGTCTACGTGTGCGAGATCTGTGGCCACGGCCAAACACCCGCGCTCGCGGACATCAGCGGCTACTATGATACAGCGTACAACGTCCACCTCGAGAGCGACGATTCCGACGACCTCTACGACGAGCGCGACGGCGTGCCGCTCTACCGCGCGCAGCACCAGGCGAACGTCGCGCTGGAAAAACTCGCGCTCGCGCCCGGCGCGTCGGTTCTCGACTACGGCTGCGGCAAAGGGATGTCGCTGCGCGCGCTGCTCGCCGCGCGCCCCGATCTCGACGGCGCCGTGTTCGACGTCAGCGATGCGTATCGCACTGCCTGGGACGCGTTCGTTGCGCGCCGCAATCAAGCCGCATACACGACGCCGGACTCGTGGGCCGGGCGCTTCGACGCCGTCCTCTCGTTCTTCGCGCTCGAGCACGTGAGCGATCCGCGCAGGTTCCTGACCGGGATCCGCAAGCTGCTGCGACCGGGCGGCGAGCTGCACCTGACCGTCCCCAACGTGCGGCGCAACGTCGGCGACTTCATCGTCGTCGATCACGTCAACCACTTCATGCCGAGCTCGCTCCGCCGCGCGCTCGCCGAAGCGGGTTACATCGACGTGCGCATCGACGAAGAAGCGCACGACGCCGCGTTCGTCGTGAACGCGCGGCGCGGGTTCGGTCGTGCCGGCAAGATCGCGCCGGCCGAAATCGCCGGGTACGTCGCCGAGGCTCACCAGTTTGCGGCGTTTTGGCAGCGAGCGAGCGACGCCGTCGCGTCCTTCGAGCGCGAGCGAGCCTGCGGCCGCAAGAGCGCGATCTACGGCAGCGGCTTCTACGGCGTGTTCATCGCCAGCCGCCTCGCGAATCGGGACCCGCTTGCCTACTTCCTCGACCGCAACCCGCACCAGCAAGCCAAGCGCATCTTCGACCGCCCGGTCCTCGCGCCCGACGCGATCGAAGACGACGTCGAGGTGGTCTACGTCGGGCTCAATCCGGCCCGCGCCCGCGAGATCGCGGCCGGGGTAGCCCCGCTGCACCGGCGGGATCGCGAGTTCTTCTACCTGTAGCCCGGTCGTGGTATAGTATCGGGGTTGCTCCGGGGAGACCCGGCGGCGGCCGGGGTCCTCGGACCCCACCACTTCACCCGGCCGGAGGCCGGGGGTGAATGCGTCCATCACGGCGCCACGGAGGGCGGCCGCGGGCTCAGAGAGGTTCATCCACATGGCGTCAGGCGTCACCATGCGCGCTCTTCTGGAGGCGGGGGTCCATTTCGGACACCAGACCCGCCGCTGGAATCCGAAGATGAAGCCGTACATCTTCCAAGAGCGCAACGGCATCTACATCATCGACCTGTCGCAGACGCTGGCGATGCTGAACCGCGTCTACGACGCGGTCAAGCAGATGTCGCGCGAGGGTCGCGTGATTCTGTTCGTCGGCACGAAGAAGCAGGCGCAAGACGTCGTCCGCGAAGAGGCGGAGCGCGCCGGCACGTTCTTCGTCAACCAGCGCTGGCTGGGCGGAACGCTCACCAACTTCGCGACGATCCAGAAGCGCATCTCGCGACTGCGCGAGCTCGAGGGGATGCGCCAGCAAGGCACCTTCGATCTGCTCCCCAAGAAAGAGGTCGCGCGCCTCACCGACGAGCTCGAGAAGCTCGAGAAGTTTCTCGGCGGGATCAAGGACATGCACCGGCTCCCCGACGCGATGTTCATCGTCGACCCGAAGAAAGAGCGCATCGCCGTCGCCGAGGCGCAGAAGCTGAAGATCCCGATCATCGCGGTGATCGACACGAACTGCGATCCCGACGAGATCGACCTCGCGATCCCGGGGAACGACGACGCGATCCGCAGCGTGCGGCTGATGGTCAGCACGATCGCGAACGCGATCGTCGAAGGGAAGACCGAGACCGAGTCCGCCTACGACGCGGCCGACTACGAAGACCAGTATGCCGACATCGCAGCCGAGCCCGAGCCGGCCGGCGTCTAGCACGGGACAACAGAAAACGTGAACGTGGCTTACAAACCGACCGCCGACGAAATCAAACGCCTGCGGGAAGAGACGGGCGCCGGGATCTCGGACGTCCGCAACGCCCTGGTTTGGGCCGAAGGCGACCAAGAGCGCGCGAAGGCGCGCCTCGGGGACCTCGGCCACGCCAAGGCCGAGAAGAAGGCCGAGCGCGCTGCGAACGAAGGGCTCGTCGGATCGTACATCCACGCCGGCGGCAAGATCGGCGTGCTCGTCGAGGTGAACTGCGAGACCGACTTCGTCGCGCGCAACGAGCGCTTCAAAGAGCTCGTCCGCGACGTTGCGATGCACGTGGCGGCGATGTCGCCGCAGTATCTGGACCGTGCCGCCGTTCCCGAGGCCGTGCTGACCGAGGTCAAGGCCGAACTCGAGAAGACCGTGCCGCCCGGCAAGCCGCCCGAGGTCGTCGAGAAGATCCTGTCCGGCAAGCTGAACAAGTGGTACGAAGAGCACACCCTGCTCGAGCAGCCGTTCGTCAAGGACGACGCGCAGACCGTCGGCGAGCTCGTCAAGACCGTCTCCGGCGTGCTCGGCGAGAAGATCGACGTCCGCCGCTACGTGAAGTTCGCCCTCGGCGAAGAGTAGCCGCCCCCGCCCCGGAAAGGGACACCGTGCCTAGACCCGCCTACGAACGCGTTCTCCTCAAGCTTTCGGGCGAAGCGTTCGCCGGGCGGGGCGGGAGCATCGACGTCGACACGACGACGGTGATGGCGAAGGAGATCGCGGAGGTGCACGCCGACGGCGTCACCACCGCGGTCGTCGTCGGCGGCGGGAACATTTGGCGCGGCAAGATGCACGAAGCCGCGGGGATGGACCGCTCGACCGCGGACTACATGGGGATGTTGGCGACGGTGATCAACGCGCTCGCGCTGCAGGACTCGCTCGAGAAGATCGGCGTGCAATCGCGCGTGCAAACGGCGATCGCGATGAACGCGATCGCGGAACCGTACATCCGCCGCAAGGCGATCCGCCATCTCGAGAAGGGCCGGGTCGTCATCTTCGCGGCCGGTACCGGCAACCCGTACTTCACCACCGACACGACCGCCGCGCTGCGCGCGGTCGAGATCGGCGCGCAGGCGATCCTCAAGGCGACCAAGGTCGACGGTGTCTACAGCGCCGACCCGTTCAAGGATCCGAGCGCGACCCGGTTCACGCACCTCGACTACCTGCGCGTCCTCGAGCTGGGCCTCGAGGTGATGGATTCGACCGCGCTGACCCTGTGCATGGACAACGCCCTGCCGATCATCGTCTTCGACATGCACGTCCCGGGCAACATCCGGCGGGTCGTGATGGGCGAGGAGATCGGGACGACCGTCGGACGGAGTGCCGCGCGGGTCCACGGCGAAGGGGTCGGCCATGCTTGATGACGTCTACCGTGACACCGAGTCGAAGATGAAGAAGGCGATCGAGGCGACCACGGGCGACTTCGCCTCGATCCGCACCGGCCGGGCGTCCCCGGCGCTCCTCGACCGCATTCACGTCGAAGCGTACGGCTCGACGCAGCCGCTCAAGGCGGTGGCGAGCGTGAACTCGCCCGACGGGCGGTCGCTGCTGGTGACCGCGTTCGACAAGAGCGTCGTCGGCGCGATCCGCAAGGCGATCGAGACCAGCGACCTCGGGCTCAACCCGAACGTCGACGGGGCGACGATCCGCCTCTCGATCCCGCCGCTGAGCGAAGAGCGCCGCAAAGACCTGGTCAAGCTGGTCAAGAAGAAGTCCGAAGAGCACAAGGTCGCCGTGCGCAACATCCGCCACAAGGCGAACGACGACGTGAAGGCACTCGCGAAGAAGGGCACGATCACCGACGATCAGATCAAGCGCGGCACCGATCAGGTGCAGAAGCTGACCGACAAGTTCATCAAACAGATCGACGATCTCGTCCACGGCAAAGAAAAAGAAATAATGGAGGTTTGATGACCTCCCTGACCTCTGACGATTTGGTGCTCTTACCATGGCTGCAGGCGCGGGCGTTGCTGAGCGACCGGCCGCTGCGGTTTCGCGTGCTGACCCCGCCGTACGCGGCGATCGGGGTCGGAACACTGCGGGCGCTGCGCGTCGCCGCGCTCTCCGGGGAGCATGACGGTGCGTGGGAGCTGCTCGCCGGCTACGATGGCTACGAGCGAATCTGAGGTGGCGGCGATCCTGCGCCCGCCGCACGGCGTCACGCTCGACGCGACGGCGCTCCCCACGCACGTCGCGATCATCATGGACGGCAACCGCCGCTGGGCGCGCGCCCGCCGCATGCCGGCGATCGAGGGCCACCGCCGCGGGATCGTCGCACTGCGAGAGATCACGCGCGCGTGCAGCGACTGGGGCATCCCGATGCTGACGGTCTACGGTTTCTCCACCGAGAACTGGAAGCGCGACAAGACCGAGATCTCGCTGCTGCTCGACCTGTGCGTCTACTTCGCGAGCACCGAGCTCGCGGAGCTCGACCGAAACGGCGTTCGGGTCAACGTGATCGGACGCTACGACCTGCTGCCCCTGGCGTCGAAAGACGCGCTCGACCGGCTCGTGGCGAAGACCGCACGCAACACTGGGCTCATCCTCAACTTGGCGGTGAACTACAGCGCGCGCACCGAGCTGCGCGATGCAGTCGCGCGCATGATGCAGGACGTGCAGGCGGGCGCGCTGGCCCCCGACGCGATCGAAGAACAGACGCTGGCCTCGTATCTGACCACGGCGGGGATGCCCGATCCAGATTTGCTGATCCGGCCCGGCGGCGAGTCCCGGCTCTCGAACTTTCTGCTGTACCAGGTCGCGTACGCCGAGCTCGTGATGCTCGAAACGTTCTGGCCCGATTTCGGCCGCGACGCCTTTGCCGACGCCATCGCGGAGTATCAGCGCCGCAGGCGCCGGTTCGCCGGCGCATGACCACGAGCGCGGCATCGGCCGGCGCCGCTGCGCCGGCGAACGACCCGAAGCAGCGTGCCGTGAGCGGGCGGCGCATCCTGATCGGGCTGCTCCTCGCCGCGATCGGCTTCGCGGCGGTCGCGTGGCCGCCCGCGTTCACCGTGCTGGCGCTCGCCGTTGCGACGGGCTGCATTTACGAGTTCGCCGGTTTGTCGGCGAAAAAGGGCCCGGCGCTGGAGTTGCCGGTCGCGATCGCGGCGGTGTGGGCGTACGTGATCCTCACGCACTTCGGGCTGATCCATCGCTACGAGGGGCTGCTGCTCGCCGGGACCGTGATCGTCGCGCTCGCGACGGCGACCTTCACCCGCGAGTCGGGCGTCTTGGCGCGCAGCGGCTACACGCTGCTCGGCGTGCTGTATATCGGCAAGCTGATGACGTATTTCATCGCGATTCGCGCCCTGCACGACGGTGTGATCTGGACGGTCTGGATCATCTTCCTGGTCGCGTTCACCGACATCTTCGCGATGCTGATCGGCACGGCGTTCGGCAAGCACCGGCTGACCCGGCTTTCGCCGAAGAAGACCGTTGAAGGCGCGGTCGGCGGCTTTGCGGCCGCCCTGCTCGCGGGCGCCGCGATCGGGCTCGTCCCCTCGGTCCACGTCGCGTGGTGGCAGGGCATCATCGTCGCCGCGATCACCTCGCTCGCCGCGCAGGCCGGTGACTTGGTCGAGAGCGCGCTCAAGCGCGACGCGAAGGTGAAGGACGCGGGCTCGCTGATCTCCGGCCACGGCGGCGTGCTCGACCGCTTCGACTCGTACATCTTCGCCGGCGTGGCGTTCTACTTCGCGCTCTACCTGATCGGCGTGATCTCCGAAAACCACCTGGTGAACTCGTGACCCTTCGACAAGCTCAGGGTGACAAACGGCGCGTCGCCATCTTGGGGTCGACCGGCAGCATCGGGCGGCAGGCGCTGGACGTGATCGCGCGCCATCCGGGGCGGTTCGAGGTCGCCGGGCTCGCGGCGGGACGCAACGTCGAGCTGCTCGCCGAGCAGGTAGCGCGCTTCGCTCCGCGCGTCGTCTCCGACGCGTCGGACGGCGCGCGCGGGCTGCACGCCGTCGCTTGCGAGAGCGGTGCCGATATCGTGCTCGCCGCAACCGACGGTGCGGTCGCGTTCGACGCCGTGTTCGCCGCGGTCGACGGTGGGATCGACGTCGCGGTCGCCAACAAGGAGCTGATCGTCGCGGCGGGCGAGCTGCTGGTGGCGCATGCGGCGCGCAGCGGCGCGCAGCTGCTCCCGGTCGACAGCGAGCACTCCGCGATCTTCCAGTGCCTGCAGGGTGCGCCGCGCGAGCGTGTCGCAGCGATCGTCGTCACCGCGTCGGGCGGGCCGTTTCGCGACCGTTCCGCCGACGAGATCGCGTCGGCGACGCTCGCCGAAGCGCTCGCTCACCCGACCTGGCAGATGGGCGTCAAGAACACGATCGACTCGGCGACGCTGATGAACAAGGGGCTCGAGGTGATCGAGGCCGCGAAGTGGTTCGGGCTCCCCGGCGAGCGGATCCACGTCCTCGTCCACCGGACCTCGGTCGCGCACGGCTTCGTCGTCTTCACCGACGGCAACGTCGTCGGCCAGTTGGCGGCACCCGATATGCGGCTCCCGATCGGCTACGCCCTAGCCTATCCCGACCGCCTCGACGACCGGCCGCACAGCGACGACCCGATCGAGGCGCTCGGCGGCGAGCGCGGGGCCCCGACGACGACCCTCGGGTTCGAGCGGCCGGACCAGGCACGCTTCCCGTGTCTGCGGCTGGCTTACGAGGCCTTGGCCGCCGGGGGGACCGCCCCGGCGATCCTCTCGGCCGCGAACGAGGTAGCGGTGGCCGCCTTCGTGTCGGGAACCATCCGCTTCGGCGAAATAGCCGTTTGCATCGAAACCGTCCTCGATCGGGTCGATACTAGAGACGTGAGCCTCGAGGCCGTTCGTATGGCTGATCGCTCGGCCCGAGACGCGGCCCGGGCATTCGTCGTTGAACGTACAAGCGCGCCCATAAACCGGAGCCTATGACCGCCGAACGAATCATCGTCTACCTGCTGATGCTCTCCGTCCTCGTGGTGCTCCATGAGTACGGCCACTTCTTGGTGGCGCGCAGGAACGGCGTGCGGGTGACCGACTTCGCGTTCGGCTTCGGCCCGACGATCGCCAAGTGGACTTCGCCCCGCAGCGGCACCGTCTATCGCTGGAACGTCTTCCCGATCGGCGGCTACTGCCAGATGAAGGGCGAGGACGGGAAGTCGACCGAGGCGGAGCAGCAGCGCGAGTTCCGTACCGCCGGCACCTACGACCACGACAACTTCCAAGCGAAAAGGCCGCTGCAGCGGCTGGCGATCGTCGTCGCCGGCCCGATCGCGAACTTCATCGTGGCGCTGGTGCTGTTTTTCGGCGCGGCGCTGCTGTTCGGGATCCCGGGCGGCAAGGTGACGACGCAGATCTTCCAGCTGCTCCCCGGCTACCCGGCGGCGCGCGCCGGCATGCACGTCGGCGACCGGATCGTCTCCGTCGACGGCCGCACCGTCTCGGACGGAAACGCCTTGGTCGATATCATCCACGCGTCGTTCGGCAAGCGCCTGCACGTCGTGTTCGAGCGCGACGGCAGCACGCAGGCGGTCGACATTACGCCGGTCGCGGGGCCCGACGGCAAACGGGTCGGCCACCTTGGTTTCCAGCCGCTGCCGCAGACGCAGCGCGTCGGGGTCATCCAAGCGGCGAGCTCGGCGTGGGGCCAGTTCACCGGGATCACCGGCGCAACGCTCGGCGCGCTCGGTTCGCTGATCTCCCATCCCTCGACGGTCGCCGGACAGTTCCAGGGCCCGATCGGGATCGCGCGGGTCTCCGCGCAGGCACAGCAGTTCGGTCCGGCGATTTTCCTCTCGCTGGCCGGGATGGTGTCGATCTCGCTGGGGATCTTCAACCTGCTGCCGATCCCCGCGCTCGACGGCGGGCGCGCCGTCTTCATCCTGGTCGAGATGGTCCGCGGACGGCCTGTCGATCCGGAGAAGGAGGCGCTGGTCCACGTCGGCGGCTTCGCGATGCTGATCGTGCTGATGCTGGTCGTGTCCTATCAGGACGTGGCGCGCGCGATCGCAGGTCAGGGCGCCTTTTAGGGTGCTGAGCCAGATGTTCGCGCACAAAATCTCGCTTGGCTTTTCGCCCGGCTCTTCGTCGTTCTTCGGTCACAACGCTACGGCGTTGCTCCCTCATCACTCCTCGATCCGAGCAAAAATCCTACGCGATCTTTTGCACGGAACATCTGGCCCAGCACCCGCATGATCCGTCTGCGCCGTCACACCAAGGCCGTGCTGCTCGAGAACAAGTCGGCTTGGTCGAAGGACGCGAAAAAAGCGTGGATCGGCGGCGACCACCCGATCGTGGTGCAGTCGATGACGACGACCGACACGGCCGACGTCGACAAGACGCTGGAGCAAGTCTATGCGCTGGCGATGGCCGGCTGCGAGGTCGTGCGCGTCACCTGCCAAGACACCCGCGACGCTGCCGGGTTGCCGCAGATCGTCGCCCGGTCGCCGGTCCCGATCGTCGCCGACGTTCACTTCGACCACCGCATGGCGCTCGCCGCGATCGAGGCCGGCGTCGCGAAGCTGCGGCTCAACCCCGGCAACATCACCGACCCGGTGAAGACCCGCGAGGTCGTCAAGCTGGCGATCGAGCGCGGGACGCCGATCCGTATCGGGGTGAACATGGGCTCGCTGGCCCGCGATCTCGAGCAGAAGCTCGGCCACACGCCCGAGGCGCTCGCCGCCTCGGCGCTGCGCCACGTCGAGCTCCTCGAGGAGCTCGGCCATACCGACATCATCATCTCGGTCAAGGCGCACGACGCGGTCACGACGATCTACTCGTACCGCCTGCTGGCCAAGCAGCTCGACGAGCGCGGCACGCCCTACCCGCTGCACCTCGGCGTCACCGAGGCCGGCCTGCCGCGCGACGGGACGATCAAGTCCTCGATCGGGCTGGGCGTCCTGCTGTTCGAGGGGATCGGCGACACGCTGCGGGTCTCGCTCGCCGCCGACCCGGTCGAGGAGGTCCCCGTCGCCTGGGGGATCCTCAAGGCGCTCGGCCTGCGCGAGAAGGGGTTCGACATCACGGCCTGCCCCTCGTGCGGCCGGGCGGAGATCGAGGTCGTCGAGCTTGCTCGGATGGTCGAGGCTATCGCCAAAGAGTACACGGCCCCGGTCAAGGTCGCTGTAATGGGATGTGTCGTGAACGGCCCAGGCGAGTCTAAGATGGCAGATGTAGGTATAGCAGGGGGCAAGGGCAAGGGCGCCATCTATCGCAAAGGCGAGTTGGTGGGGACCTTCGCCGAGGCTGACCTCCTGGGCCGCCTGCGGCTCGAGATCGAAAAGGTCATCGAGGAGCAATACCCGGACTACAGACACGAAATTCACCGTGAGCCGACCACTGTTTAGCGCCCTTGCGGCGCTCGTCCCCAGCGGACGACTGATCGTAGCGACTGCAGCGACCGCCCTGGTCGCCTCGCTGTCGCTCGCGCTCGCGACCCCGGCGACGATCAGCGTCGACGGCCAGCGGCTCGCCTCGGATGTCGCCCCCGTGACGACGCCCGGCGGGACTGCGTATCTTCCGCTGCGCGCCGTCGCCGAAGCGGCTGGAGCGCGGACCACGTTCGACATGGCCAAGGCCGAGATCGGCGTCTATCGCGGTACCGACGTGCTGGTGATGCACACCGGCTCGACCGCGGCCACCTTGAACGGACATACGGTCACCCTGGCACACGCGCCGTTCACCGTGCGCGGCCGGACGATGGTCGCCGGCGCCACGATCGCGCGCGCCTTCGGCTCGACGGTCTCCTTCGACGCGAAGCACAGCCGGGTGATCGTCCGCACGCCGGGCGTCGTCGTCGCCGGCGCGGCCGACGACGAACCGTAGCTCCAGCCGGGCCGTCAAGGAATGGCGCCTGCCGCTGGTATGCGCATGCATCCTCCTGGCCCTCGTCGCCGGGCTCATGCTGCCCGCGTTCACGGCCTATTACCGATCGTACTCATTTCTCACGCCGCTCACCATGACCGCGACGATATTCCTCGTCGCGTCCGGCAAGGGCAACACACCCGACGGCCGGTTCTTGTTTTGGTGCGCCTCGGGGACGCTCGGCCTTTACGTCCTCTTCTTGGCCGCTCTGACGGTCTTGCAGACATCCGATGGCTCGAAGGCACTTCTGCTTGCCCGTGCCAGCGTCGTGGTCGCGCTGGTCGACGTGACGGTGCTCGTTGCGGTTCTCGTGCGACCGCTCTGGTCGCGGCGCAAATCCCTGTAGGCGAAGCCCGCGGCGCGGCGTGTGATGCGTCCTAGCGCCCCTCGCGCGAGCGGATCGCGCATCGCGGTCAACGCAGCGGTGGCGATCGTGCTGATCGTCATGGGCACACGTACCACCGGTCCGTCGGCGGCGATTTCGTACGTGCTCGGCGGGATCATGGCGCTCAGCGCCCTCGCGCTCGGCGTCATCGCGCTCAGAAACAGACGAACGTCGACGTAGGCTAGTCGACACGCGTTCCGGATCTTCCGGGCTGTTTTAGCTTGGGCGCGACGCCCGCCGAGGCTGCTCGGAATGCCCGGGAGGCGATTCAAGGGCATATCGCAGTGATGCGCGAGTTTGGCCACCCCGTGCCCGACGGTTCGGACGGCAATCAACTCGTGGAGATCGTGGAGATCGTCGAGGCTCGATAGCGGCAGCCCCCTCGTCCGCCCGCTCGGGTGTGATCCTTCGGCGTGCGGGTACGACGATCGTACGCGCTCGGGGAGCTGCAGATGGACGTTGGCAAGGTCACGCGCCGCCGCTTTCTGGTGCGGGCGGCGCTTCCCACGATTGCTGCGGGGGTCGGAATCGGCTCGCCGCGGCTGTGCGCGCTCGCTCAGGCGGCTGCGTCGGTTTCGGTGCTGCCGGCGAGCGGCCCGGGGCCGATGCCGGTCACGCTAAACGTGAACGGGCGCGCGCACGAACTGCGCATCGAGCCGCGGGTGACGCTGTTGGACGCGCTCCGCGAGCGGCTCGCCCTGACCGGAACCAAGAAGGGCTGCGACCAGGGGACCTGCGGCGCGTGTACGGTGCTGGTCGACGGCCGGCGCGTCAACGCATGTCTGACGCTGGCGGTGATGGTGCAGCGCAAAGCGATCACGACGATCGAAGGGCTTGCCGACGGTGACCAGCTCCATCCCATGCAGGCGGCGTTTCTCGCGCACGACGGTTTCCAATGCGGGTACTGTACGCCGGGGCAGATCCTGTCGGCGGTCGCGCTGCTCGCGGAGAAGCGCGCGACCGACGAGGCGTCGGTGCGCGAGTGGATGAGCGGGAACATCTGCCGCTGCGGAGCGTATCCGAATATCGTCGCGGCGGTGCGAAGCGTCGCGGGGCAGCCGTCGTGAACGCGTTCCGCTACGCGCAGGCGCGCGACGCCGCGTCGGCGATGGCGGCGCTCGCCGCCGACCCGCGGGCGCGCTACATCGCCGGCGGCACGAACGTCGTCGACTTGATGAAAGAAGGCGTGGAACGTCCCTCGCTGCTGGTCGACATCACCCAGCTCCCGCTGCGCGGGATCGACCGCACCGCGACCGGCGTGCGCGTCGGGGCGCTGGCGCTCATGAGCGACGTCGCCGACCATCCGGCGATCGCGCGCGACTACCCGGTCGTCGCGCAGGCGCTGCTCGCCAGCGCGTCGCCGCAGCTGCGCAACATGGCGACGATCGGCGGCAACCTGATGCAGCGCACGCGCTGTGCGTACTTTCGCGACGTGTCGCAGCACTGCAACAAGCGCGCACCGGGGACCGGCTGTGCGGCGATCTCGGGCGTGAACCGGCGGCACGCGGTCGTCGGCGGGAGCGAGCAGTGCATCTGCACGCATGCTTCCGATCTCGCGGTGGCGCTGCTGAGCGTCGATGCGATCGTCCACGTGCGAGGCCGTGCCGGCGAGCGGACCGTCCCGCTCGAACGGTTCCACGTGCTTCCCGGCTCGACGCCGCAGCGTGAGACCGTCCTGGAGCACGGCGATCTGATCACCGCGGTCGAGTTGCCCGCGAGCGCCGCGGCGCGGAACTCCTATTATCTGAAAGTGCGCGACCGCGCTTCGTACGAGTTCGCGCTGGTCTCGGTCGCTGCCGCGCTGAACGTTGCGGGCGGGCGCATTCGCGCCGCGCGCGTCGCGCTCGGCGGCGTTGCGCCGACACCTTGGCGCGCGCACGCGGCCGAGGCCGCGCTGCTCGGCCGGCCGGCGACCGGGGGGACGTTCGCCGCCGCTGCGGAGGCGGCGACGCGCGGGATGAAAGGCTACGGCCAAAACGACTTCAAGATCGTGCTCGTGCGTCGGGCGGTGAATCGCGCGCTGCAGCACGTCGGGGCAATCGCATGAGCGGGCTCGTCGGGGCACCGGTCGATCGCGTCGACGGCCGCCTGAAGGTGACCGGGGCTGCGAAGTACTCGGCCGAGATCGCGTTGCCCGGCCTCGTCTACGGCGTGATGGTGCTGAGCACCACCGCCAGCGGAACGTCGCAGGTCGATGCGGACGCCGCGCGCCGCGCGCCCGGCGTCATCGCGGTCATGACGCCGCAGAACGCGCCGCGGGTCGACAGCGGGGGTAACGGCGCCGGCGACCGCACCTTGATGGTGCTGCAGGACGAGGTCGTGCGCTACGACCGCCAACCGGTCGCGGTCGTCGTCGCCGATACGTTCGAGCGCGCGACCGACGCGGCCGCGATGGTCCGCGTCCGCTACGCAGCCGCGCCGGCGGTGACGCGCTTCGACGCCGCCGCGGAGTACAAGCCGGCTTCCGGCGGGCGCGATGTCGACAAACACAAAGGCGATGCCGCGGCGGCGCTCGCGCAAGCGGCGGTGAAGGTCGACGGGACGTACATCGTTCCGGTCGAGCATCACAACCCGATGGAACCGCACGCGACCGTCGCGCAATGGGACGGGGACCAGCTCACGGTGTACGAGTCGACGCAGGGCGTGATCAACGCGCGCCGCACGCTGGCGCAGACCTTCGGGATCCCGACCGCGAGCGTGCGCGTCGTGTCGAAGTTCATCGGCGGCGGCTTCGGAGGCAAGGGCTCCGTCTGGCCGCATGCAGTGCTCGCGGCGATGGCCGCAAAGCTGGTGAACCGCCCGGTGAAGATCGTGCTGAGCCGGCCGCAGATGTTCGGTTCGGTCGGCTTCCGCCCGCAGACCGTCCAGCGCGTCGCGCTGGGCGCCGGGAGCGACGGCCGCCTCAGCGCGATCATCCACGAGACGAGCGCGCAGACCTCGGTGTTCGACGAGTTCATGGCCGGGACGGGTGCGATCTCGGCGGTGCTCTACGGAACGCCGAACCTCACCATCACCCATCGGCTGCGGCGCCTGAACACCTCGACCCCGACCTTCATGCGCGCGCCCGGCGAGGCGTGCGGATCGTTCGCGCTGGAGTCGGCGATGGACGAGCTCGCCTACGCGACCGGGATCGATCCGGTCGAGCTGCGCCTGCGCAACGACACGCAGGTCGATGCCGACGGGAAACCGTTCTCGAGTCGGGCGCTGCGTGAGGCGCTGCGCCAGGGGGCCGAGCGTTTCGGCTGGAGCCGGCGCGATCCGCGTCCGCGTTCGATGCGCGATGGCCGGCTGCTGGTCGGGATGGGCGTTGCCGCGGCTTCCTATCCCACCCACCGCAGCGCCGCGAGCGCGCTGGTGCGGGTGAACGCCGACGGTACCGCGCTCGTGCAGAGCTCCGGCGTCGACATCGGAACGGGCGCATATACCGTGTTCACGCAGATCGCGGCCGAGCAGCTCGGCCTGCCGGTCGAACAGGTACGCATCGAGCTAGGCGATAGTGCCTTCCCGGCCGCACCGAACGCCGGCGGCTCGCAGCTGACGGCGAGCGCCGGTTCGGCGATCAAGCTCGCCGCGCTGGACGCGCGCGCGAAGCTGCTCGCGCTCGCGCGCGGAGACGCGTCGGCGTTGATCGGCGGCGCTGCCGCGATCGCGGCGCTGATGCGGACGGGCGGCGTCGAGACGATCGAAGGCCGCAGTGACGCGAAGCCGGGGGACGACGCGCAGAAGTACGCGATGCACTCCTTCGGCGCGCAGTTCGCGGAGGTCCGGGTCGACCCGGATCTCGGAACCGTGCGCGTCGTTCGCTTCGTCAACGCATTCGGAGCGGGCCGTATCCTCAACGAGAAGACCGCCCGGAGCCAGTACATCGGCGGCGCGGTCTGGGGGATCGGCATGGCGCTGCTCGAGCACACGCGGTACGACGAGCGTTCGGGGCGGATCATGACCGCGAACCTGGCCGAGTATCTGGTGCCGGTCAACGCCGACGTCCCCGCGATCGAGCCGATCATCATCCCCGAGGACGATCCGCACGTCAACGAGATCGGCGTGAAGGGGATCGGCGAGATCGGGATCGTCGGGGCGGCCGCCGCGATCGCGAACGCGGTCTATCACGCCACGGGCAAGCGCGTGCGCGACCTTCCGATCACGCCGGAGAAACTGCTGGCGTAACGACCAAGATCCCGTCGCGCAGCGTGGGGACGACGTCGAGGGTGTCGAGCGCGGCGCAGCGGGTGACGTCGCTCGCAAAGCCTTTGCGGCTCAGCGCTTGCGCGTGGTCGGAACTCGCGATCGCTTCGGGCAGGCGGCCGGCGACGGCGCGGTAGAGCAGCGCGGCGGCTCGTGCGCCGTCCTTCAGCTCCACGTCGCCGATTAGCGTGAGGAGCGTGTCGACCAGTGCGCCGGCGCCGATCGCGTCCTCGAGCGCGAAGCCGTCGGTGTTGCCCGCGCAGACGATCGCGACGTTACCCTCTTCGTGAGCGAGCGCGTCCGCAACGGCGAGACGGTTCACCAGCGCCGCGGTGCGGACCGAGGCGGCCGCGGCGACGGCGCGCAGCGCGTGCGTTCCGTTGGTGGTCGTCATGATCAGCGTCTTGCCGGCGACCGCATCGGCGACGAACGATGCGGGCGAGTTGTCGAGGTCGAAACCGTCGATCCGTTCCGCGTCCCGCTCGCCGCAAAAGAGGACGCGATCGCGCCCGAGCCGATGGCCGAGCGCGATCGCGTCGCCGGGTTCGGCGACCGGGATCACGCCGGTAGCTCCGTTCGCGAGTGCGACCGCGATCGTCGTCGACGCTCGCAGCACGTCGACGACGGCGACGTGCGCGCCGCGGACCACGTCCGCCGGCCAGGGGGGCGCGAGCAGGACCTCGATGCTGCGACTCACAGAGCATGCAGGTACTCCGCGCGCCGCGGCTGTGCCTGGTTAGCGCGTGAAGTCGACGATGAACGCGGACGGCGACGATGCCTGTCCGCTGCTGCTCGGCCGCGATGACGGGCAGTTCCGCCGGCTCTGCGGCGGCGACCGACGCCGCGACGGACGGTACGGCACAGGCGGGCACGCTGGCGCCGACTTTGCGTTCCCCGAGCGGAACGAGCCGCACGGTGGCGGCGGCGGCGACGGACGAGAGCGCCAGCGTGACCGTGGCGGCGATGGTGGCGAGGCGAAGCGGCGTGTTCATGGTGAATCTCCCGACGCGGTTGGAATGCCGCGAGAACACGGGGACGGCGCTCGCGTTGCATCGCGGAAGGCGACGAAGCAGTTGCCGCCGCCGCGTCGAAGCCCGTGGGAGCATGAGCACCAACGTCCTCGACCTCGTCGTCGAAGCGCTTCCGCACCTTCGCGGCGGGTTGGGCGAGGACTCCGCGACGTTCACCGCGCGGCTGCTCTACGAGAACCTCGAGCTCGACGCGTGCGCCGTCGTCGACACCGAGCGCGTGCTGGCGTACGTCGGGCGCGGCGAGGACCATCACCTCGTCGGCGGTCCATCGCTGACCGGGCTCACCCACAAGGCGATCGCGACCGGGCAGCCGTTCACCGCGCGTTCCCGCGAGGAGATCGAGTGCCCCGTCCCAGGCTGCCCGCTGACCTCGGTGACGATCGCACCGTTCATCGTGCGCGGTGCGGCGGTCGGCGCGCTCAAACTCTATCGCGCCGGGACGCCGATCGTGGAGGACGACCGGCGGGTCGCGGTCGGCTTGGCGCGCGTCTTCTCGGTCTCGCTCGAGGCGGCGGAGCTCGACGCGCGTTCGGCGCTGGTCGCGCAGGCCGAGCTCGACGCGCTGCGCGCGCGCATCTCGCCGCATTTCCTGTTCAACACGCTGACCACGATCGCCGCGCTGACCCGCACGGATCCGCATCGCGCACACGATCTGGTGGTCGATTTCGCGGAGTACTTCCGCGACTCGCTGGCGCAGCACTCGGAGTTCGTCTCGCTCGACGAAGAGCTGGAGCACGTCGAGCAGTACCTGCGCTTCGAGGACGCGCGCTTCGGCGAGCGCCTGCGCGTCGCGTTCGATGTCGACCCGCGCGCGCGCGTCGCGCTGGTCCCCGTGCTCTCGGTGCAGCCGCTGGTCGAGAACGCGATCGTGCACGGCCTCGCGCCCAAAGGCGGCGCGGGTGTGGTGCGCGTGCGCGCGCGTCCCGGCGCCGGCGGCACCGAGATCGCGGTGAGCGACGATGGCGTCGGCTTCGTCCCCGGCAAACGGGTCGGCGGAAACGGGATCGGGATGGACAACGTCGATCAGCGCCTGCGGAAGCTCTTCGGCCCCGCCAGCGCCCTGCAGGTGACGAGCGTCCCGGGCGAAGGGACGACGGTCGCCTTCCACGTCCCCGCGCATCTGCCGGCCGCGGCGCGATAGACCGCAAGCGAGTGCGCGTCTTAGTCGTCGACGATGAAGCGCTGGTCCGCAGCGAGCTCGTCTACGCGCTGGGGAAGGTCGCCGGCGAGCTCGAGGTCACCGAGGCCCCCGACGCCGTCGAGGCGCTCCGTGAGCTCGCCGGCGCGCAGTACGACGTGGTCTTCCTCGACATCAGCCTGCCGGGGCTGAGCGGACTGGAAGCGACGAAGATCATCAATGCGCTTCCGTCGCCGCCGCACGTCGTTTTCGTGACCGCGCACGACGGCCACGCCGTCGACGCGTTCGAGCTGGCGGCGTTCGACTACGTCGTGAAGCCGGTCTCCGAGGCGCGCCTCGCGCGCACGCTCGAACGGCTGCGGGCGGCGCGCGAGAGCTCCGCGCAGCCCGCGCCCGCGGTCGCGAATACCGGCCGCGTCGCGCTCGAGGACGGCGAACGGACGCGGCTGGTGAAGACGGCCGAGATCCGCTACGTGCAGGCGAACGGCCACCTCGTCACGGCGCGCGTGTTCGACGGCGAGCTGCGCTGGAAGGGATCGCTCGCGGACGCGGCGTCGCGGCTCGAGCCGAGCGGGTTTCTGCGCGTGCACCGGGCGTATCTCGTCAATCCGGAGCGGGTGATCGAGGTCGAGCCGTTCTTCGGCGGATCGTATCTGCTGCGCGTCGACGACAAGAACCGCAGTGAGGTCCCCGTCTCGCGCAACTATCTGCCCGCGGTGCGCAAAGCACTGGGCCTGTGAGGGCGGCGCGCAAATCGTTTCTGCTCGGGGCGGCTGCGGCCGTCGCCGCGCCGCGGATCGCGCGGGCCGCACCGGCTGCGTTCCGCCGGCCGGCACCGAAGGCCGTCGCGCAACTCGTGCGGACGGAGTTCCGGCACGCGTGGAACGGTTACAAGCTGGTCGCCTGGGGGCGTGACGAGGTCAAGCCGGTCTCCGGTACGACGAACGACTTCTTCGTCGACGGCAGAACGTTCGGGCTCTCGATCGTCGAGGCGCTCGACACGCTGTACGTTATGGAGCTCGACGACGACCTCGCGCGCTGCGTACGGTGGATCGATCAGCACTTGGAGTTGGACGTCGATGCCGACGTGCAGATGTTCGAGTGGGTGATTCGCATCGTCGGCGGGCTGCTCGCCGGTCACGCGGCGACCGGCGAGCGGATGCTGCTCGACCGCGCGCGGGAGGCGGCCGACCGCGTCTTCCCGTGCTTCGCGAAGTCCCCGACCGGCGCGCCGTACCGCTACGCCAACCTGCGGACCGGCGCGGTGCGCGAGCCGCTGATGAACCTCGCCGAGATCGGTAGCAACGTGCTGGAGTTCGGCGAGCTCTCGCGGCTGACGGGCGATCCGAAATATCTCGCCGCGTCGAGGCGCGCGTACGAGGCGGTACTCGCGAAGCGCTCGCCGCTCGGACTGCTGGCGACCTACTTCGACGTGGAAAAGGGAGCGTTCACCAAGAGCGTCGACGTCGCGCCGAACCCGCCGGTCGACTCGTTCTACGAATATCTCTGGGGCGCGTGGGAGATGTTCGGCGACGCTGCATATCGCGATTGGTACCGCGTGCTGACCGACGCGATCCTGAAGTACCAAGTCGATCGCACCAGCGGCGGCCTGTGGTTCCGGCAAGTCGACTACCTGAGCGGTGCGCCCGCCGGAACGCGGCAGGTCGAGCTCGCCGCGTTCTATGCAGAGCTGCTCGCACGGGGCGGTGACCGGGCGATCGGCGAGGCGTACTTCGATTCGTGGACCTCGATCTCGGACCGGTATGGGATCATCCCGGAAGTCTTCGACTACGCGAGCGGGACGGTGAGCACGCCGAGCAACGAGCTGCGTCCCGAATACGCGAATGCCGCCTTCGACCTGTGGTTCCTCACCCGGGAGCAAAAGTATCGCGACGCGGCGTACCGGCATTTTCTCGCGTTGCGGGAACATTGCCGGGTTGCGAACGGCTACACGATCGTGGACGACGTGCGGCCGCGGCCGATGAAGCTCGGCGACGTATTTCCCGCCTACTCGTTCGCTGAGAACTTCAAGTACCTGTACCTGATGTTCGCCGACGCGCCGCGCTTCGACGGTGATCGGCATTCCCTGAGCACCGAAGGGAAAGTGCTGCGCGGTCTGCGCCGATGAAGCCGTTCCTGATCGTCTTCGGGCTCCTGGCGCTGACGGATCTGGCATTGCTCGCGAGCGGGCACGACGCCCTGCGCTGGTATACCAAGCCGTTCCTGATGCCGGTCCTGGCGGTCGGCGTCGTCGTCGCGGCGCGCTGGCGGCTCGACCGTGCGCGCGCCGCGCTCGTCCTCGGGCTGATCGCGAGCGCGACCGGCGATACGGCGCTGCTCCGCTCCGGAGACGGCGCGTTCGTGCTCGGCACGCTGTGGTTTGCAATGGCGCAGCTGTGCTACATCGTCGCTGTCGCGAACGCGGGCCGGGGACGCGGCCTGGTGCGGCGCCGGCCCTGGCTCGCGATCCCGTACGCCGGCGTGTGGCTCGCCGGCACCGCGCTGCTGTGGCAGCACCTGGGTGCGTTGCGCGTCGCGGTCGTACCCTACAGCGCGCTGCTCACCGCGATGGCGGTGTGCGCCCTCGACCTCTTCGGCCGGATCGTGCGTCGCGACGCGCTGCTCGTCGCCGCCGGCGCGGCGATGTTCGTGCTCAGCGACTCGACGCTGGCCTTCGAGCGCTTCGATGCGGCGCTCGCGCCGCCGCAGGCGCCGCTGCTGGTGATGCTGACATACGTGATCGCGCAGGCGCTGATCGTCAGCGGGCTCGCGGGGCGACGGGAACCGGCGCCTCCAGCGGCCGTCCGGCCATGAAGTGGCCGAGGTTGCGCTCGACGAGCGCCAGGATGCGGCGCGGCGCGACGTCGCCGCCGTAGCCCGCGACGTGCGGGGTGATCAGCACGTTCGGCAACGTCCACAAGGGATCGCCGGGCGGAAGCGGCTCGGGATCAGTGACGTCGAGACCGGCCGCGCCCAGACGGCCGCCGGCGAGCGCGTCGTACAGTGCGGCGTGGTCGACGACGCCGCCGCGCGAGACGTTGATCACGATCGCATGCGGCCGCAGCGCCTCGAGCGCGGCGGCGCCCAGCAGGTGCCGGGTCTGTGCGTTCAGGGGCAGCGCGAGGACGACGGCGTCGCTGCGCGCGAAAACGGCCGGCAGCTCCGCGGCGTCCGCCGATTCGTCGGCGAGCGGGTCGGCGCGGCCGCTGCGCGTCACGGCGATGATGCGCGCGCCGAACCCGCGTATCCGCGTCGCGACCTCGCGTCCGATGTTGCCGAACCCGACCACGGCGACGGTCGCGCCGTTCAGCGTTCCGATCTCCCCCGCGCCTGCCTGGTCCCAGCGGCCGTCGAGGCCGTTTCGGACCGCGGCGGGGATCCGCCGCACCAGGGCCAGCAGCAGCGCGACGGCATGCTCGGCGACAGTCGGGGCGTAGGCGTCGCCGGCGCAGGTTACGGTCACCCCCGGCGGGACACCGTGCAGCTCGACCGGATCGTAGCCCATCGTCGGCAGTTGCACCCAGCGCAAGCGCGGCGCGTGGCGTTCGAGCAGCGCCACCAGGTCCGCGTCGTAGAACGTCGGCCAGGTCCAGAGCGCGTCGGCGTCGGCCAGCTCGCGGCGCATCCCCTCCGCGTCGTCGACCGCAGTGCTGTCCGCCCCCAGGCGCCCCGCGAGCGCCTCGAACTGCGGTGCCAGAACGGGAGTTCGTATCACGACGCGCATCGGCGGGGCGTTCGCCGCGCGCCGTCGGGTGCATTTCGCGCGCCGTTTCGTGCCTTTCGCGCACCGGCCGGCGACGGAACCGGGCCGACGCGGTACGGTCGGTGCGTGATGACGAACGATCTCGCCACGATCGCGCAGGCCCTGGTCTCCGGCGGCCGCGGTATCCTTCCGATCGACGCAACGCCGAAAACGTGCAACGCACGCTTCATCGGGTTCGCGATCGCGCCGACCGAGGAAAATCGCCGAGCGTACCGCGAGTTCGTCGTCACCGCCCCCGGAATCGACCGTTACGTCGGCGGGATGACGCTGGACCACGAGGCGATGCGCCAGACCGACGCGGACGGCCGCCGTTTCGTCGACATCCTGCGCGGGCGCCGGATCGTCCCCGGGGTCACCGTCGAGAGCGGCAGCTCGCCGCTCCCGTTCTCGCCCGGCGAGACGGTCGTCGAAGGACTGGACGGCCTGCGCGGCCGGCTGGTCGAGTACGCCGCGCTCGGTGCCGGGTTCGCGAAGCGCCGCGCGACGTTCCGCATCTCCGAGGTCGGCGGCGAGACGCCGTCCGACCGCGCGATCGCGGCGAACGCACACGCACTGGCGCGCTTCGCGGCGCTGGCCCAGGAATGCGGCATCGTTCCGATCCTCGAACCCGAAGTGCTCGCGGAAGGCGACCACGACATCGCGCGCTGCGCCGACGCGACGGAACGTGTGTTGCGCCGCCTGTTCGCGGAGCTCGCGGAGGCGGGCGTCGCGCTCGAAGCGATGGTGCTGCAGCCGAACATGGTCGCACCCGGCGGCGCGTCGTCGCAGCGCGTCGAGACCGCCGACGTCGTCGCGGCGACACTGCGCGTGCTCGGTACGACGGTGCCCGTAGCGGTCGCCGGCATCGCGTTCATCGCGGGGGCCGAGGACGATCGCATCGCGCGCGAGCGGCTCTGCTCGCTGAACAAGACGATGCCGCGCCGCCGCCCTTGGCCGTTGACGTTCTCGTACGGCGGCGCGCTGCAGCAGGCGGTGCTCGCAGCATGGGGCGGCCGCTCCGACCGCGTGCTCGAGGCGCAGCGTATTCTGGTGCATCACGCGTACTGCAGCGGGCTCGCGGCCTGCGGCGCGTACACCGTGAAGGTCGAGGATCTGCTGGAGACGTTCGCGGTTCCGATCGCCGCGTAGCGGGGATCGCGCCGCGCCGGCCCCGAGGGGGACGGCCGCGGACGGCGTCCGAAGCCCGCCGCATGTCGTTCGTCTCGACCCTGTTCGCGACCAGCTCCGTCGAGAAGCTGCGCGCGATGAGCAAGAGCAAGAGGCTGCGCCGCGCGCTCACGGCCAAGGACCTCGTCGCGATCGGGCTCGGAACGATGATCGGCGGCGGGATCTTCACCACCATCGGGACCGGTGTCAAAGGCGCCGGTCCCGCCGTCATCGTTTCGTATCTGCTCGCCGGCCTGACCTCGTTCTTCGCGGCGCTGTGCTACGCCGAGCTGGGCGCGATGGTACCCGTCGCGGGCAGTGCCTACACGTACGCGTACGCGACGATGGGGAAGCTGTTCGCCTGGATCATCGGCTTCGCGCTGATCTTCGAGTACGGGATCAGCGCCGCACCGGTCGCACAACAGTTCTCCGCGGCGATCCAGGACGTGCTCAAGACCATCGGCGTCGTTGTGCCGAGCTGGGCGCAGACGTCGAATCTGGTCATCCACGGTGATTGGTGGCAGCCCGCCGCGTACGACCTCGCGCATTCCCAGTACGACATCGTCGGCGCGGTGTTCGTGCTCGGGCTGAGCGTGCTGCTCTCCATCGGGATTCGCGAGTCGGCGACGACCAACAACATCTTCGTGGTGCTGAAGATCTCGGCGCTGCTGGTCTTCATCGTCGCCGGCTTGTTCTTGTTCCACGCGTTCAACCTGCACGACTTCAACCCCAAGGGGATCGGAGCGCTGGTGCCGTTCGGCGGCGCGGTCGAATCGGACCAACCGTATGGGATCATCCCGATCGCGGCGTTCGTGTTCTTCAGCTACATCGGCTTCGACACGGCGACCACCACGGCCGAGGAGTGCAAGAACCCGCAGCGCGACGTGCCGATGGGCGTCATCGGTGCTTTGGCGATCGGCACCGTGATCTACTGCGCGACCGCGATCGTGCTGGTCGGCGCGGTGCCGTGGCAGCAGGTCTCGGTGAAGAATCCGCTGGTCGCGGCGCTGGCGCCGCTGAACCTCCCGATCCTGAACTGGGTCATCACGATCGGCGTCCTGGCCGGTACGACCAGCGTCGCCCTCGCCTCGCTGCTCGGGCAGTCGCGGATCTTCTACGTGATGGCGCGCGACAAGATGCTGCCTCCCGCGGTGGCGCACATCCACCCGCGCTTCAAAACGCCGGTCATCACCACGATGATCACCGGCGTCGCCGTGGCCCTGCTCACGCTGATCGTGCCGCTGGTCCAGCTGCTCAACCTGGTCAACATCGGGACGCTGATGGCGTTCACCGTCGTCTGCGCCGGCGTGCTGTACCTGCGGCACCGCAAACCGGATATCCCGCGCACGTTCCGCGTACCGTTCGTTCCGCTCTTCCCGATCCTGGGGATCGTCTTCTCGCTGTTCCTGGCGATCTTCGGGCTGTCGCGCACGACGTGGATCTGGTTCGCGCTCGCGCTGGTCGTCGGGCTGATCTTTTTCTTCAGCTACGGCTATTGGAAGTCGAAGCCGGAAGAGATCGCCGCGGTCGAGGAGCCCGAGGGCCTGTCCGAGTTCGCATAGGTGACGCCGTGAGCGACGCCGGCTATCGCCGCCTCTCCGAGCGCGTCGTCTACGAGAACCCGTGGCTGCGTTTCGAGGCGCACGAGATGATCCACCCCAACGGCACGCCGGGCGTGCACGGCGTGGTGGTGACACCGCGCGCGAGCGCGGTCGTGCTGCTCGACGGCGACGAGGTGCTGCTCGCGCGCCAGTCACGGTTCGCCGTCGACGCGATCGTGCTCGAGGTGATCAAAGGCGGCCGGCATGCCGGTGAGTACAGCCTCGCCTGTGCGCAGCGTGAGGCGCGCGAGGAGGCGGGCGTCGTCGCCGCGCGGTGGCGTTCGCTGGGTCGCGCGTACGAGGTCCCGTCGATTCTCAAGGAGCCGGTCGACCTGTATCTCGCCGGCGGATTATCGCCCGCGCCGCTCCCGCCCGAGGAGGTCGAACGCATCGAGATCGTGCGGATGCGCTTCGACGACGCGCTCGCGGCGTGCGTGGACGGCCGCATCGACGACGCGATCACCGCGCTCGCGCTGCTGCGCGCGCGCCGCGTCATCGAGCGCGAACGGTGAGCAAAAAGAAGCAGGCCGGTCCGGGAGCACGGCTCCGGGAACGCTCGCTCGCGTTCCCCGGCGCATGGGAGGATCACCCGTGGGGTGACTCGGTCGTCAAGGTCGGAAAGAAAATCTTCGCGATGCTCGGCGAGACGACGGTGACGCTGAAGCTGCCGGAAGCCCATGATGCAGCGCTCTCGGTCCCCGGCGCGACGCCGACAGGCTACGGGCTCGGCAAAGCGGGTTGGGTGACGATACCGCTCGACGCCGGCGTTCCGCCGTTCGAGATCTGGTGCGACTGGCTCGACGAGAGCTACCGCGCGATCGCGCCCAAGAAGCTGAGCGCACAACTCGGCTGACCCAAGTCGCGCCTATCTGAATGGCATAGCGTTAGATACGCGTTACGTTTCAGACGCGTTAGAATGTCGAAACGAGTCGTTCGAGCGCTGCTCTTCGGTGACCCGACGTCCGTTGCCTGACGCTCAGCGGCAGCCTCGACCGGCCGAGCTCTGATGGGCGTCGAGCAAACCTCGAAGATCTCCGCTCTCTGCGGCGCGCGTTCGCCCCGGTGATGCGCCGCCGGACCACGGGACGCAAGCAGGGCGCCCGCGCAATCGAGGGCGACCGGGGAGGATTCGTTCCGCGTCGAAGGTTTGAGCGATGGCGGAACCCCTGGCCTATCGCGTGATCCTCGAAGCCGACCCTGACGACGGCGGCTTCGTCGTGCGAATTCCGGCGTTCCCCCACGCCCATACGCAGGGCGACAACGTCGAGGATGCTCTTGCGAACGCTCGTGAGGTCATAGAACTCGAGATCGAGGTTGCGACCGAACGCGGGGAAGAGTTGCCCGCCCCGGACGCGGACGTTCCGGTGCGCATCGAGCGAGTCGTCGTCGTCCCGCCTGCGGCCTAACGCAGCCACATTCTGCGTCAATCTTCTAGGGTGTGACAATGAAACTGCCGGTCGTGCGCGGGACGGACTTAGTGCGTGCACTTCGACGCGCCGGGTGGATACCGATTCGTACGCGGGGATCCCACGTTCGCCTCGAACGCGGCGGCGAACACGTCAGCGTTCCGCTGCACGATCCTGTGAAGCGGGGTACGCTGGCGCAGATCTTGGAGGATGTCGGGATGAGTCCCAGCGAGTTACGGAGCCTCCTCTAATACCCCGCCGGCACCTCAGCCGCGGAGGTTCTTGTTGAAGAAGTCGATCGTGCGCTGCCATGCCAGCTTTGCGGCGGGAGCGTCGTAGCGCGGTGTCGTGTCGTTGTTGAAGCCGTGCTCGACGCCCGGATAGGTGTATTCCTGATACTTCACGCCCGCCGCTTTGAGGGCGGTCTCGTACGCCGGCCAGCCCGCGTCGATGCGTTGGTCGTTGCCCGCGTAGTGGATCAGCAGCGGCGCTTTGATCTTGGCGACCTCTTCGGCGGGCGGCTGCGCGCCGTAGAACGGCACGGCCGCGGCGAGGTCGGGGATGCGCGTCGCGAGGAAGTTCGCGATCCCGCCGCCGTAGCAGAACCCGACCACGCCAACCTTGCCGTTGCCGTCCGGGAGTTTCTTGAGATAGTCGGCGGCCGCCAGGAAGTCGTTCCGCGTCTTCGCCTGATCGAGCTTCGCGAACAGCGCAACGGCTTTTTCCTCATCGCCGGGGTATCCGCCCAGCGGCGTCAGCGCATCGGGCGCGAACGCGATGAAGTTGTCGAGCGCCAAGCGGCGCGCGATGTCCTCGATGTGCGGATTGAGGCCGCGGTTCTCGTGCACGACCAGCACCGTCGGCAGCTTGCCGGACGCCTTGGCCGGACGCACCAAATAGCCGCGAACCGTCCCGCTGCCCTGCGGCGAAGCGTAGGAGATGCGCTCGATCTTGATCCGCGGATCGGCTTCCGGAACTTGCGCCGCTTCCGCGAAGCGCGGTCTCAGCGCGTTCAGGAGCGCCTCGGCGGTGACGCCGGCCGCGGCATAGCGCGCCGCCGACTTCAAGAAGTCGCGCCGCCCGATGACGCCGTGAACGTACTTGTCGAAGAGCTTGAGAACTTCAGGATGAAAATCGCTGGCGGTCTTGCGTGACATGGAGACCCTTTCAGGTGAGGAAATGCGCGATCGCGACGAATTGGATCGTGGCTCCGGCGAGCACGAAGAGATGGAACGCTTCGTGGAATCCGAGACGCGGCCACGCGATGCGCACCCGCTTGGTTGCGTACACGACCGCGCCGGCGGTGTAGAAGATCCCGCCGGCGCCGATGAGGACCGTCGCCGTGCGCGGAAGGATGGGGACGAGCTTGAACGCGGGGACGATCGCGAACCAGCCCATCGCGATGTAGACCGCCGCGGAGACCCAGCGCGGCGCGTTCACGAACCAGACCGTCAGCACGATGCCGGCGACGGCGGCGCTCCAGATCGCGGCGATCGTCGCGATGCGCCACGCGCCGTCGAGTCCGACGAACAGTACCGGCGTATACGACCCGGCGATCAAGACGTAGATCGCGGCGTGATCGAGGCGCCGCAAGACCGCGGTCCCGCGCGCGCCGAACGCGACGCCGTGGTACAGCGAACTCGCGCCGAACAGCGCGCACACGCTCGCGCCGTAGACGAGCATCGCCGCGAGCACTGGGTCGCCGTGGAAGCGGATCGCCAGGTAGACCAAACCGGCGAGCGCAGCGAGAAACCCGGTGAACGAGATCCGCGCGTCGACGAACTCCTTCACGAAGGGGGCTTGGTGCTTGCGTTCCAAAGGTGCTCGGGCTGGTCGAGCGCGTGGTTGATCCAGCGCGACCACACGAACAGCGCGTCCGAGAGCCGGTTCACGTACTTCACGACGTCGTCCGAGATCGGCTCGTCGTCGCGCAGCGCGATCAGCAGCCGCTCCGCGCGGCGGCACACCGTGCGCGCTTGATGGAGGAACGCGCCGGGATATGATCCGCCGGGCAGGATGAAGTTCGCCAGCGGCTCCAGGCCCTGCTGGGCACGGTCGATCGCGCGCTCGAGTCCCTTCGCGTCGTCGGGGCCGATCAGCGGCATCCCCTCCCAGCGGTCTTTCGGGAGGGTCGCGAGATCGCTGCCGAGGTTGAACAGCGCGTCCTGCGTCCAGGCGAGCCACGCGTCGAGTTCGCGCGCGACATCGTGCGCGCGCTGCAGGTCCTGGACGGGGCGCGTGCGGAGCACGTCGGTGAGCGCGGTGCGGGCGAGCCCGATCGCCGACGAGAGCTCGTCGATCGTCCCGTACGCCTCGATCCGCGGCGCGGTCTTCTTGACGCGCTGGCCGCCGACGAGCCCGGTCGTCCCGTCGTCCCCGGTCCGCGTGTAGATTCGCGTCAGTTTCGGCACAGACACGGCTTTGAACAGGACGGGCTCCGACCCCCGCGAACCCCGGCCGATTGGTCATGGAACGCATCCCGTCGAAGAGCGCCGATCTCGCGGAGTGGTATCAGGCCGTCTGCTATCAGGCGGAACTGGTCTCGCAAGCCCCCGTCCGCGGCTGCCTCGTGCTGCGGCCCTACGGGATGGGGATGTGGGAGCGGCTCGTGGCCGAGCTCGACCGGCGCTTCAAAGAAACCGGCCATGAGAACGCCTACTTTCCGCTGCTGATCCCCGAGTCGCTGCTCGTGAAGGAAGCCGAGCACGTCGAAGGCTTCGCGCCGGAAGTCGCCTGGGTGACCGAGGGCGGGACCGAAAAGCTGACCGAACGGCTCGCGATCCGGCCGACGTCGGAGGTGATCATCGGCGTGATGTACGCCGAGTGGATCCAGTCGTACCGCGATCTCCCGCTGCTGATCAACCAGTGGGCGAACGTGATGCGGTGGGAGAAGCGCACGCGCCCGTTCCTGCGCACCGCAGAGTTTCTGTGGCAAGAAGGTCACACCGCGCACGCGACCGAGCAGGAAGCCGCCGAAGAGGTCGCGCGGATGCTCGAGGTCTACCGCGAGGTGGCGGAAGACGTCTGCGGCGTCCCGGTCTACACGGGCGAGAAGTCGGCCTCCGAGCGGTTCGCGGGCGCGAACCACACGTACTCGATCGAGGGGCTGATGCCCGACGGCCGTGCGCTGCAGTCGGCGACCTCGCACGAGCTCGGGCAGAACTTCGCGCGCGCGTACGACATCACGTTCGCCGCCGAAGACCAGACGCAGCAGTTCGCGTGGACGACCTCGTGGGGGATGTCGTGGCGAATGCTCGGCGCGCTGATCATGACGCACGGCGACGACCGCGGCCTGCGCATTCCGCCGAAGATGGCCCCGACCGAGGTGGTGATCGTGCCGATCCCGCGCGGCGACACGACGCGGCTCGACGAGGCGGCGCGCGAGCTGTACCGCGCCTGCAAGGCGGCGGGGCTGCGGGTGAAACTCGACGACCGGCCGGGACAGTCGCCGGGCTATAAGTTCAACGAGTGGGACCTGCGCGGGGTCCCGATCAGGCTCGAGCTCGGGAACCGCGACCTCGACGCGGGTGTCGCAACGCTCGTTCGCCGCGACAAAGCTCTCAAGGAAGAAGGGCAGAAGCAGCAGGTTCCGCTCGGCGAGGTCGTTGCGTTCATCCCGACCGTGCTGGAACAGATTCAGCACTCGCTCACCGCGCAGGCGAGAACGTTCTTGCAGGACCACACGTTCGCGACGCTCGATCGCGACGAGTTCTTCAAACTGCTGCGAGACCGCGCCGGGATGGTGGACGCGCCCTGGTGCGGCCGCCCGGAGTGCGAGGCCGCGGTGAAGGAAGCGACGAGCGCGTCGACGCGCAATCTGCGCGCGCCGGCGCGGGCCGAGCGATGCGTTCCGTGCGGCGAGCCGGCGCGGTACCAGGCCTATTTCGCGCAAAGCTATTAGCGCGCTGTTGGTGGCTGCGACGCTCGGACTGACGGCGCCGGCCTGGAGTGCCGAGGATCCGCGCGTGCTGCAGCGCAGCACGGGATCGGACCTTGCGACGGCACGGAGGATCGCGGCGGCGCTGCTCGCGCACCCGCTCCCCGCGCAGCTCGTACGCGTACGCTGCGAGCGGGTCGGCGCGCACGTCGATTGCGGGCTGGTCGTCTCGGGCGTGAAGTTCCACCGGCCGCTCGCCCTGGCCGCATGGAATGCGGAGATCGCCGGGCTGATCGAGGGTGCCTTCGCGGCGGTCCCTGCCGTCGAGGAGGTCGACTGCTGGGCGACGGTACCGCTCGATGCCGGCCGGGGGATCGTGGTGAGCGGCGATTTCGCGAAGCCGACCGCGGCGACCGTCTTCTCGATCACCGTCCCGCGCGCGCAGCGGGGCGCCGTCCGAGCCCGCTTAGGCTCCGGTGAGGGGATCTTTTGGGACCCGGCCTTTCGGGCGGCGCTGTCGAAAGGGACGAGCGGATGATCCGGACCAGCACGCTCCCGAACGGTTTGCACGTGCTCACGGAGAGCATGAGCCACGTCCGCTCCGCGACCATCGGGGTCTGGTGCGACGTCGGCTCGTCGTTCGAGCCGGCCGAGCGGCGCGGGATCTCGCACCTGCTGGAGCACATGGTGTTCAAAGGGACCCAGCGGCGGACCGCGCGGCAGATCGCCGAGGAGATGGACGCCGTCGGTGGCGAGCTCAACGCGATGACCGACAAGGAGTCGACGTGCTTCTATGCTCACGTCGTCGACCGCCATCTGCCGCGCGCCGTCGACGTGCTGGCCGACATGCTCCTGAACGCGCGGTTCGACGCGGACGATCTGGCGCGCGAGCAGCAGGTCGTGCTCGAAGAGATCAAGATGTACGACGACTCGCCGGGCGAGGTCGTGCATGAGCGGTTCACGCGCACGCTGTGGCGGGGGGCGAATCTCGGCGACCCGACGATCGGATTCGCCGCGACCGTCGCGGGGATCGCGCGCCAGGATCTGGTCGCCTGGCGCGCCGCGCGCTACGCGCCCTCGACGACGATCGTGACGGCGGCCGGTAACCTCGAGCATGAGGCCGTTGTAGCGCTCGTCGCCGATGCCTTCGCCGCGTTCGCGGGCACCGTCCCTGCGCCGGTCCCCGAGCGGCCGCGCTTCATGCCCGCGCTGGACGTGACGATCGACGAGACGGAGCAGGCGTACGTCCTGCTCGGTGCGCCGGGGCTCGGGCTGCGGGACGAGCGCCGCTACGCGCTCTCCGTGCTCGACACGCTGCTCGGCGGCGGGATGTCGAGCCGGCTCTTCCAGAGCGTCCGCGAAGAGCGCGGCCTGGCCTACGAGATCTCGACCTTCCAGCAGGGCTACCGTGAAGCCGGACTGTTCGGCGTGAGCGCGGGCTGCACGCCGGAGCGGGCGCAGGAGTGCGTCGACGTCGTCTCCGACGAGCTCGACCGGCTGCTGCACGACGGCGTCGTCGCCGACGAGGTCGAACGCGCCCGCGAACATCTCAAAGGCAACCTCACGCTGGCGCTGGAGAGCACCTTCAACCGGATGTCGCGGCTCGCGCGAAACCACATCGTGCACGGGCGCCAGATCTCGACCGAAGAAGTCGAGGCGCGATTCGACGCGGTGACCGCGGACGATGTGGACACGCTCGCGCGCGAGTTGCTGAACCCTGCGGAGCGCGGGCTCTGCGTCCTCGGCCCGGGCGAGGTGCGCGCAGTCCGCTTGCCGGGGGCCGCCGCCGCGTGAGCGAGGTCCTCGGCGGAAACGTCGTCCTCGCTGCAATCCTCACGCTGGTGACCCAGGCGATCCAGATCGGTGCCTACTCGGCACGCTACGCGGGGATCGTCACCGGACGCATCGCGACCGCGATCTCGCTGTTCAGCCTGTTGGTCACGGCCAGCCGGCTCGCATCGCTGTTCATGGTGCCCTCGCTCGGGGTGATCGCCGACAAAGCGAGCAACCCGGCGGTGAAGGCGCACCTCGCGACCGTGGATCCGTCCACGCTGCACGTCTTCGACCTACAGATGCGCATCGTCGTCGCCGCGGGTTCGCTCGGTATCCTGCTCGGCGCATTGCTCCTGCCGGTGTTCCTGATCATGTTCGTTCGCGGGATCGGGGCATTCGAACGGCTCGGTTCGGTACCCAGGGCGCTCCTGCGGCTGTTCGATCCGCGGGTCGCGGGCGATCTGCTCCGCGCCCTCAAGCCGCCGCGGTTCCGGCTCTCCGATTTCCCGATCGACGCGGTACCGAAGAAGCTGCTGATCGCCAACACGCTGCTCTTCGCCGTGTACTCGGTCGGCGTGGTGGCGGCGTACTACGCCAGCGTGATCGTGCTCGACGCGCGGACGACGGCGACCGGTCTCTCGGGGCTGGTGAACGGCATCGGTACGGTGGCATTCTCGCTGTTCATCGATCCCACGACGGCGTTTATCGTCGACCAAACGGCGCGCGGCGAGCGGCCGCGCCGGGACGTGCTGGCGATGATCTTCTGGCTCGTCGTCACCGCGTTCATCGGAACGGTACTGGCGCAGCTGATCTTGTATCCATCCGCGGAGTATATCGCGGCGGTCGCGAACTTCTGGGTCAGCCACTCCAAGCACTGACGATGAAACGCATGATCCGCCTCGCCGCCCTCCTCCTCACCGGTGCCGTGCTCGCGCTCGGGACGAGCGGCTGCGCCACCAGCATCGCGCAGTGGATCGTCAAAGAACGCACCCACCAAGGCGACATCGCCTTGCGGAACAGCAACTATCCCGAGGCATCGGTGGCCTACCAGCTGGCGCTCAAGGTCGATCCGTCGAACAAGCACGCGCGCGACGGCCTCACGAACGTGCAGATCCGGCTCGCCCAGACGTTCTTCGCTGCCTCGAAGTTCGAGAATGCGATCGACGCGCTCGCCGTCGCGTCGCACTACTCGCCTGCGGACGACCGCGTCCAGAGCCTGCGCGCGGAGATCGAGCAGGCCGAGATCAAACGCGACATCGTGGTCTCGAACTACCCGCTCTACAAAGTGACCGCCGCGTCGCTCCAGCGCGCGTACGCCCAGCTCAAGACGCAGAACACCGAGATCCTGCAGGCGCTCAAGCGCTTCGACTACACGTACGATACCGCCGACCTGACGTCCGCGATCCGCCAGAGCTACCTGCTCAACGAAGAGGTCGCGCGGCTGACGAACCGGCTCCAGCTCTACCGGCAGCTCGTCGAATCCGGCGTCCCCGAAAACTCCGCCGAGAACCTCGCGCCGCCCGCCTCGCTGCTACCGCTCCCCTGACCGCGCGGCGAACGTCCTACGCTCGCATCGCCGCCATGACCGTACCGGCCATCCGGAGCAGCGACGGTTTGGCGGTGTACTCGAAGAGCTTGCGGCCGACGACGTCGGCGCGGCGGTGGGTGACGAACCAGGGCGGCGTGGGGAGCAGCGTGCGTTCACCGTCGCCCAACGAGCGAGGGAAGGGCGCGAACGGTGCGCGGACGACGCTCTTTTGCGGCTTGTCGAACAGATACGCGTTGTGGACGATCCCGATCCCGCTTCCGACGTCGTCGATCGTGTTGCCGGGATAGGCGCCCCAACTCGTCGTCGGTAGCGTGAAGCCGACGCCGGGCCAGGTGTTGATCGTCACGCAGCCGTAGCGCAGCGCCGCGATCGCATCGTCGAAGACGGGACCGAGCTCGGCGATCGTGCGCGGATGGATCAGGATCGCCGCGCCGAGGGTGCCGTGCAGACGCTCGTTGCAGAAGGCGACCGCGTTCCGCAGGAAACTCGCCGCGTCGTCGCCCGGCAGCGCGGTCTGCGCCAGCACCGGACCGAAGGTCTCGCTGCGGAAGAGGAGTTCATCGGCGTTCCGGGCGTCGAGCCCGGCGACGAAGGTGCGGTGTATGCCGTCCATCGGCACGCCGATGCTCTCGGCGTTCGGATACGCGTGCTCGACCACGTGGACGCGCTCGCGCGAGCCGGGATAGTACGACGGACGTTGCGGGGCGTGGCCGATCGCGGCCCGCACTTTCTCGAGGAAACGCGGCCCGAGCTCCCAGGACTGCGGCGTCACGATCACCTGCGCCGCGATGCAGTTCGCCGCGGCGTTGTGCAGCTTCTGCGTCGCGACGTGGGCCGCGTGATAGCCGAGGTCCGGCTCCGACCACGGGCCGGGGACGACGATCACCGGCGTCACGTTGCCGAGCTCGCTGGTCACCGGCTTCGACAGCACCGGCTGGTTCGCGCGCTTGCGCGCTTCGCCGTCGGGCCCGCTTCCGAAGACGATCGCGTCGTGGGTGCGCTCGCCGCCGGTGAGATGGACCGCATCGACCTCCGGATGCGCGCACAGGAACGCGCCGGCGTCGGCGCCGCCCGCGACGATTCGCACGAACCCTTCGTCGATCAGCGAGGAGAAGATGCGCGCGAATACCGGCGCGAGGTACGCGTTCACCGGATTGAGCTTGAGCATGACGGCGCTGCCGTGGGCGTACAGCGCGTACAGCGTGTCGAGGGGAGGGATGCTGGCGATGTTGCCGGCACCGAGCACGAGCGTCACCGCGCCCTCGGGGTCGCGCTGCCGGTAGAAGCTCGCGGTGTTCTCGATCAGCATCTCGCGCGTTACCTCGGGTTCCATCCAGACTTCGGCGCGCACCCCGTTCAGAAGGATCGCATCGCCGCGGTCGACGGGGAAGACGTCGACGACGACCTGCCCGTCCGGGCGCGTTCGGATCGCACGCGCCGGCACCGGCGGCACGCCGTCGCGTGCGATCCCGGCGAGCGTCGCGGTTAACCGGTCGAGCGCCGTCAGCAGCGGGTAGGGCCCGGAGAGCCACTCCTCGCCGGCGAGCGCGGTGCCGGCGATCCCTTTGGCCTGCGCCGCGAGTTCGACCCACGTTTTCGCGGTCTCGACCGTGCGCCCGCGCATCGCGCGCAGGTGGCAGATCTTCTCGGCGACGCCGAGGCGCGCCCACGTCTGCGCGTGCGCGCGCAGCGTCGCGAGATCCGTTTCGAGCGCCGCCTCCGCGGCGCGCACCTCGGGGGTCAGCACGGGTTCGGCGCCGACTTCCATTCTCGCCTCCAGTTTGCGTACGCGCCGGCCATCTCACGGCGGCGGAAGGCGCGCCAGCGGTCTTCCGCGCCGGGCAGCACCTTCGCGGGATCCGTCTCGTACACCGGCCACGCGGCCGCCGGGTCGAGCACCGGGAAGCGTGCGAGCCAGCAATAGAGCTCGAGGTTCGTCTGCTCGAGCCGCGCGTGCTCGACCGAGATGTAGTAGCGGGCTCCCTTGCGGATCGCGCTCTGCTCGTCCAACGGCGTCCAGAGGCGCGGATCCTCTTCCCAGCCCTTGCGTCCGATCGTGTACAGGATCGACGGATCGTAGTGACCCATCACGACCAGCGCCCCCGGTGCGAGGGTCGCGTCGAGCTGCTTCGCGCGCACGTAGTTCACCGCGCTCCAGCGGTAGTACGGCGCGATCTCGCGGTAGCCGAAGACGATCGCTGCGATCCACACCACGGCGGCGATCCCGGCGAGCGTCGCGCGCCGCTCGCGCGCCGTGCCCCAGCGCTCCACCGCGAACGCGGACAAACGCCCGATCGCCAGCGCGCCGAGCGGGAGCAGCAGGTAGAGATAGTAGTCGACCCGCTCGACGGTCACCACGACCCAGGCGTAGAGCAGACCACCGCCGAGCCAGCCCCACAGCAAGGCGTCGCTGCGCGAGCGGAGCCGAACGCAAAAGCCCACGATCGTCAGCGCGAAGGCGATCGGCCCGAGCATCGTCGTCGCGAGCATCTTGAGCGCGTGAGCGAACGCCACGGCTTTCGCGGTGAACGCGGGGGGCGAGGTGAGCGCCGCCTGCAGCGAAGGGATGACGTGCAGCGTCGTGATCCCGCTCGCCCAGTGCCACTCGGCGTGCGAGGAGACGAACTGGCCGTAGACCGCGAGCGGGACGAACGCGGTCGCCGCGAGCGCCCACAGCTGCGGCCGCGTCAGCGCGCCGCGCCAGCCGAGCCGGGCGAGCGCGCACGCCGCGAGCGGGATCGCCGCGGTGACCGCGACCGGTTTCGCGAGAAACGCCAGCATCAGCAGCAGCGCCGCCGGCCACCAGCCGCGCCACGACCGTGCTGCGTCGTCGACGATCCAGCGGGCGCATGCGAACAGCGCGCACGTCGTGAAGAACACCATCGCGGTGTCCGGCATGAAGGTGTGGCTGTAGTACCACGCCCCGGGCAGCACCGCGAACGCAGCCGCTGCGGCGACGCCGGCGAGCTCCGACCGGAACAGCCAGCGGCCGAACGCGGCGAGCACCGGGATCGTCGCGACGCCGAAGCCGATCGAGATCAGCCGTCCGAAGACCTCGTGCACGCCGAAGAGCTTGTACAGCGTCGCCGCCAGGAAGGGAACGATCTGCAGCTCGAGCTCGACGTAGTGCGGCGACGGGCCGTTGTAGTCGACTTGCGGGAAGAAGATGTTGTACTGGAGCTGTGCGAAGTTGCGCGCGATCGCGGCGGTGTCGCCTTGACGCCAGCCCGGATGATCGAAGATCGGGTCGTGGATCCCTTTGAACCGCAGCACCGCGCCCAGGGCGGTGAACGCGAGCGTCGAGATCCAGAACAGCCGCGAGGCCGTCACCCTACGGACCGGAACGTCCAATACTTGTTGACGAAGAAGTTCACGACGATGCCGGAGATCGTCGCGAGGAACCACGTCTTGTGTCCGTGACCGAGCGACGGTGCGACCAGGAACGACACCAGCAGTCCCACCAGCAGTGCGAGGACGGAGACGCTGAGGAACTGCACCGCTTCCCGGCCCGCGTGGCCGGTCGAGCGAAACGTCCAGATCCGGTTGAGGAAATAGTTCGAGACGCCGCCGGACAGGAACGCGACCGAGTACATCGCGTAGTACGGTCCGGCCGCCGCGTGGTTCGGAACGACGCGTTGCAGGAGCGTGAAGATGATCAGGTTCACCAAGAACCCCGACGCGCCGACGATCCCGAACTTGACGAACTGCCGGACGCCGCGCCGCTGCCGCACGCGCTCGAAGATGTTCGTGCTCGGCGCGCTCATGCCACCCAGTACCAGTCGGCGAACAGCACGGTGAAGAGCCCGAGCAGCGGGAGCGAGAACGCGACGTACGCGTTGCCGAACGTCGGCCGCGCACCCCACAGGCCGAACAGCGCGAACATCGGGAAGAGCACGAGCGCGAACCGCGGCATGCTCATCAGACTGCCCGTGCACATCGGGATCAGGACCGAGAGCGCCATGTAGACGACGTACGAGAGGCGCAGCCGGCGCATCCCGACGAAGAGCACGGTCAGCATCAGCAGCGTGAACGCGAGTTCGAGCGCCTCGTTGGCGATCGTTTGCGGTGCCTGCGCATGAGCGATCTTTTGGACCGTGTTGGCGAACGACACCCAGGGCGGTGCGAAGTGCCGTCCCCAGTGCGACTGGACGTGCGAGAAGCGGAGCGGGTCGCCGCTGAGCACCCACAGGTACGCCGTGTAGGTCGCGAGGCCGAGCGGCACCAGCGCCATCCCGATCAGCGGCTTCAGCACGTCGTCGACCCAGTAGCGGAAGAACTCTCGCCCCCCTTCCTTCGCCGCGATCACCCATTCGATGAACAGCGGTGCGGCCAGCAGCACGCCTTCGGCGCGCGTCAGCGCCGCCAGGAAGCCGAAGGCACCGGCGAGCACCCAGCGGCGCTCGCGCACGTAGTAGAACGACGCGACGGTCAGGAACAGGAAGAGCGACTCGCTGTAGACCGCCGAGAAGAAGATCGCGGTCGGGAAGATCGAGACGTAGAACGTCGCGCGCTGCGCGACGTGACGATTGTACTCGTGCTCGATCAGCTTGTAGAGATAGAGCAGCGCCAAGAAGCTCGCCGCGTTCGAGATGATCAGGCCGGCGATCAGCTGCGAGCCCGTGACCGCGCCCACGATCCGGATGAGCAGCGGGTAGAGCGGAAAGAACGCGGGCTCGGTGCCGGAGTAGCCGAACTTCGCGATCGAGAGATAGTGCTCGGCGTCCCAGCGCCCCCACACCGCGAGCATCGGGTTCGTCGAGGCGGCGTAGTGCACGCCGGGTCGCTGCCCGATCACCATCGCGGCGAGCTCCGCGATCGCGATCATCGGGAGCCGCGTCATGAGAAAGGTCAGCGCGACGTCGCGGACGGTGCGGTTGAAGCGCGCGGCGACGACGAGCTTGGCCAGGACAAACGCGGCGACCGCGATTCCGACCGCGCGCCCCGTGCCAAGTCCGCCGCTGGGGGGGAGCAGGACCCCCCAAAGCAGGACGAGCGCGGACCAGGAGATCGCGTCGTACTGCAGGGCGATTTTCTCGTCGACGCGAGCACGCCGCGCGAAGTACCGCGAGTACGCGATCCAGCCGCCGTAGGTACCGGCGACGCCCACCACGAGCGAGAGCACCCAGGTGAGGTCGAGGAAAGCGGCTCCGTGCGGGCCGCGCAGCGCGAGCTCGTACCAAAGGAAGAATCCGACGGTGAGCCCGGCGATGCCGACGGCGGCGACGGCCGGGCGCCCGGCGGCGGCGACGAAGGCGAGGGGCTTCGATCGGACGGCACCGACGAACGCGAGATCCACGGTCCGCCTCGTTCCGCGCGAGCGGCGCCGGTTGCCTGCATGGATCGTCCTCGCTCAGGTTAAACGGGGTACCGTGCCGCCGGAACCGTCCGCTTCGTCCAGCGTGTCATCACTCACGGGGTTCGAGTCCCCGGGGAGCAGCACCATTCCGAATCGATTCGATGTCATCGTGATCGGCGCCGGCAGCGGCGGTTACGCTGCCGCTCGCACCGCACGCGACTTGGGCGCAGCGGTTGCCTTGGTCGACCACGGCCCCCTCGGCGGTCTCTGCATCCTGCGCGGGTGCATGCCCTCAAAGACGCTGATCGCGACCGGTGACCTGCTCCACGAGATCCGCAAAGCCGACGAGCTCGCGGTGCGCGCCGGCGTACCCGAGCTCGACTATCGCAAGCTGGCGGAGCGCAAGCGGACGCTCGTGCGCGGCTGGGCCGACTACCGCATCGCCGGGATCGAGACGTTCCCGGTGTTTCAAGGGGCGGTGCGGTTCGAGTCGCCGACGACGCTGCGCGTCGGCGACGAGGTGCTCTACGCACCGCGCTTCATCGTCGCGACCGGAAGCAGCGTCGCGCCGGCTGCGGTCCCCGGGCTCGCCGAAGCGGGCTTCATCGACAGCGACGCCGCGCTCGACCTGGAGGCGCCCCCGAAGTCGCTGATCGTGCTCGGCGGCGGATACGTCGGGAGCGAGCTCGGCCAGTTCTTCCATCGCGCCGGCGTGCCGACGACGATCGTGCTGCGTTCGCCGCACTTGCTCTCGGGCGAGGACCACGACATCGGGACCGGGCTGACCGAGTACTTCCGCGAGGAGGGTATCCGGGTCGAGACGGGCGGGCAAGTCCACCGCGTCACCATCCGTGACGGGATGAAGGTCGTCCACTACGTGAAGGCCGGCGAGGAGCATGAGGTCGCGGCGCACGAGATCTTCTACGCACTGGGCCGTATCCCGAACGTCGCCGGTCTCGTGCTCGAGAAGGCGGGTGTCGAGTACCACGAGATCACCGGGATCGCCGTCGACGACACGCTGCGCACGACGAACCCCGACGTGTACGCCGTCGGCGACGTCACCGGAGAGTACCTGCTCGTACACGTCGCGATCCAGCAGGGTGAGATCGCGGGGCGCAACGCGGCGACCGGCGCGCGCGAACGGGCCGACTACCGGTTGAGCAAGACGCATACCGTCTTCACCGATCCGCAGGTCGCCATCGTCGGCGAGACCGAGCGCGAGCTGCAAGCCGCGGGCGTGGAGTACCTCACCGCGTCATATCCGTTCAACGATCACGGCAAGGCGGTCGCGCTCGGGCGGACGCAGGGCTTCGTGAAGATGATGGCGGCGCCGCAGGACGGCCGCATCCTCGGCGCGGCGATCCTTGGCCCCGACGCCTCCGATCTGATCGAGCCGCTGATCGTCGCGATGGCGTACGGCGCGACCGTTGCGGACTACGCACGCATCCCGCACCTCCACCCGACGCTGGTCGAGATCCTCACCTATCCCGCGGAGGAGCTCGCCGAGCGGCTGCGCACGACGCCGACGCTCGCAGTAGCGAAATAGCACCTTGCTTGCAGCGCTGGTCCAGTTCAAGCCGCGCAAGGGGGACGTACCGGCGAACCTCGCGGCGATGCGCGCGATTTTCGCGCGACTCGCGCCGAAGGCGCCGGAGCTGATCGTGTTTCCGGAGGCCGCGCTGACCGGGTATTTCCTGGAAGGCGCGGTCTACGAGCTCGCGGTCGATGCGCCGACAATGGCCCAGCGCATCGACGAGCAGTGGCGCGCATCAGGGGCGGCCGCACCGTGCGACATCGTCGCCGGCTTCTACGAAAACGTCGCCGGCACGTTCCACAACAGCGCGATCTACGTGCGGTGCGGCGAGCCGGACGGCGTGCACATCGTACACGTCCACCGCAAGATGTTCTTGCCGACCTACGGCGTCTTCGACGAGGAGCGCTTCCTCACGCGCGGCCGCCGGCTGGCGACGTTCGAGACGCCGTTCGGGACCGCCGCGATCCTGATCTGCGAGGACGCCTGGCACGCGATCATGCCGACGATCGCGGCCCTCAAAGGCGCGCGGCTCATCATCGTCCCAAGTGCGTCGCCCGGCCGCGGGCTGTGCGGCGGCGACGAGCTGGAGAGCAACACCCGGTGGAAGGCGATCCTTTCGTCGGCGGCGGCCGAGCACGGCGTCTACGTGCTGTACGCGGCCCTGACGGGCTTCGAAGGCGGGAAGGGGATGTCGGGCGGGACGTGCGCGTTCTCGCCGCGCGGCGATCTGCTGGCCTCGGCCGGGCCGCTCGAGAGCTGCATCATCACCGTGAACCTCGAGCGCGAAGAAGTCGATCTCGCGCGCGCGACGATCCCGCTGCTCGGCGATCTCTCCGCGGTACTCCCCGACCTCTGGCTCGACGACGAGATCCCGGTGATGCGGCGGCTCGAGGAGTCGCCGTGACGATGCCGCTCATCGAGGCGCCGCTCGACGAGCCGTCGCTCGTGATCAACGCGGCGCTGACCGCGCGCTGGCTGGAAGCGTTCCTGCACGACGAGCTGGTGGTGCGGCGCGGGATCGGCAGGGCGATCCTCGGACTCTCCGGCGGGATCGACAGCGCACTGGTCGCATACCTGTGCGCCCGCGCGCTCGGTCCGCAGAACGTCTATGCGATCCGCATGCCGTACCGGACCTCGAGCCCGAGCTCGCTCTCCGACGCGCAGCGCATCGTCGACGCGCTCGGAATCAACGCCGAGACGATCGAGATCTCCGACGCGGTCGACGGCTACCTCAAACACGCGCCCGATGCCGATCCGCGCCGCAAGGGGAACGTGATGGCGCGGATGCGGATGCTGGTGCTGTTCGATCAGTCCGCGCGCCGCGGCGCGCTCCCGGTCGGCACCGGCAACAAGACGGAGCGGCTCATGGGCTACTTCACCTGGCACGCCGACGACACGCCGCCGGTGAACCCGATCGGCGACCTCTACAAGACGCAGGTGTGGGCGCTCGCGCGTCACCTCGGCGTTCCGAACGACGTCGTCGACAAGCCGCCGAGCGCCGATCTCGAAGCGAATCAGACCGACGAGCGCGACCTCGGGATCACGTACGCGAAGGCGGACCGCATCCTGAACCTCATCCTGCTCGGCTACAAAGACGACGCGATCGTCGCACGCGGCCACGGTGCTGCCGACGTGCGGCTGGTGCGCCGGCGCGTCGACGCGACGCACTGGAAGCGGCACCTCCCGACGACCGCGCTGGTCTCCGGCACGGCGATCAACGAGTTTTACCTTCGCCCGGTGGATCTCTGAGGTGGACGCGGGCGATCCGCTGCCGCCGCACGGGTTCTATCCGGTCAGCCTGAATCTGGTCGGACGCACATGCGTCGTCATCGGCGCGGCTGACGATCGCGAGGCGATCGAGAAGGTGGCTGCATTGCGCGAAGTCGACGCCGAGGTGCGCTGGATCACCGACCCCGCGGCGCTGCGCGACGATGACGTCGCCGGCGCGTTCTTCGTGATCTCGACGCCGCCGGACGCTGCGCTCTCGGGCCGGCTGCGCGCGCTGGCCGACGAGCACAAGTTCCTGCTGTGTACGATCGACCAGCCGCGTTACGGCTTCGTCGCGATGCAGGCGATCGTGCGCGCCGGCCCGGTCCGAATCGGAATCTCGACCGGCGGCGTCGCGCCGCGCGTCGGCAAGCTCCTCAAGGAAGCGCTGCAGCGCGCGCTCGACGGCAAGTTCGCGCGCTTCATCGACCGTCTCGCGGAACAGAAGCGCCGCAATCGCACGCGGCTCGCCGGAGACGCCGCCGCGCGCCGGCAGGAGATGATCGACGCCGCCGACGGGTTCGCGCTCGAGGTTCGCGCGACATATCCGCAGTGGTTCGAAGACGAGCCGGCCGGCCTCGCCCCGCACGGAGCCGACTGAGCGTCTCAGGTTCTTCCGAAGCGGCTCGCTCATGCTGGGAGCTATGCGAACGACTGCGATCGCCGTGCTCTTCGCCGGCCTGCTGACGGCGGGTTGCGCAGCGCACCCTTCAGCCACCAAGCCGGCCGCTTCGAGCGGGATGGGGATGGACGCGTACGGGCATACGCGGATGAGCGAGCGGCGCGACGTCGTTCCGCCGGACGAGATGGGGCACACGCAACGGCTGCTCGCGATCCTGCGGCAAGAGCTCGTACGCTACCACGACCCCGCGGCGGCCGAGCGCGACGGGTACCGGAAGGAGGGCGAGGACGTCCCGGTCGGTTCGCTCAAGCATTTCTTCAAGTTCGAGAACCTCGCGCGCAACCACGACCACCTCGACCCCGACGCGCCCGCGGCGATCCTCTACCGCCGGACGACGAGCGGTTTCGAGCTCGCCGGCGTGATGTTCACCGCTCCGATCAGCGCGTCGATGGACGAGCTCGACAAGCGGATCCCGCTCGCGCTCGGGCACTGGCACAGCCATCGCAACATCTGCGTCCCGCAGAAGGACAGCCCGCCGCTGCGCACGCACGCGGAACGCGCGCCGTTCGGTTTCGAAGGTTCGATCACCACCCGCGCGGCGTGCGACGCGGCCGGCGGCGTCTTCCTCGATAACGTCTACGGCTGGATGACGCACGTCTACCCGTACGCGCCGACGCTGGCCGACACGTTCTGACGAGCCGCGCGCCGGAAGGCGGCGCTGACCCGGGGAACGGCGCTTGCAGGGGCAAACCCTGACCCATGGCGTCCGTCGAGATCGTGACGATCGGGACCGAGATCCTTCTCGGTCACCTCGTCGATACCAACAGTGCGCACGTCGCGCGCGTGCTCGCCGACCACGGCGTCGATGTCTACGCGAAGCACTCGGTCGGTGACAACGCCGATCGGCTCGCCGTGATGCTGACCGGCGCGCTCGAGCGTGCCGACGGTGCGATCACCACCGGCGGCCTCGGTCCGACGGTCGACGATCTCACCAAAGACGCCGTCGCGCGCGCGGTCGGGAAGAAGCTCGTGCTGCACGAACCCTCGCTGCGCGCGATCGAGGAGCGCTTCCGGTCGTTCGGGCGCACGATGACCGAGAACAACCGGCGTCAGGCGTACCTGCCCCAAGGCTGCATCGTCCTCGACAACCCGCACGGCACCGCGCCGGGGTTCGTCGCGCTGCGCGACGACGGCCGCTTCGTCGCGTGCATGCCCGGCGTGCCGCGCGAGATGAAGCCGATGCTCGAGGAGCGGCTCGTCCCGTGGCTCGTGCCGCGGTTCGGCCTGCGCGAAGCGATCTACACCAAGACGCTGCACACGGTCGGGATCGGCGAGTCCGACCTCGACCGCCGGATCGAAGACCTCTTCCGAACGCTCGAGAATCCGAAGATCGCGGTCCTGGCCCACGGCTTCCGCGTCGACGTAAAGGTGATGGCCAAGGCGGACAGCCGCGAACGTGCCGAGGCGATGATCGCGCCGGTGGCCGCCGAGCTGCGAACGCGGATCGGCAGCGGTTACTACGGCGACGACGAGACGACGCTCGCGGGCGCGATCGTGAGGCGGCTGGCCGAGCGCGGGCTGACGCTCGCTACCGCCGAATCATGCACCGGCGGCGCGGTCGCGGACGCGATCGTCGGGGTCGCCGGGGCGTCGGCCGCGTTCCGCGGCGCGGTGGTGGCCTACGCGGACGACGTCAAGACCGGGCTTCTGAACGTTCCGGAGCTGACGCTGGAGAACACGGGCGCGGTCAGCGAGGAGACGGCGGTCGCGATGGCGCGGGGGGCTCGCCAACGCCTCGGAGCCGACGTGGTGCTCGCCACGACGGGGATTGCCGGGCCTTCAGGCGGGACTCAGGAAAAGCCGGTAGGACTGGTATGGTTCGCATTGGCATTTGGGGCCGGTGAGATCGAGACACGGCGGCTCACATTTCCGGGCAACCGTGCCGACATACGAGAACGCGCGACCGTCGCCGCCCTGGGCTTGCTCTGGCGCCGGATCGAACGCGACGTTCTCGCACAGACCGGCGTTCCGTAGAAAGCATGCGCATGACCGTTCGTCCGATCCACCGTCTGCTCCCGATCCTAGCGGCGGCGATCCTCGCCGCGTGCAGCGGTGGCGGCGGCGGCAGCAAAGTGACGCCGTCGACGCCGACCCCGACGCCGACCGCGACGCCGACGACCACGCCGGGCTGCAAGAGCCTCGCTCCGCAAACCCTGCCCGGGAGCAGCGTCTACACGCTGACCTCGAACCCGTCGGGTCTGGCGGTGCAGCGCATCGATCCGACGGTGACGACGCAGACCTGCTCGTACCTCACCGGGACGACGACGACCACCGACACGCCTCAGAACGGGCCGCACCCGTGGAACTACGTGTTCGTACCGGCCGCGGCCAGCCCGTACGTGGTCAGCGTCGCTCAGCAGTTCAACGGAAACCACACGCTGTTCTACAACCAGGCGGGCGACTCGACCGGCGCGATCCTGCTGAGTTCACTGCAGTCGATCCGCCGCAGCAGCACTGCCGCGCGCAGCGTGAACGAGGTGCAGCGCGGGATCCGGCGCTTCAGCGGCCCGGGCATCGACGCGACGACCCTGCTGGTGCGCTATCGCGGCGCGGCCGCGCAGATGCGCACGCGCTCGCAGCAAATCGCCGCGTCCGAAGGGACGATCAACGGCTCCGAGATCACGACCGTCGGCGGCACGTACGAGCGCTTCGTCCGCGTCCCGGCCGCAACCGATGCAACCTCCTTCGCCGCCAAGCTGCGCACGCAAAGCGACGTCGCGGACGTCTTTCCGGTGCACAACCGCATCCCGCTCGGCCGCCCGGCTACCACCGTCAACGACCTGCACGGGAACAACCACGACCAGTGGTACCTCTTCGCCGACGGTTTCCCGAACGCGTGGTCGTACAACCTGGGCGCAAGCGCGAAGATCGCGATCATCGACACGGGCGTCGATCTGACCAATACCGACCTTTCGGCGAAGATCGACTTCTCGAAGGGGTATCAGACGACCACCGCTCAGGACACCAACGGGCACGGCACGAACGTCTCGGGAATCGCGGGCTCGCTGACCAACAACACGACCGGCTTCGCCGGCGCCGGGTACAGCGTCCGGCTGCTCGCGTACAACATTTTCCCCGACGCGACCGCCAGCAGCCACGACCAGACGGCGTCGGTCGCGGACGAAGTCTCGGCGATCAACGATGCCGTGGCAAAGGGCACCGACGTGATCAGCCTCAGCCTCGGCGCAGCGCAGGACTACGGAACGGACTTCAACGCGGCCGGGTTCGATCAGGGCGAGCACGACGCGATCGAGGCCGCGATCACCGGTGGTGTCGTCGTCGTCGCGGCCGCCGGCAACGATGCCGACGGAGGCGAGTCGGGGACGCCGCATCTCGTGCTCGATTATCCGGCCGCGTACGACAACGTGATCTCGGTCGGTGCCACCTCCCTGCATGACACGGCCAACCCGGGCCAGTTCACGGGCGCGACCGAGTACGTCGCGCCGTACTCGCAGTACGGCCCCGGACTCGGCGTCGTCGCGCCGGGCGGTGATCCCGGCAGCAACGACGTGAACCCGCTGCACTGGATCTGGAACTACTCGACCTCGACGGCGAACTTCGCGACCGACAAGTGCACGACTCCGAGCCCGCCGACATCCTGCAGCGCGTTCTTCGCCGGCACCTCGCAGGCGACGCCGCAGGTCAGCGCCGCAGCCGCGCTGCTGATCTCGGTCGGCGGTCACCACTCGCTCACCCCGGCGCGCGTCGCGCAGCTGATCGACGACACCGCCGACAACATCGGCGATCCGCACCAGGGCCACGGCCGCCTCAACGTGTACAAGGCGATCGCGCTTCTGTTCAGCGACACCGGAGCGTATAGCGGGCCCGTCGCGCAGAAGACCAGCCCGACGCAGACGGTCGCGTTCGCGTACAGCAACTCCGGGTCGAACAAGCCGGTGATCCTCGACGCGAACTATCCCGGCGGGGTTCCGGTCGATGCGAGCGGCAACTTCCGGATCGGCGACGTTCCGGCGGCGACCGGGAACTACCGTGTCGGCGTCTGGTACGACGCGAACGGCGACGGGACGATCAACGCGGGCGATCAGTTCGGCGGCGCTGCCGTCACCTGCAACTCCGCATCGAAATGCACGATCGGCACGATCACGATGACGACGGTGGCCGCAGGGTTCACGCTACCGTAGCAGTCAGACAGGGTCGGCTTCGCCCGATCCGGGACGGCGTCTCGTTCGGCCCTAATGAGGACAACGGATGATCGAGTCGATCCGTTTGCCGTGCTTGTCGATGCGTCGGACGGACATGCTCAGGGGTTGTCTGTTTACGTGGCGTTTGAGCGGCGGACATGAGCCGTACATGAGAGCCACGGCGATATCCTGCGGCACACCTACGCCTTGCGTGAGCAATGTCGCGTTCATTTGGCCATGTCCCATGGCAAGGACGTTCCACGTACCGTTGATTTGCTCCATGATTGTATCGCCGCCACCTTCACCCACCGTCCAGCTCGTGAAACCCCACTGTCCGATCACACTGACATAGTTCACCTGGACATTCGTGAGTCCCAGCGTCGCTTGCAACGCGGATTTCGTGATGCTCGTGACGTCGTCCTGAACAGTAGCCGAGGCCGGGCGCGGAATCGCAAGGAGCGAGACCAAGACAACGACGCCGACAGCTTGAATTATCGTTCGCATGCTACGAGCCTCACTTCAGTACACGGTACGCGGCTGGGCCTAATCCCCACGGCAACCAGCCGCCTGGTTCTTGAGTACTAAACCCTGGGCCGGTTGAATTGCAAAGCGTGCCACTACTGCCCGAATTGGACAGCGCGCTCTGGCAGAACTGCGACTCGCAGAACCCAATATGTTGCATGCCTTCGGCCGGTCGAGTACCGTCTTGCACGGTGAGGTCGCCGGCGCGTGCGTCCTGCTCCGCGACCTGCCGGAGGTAGCCTTTCGCCAGACCCCATTCAATAACGTCCGGGACCCAGGACTGTTGGCAAAAATGCGGATGCTGAAGAGTAGTATGGCAGAGGTACGAGGTGTCATTGTTGCTCGTGGGGATGGTGTGGCCTAGCGCCTTGTATAGCACTTTGTTGACTGCGATTGCGCACCCATTGCCAAGCGATCCCGAACCCGGTTGGCAGCGGTCAGCGTTTGCTTGATTCCAGATGGCAGGTGGGATCTGGTCCCCGGTCGGCCCGGTAACAGCAGCCAGAACGATCAGGTCGACGACCGTGTAATCGCTGCAGACGTCGGGGATGTCAACTCGGCAGACGTAGTACGTAAAATTGTAGTTGCCCGGCGGTGCGCTCCAGGCAGCTGTCACGAACATCGAAGACGCGGAAGCCCCCGTTGTCTGCGCCGGCTGGAAGCTCACCGCAATGCCGGCTGGCGCTCCGTAGGAGAACCAATTGACCGAGAATGGGTTCCCGAGCCCGCCAACGCCGCCGTCATAGCAGTTTGTGCAATACACCGTCAGCGTGTTGGAGGTTCCCTGCAATACGGTCAGACGGGGACCGCCGGAACTCGTCGCGACGCTTTCAAGCTCGCGCCGCGAGTCGTCCCATATAATCGGAACCGTTACAGGGTTCGGCGTCACGCTCGACTGGTACGCAACGTTTCCTTGACCGACGACATACGCGTAGTTCGTATTTGTCGAGACGCCAAAGGCAGCCCCGGGTTGCGTTACGGAGGTGCCCGTAGCAACATCTCTGTACGAGATCGCGTTTCCGTTGCCGCTCGTATCGGCAGGGTACGACAGGGAAAAGTATCCCCCGATCGTCGTAGGCGCGATCGCCGACGCCGTACCTGGTTGCTGAACGTAGGCGTTCGCGGCGGTGTAGTAATAGATTTCGCCGAGCGCATTGAGCAGGTAGAAGCCGCCGGGAGCGATGCCGCCGGCGTAGGTGCCCGTGTCCCACGACGCTGCAACCCGTACGCCGGCGCCGGGAAGCTGCGTCCATGTCCCGCCCGCGAAGTGCCAAATTCCGTAGCCGTACTGCCCGCCGCCCTGATTCGAGACCACGTAGACGGAACTGTCCGCGCCAACCGAAATGTCGCTCGCTCCGCCGGCGATCCCATTCCACGTGCCATTTTGATAGTAGTAGATATTACCGGCGGCGGTGACCGCCCAAGGAGTTCCGTCCGGTCCGACGGCGAGACGCGAAGCTGCGCCTTGTACGTACGTCCAGGAACCACTGACGTAGTGGTAGATCAGGGTGTCGCCCGAGCCGGCCCCTAGCCCCCAAACCGAGCCATCCGGACTCGCTGCTACAAAGCTCAAAGCCCCAGGGAGCGCCGACCAGCCTAGCAGTTGGATCGCGCTTCGGATGTGCCTCGCTCCCGACATGGGGAGCGCCGTTGCCGGAGCGCGCATAGGTGGCGGGTGAAAGGATCCCGGCGAGAGCGAGCGCGGCGTCTCCAATTTCGAGGAACCCGAATTCGAAGTTCCCGAGGTGACAGCCGGAACGATACGAGCGCCGTTCCGCCCGGTGCACCCGTGCAGGGCCAACGACGTCAGCACGATGGCAATGCCAACGCGAGCACCGAGGAACCTCATATACACCCTCCCCCTGCGCTAGCGGTATTTTACCCCTAGGTAAGCTTCCCCTTTCCCGCCAAGGCTACCAGTTCAGACGGGGCGGGCCTGCCACCTCGGCGGTGCGAGCGTGACGTTCTTTTTCCGTGCAGAGCGTGGCCGCGACCGTCGTGGGCGCGGTCGACCTTGGGACGACGAACGGGGCGATGCTGCGTGCGGTGACGCTCGCACCCGGGACCGATGCCGCCGCGCAAGCTGCGTTACTGCGGCAGAATCCTGCGGTAGCCGATGTCCAGCCGGTGCACTATCGCTCGCTCGCGAGCGATGGCGTCGCGAACGACCAGTATCTCGACAACGTCGACCAGTGGTACCTGTACAAGACGAACGTCGATTCCGCAGCGTGGGCACTGAGCCACGGCTCGGCGCCCGTCTCGGTCGCCGTGATCGACACCGGCGTCGACGAGACGAACCCCGACTTCGTCTTCGACGTGAAGGAGCGCATCGTCGGCGGCGTCAAGGCGACCGGCAACGGCGTCGTTCAGGACACGAACGGTCATGGTACCAATACTTCGGGACTCGCCACGGCGGCGACGAACAACTCCTATGGGTTCGCCGGCGTCGGATACGCGACGCATCTGCAGGCGTACGACATCTTCCCGCCCGCGACGGCTGCCAGCGACTGTACGGCCGCCGACACCGCCGACGAGGCCGCGGCGATCCGCGATGCAGTTGCGAACGGAGCGTCGGTAATCAGCCTGAGTCTCGGCTCACCGCAGAGCAAAGGCTCGGACGCCGGGGAGCAGGCCGCGGTCGCGTTCGCGCTCGCCGGCGGCGTCGCCGTCGTCGCGGCGGCCGGCAACGAGTTCGGGAAATCGGCCGACGGCAACCAGCCGGACTTTCCGGCAGCATATCCCGGCGTGATCGCGGTCGGCGCATCCGGGGTGACGAATCTCGTCGCAAACACCTACGCCTCGATCACGGCCGAGACGGTCGCGTCCTACTCGAATTCCGGCCCGACGCTGGTCGCGCCCGGGGGCGACGCGACCTCAACCAGCGATAACGATTTCCCGCACTGGATCGAAGGCTATTCGACCACGACCGCCGCGTTCGCCGCGGACCGCTGCACCAACGCAGGCGGCGTGTGCCGCGTGCTGTTCAACGGAACCTCGCAAGCGACGCCGCAGGTCGCCGGGACGATCACGCTGATGGAGGCCTACCACGGTGGCCCGCGTTCGCTCGCCCGGCGACGGTGCTCGCGCTCCTGCAATCAAACGCCGATGCGCTGCCCGGGATCTCAGCCACGCGTCAGGGCGCGGGCCGGCTCAACGCCGGGAACGCGGACGCAGCGGCGCACCCGTAGCGCGCAGCTTAGCCCGTCCGGCCGTACCCGATCGCGTCGAGCTGGCGCTGCGCTGCCAGGCCGTCGGCGAAGGTCGGCACCCCCGGCGTACCGAGGTCGATCCGTTCCGCGAACGCGTCGAGCAGCGGCAGGAAGAACGGCAGGTTGCCGTGGACGACGGCGTGCTTTGCATGCGGCGAGGGTGCGATCTCGAGCTCGTCCTGCTCGTCGTCCGCGATCGTGAACACGCTGAGGTCGCCGAAGAACGTTCCGTTCGCGACCACGCTGCGCGTCTCGCCGTGCACCGCGACGGTCGTCGACTCGACCACGGTCGTCGCGTCCGCGCTGCAACGCGCGACCAGCCCGAGGCCGTGATCGGCGTAGGCGAACGCGCCGTCGGCGACGTCGCTCTCGAACGTCTCGCCGCCGGGACCGGTGCGGCGTGGGTTCGCGGTGCGAAGCATCCCCAGGGTCTCACGGGCGGGTCGCCCGGCGAGGTAGTTCGCCAGGTCGAAGAAGTGCGGCATCACGGCGTTCGCGAGCCCGCCGCCCTTTTCGCGCGAGAACCACCACGACGCGCCGCGGTTGGTGTTGCGTTCGAGCAGCTCGCGGCTCAGGCGCGCGACCTCGATCTCGCGGAGCGCGCCCAGATGACCGTTGTCGATCAGTTCCTTGATCGCGATGATCGCCGGGACGTAGCGGAACTCGAACGCGAGCGCGGCGGCGGTTCCGGCGCGTTCGCTCGCCGCGAGCATCTCGTCGGCCTCGGCGACGGTCAGCGCGAACGGCTTCTCGCACAGTACGTGCTTGCCGGCCGCCAGCGCGGCGAGCACCGAGCGGTGATGGTCGAACGGTGGCGAGGCGACGGAGACGACGTCGAGCTCGACGCCGGCCAGCATCTCCTCGGTCGAGCGGAACGCGTGCGCGATCTTGCGTTCGCGCGCAACGCGCGCGGCGCTCGACGGCGAGGCGATCGCGACCACCTCGAAGCGCGGATGGAGCGCGTAGGCCGGGGCGTGGACGGCGCCGCCGAACCCTGACCCCACGATCCCGACTCGTAATTTGCTCACGTTGCCTCCTCCATCTCGCGCGCCGCTTCCTCGAACAGCTCGAGCGCGCGCGCGAGTTGCTCGTCGCCGATCGTTGGCGGCGGCGCGATGGTGATCGACGTCCCGGTCGGCCCCGATTGCAGCAGGATGACGCCCTTCGCGAGCCCGCGCACGACGACGCGGTTCGCGATTGCCGCCCCGGCGAATTCCACCGCCCACAGGAAACCGCGGCCGCGAACGTCCCGCACCGCCGAGAGGCTACGCAGCCGGCGGAGCCGCTCCCCCAGCGCCGGCTCGCGTGCGCGTACGAGCCCGGGAACGTCGAGCCGCGCGATCTCGTCGAGGTTGGCGAGCGCCGCCGCACACGCGAGCGGGTTGCCGAGGAACGTCGAGGTGTGCAACGCCTCGCCGGTGCTGGCCGGCCACGCCTCCATGACGCGCGCGGAGCCGATCGTCGCCGCGAGCGGAACGCCGCCGCCGAGCGCCTTGCCGACGCACAGTAAATCGGGGACGACGTCTTCGCGCTGACAGGCAAACATCGTGCCGGTGCGTCCGAAGCCGGTGTAGATCTCGTCCAGGATCATCAGCACGCCGCGCGCGTAGCAGAGCTCGCGCAGCGCGCGCAGGAAACCGTCGGGCGGAACGATCACGCCGCCACGCCCCTGAATCGGTTCGAGCAGAACGGCGCCGACATCCGGATCGCGGTCGAGCGCGTCGCGCACGTCACCGATCGCGGATTCGACCGCCGCGTCCGAACCTGGATACGGCAGAAAGGTCGCGCGGTCGGCGACCAGCGGCGCGAACGGGGTGCGGAACTTCTCGATTCCGGCGACCTCGAGCGCGCCGAGCGAGAGCCCGTGGTACGCGCCGTGATAGGCGATGGTGCGCGGCTTTCCGGTTGCCAGCAGCGCGGTCTTCAGCGCGAACTCGATCGCCTCCGCGCCCGAGGTCGAGAGGTAGGTCTTCATCAAATCGCCGGGCGCGAGCTCGGCGAGTCGCATCAGCAGCCGCGTTCGCGCTTCGGTCGGATGAACGTCGCCCATCCCGTGGATCAGACGCTGTGCCTGCGCGGCGATCGCGTCCGCGACGTGCGGGTTCGTATGACCGGTTGCGGCGACGCCGAACGCCGAGGTCAGGTCGAGATACCGGTTGCCGTCGACGTCGGTCACCGTCGCGCCCGACGCGCTCGCCCAGAACACCGGGTAATCGTCGCCGAGGTAGGTGACCCCGGGCGCCTCGTACGACGCGAGCTCGGCAGCGAGCGCGCGCGAGAACGGCCCGGGGATCGCGGTAACGATCGACTCGAGGTCGCCGTTATCCATTCGCTTCGTCACCCTGGCGCTTCGACAGGCTCAGCGTGACACGCCGAAGGGTCATTCGCGATCGATCCAGCGGATGAAGTCGGCGACGCGCGGTGCGCCGCCGTGATGGCCGCCGATCGGCGGCGTCTGCAGCGTGCCGAACGGCGCGACGCGGACGGCACCGATCTGCTCGGCGAGCGCGAGCGCGAGGGCGTCGGCCGCGGTGACCCCGAGCGCCTGCACCGGGAGGTGCTGGGCAGCCACGTAGCGCGCGATCGCGTCGTCTCCGGTGACGGAGATCAACGGGACGACGCGCGGCAGAAAAGGCGGCGGCTCACCGGCCGGCGAGTCGACGACGAGCGTCACGTCGGCGGCACGCAGCACGTCGCCGTGTCCGCCCGCCGCGCGAAACGCGGCGATTCCGCGATAGGCGGCGACCGCGGCGGTGCGCTGTGGGGAACGCGCGCCGCCCGGGAACTCGAGCGCGACGCGCTCGCAGGCTGCCCCAAGCGTCGCGCCGACGCGGCGCAGTGCGTCACCGTCCGCTTCGACGAACAGCGCGTGCAGCGAGAGACACCCTTCGCCGTCGTAGAGCAGCGCGTCGCGCGCGACGCGCTCCGCGCGATCGTCATCGAACTCGGCGACGTCGTCCCGCGTCAGCCGTCCGATGCTCGCTCGGTGTCCGAACGCGACGAAACGTGCCTCGGTCGCGCAGCGGGCGCGAATCGCGTACAGCGCTTCGTCGCCTCCGAACGCCACCACGACGTCGGCGGCGCCGAGGACCGCATCCTCCGCCGGATCGTCGCCGCCGGTCCAGGTCCTTGCCCGTGCCGCGCCGGCGAACGCCGGATGCTCCTGGGCCAGCGTCGCGAAGAATTCAGCGACCAGCACGTCGCTGCGGTCCTTGACCACGACGTCGCACTTCGCGCACAACGCGAAGATCGCCGGGACGAGCGCGACGCCGATCGTCGTATCGCTCGAGACGATGACGACGCGATCGACGCCGCGCGCCCACGCCGCCGGCGCACCGCGGCGTTCGGCGACACGGTCGAGCGCGTCGACGCTGCCGAGCTCCGACGCGATGGCGGACTCGAGCGCCGCGCGGGTCGCGCCGCCGAAGAGGCGGTCCAGTGCGTAGTCGACGACCGGCGTGCTGTAGCCGAGGCGCGCTGCGATTGCGGCGGTCGCGCGCAGGCGTGGTGCGTAGTCGGCGTCGCACCAACGCTTCGCCGCGTCCGCGATGCACGCGACGATACGCTTCGCGGGCAGCGTGCGCAGCGCGCCCGAGCTGCCCCGCGCCTCAGGCACGGCGCACCAGCAGCGTCTCCGCATCCAGCGAGCAGCCGCGCAGCTCGGCGCCGTGCTCGCGTCCGAGCAGCACGAGCCCAGCCTGCCCTGCGCCGAGCCCGTCCTGAGCCTGTCGAAGGGAAGGGACGAGCGCGCCGAGGTCTTCGGTCTCGATCGCGATCACCGAGCCCCGGTTCGCCAAGTCGACGTGGCGGATCGCGCCGACCACGCCGTTCGCAACGGCGCGCCCATCGCCGTCGACGACGATCGCGCGCAGCCATGGTGGCGCGACCTTGACCCGCGGCTCGATCCGGCTGCGCGACGCGAAGGAGTCGTAGTACTGCGAGGACAGCTCGGTCATCCCGTACTCCGCGACGATCGCGTCGACCGCGACGCCGAGCCGGTCGGACGCGGCGGCGTAGAGCGCGGTGCGTTCGACGACGCGCGTGCGCCCTTTGAAGCCGCCGGTCTCCATGATGCGCGATCCGCCGGGGAGCGGGAGCCGCAGGCCGCGCGCCGTGAGCGCGTCGAGGAGCGCGACCAGCGCGAAGGCCGTCGTCGCGAGGCACACGGCGACGCCGTCGGCGTTCGCCCGCGCGACGTCGCGCACCAGTCCGTCGAGGTCGAGCGCGTCCCCGTGAAGGTACCATCCGCCCGCGCCGTCGCCGCGCTCTTGCGCGATCGTCGCCAGCATGTAGCCGAGCGAGCTGTGCGGGTTTTGCCGCGGATCCGGGACGAGGTTCAGATACCGTAGGCGCGCGCCGTCGGGGAGCAGCATGCGATCGAACGACGCGAGCACCGCGGCTTCGTAGAGCTGCGTCGTCGGCAATTCGTGCCGGCCGCCGCGCCCGCTCGTCGTGCCGCTCGTCTCGAACGCCGCGGCGGTCTCGGCCGGAGGGAACGTCGCGAGGCGCGCTTCTTTGAACGCGGCAGCGGGGACGGCGGGGATCTCGGTGATCCGCTCGGGGAGCCGCGCAGCGTCAAAACCCGCTGACCGCGCGAACGCGGCGTAGGGTGCGTTGTGCGCGATCTGGTAGGCGAACAGGTCGCGCGCGAGCGCGAGGAACGCCGGGTCGTCGAGCTCGTAGTCGCCGATCGCGCGCAGCAGGCGCGCGTCGAGGGCGGCCACCTCGGCGCTCACGCCGCGAGGATCACGGTCAGTAGCCGCCGACGCGCTCTTTCTTGCGATGGGCGGCGGTGAACGGCGTGCCCTTGTCCTTCGGGTCGGCCGTCGTCAGCAGGCCGACCATGTCGGAGAAGTTCTCCGCGTAGCCGCTCAGCGTGACGACGGTCTTCTTCGCGTCGGTCGCGGTCAGCTTGAACAGCCGTCCGTCGAACGTCCCGGTGAACGGCACCTTCTCGTTGTTGTTGCGCACCCACGTCCCCGTCAGCGCGTCCGCTTTCTGGGTGACGTAGAAGTGCGAGTACAGGGTCTTCCCGTTCCCGCTGAGGGGCTGGACCTGCACCTCCCACACGCCGTCCATCGTCGAGAACTGCGGTGGCTCGGGGGTGTCGGAGGCGCTTGGCTCCGGGTTGGGGCTCGACGCGCGGCGACCGCGGCGGCCCGACGGGGCCGGGCTCGCGCCGGCGCCCGGTGCGGCGGACGGCGTCGCGGCGGGGGCAGGCGTCCCCGGGGCGGACTGGCCGATCGGAGCGACCTGCGCGACGGCTGTACCGCCGAGGGCAAGGGCGGCGAGCCCGGCAAGCGCGATCTGACGAAGGTTCAACGGGACCTCTTCTGCGATGAGTGGGACACGGGTGTCTTTTGGTAAACGCTGCGGACCTTCATCCCCGTGCCGCCGCCGCGGGCTTTACCGAAAGCTGACGCTCTGCTCGGCAGATTGTACGGAAGCGACGCACGGTCGGCAGGCCAGGGTGAGTTGGATCACGATGTAACGCTCACCGCCCTGGTGCCGGTCTCTGCCGGAGCCGTTTTGGGCTTTGCTCTTTCTTCGTGAGGTACCGGCGTTTTGGCTTATCGACGCGCCGCAATCATGTCCTGTCTCGCCCTGGGCCTGGCCGGATGCCAAGGCGGTGGGGCGAACCTACCGTCACTCAACACGGGCGTGGCGCCCCCTCCGTCAGTGACGCAAAGCGGTGCCGTTACCCCGGCCGGCGGATCGGTCACCACGACCCTCGGAACGCAAACGGTCGTCATCACTGCGCCCGCAGGAGCGCTGAGCGGCCCGGGCACGCTCTCCGTCACGGTGTTCGGGAACAACGCGGCACCCAAGACGTTACAGTCCGCCGGCCGCAAGGTGCAGAAGATCGGCGCGAGCGCCGTCCTGGTCGTCGAGTTCACCGTCACGCTCACCGGCGCGACGCTGCTCAAGCCGCTGCAAGCTTCGCTGACGACGGGGCCCGCAGGGAGCGGTTCGATCTTCCGGCTCGCCGGACTCGGAACCGCGTTCGACGACGTCGACACGGTGACGTTCGCCGCCGGCAAAGCCTCGACCGACGGGAACGTTCTGTACTCACGGATGTCGCTCGCGAGCGGCACCTACTACGCATTCTACGTCGAAGCGTCGGTGGACGCCAGTGCGGCCCCGACGCCGGTCGTCACGGTCCAAACGCCGACCCTTCCGGTCGGCATGTTGAGCACGTCGCAGTTCGCGGCGACCGAGACGGAGCCGAACGGGTTCCCGTACCTCGATACGAACTTCACCTTCACGCTCGACAACCCGTCGCTCGGCTCGATCACGTCGGCAGGCGCGTTTACGGCGGGTCCCGTCGACGGTGCCGGCAACGTCACCGCGACCGACACGACCGCGGGCCGCGGCAACCCCAACGGGAAGAGTCAAGTCACCGTGAGCTCGCAGCGGCCGTCGAACGTCGGCGACAGCTTCAGCTTCACCGGGAAGCTCACGACGACGACGCAGCTCGTCAACAGCAACCCCACCCTGGTGCAGACCGACAGCGCGAACGTCGCGCTCACGACGACCACGTCGCCCTCGGCGCCGCCGATCGTCATAACCACGCCGGCGCCCGTCGTCGGAACGAACGTGCAGACCCTCGAGACGGATACCTATCCGTTGGAGACGGTGAGCACCAACACCGCCACGCTGTACGGATACTCCACCGGTCCCTCGGCGAGTTTGCCGGCGAACGTCGTCCCCGGCTCGTTCCTCGTCATCTCGAACCTGGCGACCGATTCGAACGGCGTCCAGTACGCGACGCAGTACGATCCGTCGGGTGTGAGCGGAAACGGCATCCTCGACGTGCTGCCGGAGAAGACCGGCGCGTTCGGACCGAACAACGCGGTCCTCCAGTACGATGAGACCGATCAAGCCAACTTCGCGCGGCATCGCGTGGTCGGCGCGACCGGCTCGTACGTCGAGACCGGCACCGACGCCTTCCACGACGTCCAGACGATCACCGTGAACTCCGACCTGAGCGCGTCCTACGACGCGCGGCAGTACAGCGGGTTCCGCTTCACGATGACGGCACCGACGGGAAGCCCGGCAAAGATCACGTTCCGCGTGTTCAATAGCGCGGGGACGAACATCCAGTCGTTCAGCCTGACGCCGTGGTTCCCGGCCGGGGTGACGCAGCCGTCGACCGAGACGGACGTCGACAACGGTCCGACCACCTATCCGGCTTCGTGCAGCGTCCCCGCGAAGTACGGGACGAGCGGCAACCAGATCGTGCAGACGATCACCCGCGTCGATCCCGCGCTCGGAAACTCCGAGCTGATGACGACGACGACCTACGTCGCGCCGCGCGTCGGCCCGGTCTGCATCCAGCTCGCCGACACGGTGAAGACGTTCTACGACTACACCTTGCAGAACGGATTCATCGTCCTCGTCGGCAGCGGCACGACCAACATCCAGACGACGACGCTGAACGAAACGCTGACCCTGCAGTCGGCGAGCGTCGAAGGCGGGACGACGACTTTGTCGTCGGGCCGGTCGACCTCGGGAGCCCGCACGGTCTCGTCGGCTTCGGCGATGAACTTCGCCCCCGTCGCGTTCGCGCGCGCTCGCTTCGAGCACGCGGTCCGCGAGAAGACGAACTTCATGCGCAGACAGACCTTCAACCACAACTTCCTCAGCCAGGGGGTGAAGACGCTGTGAGAACGGCACGAATCCTCGCCGCGGTAGCAGCCGCGGCACTCCTCGCAGCGTGCGGCGGCGGCGGCGGCAGTAGCAAACCTGCCAACGTCGTTCCCGGGCAGCCGACGAATCAGGGCGCGGCAACGCCCTCGTCGACCTCGTTCAAGTACACGAGCAACGCGCTCACGGGGACACCATCCTCCGGCGCGGTGCAGATCGGCACGATGAAGGTCGACGTGCAGATGAACCTGCCGAACGTCGCCGCGCTCCACCAGTACGCGGTATCGGTCGGCGATCCGACCAGCGGGTTGTACCGACACTTCCTGACCCCCGAAGAGATCGGCTCGCGGTTCGGGGCATCAGACGCGGACTACAACGCGGCGATCGCGTACTTCACCGCCGCCGGCCTGCAGGTCACCGGCTGGAAGCAGAAGTCGATGCTGCGCGTCGTCGGACCGCAGGCCAACATCGAGAGCGCGTTCGGAACGACGTTTGCCCTCTACCATCTGCCGACCGGCGATGCGTACGGGCCGGCGACGACGCCGCACTTCTCCAAGCCGCTCGCCGTGCACTCGGTCACGCACCTCGTGTACAGTCCGAAGTGGACGAAGCGCAACTCGATCGCGATCCCCCCGCACGGCACGACGCCGGCGTTCAACTTCGGCCTCCCGCCGCAGCAGATCGCCGCCGCGTTCGACTACACCGGCGCGTACCAAGCCGGGTTCACCGGGACGGGGATCAACATCGGGATCATCGGGACGGGTCCGATCAGCAGCGCCGACTACGCGGCGATGAAGACCCAGTTCGGGCTGAGCTGGATCGACGGTTTGGGCGCCTCGCACAACACCGCCAACACGATCACGCAAGTGAACGTCCAGCCGGCCGCCGGCATCAACGGGGGCACCCCCGCCACGCCGCCGCCGGTGACCGGGCCGTGCAACACCGCGCTGCCGGCTTGCAATCCGGAAGACGGCGAAGCGCAGATCGATACCCAGCAGACCGCCGCGCTCGCACCGACCGCGAACGTGCTGTTCTACCTCGCGTACGTCCCGCACGAGACGTTCGGCACGTCGCACGACTTCGGCCCCGAAGAGGGGATCAGCGAGGTCAACGATGAGGTCCAGCAGGCGATCAACGACAACATGGCCGACATCCTGTCGCTGAGCTACGGGATCGCCGAGCAGTACAGCGACTACACGCTCGCCGACGGTACGACCTTCGATCCCAACGGAACGGAGCCGGTACAGTTCGCGATGCTCCAGGCCGAAGGGATCGCGGTCTTCGTCTCGTCCGGCGATGCGGGCGCGCAAGGCTGCTCGCGACCGTTCGACGGGGTCGCGCCGGGTGTGGCGGGACCGAACCAGCCCTGTGTGAGCGCCCCCGCGGTCGACGCCAACGTCACCAGCGTCGGCGGGATCACGGCGCCGATCGACGAGGCCGGGAAGAAGATCGGTCCCTACACGACGTGGGGCGTCCAGACCGAGCACGGCTTCGGTGCGACAGGCGGCGGGCTCTCTGTCGCCGTCCCCAAGCCGGCCTACCAGACGGGACCGGGGATCACCGGGACCAAGCGCAACCAGCCCGACGCTTCGCTCGACGCCGATCCCTTTACCGGCGTCGCGGTTGCGTTCAACATCGGGTTCTCCGGCGGCGGTTTCGGCGGTTTCGGGGGCACCAGCGTTGCCGCACCGGAGATGGCTGCGATGTGGGCGCTCGTACTCGACGCGTGCCGGCAGACCGCTGCCTGCACCGCCAAGGGGTCCGGCGCGAAGCCGTACCGCATGGGCAACGCCGCACCCGCGATGTACGCGATCTACAACAGCGCGACGCTCTACCCGGCGACGTTCCTCGATATCGTCGACGGCAACAACGGCGTGCGCCCGTGCAGCGTGAACCCAGGCCAGGTCGGACCCTGTCCGAACCCCTCGCCCACGATCCAGCCGGGCTTCAACGCCACGTCCGGATACGACCTCACGACCGGGATCGGCGTGCCGTTCGGACGGCACCTGATCAAGTCGGTGGTCGGCGTCTAGCCGGCGAGTAAGCGACCGGAAGCAAGCGCAAGAGGCGCCGGAAACTTCGGTATCCGGCGCCTCTTGCACCCGGTGGTAGAATATTGGGGCTGTGAAGACCAAGGGCCACCCCAAATGGTATCCGGAAGCCCACGTGAAGTGCGCTTGCGGAGCCGAATTTACCACCGGATCGACGTCGCCGACCATTCAGGTCGAGGTGTGCTCCAACTGCCATCCTCTGTGGACCGGGCAGCAGAAGTTCCTCGACACGGCCGGACGCGTCGAGAAGTTCAACCAGCGTGCCGCGATGGCCGACAAGAAGAAGGCCGAGGCCGCCGAGCGCAAGACGCGCAAGCAGGCCGACGCGCAGGAGAACAGCCCGGCTTCGGTTTAGCCCCGCCCGAACGATCCCCGGAAGCGAGCCGTCCTTCGGCTCGCTTCTTTCATGCCCGATGAGATACGACGACCGCCTCGAGACGCTCTCGAAACGCTTCGACGAGATCGACGCCGCGCTCGCAGACCCGAGCGGCGGCTTCGATCAAACGCGCTTCACCGCGCTGATGAAAGAGCGGGCGTCAATCGAGCCGACGGTGACGGCGTACCGCCGCTATCGCGACGTGCTGCGCGCGATCGCCGAGAACGACGCGCTGCGCGCCGACAAGAGCGATCCGGAGCTCGCCGCGCTGGCGGAAGAAGAGGCGGAGGAGCTGCGCGGGCGCCGCGACGCGCTCGACGCCGACCTCCAGGAGCTGATGCTCCCGCGGGACCCGCACGACGACAAGGACATCTTCATCGAGATTCGCGCCGGCGCCGGCGGCGACGAGGCGGGGATCTTCGCCGGCGACCTGCTGCGCATGTACACGCGCTTCGCCGAGTCGCGCAAGATGCGCGTCGAGCTGCTGAGCGAGAACGACAACGAAGCGGGCGGCTACAAAGAAGCCGTCATCGGGGTGAAGGGCGGCGAGCCGTACCGCTGGTTCAAGTACGAGTCCGGCGTCCACCGCGTGCAGCGCGTGCCGGCGACCGAAGCCGCCGGCCGGATCCACACCTCGACCGCGACCGTCGCGGTGCTTCCGGAGGTCGCCGACGACGGCGAGATCGAGATCCGCTCGACCGATCTCGAGGTCGACACCTTCAAGGCCTCGGGCGCCGGCGGACAGCACGTCAACAAGACCGAGTCGGCGATCCGCATCACGCACAAGCCGAGCGGGATCATCGTCTCGTGCAGCGAGGAGCGCTCGCAGCTGCAAAACCGCGCGCGCGCGATGGACATGCTGCGCGCGCAGCTCGCCGCCAACCAGCGCCGCGAGCGGGAAGAGACCGAAGGGGCGCTGCGCCGCAGCCAGGTCGGAACCGGGGATCGCAGCGAGAAAATCCGCACCTACAACTATCCGCAGGACCGCATCACCGACCACCGCATCAATCAGAACTTCCAGAACATCAAGGTAATTCTGGACGGCGACATGGAGAAGCTCATCGTCGAACTGCAGAAGTGGGAGAAATCCCGCCTGCTCGCCGGCGAAGACGACGCCGCTTGACGATCGGCGAGGCGCTGCGTGACGCGGCGGTGCGGCTGGAGCCGGTCGGGGGGACCGGGCGGCTCGACGCGGTGTTTCTCCTCGCGCATGCCGGCGGTGTTTCGCGCGCCGAGATGATCGCGCACCGGGAACGCCAGCTCGGGCCCGAGATCGTGCAGCGGTTCGAAGAGCTCGTGGAACTGCGCGAGCGCGGCGCACCGCTCGCATACGTCACCGGCGAGGCCGGTTTCTACGGGCGGATGTTCGGTGTCGATGCGCGCGTGCTGGTTCCGCGACCGGAGACCGAACTCGCCGTCGAATGGGTGGTCCGCCATCTGCGCGCGATCGGTCGTGAGAACGGCAGCGCGGCCGACGTGGGAACCGGCAGCGGCGCGCTCGCCGTGACGCTCGCCGCCGAGCTCCCCGGACTCGGCGTATACGCGAGCGACGTGTCGCAGGACGCGCTTGTCGTCGCGCGCCGGAACGCCGCCCGCAACGAGGTGTTTCAGCGCGTCACGTTCCTGCACGGAGACCTTGCCGCTCCGCTGCTGCCATACGCCCCCTTCGACGGTGTCGTCGCGAACCTGCCGTATGTGCCGGGCGCGGAGTGTGTGGCCGCGCCCGATCCCGTCTCGTTCGAGCCGCTCCTAGCGCGTGACGGCGGCAGCGACGGGCTCGCGGTCTACCGCCGTTTCGTCCCTGACCTTCCGGCGCTGGTGGGGCCGCGCGGGATCGCGGTCCTCGAAGCGGCGCCGGCGAACGTGCGCGCGCTCGAGGCACTGGTCCGAGGCGCGCTGCCGGAGGCCGGCGTCGAGACGATCCAGGACTATGCCGGCCTCGAACGCTTGGTCGTCGCCGTCATCCCGCCGGGCTGATCCCTCCCGGCTCGATCGCGGCGCGTAGCAAGTAGGCGATCGGAGGCGCCGCCGGAGGCGCCTCCGGCCCGCTCGGTGAAGCGAAGCATTCCCCATGGCCAAGTTCATCTTCTTCACCGGCGGGGTCGTCAGTTCGCTGGGGAAGGGGATCACGGCCGCCTCGCTGGGGCGGCTGCTGAAGAGTCGGGGCGTCTCGGTATCGATCCAAAAGCTCGATCCGTACATCAACGTCGACGCCGGGACGATGAACCCGTACCAGCACGGTGAGGTCTTCGTCACCGAGGACGGTGCCGAGACCGACCTCGATCTCGGCCACTACGAGCGCTTCATCGACGAGGCGCTGACGCGCGACAACAACGTCACGACGGGCCAGATCTACAAATCGGTGATCGAGAAGGAGCGCCGCGGCGACTACCTCGGCGCGACCGTCCAGGTGATACCGCACATCACCAACGAGATCAAGGCGCACGTCACGCGCGTCGCCGAACGTAGCGGTGCGGACGTCTGCATCGTCGAGGTCGGCGGAACCGTCGGCGACATCGAATCGCTACCGTTCCTCGAAGCGATTCGGCAAGTTCGGCACTTGGTGGGCGACGAGAACGTGATGTTCGTGCACCTCACGCTGCTCCCGCACCTCGGCGCCGCCGACGAACTGAAAACCAAGCCAACGCAGCACAGCGTGCGCGAGTTGCGCGCGATCGGGATCACGCCCGACGCGATCGTGCTGCGCACCGCCAGCGCGCGCCCGATCCCGATCGAGCTGAAGGAGAAGATCGCGCTCTTCTGCGACGTCGCCGTGACCAGTGTCGTGCAGAACTCCGATGCGGCGTCGATCTACCAGGTGCCGCTGAACCTCGAAGCCGAGGGCCTGGCCGACATCGCCGTCCGCAAGCTGCAGCTCGAGACGACGCGGCCGCAGCTCGAGGACTGGAGCGCGATCGCCGAACGGATCCAGAACCCGGGCGGGCGCCTGCGCGTCGCGCTGGTCGGAAAGTACGTCGAGCTCAAGGACGCGTACATCTCGATCAGCGAGGCGATAGCGCACGCAGGGGTCTACCACAATGTCGCGGTCGACGTCGTGCGCGTCGACTCCGAGCGGATCGAGGTCGAAGGGCTCGGCGCGCTCGACGACGTCGACGGCGTGCTCGTCGCGCCCGGCTTCGGCGCGCGCGGCGTGAAAGGCAAGCTGCTCGCGATCGAGCACGTGCGCACGAAGCGGATCCCGTTCCTGGGGATCTGCTTCGGGATGCAGCTCGCCTGCGTCGAGTTCGCGCGCAACGTCTGCGGCCTGCACGACGCGATGACGACCGAAGTCGACGAGACCAGCGCGGATCCGGTGATCGACTTCCTGCCCGAGCAGCGCAACCTCGATCTCAAGGGCGGGACGATGCGCCTCGGCGCCTACGACTGCACGCTCGAAGAAGGCACGGTCGCCGCGCGCGCGTACGGTGGGCTCCAGATCAGCGAGCGGCACCGGCATCGCTACGAGTTCAACAACAAGTACAAGGCGCTCTTCGAAGAGCACCGCATGGTCTTCAGCGGGCATCACCCGCTCGGACGGACCTCGCTGGTGGAGGTGATCGAGCTGCCGCAAAGCATGCACCCGTGGTTCGTCGGGACGCAGGCGCACCCCGAGTACAAGAGCCGTCCGAACCGGCCTTCACCGCTGTATCGCGATTGGATCGGCGCCGCGCTCGAGCGCGCGCAGGCGCGGACCGCCGCCGGCGACGCCGCGCTCGTGCACCGCTGAACGCGGCCGAGATCACCGTCGTCGTCCTGGCACGCGACGAAGCGGCGCGTCTTGGGCGGCTGGTCGCCGGGCTCCCGCCCGGCGTGCGGGTGTTCGTGCTCGACGCCGCATCGGAAGACGACACGGCCGCGGCCGCGCGCGCACTCGGCGCGGAGGTCGAAACGCGGCCCTGGACCGGGTTCGTCAACGCCCGCCGGTACGCGCTGGGCCGTGTCGCGACCGAATGGGCGCTCATGCTCGATGCCGACGAGCTGCTCGACGACGCGCTGCGCGACGCGATCGTCGCGGCGAGCCCTTCGACAGGCTCAGGACAAGCTGTTGCGGGCTACCACCTGCGGCGTGTCACGATGCTGTGCGGGCGGCCCGTGCACACCGGCGGCTGGTCGAACGAACACCTCCTGCGGCTCTTTCGCACCGGTCGCGCGCGCGTCGCCGCGAACGAGGTGGGCGCCGACCTGCACGAGCGCTGGATCGTCGACGGCCCGATCGCCGCTTTGCCGGGTGCGATCCTGCACGACTCGTATCCGACCCTGGCGTCGTACCGGGTGAAGTTCGACCGCTACACCAGCGTCGAAGCGGCGGCGCTGTCGCCCTCGCGCCGGGCGTATCTGCGCGCGCTGGCGACGATGCCGCTGCGCTTCGTGTGGTCGTTGCTGCGGTACGGCGGCTGGCGCGACGGGTGGCGCGGGCTCTTCGTCGCGTGGGAGAGCGCGCGCTACCGCGTCGTCGTGCGCGCGAAAGCGCTGCGCGGCGCGTGACACCGGGGCTGCGCCCAGACCTCGCGCTCGACGTGCGGGAGACCTCGCACACGTCGGCCGGGATGCTCGCGTACGTGCGTGCGCTGCGCCGGGTGCTGCCGCAGGTCGCGCCCGACTTGCGTGTCGCCGAGGTCGGCAGCGGCGACAACTTCGATCTGGCGGAGCAGGTCGGGCTTCCGCTGCGGATCGCGCGCCTGCGCCCGCGCCTCGTCCACTTTCCGACGCCGTACGTCCCGCGTATCGTCCCCGCTCCGTACGTGGTGACGGTCCACGACGTGATCGATCTCGAGTTTCCGCAGTACGCGAAGCCCAAGGTCGGGCCGTACTGGCGCCACGTGGTCGGGCCGGTGCTGCGCGGGGCGCGTGCCGTGATCACCGACGACGATGCGACAGTCGAGCTGCTCGAGCGCTACCTGCGCGTCGATCCGGCGCGCGTGCGCGTCATTCCGCTCGGCGTCGACGAACCCGATCCGCTTCCGGAACCGCTCGTCGGCGATCGGCCGTACCTGTTCTACGCCGGCAACCACCGTCCGCACAAGGATCTGGCGACGCTGGTCGCGGCCTGGGCGTCGCTCCCCGACCGCCACGCGGTCGACCTCGTCCTCACCGGCGACGAAGAGCCGGCGCTGCGCGCCGTGCGGCACGCCCACGGCGAGCTCGCGTTCGCCGGCGCGGTCGACGAGGAGGATCTGTGGCGGCTGTACCGCGGCGCCGTAGCGTACGTGCACCCGGCGCTGCGCGAAGGCTTCGGCCTCCCGGTGCTCGAGGCGCTGCGCGCCGGGACGCCGGTGATCGCGGCCGAGACCGCGACCGCGACGGTGCTCAAACCGTACGTTCATCGCTACGCTCCGCACGACATCATGGCTCTGCGTTTGCTGCTGTTGCGCGCCGTCGAACAGCCCGACGCGTTCGCGCTTGACGCCGGCCTCGCGCGAGCGGCTACCGCCGAGCTCACCTGGGAGCGCACGGTCCGCGCGACCGCCGGCCTCTATCGCGAGCTGCTGGATTCGCCCGCGGCGAATCGGCCGTCGTGATCCGCGTCGTGCTGGCGGCGCGGCCGACGACGCGCGCCTCGGCCGGGATGCGCGCGTACACGCGCGCGCTCCTCGAACGCATGCCGCGGGTCGCGCCGGATATCGAGCTGATCCCCGTGGACGCGCCGCTCGCGCTCCATCCGCTCGCGCTGCGTGCCGCCCGCCCGCAACTGGTCCACCTGCCGTACCTCGAAGCGGCGCCGCTGGTCCCGCGGCCGTATGTTGCGATGGTGCACGATCTGATCCACCTGCAGTTCCCGGCGCTGTTCTCGCGTGCGACGGCGCTCTACTGGCGCGTCGTTGCGGCGCCGCTCTACCGGGGCGCTGCGCGCGTCCTGGTGAGCGACGAGCGTGTCGCCGCTGACTGCGTGGCGCTGCTCGGCGTCGCGCGCGAGCGCATCCGGATCGTTCCGCTCGGATTCGGCGAGGGGGTCGCCGGCGCGGAGCCGTGGGCCGCGCAGCGGCCGTACGTGCTCTACGCGGGGAACCACCGCCCGCACAAAGGGCTCGAGACGCTCTACGCCGCCTGGGCGGCGCTCCCCGAGAATCTGGCGCTCGATCTCGTCCTGACGGGACCTGACGAACCCGGCGTGCGTTCCCGGTACATGCGGCAGAACGGCGAGATCGCATTCCTCGGAGAGCTCGACGAGGCGACGCTGGCGCGGCGCTATCGCGGCGCGCTGGCGTACGTTCAGCCATCGCTCGCCGAGGGGTTCGGCATTCCGGCGCTCGAGGCGGCGGTCGCCGGAACCCCGGTTCTGGGGAGCACGGCCGCGATTCCGTCGATCCTCGCCCCGTTCGCGCAGACGTTCGCCGCAGGCGACGCCGCGGCGCTCGCCTCGCTGCTGGCCGCGCTCGCCCGCGATCCGGCGCGTGCGCGAGAACGTGCCGCCGAGGGCGCCGTCACGCTGCGGGCGTATACCTGGGATCGGTTCGCGGCTTCGACGGCCGCCGTTTATCGCGAGGTGGTATGCCCCTAACCCTTCGACAACCCTTCGACAAGCTCAGGATGACCTTGCGTGAGCTCTGAATGACGGACCTCAGGAGGGCGCTGTTCTTGCTGGTCTTCGTTGCGGCGTGGACCGCTCCGGTGACCGCAGCGCCGCCGCCGAAGCGGGACGAAGCGCCGATTCGGCCGATCACCATCGTGGTCAACGGCGAGGAACTCGCCCGCGATCCGGCGCCGCGGATCGTCGGCGGGCGTCTGCTGGTCCCGGTCGTGCGCATCTACAGCGCCCTCGGCATCACCGTCGCACGCGCCGGCCAAACGCTGGTTGCGTCGGCCCCGTCGAAGCGCATCACGATAACGGTCGGGTCGAGCCGCGCCACGGTGGACACGCGCGCGATCGCGCTGGACTCGCCGGCGGTGGAGATCGACGGCGCGACCTATGTCCCGCTGCGCTTCGTCGCCGACTCGCTCGGCGCGCAGGTCTCGTACGATCCGAAGGGCGAGCGGGTCGAGGTCGTCTCGTCGATCGTCGGCCGGACGCCTGGGCTCGAACAGCACACACCGGGCGGTTCGACACAGATCGTCGGCACGGTCAGCGCGGTCGACTTGAACTCGGCACCGGAGTCGGTCACGGTGACGCGCGGGCAGTCGGTGCGGACGATCGCGATCACCTCGGACGCGAAGATCGTCGTGCAGGACGTCGTCACGCGCACCACGACACCGGCCACGCTGCAGGACGTTCACGTCGGTGACGCGGTCAGCGTCATCTTACGCAGCGACGGGCGAGTCGATCAGGTGATCGCGCGATATGCGTCGCGTGCCGGGACGATCGCGGCGGTCTCGTCGAGCGCGTTCGTGCTGCAGAACGGCTACGTCGTGACGCCGGACAAGGGCACTGAGATCACGCTCAACGCGCAGCCGGTCGCGATCGCCGATCTGAAAGTCGGCGACAACGTCACCGTGCGGCTCAATCCGGACACGGGCGAAAAGCGGCAGATTCTGGTTGCGCGCGTGGTCGAGTCGACCCCGACGCCGGCCGGTTCGGCACAGATCACCGATATCGCGGTCGGCGCGAAGGGGCCGCTGCGTGCCGGCGATGCGTTCACCGTCACGCTGCACGGGACTCCGGGCGGGAGAGCCTCGTTCGACATCGGCACGTATCTGACCGGGCTGCCCGTGCCCGAGATCCAGCCCGGCACGTACACGACCAAGTACACCGTTCCCGAGGGGATCAACTTCAGCCGGACGACGATCTACGGGCACCTCAACGTCGGCGCATCATTAGCGCCGCGTGCCGAGGCATCGCAGCTCGTCGCGGTGACGACCACGAAGCCGCAGATCGTCGACATCGCGCCGCCGAACGGGCAGACCGTCAACAACAACAAGCCCTCGATCTATGCGACGTACCGTACGCCGACCGACGCCGGGATCGACGTCGGCAAAGTCCGGATCGAGGTCAACGGCCTCGACGTGACGGCGGCCTCGACGCGCACCGACCAGTTCATCACCTACAGCCCCGGGGTGGCGCTCCCCGACGGCCCGGTCACGGTGAAGATCACGATCGCCGACAATGCGGGGAATCCCCAAACGCGCATCTGGACGTTCACCGTCCGCACCCACTAACGAGTGTCATCCTCGATGATCCGTTCGACGGCGGCCGGCGTTGGCGCGCTCGCGGTCGCACTGACGCTGAGCGCGTGCGGCGGCGAGGGCGACGCGAACGGGGGCAGCGCGCCGCTGGTGATGGCGCGCGTCAAGGACGCGGTCGTGCTCGATCCCTCGCACGCGACCGACGGGCTCTCGCTGAACACGACGAACGAGGTGATGCAGAACCTCGTGACCTTCAAACCCGGCTCGTTCGACGTCGTCGGCGACGCCGCCGAGCGATGGTCGGCGAGTGCCGACGGCAAGACGTGGACCTTCGAGCTGAGGCCGGGCCTCGTGTTCTCGGACGGAACCCCGCTCGACGCGAAGGCGGTGAAGTTCAACCTGGACCGCTGGCGGCTCACCGTGAACCCGGCGCACGGGAATTTCGCCTACTCGTACTACGCCGACGACTTCGGCGGCTTCCCCGGCGTCATCGCGGACGTGCAGGCGCCGAGCGCGACCCGCGTCGTGATCAAACTCTCCAAACCGCTCGGACCGTTCCTGCGCGACATCGCGGAGCAGGCGTTCGGGCTGGGCTCACCGCAGGCGATCCTCGCCGACCCGAAGGCGTTCGAGATCAAGCCGGTCGGCAGCGGGCCGTATCAAGTGGCGGAATGGGTGCGCGACGATCACATCACGCTGATCGCGAACCCGAAGTGGAAGGGCCGTAAGCCCGGCTACCAGACCGTCATCATCCGCGACATCCCCGATCAAGCGACCAGCGTGCTGTCGATCCAGAAGGGCGACATCGACATCCTGACCGACCCACGCCCCGACGACGCGAAGGCGCTGGCGAAACAGGCGGGGATCAGCGTCGTCGAGCAGCCCTCGAACAACGTCAGCTACGTCGCGATGCACGTCGAGAAGAAGCCGTTCGGCGACGTGCGCGTGCGGCAGGCGATCGCATACGCTATCGACATCGCAACGATGGCGAAGAGCCTCTATTCGAGCGGCGCGGTCGTGGCGGACAATTGGACGCCGCCCGGGATGCTGGGAGAGAATCCCGCCGTGAAGACGTATCCGCACGACCCGGTGAAGGCCCGCGCCCTGCTCGCCGCCGCCGGTTTTCCGCATGGGTTCGCGACGACGCTGAGCTACTCGACGGCGCCGCGTCCCTATCTGCCGGAGCCGCAGCGCGTCGCCGAGACGATCCAGGCGAACCTCGCGCAAGCCGGGATCCAAGTGACGCTGCAGCCCTACGAGTGGGGCGTCTTCCTCGACCGCATCAAGCACGGTCAGCACGAGATGTGTCTGATCGGGTGGACCGGCGACAACGGCGATCCCGACAATTTCTTCTACCCGCTGCTCGATCAAGACTCGGCTCACAAGGACGGGACGGCGCAGAACTACTCGTTCTGGCGCGACCCGGCGTTCCATGAGCTGATGCTGCAGGGGCAGGCCGCGGTCGACGACACGAAGCGCAAGGAGATCTACCGGCGAGCGAACGCGATGGTGCACGAGCAGGCGCCGGCGATCTCGCTCGTCCACACCACCGTCCCGATCGTCATGAAGTCCTCGCTCAAGGGCTACGTGCCGAGCCCGAATACGTCGTACCACTTCAACCTGATCCATCCCGGGAGCTAGTGATGGCGCAGACCGATCCGAACTGCATCTTCTGCAAGATCGTCCGCAAGGAGATCTCGGCCGACGAAGTGTTGCGCGACGAGCACGTCGTCGCGTTTCGCGACCTCAACCCGCAGGCGCCGACGCACGTGCTGGTGATCCCGACCGAACACGCCGCGCATCTCAGCGATTTCATGCAACAGGCGCCGGCCCAGGCCGCGCACCTGCTGGCCGCCGCGTCGGAACTGGGCCGCCGTTTCGGCCCGGGCGGATACCGCGTCGTGATGAACGAGGGCGCCGACGCCGGCCAGACGGTCCACCACCTCCACGCTCACGTCCTCGCCGGCCGCCGCATGACCTGGCCGCCCGGCTGAGGTCCTTTACGGAGCGTGCGCGCTATGGTATCGTTCTTCGTCGGGCCCTTACGGGCCACGAAGCGGTTTCGGCCGCGGCGGAGGGAGGTGTTCTAGTAGATGGAGATTCGAGTCGCACCGGGCGAGACGATCGAGAGCGCGCTGCGTCGCTTCAAGAAGGCGACCCAGAAGGCCGGCGTCCTCGCCGAGGCGCGGAAACACGAGCACTACGAGAAGCCGAGCGTCCGCCGCAAGAAGAAGAGCGCCGCCGCCCGCAAACGCCGCAGCTAGCGGTCCGTGAGCATCAAGGACGACGTCACGGCGGATATGAAAGACGCGATGCGCGCGCGTGACCAGGTTCGCCTGGACACGCTGCGCAGCGTCATTTCGGCGTTCAACTACCGCCGGATCGAAGCGGGCGCGGAGCTCTCCGAACCCGATCAGCTGGCGGTCGTTCAGAAGCTCGTCAAGCAGCGCGCGGACTCGATCGAGCAGTTCAGCAAAGCCGGCCGCACCGAGCTGGCCGACAAGGAGTCCCGCGAGCGCGAGATCCTGCTGAAGTACCTCCCGGCGCAGAAGACCCCGGACGAGATCAGGACGGTCGTCCGCGCGGCGCTTGCGGCGCTGCCGCCCGACGGGCGCAACCAGGGTGCGGTGATGAAGGCCGTGATCCCGCAGCTCAAGGGGCTGGCCGACGGAAACGCGGTGCGGCAGATCGTCGGCGAGGAGCTCGCCTCAGCGTAACCTGCCGCGCGCGGGGAGGTAGTCCTCAGCGTGATCGCCCGCAGAATCGTCGCCCTGGTCTGCCTCCTCGCCGGAGCCGGTTCCGCCTGGGCGGCGGCCTCCGCGGCTCCGCGGGGCGGCGGCGTCGTCGTCATCCCGATCACCGGGACGATCGACGAGGGGATGGCGCATCTCGTCGAGCGCGCCGTGGCCGAGGCGAAGGACGAACATGCCCGCGCGATCGTGCTCGACGTCAACACCTTCGGCGGCCTGGTCTCGGCGGCGACCGAGATCCGCGACGCGCTGCTCGGCAGCGAGGTCCCGGTCGACGCGTACGTGCGGCGCGCCTGGTCCGCCGGCGCGCTGGTGACGCTCGCGGCGTCGCGCATCACGATCGCGCCGGGGGGGTCCATCGGCGACGCCCAGCCGATTCCCAAGACGGTGAAGACCGTATCGGCGCTGCGCAGCGAGTTCGAGTCGACGGCGGCACGGTTCCACCGCGACACGCGGCTGGCCGGTGCGATGGTCGACGCCACCGTCGATGCGCCTCCGTACAAGGCGCCGGGCGCGATCCTCACCCTCACCGCGGATCAGGCGCACGGCGCCGGATTCTCCGAGGCGACGGTCGCCTCGTTCGACGCGGCTATGGCGCGCTTCGGCCTGGCCGGCGCGCCGCGCACCAGCGCAGCGTACACGCTCGCCGAGCAGATCGCGCGAATCGCGACCGATCCGAACGTGAGCGGCTTCCTGCTGACGATCGGGTTCCTCGGGCTGCTGATCGAGCTGCAGACCCTGCACGGCATCGCCGGCGCGGTCGGCGCGAGTGCCCTCGCGCTGTTCTTCGGCACGCACGTCTACGCCGGATTCTCGAACGGTTTGGTCGTCGCACTCGCCCTGGTGGGTCTGCTGCTGATCCTGTTCGAGCTGCACGTGCTTCCAGGCCACGGAATCGCCGGGACGCTCGGTGCCTTGATTCTGGTCGCGTCGGTGCTGCTGGCGTTCGGCTTGCCGTTTTTCGTCGGCGCGCTGCAGGCGCTCGCGCTCGCGATCGTGCTGACGATCGCGGTTTTCTGGCTGCTGCAGCGAGTGCTGCCCGAGAACGCCTTCATGAAGCGCCTGATGTTCGCCGGGACGCAGGGTCCCGACTACGTCGCGAGCCTCGACCATCGCCACCTGCTCGGCGCCTCCGGCACCGCGCTCTCGTTCCTGCGTCCGGCCGGTGTCGCGACGTTCGGCAACGCTCGCGTCGACGTGCTGACGGAGGGGGAGTTCGTCCCTGCCGGAACACCGGTCCGGGTCACCCGCGTCGAAGGTGCGCGGATATTCGTGCGCCCTGAAGCGGCGCCGTAGGAGCGCATATATGGGTACATTTATCTTGGTCGTGATAACGGTCGCGCTGCTGGTCGGCGTCGCGCTGTTCTTCTACTACTTCCCGATCGGTCTGTGGATCCGCACCGTCGCGGCCGGGGTTCCGCTCTCGATCGGCTCGCTGATCCGGATGCGGATCATCGGCGTTCCGGCCGGTTTACTGGTTTCGAACCTGGTCCGCGCACGCAAGGCCGGGGTCCCGCTCACCGTCGACCAACTGCAATCGCACATCCTGGCCGGCGGCAACGTCGACAAGGTGGTGCTCGCGATGATCGCCGCGCAGCGTGCGCAGATCCCGCTGGAATGGCAGCGGGCGGCGGCGATCGACCTCGCCGGCCGCGACGTGCTCGAAGCGCTACAGACCTCGGTGAATCCGAAAGTGATCGAGACGCCGCTGTTTCAGGGCGTCGCGCAGAACGGCATCCAGCTGAACGTCAAAGCGCGGATCACGGTGCGCTCCAACCTCGACCGCTACGTCGGCGGCGCCGGCGAACCGACGATCGTCGCGCGCGTCGGCGAAGGCGTCGTCAGCGCGGTCGGCGCGGCGATCGACCACAAACAGGTGCTGGAATACCCCGACCGCATCTCCAAGGCAGTGCTGGCGAAAGGTCTCGACGCCGGAACGGCATTCGAGATCGTCTCGATCGACATCGCCGACGTCGACGTCGGAAAAAACATCGGCGCCGATCTGCAGACATCCCAGGCCGAAGCCGATCGCAGGATTGCGCAGGCGAAAGCGGCGGAGCGGCAGTACGCGGCGCAGGCGGCGGAGCAGGAGATGAAGGCCGAGACCCAGCGGATGCGCGCCAAGGTCGTCGAGGCCGAGGCGAAAATCCCTGAAGCGATCGCCGAGGCGTTTCGCGCCGGCAACCTCGGCGTGATGGACTACTACAAGCTCAACAACATCAAGGCCGATACCGAGATGCGCGGTGCGATCGGCACGAGCGTCGTGCCCGACGGCACGAACCCGCCGCCGGCGAGCACCGCGCCGCCGCAGTGACCACCGACGACTCCCTGAAAATCGGGATCGGCGCGCTCATCTTGGTGATCGCGCTGGTCAGGAGCGTGGTCCGCGCCACGAAGCGCGCCGGCCAGGCCGCCGCGCCGCGCACTGCCGCGCCGGCCCCTGTCGCGCCGCCCTCCGCCCCGCAGCAGCGCGTCGCGGCGATGCTCGCGGAGATGCAGCGGCGCGGGATCACGCCGCCGCCCGCGCTGCAGGCGATCGCCGCGCGGGAGGGCGTACCGGCACCCCCGCCGGTCCGTCCGCCGCCACCGCCGCAGCAGCACCGCCACGCCCGGCCCGAACGGCCGCCGGATCAGGGCAGCCGCCCGCCCGCCGAGGTTCGGGGGAGCGTGTTCCGGGCGCCGGCAACGCTCGCCACGGCGCCCGCCGGATCCACGGGACGGATGGTGGCCGACGCGTTCTCCGACCCGGCGCACGCCCGTAACGCGGTGATCCTGGCCGAGATTCTGGGTCCGCCCGTCGCCCTGCGGTGACAACTTCGCGCCGCCGAAACGCGTTGTAGCGAGGAGATGCCGTCGATCACCAGCGAGGCGACGTTCGACCTCGGCGGGCTCTCCGATCCGCTCCGCTTCTGCGGATACCGCGACCAAAACCTCAACGCGCTCGAAGCGCTCGTCCCGGTGGTGCTGCGGCTCGACGGCGACCGTGTCCACGTCAGCGGCGACCAGCGGGCCGTGCGCCGCGCCGAGCAGGTTCTTGCCGCGATGCTGACCGCCGCGCGCGGCGGCGCGCAGGTCACCCCGGACGACGTCGCGCTCGCGGCACGGGCCGCCGGCGAGCGCGGGATACCCCCGACCCTCGCCGTCACCGCGCGCGGCCGGGAAGTGCGGCCGAAGACGGACGGTCAACGGGCGCTGGTCGGGGCGATTGCCGCCAACACGCTCACCTTCGCGATCGGACCCGCCGGTACCGGAAAGACGTTTCTCGCGATCGTCATGGCGGTGCGGGCGCTCAAGAACCGCGAGGTGTCGCGGATCGTCCTCTCGCGCCCGGCGGTCGAGGCGGGCGAGAAGCTCGGTTTCCTGCCCGGCGATCTGAAAGAGAAAGTCGATCCGTACCTACGGCCTCTCTACGACGCGCTGCAGGAGCTGCTCGAAAACGGCATGACCGAAAAGTATCTGGAACGCGGAACGATCGAGGTCGCGCCGCTGGCGTACATGCGCGGCCGCACCCTGGCGGACGCGTTCGTGATCCTGGACGAGGCGCAGAACGCGACGCCCGAACAACTCAAGATGTTCCTCACCCGGCTCGGCGCGAACGCGAAGATGGTCGTGACCGGCGACGACACGCAGATCGACCTTCCGCGCGGGATGCGCAGCGGGATCCACGACGTCGAGCGGCTCTTCGCGGAGATCGACGATATCGGGATCGTGCGCCTCGACGAGAACGATGTCGTGCGGCACCCGCTGGTCGGGCGCCTCGTCGCGGCGTACGCGCGCGTCTCGCGCGAGCGCGACGCCTAATTGGTCTACCTCGCGAACAAGACGCGCGGGACCGGGCTCGACACGCGCGCGCTCGTGCGCGTCCTCGAGGCGCTGTTGGCGGAGATCGGCGAGCGGGGGACGAGTGTCTCGCTGACGTTCGTGCGGGACGCTCCGATGCGCGCGCTCAATCGCGAGCACCGCGGAAAGGACGCGCCGACCGACGTGCTCAGCTTCCCGATCTACCCGCCGGATGCGTTCGACCGCGGCGGTCGCACGCGGCCACGCCCCTACGAGCATCAGGGCCCTGAGCGCATGCTCGGCGACATCGTCGTCAGCGTGGACACCGCGAACCGGCAGGCCGAGGACTACGGCGCGCCGCTGCAGCGCGAGGTCCAGCGGCTGCTGATCCACGCGGTGCTCCACCTGGCCGGGCACGACCACGTCGAAGCCCGCGAGCGCGCGGCGATGGAGGCGGAAGAACGGCGTTTGGCGGACTCGGTCGGCATGCCGTGGCCGTATCCCGAGTCGGTGGCGCGATGATCCGTTCCCTGTGCGCGGTCGGGCTCGCCGGCGCGCTGATCGTGGCTGGACCGCTCGCCGCCGCGCCGGCGCCGGGCGCGGTGCCGGCACGCGCGCATTGGCCGGTCCGGGGCGCCGACGACGAGACGCAGCGTTTGATCGACCGCGGCGTGATGATGCTCTACGCCTTCGACGTGGGCGAGGCGCGCGTCGCGTTCGGTGAAGCGCTCAAGAAGAATCCCGACGCCGCGCTGGCCTACTGGGGTCAGGCCGAGGCCGACACGATCGACATCAATCAACCGCAGACCGCCGCCGGCGACCGGCGTGGTGCGCTCGCGGTCGTCGAGGGCCGCGCGCATCTCGAGCATGCGAGCGAGGTCGAGCGGATGCTGGTCGACGCGATCGCCAAGCGCTACGGATCCGGAACGAAGAAGGAGCGCTTCACGCGCTATGCCGATGCGCTGAGCGCGTGGACCAAGACGCATCGCGACGACGCGAACGTGCTCACCGTCGCCGCGTTCGCGATCTGGAACGGCGAAGACGCGTTCTTCGACGGGCACGACGCCCTCACGCCCAAAACGAAGGAGATGCTCGCCGATCTCGACGACGCGCTGCAGCTCGAGGCGACGAACCTCGGCGCGCACCACCTGCGCATCCACCTGCTCGAGGAGCTGCGCCGCGCGCACGAAGCCGTCCCGGACGCCGAAGCGCTCGGCTCGTACGGCTACCCGCCCGGCACCTCCCACCTGCCGCACATGGCCGGGCACATCTGGGCGCGTGTCGGCGAGTACACGCGCATGGTCGACGACAACCAGCGCGCGATCGCGAACGATCAAGCGTGGTTCGCGCTCGGCGACGGTCCGGGCCAGCAGTACATGAAGAGCTATCACGATCACGACGTCGACTTCGTGCTCTACGGCCTGACGACGGTCGGCCGCGACGACGACGTGCGCGCGTTCGTGAAAGGCGAGGACAGTTTCTCGCAGATCAAGACCGCGCTCCGGCTCCACGAGGACGAGCGCGTCGGCGAGCTCGCCAAGGGCGCGACGAGCGGATACGCTGGGTTCGCGGCGGCGTTTGCAGCGGCACGGCTCGGCGACGCCGCGACGGCTCATGCCGCCCGAGGCCGGCTCGTCGCGGAAGATCCGCTCGGCCCGCGCGCCGCGCTGCTGGAGGGCGCGATCGCACTCGGCTCGCACGACCTGGCCGCGCGGGTCGTGGCGTATGCTCGCGCCTACGACCGGACGAAGAACGATCTCCCCGGCGACCCGAAGAACTACTACCCGACGCCGATCGGCGAGGGGTACGGGGCCGCATTGCTGGGGGCGAATCAAGCGGCCGAAGCCGAGCGCGTCTTTAGCGCCGAGCTCAAGCGCTTTCCCAACGATCCGCATCTCGAGTGGGGGCTCGCCGAGGCCCTGCGCGCGCAAGGCAAGGACGACGCCGCGCCGCGCGCCGCCTACAAGTCGCATTGGAAGGGCAGTCGCGATCTCACCCTCGCCGCGCTCGGCTGAGCCGCCGCCTCGCCGCCACTCGCTCGCAGCGGCATTCGGCTACGCCTGCGCTGGGCTCGCTGCCGCCTGGCGTTCGCAGCGGAACCTTCGCATCCAAGCGGCGATCGCCGCGATCGTGCTCGTCGCCGGCGCGCTCCTCCGCCTCTCGCCTTTGGGCTGGGCGGTCGTCGTCTTGGCGATCGCGCTGGTGCTCGCCGCGGAGCTCGGGAACACCGCAATCGAAGCGGTGGTCGACCTCGCGTCACCTGACGACCACCCGCTCGCGAAGCGTGCGAAGGACCTCGCCGCCGCCGGCGTGCTCGTCGCGTCGGCAGGCGCCGCGGCGGCCGGTGTGCTCGTCCTGGTCGCAACGCTCGCCGGGCGGTGAGCCCGGTCCGTGGGCGTGTGCTATAATGACCCCCGCTTGAGTACCGACCCGCTACCTTCGGGCAGACGCCCGCGGACCTCGCCGCAATGACGGCGGAGGCGCACTGGCCCGAGATCGTCGCGCTCGTCCTGCTGGTGGGCGCAGCCGCCTTCTTCGCGGCGTCGGAGGCGGCGATCGTCTCGCTCAACCGGATCCGGGCCCGCGCGCTGGCGGAGAAGAATATCCGCGGCTCGCGCCTGCTGCAGCGGCTGCTCGAGAACCGGAATCGGACGCTCACCTCCGTCCTGATCGGTTCGACCTTCGTTCTGCTGGCGGCAGACTCGCTCGCGACCGCACTGTTCATCCACTGGAACGTCCCAAACGCGGCGATCTGGTCGACGATCGTCATGACGGTGGTCCTGCTGCTGTTCGGCGAGATCTTGCCCAAGACGATCGCGGTCGGCTCCGGCGAACGCACCGCCCTGCGTCTGGCGCCGTTTCTGGCGTTCGTGACCCGGCTGGTCTCGCCGCTGACGACGGGCTTTCTCTGGATCACCGACAACCTGATCCGGCTCTTCGGCGGGACTCCGCACGTCGGACCGTACGTCACCGAAGACGACATCAAGACCCTGGTGAACGTCGGCGTCGAGCAGAACGTGCTCGAGGAGGAGGAGCGCGAGCTCATCCACTCGATCATCGAGTTCGGCGACACGATCGTGCGCGAGGTGATGACGCCGCGGACGAAGATGGTCACGCTCAGCGTCACCTCGTCGCCGCGGCGCGCGCTCGACCTGGTCATTGCGGAAGGCTACTCGAAGCTGCCCGTCTGGGAAGAGTCGGTCGACACGATCATCGGGGTCGTTCACGACCGCGAGTTGCTGATCTCGCTCGCGAACGGGGAGATCGCCTCGACGAGCCTGCGCTCGCTCATGCGGCCGCCGAAGCACGTCCCGGAGAACAAGCGCATCTCGGAGTTGCTGCGCGAGATGCAGCGCGAGAAGTTCTCGCTGGCGATCGTGCTCGACGAATACGGCGGGACCGCCGGACTGGTCACGATGGAAGACCTGCTCGAAGAGATCGTCGGCGAAATCCGCGACGAGCACGACGAAGGTGAAGAGGAGTCGATCCGGCACATCAGCGACGCAGAGGCCGTGGTCGAGGCCGGGACCAACATCGAGGATGTCAACAACGCGCTCCGCATCGATCTTCCTCATGAAGAGTTCGAGACGATCGGCGGGTACGTCGTCGGGCTGTTCGGGCGCTTGCCGCGCGAAGGCGAAGAGATCGAGGCCCCGGGCAGCGACGTGCGTCTGCGCGTCGACCGTACGCGCGGACCGCGCATTCTCACCGTCCGCGTGCTCACCGACCGACAAGCCGCCCGGGCGCACGAGGAAGAGGCCGCCGCCGCCCGTGAGTGACCGTTGCCGAGCCCCCCGCTGAACGAGCGCAGTTCGACCACCGATGCGATCGTGCTCCGCGCGCGCCCGCTCGGCGAGGCCGATCGCGTGTACGTGCTGCTGACGCGCTCGCGCGGCAAGGTCGACGCCGTCGCGAAGGGCGTGCGCCGGCCGCGCAGCTCGATGGGCGGACGTCTCGAACCGCTCGCGGAGGTGCACGTCGCGCTGCACCGCGGCCGTTCGCTCGACGTCATCACCGAGGTACGGACCGTGCTCTCGCACTGGACCGGGCTCGCTCGGCCGGATGCGCTGGCGACCGCGTCGCTGTTCGCGGAGACGATCGACCTGTTCTGCGAGCCGGAGCTCCCGCTCCCGGAGATCTACGCGCTCTTGGCCGGGGCGATCGCCGCGGTGGCGGCGAGCGATGCTCCGGCTGCGCTCGTCCCGCGTTTCCAGCTGCGGCTGTTGCATGCGCTCGGGCTGGCGCCCGCCGGCGATGCGTGCGTGCGCTGCGGCGAAGGTTTTTACCAGCACGGCGCCTGGCTCGACCTCGAAGCGGGTGGGCTCGGCTGCGAGCGCTGCTACGGCGCGCGCGGGGATGCCCACGCGTTGGACGCCGAGGACGTCGGAAACTTTCGCGCGCTCGGTGCCGAGCGCGGCGCGGGGGCCGCGTTGCGCGCGACCCCGCAGGTCGCGCGCGCGGTCGACGACATCGTGACCTGGCACCTCGGTAAACGTCCCAAAGCCCGCGCATTGGTGTACGAGTTCTCGTGAGCGCGGTGATCGCGCTCGACGTCGGCACGAAACGCATCGGCGTGGCGGTCGGCGAAGGCACCTTCGCGTTCCCGCATTCGACGCTCGAGCGCACGAACGTTCGTGACGACGTCGTCGCGATCGTGGCGCTGGCGCGCGAACGCGGCGTGCGAACGATCGTGGTCGGCGATCCGCTGACGATGAGCGGCGAGCGCGCGCTGGCGAGCGAACGAATCGACGCCTTCGTCGCCCACCTCGAGCGCGCGTTCGACGGCGCGATCGAACGGATCGACGAGCGCCTGACCACCGCTGCCGCGCAGAAGGCGCTGATCGAAGCCGACGTCTCGCGCGCGAAGCGCAAGAAGGTCATCGACCAGCTCGCCGCCGTCGGGATCCTCGAGACGTGGCTAGCCCGCAGGCCGCGGTGAACCGCGCCGGCCGCGCGCTGCTCGGCGTCGCGCTCGCGACGGTGCTCAGCGCCGGTGTCATCGTCGGCGCGGCGTCGCTCTGGTTCCGCAACGCCGTCTACGTCGATCGCGGCCTCCCGGTGCAGCAGACCGACGTGATCGTTCCGCGCGGCTCGACGTTCGCGCAGGTCGTCACCGTGCTGCGCGAGCGCGGCGTGCTGCAGAACCCGCTCGCGTTCCGGCTGCTGGCGCGCCTGCGCCACGTCGACGCCGACGTGAAAGCGGGGGAGTATCGCTTTCCTGCCCACCAGACGAGCGACGAGATCCTGCAGCGGCTCGTGCGCGGAGAGCAGTTCGCGGTCTGGGTGACGATCCCGGAAGGCTACACCGCGCACGAGATCGCGCGCACGCTCTCCGATCGCGCGCTCGGCGACGCGAGCGCCTACGATCATCTCTTTTTGCACGACGGCGGCGTGACGCTGGGCGGCTCGCGAACCGTGAACCTCGAGGGCTATCTGTTTCCGAGTACCTACTTGATCCCGACCGACGACCGGCCCGATGGGGTCGCGAAGCTGCTGGTCGGGCAATTCCGGCGGGAGCTGCCGCGCGACGCGGAGGCGCGCGCCAAGGCGCTCGGGCGGACGGTTCCCGACGTGGTGACGATCGCATCGCTGGTCGAGCGCGAGGGGAAGGCGGACGAGGACCGGCCGTTGATCGCCTCGGTGATCTACAACCGCCTCCGGCTCGGGATGCCGCTCGAAGTCGACGCGTCGATCGAGTACACGTTCGCGGAACATCACGACGTGATCACGAAGCGCGATCTCGAGGTGGACTCGCCGTACAACACCTACCGGCATACCGGGCTCCCGCCTACGCCGATCGCGAACCCCGGCAAGGCCTCGCTCGACGCCGCGTTCGAGCCGGCGAAAAGCGACTACCTGTACTACGTGGCGAAACCGGATGGACATTCGGCCTTCGCGAAGACGCTGCAAGAGCACGACGCGAACGTCGCACGGTACCTCAAATAAGGAGATCGTCATCGAAACGAACGGCAGCGCCGGAAACAACGGCAGCGGCGGCGGCGGAGCGAAGCAGCCGCTCGACCTCAAAGACGTGCTCGAACTGCACATGCAGGACGGCACCGAGCTGCGCTTCGAGGTCGTCGGGCTGGTTGAGGACGACGAAGGCCACGCGTACGCGGTGTGCTACAACGACAAAGCCGACGAGTTCGTCGTGACCGACCAGGTCGGCGATCTCCTCGACGACGAGGAGCTCGCCCAAGAGATCCTCGACGACTTCTTCGTGCTGGCGGAAGAGTCCGGACCGCCGGAGGAACAGGCGTAGAGCCTGTCCTGAGCTTGTCGAAGGGCCCGGTCCTGTTCCTCTCCGCGCGCGTCGGCGAAGGCCACCGCGCCGCCGCCGACGCCGTCCGCCAGCGCCTCGTCCCGCGCGGGATGCGTGGTGAGGTCGTCGACAGCTACCGCTATGCGGCCTCATTGTTTTCGAAGGTCGTCAGCGACGGTTACATCGGAATGGTCCGCACGATCCCGCAGGTCTACGGGTTCATCTACGACCGCGCGGAGCGCGCGACGGCGGCCGGCGGCTTTCGCGTCTGGGCGAGCGAGTTCACCGCACGCAACATCCGCGGGTTGATGGAACGGCTTCGGCCGAGCGCGGTCGTCTGCACCCACGCCTTTCCGTGCGGGGTGATGTCCGCATACAAGCGGCTCTACGACCCGGCGATTCCGGTGATGGGGATCGTGACCGACTTCGTCGTGCACCCGTTCTGGATCTATCGCAACATCGACGCGTACGCCGTCGCGACGCCGGAGATCCAGGCCGCGCTGGTAGGCCGCGGGATCGATCCCGACCGTATCGAGGTCGACGGGATCCCGGTCGATCCGCGGTTCGGTGCGGTTCCGACCGACCGTGGCGCGCTGCGCGACGCGCTCGGGCTGCCGCGCGATGCCGCCGTCGTGCTGGTGATGGGTGGCGGGCTCGGTCTCGGACCGGTCGCGACGACGGTCCGTTTGCTGGCGCGGACCTCGGGCATGCGAGAAGGGACGGTCTCACCGGTGATCCCGGTCGTGATCGTCGGGAAGAACCGCCGGCTCGAGCACCGCGTCGTCGAGCAGGCGCGGCGCGACGGCGCCGACGTGCGCGTCCTCGGCTTTGTCGAGAACGTCTTCGACTGGATGTACGCGGCCGACGTTCTGGTGACGAAGCCCGGCGGCCTGACCACGTCCGAAGCGCTGGCCGCGCGCGTGCCGCTCGTCCTGCTGCGCCCGTTACCCGGGCAAGAGGAGCGGAATGCGCGCTACCTCGTCTCGCGTGGCGCCGCTTTGCGTGCGGGCGGTCCCGGCGAGCTCGTGCGCGCCGTCGATGCGGTGCTGGGCGGAGGACGCGTCGCCGAACGGTTGCGCGACAGCGCCGCGGCGCTGGCGCATCCCGACAGCGCCGACCGGATCGCCGGCCGCATTGCGGCACTCGCTCAGCCGGTGCTCAGCGCCTGACGCGCGCCGGTGAGGTCGTGCGCGAGTTCGAAGTAGCGGTCGAGGTTCGCGAGCGCGAAGATGCGCCGCGCGTTCGAGCCCGGCGGAACGACCCACACGATGCGCGCGCCGCGCGCTCGGAACTGCTTTGCGGTTCGCACGAATTCGGCCAGCGCCATCGAATCGAGATAGGAGACCGACGTCAGATCGACGATCGCGGCGCGTGCGCCGGCGAGCGCCGCGAGGCGTCCGCGCAGCTCGTCCTTGCGCATCATGTCGAGTTCCCCGCTCAGTGCAAGGGTCGCCGGCGAGTCGTTCTCCACACCCACGAGATCGGCGTTTCGAGCGGCGGCTTGTAGTCGCCGGCGGGGCAGCCGTCCGGCGCGCGACGCAGGGAGCGGCCGGTGCCCGTACGAACGGTCGCAGCGCGCCGGGAGAGGTGGCCGAGCGGCTGAAGGCGGCGGTTTGCTAAACCGTTATACGAGTTACATCGTATCGAGGGTTCGAATCCCTCCCTCTCCGCCACCGGGCAGGGATCGTGCGCGGAGCGCCGTATCCCACGAGGTCGCCGCCCAAGCAGCGAACGACGCGCGCGGTCGTAGCTCAATTGGATAGAGCAACAGGCTACGAACTTGTAGGTTGGGGGTTCGAGTCCCTCCGACCGCACGTTTTCATGAAGAGGCCCGCGCGGTGAACGCGCGGGTTTCTTCGTTCGCGTCAGTAGTTCTTGCGAGGGATCATGACGATGATCCCGTCCGGATAGTCGAACACGAAGTTGAATGCACGCATGAAGTCGAGACCGACCAGTATCTCGTTGCGCGCGAACGAGGCGGAATCGCACGCGGTCGGCGTCGTATAGCGAACGGGCCCGAGGGCGAGAGACCTTAGCTTGCCGCAGTGCACGAGCTCGCTCCCGCCGATCCCGCTGATGTAGCCTTCGTAACGGGTGGTGAAGTCGAGGTGCTCGCGTTTGATGAGGTCCCGTGAGAAAAGAACGTCGGCGGGGTTACCGCTGTCCAGGGTGGCGATGACGTCGAACTTGTCGTCGAGTCGCATCGGCGTTCGAATGTGGAAGTCCGAGAGGTCCACGCGGACAACGATCCCTGCGTGCTCGTCGGGCGCGACCTTGGCGGGGTCCATCATATGGAGCGTCTTCGTGTCCAGGCTCAGCTCCGCGACGGAAGCGGCGAACAGATCGAATCCGACGATACCGACGACACCGAGATGCGCGAAGTCCTGTTCGTCGAGCCCGCTGGACACGATCACATCGTGCATGGTAGATCCGCCGACTGCGATCGTATCGACCCGGAAGAGGTTCGCCCGCGCCGCGTTCCCGCCGATGCCACCGATCGCGGTGGTGCCGAACCGCGTCCCGCCGACGGCGCGAACAAACGAGTCGACCATCGCGGTATTCGCCGCGCCGGTGTCGAGGATGAACTTCCCTTTGTGCCCGTTCACGATCAGGTCGATGTAAATGCGGGGCGCCGGCTGGTCCGTGTACTCGATCTGCGCCGGCGCCTCGCCGAACGTCCAGGTTGCGGTCTGTTTCGGCGGGCGCAGCTCGTCCGGTTGTATCTTGGCGTTGGGTTCGACCTTCGTATAGGCGTAGCGGGTCTTCGACTCGCCGTGGTGCCACGCTGAGAGGAAACGCTTTCCCTCGGCCGCGGTGTAGGCGAGTCCGTCGAACGAGTCCTCATATTTACCGTCCGGATCGATCACGGCCCGCCGGTACGCGCCGTTCGCCGGGTCGACGTAGACGTCGATCGGAAGACCGACTTGCGAGGTGAGGTGAACGACGGCGCAGTCGATCCCGTCAACCTTCTCGTTGCGCCGAAGGGCTGCGGTGAACTCATTCGTCGCGGTGGCTTCGGCGAAGAGCGCGTCGACGGCGAACTGCGCGCGGACGACCTCGCCGATCGCGCGAACCGTGAAGCCGTTCTCGTTCGACGTCCATGCGATGTTGCCGGTGAAGCCCTCGTCGTACTGTATGCCGCTGGCTTCGACGAACGTATCACGGTAAGCGATCCCGTATCGTAACGAGGTGAAGCTGCGGAGCAGCTTGCCGTCGCGTGTCGCTTCGCCGGTCTGCTTGAGCGTCTTGACGACGCCGTCGCCGGCATGCCAGCCGACGTAGGAGGCGTGTTTCGCCATCAGCGCGGCGGCGTCGTCGGCGGCCGAGGCAGCGCCCGGAAGGGCCGTTGCGAAAAGTATCGCGGCGACGGTGCCTGCTGTACGAGCCCCCACGAGCTACTGCCCGTTCGGCGTCATGACGACGTGGCTGCGAGTGTAGTCGAACGTCCAGTTGAAGTGACGAAGGAAATCGAATCCGATCAAGCCGCCGTCCTTGCCGAAGACGGCTTCCTTTGCGAGGCAGACGGAGGCACCCTGATACCGGTACGGTCCGACCGAGATCTCGTTGAGCTTGTAGCAGGTCGCGGGTTCCGGCGTTATACCGTCGACGCCGGTGAAGTAGATCGTACCGAGGGGGAGTGAGACGAGCCGGCCGCTGGTGATGAGGTTGTCGCTCAACGTCGCGAAATGGTCATCGCCGGTATCGATCGTGGCGCGGGTCGTGTAATTCCCGATTTTCACCAGCACTTCGGGAGTGTTGTCGGCGAGATTGACCGGGAACGCGTACGCGCCTTTCTCGATCGTCGGCTGGAACTGTGTCGGGTCTCCGAACGTGACCGCACCCTTCACCAAGTCGACATGCACGAGCGCGCCCGCCAGCAGATCGAACCCGAGGATCCCGTCGTACGGAGCCTTATCGCTCGGATCGCGCTCAGAAACGGCGACGACGACATTCGAGAGCGTATTATCGCCCACGGCGATCGTTTCGGCGCGAGCGAACCGGGCCGTGTTCACGCCGCCGGCGACGCCGGAGTACGAGGTCCGCCCCAGCATCGACAAGCCCAGCGATCGCGCGTAGGGCTGATACAGCAGGATCAGGCCCGCGCCGGAGTCGAGTAAGAAGTCTCCGGGGTGGCCGTTGATCGACGCGCGCACGATCACGCGGCGCCCGATTCTCGTCCCGCGCTGGACTTGGATCGGGACGGAATCGCCGTTGCCGAACGCCCAGGCGGAGCTCGGCGACGGCGCGGCCAGCTCCGCATCCGAGACCGCTTGAACCGCGCCGCGCACGAGCTCGTGCTGCGGCCCGTTGCCGAACCGGAAGTGCGCGGGAACCCTCACGCCGGGCGCGATCTCTTTGTAGTCGATGATGTGCACCGTCGCGTGCCGGTAACGGTCCTCCGGATCGAACACGATGCGGCGAAGCGCCCCCGTCGCGTGATCGATCGCGAGGTCGGCGCTCATCCCGCCAGGCGGCGTGACGCGCACAATGTCCGCCGGCGTTCCGTCGACCGTCTCGGACCCCATCTCGCGCGTCGCAGTCCCTTCGGGGATGACGCCGCCGCTGTCGAGCGCGTTCGAGGTGATCGCGCGGCGAGCTGCGTCTTCCAGCGCGGTCACCACGTAGCGGTTTTCGTTCGACGACCAATACGAGTGCCCGTTGAAGCCGGATTCGACGCTGACGCCGGCGCCGCGGCCGATCTCGTGATAGAGCGCTCCGCGGCGATACGTCGTCTCCTCGCTCGGCTCGAGCGGCTCGCGCTCTGCGGCCGCTGCCGGAGTCGGCGCCGAAGTTGGTGAGCTTGCCGGGGCCGGCGTTTTCGGCACCACGCGATAGGTCGTGACCAGGGTCTCGGGGCTTCCAACGAAGGCGGCGTACCGCGATAGCGGCGCCGACGCGAAGACGACCGCATGGGTAGCTCCGGGTCGAAGGTCCGCGGCCGCGCCGACGGCTCGCGCAGGCCGAGCAACGCCGAGAGAAAGGGCGACGGCCCACAGGCCGACCGCTGCAGTGATTACCACCCGGTTCGTCACGCGGGGACTTTAGCGGTACGAGTCGTTCTGAACCTGCCGTGAAGGTGCACCCCGAGAGGTTCTTGACGGGTTCTGGATAATCGACGTCCGTTCGTTCGGGAGCCCCCTTCGGCAAGCTCAGGATGACACGGTAACGGCTCGGTAGCTCAGCGGTAGAGCGGGGGACTCATAAGCCCTAGGTCGTAGGTTCAAATCCTACCCGAGTCAGTTTTTCTCGAGGTACCTCATGTCAACGATCCCCTGCGATTTCTGTCCGCACCCGGTAGACCGGGCGCAGATGGAAGAGATCGAAATCAGCCACTACGTGCCGGACAGCTCGGGAGACGATTTGGCGTACGCTCGGACGTATTTCTTCGGGCATCCCGATTGCGTCCGCAAGTTCTACCGCGGCCTGGTCGAGCACAAGCTGGACCTCTTCAAGCACCTGCCCACTACCGGCCCCGCCGGCCCGGGCCCCGCCGGACCCGCCGCCACAGAAGACCGCGGCCGGTAAAGCCGATCGCGGCGAGATGTAGGCTGCTCCCGTAGCTCAATTGGATAGAGTGTCGCCCTCCGAAGGCGAAGGTTGCCCGTTCGAGCCGGGCCGGGAGCACGTTTCCCCCACCGAGGCCGAGCGTTCGGCTGCCGCCGAGGACTGGCTGCACATGCGCCGCGCGATCGCGCTGGCCGCCGAGGCGGCCGCCGCCGGTGACGTCCCGATCGGCGCCGTGCTGGTCGTCGACGGGCGCTCGTTCGAGGCGCGCAACGAGAAGGAGCGCCGCCCGGATCCGACCGCGCACGCTGAGATGCTCGCCGTTCGAGCGGCCGCCGAAGCGCTCGGCCGATGGCGCATCGGGGGCTCGCTCTACGTGACGAAGGAGCCGTGTCCGATGTGCGCGGGCGCGCTCGCCGCGGCGCGCATCGAGCGGCTCGTGTACGGGTGCAGCGATCCGAAGGGAGGGGCCGCGGGGTCGGTCATCGATATACTCGGATCGGCCGCCGTGAACCATCGCGTCGACGTGGTCGACGGGGTGCTCGCGGAAGAAACCGCAGCGCAGCTTCGTGAGTTCTTCGCGGAGAAGCGCCGCACGGAGAGGTGGTCGAGTGGTTGAAGGCACCCGCCTCGAAAGCGGGCGAACGTTGATAGCGTTCCGTGAGTTCGAATCTCACCCTCTCCGCCACGAACGCGAACGGGCGAGCCGCTAGGCTCGCCCGTCGTGCTATTGCGCCAGCTTCGGATCGGCCGGCGTCGCCGGGAACGAGAAGTCGTGGTTCGTCGCTTCGGCGCTGCCGGTGACGCGGCCCATCCGGAGGGGCCCGTAGAACGTGTGCACGTAGGTCGCGTGCGTGACCAGCCAATGTCCCTCGACGACCTGGTAGTCGCAGGCGAACGTCGTCGTCGGGCCGATGTAGACGACGCGTGTCGGCAGGTTCGACGCCGTGTCGACGTACACGTCGTGAATGTAGAAGTCCGAGTTGTTCCCGCGCGTGAGGGTCGGCAACGGATCCATCACGATGTGCGCGATGCGATCGTTCGAGTCGTCGGCGTACGCGGCGCGGTAATAGCGCAGCGACACGACCACCACATCCGCATGCGAGGTCTCGCGCGGGTCTTTGAACGTGATGACCTGCCCGGGTTCGACGTAGCTGAGCGTATCGCGCTGGCTGCCGCTGAAGGTGACACGGAAGTACGAGATCGCGTCGAAGGTCGGGATCAGCGGGAAGCTGTGCGCGTACTGGCGCTGACCGCGCGGCAGGTCCTGTAGCACGGCGGAGTCGTCACGGGTGCGGGTCTCGACCTCGCGGGAGATGACCTTGTGGCGGCGCAGCGAGGGGACGTCGACGACGACGTCGGTCTTGTAGGCGAGGTACGGAGGCGCTTGGGCGAAGGCGGCGGCAGCCGCGTTTGCCGTCGTCCGGAACTGGACGTCTGCGGCGATCACGCGAGCTCGGACAGGAGGGAGGGGAGAACGATCAAAAGCGGCGTCATCGTGTCAGACTCTTCGCGTACAACGTATGTCGCTTCCGCCCTGTTCCTCACCGCGGCCGGGGCGCGCTCGATCCTGGACGCTGCGCTCGCCGACGCGGACCGGATCGGGGTGCCGGAATGTGTCGCCGTGGTCGACTCCGGCGGACACCTGCTCGCTTTCGGCCGCGGCGACGGGGCGCGGATCGGCTCGATCTCGATCGCGCTGACGAAAGCGGTCTCGGCGGCGACCCGCAAGCGCCCGACGGCGGAAGAGGGGGGCGGCGATCCGATGATGACCGTCCGCCTTGCTCTGGCGGCGGACCGGCTCACCGGGATCGGGGGCGGCTTCCCGATCGTCGTCGACGGTGTCGTCGTCGGCGCGATCGGCGTCAGCAGCGGAACGGTCGACGAGGATATCGTCGTCGCGCGGGCGGGCCTCGCCGCCATCGCGTGAAGCGTTTCACCGACCACTACACCTACCGTTTCGACGTCGCACCCGAAGCGCTCTGGCGTGCGGTGTCGGACACCGACGCGGTGAACCGTGACGCCGGCCTGCCGCCGGTGCGCTATACCTTCGAACCCCGGCCCGAGGGCGGACCGGTGACGATCGCGCACGTGCGCTTCGGTCCCGTCCCGATCGAGTGGGAGGAACCGCCCTTCACCTGGGAGGCGCCGTATCGTGTCTCGGTCGAGCGCCGGTTCCGGGGCGGGCCGTTCGTGCGCTTCAACAGCGACGTGCACGTCGTTGGCGACGGAGCGGGCTCGCGGATCGAGCACGCCGTCGAACTCGACGCCCGCGACGGCCTGGGCGCGCTGCTCGGACCGGCGGTCATGGCGCGTGGAAAAGCCGGGGCGGGGCGGGCCTACGAGCTCGCGGCGGAGCGCGCTCGAGCGGCGGGTCCGACGCCCGCATCCGGGCTCGCGGGCGTCCCCGAGGTTCCGGCGGCCGGGATCACGCGCGTGACGCGCTTCGTCGACGCGCTCGAGGCGCTGCGGCCGCATACCGAGCACGAGCCCGAGATCGCCGCGCGCCTGGCGGCGCTGGTCGAGCACGGCGACGATGCGTTCGTCGCGCGAATGCGGCCCTACGTGCTCGCCGACCGCTGGTCGATGCCGCGCGACCGCGTGCTCGCGGCGATGCTCGCGTCGACCCGGGCCGGGCTGCTCGACCTCTCGTGGACGCTGATCTGCCCGAGCTGCCGCGGCCAGAAGAACCGCGTCGCCTCGCTCGCCGGTCTCGGAGGCGAGGTTCACTGCGATCAGTGCGGGATCGCCTATGGGGCCGATTTCGACCGCAACGTCGAGGTCACGTTCGACGCCTCGCCGTCGGGACGCAGCGGCGAGGCACCCGTCTACTGCGTCGCGGGACCGCAGAGCGCGCGCCAGACCCTCGCGCAGACGCGGGTGGGGGGGCTCGGTGCCGCCGCGCTCGACGTCGTGCTGCGGCCCGGCGCGTACGTGATCCAGGCGCTTCCCGACCGGGCAGCACGCTTCACCGTGGAAGAGGACGCCGGCGCCGGGATGCTCGAGGTGCGGATCGACTCGACTCGCGTTCGCGCCGGTACCTCCACCGTACGGGCCGGTGCGGTGCGCGTTCACGCGATCAACCTGTCGGTACGCGAGGCCGTCGTCCGCGTCACCGAAGCCGAGCTCTCCGATCAGATCGCGACCGCGGCCGACGTGACCGCACTGCAGGCGTTCCGCGACCTGTTCTCCAGCGACGTGCTGGCCGACGGGATCGAGCTCGCGATCCGCTCGCTGACGATCGTGTTCACCGACGTCGTCGGCTCGACGCAGATGTACGGCGAGACCGGCGACGCTCGCGCGTTCCGTCTCGTGCACGACCACTTCGAGGCGCTCCGCGAGGTGATCGTGCTGCAGCGCGGCGCGATCGTGAAGACGGTCGGCGACGCGGTGATGGCCGTCTTCGTCGACCCGCGGGACGCCGTCCTGGCGGCGCTGCGATTCGGCAGCGCCGTCGCGCCGCTCCGCCTGCGCATCGGCATGCACCGCGGACCGTGCATCGCGATGCGGGCGAACGACCGCCTCGACTACTTCGGCGCGACCGTCAACCTCGCATCGCGGGTCGGGCACGCCGCCGCCCCGGGAGAACTCCTGGTGACCGCGGCGATCGCCGACGATGCGCGCGTCGCGGAGATCCTCCCCGCCGGTGAACGCGGAACCCTCACCTTGCGCGGGATCGCGGAGCCGGTCGAGGTCGTGCGAATCGGGGCGCCGGCCGCCGAACCGGCGCGATGAGCGGCCCGAACCCGCTCTACGACGAGCCCGAGCTCGCCGCGGCGTACGCGCGCGTCAGCGCGACGAATGCCGCGAACGCCGCTTACGAACGTCCCGCTGTGCGCGCGCTGCTGGGCGAGGTTTGCGGTCTCGACGTGCTCGACGCCGGCTGCGCGGCGGGCGAGCACAGCGCGTGGCTCGCGGATCACGGCGCGCGCGTCGTCGCGCTCGACGCGAGCGAGGCGATGGTGCGGCTCGCGCGCGAACGGCTCGGTGAGCAGGTGCGCGTGCTGCACGCCGATCTCGCGCAGCCGCTGCCGCTCGACGACGCGTCGGCCGACCTCGTGCTCTCGTCGCTCACGCTGCACTATCTCGAAGACTGGTGCGCGCCGCTGCGGGAGTTCGCGCGGGTATTGCGGCCCGGCGGGCGGCTGGTGTTATCGACCCACCATCCGCTCATGACGGCCGGCGACGTCGATGACTATCATGCGGTGCGCCTGGTCGAAGAGACGTGGCACGGCTTCGGAGCGCCGGTTCTGGTGACGTACTATCACCGGCCGCTGCAGCGAATCGTCGCGGACATGCTCGCTGCAGGGTTCGTGCTGCGCGGGATGCACGAGCCCCAGCCGACCGCCGATGCCGATGCGCGCGATCCCAAACTCGCGGCGAGGTTCCGCACGGAGCCGGGGTTCCTCATCGTCGATGCGGAAACCGCGCGGCGATGAGCTATGGAGAGAAACCGTTCGAGGACTTTCGGATCGGCGATGCGACCAGCTTCTCCAAGACGATCACCGACGCCGACATCCTGCTGTTCGCGGGCGTGAGCGGCGACAACTATCCGCTGCACATGGACGCCGAGTACGCGAAGACGACGCGCTTCGGGCAGCGCGCGGCGCACGGGATGCTGACGGCGAGCCTGTTATCGACCGTCGTCGGGCTGCTGCTCCAGCGGCCCGGCGGGATCTACGTCGAGCAGTCGCTCCGGTTCAAACGCCCGGTGTTCATCGGCGACACGTTGACCGCGACCGCGGAAGTGACGGAGCTGATCCCGGAGCGGCGGCGCATTCGCATCGAGACGCGGGTCGAGAACCAGCGCGGCGAAGCCGTCCTCGACGGGGCGGGGCTCATTCAAAAAGACGAACGCTGACGGTGTCGGTGACCGGCTCGATCGCGCGGGGGTCGTCGAACGCCGGGCGGTTCATCTCGGGCGTGACGGCGGCCGACTGCATCCGCGAGGGGTCGTAGGGGACCAGTGTCGAGACGGCGTCGGCGAGGTCGCCGTGCAACCACGTGTCGAGCGCATCGTCGTCGAGAATCACCGGCATGCGGTCGTGGATCTGCGCGAGCAGCGCGTTCGGCGGGCAGGTGACGATCGTGCACGACTCGACGCGCGCGTCCTTCGGGCCCCAGCGCTCCCACAGGCCGGCGAACGCGAACACGGCTCCGCCGTCGCGGGTGAAGCGGTACGGCAGCCGCCGCCCCTTCGCGCCGGTCCATTCGTAGAACCCGTCGGCGAAGATCACGCAGCGTCGGTGCTGCAGTGCGTCGCGGAACGCGGGCTTCTCGGCGAGCGTCTCCGCCCGCGCGTTGATCAGCTTCCGGCCGGCCGAGAGATCGCGTGCCCACGGCGGAACGAGCCCCCAGCGGAGCGGCTCGATCTCGCCTTCGGCATCGTTGCGCACCGCCAGCACGTCGTCGGTCGGCGCGATGTTGTAACGCCGCGGCCAGCTGCGCCGCAACTTGAACTGCGGATAGCGGTCTACGATCCGTTCGGGACTGGCGAGCGTGAACCGGGCGCACATCAGGAAAGCGCGACCTCCGCGATGAGGTTGGGCCGGCCGGCACCCATCGTGATCTCCGCTCCAGTCTGCGGTTCATAGAACGCGAGGACGGGTGCGGCCGCCGATCCATCGCCCAGCAGCAGCGCAGCGTCGCGCGCGATCGTTTCGCACCGAGCATACAATGCGCGGAGCCCCGGCTCGTCGAGCGCTTCGTACCATGCGCGCTCGACGTCGACGTTGACACGCGTCGCTTCACCGCCGCCGCCCCAGACACCCGAAAAACGCACGTTGTCCGCCTCCGCGCGAACGGTCAGCGCGAACATCGCAAGCTGCGCGAACGTGTAGTCCTGATACGGCTCAACGACCGAATAGAGTCCCGCACAAAAGGCGACGTATGCGATCCTTTCGGAACGCACGCCGAGCAGAAGGGCGGAGCCGCCCGGTTCGGCGCGATACAGGTACGCGTCCAGGTCGCCCGCCACGCGATGCTCCATCTGCTCGACTGATTCGATCGGCAGTGCGTCGGCTCGAAGGGCGGTGCGCTGGTCCGGCGGGATCTGCGCAAGGTCGCGCTTGGCCCACGCGGCATAATACGCGGGAAACGGTGGCGCGACGATGTCGTACCCTAGGAACCGCTGGGCCAGGTCCCGGGCAAGCGCGTCCACGTCCACGCCGCGGTGGTTCGCCGGTCTCTGAACGGGCACCGCCCGCGGTATGGCGTCCTTCGACAGGCTCAGGATGACATGATCACCCGGATCGTGGTCGCGGAGGACGACGCGTCCATCCGCGAGTTGCTCGTCCATCACCTCGAGCGCGAGGGCTTTCGCTGCGAAGAGGCGGCGGACGGCCCGGCAGCGCTACGGCTCGCGCGCGGCGGCGCGGACCTGCTGATCCTCGACCTCGGGCTGCCGGTGGTCGACGGGTTCGACGTCGTCCGCGCCTTGCGGCGCGAGGCGCGCGACGTGCCGATCCTCGTGCTGACCGCACGGTCCGAGGAGATCGACCGCATCGTCGGGCTGGAGATCGGCGCTGACGACTACGTCGTGAAGCCGTTCTCGCCGCGCGAGATCGTGGCGCGGGTAAAAGCGCTCGGCCGGCGCGCGGGGCTGAGCTCGACGCAGGCCCCGGTCGTGCTGCGATTCGATCGGCTCGAGATCGACGAGGCGGCGCGCGAGGCCCGCCTCGACGGCATCGACGTCGGGCTGAAGCCCCGCGAGTTCGCGCTGCTGCTCGAGCTGGCGTCGAACGCCGGCGTCGCGCTGTCGCGCGCATCGCTGTTGCAACGCGTCTGGGGTTTCGACTTCGAGGGCGACGCGCGGACCGTCGACGTGCACGTCCGGCGCGTGCGTGCGAAGCTCGACGACCGCGCGACGGGTTCCGGGCTGCTCCAGACGATCCACGGGTTCGGGTACAAGTTTGCACGCGGCTGACGTTCGCGGTCTGCTACCGAGGCTAGACGCGTTCGCGCGGCGCCTTGCCGGGCTCGGAGAGCAGCCGCGTCCGGTGCTGGTCGTGCGTCTGCCGGAGCTCGAGCGCGTCGCGTGGCGCCGCGGCCTGCGCGCTGCGCGAGCCGTCGAACGCGCAGCGACCGCCGCTTTCTCGACTGCCGTCTCGCGGGTGCTCCGCGCCGGCGATCTCGTCGCTCACGACGGCGGCAGCGACGTCTTCGTCGCGGCGCTCGTCGCGCCGACCCGCGACGGCAGCGTCCCGGCGCCGGTCGACGCGCGTTCGGCGCTCGCGCGGATCGCTGCGACCATGGAGGCGGAGACCCGGCTCGAGGTTCGCACCGGGTGGACCACCTACGAGGGGGCCGACACCGGCGCGATCGAGGCGCTCGTCGAGCGCGCGCTCGCGCGCGGCGCTCAGGAGCGCGAGCGGTATGCGTTCTTCAGCTCGCTCGGACACGAACTGCGCACGCCGCTCTCCTCGATTCGCGGCTACCTCGAGACGCTGCTCGACGACGGCGTCGACGCCGGAACACGCGAGCGCTTCGTGCGCATCGCCTACAACGAGTCGCTGCGCCTCAGCCGGCTGGTCGAAGGGATGTTCGAGATCTCGCTGCTCGACATGCGCGCTTCACTGCCCGCGCCGGCGAGCGGTTCCTTCGTGCACGCGGTCGACGCCGCGCGCGACGCCTGCACCGGCAGTGCGGCCGCGCGCGGCGTCTCGGTCGCATTCGACGAGGTTCCGGCGTTACGGGTGGCGATCGATGCCGACCGTCTCACGCTCGTGCTCGTCAACCTGATCGAGAACGCGATCAAACATGGGCGCCCGGGCGGGGGCGTCTTCGTGGGCATCCACCTCGATGACGAGCGGCTCGTCCGCGTCACCGTCGACGACGACGGGCCGGGGATCGCGCCCGGCGACCGCGAGCGCGTCTTCGTCTTCGGCGACCGCGGCGTGACCGATGCGAGCGGCACCGGGATCGGCCTGGCGCTGGTTCGCCTGATGATCGAGCGCGCCGGCGGGCGCGTCGAGCTCGAGACCTCACCCCTGGGTGGCGCGCGTTTCGTCCTCGCCATTCCGCGAGTCTAGTGCTTGCCTTCTTGACATTCGCGGCCGCGATTCCCTAAGTAGTGCCAAACGGCAGGGAGGAAGATGCCAAAACGGGTCGGTACGAGACGGCCGGTTCCCGGGCAGCGAGCCTGGGTCGTCGGCGTCTTCGCCGTTTCGACCTCACCGATGTGGTGTCGTCCGTCAGCGTCGAAGACGACGGCCCGGGAATCGCCTGCGCCGACCGCGAGCGAGTCTTCGCGCTCGGCGAACGCGCTCCAAACGCGGCGGAACGGCAGCCTCAGTCATCCCTTCGCACTCGGTTCACCCGCGCTCGCCAATCGTAGAATTGCCGAGATCTCTTCACGATGCAGTCGTACGGTGCGCATTTGGTCGCGCGTCCCTTGCCGGTCGCGCTCGCGCTTCAGCGCTACAAGCGCCGATACGAGTCCGAATGCTGGCGAATCGCCGACGCGTGGTCGGGCTATCACGTACACTCCCTTATCCAATCCTTGCAGTAGTTCTTTGACGCTGTGAGCACCGAACTTTTCGCGGACGTTCTTGCACATCGTGCGTACCGTCTCGGCGCTGCGTCCCGTCTCCCTCGCAATGATCACTTGATTCTTGCCCCGACGAAGTTGCTCGATGACCGCGGCCTCTCCAGGGCTCAGAACGGCTTCATGCTCTTCCGGTCGTCCTTCGGGGACTACGGGCCGGCGGGGACCTGAAGGCTCGCGCGATCGGTCGAAAGCTTCGTCAGCACATAAATGCACCGAGACTGAGGCCCCACACTGCACCACGACACCTACGCGGACGTTTCGCTAGACCCCGAAGCGAGGCTTACGGTGAATCATGCTCCAGTGCGGGCGAGCCGTCCAGCGTGAGAAATCGCCTATGCGCTGCGAGAGGCTTCTGGGTCGTTCGGGCCGCCGATGGTTCCCCGCCTCATCGCCACAGCGACAAGTTCGCCTCGCGTCCCGGTGCCGAACTTCGCGCGCAGCTGCTCGACCGTGTTACTAATCGTCTTCCAGGAGCGACCCAGGGTGACGCCGATCTCCTTGTAGGTTTTCCCCTCAGCGACGAGTGTGAGAACGATCCGCTGCCGGTCCGTTAGCATAGGGGCGCGGTCGGCTCCCCCGCTACGGAGTTCCTGTGCCATCCAAAAGCGGGGGTCGGCGCCAGTCAACGTCGACGCGGCATATAGGCGATAGCGGTTCGATCCAGTCATCCGCGCGAGCCGGAGCGCTACCGCGGCCGCACGACGACGATAGCCGAGCTTTCGAAACTTGCTGAGGGCACGGGTATACGAGCGTACCGCCGCGTTGCGATCACCGCGCGCGTCGGCGAGAGATCCGTCGATGAGCTCCTCGAGCGCGGCGTACCGCTCGTCGCCGGCCACGGCTCGAAGCATCGGCGCGATAACCTCCCGGTACTGCTTCAGAAGTCTTGCGGCGTCCTCGGGAGCCCTACCATAGGCGAGTTCTTCGGCAATGAACAGCGGAAGTTGTTTCTGGTCCGGACCGAGAGCGCTCGGATCCATGGCTTCATATATGATGCGTGCACGCAGGGCGAACTCGAGGTGCGCGCGAGACTCGCGCAAACCCCGAAAGACGGAAGCGGTTTGGCAGAGTGCGATCGCTCGGTACGCGATGTTCGGTGCGTCGAGCTCGGCTTGACGCGACCATGCTCGGGCGCGCTCGTCGTCACCCAGCAGTTCACTCATCATGGAGCAGTACATCGCGACCCAAAACCGCGGTCGTCCTAATCCGGCAGCGTTCCAGTCGAACGCGCGCACGCGTAGCTCCACGGGTTCCCAGGCAGCGGTGTCCATCATCTCTGCGCTGAGCGTACACAGGCCGAGCAGTACGTTGGCCTCGACGAAGCGATCGCGCCAGCGACAAAGTCCGATGCAGTCGAAGGCCGCCCGAAACCTCAACGCAGCGATGTCAAAGCGGCCGCGAGTGAACTCGATCCAGCCACGGTACTCGAGCGCTCGCGCCCTGATCATGTCGGCTTCGGGCGGAACCGAAGCCAGCAGCGCGTCCGCCTCGTCATGGCGGCTGGTGAGATACTTTGCGATGCCCCGATGCAGCGTCAGTTCGGCTCGGATGGTCGGATGCGCGTCGCTCGAGCGGGCCTCCGCCTGCGAAAGGAGCTCCTCACCGCGTTCATGCTGACCGAGTCGGAGATACGCGGTCCCCAATAGCATTTCGGCGGTAACGAGTCCGTCTGTCGAGATCGGCGTGAAGGCGCACGCCAGGAGCGCCTCGACGGCGCGATCGGCTCGATCGAGGCGCAGCAAGACGCGTGCTCGCAAGAGCGCGAGTTCGAAGTGCATGGCGTCGTCGCGAACGACAATCGTATCGCACGACCCGAGACACCCCTCAAAATCACCCCCGAGAAACTGTTCATGCGCGCCAGACATCGTCGCGCGCGCCAGGTCTGGTCCTACGTCCGTGATCTGTCCTCCACACCGGAAGAGGCGTGACGGACGCTCACCACCTGACGCCCGCCATAGGCGTCGGTGCTTCGCCGCGAGCGGGCTCGCTCCGCTACGAGCCTCCCGCCGGTCCGATCACGCTCATCGAAGCGGCAGAAGCCCCGTTTGCCGGAGCGGACGCCCCGGCGGTGACGCCGCCGACAAGCAGCGACACTACCAGAACCAACAAGGTCATGGCAAACACCCTTCCGGCACCACGTGCCGACACCGGGTGAAATCACCCGGGTGGCCTTCCCTTCGGCGTCAGATCACCGGAGCCGCTCTACTAGGGGCGCGCAGCTCGCTGGCGGCCGCGAAGGCCTCGCCATGCGGCGAGGCTTCCGCGCGCACGCCCGTGCCGGCCACGCCTGCGAACGGAACCGGCGAGAGGCGGGGCAGCGACGCCGGGTGTGGGCTCGCCTCACAGCGAGCGCGTCGCCACCCCACACCAATGATAGAGCCACTTGGCAGACGCTGCTAGTCCTCCCCGTTTACAATTCCGGAAAATGGAGCCCGAGAAGTTTGGTATGCGGCTGAATCGGCTTCACGAGGACGAGGATCTCCATCACCGAGTTGGCGAGGGTGGCGGGCAGGGTCGACGGCACGATCGGTCACCCGGGAGATGCGAGGTGCACTCTCCCGGCCTCATACCGGGTCTGCGTCTCGCGTCGGTGCTCGGCGTCGATCCTGGCGACCTCGCGTTTGACGACACGACGGATCCGTTTCGGCGCGCGTCACGAAGATCGATTCACCCTTCGCGATGCTGGAGCGCCGCAAACAGCCTCGGGCGCAGCGGACGTACGCTTCACCAAAGCAATGCGCGACCGGTCGCCGTGTCACTGAGGTCGAGCCGCGCCAACCCGTCCGCCGGCGCCGTGTCCTAAGACGACGGATTCGTCCCGAACACAAGCCACTCTTGGATCGCGCCGAGAAGGTCGTGGACGACCTGGCCGGATTCATTGCATGTCGACCCGACCCCGAGAGCCTTAGCGAAGCCCAGGCCTCATCGTGCGCGCGGTCCGTGGTGAAGTCGGTGCGGCAGCGCGCACCCGCTTCAGCATAGACAACCTATGTTGGCTTGCGCCGACGGAGACTCCGGTCGTCAAACTGCTTAATTGGTCAGCTCGCTGTGATTCCAATCGGCGTACCAGCACCGCCGCTCCGAAAAAGATGGGGATTGACAAGCGAAAATCGATCTGGCAGGATGACCGCGTTCTGCGCCGGCTTTTTCGTAAGCCGGCTTTAAGCTTTATGCGGGGTGCCTTCAGAGTGTTGGGTGTGTTTCATCGCGCCGCCAAGCCGGTTTCTGCTCTCGCGGGAAGCGGTGTCCGACACATCTTGCGCGCTGGTTCCGCGACGATGTTGGCGGTTATTGTTGCTGGCTGTTCGGGAGGCGGAGCGTCGAAGAGTAGCCTCCCGGGCACGGCGCAAGCAACGCAGCCTCCGCCGGCCGGAACCGTTGCGACCGCTTCGAGCCACTCTGGTGCCCCCACTACGGTCACGAACCAATGTGTTCTCAACACGGCGTCGAGCGGACCAAACGCGCCGGTCGCCGATTGCTATGTCGACTACGCCGGCACGATTTCGCAAGACTGGCAGCTCGCGTACACCGACTTCGACGACGGAGACGGAAGCTGCTCAACGATCACGATCACGCCCAATGCGGCAGCAGCAAGCATGGGCGCGACGATCACGCCAGCGTCAGGCTCGTGTACTTCAAGGTTCCGTGCCGCTCTCACGACCAACGTGGATCCGAAGTCCGGCCCCAGGGTTGTGAACATTGAGTTTGACGGGACGGCGATTGTGACTGACGCGACCGATGGCGTCTCTGGTTTTCCCGAAGCGTTTACAATTACGATGCTTGTGCATGTCGGAACGTGTGCGCCGGGTGCGGTACCGAGCTCAGTACGGCGTAACTCTGCGTCGGCGCCTCGGGTCGGTCGTTCGCCCTCGGGAAGCGTTCGCAAGCCACGAACCGGCTCGTTCGCCGACGCTGAGATCACGGCTACCCCAGTTATCGACGGCCCGCCGACCTGCAGCCCGCCGCCGCCCCCGGATATCGCGAAACTGCTCTATACGGCGAGCCTGGTCTCTAAACCGTCACTCGCCTTCACCGACAGCGCCGACCCTGGGTTCGGTGCTCTCACATGGCACGTGTCGGGCGACATTTCGACGTTCAGCAATCTACAGTTTGCGAGTCAGGCGACCAACACGCTTCCGAATGCGAACGCATTGTCCTTTGATGTCGCGGACAGCGTCATGCCTGGCGACTTTTCCATTCATGTCAACGTAACGGCCGCGTCCGGAGCAACGAGCAGCGATACGATCGTTGTTCTGCGCGTTCTTTCCCCGGTCTCGGCTGAAGGCGAGGTGAACGCTTCAGACATCTACGAGCAGGACGCGCAAGGGAATATCGTCGTGCCGGATGGTTCGACGGTCCAATCGGACGACGATGGACAAGTCCCAGATTTCCCGTTTATCGCCACCAACCTCGATACGCTCAACAAGGCAAGACGACCCCAAGCCACGGATGCAGGCTTCGATCCCTTTAACCCGCCTCTGAACGTCGTGAAGTTTCTCAATAAGACTCCGCCAACTTCGGCGCGATTTGGTTGTGAGGGCTGGATCGCCGAGAGCAATGCTGCCGGTGATCTCAGCCTTGGCGCCTCTAAGGCGGTGGGACAGATTCGAGTCGTGTCTTATTGTTTAACAAGTTCTCTGCTCCCAATGATAGTGCTGTTCCAAACGGGTGTGAACTTGAATCGAGAATCTGAGTCGAAAGAGCTGATTATCTACGCGCAGAAGTGCCAGATCATCGGGTCATATGGGAGGTTTAACGTGTGTGCGACCGACGTTTCCACGGTCGCTCCAGTGCTGGGACACGCCGAAAGAGACCAATTCAGCTTCAACATGGTTTGGTATAAGTTTCTCAACCCTATCCCAATAGTAAATCCGAAGGTCGGCGGGTTCTTCTATATCAACAATAAGGGCGTGTTCTACCCGAAGGTCAAAATCCTTGATCCGAACTGGGCTATTGCGCAAGTGTACAATCAAGATAACGGCTACGTGCCGTTCCCGACGCACCGGCCGTTCCAATACTGCCCGGGGCCCAAACGCCAGCTTCCCTGCGCTACGTCGAACACGCTTCAGACGGAGTTATTGAAGTGGCTAAAGGCCCCCCCTGCGGGTTTCCAAGCGCACCATATCCTGCCGCTGTCGTGGTGCGGTCAGAACAACAAAGAGAACGGCGTATTCTTGCCCGAGTTGTACGACGATCCTAACGGCGAGTACAACGACAACACCCACGGGCAGTTCACGTATTGGTGGCTTCTCAGTAACTTCAAGCCCGATGACACGGTGGAGAACTGCCACTAATGACGCGAGCTGCGCTGCTTTCGCATTTGGGTCAGCTCGAGGAAGCAGCGAGGACGAACGGCTTGGGCGCGGACGTAGCGATCGGTGAACCCGCGCTTGAGTCGGAGATTGCGCAGCTCGAGGCGGCGCTAGGCGTCGTCCTTCCGAGACCATATCGCAAGTCGCTAAGCGAATGGAGCGGATGCACGATCGAGATTCGGCAACCGCCCTCTCTTGGCGCAGCCCGAGGAGCTCTTCGCGGCCAATGGGAGATCCTCGACGTACGCAAGATGGTCGCAGCGACGACACTAACACGTCGAAAGATGGCTTGCGCCATGGAGGGTTCCGACGTCGCCGGGCAAGTCGCCGAGGTGATGTCCCGGATCATCGTAGTCGTTTTTCACGACGACATCTGCGTCTTCTTAACATGTGGTCGCGCCGAACGACACGATTTGGCGGTCAGGTGTATGAACTTGGAATACGCCCTCGGAGAGTTTCCTCCGACGATGTACGTCATCGCCACGTCACCTGACGACTTTTTCGAAAAATGCTTTGCCCAATTCGCTAAGACACTTGAAACGGAGATCTATTGGTGGTAGTGCGTTCTGTCGGGTGCAACGCACCCACTCAGGTCAGCCGTTGGCTCACTCGTGCCATTTGTCTAGGGTGCGCCGTTGTTTATACGTCATGTGGCCCGTCGCACGGATCTGCCTCGCTCGCGCCCCGAGCCGTAGCGTCGATCGCTCCGAGTAGCGCGCCGGCATCGGCGCAAGCCGCGGTCGCTGTTCGAGTTGTGACGGCAGCCGGGCTCACTACTATGACGAGGACCGCACGCCGCGACGCCACACGCGCGTATCGCGTTGTGTCGGGAGGCCGGCATACGCTCTCCGCCTCGATTCAAAGCGTTGTCGTTACGGGGACCATTTATCCGTCATACGCGGGAGTACAGGCCGTCACGGCTTCTTCGACCCAGAATACGACGACGATCCCATCGTCTGTGAACTTGGCATTTACGAACGTACCGGTCGGTAACAACGAGTGGGTAGTCGTCGACGTCGTCGGTTATGATCAAGCGAACGGCGCCGGTAGTCACGTCGACCTCGGGCAGCTCGCTGGCCTCGTCAATGTTAGCGTGTCGGCGACGACCGCGACGATCGACGCGAACTCTACCCTACGCCTCCAGGTCGGGATGTCGGCTATGCTGCAGGGGATCTTGGCGTCCTACGACCTTCAGAACGAAACCACGCTTGACACCCATCTCGGTACAGTGATCTCGGGCACCGCCCCGTCGCCGGCGACGGGATTGTTTACAGGTCCACAACTCTCGTCGTTCCTCTCGACGCTGTACCAGGCGTACAACCGCTCGATCACGGTCTCGACCACAGGTTCCTCTAATCCCGCCCTCGCTACAGTCGTCTTCAACTACGCGGACAACGGTGAAAAGAGCTACGTCTATAACGCGTCGCAGACCAACGCGCTGAACACGGATTTCGCTCAGCAGGGGAGCCCGCAAGCCTCATCCGGCAGCGTATCACTTCTGGTCGTCGGAAATCCATTCAGCGGCTTGCTCCAGGCGAACCTTCATACCCCCACCACGACGCCTGCAGTGACGAGCGTGGACGTACGCGCTAAGGGTATTTCTGCGTCGACAGGTTCGTTGCAGATACAGCACGTCTATGGCGGAGCGCTCTATGTCGGGATGAAAAACGCTTCGGCGTCGGCCTTGAATGCCGGGGCGTACACCGGTGGAACACAGACCGTACCGGGGCGCCCCCCTGCAGACTCGACGACTGTATCGATTCCTCTCGTCGCGACGCAAGCGTCGATGACCATGCAGGATCCGCAAGCCGCCGCGTTTGTCTCCGCTCCGTACTACACGATTTCTCCGACGACCGGACAATCGTTTGTGCTGGACTGCGACTACTCGAATGCAGGAGATTGCCGCTACGGGGATAGCGTCGTCACAAACGTGGCTTCGCCCAATGTTACCGTGGTTTTCAATACCTTCAATCCGTTTGCTCTCGCGACTACGGCGTTCCAAGTCTGCACCGGCCTCGACTGTTTTCCGCTGGTGAGCGGATCGACGAGTGTCGTCCGGGCGCCGTTCTACGACGGGGCGAACAGCCTGAGCTATTACGGGTGGGCGCCCGGCGCGGGCACTGCGGTCACGGGCGTCACACAACCTCTGACCGGTGGTTACGCGATCGCTTACTCGGGAGGAACCTCGGGATCGATTCAATCCGCCACCGCGGCCTACTTTTATCCGCAGCAAGATCTTCAGGTGCTGTCGGACGCGCCCGCAGGAACGACGTGGACTGCGACGGTCACATGCTCGGGACAAGCGTTGCAAAACTCGGGAATCCAGCAACCGGCGGGCTTCGCCGACATCTACATGATGAACGTTCCCGGCCCGGTCCAATGCAGTCCGATAAACCTGGCGTTTAGTCTCCCCGTCGGCTCGGCCTCGTCAGGGACGGTGACGATCACTTCGCTCGGAATTCCGCCGATAACGAGGTTCTAGCGCCTTCCTAGCGCCACTCGCCAGCGACGCTACCGTTGCTTGCGTGTGGCGTTCCCGGATTCAGACGCCGGCAGGGCCGCCTTTATGCAGGCCGCCGTCCGGGGACATCCAGCTTTCGGTATGATTATTCGGGTCGTTAAGGTAAAAAAGACCGGGTTTTGCGGCGTCTCGCTCTTTCGCGGAATACGTCTTCGGGTGCCCGAGCGTTTCGTGCTCGAACACGGCCCTCGATATCGGTGACGAAAAGGCGAACAGATATAGGCATTTCGACGCGTCGTGGCGGTTCGTCGTATACCAGCGGCGGAAGGTCTCCTCGAGGTCAGTTACACGGTGGGAACGTACGATCACGTATTCACCGAGGCCGCCGCGCCCTGAGCACGGTACGCTGTAATGCTTGACCACGTCGTACGCGCCGCGATCGAGCGCGCTGTGACCGCTGCAGCCTGTAGCTAGCATAGCGGCGACGAACCCGCCTAGGAGCACTCGCTTTACCATGTGCTTGCCTCCCGACCTCATGCCTCTATGTTCGGCACGGGATGTCTGACGGCGGAGTTCGCGCTGCAAACGCTGGTCTTCCTCGAAGCGTGACGGCCGCTGCATGAGCGCGAAACTCGGCGCCAGAAGGTTCGGGCCCGATCGGCGTTTGCCCGTGCCGTCTCGAACCGACAGGCGCTATCGCCCTTGGCCTATCGACTGGAATCTCTGTTCCGGATCCACCAGGTGGCCTCGGCGCGATAGCTCTCCGCCGCAAGGTGGCATACGACCGCGAACGCGGTGCGCGAGGCGGCCGTCTCGTTTCGGGCCCGGAAAGCGACGGCCGTCGCGTCGTCTATAGCTGACGCTTCGACGCCGTTCGATCGCAGAAAGGCGGCGAGCGCTTCGGGAGTGCGAGCATCGGCCGGGATCATATCGTCCTGGTTGACGTGTCCTTCGGGGTCGAAGTTTTGGAGTGGAACGACGTAACGCCTCACCGTTCGCTATCGTAACGCGCCCGCAAGGGGCGAACTTCACACTCGCGCGCCATCACGCGATTCGTGGAGCATCTCCTTTCGAGCGGATTCAGCGAGGAGTATTTGTGGCGAAGCCTGGTGTTCGACCGGCTGCGCTTCCGCTGCTCGACCCGTTCGGCACTAGCGGTGCAGGCGGTACTCTTCGGAGCCTGGCACCTTCCCGGCACCCGGCGCGCGGGACCGCAACCTCGGGACCGCTCTATCCGAGATAATCGTCGCGCAAGGGCTCTTCGGATACGCCATGGGATGGCTCGTTCTCGCTACCGCCGACCTTGCGGTGGCCGCGGCGTTTCACGCCGCCGTGAACACCGCGCTCCACCCAGCCGATTGAACCCCCGGCCGCCCGGCGCTCCATGGGAGAGGCGGCCCTCAACACCGTCTCGCGGTCGGCACGATCGATCACAAAGGGCGGAACGATCGATGCAGGACCAAAAACATCGGCTGGATCTAGCACGAGAGGACGCCTGGACTTCCGGGGTAGACGTCGAAGGGACGATGTACGATCCGGTGCTTTGTGAAGCGGTTTGGCTGCTCGACATGCGCGCCGCGCTACCCGCACCGGCGGCCGGATCGCTCTTGCGGGCGATCGAGGCTGCGCGAGACGCGTGCGCAGCCGGCGCGCGGCGTTTCTGTCTAGTTCGACGACGCGCCCGCGTTGCGCGTCGGCATCGATGCGGACCGGCTGACGCTCGTGCTCGTCAACCTGATCGACAATGCCGTGAAGCACGGCAAGCCGGGCGGCGGGGTCTTCGTCGGCATGCACGTGGACGATTCGCGCTTCGTTCGGCTCACCGTCGACGACGACGGCCCCGGGATCGCCTCCGCCGACCGCGAGCGCGTCTTCGCGTTCGGCGACCGAGGCGATACCGAGGCGAACGGCACCGGGATCGGTCTGGCCTTCGTGCGGCTGATCCTCGAGCGTGCTGGCGGCCGGGTCGATCTCGGCGACTCGCCGCTCGGCGGTGCGCGCTTCTCGATCACTGTACCCCGTACTTGAGTCGGCTCTGCGACGATACGTCCGATGGAATTTGCATAGGCGGCTCGAGTTTGCAACAGCTTGATTGGCTGGCGCGGCCCTAATTGCGACTCGCACTACCGAACCACTCCGCTGGGGCTCGGAGAGCCCAGAACAATGCGCGCCGGCTCGCATTGTTGACTCGAGAGTTCTGCCGTGATGATAGCTTAGATGTGGAGCGTGGCTCTTGTGCTTGAATGCCCTGGCCATTCGTCAGGCTGAAAGCGCCGCCGTTCCGCTCCGAGGGGACTCCTCAGGAAACAAGCCGTGTCGCTCCGTTATGCACGGCGTTCAAGAACGCAAGGGGCAAACGCCGACGCAAAGTGTCGAATACAATCTTGTGGCAAGAAACGTACTGACGGCCCTCGCCGCACGGGCACGGTGCTCGCCGGGGCGGCTTCGGACCTCCTCGCAAAATGGCTTCGAACAGCGCGATCATGTTTCGATCCCGCAGTGTCTCTCGCACGTCTTCGGCGTACCCCTCGTTACCGTGTGCATATTCCGGTCCGGCCCAGCGACCCAGCACATCGTAAATGAGCTGGCGTTCGAAGAAGACCACGACTTGCCGCAGGAAGTGAGCCAAGGCATCCGGATCGCGCGGGTCCCACTCCGATCTCGACCGTAGCCACAAGCAACAGCAGCCGTCCTCCGCCAGATGACGATCGGCTAGCGGTTTGCCGTCGTGCGCCTTGAAACGGTGGGTGATGTCGTAAGCTGCCGGCTCCTCGCGCGGATACGTTGGCGGAAACCGAATCTCGATGGCGATCCGATGTGTCACCCGAGACGCTCCCGTGACGAGGGGGATTGTACCGACAATCGCCACGGTACCGTCTCGCATCTCGTGCGTCAGCTCGTCAAACCCGAGTTTTGCCAGGAGGGTCGCATCGTGCGCAAGGCGGGAGCCGTTGTCAACGTCGAACCAATGGCGCCCTTTCAAGCCGCGTAGCTCTAAACGCTTGATACCGCGCGCATATGCTCGCTGGAGCCGCGCTGCCCGTCGCTGCTCAGGTGCAGATCCCACCGTGCGTCCGCGAAGGGGTGAACGTCTGGTCGAGTCGAGGTTTGTCGCGGCGTTGTTCCTCAGCGCGAGCAGCCGCGGCGGCCGCTGCGACGATCCCCAGCCCGACGACGGCAGCCCCGAGAACAGACGCCACGGCGACCTTGGCTCCGGAGTCGTAGACCTTGGCCTTTTGCGCGAGCTCGATGCTGTCGACGGTCAAGCCGTTTGCGACGAAAGCGTCCTTGCGCGACGTGAAGAGCACCTGGACGTCCTCGGGTAGTTCGTCATACACCGCTGGCGAGACCGCAATGTCGCGGGGACCGTAGGCGTCCTCAAGCGCCGCGGCATGCTCAACGGGTACGCCCAGACAGATCCGATCGCGCTGTCCCCGCAGGCCGAGAGACGATGCCAACGTCGTACCGAGATCAACGCCCACCGCGATGCCGAGCGCTGCGGCCTCGGGTAAATGCTCCTTGAGGGTGATTTCCATCGAGGACTGCAGCGCGACGGCCGCATCAAAGGCTTCTCGAGCGATTGCCTGCCGATCTCCCTTCGGGAGATGGAAGATGGCCTGGATGCGGTCCCCCTGATACTGAACGCGCACGCCCTCGAAGTCTTCTTTGACGACCTTTGCGAATTCGCGGCGCAGCGCAGCGAAGACCCGCAAGGCCTCTTCGCGGGCTTCGTCATCCTCAGCCTCGTCGATGTACTTGGTGAACCCACACACATCAGCAAAGACCGAGGCTGCAACGACCCGCTTGTTCTTGCGGATGCTAAGGTCCTCAAATTTGATCTTGGTCGTCGCGTCGCTGTAGTCGATCTCCGCCAGCGTAACCGCATCGCGGTCGTCGTTAACCCGCTCCATACTCTTTTCGCGGCTCCACGCGATGCCGTGCTCTTTCAGTAGACCGTCGAGGCCGGCTTGCGTACACGAGATGCTATAGATGTCGCCGCGGACGACGCAGCGGTCCTGAAGATCGGCGGGTAGTTCCGCAAAGATCTTGGAGGACAAACGGGCGCCACTGATGATCATCTTCGCCGCATAGTTCGCCGGCGCCCCGACGAAGAGCAGTTCTCGATCACCGTGGGAACCATTCTTCGTCCCGACGACATCGCCGATGTCGGAGCCGCTGGCGAGTTCAAAATCCGCGTAGGCTGGAAACGCCTCGTTGAAGATGTGCTCCATGAAGTCGGCGAGAACGAGCTGGAGCAGAACAGCGCGCGCTGCGAGCTCTGGCCCGTCCCCGATGGGCCGATAGAAGAGCGCGTGCAGCTTTGGTCCTTGGAAGTGGACCCGCACACCGTCGAAGGTGTTCTCGACGATCCGGGAGACTTCGCGCTGGTAGCAGTGCACGCAGCGGATCAACCGTGCGTAGCCATCGCGCGAGAGCGTAGTGTCCGAAGATAGATCCGCAAAGTTGGGGATCGTCGCGTAGACATGCGCTCCGTAGATCTGCCGGCAAACGGTCTCGCTGAGTAGCGCGTCCAGGTCTGCCTCGCGGACGAGTGGCTTGATCTCGATCGGACCAAGGCTCGCGAGGTGGGCGGCAATCCGTTCGGAGCTCTTGGGTTGGGTCCAACTCATGGTCAATGCTCGCTTCTTTTACCGTACAAGACAGACGCTCGGAGCAGAAGCAGCGGGGCCATATGGGGCGCTGCCGGCTCTATCGCGGCGGGGAACGATTATACCGCCGCCGACCGGAAGACACAATATAGCCTACCGAACAGGTGTTCACGTACGAAATACCTGAAGTATGGCCGACTCTGGGCGTTTAGCCGCAAGGGTCGCTGAGCCAGTGCGGCGGTTCGGCACGGGTCAACACGCCGGCAAGGAGGTCACCGATGAAGGAACGCTTCGAGGGCGATTCGGGCCGCCGACGGCTCATCGATGCCCTCGCCGCCCAAGATTTGGTCCAGGGCGATCGGGAGCTGGCCGCGGCGATTGCCGACGTGGCCGTGATCCGCGACCTCCAGCCCGGTGCGCGGCTCATCCTCCAGGAGGCTGAGGATACCGACGTCTACCTGATCATCGCCGGCTCGTTCTCGATCGTCGTAAACGGCAAGGCGATCGCCATTCGACGTCCTGGCAATCACGTCGGTGAGATGGCGGCTGCTGAGCCTTCTCAGCGCCGCTCGGCGACCGTCGTCGCCACGGAACTATCCGTCGTCGCGGGCGTCAGCGAGGAGCAGTTCGCCGCACTCGGCGATCGATTTCCTCGCATCTGGCGTGTCGTTGCGAAGACGTTATCCCGCCGCCTCAATCAGCGCAACCGGCTCATCGCAGTTCCGCGAGCGATACCCCACGTTTTCATGATGTCGTCCACCGAAGGACTGGCGATCGCAGAAGCCCTGCACACGCTGCTCGCCGGCGATTCGATGACGATCGAGAAGTGGACGGACGATCAGGTTTTCACCGCCTCGCACTATACTCTCGAAAGCCTGGAAGAGGTCCTCGACCGAAGTGACTTTGCCATTGCGATTGCGTCCAGCGATGACATGATTACTTCTCGCAGGAAACGCCTTCCGGCGCCGCGCGACAACGTCATCTTCGAAACGGGCCTCTTCATGGGACGTTTGGGGCGCAAGCGCACGCTCGTACTCGAACCGCGCAAAGCGCGCATCAAGCTACCCTCGGATCTCTACGGCCTGACCACACTGCGTTACGACTGGTCCCAAGATCATGGTGACAAGCGCGCGCTGCTAACTCCGACGTCCCAAAAGATTCGCGCGATCATTGCCGATCTTGGCCCCATGACGTAGCGCCATAGGGCGGCCGCGACACTAGCTTGTTAGATTGCGTCAACTACAGACACCGAGCCAACTGCAAGGGTACCTAATCGACGTGAACGACATACTGAAGATAGCACGGCTCGTTCAGAGGCGGGCCGGAACCGTTCTCGGACAACAAAGCATAGCGAATAAAATAGCGCTGGCTTACTGCTCTCACGTTCAATTCGAGCGACGTTAGCGAAACGATGCTACCGGAAGGAAGAATTGCGTCGGGAAAGTGTCGCCGATACTCGACTTGGTAGAAATTGCCGCCCGGGTCCTTGACGTCTGGAGTGTACATTTCGGGGAATTGACTATACGCCTCTCGGTAGTATTCACCATCGGGGTCCTGAATAAAATTCACCTCACCCTTTAGCCATCGATCGTCGGCGGGAGAAAGGCTAGGGCGGGAGCCTTCATACTGGTTCAGCCAAATCGCCACGACCACGCCGCGTGTGCCCTTACCGTCGTTTTCAACCGTAAGGAGTAGGGAGCGCACAGAAACACGGCCATGAGGCCTCCAGGTATCGTCAAAGCGCAGTGTCAAATTGTGAAAAACTAAGCGAAGGGATTCTTTGCGCTGCGCGAGAGCGTGCTGGCTTTCGAAGAGTTTTGTCTGCCGCTCTACAATCCGTAACTCCTCGGCTGCGAGTGTCAGTTGGTCCTTCCCAATAGAGATTTGCCTGCTCACCAAACGGAGCGTTACTAGCCCAACCAAAACGCTCAATGCTGCCAAGGCGGCAGCGACGGCGGCTATTGTCTGGTCCGTCGTCAATGTTGCCAAGAACGGGTGAACAATGTTCATCACAGCACGCAAGCGCCCCCTAAAGTCTGATCGAGGTCATTCTCCGGGCTCCCTTTGAGTTAATGTAGGACGCGCCGACGGCTCGGAGCGTAGACCCAGCGGCTCAGAACTTGACGGCGTGATGCCCTATGCCTTCCTGTCGCCGCACCGTAGATGAGAGGTTGTCGTTGGATCGGTCGGGGCCACCGTGCCCGGCACGTGGCGCTCCACTCGCTACAAGAGTTGAGCCGGCGGGTCGATCCCGACCGCCATCTCTGCCGGATGCCCCGCCACGGAAATGCGAGCCGCGCCGTAGAAGGACTTCAACCGCAACCGGTGCTTTGTGAGTCGGTTTGCCTTTTGGATATGCGCGACACCGGCAGGCCTGCCGCGATCGGTTCGCTTCCGCGAGCGCTCGAGGCCGCACACGACGCATGCGCCGCGAACGCGGCCGCTCGGCAGGTCGGGATCGTCGTCGACGACGTTCCCGCCCTCGAGATCGCGATCGACACCGACCGCCTCACGCTCGTGCTCGTGAACTTGATCGACAACGCCATCAAGCACGGCAGGCCGGGAGGCGGCGTCTTCGTCGGCGTTGATATCGCCGACCACCGCTTCGTGCGCATCACGGTCGATGACGACGGACCGGGAATCGCCACCGCGGACCGCGAGCACATCTTCGCTCTCGGCGAACGCGCCACGACCGCGGCGAACGGCAGCGGCATCGGCCTGGCCCTTGTGCGGCTGATGCTCGAGCGAACAGGCGGCCGCGTCGATCTCGTGGACTCGCCGCTCGGCGGCGCGCGTTTTTCGATCACCGTACCGCGCGTCTGAGCCGCAACGCGGCGGACCGATGTCACGCTTCTTGTCGGACGGTGAGGATTCTGAATCGGCCCTCTTGAACTGTCCCCCCGGGCTGGTTCCTGACTATCTGTTCCTTCCGTTTTGCAACTATGATCGCTTGCCTAGGTTGGGGCTCGTTGATATGGGATCCGCGTGAACTCCGTCTGCGCGATCCTGACTGCGCGTGGCATCGAGACGGTCCGGAGATTCCGCTCGAGTTCGGCCGGCAATCGCGTGACGGTAGAATAACTCTAGTTGTCACAGACTCAGGCCGGCGGCTTCCTACGCTGTGGGCGTATCTCGACTGCACTAGCATTGAAGCGGCTCGGGGAAACCTCACTGAACGAGAATGGCCAAACGGCGACCCTGCAGCTGTCGTAGACGTGTGGACGAAAAACGGAGGCGACGATGCTCCGCATGAGTCTTGCGTACGCGACTGGGGTCTAAAGAAAGGGTTTGATGGCGTAGTCTGGACGAAGCTGCCGCCTAAGTTTGACGGCGTCGACGGCCGTATGCCATCATGCTCCGAGGTCGTAAACTATTTGCGAAGCCTTTCGGGATCACAAGCTCGCCTCGCCGAGGACTACGTTCGTCGTACGCCCCTGCAGGTCGCTACGCCGTATCGAAGGACAATTGAGAGCAGCCTTGGCTGGACATATGAGGATTCATTGACCGACAATAGGATCGTCGATGCTTGACCTCGGTCGCGCTTGGCGGTTTAGGGCATCCGGTACCGCTGGTCGCGCAAAAAACAGAAGCCGAGAACGTCACAACTTTCAGAAGCCGGCGAAGAACATTCAGAGCATAAGTGTCGCGTGGTCAGGGCGATAGCGGGCGGCAAGAATTGTCGAGCCTCGCTCCTGGCTTTATAGCAGTCATCGGCCCATCCGGAGCGGGAAAGAGTACCTGTTGTTGCGCGGCTGCCAAGAGCCTGCTTTGCGGGTACATCGACCTTGATACCGCGATGCGAGAGGCGTCGGGGAGCCCGTCTTTCGATGAGTTTCGGAGCGGCCTTTTTAGGCTGGTGGGCTCGGACGGAGGTTTTTCAACTTCGCCGTCCAGCTGTGCGACGCCGCGCGCGCCGTCGCCGTCGGTCGACAAGTCCTTGTCGCGATCGGGTCCGGGGTCCAGAATTTCGTCAAGACGGATCCGCAGGCCGTTAATGACTGGCTCCTGGGTGCCTTTGACGGAATCGTAACGGTTAGGGCAGCGCCTGAAGAGGCACATGCGCGCCGGGCTGACTCTCGTACGCTCGATGAGTTTCGGCTAGCCGAATACTCGACCGAGCATGAAGAATTGTATGCTCGCGGATCTGTGCGTCTCGATTCCACAAACCTGGTCGAAGCGGAGTCCTGCGACGCGTTCGTCGCGCAAGTTGCGGCGACGTTTAGCATTGCACCGCGATTGTGAAAAACGCTGGGCGCGCATATTAGCACTTCCCCCAAGGCGAGACCGGGATGAGAAGCAGCGAGAGTAGTCCGCGAAACCGTCGTGCTTCGGACGTCCGTCGCCCCGTTTCGGCGTACTGGTTTCGGAGCCTATCGTCAGCGTTGTCAGCGGCTCGGTAAGAGGCTAGCGCGCGCTTCGAGAACACTCAGGAGATCCGGGCTTCCCGAGAAAGCAGCTAAGGACAATGGCTTTGGCCCTCACGCCAATCCAACGGCAAATACTAGAACGACTCCGCGCCTTAGGGCCCGATGGCAATCCTTCCAGCGCGAAAGACAACTCCGGGTTAGCGCGCCTCCTGTCAAGCCAGCTAGGCGTCCACCCGAGCGATCTTCTGGAGCCAATCCAATCCTTGCGGGAGCGCGGCCTCATCAACGTTTGGTATCGGACCGCCTACGGCTACGTTTCGAGCATATCCGGCGTCGCCAGCAGCTCGTCAACTTCGTCACCAAGTGCGAGGTGAAAGCGGCGGCATCATCGGAAACGGCGTTCGTCGTCGAGTGGACCGATGCGTTGGACGCCTCCTTCGCGCTCGAAGTCGACGACCGTCCGGCGACGCATTCGCTGCTGCGGCTCTTGAGCTTCAAACCGTCAGCGCAGCGGTAGTCGTTTCGCGTCCGCGCCACGCCCGCAACAACGCTTTGCATTAGCGCAGTACGCGGAACGCCGAGTCTACCCAACGGCTTCACGCCTCCAGCCCTCCACGTTCAACCTCGATACCGTGAAGAGATCAATCACCGCCTCCCTCAGTCCGAGCAAGCACGGCTGCAGAGCCCGAACCCGCACGCCGCTATGGCTGCGGAGACACCGGCCGGGAACTGAGGGGCAACCAGGACCGCACGTGAGTCGAGTCGCACCTATCACGCGTACGATCTCGCGTTGCTGCGCGACGCGCTTTCGCGTAAGGATGCGGTTGCCCTTTTGGGTCAGGTGCCTAGTAAGGGAAGGGAGAAAAAGGAAATGCCACGACCGGTCTTCTTTAGCTTTCACTTTGCCAACGATTTCTGGCGTACGCAACAGGTCCGTAATATCAATGCGCTTGAGGGGCAGGCACTCTGTTCCGCCAACGACTGGGAAGAAGTGAAACGCAAAGGTGACGCTTCGATCGAGAAGTGGGTACAGGACCAAATGTCTGGTAAGTCCTGCGTCGTGGTCCTCGTCGGGGCCGATACGGCTAGCCGGCCTTGGGTACTTTACGAAATATCGAAAGGCTGGAATGACAAAAAGGGCGTCCTTGGAATACGAGCCAATGGTCTGAAGGACGTCAACGGGCAAACCTCCACGGCTGGAATAAACCCTTTGAGCAAAGTGTCCTTCAGCGGCACGACGCGAACTCTAGCAGATGTCGCTTTGCTCAAGACGCCATCGGGTGCGGACAGTAAGGCCGTCTATGCCTCGATCGCCGACAACATTGAGGGTTGGATAGAGGAAGCGATTCGCATCCGAAATAGCAACTAAGTATTAGGCCTAGCTGGCATGAGCGTCTACGAGATCGGCCTTCTTGGCGATGTCACTAATGAGGAGCAGGGCACACTAACGGCGACGCTCGGCGGCCTGGTGGCTGAATTTAATCTTTCAATCGGCGGTGACGTGATGCTGCGCGTCCATGACGCTCTGAAAGAGCGCGACCGGCATGCTGCTTGTGCAGTCGCATACTTCGGCGGCGCTGAGCAAGCCGATCAGTCTTTGGCGCGGGAGGCGCTCGCGTCAAGCTTGCCCGTCATTCCTACAATCCCCGCCGAGCGGGATTTCGTGTCGCTCGTTCCGACGTTCTTACACGCTGCGAACGGGTTGCGCCGACGGCGAGACGACTATGACATGCGAGAACTCGCAATCGCGCTCCTCGAGTGCGTCGGCTTGCTTCGTCGGCAACGGCGCGTGTTTGTCAGCTACAGGCGCGTCGAATCGCGCAACGCCGCCATACAGCTCCACGATCTTCTGAGCGGGCGCGGGTTCGATGTGTTTCTTGACACCCACGATATTCGGCCTGGGGAGCCTTTTCAAGAGGTCTTGTGGCACCGGCTCTGCGATTCCGACGTCATGGTGATGTTGGATACTCCGACGTACTTTGAGAACAAGTGGACCCGTCAGGAACTCGGTCGTGCCCGCGCCAAGGAAATCCATGTGTTGCGCATTGTCTGGCCCGATCACACGCCGAGCCGACACACGGACTTTGCAGAGACGATCTTTCTGGATCGGGCGGACTTGAGAGGGCGCGATGGCCCGATCGTCGACGCAGTAGTTGATCAGATCGCGCTGGCGATCGAGAGCCTGCGCAGCCGCAGCATCGCGTCGCGCTATATGTCCATCACAGGCAAGCTTAGGTCGGAGGTGGAACGAATCGGTGGCGCTGTCGACGGCGTTGGGGCGCATCGCGCCATCGCTTTGCGATTGCCCGACGGCAGCAGGCTTTGGGCTTATCCCGTCGTCGGCATACCGGCTGCAGAGATGCTCAACGATGTCGCCGATAAGGCGAGACGCGCAGAGCAGCGGGGGATGCCGGTCCTCGTCTACGATCACATCGGCATCCGCGATCAATGGATCGCGCATCTCAAGTGGTTAGACGACAACATCAAAACGGTGCGTGCGATCAAAGTGGCTGAAGCGGCATGGTCATTGGTGGCTTTAGAGGGACAAGCATGACGGATGCTATCTTCCTGTCGGCCGGGGTGCCAGATCCGAAGCGCGGCCCACAGTACGCCAAGACCGCGGACGCGGTCGCAATTGCGGCCGCCGTTTCGGCGCTAGTCTACGTGACCCTCGGCCGACGGCTGGTGGTGTGGGGCGGTCAGCCCGCAATTACTCCCATGATTTGGGCGATTGCAGCAGGGCTCGACACGGACTATGGAAAGTGGGTTAGACTCTACCAGAGCAAACATTTCGAGGAAGAGTTTCCAGAGGATAATCAGCGCTTCAACAACGTTGTTTATACCGACGATGTTGGCCGCGACCGGGAGAAGAGCTTGAGATTGATGCGCGAGAAAATGTTCTCGGACTTCAGCTTTACTGCGGTCGTTCTCATCGGAGGAATGGATGGTATCGTAGACGAGTTTGAGATGTTGCGCACGATGCAGCCAACAGCGACGTTTCTCCCCGTAGCCTCGACTGGCGGCGGCGCCGAAGTTGTTGCCAAGCGCTTAGACGGCGTCCCCGACGACCTGTGGAACGATCTCGACTACGTTTCCCTATTCCATCGCTACCTCAAGGTGTCGGCCAAGGAGTCGCGCTATCGAGAACCGGTTCAGCAGCCCAACGCGATTGCCGATCGACTGTGGCGGCCGGGAGAACCGAAGAATGGCTCGTGATCATCATTTTAATTGCAGGGTCCGTAAGCGAGGTGTAAGCGATGGTTAGTCCTCCGCCCCGAACTCCGGAAATGATGAAAGCGTATAAGAAACAAGGCGGGGGTCGGCGAAACGGCTCAATTTTGATCACCTATCTGTTGGGCGCCTTGCTAATAGCCTTAGCACCGGTCCTGTCGATTTACGCTCACAGCAAGCACCGAGGGTTTTCGACAGTCCTCGATCCGTTAATCTTTGTATTCCTTGGGGTCGTCTGTCTCTGGTGGGTATATTCGCCTGACAGCGCTTGGAAGAGAGGGTTTCTCACTCCTGACTCCCTGCCCGACCCAATTACGGACAAAGAAGGCTATGCCGAGGCCATTTATCGGATCCGGTACGCGCCGGACCTCCGCCGTGTTAATTTCTTTCGTTGGCCCTTCTTCAAATACCGAAATTGGGGACTGGGGAACGAGACGATTGTTATGACCGTTACCGTAGTCACCGCTGCGGTTGCTATTGCAACTCTGCTTAATGAGTTCGACAAGGTCGATACAACCGTCGGCGGACGCGCAGTCCAGGTAACGCCCGAGCGGTCCATAGGTTGTGCACTTCCGAGCACGGCGACTCCGCCGCCGAGTTCCGCTACGGTCAGCACGAGAGGTAACGCTACTCGTGGATCACTTGTCTGCGTATCGTCGGCGCTCCACCAAGGCGAACGACCCGCCAGCGAGGTCATTGCTTAGGCGCGGAGCCGCGTACTGAAAGCCGCGTGGCGGAGGCGACAATTGCTTCGGAGATGACCTCGATCGACGCGACCACGGCATCCACGAGCGCATCCCAGGCCGAACGTGGGTCGGGACGATCGTACCGGATCCCTGCCTTCTTGAGCGCGGCTTCGATGTCGCCGCTGAGCGCATGCGCACTCGTGACGCGCAACTCGTTCATCAGGCGCAGCGGCCCCATGACGCTCCGTACTTCGTCGTCGGGCAGCGCGACGACGTCGTCCAGGACACGACGCAGAAGTCCCAGCGATTTCTCGTCCTTGTCGAACTCGATGCCGGCGGACCTCAGGGCGGCGCGGAGCGAACCCACATTGAGCGGCTCCACGAGCGCTTCGTAGAGGGCCTTCACCAGCGCCGGAATCTCACCGAACTGTCCGGTCACCGGGCCGACGCTCAAACGCCGGCGATCCCGCTCACGAGCCTTCTCTTCTTCAGGCTCTTTCGCGCGGGAGATCTCGCTGCCGAACCGCTGGTCCCATGCCGACCGTAAACGTTTGGACGCGCGCTCGAGCAGTTCGATCACGCCCGGCGAGTGCACCGGTCGCTGCTGCATGCGGGCCATGAACCAGTCGTAGCACGCCCCTCCGTCCGGTGTAACGGAGTGATGCGCCCAGTACATCTGCTCGGAGGCGCTCAGTTTCGCAAGGTCCGGAGCGAACGCGGTAAGGAGCCCTTTCTCGTTGATGCCGACCTCGACGTGGGTATCTCGAGGCCCCGAGGCGCCGCCCCACGTGCGCGTGATGAACCCGACTCTGTACGCCTCGCCGTTGAGGTACCGCTCAAGGACGGTCGGCTTGAAGTACAGCACCATTTTGTTGCATTTCGCAACCGTATCTCGTGTGCCGTCGACGTCCACGATAAATGTGGGTGCATCGGCGTCGCCGAGCTGCTGGCGGATACGTTCGAAGACGGGCCATGGCGTACGGTTGTAGTCCGGAGCGTCCGCAGGCCCGATGACGAGCGTCCAGTACAGCGACGACCGTGCCCTCACCGCGTCCGGCCCGAGTGGATACACGTCGATCTGGCAAGAGACGCCCGGTGCGAGTTGGATCTCCCCATCTTCCGAGATCCCGAGATGGTCGTGACTCGACGCGATGACGAACCGGTCAGCGACGATGCTAATCAGCAGCGCGGCGTTCCGCGCGGCCAGATAGTCGCGCAAGTACGACCGATGAACCGTCACGTACGGCGTCGGATTGTAGAACGCGACCTCTTCGACGGCCACCGAGAGCACGGGCACTTCGTCCAGCGGGTGGCGATATTCACGTGAGGCGGACGGCCCCCGCTCGCGCAACAGATGATACCGCATGAAGTCAGTACGCGGCTCGACGCGCAGCTCGCTCGTCACGGCATCCTGCCAAATCTGGACCCACGGCTGGATCTCGATGCCGGCGATGGTCTCCCGCTCTCCGAAGTCGAACGCCGGACCGTTCCAGAACGGTCCGAAACGCATATCCAAGGTCTGTCCGAAGAATGACGGGTCGTCCAGCAGCGCTTCCGCCCTCTCACCTTGATCGAGCGGAACGATGTACGCGTTGACGCTCCACTCCTCGGATTCCCACCCGACGTCGTCGTGCTCGCCGATGGAGACATGCGAAAGGCGCTGCGTCACGAGGGACGACCCGACCGGGTCGAACACCGACTCCCGGTCGACGTACCGTAGCCAATCGTCGAAGGTCAGGCCCTGGCGTCGGAGGGTGTCCCGCTCTCCAGTGTTCATAGGCTCTATGATACGCGACGAGGATGTGGGCACTCAACGCTGATTGGAAATCGGTTCTACCTGCGCCCGGTGAGGTTGCGGTAACCGCGGTACTCCGCACTGACGTCGACCAGCACGGCGAGGACGCGTCGCAATTCCGATGCGGCGACGAACACGGGTTTTTCAACTCGACGAGGGCGCTCGACGCCCGCACCGACAGGTTCGCAGTACACCCTCGCGTTCACAGTGGATTACCGCGTACAACGCACTACGCTTCCTCCTAGGCCCAACCGCTCGTACATTGGGTCCCCGACTCGTCCGGCAGACGGCCGCCACGTACGGCCAAATGCCCGCAGCGGACCCGAGCTCTTGGGGCGCTTTGCGGCGTCCTGGTCACGGGCTCGGAAGTTATATAGGGATTGACGACTCAAGAGTGATCTTATATAGTTTAGCCAGGATGCAGCGTCAACAGCGCAGGCGGTTAGGGGCAAAGCCGCTGCTCGTGCCGATCTCCCTCTACCCCGAGACACTTGCCTTACTCAATGAAATCGCTCGCGCTTCGGGGGACTCACGTGCGCGCGTGGTGCGCAGGCTCGTGGAGGCCGAAGCCACCCGCGTTCGAGCGAGGGGAATCGAGCGCGCCCCCGTCTGGATCTTCCCCGGCTACCAGGCGACCGGCGGACGGATCCCGGTTCGGATCGTCTATCGATCCTGGGAAGGCAACGAGCGCGTCTTTGACACCGACAGTACCCGTGTTCTTCCGGAGCCGCCGATTGGCAGCTATGTGCTCGTGGGTGAAGGACCTGAGCAACTCCGCGGGCAGGTTGAAGCAATGGAGGTCACGATGATCGATGGAGATTCTTCGCTTTTGATTACCGTGCGCGGGCTCGCGTCACCCCAAAGCAGCGACGTCCATCCGGTTCTCCTAGAGTATGTCCGCAAACTAGACAACGAGATCAGAGCCCGATCGAATTCGGATATCGCATTCGACCCCTACCGGACCACGCCGTCGTGGAAGCTCGGAACCGCCGAGGTGCGCGCCCTTCTAGTCGGCATCCCAGGCTGCGCGGAAATGAGCGTGCGATTTCTCCCGTTTTCGGGTCCGTCGTTTCAAGATCACCTGATCCCCGTCAGCGACCACTTTCCAATCGTCGCTGTTGATGACATTTCAGCACGTGAACGAGCGGCAGAGAAGATCATCTCGTTCCTTGAACGAGGCGTTTCGGAGCCGATCGGTGCGGCTGCCACCGACGCATATGAGCGATTCTTCGAGGCCGTCTACATCTTAATTCACGCCGAACTGGGGGGCGACGAGTCACAGGTCGGGGCTCCTCGCCGGTTTGGCGATGCGGTTTTCGGCCACGGCATGGATTACAAGCCGAGAGGCGACGCGGGGATCACGCAGTTCGTGGTGACGATTGCGCGGGGACCGACGCGAGGGCGGCGCTGGTCAGGTCGCTATCCGTGGCGGACGACGCCGGCAACTACGGTCGCCTACGATGCACTTCGCGCCTATAAACGATTGCTTGACGACCAGTAAGAGTTCATGTTCGCTGTCGACACGCGACCTGTAATCAGAGCACTGGCATCGGAGACGTGGAGCGTAGGAGGCGCGGCCGTCGTCTCAAATAGAGTCGCCACCTTGCCCAGGGCTGAGAAAGGGAAGTCGCGATGAAGCCGTTGCCTCTATCGGATCACCGGGCCGTGCGGGTCTATCTGACGGATGACGACTACGCGCTAAACGAAGGTCCTCCGTACGATCCAAAGGGCAATATCGACCCTAAAGCGTGGCGTGATCTGACGGTTCTTCCCGATTCCGTCGCTTTGATGACGACTGACGCTTTTACACTGGCCATTCCCGTACTCCAGGAAATTGCGTGGGCATGGCTTGAGATTTGCGATGCAATGCCGGCAGACTCGCCCATGAGAATACAAGCGATGGCCGCTCTCGAATCCTTTCAAGGCGCAACATTCAACGCTGTGCATGGTTGGTATCGGATTGCTGGCATCGCCTTACGCAATGCAGTGGAAGATATCCTCGTAGGTCTTTACTATCAAAATCAAGCCACAAAGCGCAGTGAATTCGACAACGTGACGTCAGGGAAGGCGAGAACACCTCGACGCGGAGAAATTGACGGCGAGTTGTTGAAATTCGCGTCACGGGAATTGGTCGATGAGGTGAACGCGCTGTATCAGGACGAACTTTCGGTATATGTCCACCGGATGTCCGATGGGACCCTTTGGAAAAGTAACGGCCCTGTTTTCGCGCCGGAGCAGTTCAATGTGTGGATAGGTCAATACGATAGAGCTTTTCGGCTACTCGCGCGACTAATCGATGCCGTCGTTTCTGGCGCTTGCGTCGAAGGATGGCAGGCCGAATCCAGTTTAAGCGTTCTTAGGACTCGCTCGTCCCGTATTTTTCTAGAAGGGGGAGGTGACAGGCAGGCGGTTAGGGGCATTGATCGCGCGCGTCAACGCCCATGTCCAGCCGGGAAAGGCTGCGCGGCCTTTGCCCCGAAGTTGTCAAGCGGGACCGGTGCATTGTGAATCGGTTTGATTTCTGGACATGCGCGATGCGCGATCGCAGGCCACCACGGGATCGCTGGCGCACGCGCTTTCAGCTGCGCACGACGCCTGCGCCGCGAATGCGGTGGCTCGCGGGGTCGGGATCGTTATCGACAATGCTCCGCCGATCCAAGTTGCATTCGATACCGATCGACTGACGCTCGTCCTGGTTTAACCTGATCGACAACGCCGTCAAACACGGACGTCCCGGCGGAGGGGGGTTCCTCGGAATCGAGGTTACCGACCGGCGCTTCGTAAGAATCACCGTTGACGACGACGGTCCCGGGATCGCGACCACGGATCGTGAGCGCGTATTCGCCCTGGGCGAACGCGCCTCGATGACGCCGAATGGAAGCGGCCTTGGGCTGGCGCTTGTGCGGCTAATGCTCGAACGCGCGGGCGGCCGCGTCGCCCTCGAAGAATCGCCGCTCGGCGGTGCGCGGTTCATCGCTGTGATTCCCCGGGTTTTGAGCTCGACGTCGTCGGGGCAGGTGATCGCAGCAACCTGAAGTCGCCACATGCGCGTTACGCCGGTGCACGAGTGACGTTCGTGTTCGGCAGCGTTGATCTTCGGGGCTACTCCTCGGCTCGCGCGCGGGCGGCCGAACCGCTCCGCTTGAGTCAAGAACGTTTTGCCACCGCCTCTGTTCGTTTCCGCCCGAGCTCACGCAGCGCCCCATACATCGTTTCCAACTCCAAAATGACGTCTGGCCGTGCAACAAGGTCGCAACCAGTGAAAGTAGCTGGTTCAGCTTCCGGATCTCCGCGAACGACGCGCCACGTCCTGATGGCAATCGCGACGCGACCAAGGTCGTCGTACCAGCGGAGCGGTTCACCCGCCGCCGAATCCCGCAGGCGCCGTTCGTGTACGAACACGACCGGTGGCCGTAACCGCCACCATCCGCAAAGCCAATCGTCCGGCATTTCAATGCCGACGAGCGGGCCTCCGCCCAGAGACACCGTGCTAGCATCACAGAAGGGATAGACATCTTCCGGGATCACGTAGTCCCCGGGCTCGGTCACGACGCCCGCGTATGCTGACACCGTACGGTCTGGTCCACCGAAGCTGTCGTCGCCTTCTGGCAGTGAGCATTCGAGCTCGACATAGCCGAGACGAGTCCACCCTTCGAATGCCGGATCGTCTGAACCGACGATGGTCAGGTCCTCGGCGAGCCGAACAACCATCTCGGACGGACTCGGCCACGCTGGCCGTCGGCACCGGCTCGCTGCGTATCCAAGGTGAAACGCGAGATCGAACGCCAGCGACCCCTCGAGTATGGCCGGATCCGGTCCGGTCGCGTCGTCTTGCACGTCTACCATGAACGTCGAGAGCGTGTCGTCGAGCGCTTCAAATAGCTTTTCGCGCTCCCAAAGGATCGTCGGCGTCGGTGGATATGCATCGAGGCGCATCCCGTGCATAAGCTCCGCACGCTCTCTGCGCGCGCTCGGGTCCGGCAGCATCGCGTACGCGCGGCGCTGTACTGTGTCGATTGCGACTGGAAAAAGATCGGTGACGTCCAATAGCGCGTTCCAGGCGCCAACGCTCATGAGGAACCGGCCGTCGGCTTTTCCGTACCGCTCGTCGTCTTCCGCCTGCGGCGGGGCAATGACCGCGGCCGGCGGAGCAATGAAAAGTCGTTCCAGGAGCGTGCGTGCCAGGCGACGCGTCGACCACGACCTAGAGGCGCAAAGCGTCCGTAGGACCGGCACGAGCTTCTGCGTCACCGCATAGGGTGCGGATTCGATTTCAGCCAATGCCCCAAGCACGAGAACGCGCGACGTTCGCGCGACGTCAAGGCCGAGCCACCACTCGAGCGGCCGAGGCACTCCGCTCGTGCGCCGACGCAAGGCATTCACAAAGCCACCGAGCGCCGCAATCTTGTAGTGTACCCGCGGATCCGAAACACGCGCGAGCAGAAGCGCGACTACAACCTCGTCGCCAGACCAATCACTTTTCAGTAACTGCTCCGATATTCGGGGGATCCATAAATGGTTGCGCAGACGAGGCGCACGACCGCGTATCACCGCGAGCATCTCTTCCCAGGCGGCTTCGACGGTGGCGGTGTCGTCCAAATCCGCTAGGCGAGCCAGTACGTCATTCGATGTGCCACTTGGATAAGCGCTTGCGCTTATCGTAGCAAGAACCTGATCGGCGTAGACCTCGCGCGCGACACGCGGGTCAAGCTCAATCGCGCGCGTCATCATCTGACGATGCTTACTGCCGCCGAAGGGCTCGAACCAAGGGCCGCGCGTAGAGGTGTACGCCAAGGCGTAAGCCATAGCGGCTTCTTGAGCGTGGCCACGATCCGCCAGTCGATCCGCCAGCGCAGCAAGGGGGTGCGTGTTCGATGAGCTTTCGACGCCCGCATCACGCGCGAAAAAGTAGAGGACGCGCGCGACGTCATCGTCCTTGCCGTCCGAGAGCATCTTGTGCAACCGGGTGCCGAGCGCGGTCACGATACCCAACCAGATTGCCGGGCGGGACGAAGCGAACGTCTCGCCGCGGGCCACGGTCCGAATCGCGCGATAAAGGTCAGGAAGACTCGTACCCAGCGAAGGCACTGGCTGCTGCGCTCCCGAGGGCGCTAGATCTTCCGCGGCGGTGGCGCGCGACATAGTTGTTTCATCGTCCGGCTCGTTGATATCCGGCGGAACGTTGGGAACGCCGGCTGCGGCGGCAAGGTGGCGAGAACGCGCACGGGGGCTGGCTCCCGCACACGCGTCGTCTGAGAGAACAGCATAGGCCACACGGAATGCGGCCGCCGCCTCGTCCGGTTCCTCAGCCGCGACCGCGCAGATGGGCGCGAACCGTCGGTCGACGTCCCGCACGTCCGTGGAGCCCGTGTATTCGCGTAATGGGATCGTGCGGAGGACGTCTTCGAGCAGCCGTGGGTCCGCCGCGGCGGCGTAGGTCTGCACAAGGTGTCGAAGGGCGTCCGCCGTCATCCAACCGGCCTCGCCCGTACTTTCCGCATTTCCGTGGGCGACCAGAATCCCAGCGGCTTCCGAGGCTATGCCGGACAACGACCGCAAGAACGCGTTGAGCGCCTGTTTGGTACCCTTTCCATCGGTGTGCGCGACGACAGCATCGACAACGTCCTGCACTTCGGGCGCCGCGGCGCGCGCACTTGTTGGCGCGACCCTTGCGAGGACGTCGAACCCCTCCAATAACTCGTACACGGTGCCGTCCTTGCGTTCGCCATACGCTGAAATGTACAGCGCCGCGTCGTCCCACGCGCGAAGGGCAGCCGCATGATCCCGGGCAGTTGCGCGCCCCCGTGCCACGGAGATCGCAAAACATGCTAATATCGGATAGTGCGTCGCGGTGTGCGCGGCAACGTGATCCTCGAGGGCGCGAAGCGCGACATCTGCCAGGGACGTGTTCGAGACGTAGGGAAGCAGCAGACGGGCGAACATCGCAGTTGATATTGGGATGACGTCCTCTCGGCTCAGGGAAGAACTTGTGTCACGCGCGACGCGTGAAAGCAGCGGAAGCACCTCCGCGAAGCTCTCAGGACTTCGCAGCAAGGACAAGCCGCGCGCCAAAGACTCCTCGATCAAGTTTCGCACCGGCCAGAGGTCGCATGCCCGAGGGTCGCCCGAGAACGGGCGCGCGTCGATTTCGAGAACGTGGAAAGCGGCGACAACATCGTTCACGTCGGCTAACTGCGCCGCTTCGAGGGTCGCGATGTCAATGACGTAGCGTAGCCACGATCGGTACCAGCCGGTGCCCGTCACGCGCTTTCGTTCGAACCGCAGTGTCGCGTCGTCGCCGCCAGCGCGGCGCGCATGCAGGCGCACCGCCGTAACCCATTCGCGGACGGGCTCTGCTTCGTGCAGGAATCCACCGAGGCCGATGCCACCCGCCACCTCGGCCGGCTGAATATCGTGAGCCGAAGGTACGCTCAGGGGCGCACCAAGTTCCAGGCAACGCACGAACATCTGGGCGTCATCTGCAAGAGCCGCCGCTTTGGTCGCAAGATCGCGCGTCAGCGTCTCCTCGTCGCGGGACCGCGCCGCCTCTGCGGCACCCATCAACAGCGCACAGACGGCGTCCTCAGGAAGCCCGGCTCGACTCATCGCCGTTAGGGAATCGCCAAAGACCTTCGGCCCCAACACCTCTGCGGCGGTTGCCCCCATCTCCCGAAGGAACAGCGGCTTTGTGCGCTGTTCTCGAGCCAGGATGGCGTCCCAAAACGAAGACAATGCGCGATCCGGATCGAGCCGTAGTTCGCCTCGAAATTCGTCCACACCGATGCGCTCGTCAGCTTCGAGCTCTGCGCCACGGTCGGATAGAGAACCGACGCTCGACAGCTCCGAATCCTCAAGCTCCACGTACTCACGCCAGGGCGGGACAGCGCCGCCGCGGTCAACGAGCGTGCACGCATAAAGCCCAATACCACGCTCCAAGGTAGGACGCCCATCGAATAGGAGCCGTTCTGCGAGCGCTGGGGCGCCGAAGACGTCGACATAGCCGCGAAGAAACTCGTCCCATCGGCCTTGCAACGAATCAAAGGCGGTCAGGGCACCGCGTTGGAGTTCCAGGCAGCGAACCATCCGCGGAAAGTCATCGGTCCGTCGCGCGAGGCCGGCGGCGAGTCCAATGTTCGCGAGGATCGGCTCTCGAGGATGTCCTGCGGCGATCGCGCTGCGTACGAACGCAGCGTCGACGAGAGACCACAGCTGCTGGCGGTCAACGGCGCGCACTAGCGCAGGCACAAGGAAGCGGAAGCTCCGCGCGTCCGCGAAGGCGCCATTGGAGCGAAGCCAGTCGATCACTGGGCCGAGGACGTCGGCGACAGAACGCCCGTCCGCGACGATTTGGTCCCCGATAAAGCGGCGGAAACTCTCGTGAAAGACGCGAAAGCCTCCTTGTGCACTGGCTTCGACAAGAACCGGCTGCAGCATACGCAGCGCGCGCGGTACATAGCCGCGCTCGATGCTGCCCACAATGCTCTGAAGTTCGTGTTCGGTCACCGCGAAATCAATCACACCCAGAACGTCCGCGGTACCGCGGCCGGCACTCACCTCAAGGTACAAATGGCGGTAGTAGTCCTGCAGGGTCTTACCGTGCTTGCGCGACGAAAGCCAAGCACTCGGACTGACGATGGCACCTACCTCGGCGCCGAGCCGCAGTTCGACGCTGAGCGCTCGAGCGTAGAGCGGATTGCCGTCCGCTCGATCTGCAAGACGTTGCAGAGTCGTCTGTATCTCATGTTCCGAAAGACCAAGAGTTTGCAAAGCCTTCTCGACGCCGTGCAGACGTGCAAGAGAGGAAAGGTCGTCGGCGCTCCACAGCGGCAGCTCCTGAGAAATGACGCGATCTACCCAAGCCTCGCGCAGCGGCTGCAGATGCGCGCCAGGTTGAGATCCGACGATTACCGCGACGCCGGACGGGATGTCCAGCGCCGCGAGCTTTTCAATGATGTCGGCCTGTCCAGGTGCTACGTCGCCGGAATCCGCGAGCACGCGCGCGATGTGGTCGAGGCCGTCAACGACGAGCACCAAGGGTTGCTCCAAAGCCTCCGCGGCGGTAAACAATCGCTCCAGCGAAGCAATGTCAGCCGCAAATCCGATCGACACCTTCGCTAATTCGGAGGATTCACGCGTTAGCTCGTAGACGAGATTGCCAAAGAACGCGTTCGAGGTTATACGACGCGAGACGTGCTCATCGGACGGATCGAGATAGCAATAATGGCGGGCTACGATGGCGCCACGCGAACGTAGGTCTTCGGCGACCTGTGTGAGTTCCCAAGACTTTCCCGCGCCTGGCGGACCCGTCACGATCTGTAAGCGGCCGGCGAGGGCCCCCTCAACGAGGGAGCTATGCGCCTGCGAGCGCGCCACAAGCACCGACCGGTCGAGCGGATATGCCTGCGACACGTGACCGAAGTCCGTCTCTAGTCGAAGGCGGCTCGCGATCGTCGCTGGTGTTAATTCGGCACCCTGGGAACGCGCGGTCGTCGCCATGCTGACGGCCAGGGCCGCGACGTCGCTCGATCGTCTGTCCTGGTTGGGATAGCGTCCGACACCAACGCGACGTGACAGCAAATCGATTAGCGCTCGCTCCGCCGTACCCGGTGCCGAAAGGTCGAGCGATGCGTGCGGCATCTCGAGCTCGATGAAGAAGGCGTCGCAGAAGTCCACGAACTCACCGCGAGTAATCCCTCCGTCGGTCAACCGCTTCCATGCAGGCGCCCCGCCGTCAGGCCAGGCCGCGCGCGGATCGATTTTGAAAATCCGTGTGGTCGTCCCGGGGATCGTCGGCGCTGCGTCGATACGGCGCAGGTATTTCACAAGATCGTCGCCGTCGAGCGGTGGTGACCACGTGGCGCAGAGCCGATACTCATCCGCGGGAGTCCGCTCGGCGCTGCGCGTTCGCACTAATGCGTCGATGCGTAGGCTACTCCGTGAACCGGTAAAATCCGTCGCAAGAAGGCGCCTGCCCAGGTCGCCGCTCCACTTTATTTGCCGACGCACGCGTCGCGATGCAACGACGACCTCCAGATCGTCAACGCGATCGTCCGGTACAATTTTTCGATCAACGACGACACGGTCGACGCCGTCAGCGAGCGCCTCGACCAGGGAATAGGCCGCAAGAAGATCCTGATAGATGTATCCGCGATGGGCGGCGCGCAATCTGTCCCCATCCGAGACCGCTTCGTGTTCGTGTTCGAAGGGCAGCACGAGCTGACTGGATACGGCGCGGGATGCCGAAATCTTCTTCACCGAACGTCCTCTTACGAGCGGAACGACGGCTAAGATCAGGCTTCGAGCCCGGCCGCGATCGAACGCGAATTTGGTGCAACGACAGCGTCCGGCAAGGTCCTCGCTTTCGAGGGCGTCGTGCCAGGGGGCGGGAGGAATGGGTAGGCCCTGCGGAAGCGGGCGGGATGCCGTACTTTTTCGAGCAGCTCGTCGCGGAGTGGTACGAGTACCGGGGATACTTTGTGCGGCGAAATATCCGTGTGGGGAAGCGGCAGAACGGTGGCCACGACTTCGAACTCGATATTGTGGCGCTTCACGCACGTGACCGGCACTTGGTCCACGTCGAAGCAACGATGGACACCAATACGTGGGATCGCCGTCGCGGGAAGATGGAGCGCACATTCATCGCGGCGCGGCACTACATTCCCAGCTTGTTTCCCGGTTTTAGCGAGTTACCGGAGCCCGAACATATTGCGCTCTTGGGTTTCGGCTCGAATACGAAGGTACAGACGATTGGCCTCGGTCGTGTTCAGACGCTCAACGAGCTGATGGCGGACATTCGGAGATCCGACATCATGGAAAAGTATGGGAAGAAGGCCATCCCCGAGCAATGCGTCATCTTACGTGCGATGCAATTTGCCGCAACGTGTTGGAGCGTTCCGCGACTTGGTTGACGGACTCGGGTTTGGGCTGACATCCTATCGCAACCGCCTTTCGCGCCGCGTCATTTTTGAGCACGCGGGCACAGTGGTTCCAGTCGGGCGATAGACTCCGAGATCGTCGTCACGCTCGATTCGTGACGGATGGCGTCTACTGCGCCTTGGGGGTGGTCCCGTCGAGCTCATGCTTAGGCGAACAACGTCTTTAGCTAGGGTGATGCTTCGAGCCAGGCAGGAGCGTCCTTCCCACCGTCACAAACGTATGTTCGCATGGCACCGATGCGGGCGGCGCGGCCAGCCAGCCTGCGGGAAGCTTACGGTCTCCTGGACGCTCTGAGCGGGTCCACGCCTGCCGCCGAGATATCCCGCCGGCGCATGCTCGACATACGCTACGAGGGCAAGCCGCTTGGTGACCACTCGTTGCGGATGCGCTCTGCTGCACCTGGGGAAACCTACTACGCGAAGGAGTTTGGGGAAGCGGTCTCGTTCGCGCACCTCGCCGTCGGCGCCGATATCGATGGTCAGATCGTCGACGTGGTTAGCAGGCTGCCGCCCGAGCCGGATCTCCTCGTCGCGCTGGTCAACGGTTCGGAGGTCTACGTTGAGGTCGCGCAAGTCACCGAGGAGCACTCGGCGCGCGCCTCGAGCACGATGAGCGCCATCAACAAGCATATCCACAACAGGGACGCCGCGGACCCGGCCTTCGCGGCGGCGCGGCAGGGCCGCCACATTGACTTCCGCTTCCCAGCTATCCCTACGAGCCGCGAGACGAAGGCGGTCGCCGATGAAATGGTCACCGTTCTCTATACGACCGACTTCACAACCGTCAGGCGGCGCACGCTTCTCAGGCCATTGGCTACGATCACGCCCGTTTTGCACCGACTCGGCGTCAGCTACTATATCGGCGCTGGAACATCGACGGCGCTCTCGGCGCAACTCGATGGCAACACGTTCGATCCGGACGACGCGGCCGACGACCTAGATGCGCGACTCGCTGACAAGATGAGTAAAAGCTACGCGCGGGGCCATCCGATCTGGCTCGCGCTAGCCCTGAATGACCACATGCACGTCTCCTCGCTTTCAATGGAAGCCATTCGGCGACGGCTGCCATCGACGATTGGTCAATTCGATCGCGTCATCATCGGCACGATGGAAGAGGCCGTAATTCTGCAGAACCGCTACGCCTGACGAGGGGTGAGTCGCGCCTTGAATGCGCCTGCATCATCCAAGTCAACGGGGTGCTCGATGTCACGGCGACCGCGGCGATACGGAAGCGGACGGCAACGGGATCGGCCTCGCGCTCGTGCGTCTCATGATCGAACGCGCCGGCGGCCGGGTCGACCTCGAGTCCTCGCCGTTCAGCGGCGCGCGGTCTATTTTAACCGCCCCGCGCGTCTGAAACCATTCCGCGGCGTTTCGCTCGTCCATCATTCTGGTGGCCAGCCGCACGGATTTCCTCATCATTGCTGCGCCGCACAGCAGGGCAATCGAGCCTGTGCAACAAAAGGTACATTTAGGAGAAGCGACGGGCAAACTTCTGTGTTCGGTTTGGGCGCGTCTCGGACGGCTCGCTTTCAGACGTGGCCTGACAACCGGATGCGGATCGAGGACGTGGCAGAGGTGTAGCGTTGCAAACGTTTCGCACGAAATACAGCGGCCGACGAACAGCACCCTGCGGGCTGTATCGGGCATTTCCGGTCGCGCACAAAAAAATCCGGAAATGTTCGCAGCGCCGAGGAAACGTGATATCTTCGCCGCGGCTAAAGGCCGATTTCGCAGGGCCAGGTCCTGAGATCGGGCCAAGCGTGACGATGGTAACGGCTCTTCGCGAGTTATTGTTTGGTACATTGAAAGTTGCCGCCGCCCTTTATCAGAACCTGGCGACATTCGCGATGGTGGATCCGTGAACAGCGGGAAGGTCGTCAGCGTGTCCTACGAACTGCGCGAGCTACTCCGATACGAGTACGCCGCTCCGATCGAGCATTTGCGGCACCGGCTCATGATCGCACCGCGGACCGTCGATAACGCTCAGCAGCGCATTCGTCACGAACTGCGAGTCAGCCCTGGTTTGTCGCACAAATGGGAGACAGACGCATTCGGGAACCTAGTCGTCACCATCGAAGCACAGCAAGTCGAGTCCGAGATCCAGCTCGACTATCGCGCCACGATACGCCGGCGCGACGGGCCGTCGCGCGGTCCTGAACAGTTCTGGATCGACGACGACCGCTTCCGGTCACCCTCGCAGCTGACGAAACCGAGCGAGATGCTCCGCAGCACGGCCGAGAGGCTGCTGATCGCGGACGACGGCGGCGGTAAACTCGCCTCGCTCATTAACGAGTTCGTCTTCCAGCACATGCGCTACGTGACCATGGCGACGACCGTCGAGACGACCGCCGCAGAGGCGTTCGCCCAAGGGACCGGCGTCTGCCGAGACTTCGCGCACGTGGTGATTGCGCTGTGCCGCTTGTGCGGCATCCCCGCGCGCTACGTGGTGGGCTACGTCGTCGGCGAAGTCGGGACGCACCAGTGGATCGAGGTGATCGAGCCGGCGCTGGGTACCGGCGTCGCACTGGCCGTCGGCTACGACCCAATGCATGAGCGGCGCATAGCTTTGGACCACATCTCCATCGCGGCCGGTCGCGATTACGCCGATGTCGCGCTTGCATCGGCAAAGGCCGTCGCCCCGCACGCTAGCCGCTACACAATGACGCGCCGCGTCGATGTCTTCGACGTGGAATATTCGGCGTGACCTTGCCTTGCGCTCCGCTAGCAAGCAAATTACGCCACGCATTGACTAGCCACGGTTGGACGTTCGTAAGGGAAGAGTCGCGCATCATTGCCAGCCCTGGTCAACAACGGCCTTCGCGTGGCCGGCCAAGATCCGGGGAGTCGCGCGCGAGCCGGATCAAACGCTTGCGCCTCCGACCCAGATCTACCGAGTTTCTCACAAAAGGTATACAATTGCTTGAACGTCGCAACGAACGGTCACCATGACAGTGTCTTCTCGGACGCGGCGTCACATCGTAATGATGCGAGCAATATTGCAGCATCAAATTGCTACTGTTTCGGTAGACGAGAAAGGCGGTCCGAGTAGTGATACGGTCTCACCTTTACCGACGATGTGCGATCCGTCGTCCGCCTGATGGAGCCACGCATCCGAGTATTTATCAGTCACAGCAGCCACACTCAGGAGGCAATTGCTTATCGTGAGGAGGTAGTCCGCACTCTCAAGACGTGCGGCGATGACCTTGAGGTTCTTATCGATGTGGAGGGCCTCAAATTCGGCGATGAGTGGCGGCGATTGATCTATACGTGGCTCGATCAAGCGCACGTTGCGGTTATCCTATTGTCGGAAGACGCCGCTCACTCGCATTGGGTGGACATAGAACTCTCGATTTTGGCGTTCCGCTTTTTTCGAGGCCAACTTTTTAGGCTCTACATCGTCCTCTTAACCAGTGACGAAACCATGAGAGCATCCATAAGTGGATGCCTTCAATTCAAGGAGACGTTTCAGCTGATCGAGCCACGGACACCGGCAGAAGCGGCGGCCCGACTCGTTGAGGCATTACGCGACCCAGAGCTGCGCGCGAAAGTAAAACAACTTTCGCCACCTCGGCCGGGCCTCGCCACAAATATTGCTGCAAAACTACAAGTGCTTGGCTTTAATGCTGCTCTGCTCGCCGAAATCCGATCCACCATCCCTTCGTGGCCAAGCGAATCGTCCGCGGGGCTCGTCCACGAGGCGTCCTTAGTCTTTGCCGATGAGCTTATTGGGGTTGACTTTGCCACGGCGTGCGCCGCGATCAAACTCTTAGATAAGTTACTGATCGGTCGCGATGACTGCGCGCCGGTGCTCCTTACGATAGTTCACTATATCAAGCCCGCATGGATAACGCAGGAGGACGCGACGACGGTTGCAATCGGCGCAAGCGCCGAGCCTGGAACACGGCCACGTCAGCTCGCGATTCCCGATGATGATGCGTTTGGGCTCGATTGCTTAATCCGGCGGGCGCGTGGTCGGCCTCTCAAACTGGATGCACCGGTAATTCGGCTACATGCGCCTGAGTCTGAGGACACAATGGCGAGCTTTAAACGACAGGTGCATGCATACTTTGAGGATGCGTTAGAAAGAAGCGGCTTTCCGAGACGTCGCGCGACTTCCATCGACGAAAGACTTAAGAGGCGTTTGCAGCAGCGCGAAGCCGATAGGATCCCTGTGTTTATAGTCTTTACGGCTGAGTGGCCGCTCGATTCTAACTTCATCGATAGCGTTCGGACCGAGTTCGGAACACTGACGTTAATGTTTGTCGCGAGCAGAGGAACCTCACGAGTCGGGGCCGTTGTTCCATCGCTTAAAGACTTCACCTTAGAAGCCATCGAGCAGGCGTTCAACGAATGGGATGATGTGGTACAAGCTATTAGCCCAGCAGGTGTGTTGTGATGCCGGATGAAAATCGCGAGGTGATGAACGCGCGACGATTTTTCAACCCCGCGCGCCGGCAAGACGTCTCGAATGGGGGCGAAGGGCAACCAGATCGCAATGATGGTCAAGTCTATGTATACTTCGACGAGGACATTGTATTGGCCGTCAACATCGCGTTGGCGACGAAGCGTCCGCTTCTGCTGAGCGGACCGTCAGGCTGCGGGAAGTCTACCCTGGCGCGGAATATTGCCCTTACGCTCGGGCGTCGCTATTACGAACATGTTGTAACAGCGCGGACCGAGGCACGCGACCTACTATATCGCTTTGACGCCGTTCACAGACTGAACGATGCGCAGGTCGGCAGCGAGTCGATGCCACCGATTGAAAAGTATATAGTCCCCGGTGCGCTTTGGTGGGCGCTAAGTCCGGAAACCGCAGCGGAACGTGGCTCGAAGGCGGGTCTTGCTAAGGCGTATCGTGCAGCGGACCCTAGCCGCGGCACGAGCAGTTCTGACGCGGTTGTTCTTATTGACGAAATTGACAAGGCGGATCCTGACGTACCAAACGGTCTACTTGTACCGCTGGGGTCCTTTCGGTTCACCGTCGCGGAAAGCAACGCAGAGGTCGCTAGCGATCGCGAGCCGCTGATCGTCATTACCAACAACGGTGAGCGTGAGCTTCCTGAAGCCTTTACTCGGCGTTGTGTCGCATTGACAGTACCTAGCCCAACTGAAGAGCAGTTAATCGAGATTGCGCGTGCGGTCCTGCCGCAGGCAGAGCGATATGAGGGAATCTTAGGGCCTCTGGCGCGGCGTCTTATAGCACTCGCTGCGGAAAGTGCGTACGCACAGCGGTACAGCACGGCCGAGTACCTCGACGCGGTTCGCGCGTGTAGCCTGCTTGGGATAACAGATGAGGCAAATCCGCATTTCGCGATGTTGCTACAGATCACGCTGCGGAAGCCGCAAGTTTGGGCGGGCGATTAAAGGGAGTGCGTGGCGCGATCAGTATTGCGGATGCTGTTTGGGCGCTGCGTGCGTTCGGTGTCGAGAGGGATTGCGCTGCGGCAGTCCAGGTCGATCGCGCCACGTTAGGCCGAGCATTGCGCATGCTGTCATTCGACTTAGCCGACAGTGGCGCACCGAACGTCACAGCGGCCGCGGCGGACGGGGCAGTTTATCATTACGATAGTACTAGTCCGTCTGGTAGCCGGTCTTTGGTTAGCGTCGAACGTGCGCGTTATGAAGGGCAATTTTACAATGTCGGCTTCGTCCAAGATGTATCCGCCCGTGTTAAGCTGCCTCGATGGTTCCACGAAGTTGACTCACTGCCGCTCGAAGAATCAGGCGTTATAATTGGAGAGCCGCCAATCGAGCCGTTGTTCACGCCGTCATGGCAACGAATGATACTCGTGAGTGCGCTCGGTGGCCGAATGGCGTCTCTAGAGATTATCGTCGAGGCGATAATCGAACGTATTGCGCGCAAGGAGGTAATCGCGGACCTGCCGCGCGCAACGCGGCGGTCGCTTTATGCGGGCGCTCAGATTCTCGTCGATTCGAGCGATTCAATGCGGCCATTCGTTGAGGACCAGGCACGAATTATCGACGCAGTCGCAAAGTTGCTGCCGCGGGAACGACTTGAGGTGGTACTCTGTCGCAACGGTCCTCCGCGAACTGGGTGCGCGGGCGCCGATTTGATTTACGAGCTGCCAGCGGCCAGCGCGACAGTGCTGATTCTTGGGAACTTCGGGATTGCGACGAACCTCGATGCCGCGACAGGCGGCGATATGCGGGCTTGGGAAGCGTTTGTGCAACGCGTTCGGCTTAGAGGTTGCCCAGTCGTGTGTTTCGCACCTATGGACGTGAGGCGCCTGCCGAAGAGGAGCCGCCAGGCGTTATCGGTTGTGCCTTGGGATCGGCGAACCGGTACCGGGCGTGTCAACAGGGCGCGGAGCCGAGCCTTAGGCACCGTTCGCCGGTGAAGGAAAACCTGGGTCAATGGATTCGAAGCGTAGCGTCAGCAGAGAGTATTGAGTTGGCGCGGTCGCTCAGTCTCGCAATGCGCGTTTCTCCGGCTCTGCTTCGAGCGGCACGACTACATTGTATGCGCGGCGCTGGCGTGCAGGTCGAGGCTGATCTGTGGTTTGGAAGACTGGTAACCCCATTCGGCGGCGGCGAGGTTATGCTGCGACCGGCGATCGCGCGTGAACTGCGTTCCGAGCTCGCGCGAAACGCGGCGGACCTAAGACTTGCGAAGGAACTTGTTGACCGGTTTCAATCGACACGCCCTTTACTGGTGCGGCTTGAGGAAGAATTGGTCTGGAGGTCCCTGAAGGCGGGGCCCGCGGAGAAACGCTCGGTTCGGAACCTATTACGGCGTATTACGAAGACGATTCTTGATAACGACGATCGCGTGGGTCTCGCTCGCTGGGCTTTCGGCCTGAGATGCCGGATTCCGGAGATTGCGGAAAATCGGTCGGCGCTCCATCTCGAGCGCGCGGCGACGTTCTGCCTTGGGCTTGATGAAGCAACGACGGATGCCGGCGCAATGCGCACGCTGGCGGATCGGGAAAAGGCATTTTACCGCAGCTTGCTGCGGGATACCATAGACATAGGGCTCTGGTCTGACGGGACTTCAATGTCATTGCGAAAGCCGCCGAAAGAAGGCGATGAAGTCCTTACAATCACGGCGGAGGGCACGCACACTCTTTATGTGCAAGGCAGTGGCAACGATGAGCTCGAGTCCATACTATCGTTTAGGAACCCTAAGCCGCGGGCTGACGTGCAGCAAATATTTCTGTCATGTCCCGCGAAGCTGCCAGCCGTGTTGAGGACCGCAACTGGTGAGACTTTTGTTATTCACTCACGAAGCGAGATCATTGGCCAGCCACCTGACGTCCGAAGATCCTGACTGGGGGAGCGGGAGCAATGGGAGACGGCATATTCGCGTAGATCTGAGGCGCCGTAGGTCGGGAGCCTAAGCTAGGCGGCGTCCCGTGTGCGTCGAATGGCTGTTAAAGCCGGTGCTTTGTGAGGCGGTTTGGCTGCTGGACATGCGCGCGGCACTGCCGGCGCCGGCGAGCGGTTCGCTCGTGCACGCCGTCGATGCCGCGCTGGACGCGTGTGCGGCTGCGGCGTCGGCGCGCGGCGTCTCGATCGTCCGCGACGACGTGCCCGCGCTGCGCGTGGCGATCGACGCGGATCGGCTGACGCTCGTGCTCGTGAACCTGATCGACAACGCCGTGAAGCACGGCAAGCCGGGCGGCGGCGTGTTCGTCGGCATCCACGTGGACGAGGCGCGTTTCGTGCAGCTCACCGTCGACGACGACGGTCCCGGGATCGCGTCGGCCGATCGCGAGCGCGTCTTCGCGTTCGGCGACCGCGGCGACACCGAAGCGAAGGGTACCGGGATCGGCCTGGCGCTCGTCCGGCTCATGATCGAGCGCGTCGGCGGCCGCGTCGAGCTGGAGAGATCCCCGCTCGGCGGAGCGCGTTTCATCTTAGCGGTGCCGCGCGCGTGACGCCGTGATGATGGCTTAGCTTGTGGAGCGTGGCTCCTGCCGGGAGGGCGCGGCGGTCTCGATGAGTCGTCGCTCGGCGGGCCACGCCTCGTGGTTAGCCTTCACGATCCGCTTTAAAGGTGAACCTCCGCCGCGAGCTTCGCACATCCGGTACTATTGGGCGGCCAATAGTCCGTGCCGGTCTCTCGCTCTGAACGGCGTGCGACCTGGAAGCGAACGAACGGAAATCCGGGCACGTAGCGGTACAGTGCAACGCCGTGGAAAACTGTGTTGTAGTAACCCCATTCGCGACCTTCGCACGAAACCCCAGGCCGGATTTGCGCTGCGTAGAGCGGCGCCTGAAGATAATCGTCCGCGCCAAAGACGAGGAAGGACACGGAGACCATCGGAACGATCAGCGAAGCCAATGCGACCGTACCGGCCGCGATACCCACGATGCGCGGACGGATCGACCACGCAGCTGTTGCGAGAATACCGTACGCAACGAACGCGGCAGCCGAGAAGAGAAGGTTCAGCAGCGGCGACGACGTTTGCAGTTCGGTCAGCGTCATCAGCGCATTGAGCAAGAGTAGCGCGCCGGCAAGAGCGCACACGGGGATAAACCAGACCCGAGTACCACGCCTAATACTCCGCGCGACCACTGCGAGCGCGATAGCTCCGGCGCTGACCTGAAAGCATACTTGGAGCACGATGAGGTGCTCTATCATCCACCTAGCGGCAAACGCCTGAAGATCATCGCCCATTACTGCGCCAAGGACGAGGAAGGACACGGCGAACGTCGGAACGATCAGCGAAGCCAATGCGACCGTACCGGCCGCGATACCCACCATGCGCGGACGGATCGACCACGCAGCTGTTGCGAGAATACCGTACGCAACGAACGCGGCAGCCGAGAAGAGAAGGTTCAGCAGCGGCGACGACGTTTGCAGTTCGGTCAGCGTCATCAGCGCATTGAGCAAGAGTAGCGCGCCGGCAAGAGCGCACACGGGGATAAACCAGACCCGAGTACCACGCCTAATACTCCGCGCGACCACCGCGAGCGCGATCGCTCCGGCGCCGACCTCAAAGCATACTTGGAGCACGAACAGGTTGTAGTACATCCACATAAGGGCGGCCATGGTAACTTCGTATCACAAAGTATCGGTGACCGCAAGCCATCCTTAGCGAGGATGATGACGATCGGTACGGCCGTCGGCGGATGGAGGCGGAGGGTGTCAATAACTACGGCACATGGCGGAGCCGGACATGTCGCATCGAATAGATCTCGCACTGGTTCGGTGCTTTGTGAATCGGTTTGCCTTATGGACATGCGCGCCGCACTGCCCGCGCCGGCGAGTGGTTCGCTCGTACACGCTGTCGATGCCGCGCTGGACGCGTGCGCTGCCGCCGCGACGGCGAGCGGTGTCTCGGTCGTCCGCGACGATGTACCGGCGCTGCGCGTCGCGATCGACGCCGACCGGCTGACGCTCGTCCTGGTAAACCTGATCGACAACGCCGTGAAGCACGGCCAGCCCGGCGGCGGCGTGTTCGTCGGGATCCACGTGGACGACTCGCGTTTCGTGCAGGTCACGGTTGACGACGACGGTCCGGGGATTGCCGCCATCGATCGCGAGCGCGTTTTCGCGTTCGGCGACCGCGGCGACACGGAAGCGCAGGGCACGGGAATCGGCCTCGCACTCGTGCGTCTCATGATCGAGCGCGCCGGCGGCCGGGTCGACCTGGAGTCGTCGCCGTTTGGCGGAGCGCGATTCGTCTTAACGGTGCCGCGCGTCTGAGGCGGATCACGTCATTCGAACGCCCAGTAGTTGAGCGTCTCGCGTGGCGGTGCGGCGTTCTTTGACAACCCGGCACGAGCTCTGCGTAGCTGGAGCCAATCCGGAGCGATGCGGAGCGCTTGATCATACTTTACCCGCGCCTGTGCCCACTGCCCTCGTTGCGCCAGCGCATCACCCCAAGCTTTCAGCGGGTCGGCGAATTGCGGGGCAGCCCGGTTCGCCTGCGCAAAGCGCCGACTTGAGCTCGATCGGCCCAGCGAGCGCATCTTGGGCGCCGGCGAGGCGACGACGACGGTGATTGCGTCGGCGATCGCCAACGCGATCTTCGCGCGGACCGGCGCGCGGCTGCGTTCGGTCCCGTTCACGCCGGAGCGCGTGCTGGCCGCATTGCGAACGTAGCTGTACGGCGCGATCAGAACCTGCGGCGGACGATCAGACTTTCGCCGAGCACACCCGAGTCGCCCACCCGGCGGAACCGGAATATTCGCCGCACAACCACACGTCGGTGATGTTCTGCGGGTCTCGGCAAGCGGAGAAGTAGTCACCCCAGCGCCCTCCGCCGTACGTGCTCGCGCCTGCCTGCACGAGGGTACTGCTCCGCAACGTATTGACCGGATCCGTCGCGCTTCGCGCCGTGGCGCGAAGCGCGCCGTACTCGGTTGCGCTGCAGCGTCCGAACACCATGAACGCGTCCCCGTTCTGCGCGGTCTGCATCGCGGGATAGAAGAAATATGCTCCCGGCGTTCCGTAGCGCCCTTGCTGTACGACGGCGCTGCCGCCGACGTCGAGCTGATACCACTGTGCAACCGACCGCGCGACGCTTTCACCCTGCCAGGTGAACTTCGAGGTGTGCGCCGTCCAGAGGCCGTCCGCCGCCGCGCCATCACCGTGGTAGATCGCGTTGAGCAGCCGCGAATCGCCGGTGTTGAGTTTGGGCGACCCGCCGAGTTGATCGGCCGACGGTGGCAAATCGTACGACTGGCACGCGATCGCCGCGGCGGTGAGCGTAGGAGATCCAGGCGGGTTTTGCCATGCGGCGAGCGGGTCGGTCAACGTCCATGCGGTAAGCGCCGCTCCGCCCGGCCAGAGCGCATTGACCAGATATGCCGGACCGGGCGCCGTCCGATGATGAACGGCGGGCTGCAGCGAGAACGCGGGACTCCCGTCGGGATTCGCCAGCTGCACGATGTCGTGCCACCGCAGAACGGGCGTCGCCGCCCCTGGAGGTGCGAAGACCTCGCTCTTATTGAGGATGCGCAGCTTCGCGTATTGAAAGCCGCCGCCGAAGCGGAACATGTTGAGCCCGATGTAGATCGCCTGCTCGTCGAATCCCAGAGTCGGATAGTCCGCCCAGTTTTGCGTCGGCGTGTCACCGTCGAGCGCAGCATCCAGCGCCCACGTGTAGTACGCGCCGCGCGGATTCGGCGTCTGCGACGCGCCGAGCATGATCCATGACCCGGGCGGGCTCTCTCGTTTCGCGACGACGATCACGATCCAGCGCTGCGCGAAGTGGTCGTACGCGAGCTTCGGGTCGAACACCGACGTGGCTCCGGGCGGCATCGCTGCGCCGAACAGCGCGGAAAACGGAAGCGAGCCCGGCAGCGGACGAGTTTTGGGCGCGACGGCGAACTCCGCATTGACGGCCGTCATAACGTCGTTGGGGCCGGCGGCGAGCGCAGGATCGGGCGGCTCCAGCGCGGTCGCCCCGATGGCATCGAAGTTGTCGACCAGGACCGGGCCGGGCGCGGCCGGCGCTTGCGCGTCGATGACGGCCGCGACCGCTTCCAAGGCGAACATGTCGGGTGCGCGCGCGGCTTCGACGAGGCGCTCGTATTCATCGCGCGAGACGGGCCAACGCGTAACCTGCCAGGTCGGACGCGGTCCGGAGGTTTGCTGTGCGGCAAGGGCGCCCGGCGGTAAATTCCACGGATTGCGCGTCGCTCCGGCGATCGGAGCGCTCGATTTCATCTCCATAAAAACCTCAGCTCCGAAAGCCGCTTGCGCACGAACGCCACGATCGAGCGCCGCCTAAGAAGGGCGGTCACGACGGTGACGCCGAGCCCGACGTAGACCAGTTCGAGAAGTCCGCTCCCGCCGTCGGGCGCCACACCAAACCAATGCTCGAAGTAGTCCATGCGCGGTCCTCCGATCGCTGCTTGGGGCTGCCAGCGTAGCGCAAAACGCTGTGGTTGTCTAGTAGGATAAGGCTAGCCTTGCTCGGGCGCCGCCGGCGCTTTGGAGCGAACCCCTATCCGCCCGCCCTCCGAGGCGTTTATACTGGGCACCCATGGGCGAGCGAGAGCAGTCACGCGGCCCACACAGCGAAGGGCGCGCAGCCGATCCGTTCGGACAGCCGGAACCGGATGAGGAGCGGCCGCGCCCCGGCCCCCCGTACCGGGAAGTTCCGATCGGCAGCCCCGTCAGCTCCGACGCGTTCGAAGAGCTGAAGCGCTCGGCCGAAACACCGGAGCCCGGCCCGGGCGAGGCACAGATCGACGACGGCTGAGGCGGGGCGAGGCGCTCACACAAGCTGCGGGAACTCCGGCGGATCGCAAATTGCGTCGGCCTGCGGTGAGGCGCAAAGGCCTACACGTTCTTCAAGGGCGTCGGGGCTTCGCCGAGCGGCCGAAGCCGCGCAGATCGAGCGCGATCACGCGATGGCGCTTCGCCAGGATGGGGATCGTGTCGCGCCACACGCCGAGGTCGTCCGCTAGTCCGTGCACGAGAACCACCGGCGGGCCGCTGCCGGAGTCGACGTACGCAATCCGTTCGCACAGCACGTCGGCGCTTCGAACCTCGGTTCGCGCAACGGCCGGAGCGATCGCGACCAGCAACGCCAGGGCGCAGGCAATCGTCGCCCTCATAGGCAGTTCGGGATCGGCCGGCTGAGATCGAGCTTCTTGACGCGATCGTCCGCATCGTACGTGATCGTGATGCGATACCGGAAACTGCAGCCCGGTTCGAACGCGCCCGGCAGCCTCACGTACGCGAGCCCGCTGGGCGGCTTCGTCACCCGCTCGCTCTCATCGGTAGCGACCAGCCCGCGCGTGCCGAGCGCCGCGTACACCGCTTCCCGCGGCAGCCCGGCGTGCACGTTCGCAAACATCCACTGCCGGTCGGCCGTCGCGCGCGCAACCTGCCAGGCCGATGCTGCTCTGAACGCTTCGATGGTCTGACCGGCGAACGTGTTGCGCGCCGCGGGATCGTCGGGCAGGGCATGATAGAGCCGCTGCCACGTCGGCCCACCGCCGCCGAGCTCGAGTCCGAAGAGAATCGCCGCAGCCTGTTGCTCGCGCCGGACCTCGGCGCGGACGGTCTCCGGCAGACGTTGCGCGGGACCAGGCGGCGCGGCAGTCCACACCGCCGGCTTGCCGGCCGGGTCGCGTCCCGCGTACCACACGTAGGGCGCGAACGCGGGCATCCGGCTGCGGTCCTTCGGGACCGCTTCCATGCGGCTGCCTGCGAATGCGAGCTGCATGGCGTGGACGATATCGTCCAAGGTCACGGGTTGGCCGCTTACGGTAATCGACCACGGCGGCGGGGTCTGCGCGCGCGCGACCGTGGCGGCGGAAAACAGCCAGAACGTTGCCGCGACGGTGAACGCGAGAAACCGCCAGGGTGCGCGATGCATCACGAAGTACAGTCTCGGCACGTGCTTGCAAGCATCCTGTTGGCCGCGTGCATGGTTCCCGAGCGGTTGCACCTGACCGGCATCGCGACCGGCGACGGTCCCGCCGGTCGCGCGATCGCGGCGCGCCTCAAACACCAGAGCTTCGCCAAGGTTGCCGGGTCGATCCGTGACGGCGGCGAGGTGAGCTTCTCGGATCTCGGGTGGATCGCGCGCGACCGGCTCGACGCAGCGCGGCACAGCGCGTTCGAACGGCTGCTGGGAGGACCAACGTCCGATATCGCCGTCGCGGCATCGCTGCACGTGGGTCAGACCGCTGAGGCTCGTCTCGGCACGCTCCGGCAGTTCGTTCACCTCGAAGAGGTTCGCCCGAGCATGGCCTGCGATCGCGCGATCGCTCGCTACCCGAACGATCGGCTCGCGCTGACCGCGCGCGCAACGTGGGAGAGGACGGCCGGGAACTACCGTGCCGCACTGGCCGACTACTCGGCCGTCATTCGCCTCGATCCGACCTCATATGCGGCCCGCTACGAGCGCGCCCTCACGTACTACGTCATGGGCGATTCCGCGCGCGCTTTCGATGACATCACTGCGGCGTTTGAAGCGAATTCCCCCGACGCGAACGGATATACGCTGCGCGGTCTCATCGAGGAGGCGCGCGGCGAGGACGATCTCGCAACCGCCGATGAAGGGTATGCCATCGCGCAATATCAGGCCGCGGGAAGCGACGACTCCGGAGCGCGCTACGCGCTGGGCGTCGCCTACGCAAACCTCGGCTACTTCGAGGCCGCGATCGATGAGCTCGACCCGGCGTTGAAGAAGAACCCGGACAACGCGTTCGCGTACCAATCGCGAGGTTTCGCCTGGTTCTCGCGCGGTGTGTTGGAAAAGGCGGCGGCCGACTTCACGGCAGCCTCGCGCGCCAAGCCGAAGGCGGTTCGTCCGTACCTCGGCCTGGCGATGCTGAGCTTTTCGAAGGGTGATGCAGCCGCGGCGCTCGAGCATGCCCGCGAAGCATCGACGGCCGATCCCGGCGATGCGTATGCCGCCTTGTGGATTCTGGTCGCGGGGCGCGCCCTTCAGCGCGCGGTACCGCTCGCCGGTCAGGAAGCCTTTGCCGCGTCAGCGGCGTGGCCGGCTCCGATCATCAGGGTCTACCTCGGGCGCACGCCGGTCGAATCGCTCGAAGCGGCAGCGTCTTCTCCCGATCCGTTCACCCAGCGCCGTCAGCTGTGCGAAGCCCGCTTTTATCGTGCCGCGTACACGGGTGCCGCGGGCGAGGGCGCGAGCGCTCTAGCCCTCTATCAGGACGCGGTCCGAGACTGCCCGTATCGCGAGTATGAACGCGCGGCGGCGGCGCAGGTCGTGCGTGGTCGCGAACCCGCCCGATGAGACGTGCCGGCCTCACACGTTCTGCAGCCAAGCCGCGCGGACGTTCTTCAGCAAGGCCGGGTAGATGATCCGGCGCCGGAACGGGTCGATCAACGCCACGTAGAGCGGCGTGATCCAGCCGACGGCCTCGACGTAGATCGCGAAGTAGTAGCGATAACCGTCCAGCGTTTGCGCGAGCGCGCTGAGCGCGGCCAGGGGAATGACACTAGCGCTGCGATTCAGTCGCATCCGCGATTTCGCTCACCGCGTGCCCGTCTGCCAGGAGTATGGGAGTTCGGTGGAGGTGGAGCGGGCGCGGCCCCGACCACCCGACACTGGCGTTTCATTTGCGAGTGCTGGCTTATGGGTGCCCTGTGCTTTGTGAATCGGGTTTGGCTGCTGGAGATGCGCGCGTCGCTTGCCCGCGACGGCGAGCGGTTCGCTCGCGCATGCGGTCGATGCTGCGCTGGACGCGCGCGCGGCCTCAGCGGCGGCGCGCGGGGGTCTCGATCGTCAGAGACGACGCGCCGGCACTGCGCGTCGCGATCGATGCCGACGGGCTGACGCTCGTCCTCGTCAATCTCATCCGTGAAGCACGGTCGCCCGGGCGGAGGAGTCTTCATCGGCATTCGTATGGACGACTCGAGCGAATTGTGTACATTTGGCATCCCGAAGAGATGGTCGCAAGGCCATCGGATATCTTGGCGTTGGCGATTCGAGCGTACAAGGCGCCGCTCAAAGCAGAATTCGCAAAGCCCGACACCATCCCGATCTTCGTTTCGCATCGATTTTCGGACGCCACGCTACGCAGCCTGACCCTCGAAAACATTAGGAAGTCTTTGCTCGAGAACAATTGTTATCCGGTCGAGGCGGCGTCGACCTTGATGAAGGAACCCTTTACGATCTACATGGACGTTTCGACGAAGCTTTGGACCGCACCGGCTGGGATCGTTCTGGTCACCAAGGAACTCGACAGCAGGCACATTACCATCAATCTTGCTCACGAGCTGGGTTTTCTGATGGGCCAAGGGAAGCCGATCCTGATCTTAGTGGAAGACGAACCCGAGTGCGAAGATATGATGAGCCGTTTTGTGAACCTGGCCGGTGTGCTCTACAAACGCTTTCACGCAGGCGCGGCGAGCGAGGACCGCAGCTCCGTCCAAGCTATCGTCAGTTCGTGGATTCAACAAAACGTCAAGAGCACTCGCTAGACGCCGGCCCACCGAAGCGCGGCTGTACATCGCCGGCGGCGTTGCGTACGCATCGCCGCCTTGATCACGGCCCCGGTGATCCTCGGCGACGACCGCGCACCGTGTACCAAATGGAGTTCGTACGGCCTGGCGGGCGTGCCTGAGAGGCGTGTCTGGCACCGCCAAGTTCCGGCGATACAAAGATAGGAGTCCCAAGCGGGCGTCCCGGCGAAGGCTATATCAGTGGCGGTGGGTTTCTTCTCGTCCGCGCACGCGACGAAGCGTACCGAGACCGCCCAGAGACAGCACTCGCAATCCTGGAGTACCAGGGGCTAATCGAGACGTGGCACGATCGTCGCGTCGAGCCAGGTGAGGCCTTTGGTGGCGCCATCGACGCTAATCTGGAGCGGTTGACCCGCAATCCGATTGCTGGCTCGATGGTGCCGCACGTTCCCCTCTCCGCCTAGCTCCAAAAAGAAGTTAGTCGATGCGTACCGAAGCAGGCTCGCCGTCGACGCGGAACGCGGACATCCGAGCTGAGAGTTTGGCTTGGCTCCAATATGCCCACGTCTATAGTTGGAGCCACCTATGATGCAGAAGCGCATAGGTGAAGCGTTAAGGAAGCCGTTTATGAGTACTCGGTTCGTTTCACAGGTTGCGTTCGCGTTGGTGATTCTGGTAGTCGTAGCCTCCGTCGCGGTCGGATTTGCACGCTTTATGCCTCCAGGCATCACAGAGTACTGGACCATGGTCCAGGCCGTTGCTGTAACAGTCACGCTCGCGTTCATCGCGTTACAGGCACACCTTGCCCTTCGTCAACTGGATCAAAACGACCGAACCGCAAAGGTAGAGCGCACGATTGCATTGATCGATCGGGCGTCGACGCTACGCCTCGGCCAAGTCATTCGTAGGCTTCGCCGACAACAGAGTTACGTTGAGTCGGGCAAAGCGCTTGGCGAAGCCTTAAAGTCGGACGACAACCCCGCCGTGAATCGACAAGGCGAGCGCTGGGAAGACGCGATGGCCCTCTTTAGCTACTTTCTCGGCGTAGAAAAACTACTGCAAAGCTGAAGTCATTGATCAAAAACTCCTTCTAAGGGACCTCTGCGGCGACATAATTCGCTCTTACTTGCTGCTGTATCCATTTTTGAACGAGATGCGGCCGTGGGCGCTCGACGACTTCCGGACACTGGCGCAGAATGCGAGGTCGTATATGAGGAACAACTACCCGCATTCTGAACCAGAACTGTTAGAAGCCGACCTGACGTGCAGCGCCCATCCTTAGCACAATCGATCCCGAAAGAGGCTGCGGTCCCGGTGAGGCTAGCAAGCTGACGCCGTCAGGCGAAGGTACGCCTGTGCCGGATCTCGCGGGCGGGGTTGCTAGCTCGATGTCAAACTAGACATGTCACGGACCGGTGCTTTGTGAATCGGTTTGGCTGCTCGACATGCGCGCCTCGCTACCCGCGCCGGCGAGCGGGTCGCTCGCGCATGCCGTCGACGCGGCGCTCGACGCGTGTGCGGCCGCGGCGGCAGCGTGGGGCGTCTCGATCGTCCGCGACGACGTCCCGGCGCTGCGCGTCGCAATCGACGCCGACCGGCTCACCCTCGTCCTGGTGAACCTGATCGACAACGCCGTCAAGCACGGCCGGCCGGGCGGCGGCGTGTTCGTCGGCGTCCACGTCGGCGACTCTCGCTTCGTGCAGCTCACGGTCGACGACGACGGTCCGGGGATCGCGTCCGCCGACCGCGAGCGCGTCTTCGCGTTCGGCGACCGCGGCGACACGGAGGCCAAGGGTACCGGGATCGGCCTCGCGCTCGTGCGGCTCATGATCGAACGCGCCGGCGGACGCGTCGATCTCGAGACCTCGCCGCTCGGCGGCGCCCGCTTTGTGCTCGGGATTCCGCGCGCCTAACCCACCAGGACGAGGCGGCCGCCGTTCGTCGTCAGGATGACCAGCAGCATCGAGATCAGCATGAGGTCGTACGACCAGCCGGGGCCATCTTTAGCAGAAGCCGGTTTTCCAGACGAAGACCTTCTCTTGAATCGCCGAGCACGATAAGGATCAAGCCGATCGCGGCCAACTGTTGGGAAAGGCCCACGACCACGGCGACTCCGCCGGCGAGCTCCGCTACTGCCAGCACGGGAGGTGTTGCTACTCGCGAAACTGTCTGCGCATCGTCGAGCGCTCCACCGAGGCGAACGAGCTCGCCAGCGAGGTCATTGCTTTGACGCGGGACCGCGTACTGAAAGCCGCGTGGCGGAGGCGACAATGGCTTCGGAGATGGCCTCGATTGACGCGACCACAACATCCACGAGCGCATCCCAAGCCGAACGCGGGTCGGGACGATCGTACCGGATGCCGGCCTTCTTGAGCGCGGCCTCGATGTCGGCACTCAGCGTATGCGCGCTCGTGACGCGCAACTCGCTCAGCAGGCGCAGCGACCCCGTGAGGGTCCGTACCTCGTCCTCGGGCAGGCCGACGACGTCGTCCAGAACACGACGGAGAAGTCCCAGCGATTTCTCGTCCTTGTCGAACTCGATGCGGGCGGCCCCCAGGGCGGCGCGAAGCGAACGCACGTTGAGCGGCTCCACGAGCGTTTCGTAGAGGGCCTTCGCCAGCGCCGGAATCTCGCCGAACTGTCCAGTCACCGGGCCGACGCTCATGCGCCGGCGATCCCGCTCCTGAGCCTTTTCTTCGTCAGGCGTGCTCGGGATTCCGCGGGTCTAGGCTTGCCGTTTGACTTTCATTGCAGATCCGTACGTTAACGTTAATGGAAGGATAGCCGAGGCGGCGTTTCCAGACTTCAAAGATGCCGTGGCGGCCCTCCTCCCTACGTCCTAGCCTACTCGCGTGGAAAGCCGCGATAGGCGTCAGCTGCAAGGCGTCGAAACTCGTACGGCGACGGCGGTGCTTTGTGAAGCGGTTTGACTTTTTAGATCTCACTGGCGATGCCGCGCCCGCGATCGGATCACTCTCGCATGCCATCAGAGCCGCGTACGACGCGTGTACCGCAATTGCGGCGGCGCGGACGGTCGGGATTGTCCTCGATGACGTTCCGAACCTGGAGATCGCGATCGCCACCGACCGCCTTGCGCTGGTCCTCGTCAACCTGATCGATAACGCCGTCAAGCACGGCCGGCCCGGGGGCGGCGTCGACGTCGCCGACGACCGCTGCGTGCGCATCAGCGTCGACGACGACGGACCGGGTATTTGCCGCCGCCGACCGCGAGCGCATCTTTGCGCTCGGCGAACGCGCCACGACCGCGCCGAACGGCAGCGGTATCGGCCCTCGCGTTGATGCGGCTGATTCTCGAGCGCACGGGCGGGCGCGTCGAGCTCGTCAGACTCGCCACTCAGAGGTGCACGTTTTTCGATTACCGTACCGCGGGTTTGAGTCGCGGGCCGCAACTGGCGGCACCGCCAGCACGGCGGTTGGCAAGCAGCCGCTTGTAGTCTTGGTTTGCTTCACCCTACCCCAATGCTATTATTATGGCTCGGTGCAATCATGACCGAATAGGACAGTGGCGGAGGCAGTGGGGTGTGACGTTTGTATGGCGTACCGCGCGGTCGGTTGACCTGGCGCAATGCTTGGAGATCGCCGCCGACCGTTTCCTGTACGACGAGCGCTCGCTGGTCGCGCTCAAGGCGATGTGGTCTGAGGTTCTCGTTCGCGACATCGGGCGGGCTAGCGTCGTGGTGATGGACTGCGCGCGAGAGCGCATTCTCGGATTCGGGATCAGTGCGTTCGTCTCTCCGGCGTTGTTCGGATCGATCATTGGAGACGGCGAACCGTTCGTAACGCGCCAGTTGCTAGAACGCTGGCGCATCGGCGATCCACCGTTTCTCCACGAAACCGGGATCGCTACGGCAAATGCCACGCGCGGTGTAAACGTTTTCGTCATGAACAGCGGCGCGACGTGCACCGGCGTAGAGTGTTCGGAGGAACGGCTTTTTCAATTGCTGGCAGACGCGTTCTTTGCCCAGCACGCCGGCCTGAACATCAGCGGGCTTGCGCACGAGTGCTTCGGCTCGTTTCACGAGAGCTGCAGCGAGCTTGGGATGCGGACGCGATTCTACGCGCATGACGCGACGCGAGTGCAAAGCATACCCGGCGACAGGCGCCCCTGCATCTCGTGGATGACGCGCGAGGAAGCGCTGCGCCCTCCTCGCTGCGCGGTCGATCAGGTCTTCACGCTCGCGACGAAACCACAACTCAATCTTGACGCAGGCGTACGTCGGGTGCTGCGGTTAGCGCTCGAAGGCGAGTCCGATGAGTACATCGCGGACGCTGTGGAGCTTTCCGTTGCAACAATCAAAAAACGATGGCTCCAAATATACGAGACATTCCGCTCCAGCACCGGACTCGTAGCGTACCAATGGCCCAAGGACCGTACGCTCGGCGACGGTCGAGGACCCGAGATGCGCCGGCACGTTCTCCGCTATATCCGCGAACATCCCGAAGAACTCCACGCATGCGAGCTCCCATCAGGCAAGTCGCCCATTAGGAGTTACAGTGGGTGAGTTCGAGATCAACACCGACGTCAACCTCGACCAGCTGTGCGAGACATTTCGCAATGACCGCCGCTTGCGCATCACGGAGTTTCTCGACCCGGCAAGCGCCGAGGCGCTCTATCACTACCTTGACAAGCGGGCGGAGTGGAGCTCGTTTCTGACCGACAAGGGTCGGATGTTCGAATTGCCTCCTGAAATACGACGGAACTGCAGCGCCGGCGGAGAGCAACGTTTGATCGATCTCGCTCATGCTAGCGCGCGAGACGGAGGAGTCGCGTATATCTACGATGCAACTCGCTGTTTCGCGGGCGATGCCGTCGCGTATGTCAAAGACGAATCAATCCTCGCGCGCTTTGCCGATTTCGTGAATTCTCCCATGTTTCTGGACTTTGTGCGCCGCGTGAGTGGCGTAGAGGAACTCGACATGGCCGATGCTCAGGCGATGCGCTTTCGTGCGGGTAACTTCATGACGTTCCATGGCGGCACGAGCTCGCTGGAGTACACTAAAACGCAGCGTGCATTCTATTCATACCAACTGACGCCGGAATGGAAGGCGGAGTGGGGTGGTTTGCTCGAGTTCAGAGGCACTGCTGCGCGCTCCGTTGAGGCATATGTCCCATGTTTCAACTGCCTGGACATGTTTGCGTTTCCGCAGGGACACTGGGTGAGTGCCGTGTCTCCATTTGCCGGTGGGTCGACCTATTCAGTACGCGGAGGTATTTTCGCGCATCCGTGAGGACTTGCGTCTCGTGACCGCGCGGCGTCACAGGGAATGACCATCATGTCGGAGTCGGCTGCGGTGCTGCGCGACGCCAAGCTGGCATATCGCGACGGAGGCATTGTCGAGGCTGAGGCGCTATGCCGGCGCCTCCTGCGCAGGCATCCCACCAGTGCCGGAGCGCTGCACCTATTGGGCATGCTTCATGCTGCCCGCGGCGATGCTGCGGAGGCCGTTCGATTGTACGCGCAATCACTCGCGTACTCGCCAGAGCAGTCCGAGGTCTGGTGCGATCTGGCGACGGCGTACCAGCAGTGTGGGATGTCGACGAAGGCTATTGGCGTTTTGGTCCGGGCGATCTCGATCTACCCGCGTCGCTATCGTGCCTACGGACTGCTCGGAGCGCTGTATTATCAGCTTGGGCGCATCGGCGACGCAGCCGACCTCTACAGAGAGTGGTTTCGCAGAGATCCGACCAATGTCGAAGTTCATCACATGGTTCTGTCCACGCGAGCCGGGAGCGATTCACCGCCGCGCTGTTCAGATGCCTTCGTGAGAGCTCATTTTGATAATTGCGCCGACGTCTTCGACGAGCGCCTGATCAAGCGCCTCGGCTACAGGGGCCATCAGATTGTCGCCGGAGCGTACAAAAGGAGCACGCCGACACTTCGAGGCGGCGTCCTGGACGCAGGGTGCGGGACCGGCCTGTGCGGGCCTTTAGTGCGCCCCTATTGCGGTCACTTGGTCGGTGTTGATCTGTCGGAGAACATGATCGAGCGCGCTCGCGCTCGAGGTGTCTACGACGAACTCATCGTTGGCGAGCTGTGCGCTTTCATGGCTTCAAGGCCGGACGCATTTGCTGCGATCATAGCGGCAGATGTTCTCATCTATTTTGGCACCCTGGAGCCGGTGATGAAAGCAGCATACCGTGCGCTTCAGCCCGAGGGCATTCTGGCGGTTACCTTCGAGCTGCTCGCGGGTTCTGGTCCGCAATCGTATCGGCTGGAAGTCCACGGCCGATACTGCCACACAGAGGCGTACGTGAGGAATGTACTCTCCCAGGCCGGGTTCGAGTCGCTGCACATCCGGCAGGAAACAATTCGATTGGAGCTTGGCAAGGAAGCCATCGGGATCGTAGCTGTCGCCCGCAAGGTATCGTGACGTCTCGAGCCGGGCGAGCATACGGACGAAAGCCGTCACCCGTCCACCGAGTCGTCCGATGGCTGTGCAAACGCCTCGTCCCGGCCCTGCCGAATGAATTCATAAACCCGCTCGGCGCAACGTTGCAATTGATCCTCATGCGTCAGGACCAGCGCATTTGCCACGCGTATCGGATCACCTCGGGAAAACCGCTCGTATAGCACCTGCCGCGATGCAAACGCGGACACCGAGGCGTCCCAGGCTAGACGAAACATGGGAATACGATCAAAAGCTTCAGCCCGAGCGGCCTGATAGAACTTCTTGATGTCTTCTGCAAGCGGTCCCCTAACGTCAGCTTCCGTTGGCATCGCGACGAGGCCGCTGGCGCCGATCTGCTGAATGATCTCGACCATACGGGGATACATGCGAGAGAAAAGAATGCATGCTGCAACCAAGGGATCCTCGGCCGGTCGCATGATTTGCCATTCATCGAGCGCCGCGTCGGCTTCGGCCGCACGCAGGCACGCTTTCATTGTCTCTGCGTTGAGCCACAGCTCAGCCAGTTTCTCATAAATGTGCTGAAACACCTCAGCTCCGATGCTGTTCACCAGGAGCGAAGCGAGGCCCAGCATGAACTCGGCCTTGACGATGTTCTTTACAACAGTCTGGTGGTCCATGTGCACCGCGGCGCCGGTACGACTGAAGGCGCTGTTGCACCGCGGTACGTCATGAGAGACGAATATATTCTCCCACGGCACCAGAACATCGTCGAAGATTACTACTGCATCAAGCTCTTCAAACCGCGAGGCCAGAGGATGGTCGTAGTGGGAGCGACCGTAGTCGACGCTCTCTCGGCATATGAATCTGATTCCCTGTGTGTCACTTGGAATCGAGAACACGAACGCATACGGGGCTTCCTGCTCGGGGTTGCGGAGCGGTGCGCCGGAATACACCAAGAGTTCATCAGCGATCGGAAGAGTAGCTAACATTCGGCAGCCGCGGACAATGAGCCCGGCATTCGTTTCCTCCTTGATGCGCGCGGCGAGAAAAGGATCGGCCTGATTCGCGACCGACGCCGCACGGTTAGCCTGCGGGGAACTCAGCGTTGCAGTCATACAGAGATCGTGTTCGCGTAGATACTCGTACCGCCGCAGTGCGTTCGCTCCAAATCGCGAGTCTGCTTCGGAAAAGTACGCAGCGCCTGCCGCTAACCCCATTGCGCCCCTGTTGAGATAGGTCGGCAGGCGCCCCATCATGCCGTGAGTGTGTTCTTCCCAGATGCGCATCGCATCGCTGACGACCCGAAGATCTTCTAGTGTTCGGGGCATCATGAACGACCGACCGACTTTATGGCCGGACGTTGGGGAGTCGTAGAGGGTGACGTCAGGCCTCTCCCACTGCACGTCGTATAGGCGGGCCAACGTGTGTACGACGCCCCTGAAGGCCGGATGCGTTGTGACATCCGTAACGAGCTCACCGCGATGCCAAATACAGCGGGGATGCTCGCGGAGCCGCCGTAGGAAGTCTTGTCCCTGGCGCGCGCCACTCGATGCGGCATCAGTTCGCGCAGCCTTGCGAGTCGTGCCTATTGTGTTTATTCGCCGTGAAGCCAACCCGAGATTGCCAGGCGCGGTCCGCCGGCGGATGGCGAGACGCAGCTTACTGCGTGAGCCATCGGTACCTGGAAGATATTGAGCGAGTTGAACCGAGGAACATAGGCCTCAGCGATATGTCCAGTTGAACTCATGAATTCGAGTAGGCCGCCCCACTCGGGTCTCCATTCTCGAGTGAGATTAATGACGTACGCGATGCGCCTGCTTCCTGTACACGAGTCGTCGTGGAACGCGAGAAAGTGTCCCTCGCGAAAGCGAGTAGCTGTTGCTTCCACCCATTCAATGTCGCCGGCAGCGGTGAGGCGGCGGACAAAGTCTATGAAGGACGGCGAGTTCAGAAAGGCGCCGAACGTCTTGAGCAGACCGTCAGGTTGGGCGCGCTGCAGCGCACCGTCGTCTCGGCGCGTGGTGAGCCTATTGGTCTCATACAGAAAGGCGTACCCCTCACGGCCGGCCGAATGCGCAAGTTCAGCCAGTGCGCGGTCTTGCTCCGGGCTATACAGACTGCGCTTCTCGGGAGGAACTTCCCAGAGATGGTTGCGGCTGAATAAAAAGTAGCTCCACTCGACTTCTTGCAGAAGATGGTGGTGCAATGCCTCGGCGCCTTCAGGGTCGAGAAAGTCTGGTATGTGCAATCGTCCGGCTGTACGAAACGCAGAACGTAGCGTATCCGGGTCGAGATCGGAATTGATTCGAAACGGTATTGTCAGGTTCATTTCGGGGCCTGCCGTTGTGACGAGTGTTCGTGTTTGTGACGCTCGAGAACACGATGAGGCAAAGCTTCGCTTACGCGACTCGGCTGCAGCCCTGTCCGTTCCAGAAATGCTCGGTGGTCGGAACGACCGCTACTCGGTCTGCTTACGAACCCGTACCAGAATCTCGAACTTCCCGGTAGAGATCGTAAGCGCCGTATCTTGTGAGACTTGACCGAGATCGACGAGGTGAAGCTCTGGGCTACCGACCGTCTCTTTTGCTGGCCTTGCAGGATCGTACCCTTGGCCGCTTGCTCGCTTCTGGGAAGGATCGTTCCGCTCGTTACCCATGGCCGAATCCTCATCTTCCTATCGCTTGAGTAGGGTAGGCGCTGTGCAAGGGCAGCGCGTGCTCCGGCGCGCAGCGGGCCGTCACGCAAGTACTGCGCCGCGCGAATAGCCGACGACTGCACACTCTCGAACGCCGGTACTTCTCGCTTGCTTGCCCCTCTTCCAATCCTATGATGGGGCCCCTGTGCAAATCAATGACCTAATAGGATATTGCGTATGCATAGGAGGGCGACGATCAGCCCGAAATCGTGCGCGGCAGCTACGACGGGCTCCTGGCATGCGGAACGTCTTTGTTCAGCGAGGATAAAGGGGCAAGGTCTCACGGCGGGGGGCGAGGGTACGATTCCTTTAGTCCGGAGGGTCCTCTTGCCGCCGACCTCGTGGTGCTCTAGAGCGTTTTCGTTTTAGACCGCTGCTCGGCTTGAGCATCGGCTGGCAGCGGGATGTCGCTCGAGGCGGCATTCGGTAGGCGTCGAATAAACTAGGTGTATCGCCGGTGCTTTATGAATCGGTTTGGCTCTTGGATATGCGTGATGCAGAGGCGTTGCCCACGATGGGCTCGCTCGAACTCGCGCTGGCGGCCGCACGAGACGCGTGTGCGGCGTCTGCTGCTTCACGTGGGGTCGGAATCGAGATAGCCGACATTCAGTCGATCCAGATCGGCCTCGACACAGATCGGCTGACGCTCGTGCTTGTCAATCTGATCGACAACGCGGTGAAGCATGGGCGCCCGGGTGGTGGTGTATTCGTCACCGTCGACGCAAGTGACCGCCGCATGGCGCGCGTGATCGTCGACGACGACGGGCCGGGGATCGCCGATGCCGACAGCCAGCGCGTTTTCGCGCTCGGCAAACGTGCTTCGACGACTGCCGATGGGAGCGGAATTGGACTCGCGCTCGTGCGACTGCTCGTCGAGCGCGCCGGTGGGCGCGTCGACGTATCCGCTTCGCCGCTCGGCGGCGCGCGCTTTGTTATCACCATGTCGCAGTTGTGACCCGCAGGCTCCGTAGGGCAGCCGAAGAAGTCGCGCTACCTAGGGCATCGCCGTGGACCTTTCCAGCTATGCGGTGCTCGCCCTTGCGGCAGGGTGGCGTCAGGTTCTGCCGCGGCCTCACGAACGCCTCAGACGAATTCTGCTGGTGACCGCGCGCCACGGTTTGCGCTCGTTCCTCAAGCGGAACACGCGACGGATACTCTTGCCCTGTTCATGGCCTCTAGATTGTGGAGCGTAGCTTTTGTCCTTGATGCCCAGGCCCTTCGTCAGCCCAGCTGAAAAGGGACTACTACCGACGATTGGGGCTTTGTTGACTAACCTCGTAGCGTGATGTATCCTGTCGTGGCTTAGTCAAGAAGCGAGGGTGGGGTGTTAAAGCGTATCGCGGGCGTCGTCACGGCGCTGTCTTTCGTGCTGCTCGCCGGGTGCGGCGGAGCATCGTCGCCGCAACCTTCGGCGCCGCGCGTCGTGCCCACCGCTCAGCCCTCGTCGTCGTCTACGTCCGAGCGGCCGTTCACGTCGCCGCGCAGCGATGGGTGGAGCGTGCAAACCGACGGCCCGACGTTCTATTTCGGACCGACAATCGGGATGCGTTTGAAGGGCACGCTGCAAACGGGGACATTTCAATTCCGGTCCGACGGCAAGGTGATTTCCGTCAGCGCATCGCGCGTGCGAAGCATCGCTCGCGTCGTGAACGGGACCGCGCACCTGCTGTCGTTCGCGCGCTTCAAGCCATCGGCCGCTACGACGACGCGCTCGGCAGGAAAACGGCCGCAGTACTACGTTGACACTATCTGCACTCAGCCGATCGGCCGCAGCTTCGAGGACGATCAGTGGAATTATCTGTGCTATTGTCCCGACGGAAGCATCGCTGATCTAGGCGGGATCTGCTTCTACTGGGTCGACGATCCCATTTACTACTATTATCCGCCGCCGTCGTACACTTACGCGAACAATCCCGAAGTCCCGGACGATCCCGACGGTCCAGGGCACGGCCCGCAACCCGACATGACGCTTCCGGAAAGTCAAGCGTGTCCTAACGGCTACAGCTTGTCGTACAGCAACGGCGACGGCGGCAATCCGGCGGGCGGCGCATATTGCGGTCTAGAACCGTTCGTAGGCGATCCGGGCCAAGTCGCGAGCCTTTCGGAGGTGAACCTGTTGACGTTCTCCACCAGCCACTACTGGAACAGGCACCTTGGATGCTACGTGCACAACACGTACGCGAGCCAGCAGTGGAATGACCAGATCTTTCTCGATTTTCTGCCGCACCCGGACAAGCCAACCGTGCTGAAAATATCTACCGAATATACTGGTCTCATCCCACCGACAGTCATGGATACTATCGGCGTGCCGACGCAGTGGGCCTACAGAGTCGCCCTGATTGAGAGCACCCCAGGAGTGTTGGTAACGACGAACCTTTACAACGTTGGGACGTCGTTCTTGACGCCGCGACGGATCGACTGTCCGAAATCGCCGACGTACCCCTAGCGGGCGAGGGTCGGTTCGTTCTCGGCGGACAATCCGGCGCGCTGAGGAATGAAGTGTTTGCGCGAATTTATCCGGCCTCAATGGCCGACGCCGACGGAGGGACGGCTCGGGGATCGCTGATGGCAGACCCAGAGTACCATACGCCGACGGCGGAAGAACTCTCGTTTCTTCGAATCGTAACGCGCGGCTATCCGGAGCTAGAAGCGCAGGTCGAGTCGTGCGAGGTTAGTGCATATGATCCAGCGGGGTACTGCGACGTTCGAGTCGGATCAGGGCCGCCTTTCAGGCGGGAACGAGTCGACGGGCCGTCGCTCGGAATCCAGGACTCCGGGCCACGATTTGTCGAAACCCTCCTGTGGATGAATGAGGATGGATTCCTCAATACTATCGAGGTGATAGAGTATCCCGATTTCATGGGAAATGTTTACGAGCGATACATCGAGTCTGCGCGCGATGCGCATCTGACATACAGGATCAGCCCCTAGCACTGCGGGTAGTGGTCCTATTTGCACCCGCGCAGTATTGACATTGGCTGACCGCAGGGCCGACCCATGAGGTATGCCTAAAGATACCAGGCGGTATCGTTGCCGAAAACAATCCAAGTTGTAAATACGCCCACACGGTTGCGCGGCCTTCAGCACCGCGTCCGTCGCCCCAGTCACAGTGTTATACGACGCGCTTTGGTACGTCGCGTGCGGGAGATCGTAAATTGATGCCGTCTCCGCTCACGGGAGAAATCCACGCGGAGAAGAATTCGCATTGCCAAGCCAAGCGCGCGAGCAGGCGTCGGTTACCCGAAACGCACAATCCCTTGGGCCCCCGCCATGCCCGCCCCCACCCTCGTTCAGTACAGGTGAGTACGTCCGAGGATATCTTTGCAATTCGACTTCCAGAACGTTCACTGGAATCGTCGACGCGAGCGACGTGTGTGGCCTGCCGGGTCCATCCTGGTGCATGACCTTCAATCCGATTTACGACGATACTGGCGATATCTACGTGGGAGCCTGGTCGGGTGAATCGGTAAATGGCTCGGCGGAAGCGGGCCTTTTGTGGAGCAAGAAATACATGATATACGAGATGTTCGGCCGGGATCAGGGCGACACTGAACCCGACGGGATCCCGACATCCATGTCCTTCTTGCCGGGGGTATTCAGCGAACAGTTCGGAACCGCTGGCACCTCGCTATGGTATTTCACCGTAACCCCACTACTCGGAGCGCCGGTTACCTGGACTCATCCGGGGAGCAGCAATGTTGCTCACGGCACCTCGTGGACCTACAAACAAGCGACAAGTATCGCGCAGAACATTCTTAATCCGAGCAATGGCTCGTATTTCGGAGTGAATTCGTTTGGCGACCCTCTCTTTGGCTGGGCGGCGACGGTCCCGCCCGGCGTACCGCTGACGGGATCCGACTTCTTCCCAGACTCGACGCGAGCACTGCATGTGGGCGATAGCTACGGGATAAACCTCTATTGATTGCCGCGCTTACGCTATCCGCCCTCGTCGGACGATGGCTTTGTACGTCGCCGGAGGAACCGGGAGTGCGCTTCCAATACGTGTTCGCGCCTGACCGTACCGGTAGCTTATCCGTCGTCGATGGGCGACACCACGCGACGGTGATGGGTACGTTTACTTATGCACTTAGTTCCGACGGAGAATACGTCTTGAAGAGGGCTGGCCCGTATCTCGTAAGGGATAATGTCGACATTCGCGGGCGAGTTCTTGAGGACCGCGGTTACGCTTATTGGCATGAGGGCGGATGGACCGCACCGTCCGGCCAAAACCACTACACCTGCATTCGCAGTTTGCCGTCAGGATCGTAAGCCAGAACTGCGCCAGAAATACGTCGCATTCGGAGCGATGCATCGAGACCCCGCACCCATAGCACGCACGGTACCGCGCGTCTGAGGCAAAAGGCCGAACCGATCCGCGCGGACTACCCGCCGGGGCAGGGGCTCGGGCAAAGCTTGGCTTGGAACTGCTTCGCGACGGAGAGCGGGATGCCGTAACGCTTCACCATCATCGATGCGTAGGTGACGCCGCCATCCGTTCCCAAGAAGCGCCACGCGCCGTTCTTCAGGTGCAGCCACGCGTTACCCTCAGCATTGCCGCCGCCCGTTCCAAAGGAGCATTGCGCCCACGTCTGTACGAGGAAGCAAGAAGGCTGCTCGATATCCGTGTTTCCCACCGACCGGAAGTGCGCGACCAGCGCCGACACGGCCGCCTTCTGCGCCGGCGTCGCGGCGTAGACCGGGACCGTTGCCAACAGGGTCAGCGTCGCGATGAATGCGAGTACCTGTCTGACGAAAGACGCGCGGTTTGACATAGGGTAACTCCTGTTCTTGACCTCGTCGCCGGTTCGGGATCGCTTTGCCTTCGCCTTCGATTGACCGGCGCGCACGACCCGCGGGCGCCGTGCGCTGACGGAGGTACCGGCCGGATCGCGAAGTGACCGGCCTTGTCGTCTGCCGCCCTTTCCGGCTCGCCTGCCGAACGCACAGAAGATCGATTTGCCCTGGTCGGCGCCGGGCCGATCGGCCTGGCGGTCGCGCGAGCCCTGAAGCAGCACGGGGTTCCGTACGTGCAGTTCGAGCGCGCCAGCGAACTCGGCGGCAATTGGCGCGACGGGGTGTACGAGACCGCCCACATCATCTCGTCGCGGAGGACGACCGAGTTCACCGATTACCCGATGCCGGCGGACTATCCGGACTTCCCGAGCGCCGCCCAGATGCTTGCCTACCTTCAGGAATACGCGCGGCACTACGACCTCGCCCCGCAGATCGCTTTCGAGACGAGCGTGAGCGACGCGCGACCCGTCGTGCGCGGTGGCGAGGAACGCTGGGAGCTAGCATTCGGCGACGGCACGCGCGGCGTCTACAAGGGGGTGATCGCGTGCATCGGCCATCATTGGGACCGGCGCTGGCCCTCGTATCCGGGGACGTTCGCCGGCGAGCTGATGCATTCCAAGGACTACCGCACGCCGGAGCAGCTCCGCGGCAAGCGCGTGCTCACGATCGGCGGCGGCAACTCCGCCTGCGACATCGCTTCAGAAGCGGCCCGGGTCGGTGCGTCCTCGCACATCAGCAATCGGCGCGGCTACTGGTTCTTGCCCAAGACGCTGTTCGGCGTCCCGCTGGTCGAGCTCATCCGGCCCTGGATGCCGCTGTGGCTGCAGCGGATCTTCCTGCGCACGGCCCTGGCCGTTTCGGTCGGCGACTACCAGCGGTACGGCTTGCAGAAGCCGGACCACGCGATCTTCGAGCACCATCCGACGCTCAACAGCGAGCTGCTGCACTACATCAAGCACGGCCGCATCACGCCGCACCCCGACGTGGCGCGCTACGACGGCGACTTCGTCGAGTTCGTCGACGGGAAGCGCGAGCGCTTCGACGTGATCGTCGCCGCGACCGGATTCCACCAGACGATCCCGTTCCTCTCGGCCGACCTCGTGCCGATCGAGGGGCCGATCGTGAAGCTGTACGGTTCGATGATGAGCGATCGCTTCCGGAACATGTACGTGTTCGGCTGGTCGCAAGCACGCTACGGCTTCGGTCCGATTGTCTCGCCCGGCGCCGACCTGCTGGCCGAGGTGATTCTGGCGCAGGCGAGGATGCGCCATCCGATCGGCGCCGTGCTGAAGAAGATGGGCGCGAAGCTGCCCCGCACGCACCTGGTCGATCCGCACGCCGCGATCCGCCAGATCCGGCGCGCGCGCAAGCGTTTGCCGATGCTGGCGAAGATGGAGAAGGTCGTGATGCGCGACCGGCCGGCGCCCGGCACCGCTGCGTGAAACAGCTCGCGGGTGGGGTCGCCGTCGTCACCGGCGCGGCCTCGGGGATCGGGCGCGCGGTCGCGCTCGCGCTGGCGCACGAGGGGATGAGGCTGGCGCTCGCCGACCGCGACGAGCACGGCCTGCTCGAGACGGTGGCCCTCGTTGCGGGCGCCGGCGGCGCTGCCACCGCGCACGTCGTCGACGTCGCCGACGAGGCTGCGGTGAACGCGTTCGCGCAGGACGTGCTGCGCGAGCACGGTCGTGTCAGCGTCCTGGTGAACAACGCCGGCGTCTCGATCTTCGGCACCGTTCAGGAGGTCGCGAGCGACGAGATCGCGTGGCTGATGAACGTCAACTTCTGGGGTGTCGTCTACGGCACGAAGGCGTTTCTGCCGGTCCTGCTGGCGCAGCCCGAGGCGTGCATCGTCAACGTCTCGAGCGTGTTCGGGCTGTGGGCTCCGCCAGGGCAGGCGGCCTACGCCGCCAGCAAGTTCGCCGTCCGCGGCTTCACCGAATCCTTGCGTGCCGAGCTAGAAGCGACGAACGTGCACGTCGTCACGGTGCATCCCGGCGGGATCAAGACCGCGATCGCGCGCAACGCGCGGGTCGCGCGTGCCGCCGATCCCGTGCTCGCCGCGACCCTGACGAAGACGTTCGACGAGCGGCTCTTGACGACGCCGCCCGAGGAGATGGCGGCGGCGATCGTGCGCGGGATCAAGCAGCGCCGCGACCGCGTCGTCGCCGGCAAGGACGCGCATCGCATCGAGATGCTGATCCGGATGTTCCCGACCCGAGCGCCGCGCTGGTTCACCCGCCGCGTGCGCCGCAGCTAGCGCACTAGTCAGGGATCGAGAGGCGTACCGGGTCGCTGCCGTCGTGGAAGTGCAGGACGATCTCGCCGTCCGCGTTGCGCACGACCGAGGCGGGGACCGTTCCCGGCGGCGCGTGACCGTTCGCGGGCGTGGGGCGTTTGCGGCTGGCGAGCCGCTCGCGCAGGCCCGCGATCGCGACGTAGACGACGGGGACGACGAACAGGTTCAGCACGGTCGAGAGAATCATCCCGCCGAACACGGCCGTGCCCAGCGAACGCCGGCTGGCCGCGCCTGCGCCGCTCGCGAGGACCAGCGGCACCGTCGCGAGGATGAACGCCAGCGAGGTCATCAGGATCGGACGCAGCCGCGTTTGCGCGGCGTCGCGGACCGCGTCCGCGGCGCTGAGACCAGCCCGACGGCGCTGGTTCGCGAACTCGACGATCAAGATCGCGTTCTTGCTCGCCAGCGCGATCAGCATCAAGTAGCCGACCTGCGCGTAGAGATCGCTCGGCAGCGAGCGCAGGTCGAGCGCGAGGATCGCCCCCAGGATCGCGAGCGGCACTGAGACCAGGATGATGATCGGGTCGGCGTAGTTCTCGTAGTTGGCCGACAGCACGAGGAACACGCACAGCAAGCCGAGGCCGAAGATCACCAGCGCCTGGCTGCCGAACTCGATCTGCTCGAGCGAGATCCCGGTCCACTCATAGCCCGTACCGGGCGGGAGGCTCTGCGCGGCGCTCGTCATCGCCGCGAGCGCCTGACCCGAACCGAAGCCGGGCCCCGGCACGCCGTTGATCTCGATCGATCGCAGCAGGTTGTAATGCGTGATGATCGGCGCGACGCGGTCGATGTGCGTGTGCACCAGCGACGAGAGCGGGACGGTCGCGAGCTCCGGCCCGGTTCCTGCGGTTCGTACGTAGATGCGGTCGAGCGCCGCGAGCCGGTCGCGGAACGGCGTGTCGGCCTGCACGTACACGCGATACGAGCGGTTCAAATAGTCGAAGTCGTTGACGTACTGCGAGCCAAGGTAGACCTGCATCGCCGAGACGACGTCCTGCAGCGGGACGCCGAGCGCGGCGACCTTCGACCGGTCGATCTCGACCACCAGCTGCGGCGCGTCGTCGCGGAACGTGGTCGAAACCTTCCGCAGCACCGGATCCTGGCCAGCGGCGCGGATGAGGTTGCCGGCGGCCTTCGTCAGTGGAGGGATTCCGACGTTGTCCTGATCCTGGAGCTCGAACTGAAAGCCGGCGAGGTTACCGATCCCGCGGATCGCGGGCGGATTGAAGGCGAGGACCTTGGCGGCCGTGATCGCTCGGAACTGCGGTCCGAGCCGCTGGATCACGCCGTCGGCGGACGCGCTTGCCGTCTTGCGTTCATCCCATGGCTTCAGCGAGACGAACATCAGCGCGCGGTTTGGGGCGTTGATGCCGAACTGCGTTCCGTTCGGCTCGAAGACGATCGAAATCTCCGGATACTTGTTCAGAATCCCTTCGATGCCGCGAGTGACGCGCTCGGTGTCGGCGAGCGACGACCCTTCCGGAAGTTGGATCGTGACGTAGAAATAGCCGACGTCCTCGTCTGGGAGAAAACCGGTCGGAATCGTCTGGTACGCGAAGTACGTCCCCACCAGCCCGAGCGCGAACAGCGCCAGCACGAGAACGCGCCATCGCATCAGCGCCGGCAGGATCGCGTGGTAGCCGTTCCGCGACGCGTCGATCACCCGGTTGATCGCACCGTAGAACCCCGTCCGGTGAATGGTGTGCTCGCCGAGCAGCAGGGCCGAAAGCGTCGGCGTAAGCGTCAGTGCAACGAACAGCGAGATCGAGATCGAGCACGCGATGGTGAGCGCGAACTGCTTGTAGAGCTGGCCGGTCGTCCCCGAGAAGAACGCGACCGGGATGAACACCGCCAATAGCACGAGTGAGCTGGCGACGACCGCGCTCGTGATCTCGCGCATCGCCGCGGCCGCGCCGGCGAACGGTTCCATCCGCTTCTCGTTGACGAACCGGGCGATGTTCTCGATGACGACGATCGCGTCGTCGACGACCAGCCCCGTCGCGAGCGTCAGGCCGAACAGCGTCAGCGTGTTGATCGAGAACCCCAGCGCCTTCATCAGCGCGAAGGTGCCGATCAGCGAGACGGGGATCGTGATCGCCGGGATCAGGGTCGTGCGCCACGACTGCAGGAACAAAAAGACGACCGCGATGACGAGCACGATCGAGATCGCGAGCGTCTTGAGGACCTCGCGGATCGACTCGCCGACGAACGGCGTGGCGTCGAAGCCGAACTGGTACGTGAGGCCGGGCGGAAAGTGCTGCTCCAGCTTGTTCATCGCCGCGCGCACATCGCTCGCGACCTGCAGCGCGTTCGCGCTCGGCAGCGTGAGGACCGCGACCCCGATAGCGTCCTTGTCGTTGAGGCGGAGATCCGTCGCGTAGCTTTCGGCACCGAGCTCGACGCGGCCGACGTCGCGCAGCCGGACGAAGCCCGCGTCCGGGTTCGCGCGCAGGATCAGATCGCCGAACTCGGACGCCGTGCGCATCCGCCCGATCGCCCGTATCGAGATCTGGTAGGGCTGGTCGGCCGCGATCGGAGCTGCCCCGATCGCGCCCGCAGCAATCGTGACGTTCTGGACTTGCAGCGCCGCGACGACGTCGGAGGCAGTGAGGTGGCTCTGGTTCAGCCGGGTGGGATCGAGCCAGAGGCGCATCGCATACCGGCGCTCGCCGAAGATGCGCACGTCGTTGACGCCGCGGATCCGCTTGAGGACGTCGACGATGTTGTTCGCGGCGTAGTTGCTGATGAAGATCCGGTCGTAGCGTGCGCCGCTGGACGTGAGGCCCATCGCGAGGACGAACGTGCCGCTGTTCTTCGTCACGGTCACGCCGGTCGCGCGGACCTCGGCCGGGAGCCGCCCGATCGTGTTGTTGACTTGGTTTTGGACGTCGTTTGCGGCGAGGTCGATGTTGCGGTCGAGCTGGAACGTGCACACGATCGTGCTGGTCCCGTCGCTGGTCGTGGTCGACGTGATGTAGCGCAGGCCGTCGACGCCGTTGATCGCCTCTTCCAGCGGGGTCGTGACCGACGCCTCGGCGGCCTGCGCGTTCGCGCCGATGAAGGTCGTGGTCACCGTGACGACCGGCGGTGCGACCTGCGGGAACTGGGCGACCGGGAGGGTCGGGATCGAGATCAGACCGGCCAGAATGATGAAGAGCGCACAAACCGAGGCAAACACCGGCCGGTGCAGGAAGAAATCGATCACGGGCCGCTCTTTTCGACCTCTTCGCTGTGATTGCCGCCTGGAGCCCACCGCCCGGCCGTCGAAAGGTCGGCGCCGATGGAAAGCAAGCGGCTGGGGAGGCGGACGGCGGCGGTGGTGTTCGCGATCCTGGCGGCGCGGCCGCACGGTGTGATCTTCACCGAGCGCGCCGCGCATCTCCGCGACCACCCCGGCCAGATCGCGCTCCCCGGCGGGTCGGTCGATCCTGCGGACGGCGGAGACCTGCGCCGCACCGCGTTGCGCGAGCTGCGCGAGGAGGTCGGGATCGCCGCGGAACGCGTCACGATCCTGGGCGAGCTGCCGATGGTGCAGCAGAGGCGCGCGAACAACTTCGACGTGACCCCGTTTGTGGCCACAGTCGCGCCCGGTCCGCTGACGATCGACGGGTCCGAGACCGCCGCGGTCTTCACCATCCCGCTCGCGGTGATCATCGAGGAGCTCACGCACGGCACGGTCGCCGTCGGCGAAGTCAGCGTCGAGACGTATCTGCTCGACTACGAGAGCCGCCGCGTCTGGGGACTCACCGGGCAGATCCTGCGCAAGTTCATCGAAGCATGGAACGATCCGGTGAACCCGCTGCGTGCCGCGGTCGAAGCGACGCTGATCGCGTGAACCTGCTCCGCTGCGCCTTGGCGGCGAGCGCCTTCGTCATCGTGTCGGGCACGCATGCATCCGCCGAATGGCGTCCACCCGACCTGCGTCCCACGTCGGCGTCGCAAACCGAGGTCCTGGCGACGTACGCCAAGGCCGCCGGTGTTGTCGAGCGGCGTTTTGCGGAGCGCCGCGAGCGCTGGACGTACGTGAACGGATCGCGCCGTCTCCCGGTGCAGGTGACCGTTCGAGGCGCGGACTTCCGCGCCGCGCTCGCGCTCGGGACGGCCCAGTATTCCGCGGGACGGTCTGACGGCGTGCGCTGGCGCGCCGACGCCAACGGGATCACGCACGCGACGCTCTCCGACGATCAGGGTGATGCGGTGGACCGGTTGCCGCAAAGCATCTTTCCGTTCCCGACAACCGATTGCGAGCTGGCGGGAGAATCGAACCGTTTCGGCGCGGCCTGGGTGCTGGCCGACCGCGCGCCGCGCGACAAGCCCCACTGGTTTTACGTCGACAAAGCGAACGGCACGATCGAACACGAGATCACGCGCGAGGGGGCGCGCACGGTCGTCACCACGTTCGATCGGTTCGAGCCGGTCGGCGGAGCGCGTCGCCCGCAGCATTGGCGCGTCTCCAACGGCGACGCCGCGAACGACCTCGACGTGACGGTCGATTCTATCGTGCCGGAAGCGCTCGGCGAGGTCGACGTCGCGATCCCGCAGCTGCGGCGGACGTTCGCCGCGATTCCTCTGGAGAGCGGCGCCGTGCGCCTCCCGGCGTTTTTCATGCGGTCGAGAATCGTCGTCGACGTCGACCTCGACGGGCAGCACGCGCCCTTCATCCTCGACACGGGGACCGCGAGCATCACGCTCGACCGCAGGGTAGCGGAGCGTCGCGGCTGGAGTCCGGTGCTGGAACATGCGACCGTCCCGCAGATGAGGGTCGGCGCACTGACGCTCTCCGATGTATCGACGCTCGCGATCCCGATGGGCCCGCCCGGAATTCTCGGCTACGATTTCTTCGCGGGTCACGTCGTGCACATCGACTACGCGCATGGCACGGTCGAAGTCTTGACGCCGGAGGCCGCCCGATCCGCGTTCGCCGACCCGGGAAACGCCGTCATGGCGGCGTACTTCGATGAAGGCATTCCGCTCGTCCGCGCAGCGTTCGGATCGGCCTCCGGCGACCGGTTCGTGCTCGATTCAGGATCGCCGAGCCTGTACGTGCTGGAACCGTTCGCGCGCAAGTACGCGGGCGAGATCGCCGCGCATTGGAGCCCCGCCACGTTCCCCGGCGGCCGCACCCAGCTCGAGTCGCAATATCTGGAAGGATCGATCGTCGTCAACGCGCGGCGGGCCGCGCTGTTCGGGTTCGGCCCCTGGCTATTCGAAAACGTCGTCGTAGGAGTCCAGGATCAGAACTCGCGGCCTGACGGTCTCGACATGCTGTTCGACGGGATCGTCGGGACCGACGAGATGGCCGCGTTCGAGTGGTGGTTCGACTACGACGGCGGCCGGATCGCGATGCGGCGGAACAGCGTCCGCTAGTCTCGAAGGACGGGGCGGCCGTGTATGAACGAACGCTCTCTCCTCCCACGCAGATTGCTGATCGCGGTGACGCTGCTGATCGCCGTCGTCACCGTCGGAACGATCGGCTACGCCCTGCTCGAGCGATGGTCGCTGTTCGACGCACTCTACATGACCATCACGACGATCACCACGGTCGGCGGCGGCGAGCCGCCGGGTGCGGTCCTCGACGTTGCCGGCAAGGTGTGGACGATCGTCGTCGTCGCGTTCGGGTTCGGCGCGCTGACGTATACCGTGCTGGCCGGCTTCGGATTCATCATCGAGGGGCATCTCGGCGCGGAGTTCCTGCAGCGCCGCATGCGGACGCGCGTCGCTAGGATGCGCGACCACTTCATCCTGTGCGGGTTCGGCCGCGTCGGCCGCGAGATCGCGCGTGACTTCACGACCGAGAAGATCGCGTTCGTCGTGATCGACATCAACCCGGACTCGCTCGACCGCGCGGCCGTCGAAGGCTTCACCGTGGTCTCCGGCAACGCCGCGGACGTCGCGACGCTCCAGGCGGCCGGGATCGAACGCGCACGCGGTCTGGTGACCGCCGTCGACCACGACGCCGACAACATCTACGTCACGCTTTCTGCGCGGGTGCTGAAACCCGATCTGTTCATCGTCGCCCGCGCGAACGCGGAGGATGCGGAACGCAAGCTTCGGCTCGCCGGCGCGAACCGCGTCATCTCACCGTACCGGATCGGCGGACGCCGGATGGCAAGTCTTGCGACGCGCCCGACCGCCGTGGAGTTCGTCGACACCGTGCTCTCCGCCGACAACGGCCAGTTGCTGCTCGAGGACATTGCGATCAAGCCCGGGTCGGCGTGGATCGGCCGCGCATTGGTCGAGCTGTTTCCGGGCGGCGACGAGGCGTTCGTTTTGGCGCTCAAACGCGAAGGCGCGATGCGCTTTCGCCCCACCCCGGAGACGTTGCTCGCGGCCGGCGACGAGCTGGTTGCCGCCGGACCGCCCGAAGCGATCCGCGCGCTCGAAGAACGGCTGTGATCGTCAGCATCGCCCGCGAGCTCGGTGCGGGCGGCCTGAGCGTCGGGGAAGCGATCGCCGGCGCGCTTGGTGCGCCGCTGCTCGACTTCGACTCCGACGTCTATGACAGCCGCCAGTACGACCTGGTACTGAACACCGAATCACTCGGCGTCGATCTGGCGATTTCGGTCGCGAACAGCGTGGCGGCGGCGTTCGCCGCCTGCGAAGCAGGGACGCGAATCGCTTAGCGGCGAGATCATGGGCCGGAAGGACGAGACGATGGACGGTACGGTGGAACGCGAGCTGAAGCTCTCGGCACCCGACGCCCTGGACGAACTCGACGCGCCGCAGCTCGACGAGAACTCGGGAATCGACGTTGTCGTCCGCGCCGCGTTTGCAGCGTCGGTCGAGGTGCTGGTCCGCGAAGATGCGATGCTGCGCCTCCATGCTGAAGAGGAAGCGGTGCACCGCGCGCGCGTCTCCGTCCGCCGGCTGCGGAGCGATCTGCGCACGTTCTTACCGCTGCTCGATGAGGCGTGGGCGTGCGGGCTGCGCGAGCGGAGCCGCTGGCTCCAGGACGGATTCTCCGCGGCCCGCGACGCCGACGTGCTTCTGGCGCGATTGCGCCGGCAATCCGCGGCGCTGCCGGAGCCCGACCGCGTGCCTGCGGAGGAGGCGTTGGCGCCGCTGCGGGCGGCGCGGGAGGAGGCGTATCAGCGTCTTGCGGCGATGCTTCGGGAACCGCGCTATGCCGCGCTGCTGCAGGATCTGGTCGACGCCGCGAAACGTCCGCGGTTCAACGCAAGAGCAAGCGATGCCGCGCGCGACCTCATCCCGGAGATCGTCGCGGATGCATGGTCGACGCTCCGCAAACGGGTACGCGCGCGCTCGCAGCCGCCGGCAGATCGCGAACTCCACGGGATCCGGATCGCCGCAAAGCGTGTGCGCTACGCCGTTGAAGCGGTCGCGCCGGTCGCCGGCCGCCGCGCACGGCAACTCGCGCGCGCGGTGGAGCGGTTGCAGACGATCCTCGGCGACCAGCACGATGCAGTTGCGGCTTGCGAACGGCTCCGTGTGCTGAGCGAAGACGACCGCGGCAGCGCGTTCGTCGCAGGTGCGCTCGCGGCACTCGAGCATCGCGCCGCGTGCGACGGGCGCGAGACGTGGCTCCGGGCGTGGCGCGAGGCGCGGCGGGAGCATCGTCGGTTCCGGCGCTCGATGTGACGACGCGATCTATCCGGCGCTCACGGCGCCGGTGCGAATGGTGTCGCCATTCAAGGAGAGATGAGACGCGTCGCAGCCGAAGGCGAAGGAGATGGAGCGGGAGACGGAGCGGCCAGCCGTAGGTACGAGATGCGAATCGAGGGAAATGCGCACGCGGTGAAGGTCGTCGTTGCGCTCACCGGCGTGAGCTGCGGTGCGAGGTACACCTCGATGCGCGCACTGGTCACGCATTGTGCCGTCCCGAGTCGTCCGTACGTGACGGTGAACGACGCTTCGTCGCCCGCCGCGAGGGTCAGCAGCATCGGCATCGCGCTGTTCGGTCCGAAGCGCAGCGAAATCGGCTTGCCCTGCGCGTCGAACAAGCGGATGCCGATGCTGCCCGAGATGCGGCACCCGGCGGCGCCGCGGTTGCGGAGCGCGTAGACCGCTTCGGGCAGTGCCCCGCCGGTCGCGCTGACCTCGCGCAAGGTTAGGTCCGAGGACGCGCACGGCTGGGTCGCCGCCGCCGGCGCTGCGGCGGCGGTCGGCGTGGGGTCGGCCGCTGCGGGTGCGCCAAGGCCGGCCAGGACGCCGGCAGCCGCCGCGATGACAGCGAGCACTCGCAAGTCCGGTAGTCTCACGGCGATGGAACGCGAGACAGGGCAGTACCGTCACCGCTCGGAACTACTACAACCAACGAGCGCCGAGGTTCGGCGCCTGGACCGCGAGGTGTCCCGAGTGATCGTCAATTGCGTCGAAGTGATGTTCGGCGGACAGGCCGGAGACGGGAGCTTGACGACCGGCGATTTGATCGCCGGCGTATTCAAGCGCATGGGACTGGAAGTCTACACCTACAAAGACTTCCCGTCCCGAATCCGCGGCGGCCACACCAACTACGTCATTCGCGCCGGCGAGCATCACGATTACGGGATGGCGGATGCGGTCGACGGGCTTGTCGCGTTCGACCTGGAAGCCGTCGAGGCGCACATCGACGAGATGCGGCCCGGCGGTTTCGTCATTTTCGACAACACCTCCGAGACGATCCCCGACGAGGTGCGTCGCGCCGACGTCACCTGGTATGAGGTTCCCCTCGGGAAGATGGCCAAGGTGGATCTCGGGCTCGAGCTCGTGCGCAACACGATCTCGCTCGGCGTGCTCGGCGCGCTGATCGGGATGGATCCCGAGATCATCCGGCACGACGTGCGCGGCGTCTACCAGCGCAAGGGCGAGAAGGTCGTCGACCTCAACATGCGCGCGATCGAAGCCGGCGAGAACTACGTGCTCGAGCACTTCGGCGACCGCCCGAGCGGATACGGCCTCGTCGCAGGTGCCGACGGCGACCGGCTCATCATGATGGGCAACGACGCGATCTCGTACGGTGCGCTCGTCGCCGGCTGCCGCTTCATGGCCGGCTACCCGATCACGCCCGCGACCGACGTCCTCGAGTGGATGTCGAAGCAGCTGCCGAAGTTCGGCGGCGTCGTCGTGCAGGCCGAGGACGAGCTGGCCGCGATCACGATGACGCTCGGCGCGGCGTTCGCCGGCGTGCGCGCGATGACCGCGACGTCGGGACCCGGACAGGCGCTGATGACCGAGGCGATCGGCCTCGCCGGGGTCCTCGAGATCCCGGTCGTCGTGGTGGAGTGCGCGCGAACCGGACCTTCGACCGGGATGCCGACCAAGACCGAGCAGAGCAATCTGAACCACCTGATCTATTCCGGTCACGGCGAGATCCCCCGCGTCATCCTCGCTCCCGGTACCGTCCGCGAATCGTTCGAGCTGACCGTGGCCGCGTTCAACTTGGCGGAGCGGTATCAGCTGCCGGTCTTCGTCCTGACCGAGCAGGCGCTGTGCCAGAGCAAGGCGACGCTCGCGCCGCTCGACATCGACAAGGTGAAGATCGATCGCGGTAAGCTGATCGACGACGGCGAGGTCGTCTTCGGCGAGTACAAGCGTTTCGCGTTCACCGCCGACGGCGTCTCGCCGCGCGTGATCCCGGGCGTCCCGGGCGGGATGCACCTAGCACCGGGCTCCGAGCACAACGACGCCGGCGTCATCACCGAAAATCCGCGCAACCGCGCCCGCATGATGGAAAAGCGGATGGGCAAGCTCGAGTCGATGCGCCCCGAGCTGCCGCGAGCGGTGCTGCACGGAATCGCCGACGCCGACATCGGGATCATCGGCTACGGCGCGAACCGCGGGCCGATCGCCGAGGCGGTACAGCGCCTCGCGGCGGGCGGCGTGCTGACGCGTTTCCTGCAGCTGCGCACGCTCTGGCCGTTCCCGGACGACGATATCAAAGAGTTCGTACGCGGCGCGCAGCACGTCTTCGTGGTCGAGAACAACTACACGGGCCAGCTGATGCAGCTGATTCGCGCGGTCGTCGGACCGCTCGACGCGCTGCACGGCCTGCGGAAATACGACGGGCGGCCGTTCCGGCCGATCGAGATCATCGAACCGATCCGGCAGATGGCCGAGGTCGCTCAGGATGACACGGCGGAGGTGATCTGACATGTCGGTGACGATGAGCCCGAAAGACTTCGCCACCGCGACGCCGTCGTGGTGGTGCCCCGGCTGCGGCGACTTCGGCGTCCTCTCCGCGCTCAAACAGGCGCTGGCGGAGCTCGGCAAGCAGCCGAAGGACGTCGCGTTCATCTCGGGGATCGGCTGCTCGGGGAAGATCTCCGGCTACATCCACAGCTACGCGTTCCACGGCGTGCACGGGCGCGCGCTCCCGGTCGCGACGGCGGTGAAGCTCGCCAACCGGGATCTCACCGTGATCGCCGCCGGCGGGGACGGCGACGGGTACGCGATCGGCGCCGGTCACTTCGTGCACGCGGTGCGCCGCAATCCCGACGTCACCTATATCGTGATGGACAACCAGACCTACGGCCTGACGAAGGGCCAGTCGTCGCCGACCAGCGCGACAGGCTACGTCGCCTCGGTGAGCCCGGACGGGAACCCCGATACGCCGTTGAACGGCCTCGCGCTCGCGCTTGCGGCAGGAGCGACGTTCCTCGCGCGCGGGTTCTCGGCGCAGCCGAAGCAGATGGTCGCGATGATCAAGGCGGCGATCGAACACCGCGGCTTCTCGATCGTCGAGGTCATGTCGCCGTGCGTCACCTACAACAAGATCAACACGTACGCGTGGTTCAAGGAGAACACCGAGGACCTCACCGTTCACGACGGATACGCACCGAACGACAAGCTGGCGGCGTTCGACGCCCTCACGCGCGAAGGCGATATCCCGCTCGGGATCATCTACAAAGAAGAGCGGCCCACGTTCGAAGACCGGACCGGTCTACCTGAAGCCCCGATCGCGCGGCTGGACCTGCATCCCCCGCGCGAGGAGTTCGCGTCGATTCAGGCGGCGTACCGCTGACCGGCGCGCCGCTTTAGCAGGACGGTTCGATCGCGCCGCTGACGAGCGCGGCGTGTTCGGTCAGCAATGCGTCGCGGCGGCGGCGCCACGACATGGCGCAATGTTCCGCGATCGCATCATCGCTCGCGCGGCGATCCGCGTCGGCGATCATCGCATCGATGGCATCGACGAGGCGGACGATCGAGGTCGCCTCGAGGAGTGCGCGGGCTTCCAGTGTCCGCACGAAAGTCATGGTCTCCATACCGCTACCCCTTCTCAACTGGCATCCTGCCGAGGTATTCATCTTTTTCATCGGCACGCCGAGGAAAGGGATGAAGGGGCATCCGGGCCCCGGCTATTGGGACCTTCGCCCCATCCCCGGATCATCGGGCGCGCGTCCCATACCGGAATTATCGGGCGGCCGTTGCTACGCGAAGCGTCGTCGGCTCGCCCGGACGCAACAATGTGACGGTCGTCCGCGGAGCGATGCGCGAGACCGCCGCACGGAACAGGTCTCCGCATTGGGGTCCGACGACCAGCGGGTTGTGCGCGTAGTGGACCGGCACAGCGTGACCCGCGCCGAGCAGCTGCACGGCGGAGGCTGCGTCGTCGGGTCCCATCGTGAACGCGCCGTTTCCGGTGCAGATGACGGCCAGGTCCGGCGCGTAGCGCGAGCCGATCAGCCCCATGTCGCCGTACAAGTCGGTGTCGCCAGATGCGTAGACACGCACCCCGCCGATGTCGATGATGAAACCCGCCGCGGGGAAGCCGGAGGCGGTCGAATGCACCGCCGGGACGAGCCGGAACCGGAGGTCCTTGTACGTGGCGCTGCCGCCCATGTTGATCCCGGCGCCGTTGTTCAGCACCAGCACCGTGTTGTCGAGGTTGGCGGCTTTGAAGCGGGGGAGCAGCCCGACGCGCATGAGGTCGCTCTGTCCGACGGTCTTCACGTCGACGCCGGCGTCGACCAGCGCGCGCAGCAGATCGAAATAGTCGCCCATGTGGTCGCCGTGATCGTGCGTCAGCGCGACGACGAAGGCGCTCGGTCCCCGGCTCTTGACGTGCGCCGCGTACGCCGCCGCGCTCGCGAATTCGGCCGGCTTGTCGATGTTGAACGCCTTGAACCCGGTGTTGCTCCAGATCCACGCATCGACCAGCACGATGTTCTTGTCGTCCGGCGTCGCCAGCTCGTACACCCCGCCGCCGTACCACCGGATCTTGAGCTGCGCCGTCCCGCCGCCCGTCGCGGCGAACGTGCTGGGAGCCGCGGCGCCGGCGGCGCCGGCCGCGGCGCTGACCTGGAAGAACTCGCCGCGCGAGAGCGGATCGCTCATGGTGACTCCTCGATAGGCGTATGCGTAGAGGCTCGATACGCGGCCCGTTCGGCAAGCCCTCGCGCGGGGCGGACCGGGAGCGCCATCACGACGGCGGCGGCGACCAGCGCCGCGATGCAGCACTCAAACGCGGCGCCGAACCCCAGCGTGTCGATCAGCCGGCCGACGGCGAGCGGGCCGAGCGCGGAGCCGATCCCGACCGGGACCCCCTGGACGGCCAGGATCGAGCCGTAGGACCGCCGCCCGAACCGCTGCGCCATGATCGCGCCGCGCAGCGGAAACGTCGCACCGTAGGCCGCGCCGAACGTGCAGACGTACGCCACGACGACCCACGGCGAGGGACGGATCGCGAGTACCGCGATCCCGAGCGCCTCGATACCGAACGCCGCGGCGAACAGAATCGCCAGCGACATGCGCTCTCCGGCCCACGCCACGAAAAAGCGCCCGGGCAGGTAGGCGATCCCGAACAGCCCGAGGAGCATCGCCGCGTAGGCGGGCGTGTACCCGCGCGCGATCAGATACGCCACGTGGATCAGCAAGATCGCCGTACTGGCGAAATACGCCAGCGCGAGCGCGACCGTCGGAAACCAGAATGCCGCGCTCCGGATCGCCGCCGCGAACGCGACGCCGCTTTCGGGCGTCGACCCACCCGCGGTCGCGGCGCCGTCGGGATGGAGACCGACGTCTTCGGGATGGCGTCGCACGATCAGCGCGTGCAGCGGGAACGCAACCAGCAATTGCACCGCGCCCAGGATCGCGACGGCGTCGCGCCATCCGAAGCGTGCGATCAACAGGCCGGCGATCGGATAGGTGAGCGTCGAGGAGAACGCGCCCATGAACGTGAGCAGCGCGAGCGCGCGCATCCGCCGGCGGTCGAACCAGTTGGCGACGACGGTCATCGTGACCGGATAGAGGGTCAGCGCGGAGCCGAGCCCGATCCCGGCGGTCCACACCACGTCGAACAGCGCCAGGGAGTGAACGCGCGCGAGGAGCAGCAGCGAAACGCCGGTGACCAGCGAGCCGAGCGAGAGCAGCAGCCGCGCCCCCAAACGGTCGAGCACGCGCCCGAGCGCGAGCCCGCCCAGGCCCGAGACGAGCACGACGCCCGAGTACGCCAGCCCGATCGATGCCGTGTCCCAGCCGAGCTCACGCGACACCGGATCGACGAGTAGACCGAACAGATACTGGTTCGTTCCGTACGAGATGATCGTCGTCACGCCGAGGGCGACGACGATCGTCCAGCCGTAAAAGAACCGCTTGGTCAAGCCGTCGCTATACGACGTCGGCGTCGTAAATGATGCGGATCGTGCCGACGCGCCGGGCGCGTGCGAACAGCGCGACCGAGAGGTCGTTGTAGACGACCCCCGTGTCGCGCGCGTACGTGTAGATCGCCCATTCGCGCTCGGCGCCGGCGTCGAGCGTGCAGCCTGCCTCGCCGTAGCGCGCGTAGGACGTGCGCGCCGGCAGCCGGTCCGAGGCCTCGCCGAGCCCGACGCGCGAGCAGCGCAGGCTCAGCCCGTCTTCGAAGAAGCGCTTGATCCGGTTGTTTTCCAGGTCGGTCGCGGAGCCGGTCCAGTCCTGGCGGCATTCGCGGTAGTGGGCGAAGCAGAAGCCGTTGAGATCGACCGCGAACATCGCCTTGATCGCGGTATGCTTCGGGACGTTCTCGTCGATCAGCCGGTTGCAGCCGTCCTCGACCGCGCGGTCGTAGCGCGTCTCGTACTTCGGCGGATCGAAACCGCGCTCCGGAACGCGCGAGACGTCGAAGAGCCGGCCGAGGCGTGCGATCGCCGCGCCCGCGATCTCGACGTAGTCGGTGTCGAAGCAGTCGGCGTGCCGCAGGCCGCCGCGCTCGATCGCCGCGTCGAAAACGCGATCCATCTCGGCGGCGACGGCGAAGCCGATCTCGCGCACCCGCTCGGCGACGGTTCCGAGCGGCCGCCGCGCGGCGAGCGCGTGTGCGCGCATCCCCAGCATCGCGAGCTCGAGCCGGCGGTCGTCGGTGGCCGCGCCCGCGTCGCTCTCGACGCGTTTCACGGCGATCTCGGTCGCGCGGCGGACGTCGGCGAGCGCGGACAGCTGCTGTTCGACGATCCCTGCGACCTCGGTCGCGCGGTCGAGCGTGCCGTCGAGCTTGGTGCGCAGCTCGCCGATCGCGCTCTGCATCCCCGTCGTCTGCTCGTGCACGCCGGCGGTCTGGGCGACCGCGTGCGCGGTCGTCTGAGCCATCGACGCGCTGGCGTCGGAGACGCCGGCGATGACGCCCGCGATCTGCTGGGTCGCGTGCGAGGTGGTCTCCGCCAGCGCGCGGATCTCGTCGGCGATCACGCCGAAGCCGCTGCCGGCGGCACCGGCGTGCGCCGCTTCGATCGCGGCGTTCAGCGAGAGCAGCGTCGTCTCGCTGGAGATCGTGTCGATCAGGTCGAGGATCGCCGCGGCGCGTTCGCTGGCGGTCGTGGTGGCGGCGACGTACGACTCGGCATGGCGGACGTCGTCGCGCACGCGCACCGCGCGGTCCAGCGCGCGCTGCAGGTCGTCGACCGCGGCGGCGAAGCCGGCACGCATCTCGTCGAGTGAGACGCGCATCCGCTGCGAGGCCTGCGCGGCGACGGCGGCGCCGGCGGCGGTCTCGTCGATCGCATGCGTCGTGCTGCCGAGTTCGGCGTGGAGCGAGCCGAGCGCGTCGGCGATCGCCCGCCACTCGTAGCTGTTGCGCGCGATCGAGACGGCGATCGCGGTGACCAGCGCCAGGATCTCGCGCTGGTCGAAGTCGAGCCGCTCGCGCAGCGCTTCCGCAGCCGCGCGAATCTCCGGCGGGAGCGCGCTCAGGTCGATCGATCCGGGGATCCGCGCCGAGCGACGGTCGCCGAGGTGATAGTTCGCGATCGTGCTTTGCAGCCGCTCGAGGGCGTTGGCGATCGCGAGCTTCCCGGCGCGCTGCGCGGCGCTGGCGACGTCCTGCGCGTGGCGCGACATCTGCTCGACCCCGTCGGCGATCGCTGAGACGCTGGCGCTCTGCTGGCCGGTGATCGCGGCCAGGTCGGCGATCGCGCCGTCGAGCTGTTGGACCTGTTCGCGGGTCTCGGCAGACCGCTCGCGTGCCGCGTGCAGGTCGGCGGCGAGCCCGCGGACGAGCCCGGCCGACTCGCCGATCGCCGTTTCGACCTGGCGGCTCGCTTCGTGCAGTTGCCGCTCGATCTGGCCGACGTTCGCGGCCGATTCGGCGGTGGAGCCGGCGAGTTGCTTCACCTCGGCGGCGACGATCACGAAGCCGCGGCCGCTCTCGCCCAGGTGCGCTGCTTCGATCGCGGCGTTGATGGCGAGCAGGCGCGCCTGGCGTGCGATGCGCCGCAGTTGTTCGAGGAACGCCCGAATCTCGGTCGAGCCGGATTCCATTGCGGTCGCGAACTCCGCGGCGGCTTCGACCGTCGAGACGAGGTTCTTCAGCGCCGCCAGCACGGACTCGGTCCCGCTGTCGTACTGCATGGTGGACTCCGCGAGCGCGCCGGTCAGCGTGCGCAGATCGTCGGTCATGCGGGCGACGTGGGCCGCGCCTTGGTCGATCTCGGTGATCGCCGCCGCGGTGCGTTCGACGACCGAACTCTGTTCGGCGGTGTTCGCCGCGATGCGGTCGAGCTGGCTCGCGTTGAGCGCCGCCACCTCGGCGGCGGCTTCGACGATCTGCCGGAGATCGAGCATCTCCGCCCGCAGGCCGTCGACGTAGTCCCGCAGCGTCCGGGCTTGGGGGAACGCGGCTTCGTCGACGCCGTGTAACGGCGTCGTGAGGTTCCGGCTGCGCTCGAGTTCCCGCAGCCATTCCGCGCAGTGCTCGACGGTCGCGTCGAGCGCGCGCGCCTGCGTTTCCTCAACCATTATTCTTCGTATCGGCCGAACCACGGGAAAAATCTCCGTGGATCCGCGGAACCGGGCGAGGGAGCGCTCGCTAAAACGACGGCGATCGGCCGCCGTAGCGGGCGAGGGCGGTCAGGACGGCGCGCGAGGCGCCAGTGAAGCGCGCGATGCCGAAGCTCGCCTTGAGCCGGACGCGGAGCCCCATCGGCGGGAGCGACGGATCGGTGGATGCACTCGCATAGTGCGTGGCCGGGCGTCCGAGGCGAGATCGTAGACGGCGCCGGAGCCGGCGTGCCAGCCCGGACCGACGTACTGGGCAGCGTACATCTCGTACAGCTTGCACGGTTGCGGTCGGCGACGGCGTCGCGGTGGTGACGGAGACCGGCGCTCCGCCGGACGGCGCGGCACTGGTGCCGCCGCCGCCCGAGCAGGCGGCCGATAGCACGAGGATCGATGCGACGACGACACCGCCCGGGAGAGCGCGCATTGCTCGTGCCGTTGCGCCGCAGCGCGCACGCGCCCTGCGCGCCGCCGTGCACCGTGAGCTACCGCACGTACGAACCGCCGTTGACGTCGATGGTCGAACCGTTGAGGTGGCGCGCGAGCGGCGTGCACAGGAACGCGACGACGTGCGCTACCTCGTCCGCGCTCGCGACGCGGCCGATCGGGATCTCCGCCGCGATCTCATCACCGCGCGCCGAGAGGTCGGCGGCGGCCATCTCGGTCGCGACGAATCCCGGCGCGACGGCGATCGCGACGATCCCGTCGCGCGCGCAGCTCCGCGCGATCGACTTGGTGAGGTTCACCAGCGCGGCTTTCGAGGCGCCGTAGTCGGCGAAGCTGAGCTCGCCGCGGTGCGCCGCGCGCGAGGCGATGTTGACGATCGCGCCCTCGCCGCGCGCGCGCATTGCGCGCATCGCAAGCCAGGCGAGGTCGGCGGCGCCGAACAGGTTCACCTCGAAGGTGCGGCGCCAGCCGGCTCGCCACGCCGAGTAGTCGTCGCCGTCGAACGCGTTCTCGGCGAAGATCGCTGCGTTGTTGACGAGCACGTCGAGCGCGCCGAAGCGCGCTATGCACGCCTCCACGGCGGCGGGCAGCGCAGCCCCGTCGGCGACGTCGAGCCGGTAGGCCTCGACGTTCTCGCCGAGTTCGCTCCGCAGCGCCTCCGCCTCGGCCTCGCGCTCGCGGTACGTGAAGAAGACCCGCGCGCCGGCGCGATCGAGCGCGCGCACGCAGGCCGCCCCGATCCCCCGGCTGCCGCCCGTCACAAGGACGACGCGGCCGCTCAGGTCCACGACGCCCGCTTCCATGCTGCTCATCGCGCGCAGTGTACGACGGGTCGGGGGCGAAGGCCCGGCAGATGGAAGAGAAGCTGCGCGAGATCCACGTCGAAGCCACCGTGCGCGATCATCTCGCCAACGAGCGGACGTTTCTGGCCTACGTCCGGACCTCGCTCGCGCTGGTCGGCTTCGGTTTCGTCATCGCGCGGCTCGGCCCCGGCTCGACGATCTCGCTCGCGTCCGGCATCGTCATGGTCCTCGGCGGGATCGTGATGTCTTCGGCACCTACCGCTATGTCGACGAGCGCCGGGCGCTAATCGACCACCGCACGCGAACCCTCGGCGTCTCGGCCGCCGTCGCGATCGCCGCTTCCGCCGGCGCCTTCGGCCTGCTGGCGGTGTACGCGTTGCTTCGACTCGGTATCCGCTAGTCGGGCGTCTCGCTGGGGAGGACGTGCGGGGTGATGAAGAAGACGACTTCGTCTTTGTTGTGGGTCGTCTGGCGGTTGCGGAAGAAGCCGCCCAGCACCGGCAGGTCGCCCAGGATCGGGAACTTGGTGACGGTCTCGGAGTCGACGTCTTGGAACAGGCCGCCCAGCACGATCGTCTCGCCGTCGCGTACGCGCAGCGTCGCGTCGACTTTGCGGTTCGCCACGATCGGGAAGTTCGCGTTGAACCCGATGATCTGACTGTACTCGGGATGGAGGTCGGCGGTGATCGATCCGTCGGCGCCGATGGTGGGCGTCAGCCGCAGCCGCACGCCGACGTCGATCGTCTGCACGCTCGGAAAGCCGGTCTGCTGGTTCACCGTCACGACCGGGTATTGCTCGCCGACCAGCAGCGAGGCTTCGCGGTTGTTGAGCGTCGCGATGCGCGGCTGGGCGAGGATCGAGGCGCGTCCGCGCTGCACGAGCATGTCGATCTGGGCGTTGACGGCGATCGAACTCTTCGTCAGCGTGTACGGAAACTGGGCCAATGCGCCCGACCCGAAGCCGGCACCGCCGAACTGCACGCCGACGTTCGTCGTGTCGTTGATCGGTTGCACGTCGGCGACACGCACTTCGATCATCACCTGGCGGCCCGGCGCGTCGAGATCGTGCAACAGGGCGCGCACCGTCGCGTGCAGTTCGCCGTTGCCGCTGACGATGACCGCGTTGCGGCGCTCCTCGGCGAGCAGCGTACCGTCGGGGACCACCGACCGCAGCGCCTTGACCGCCTCGCTCGCACGCAGATTCCGAAGCGGGATCGACTCGGTCGGCGGCGTCCCCGCGACAGCGTAGACCGGTGCGTCGAACGTCTCGACGAGCCGGCGCGCGCGCGAGAGCGTCGACGCGCTGCCGGTGACGACGACCAGGCCCGTGCGTTTGTCGCCGACGACCACCGTGCCGGGCGGAAGCGCAATCTGCAGCGGCGCGAGCAGATCGTCCGGCCGCGCGTGGTGCAGCGCGAAGACCTGGGTCTGCGTGCCACCCGCCGCCGGATCGTCCGGGAAGCGGCGGTTCATCGACGCAGCGTCGCCGACCAGCACGATCCGCCCGTCGCGATGCGTCTGCAGTCCGTACGCCCCGGCCAGCGTCAACAGTGCTTCCTCGAAGGTGACCTCGCGGAGGCGCAGCGTGACGCGCTGCGGTTTGACCGATCCGTCGGCAACGACGTTCTGCCCGGACCGCGCCCCGAGCAGCCGGATCACGTCGGCGAGCTCGACGTCGCGCGCATCCAGCGTGAAGCGCTCGCCGTGCGCGACGGCGGGCGCGGCGGCCAGGAGCACGGCGATCAGGATGCTTGCGAGAGGTCTCATTGCGGGTGTCCTCCGGAACCGGCTGGGAACGCAGGTGCGGCGGGCGCGACGCCGATCGTCCGGCCGTGCGCGAGGCGCACGCCATCGGCGGTGATCGCCGCGATGGTGTCGCCGGCGACGCCGTCGCCGAGCGTGACGAGCCGCGTCGTGCCGGCGTCCTCGACGAGTGCGAACGGCCGCGCGCCGGTAATGACGGCCCGCACGTGAACGCTTTCGGCGGGGAACGGGAAGGGTGCGCTCCCGGCGCCGGCGTTCGGCGGCAGCGGACCGAGCGCGGCCGGTATCGGCAACCCCGGTACGAGGGCCGGCGAAATCGCGGGCGCGCCGGCGATCGGCGGCGACGCGCTCGCACGCGCCGGCGCTTCTCCGCCTGCGAACGGATCGCGGCGCGGCAGAACGACGGCGATCGGAGTCGGGCGGCGCGCGGCGAACGGCGGCGGCGTCGCGGGGACGATCCCGGCCGCACCGCGCGCCCCAAGCGGGACGCCGACGAAGGCGCCGGCGAACGCGACGAACGCCGACGCCGCGAGCATCGCGCGGGGGGCGCTACCGAGCACGCGCACCGGCAGCCTCCGCAGCCGGAAGAGGTGCGAGGCGTTCGAGCGCGACGTGCAGCACCGCGCTGACCGTCGCGTCCGGCGCGTTCGCGTTCTTGCGCGCGATCGACGCGATGTCCACCGCCGCGAGCACCCGCGACGCCGAGAGCGCGCGTATCGTCGAGAGGACGTCGGCATAGCGGCCTTCGACGGTCGTCTCGAGCGCGATCGCTTCGAACGGCTCGTCCGCGGGCTGCACCGGAATCGCTGTCGCCACAGATATCTGCGGACCGCTCGCCGCGATCGCGACGATCGCGCAGCGCCGTGCGCCCGCGAGCGCGGCCGCGTCGCGGACGTAGCGTGCGACGAGCTCGCCGCGGCTGCTCGCGAGGTCGGCGACGCGGAGTTGCGCGCGAAGGCGCGTACGTTCCCGTTCGAGCGCGTCCCGCGCCGCCAGCGCACGTTCGCCGGCAGCGAGCCGTTCGGCGGCGCGCGCGTTCTCCGCCGCCTGCGTGCCGATGCGTGCTTCGCCGCTCCGGAAGACGAACGCATAGCCCGCCAGCACGACGAGCACCGCGGCGAAGCGCACCACCTTGGCGTCCGTCATCGTCGCGCGTCCAAGGCGAGCGCGTAACTGACGCCGCGCCCGGCCGGATCTTCGCGGACGGAGAGCAGGCGCACCCCGCCGTACGAGGGCAACTGCGTCAGTCCGGCAACCGCGGCCGCGACGGCCTCGATTCGGGCCCCGCGGCCTTCGAGCGCGAGCGCGGCCCTGTCGGCGTGCAGTGACGTCAGCCATGCCCCGGCCGGAAGCCGATCGCCGAGCGCCGCGATCTCGCCGGCGCGCAGCGGCCCCGAGCGCCGTATCGTATCGATGCGCTCGCCGAGCCGGCGGAGCCGCGCGAGGTCGCCCTCGATGGCGCGTACGCGCCCGAGATCGACGTCGGTCGCGGCGAGCCGGCGCGCGTAGTCCGCTCCGCGGCTCTCCAGCGACGCGAGGCGCGCGTGCTGAACCGTCCACACGACAACCACCAGCGCGAGCGCGCAGCCGAACACGCCGAGCGGTACGCGCAGCGCCGGTGCGAACGCGGGCAGCGCGATCCCGGCGTGCCGTTCGCTCCAGCTGAGGAGATAGTTTATGCGGGTCATGCCGCGTCGTCCCAGAGCGCGAGTCCGAACGCGAGACCCCAGTCCGGCGATGCGGCGCGCACCACGTCGGGAGCAAGGCCGTCGGATGCGCCGGCCACGAGCGCGCCGAGCCGTACCGGGATCGCGACCGCGGCCTCGAGCGCTTCGGCAAGACCGGCCAGGCGCGCGCCGTTCCCTGCGAGCGCGATGCTGCGAATCTCGGTGCGCGCGCCCGCGCGGTGGTCGGCGAACGCCGCGGCCAGTTCGTCGACCAGCGAATCGCGCACGTGCTCGCCGGCGCCGGCAAGGCCGATGCTGCGCTTGCGGTGCTCGGCGGCGGCGTCGTCGAGTCCGAGCGACGCCACGATCGCCGCCGTGAACGCACGGCCGCCGATCGCGAGGCTTCTGACGGCGGGGACCGGCAGGCCCGGTACGACCAACAGCGTCGCACGCTCTCCGACGTCGACGATCGCATCGGCGTACGGAAACGCGCGGCCCAGCGCGAACGCGACGTCGTCGACGGCGATCGGCCGCAGACCCGCACGTTTCGCGGCAGCGGTGCGGGCGTCGAGCGCCGATCGGCGCGCGATCCCGATCGCGTACCGGCCCTCGCCGGACGCGGCAAGGCGGACCGCCGCTTCGTGCGGCGGATACGAGACGAAACGGGCGGCCTCGAAGCGCGCGGCGCGAGCGCGCTCCGTGCGGCGCATCGTCGGAAACGACGCGACCCGCAGCAACGCATCCGGCGCGCCGAGCGCCAGGACACAGCGACGTTCGCCCGTGCGCAACTCGGCCCGCGCTTCGGCGATCGCGAGCGCCGCGTCCTCGCCGGTCGCACGCGCCGCCACCGCTACGAGGCGGGGCCGGCCGTCGGCATCGCGCTCGGCGAGTGCGACCCGGGTTCGCGCGGCGCCGACGTCGATCCCGAGCGGCAGCGTTTGGGAGCGCTTCATCGCAGCGCACGCAGCGAGAGGATCGCAGCCGTCAGCGTGCCGGCCGCCAGAAACGGCCCGAACGGGATCGTGTCCCGGCGCCGTGCGCGGCGCGTCGCGAGGAGCCAGGCCGCGTATGCGGCGCCGGCGACGAACGCGACGCCGAGCGCAGCGATGCCCGCCGTAACGCCGAAACCCGCGCCGATCGCCGTGCCGAGCTTGACGTCGCCGAGCCCGAGCCCGCGGCCGCGCGAGAGCAGATGAAGCGCCAGCAGGGCCCCGCCGACCGCGCACGCGCCGGTGCAGGCGGCCGGCGCCGTGCCGGTCGATGCGGCAAGTCCGAGTGCGAGCAGCGTGGTCGTGCGCGTGAGCCGATCGGGGATGAGGCCCGTTCGAGCGTCGATGACCGCCGCCGCGCACGTGCCGCAGAGCGCTGCGATCGCCGGTAGCGCGCTCAACGCCCGAGCCTCGTCAGCAGCGCGCGCGCCGGTGCGTAGCCGCGGTCGAGCGCGAGCGCGGCGAGCAGGTGCTCGCGCGCCGCCCGCACGTCGTGCACGCGCTGCGCCATCCGCGCGGCGAGATGCGCGTAGCGCGGATCGCGAGCGGTTCCCGCAGCCACCGAGAAGTCGCGTTCCGCCGAGCGCCAGCGTCCGAGCCGCCGTGCGGCGAAAGCACGGTCGGCCAACAGCGCCGGGTTGCCGGGGTTCGTGCGCAACGCCGCGTCGGCGGCGACGAACGCGCTGCCGGCGTCGCCCGCGCCGCGCCGCATCAGCAGCGCGAACGCGAGCCGATCGGCGGCGATCGCGGAACGTTCGTCGAGCCAAGCCGCGCGTCCGTAGGAGCGTACCGCGCCGGCCGCATCGCCGGCGCGAAGCAGATCGTCGCCGCGCGTCACCAGCGCTGCGGCGACGTTCGCGCGGAACAGCACCGCTGCGCAGGCGACGCTCGCGAACGCAAGCGCGAAACGGCGAGCCGGCGGGATCCGGGTCATGCGAGGACGCCGTAGTAGGCCGCGAGCGCGAGCATCAGCCCACCGGCGACGACCGCCGGGGCACCGGACGCGGAGAACGGCCGCAGCGCGACGGAAAGCCGCGCTCCGATCGCGCCGGTGAGGAGAACCGGCAGGGCGTGACCGCAGCCGAACGCCGCCAGCAGAGCCCCGCCGTCGACGACGCGACCGCTCGCAACGGTGAGCCCGGCGATCCCCGCGAGCACCGGCGTACAGCACGGCGCGACGACGAACGCGCTCGACGCGCCGAGCAGAAGTACGCCTCCGAAGCTCGCTCGACCGGGGATCTCAGCGCTGCGCGATCCGACGCAGGACACGTGCGTGCCGTGACCGCCGCGCAGCAGCGTCGCGATCGCGCTCGCCGCAAGCGCGACCGCGAGCGCGAGGTAGATCGTCCGTGAAGCCGACCACAGCGTGCCGAGCGTTCCGGCGGCGAAACCGAGCGCGACGTATGCGCCGGCAACGCCGGCACCGAACACGGCGACGACGGCCCAGGGCCGGCGCGCGGCACCGGCGAGCGCCGCGACGGCGACGTAGCGCGGCGCGGCGCACGGCCCGACGCCGGTGACGGCGCCGGCAGCAAAGATCATCGGATAAGCGATCGCCGAATGCGTTGCTACCGCATGCAGCCCTTCGCCGAGCAGATCGGTCACGGCGCCACCTGCAGACCCTGACCGGCGGTATACTCGAGCTTCGTCGCCGTGCAGCTCGGACCGCAGACCGTCCCGCTGGTCCCGCCGGCGAGCGGGATTTTCGTCAGCGTCGAGCCCACGTGCACGCCGGGACAGACGATGGTGTAGCTCGCGGCGCTCCCGCCGGTCGCTTGCGTCGTCGTCAGCACGTACGTCGCGGCGGCGCTCTGCGCGGCGGGATCCTTCGGCGTGTTGTTCAGATATGCGACCCCGTTCGCGGTGAGCAGCGCGGGCTGCACCGCGGCGCCGGCGGCGGTCGGATACACCTGATTGTCGGCGTAGTACAGCTCAAGCGCGGTCGCGATCGCGCGCAAGTTCGATTCGCAGGCCGCGGTCTGCGCTTGCGAGCGTGCGTTGACGAAGTTCGGGATCAGGATCCCGGCCAGAATGGCGATGATCGCAACGACGATCATCAGCTCGATCAGCGTGAAGCCGCGTTCGGCCTCACGCGGTGCGGTGTTCGGCACGGAGCTCCTCCGAATGGTGCTACGAACCGTCCGGTGCCCCGCCTCTAGCGCGCCTATGCTGCCTCGCCGCTGATGCCGGGCGCTGCGCCTCGTAGGCTATCAGCGCGGCCCGTCAAGTTCGCCGTTCATCCGATCGGAGGCGGACGAGAAGGAGCAGCGTTGTCACTCGACGATGATCGGTGACTTGCCACGGTCTCGTAGGGCCCGGTAGAGAAAAGCCGCAACTGTCACAATGGTGGTAAGAATGCCGAGCCACTTCGAAAGTTGGTCGCCGTCTAAGAGCGTTCCCTGCACTTTGATCGGCACTTCCAATGTCGCCACGTACGTTTGCCTGTCCGGATGACCCACATCCTTCGGATCGCTGACACGGTATAGCACGAGGAAGATCGTCCTGGCACCGGATTCTCTACTTGTCGCCGACCAACGCCAAGCCGCCGAAGAAACGACGGTGACCTTTTGCATTACGACCGCCAATCTATCGCGAAGCGGGTTGGAGCCTCTGAGGCTGTGGAGTCCATGCGGGTTTGGCAGGTCGCCGTAGCATGCCAGCTCGGGCGCGTCGACGGCTCCAACATTGATCTGCAGCGTCTTTTCGAGGATGTCTTGTTCGGTAGGCTTTGTCTTAGGGGCGTAGCTCTTGAGAAACGTTGAACTAACGGCCAAGGGGCTATCATTGATTACATCCACGTCAAACCCCCGCGCCACGAGACGCGGTACCACGTACGTCTCGCGCGGGATGGCGCGGCGGTAGTCGTTTGAATAAGGGTACGCGCCGAGCGAGTCCATTAGCGTTTGATACGTCATTTGCCGCGATCCAAAAAATGGATTTCGCGCGACATAAACGCACGTTGTAATGCTGCGCTCAGCACCCAACGTCCACTTCTGTTGGGTGATGGCTTTGAGGCCGATTTCGAGCTCTTCGTTATCGCCTACATTCAACACGACCGCGTCGACGGCGCGTTGCGGCTGCGGTAGCAAGAGGGATACGATGAAAAAAGCGCCCAGAGCCGTGATCACATAGCTGGTTGCTAGATAACCCGGATTCCGATAGTGCACCCAAGGGGTACGCTTAGCTGCGAGTCGAACCAGCTGGAGGCTGACTGCTGCCGTCACCGAGCCGACGGTTATCACTAACCACAGATGATCGCTTCCTTCCGTCGACAGGCGGTCGTTGAACGCGAAATAGAACGCGCTCAGGGCAACGCCGTAGAGAACGGCGACGTCTATGTACCTAGAGCGCTTTTTCGCAACGCGCGCGCGCTTTTCGAGTCGATTGAGGCCAGTCGCAAATGATAACGCTACGTTCGTTGCTGAAATCGGCAGGGAGAGTAGCACGAGAATCATGGCGAGCTCCCAGGCCCAATCTTGCCACATGCGATAGCCTCACGGACGACGACGATGTGTGTCCAGTATAGAACTCACAGTTACGCCAGGTCGTCGTGCCTTGGCCGCCGGGCAATGGCGTGCGGTCTGACCGGGCGCCCAGTCGACTTTCCGGTACGCTTGGTTACTTCTTGCTCGCCGCGCCGTCGTCGGCGCCCGGCGTAGAACGCGCCCTCGGGGAGCCGTCGGTGTCGACCGCCGGTTTGGGACCGGCTTCGGCACCTATTAAGGAGCCGCTTTCTAGGTTCAGAGTGCCCTCCTTTTTTGCCTTGGGGCGATGTCAGACGTCGCGATGTATCCCGTTGCTTGGACACCACGTGCGACGGGTGTTGGCTCGCGGCCGTCGCGTCCATCACGGCCTTCCTGTCCTCGACACCGACAGGGGTTACCATAGCTTGCGGCGGTTCATTTTAATTGAAGAAGATGAAGACGAGTAGCAGTCATCTGAAATGCGCTTTCTGGTCGTCGTCTAGCTAAGCGACGTCGTTCGCGGTAAGGAGTCGGGCTTTGAAGCCGGCCCGCGGCGGTCAGATAAGACTTGATGTCGGCATAGTAGGGCTCAAACGCGGTCGCGATCGCGTGCAGAGGTGGATTCTTAGGCGGTGGCCTGCGACTGTGCGCGCGCGTTTTTGACGAAGATCGGGATCAGGATCCCCGCCAGAACGGCTATGCCGGCTTCGGCATGTCCGCGTCGCCGCGCCGCTGGTCGGCGGGCTTCGAGTCGCCGGCCAAATTGAACGCGGTGTTGACCAGACCGACGTGCGAAAACGCCTGCGGAAAGTTGCCGACGAGGCATTTGCGTTCGAGGTCGTACTCTTCGGAGAGCAGGCCGACGTCGTTCGCGGTCCCGATCAGCCGCTCGAAGAGTTTCGCCGCGTCCTTGCGACGGTTCTGCAGCACGTAGTTGTCGGCGAGCCAGAACCCGCAGGCGTAAAACGCGCCTTCGCCGGGCGGAAGCCCGTCGGTGTCGAGCGACGGCTGCGTGTAGCGCTTCACGAAGCCGTCGACGAGCAGCTCGCGCTCGACCGCGCGCACGGTGCCCTTCACGCGCGGATCGTCCGGCGGCAGGAAGCCGACCAGCGGGATCAGCAGCGTCGCCGCATCGATCTCTGCGGAGCCGTACGACTGGGTGAAGGTCTCGCGCTTCGGATCGTAGCCGTTCGCGCAGACTTCGTCGTGGATCTGCGCGCGCAGCGCGCGCCAGCGGTCGATCGGGCCTTCCATGCCGAAGCGTTCGATCGTGCAGATCGCGCGGTCGAGCGCGACCCACGCGAGCACTTTCGAGTGTACGAACGGCCGCGCCGCGCCGCGCACTTCCCAGAGCCCGCGGTCCGGCTCGGACCAGTGTTTCTCCACCGCCTCGACGACGGCGGTCGCCAGCGCCCACTCGTCGGTGTCCGGCGCGAGCCCGGCGCGGTGCGCTTGGTACATCACGTCGGCGACCTCGCCGTAGACGTCGAGCTGCACTTGCTGCGCGGCGGCGTTCCCGATCCGCACCGGCCGCGAGTCGGCGTAGCCGCGCAGCCACGGCACCTCGAACTCGGGGATCCGCCGCTCGCCGCGCAGGCCGTAGAGGATCTGGAGCTGGTCGGGATTGCCGGCGACCGCGCGGAGCAGCCAGCCGCGCCACGCGAACGCCTCTTCCTCATAGCCTGCGTTCAGCAGCGCCACCAGCACGAACGTCGCGTCGCGCAGCCAGCAGTAGCGGTAGTCCCAGTTGCGCACGCCGCCGATGCGCTCCGGGAGCGAGGTGGTCGGCGCCGCCAGGACCGCGCCGGTCCGTGCGTCGGTCAGCGCCTTGAGGGTGAGCAGCGAGCGCACCACCATGTCGCGGTATGGGCCCTCGTAGCGGCACGTCCGCGCCCATTCACGCCAGTACACGTCGGTATGGCGCAGGGCGGTCATGACGTCGGAGGGACCCGGCTGCTGACGGTACGAGGCGAAGTACGCCGCCTCGAAGCCGACCCGCTCGCCGGGGCCGACCCAGAACTCGGCGACCGTCGAGAGCTCTTCCCCACGGAGCGGCACGTCCGCGTAGAGCGCGAGCGCGTCCGGACCGGCGACCGCGACGACGGTCCCCGAGGCGCGGTGGATCCACGGAACGACCTGACCGTAGTCGAACCGAATGCGCATCTGCGAGCGCACCGCGACGCGTCCCGCCTCGCCGACCACCAGACGTACCACGCGCGGGACGTCGCTCCCCGGCAGCATCGCGTCGACGATCCGCACCCGTCCGCCGTCCTCGAGCTCGTAGGTCGTCTCGAGGACCATGCTGTCCTCGCGATACGCTCGCCGAATCGCGGTGGCGTGGCCTTTCGGCGTCAGCGTCCACGAGCCGTTCTCGGCGTCCCCGACGAGCGCCGCGAAGCACGCGCCCGAATCGAACCGTGGCAGGCAGAGCCAGTCGATCGAGCCGTCGCGGCACACCAGGGCCGCCGTCCGCGTGTCGCCGATCAGCGCGTAGTCTTCGATCGGTCGCGTCATCAGCGAGTTCGTTCCCCGGAAAGCGCGATTCGTTCGGTCCGCCGGAGGAAGGTTGCCTGCGATGGGTAACGTCCGGGCAACTCGTCACCCCCCCGACTTCGAGGTTGGTCCGATGCGCGTTTCCCGTACTCTTCCGGCTGCGCTGGCGCTCGCGTTGCTCGTTTCTTCGTTCCCTGCGCCGCCCGCTCGCGCCGCCGACACCGGCCCGATCAAGATCGCGGTCATCACCGACATGTCGGGCGTCTACGCGGCGCTCGCCGGGCCCGGCGCGGTCGAGGCGACCAAGATGGCCGTCGAAGACTTCGGCGGGAAGGTTCTCGGCCGGACCGTCGAGGTGGTCGGGATCGACCACCGCAACAACGGCCCCGACGCCGCGATCAAGGCGCGCGAAGCCTACGACAGCGGTGCCGAGCTCGCGCTCGACATGACGAACTCCGCGGTCGCGCTGGCCGTCTCTGCGGTCGCGAAGGAAAAGAAGAAGCTCGCGATCGTCACCGGTGGAGCCTCGTCGGCCCTGACGGGCGCGGCGTGCAACCGCTACACGTATCATTACGCGTACGACACGTACGCGCTCGCGGCGTCGACCGGCGCGAACATCGCCGCCGGCTCGGGCGGCAAGACCTGGTACGCGCTGGTCCCGAACTACGCGTTCGGGCAGCAGATGCTCGCCGACTTCACCGCGGCGATAGCGCGCAAAGACGGCAAGGTCATCGCGTCCGATCTCTACCCGTTCGGACCGACGACGGACTTTTCGTCGTACCTGCTCAAAGCGAAGAATTCCGGCGCGCAAGTGCTCGGGCTGTTCAACGCCGGGGCCGACACGGTCAACTCGATGAAGCAAGTGAAACAGTTCGGGATCGACAAGGTGATGAAGGTCGCGGTCGGCCTGCTGTTCCTCAGCGACGTCGACGCGCTCCCCGACGTGTTCGCCGGCTCGCGCATCACGACGTCTTGGTACTGGAACGAGGACAAGCAGGCGCGCGCGTGGGCCGACAAATACGCGAAGCGCATGCACGGACTCCGCCCGACCGATATCCAGGCCTCGGACTACTCGGCAACGACGCAGTGGCTCAACGCGGTGAAAGCGGTGGGAACGACCGACGCCGACAAGATCCAAGGGTACCTCGACGGTCGCCAGTTCTCCGACTTCTATGCCAAGGGCGGCGAGTGGCGCGCTCGCGACCACCGCGTGCTCCACGAGATGTACGTCGTCGACGTGCTCCCCAAGGAACAAGTGAAGGAGCCGCACGCGTGGTTCAAGATCGTGCAGACGATTCCGCCGAGTCGCGCGTTCCGCCCGGAGTCGGCCTCGGTGTGCAAGAAGGACTGGTAGCCTGAGCCCGGACTACCTCCTCACCCAGGCTTTCAACGGCCTCGTCAACGGGGCGTACTTCGCCCTGTTGGCGCTCGGTCTGTCCGTCATCTTCGGAATGCTCCGCATCGTGAACTTCGCCCACGGCGCGATGTTCATGCTCGGAGCATTTGTCGCGTACTACGGGCTGGCGCTGTTTCACCTGCCGTTCTTCGCGGCGCTGATCGTGGCGCCGCTCGTCGTCGGGCTCTTCGGCGCGCTGATCGAGGTGCTGTGCCTGCGCCGTCTGTACGGTCTCGATCCGCTCTACGGTCTGCTGTTCACGTTCGCGCTCGTGCTGATCATCGAGGACGCGATGCGGATCGCCGCCGGCGCGCTCGGTTCACCCTATTCTGCTCCGGATATCCTCAACGGCGTGACGAATCTCGGCTTCACGGTGTTCCCGACCTACCGTCTGTTCGTCATCGGCGCCGCCATCCTCGTGTGCATCATGGTATGGTTCGTGCTCGAGCGGACGCCGATCGGCGCACGCATCCGAGCCGCGACCGAGTCACCCGTGCTGGTCCGCGCGCTCGGCATCGACACGCAGAGACTGGTCTCGATCACCTTCGCAGTGGGCGTCGGGCTCGCCGCGCTCGGCGGCGTGCTGGCGGCACCCAATCAGAACGTCGAGCCGACGATGGGTGACAAGGTCATCATCAACACGTTCGCGATCGTCGTGATCGGCGGGCTCGGATCGATCGGCGGATCGATCGTCACCGGGTTTGCGCTCGGGCTGCTGCAGACGCTCGGCGCCGTGATCTTCCCGGCGTTCAACGACACGCTGATCTTCCTCGTGATGATCGTCGTGCTGCTCGTCCGCCCGAGCGGCCTCTTCGGTACGCCGGTAAGCGCGAAATGACGACCGCGCTGCTCGGCAGCAGGCGTGGCGTGATCGTCGCCGTCCTGCTCGCGGCGGCGGGCGTGCTTCTCCCGTGGATCGTCTACCCGGTACTGGCCATCGACATCGTCGCGTTCGCGCTCTTCGCCGTGGCGTTCGATCTGCTGCTCGGCTTCACCGGACTGCTCTCGTTCGGTCATGCGATGTTCTGGGGTGGCGCCGGATACGTCTCGACGATCCTGCTCGCGAAGGCGCACGCTCCATTCCCCGTGGCCGTCCTCGCCGCTCTCGTCTACGCGACGCTCCTCGCGCTGATCGTCGGCGCGATTGCGATCCGGCGGCAGGGCATCTACTTCGCCATGATCACCCTGGCCCTCGCCCAGCTGCAGTACTTCTTCGCGTATCAACTCGAGCAGTTCACGGGCGGTGAGAACGGGGTGCAGGTGAGCAGCCGCGGCAATCTGTTCGGCATCGGGCTCGACAACGACAAGGGTTTCTACTACGCGGTGCTGATCGTGACCGCGCTCGGCGTGTGGCTGGTCGTTCGTGTTGTTCGCTCACCGTTCGGCGCGGTGCTGAACGCGATGCGCGAGAACGAGCAGCGGGCGATCGCGCTCGGCTTTCGGGTCGACCGGTACAAACTGATCGCGTTCGTCATCTCGGGGACGCTGGCCGGGTTGGCCGGTGTGCTGTTCGCCGTCGGCAACCGGCTCTCGGGGCTGGACGGCGTCGACTGGCATACGAGCGGCACGGTCGTCATGATGTCGATCCTGGGTGGAATCGGGACCGTCTTCGGCCCCATCGTCGGCGCCGCGATCTTCGAGTCGCTCGACCACTTCCTGCCGACGGTCCACCTCTCGTTCTTCGGCCTCGTGATCGAGGTCGGGGACAAGACGAACATCGTGATGGGAGCGATCTTCGCGCTGTGCGTGCTCCTCTTCCGTCGCGGGATCGTCGGCGAACTCCTCGCCGCGCGCGCGAAGCGGGCGAAGCCCTAGCGGACGGAGGGACGCATGTTCCTCGAGGCCTTTCGCCGGCGTCGCGGTGCGCGCATCGACGACGCGTTCCCCTGGACGGTCCCGGCGTTGCGCGGCCTGCGCGAGCTGCGCTTCACTGCGCCGGTAACCTTTCTGATGGGCGAGAACGGCTGCGGCAAGTCGACGCTGCTCGAGGCGCTCGCCGTCGCGGTGGACGCCGGGGCCGCCGGAGCCGAGGGTGTGGACGTCGACGAGACGCTGTCCGGATCGCGCCGTCTGACCGCGGCGTTCGAGACCGTCGAGCGCGGGCGGCCGCGTATGCGCACGTTCTTTCGCGCCGAGGACGCCTTCGGCTTCACCAAGCGCATCGCGGGTGAGATCAAGGAGATCGAAGCGGAAGCGGATGCCATGCTGCACGACGACCCCGCCAGCCCGTTTCGCCGCGGCCTCGGCGCCCACATCACGCGCAGCTCCCGCGACGTCCTCGTGCGCCAGTACGGCGCCGACCCGCACGCGCGCTCGCACGGCGAGACGTTTCTCGGCATCGTTCGGGCGCAGCTGGTATCGAAGGGTTTGTACCTGCTCGACGAACCCGAAACGCCGCTCTCGCCGACGCGCGTCCTCACGCTGCTCGCGATCCTGCTAGACGCAGTGGCCGGCGGGTCGCAGTTCGTGATCGCCACGCACTCGCCGATCCTCGCCGCATTTCCGGGAGCATCGATCCGCGTGTTCGACGGCGATAGCATCGTCGAGACGCCCTATGACGACCTCGAGCAAGTCCGCGTGACGCGCGATTTCCTGAACGCTCCGCAGCGGTATCTGCGCTACCTCACCCTGCCGGAGAATCAGGATCAGTCGACGCCGGAGTAGGTGATCCGTTGTTCCTGCGCCTCGCTCGCGCGCAGCGCGCGAGAGACGAGCGTCTGGACGCGTTCGTTCACCGAGGGCTCCAGCACGGTAGCGCTCTCCTCGTCCGCGGTGACGACGATCGCCGGGATGCCGTCGACCGTGACCGTGCGGCCGGTCGGCGAATAGCTACGAGAGACCTCGACGGACCGTTTCTTCGTCATGCTTAACTCGCTGCGTAACCTCGGCCCTGATCCGTGGGCGACTTCTGATCCACGGCGCGGTAAGCGATGTGCTGATCGACGGAATCGTTCGAACGCAGAGCCTGTTGGACCAAGGTTTGAATCCGTTCGCTCACGGCGAGATCCAGGACGACATCGCAGTCGTCGCCGACCGTAATCTCAGTCGCCGGAATACCGTCCACCGTAATTTGTCGGCCGTGCCCTCTTGGCGAGTAGGTTTGACTAATCTCCACGGCCCGTTTCGTGATCATTTCGCCCCCATCATACCGCATGGACGGTCACCAGCACATACCCGCCCCACCACGAGACTTTGAGTCGTATTCGCCGCCCGCCGGAGATCTTGCCTTCGAAGTTGATGCCGACGTGGCGTCCGGAGAACGTCCCGACGTCCTTGGAGCGTGCGACTCCCCGCCGGATCACCCGGCACATCTCGTCTATTGGTATCGCTTCGTCCAAGGCGGCTTGGTCGCAATGCCGAGTAACCGTGATCAGGCCAAGGTCCAGCGCCATCCAGATGAGTTCGAGTTCCCACTGCTGCACCGCCGTCGTCGTAAGGTCGAAAGCGTCGGCTAAGCGCGTGACCTCTCGCGGATCCGAGCAAGGCATCGCCGCCATGGGGCGCAACGTGCCGAACAGACGTCCAGCGCGAAGCGGTGAGCTGGTGCCCCGAACCGCTCGAAGGCCGATCCCACGTTGTCAGAGGCGCGTCTAGTACTCAGCGACCTTGGTAGCGAGCCCGAGCCGGTCGGTCGATCGCTAAGACCGCTGCTATTTCACGCCGTCCAGCGGCCAGAAGCCGAAGATCGCGCGTCCGGGTTCGAGGTCCCAGAAGCGCGTCGCGTTGTCGCTGACGCCGTAGACGACGGCATACGGTACGTCGCGCGCGAGGATCGCGCGAACGAGGCGCGCGAAGTCGCGTTGCGACATCCAGGTGGCGGCGTAGCGCGCGAATTTCTGCTCGGCGGTGAGCGGCAGCCAACCGGAGCTCGCGGCGACGCTCGGATCGCGCGGGTCGTCCTGGGGCGTGATCGAGCCGATCCGGACGCACGTCACCTGCAGCCCGTAGTTGTCGCTGTAGAAACGGCCGAGCGTCTCCCCGAACGCCTTCCACACGCCGTACAGCGAGTCGGGACGATAGAGCGAGTCCGTTCGCACGACGAGCCCGAACCCGGGCTCGTAGATCGCCGGCAGGTTGTCGACCTCGTGCATCCCGACCGCGTGATTCGAGCTGGCGAAGATCACGCGCTTGACGCCCGCGCGCCGCGCCGCCTCGAACGCGTTGTACGTCCCGCCGATGTTCGGCCCGGCGACGTCCTCCCACGACGCTTCGACGCGCACGACGCCGGCGAGATGGATCATCGTCTCGCACCCGGCGAACGCGCGCTCGAGCGCGGCAAGATCCTGGACGTCGGCGATCACGTCGGCGTCGTGCAGGTCGATGCGAACGACATCGTTGTCGCGTTCGAGATCCCGGCACAGTCGGCTGCCGATCGTCCCGGCCGCCCCGGTGACGGCGATCTTCGCCATGTATCAGACCCCGAGCAGGTCGAGGAGCTCTTTCTCGCGCGCGATCACTTCGCGGTTCTCGAGGGTCTGCTCGACATGGCCGTGGACGATGACGTGATGGCGGTCGGCGACGTCGGTTGCGAAGCGCACGTTCTGCTCGACCAGCAGCACCGTGATCCCGTCGGCTTTCATCGCCCGGATCAGCTCGCCGATGCGCTCCACGATGACCGGCGCGAGGCCCTCCGTCGGCTCGTCGAGCAGCACCGTGCGCGCGCCGGAGCGCAGGACGCGCGCGATTGCCAGCATCTGCTGCTCGCCGCCGGAGAGCGTCGTCCCGCCCGCTTTCGCGCGCTCCTTGAGGTTGGGGAACGCGTCGAAGATGCGCTCGACGGTCCAGCCGCTCTTGCCGATGATCGGCGCCAGCGTCAGATTCTCGTAGACGCTCAGCGTGGAGAGGATTCCGCGCTCTTCGGGGACGTAGCCCAGGCCGCGGCGCGCGATGCGGTCGGACGGTATTCCGACGATCGAGCTGCCGTTGAGCTCGATCTGTCCTTGCCGAGCCGGCAGGATCCCCATGATCGTGCGCAACGTCGTCGTTTTGCCGACGCCGTTGCGGCCGACCAGCGTCGCGACCTCGCCGGTCTCGACGGTCAGCGTCATACCGTGAAGGATGTGCGACTCGCCGTAGTAGGCGTGAACACCGCGCAGCGCCAGCATCAGTGCGTCCCTCCGCCGAGGTACGCCGTCTGCACGCGAACGTCGTTGCGCACCTCCTCGTACGTTCCTTCGACCAGCACCTTGCCGCGCGTCATCACGGTCACGCGATCGCAGAGGTCGGCGACGACGCGCAGGTTGTGCTCGACCAGCACGATCGTACGGCCCGGAGCGATCCGCTTCACGAGCTCGACGACGCGGTCGATGTCCTCGACGCCCATCCCCGCGGTCGGCTCGTCGAGCAGCAGCACGCGCGGATCCTGCGAAAGCGCGATGGCGAGCTCCAGCGAGCGCTTCTTGCCGTACGGGAGGTTCACCGCGATCCGCGCGCGCTCGTCGTCGAGCCCGACCGCGTCGAGCGCCGCGCGCGCGGGATCGTCGAGAACGGCGGTCACGCTCGGCGAGGCCAAGAATTTGCGCGAAAGCGGCGTGCGCGCCTGGAGCGCGATCTTCACGTTGTCGAGCACGGTCAGGTGCGGGAAGATGCTGTTGATCTGAAAGCTTCGGACCATTCCCATCCGCGCGATCCCCGCCGGGTCCAAGTGCGAAATCTCGGTCCCGCCGAAGCAAACGCTGCCGCGCGTCGCGGGCGCAAACCCTGAGAGCACGTTGAAGAACGTCGTCTTCCCCGCGCCATTCGGTCCGATGATCGCGTGGATCGTCCCCTCGGCGACGTCGAGCGAGACGCCGTCGAGCGCGGTGAACCCCGCGTAGACTTTGACGACGTCGCGCGTCGAGAGAATCGGCTCGGCCACGCCCGTTCGTTCCACCCCAGCCCTCCTGCGCCCCGCAGGGTCAGCTCCGGCGGCCGAGCGGCCCGGACGGGATCACCAGCCCGGTTTGCTGCGCCGGCTCAGTACGCGCCGAGCATCTCGAGGCGGAAGCCGCTCGGGAAGAGCTGGTCGTAGCGCGTGCGGAACTGCGGATACGCGTCACCGTAGACTTGGCTTTCGGAGGCGGCGCTGGTTCGCCATACCGCGTCGTAGCGAACGCTCCCCGCGACGACGTACGGCTGTAGGAGTTTCAGGCGCCATCCTTGCTTCCACAGCGCGTCGTACTTCGTGCGGAAGTCCTGATACGTCGAGCGATATACTTGGGTCTCGTTCTCGCTGCTCGGACGCCAGACCGCATCGTAGCGCACGTCGCCGCCAACAACGTACGGCTGCAACAGTTTCAGGCGCCATCCCTTCCCCCAGAGGTCGTCGTAGCGCTTGCGAAAGTCGGCGTACGCGTAGCCGTAAACCTGGGTCTCGTTCTCGCTGCTCGGACGCCAGACCGCGTCGTACAGAACCTGGCCGCCGACGACGTGCGGCTGCAGCATCGCGAGCCGGAGCCCCTGCTGCCACAACGCATCGTACTTCGCGCGGTACGTCGCGTACGGCACGCCGTAGATCTGCACCTCGGCACCGCCGGCGGGACGCCACACGGCGTTGTAATACACCGTGTCGTTGACGACGTACGGCTGCAGGATGTGCAGGCGCCAGCCGACGTTCCAGAGTTCATCGTACCGCGCGCGATAGGAGGCATATGACGCGCCGCTCATTTGGATCTCCGGATCCGCGCTCGTCGTCCACACCGCGGTGAACGATCCGGGCGGCGGCGCCGAAGACGTCGTGCTATACCCGGTCGTCGAGCACGAGTGCGTGCTGTTGTCGAACGCGCCCGGGATCGTGCCGAACCAGAGCGGGAAGCTCGTGCTGCACGGATCGACCGCTTCGCTCCACGCATTGTGCGCCGGCTTGAGGCCGAGCGCCGGGTCGGTCGCGGCTTCGAAGATCTTGTGCGCGCTGACGAGCAGCCACGGCGAGCAGCCCTGCGTCACGACGGCCCAATACTTGCCGACCGCTTCCGCGGCGTGGTACGCGCAGTGCTCCTTCACGGTCGAGCCGTTCGGAAGGAGCACCATGATGAGGCGATTTGTCGCGTATGGCGGAAGCTTGCCGGCGTTCTGAGCGGCGTGGATGATGGTGACGAGGCCGGGGCCGTCGGTGGTGATCGGCGTGGAGGGCGCCGTCTGCAGGACCGCGCTCGCGACGCCGGCCGACGTGACGCCGTATTGCACCAGTGTCGGCTCCGAGTTCGCGGGCGCGTTCGCTCCGGAGATATACTGCGCCAGCCCGACCAGATATTTCTGATGAGCGTCCACGTCCGCCGGCTTCCAGGGCCCGTAGTAGAAGGGTACGATCTGGAAGGACTTGAGCACTGGGCCGCCCTGGAACGCGAGATCCGCCTGGGCAGGTTTGGGAACGGCGAGTGCACACGCTGCGATGCACACCGCCGCGATCACCGGAAAGAGTTTCATGTGCTGGCTCCTGTGGAGTCGGTTCGTGGAGGTAGCATGGCGCACCGGCGTTACGGGCGGCTTACGTTCGCCCGTCCGTAAGTGGCTCGTAAGGGCGGCGCCCGGCGGCGGGGACGCTCGCCGAAGAGGAGAGGCGGGATCGTGCGTGAGATTTCCACCGCACGATGCACGACGTCCCGCACGAGCACGAATCGATCCTCGAGGTCGAGGCACCCCGGGTGAAGTTCGGGCGCGGTGCGATCGACGAGGTCGGGCCCGAAGCGGCCACGGCCGGGCTGCGGCGCGTCGCGCTGTTCACCGATCCGCGCCTCGCGAAGCTCGAGTTCGTCGAGCGCGCACGCCGTTCGCTGCGGAACGCGGGCGTCGACGTCGCCGAGTTCGACCGCGTGCGGATCGAGCCGACCGACGGCTCGTTCCGCGACGCCGCCGCGTTCGCGCAGGATGCGCGCGTCGACGGCTACGTCTCGGTCGGCGGCGGTTCGGTGATCGACACAGCCAAGGCGGCGAACCTCTACGCCACCTATCCGGCGCCGTTCGAACGCTACGTCAACGCGCCGCTCGGCGAAGGCGCCGCGGTACCCGGCCCGTTGGCGCCGCACATCGCGTGCCCGACGACCTCGGGGACCGGGAGCGAGTGCACCGGGATCGCGATCTTCGACTTCGAGGCGCATGAGGTGAAGACCGGGATCGCTTCGCGGCGTCTTCGCCCGACGCTCGGGATCGTCGATCCCGACGCGACGCGCACGCTCCCGGCGACGGTCGTCGCGTCGAGCGGGTTCGACGTCCTCGCGCACGCGCTCGAGTCGTACACGGCGCGGCCGTACACGGACCGGCCGCGTCCGGCAAGCCCGCTGGCGCGCCCGCTCTCGCAGGGGGCGAACCCGTACAGCGATCTCGCGTGCGCCGAAGCGCTGCGTCTCCTCGGCGACAATCTCGAACGTGCCGTGCACGATGCCGGCGACGACGAGGCGCGCGAGGCGGTGATGTACGCCGCCACGCTGGCGGGGATCGGCTTCGGAAACGCGGGCGTGCACGTGCCGCACGGAATGGCGTACGCCGTCGCCGGGCTCGTGCACGGCTACCGCCCGCCGGAGTACGACGCGGACCACGCGATGGTGCCGCACGGTATGTCGGTGATCGTCTCCGCGCCGTCGGTCGCGCGGTTCACCGCGTCCGCGGCACCGGAGAAACACCGCCGCATCGCGATGCTGCTCGGGGCCGAGCGCACCAAGCACGATGACGAGATCGGCGACGCGCTCGCCGTCGCGCTGGGGCGGCTGATGCGCGCGACGGGGATGCCGAACGGCTTGCGTGCCCTCGGGTACGCGGACGCCGACGTTCCGCGGCTGGTCGCCGGCGCATTCGCGCAGCAGCGGCTGCTCGCGAACGCACCGCGACGGGTCGGCGAAGAAGAGCTCGCCGGACTCTTCGCCGGCGCGATGACGGTCTGGTAGGGAGCTTGCGCTATCAGCCGGCGATGTGGTTCTTCGCGCGGCCGGTACGCACCGCGCGGGCGACCGCGATCGCGAGCGCGAGGAAGAGCAACCCGGCGATGATCGCGTACGCCGCAAAGAAGTAGAGCAGCCCGATCTCGGCGAGGTTCGTCCAGTCGAGCATCACGATCCCGACCCCGCACGACGCGACGCCGATCAGCGCGATCCCCCACGAGAGCGCCGATATCCGCGGGATGAAGACGGCCGCGACGAACTCCAGCACCCCGGTCGCGATCGCCCAGAGCGAGACGATCAGGATCAGCAGCGGGATCCCGGGCGCATACGCCACCAGCAGCACTGCTACGACGAGACCGACGACACCGTCGGCGGCGACCAGCAGCCGGGAGCCGAGCGGGACGTGCAGCCGAGCCGCCAGCACGAGCGCGAGCACGCCGTCCGCCGCGAAGTACGCCGCCAGCAGCGCCTTGGCGGCGCCGGCCGAGATCTCGAAAGCGGCGATCCCGGCCGCGATCGCAACCACGCCGCGCAGGACCAGCACGACCCAGCGCCACGAGATGTGGATCCCGGTGACCTCCATGGAAGGAGTATACACCAGTCGAACTCCGCCCGGGTGCGAGCCGTCGTGCAGCGCGTCACACGCGCCTCGGTCACCGTCGCGGGCGTCGTCAGTGGCGCGATCGAACGCGGCTTCCTGGCGCTGGTCGGCGTCGCCGTCGACGACGGCGAGGGTGATGCTACTGCGCTGGCGCAGAAAGTCGCGGGGCTGCGCATCTTCGACGATGAGAACGGCGCGATGAACCTCAGCCTGGCCGATACCGGCGGAGCGGTGCTGCTCGTCTCGCAGTTCACCCTGCTCGGTGACGTTCGCAAGGGGCGCCGGCCGTCGTTCATCACGGCGGCAAGGGGCGAAGCTGCGCAGCGGCTCTTCGAGCTGGTCGCGGCGACCTTGCGCGCCGGTGGACTGCAGGTCGAGACCGGAGTCTTCGGGGCCGAGATGGCGGTCGAGCTGGTCAACGACGGTCCGGTGACGATCCTGATCGACACCAAGCGCGCGTTCTGAGCGGGGTAAGGCGGCTTACCGGTCTCGATCCCCGGCGGCACCGGCGGCGGCGAACCCCGGTCTTGCACGAACCCTGATGGTTGCATTGTCATCCTGAGCCTGTCGAAGGGCGCAATCCGGCGGACGGTGCGCGCCGTTCAGCGGTCAGTTCCGTCCGACGCCGAAAAGGATCACCATGCGACGTCTGCTCCGGTTGGCCGGGGTCGTTGTCGTCGCCGTACTCGCAGTGGCGCGTCCGGCGGCGGCGCATCCGCTCGGGAATTTCACGGTCAACCACCTGACGCGCATCACGCTCGACCGTGACGGGCTCCACGTCCGCTACGTCCTCGATCTGGCCGAGATCCCGGCCTTCACGCTGGACCGATCGCTCGAGCCGCACGGAACGCCCTCGCAGACGACGCTCGACCGGTGGGCGGCCGCGCACGCGCGTGAGATCGCGCCGCAACTCGCGCTGAACGTCGACGGCCGCGACGTCGCGCTGGTGCCCGTGACATCGACCGTTCGCACCAGGCCCGGTGCCGGCGGTCTGCCGACAGTGTATTTCACGGCCACGTACGCCGCGGCGATCGGCGCGGGGCTCCATCGCCTGGCGTATCGCGATCGAACCGAAGTGGGGCGACTCGGTTGGAAAGACGTCGTCACCGGAGCGGCGCGCGAACCCACCGACGAACTGCGTTCGTACCCAAACGCGCTGATCGGCTCGCCGCGGGCGCGCACCGCGCTCGCGGCGCACCTCGATGCCGAGGGCCGCGTGGTCGTCGACACCGCCGCAACCGACGCGTCGGATGCCGCGGAGCCGGCGAGCGCTCTGCTCGCACGGTCGAATGCCCTCTCCGACGTCCTCGCCAAAGGCGCGGGCGATCCGCTGGTCGTCATCGGCGCGCTGCTGCTCGCGATCGCGCTCGGAGCGCTGCATGCGCTCGAGCCCGGTCACGGCAAGACCCTCCTCGCCGTCTCGCTCGTCGGCGCGCGCGCCACGCCGCGGCAGGCGCTCGTGCTCGCCTCCGCTTTGACGGTCGCCCACACGGCCGGCGTGCTCGCGCTCGGCCTCGTCGTGTTGGCGGCGACGAACTGGATCCTCCCCGAGCAGGTCTATCCGTGGATCACGCTGGCGTCGGGGGCCGTCGTGACGATCATCGGCGGTCGCGCCCTCGCGCGCGAACTCCGCCGCCGCCTGCCGTTCGCACACACCCACGAACACGCCCACGCGCTCGCGCACGCCCATGCGCACGATCACGTTCACGAGCAAGGCCACGCTCACGACCACCTCGACGACGAGGCGCACGCCCGCGCGCACGCGATCCCGGGGACCGCGCCGCTGACGTTCCGCAGCGCCGTCGTCGCCGCGGCGAGCGGGAACATCGCTCCATGTCCGGCCGCGCTGGTCGTGCTGCTCGCCGCCATCGCGTTGCACCGCGTCGGCTACGGACTCGCCTTGATCGTCGCGTTCAGCGTCGGGCTCGCCGCAGTTCTGACCGTACTCGGAATCGCCGTCGTGCGGAGCGCCGCCTGGCTCGTCGCTCGCCCTCAGTTCGACCGCGCGGCGCGCTTCGCGCCGCTGGTCACATCGTTCGTCATCGCGACGCTCGGGGCGGTGATGGTGGGTCAAGGGTTCGCCGCGCAGGGAATCGGCGTGCCGGTCCCCGCCGTCGCGGGGCTCGTGCTGCTCGCGATCGTCGGCTACGCACTCGCCTGGCACCAGCATCAGCGGCCGGCGGAGGTCCACGCGTGATCGCCCTCGGCGCGTTCACCGTCTTCGTCCTCGGCATGCGCCACGGAGCGGATCCCGACCACCTCGCGGCGATCGACAACGTGACGCGAAACGCCTACGTGAAGACGCCGCTGCTCAGCCGCTTCGTCGGCACGTTCTTTGCCGGCGGGCACACCGTGATGGTCCTCGCGATCTCCGCGCTGGTCGGCTTGCTCGGAACGCGCTTCGCAGCACACGGCGCCGCGATCGAGCTGATCGGCACCTGGGTCTCGATCGTCGTGCTGCTGCTCGTCGCCGCGATGAACGTGCGCACGCTGCGAACCGGCGGCACGCGGGTCGCAGGCGCGAAGACGTCGCTGCTGCCGAAACGTTTGCGCGAGGGGTCGAGCGCACTGCTCGCGATACCGATCGGACTGCTCTTCGGCTTCGGATTCGAGACGTCGAGCCAGATCGCGGCGTACGCGGCCGCGTTCGGTGCGGGTCACGGGATCGCCGGAGCGTTGATCGTCGGCGGGATGTTCTCGGTGGGAATGATCTGCACGGATACGCTGGACTCGGTCCTCGTCCACCGGCTGATCTCGTATCGCTCCGACCGCTTGCCCGCGATCATGCGCGTGTGGATCGCCGCCGTCACGGCGCTTGCGGTGATCGTCGCACTCTACGAGATCGCGCAAGTGCTCGGCTGGAAGTCGCCGGTCGGCGACCTGACGCTCAGCGCCGCGCTCGTGCTCGCGCTGCTCAGCGTCTTCACGTACCTGTTCTTCCAAACGCGCCGCCGCGCGCTCGATGCGCCTTCAGGTGCAGCAGCGCCGGTCGATCTCTAACTGCGGCAATCCAAAGAACGCGCGCATCCGTCTACCGTGTAGACGCACCCTTTCGAGCGTCTCTCCCGAACCACCGAGGAGATCGCATCATGACATCACGCTCCGGCGCGCTCGGAAGCGGCTTGGCCGCGCTCGCGCTGGTCCTCACGGCCGTCCTGTACAACGTGCTGCCCGTTCGCGGCTCGGACCATCAGGACTCGCCGACGGTCGTCGCGCGACCCGCGGCCGACATTACCGACGTCTTCGTCTATCCCGCCGGCGACAATCCGAGCAACGTCGTGCTGCAGATGGACGTCAGCCCGCTCTTGACGCCCGCCAACGCGTCGCAGGCCGCGCTCGATCCGGCCGTGCTGTATCAGTTCAAGATCGCGCACGGAACGAGCGCCGGCCAAGAGGACATGGCGATCCAGGTCCAGGCGATCGGCGCCGGACCGACGCAGACGGTCGCCGTCTACGGACCCTTCGCGCCCGTCCCGGGAACGGTATCCACCGCCGGGCCGCTCTCCGGCACCGTCGCGTTCAACTCGACGAGCGCCGCCGCGCTCGCGAACGGGATGCGCGTCTTCGCAGGACCGCGCGCCGATCCGTTCTTCTTCGACCTGTTCCAATTCTTCAGTTTCCTGCCCGACCGCAACTACCAGACGGCGGGGGCGTCGCCGAAGGCGCCGTTCTCGTTCAAGTTCCCGGCTCCGGCGGGCGCGTTTGCGAGCTGCGTACAGGGGACTCCGAACGACGCGCTCTCGAGCAACTCGTTCAACGTGCTCTCGATCGTGATCGAGGCTCCGAGGTCGCTGATCGCTCCGGCCTCCGGTTCTCAGGTGATCCATCTCTGGGCGACCACCAGCACCGTCAGCGGAACATAGGAGAGACCATGCGACAATCCATCCTCAGCTTCGTCGCGGTCTACGCCGTCGTGCTCTGCACGTCGAGCTGCAACGGCGGTTCGACCTCCGTCCCGAACCTGAACACGGGAAGCCAGGCGCAGTTCAAACAGATCGAACGCCTGGGGCGTCCGGCGGTGAAAGAGCTGTTCCAGCAGTTCGCCAATCACGACGGAACCAACAAAACCGCGCCCTGGCAGCTGCCGGTCTCCGGACAGACGCTCTATCAAGAGATCGGTTCGTTCACCACCAGCGTCGCCGGACGCGACGCGGCGCACGCCGCGACGCTGCAGGCGATCCTAATCCCCGACGAGATCGCGGCCGATCTCTCGAAGTCCGGTTCCGCCGCGTATCTCGGCGTCGAGACCGGTGGCGCTACCGGCGGGACGTTCGGGGGCCGCGGGCTGCCGGACGACGTGATCGACATCTCGCTCGGCGCGGTGTTCGGCAACACACTCAGCGCGCTCGGCCTCATTCCGGACGACGGCAAGGAGTCGCCGTGCCTGACCACCGACAACGTTTCGCAGAAGAACGCGCAGGACAACGTCACGCCGGCCGTCTTCCCGTATGGCGGGGCGCCGCACTAAGCGCCGGCTTTCCGCGGTAACGGTCATCGCCGCGAGCGCGCTGGTCGCGCTCGCGGCCTGGCCGGCATACCTGAACGGGAAGGCGCCGGTTGCAGCCGCTGAGGCACCCGCCGCGGCGGTCAAGCCCGACTGGCGCGTCCGCGACGCCAGCATCGCGTTTCTCGAATCGCGCGCCGGACGCGTGCGGGGCGACATGCTGACGCCGCGCATGCTCTCGGGGGAATACGTGCAGCGCTACCGCGAACGCGGCGACATCGGTGATGTCGTGCGTGCCGAACAGGCGGCGCGCATCTCACTCGTCGCTCAGCCGCGCGGTAACATCGCCGGCGAGGCCGCGCTGGCCGGCGCGCTGCTCACGTTGCACCGCTTCCGCGAAGCGAAGGCGGCGATCGCTCGCGCTCGCATCTGGCTGCGCGACGATCCCGGCTTGGCGGCGGAAGAAGCAGCGCTCGACCTGGAGCTGGGCGACGTCGCGGGCGCACGCCGAATCGCGGGAGCGTATCGCGACGATCCGGCGTTCGACGTCGTCACGGCGCGGCTCGAAGAGGAGACCGGCGGTCTCGCCGATGCTCGGGCCCACGTCGAACGCGCGATGCGCCGGGCCGATGCGATCTACGACACGCCGGCGGAGCGCCGCGCCTGGCTGCACGCCCGCGCCGCGGAACTCGCGCTCGAGGCCGGCGACACGGCCGCGGCCGGCCGCGCGACGGACGAGGCGATCGCGATCTTTCCGGCGCACCTGCGCGCGCTCACGATCGCCGTCCGGGTGGCGCTCGCGAACGGAGATACCGCGACCGCAGAAGCCGCCGCGCAGCGCGCCGTCGCCGTGCAGCCGAACCCCGAGGTGCTCGGACTGCTCGGAGACATCCAAGCCGCGCGTGGGGAGACCGCCGCCGCCGCGGCGAGCCGTGACGTGCTCCTTGCGGTGGCGCGGATCGGCGACGCGCTGCACGTGAACGATCGCTTGATCGCGCTCTGGGAGGCCGATCACGGCGTCCGGGTCGACCACGCCTACGGCATCGCCCGGCGCGATCTCGCGGTGCGGGACGACATCTATGCCGAGGACGCCGTGGCCTGGACGGCTGCGCGTTCCGGCCGGTGGGGAATCGCCCGGCGCGCGATCGCCAAGGCGTTGCGCTACGGGACCCAAGATCCCGCGATCCGCCGGCACGCCGCGGCGATCGCGGCCCACCTTGGCGCCTAGCGGATCTCCGGTACGCGGATTCGCGCGACCGGCCTGGAATGAGGCACCATGCGCCGCCGCATTCTGAACACGATGAAGCGGCTCGAGATCATCCTCGAGCGCGACCAAGTCGACGCCGTCCGCGGCGTCCTGCAAGAGCACGCGACCGGCTACACGATCATTCCGGGCTGCACGGGATTCGGCCACCATGGGAAACGCGATGGCGATCTCGCCCTGCTCGTGACCGTGGTGACCCGCGACCACGCCGACCCGATCCTCGACGCGGTGCTGCCGCTGCTCGACCGCCGCTCCGGGGTCGTGCTGATCACCGAGGTGCAGGTGGTCCGCGGCGAGCACTTCGTCCCCGAGCTGAGGGACAAAGTCGCGCACCGGCACTGAACTCGTGCGCTACTCGCCCGTCCAGTGCGGGCGGCGCTTGTCGAGAAACGCCGTGAGGCCTTCGCGGAAGTCATGGCTTCCGTAACAGAGCCGGATGAGATCCTCGTCGTCGGGGAGCGGCGTCGCCGACCGCAGCCGGCGAACCATTTCCTTGCTGGCGCGCAGCGTCAGCGGCGCCAGCGTGGCGATCGCTTCGGCCTGCTCCTGCGCGCGCGCGTGCAGGCTTGCCGCGTCGGAGACGACTTCGGTGAGAAAACCGAGCCTGTGCGCGTCGTCCGCGTCGAGCAGCACGCCGCTGAGCAGCAACGCCTTGACCTTGTCGAGACCGATGAGCTCGCCGACGCGCGCGACGTTGCGCAGGGAGATGCAGTTTCCCAGCGTGCGCGCGATCGGGACGCCGATGCGCGTGCCGGGTGCGCCGATCCGCAGGTCGCACGCCGCCGCGATGCTGACGCCGCCACCGGTGCATGCCCCCGCGATCGCGGCGATCGCCGGGACGGGGAGCGCTTCGAGCGCGTCGACCACGCCGTGCATGCGCGCCTCGTACGCAACGCCGTCGTCGGCGCCGCGGAACGCGCGGAACTCGGCGATGTCGGTGCCGGCGACGAACGCCGCGTCGCCCGAACCGGTCAACACCACCGCGCGCAGCGAAGGATCGGCCGCGAGCTCGACGGTGATCTCGCGCAGCCGCTGCCACATCGCGAAGGTCATCGCGTTGCGCGCTTGCGGCCGGTCGAAGACGACCCAGACGATGCCGCGCTCGCGGCGCTCGACGCGGATCATGCCTGCACCGCGACGCCGTCGCGGAAGAGTCCGTCGAGCTCCTCGTCCGAGACGCCGATCCCGCGCAGCACCTCCGCGGAATCGCCGCCGAGCAGCGGTCCCGCGCGCTCGATGCGCGCCGGCGTCGCCGAGAACCGCATCGGCGAACCGACTTGTCGCACTGCGCCGAGCGTCGGGTGCGGTGCGTCGACGAAAAAGTTGCGCGCGTTCAGATGCGGGTCGTTGAACACGCGATCGAACGTGTGGATCGGCCCGCACGGCAGGCCGGCGGCGCCCAGCCGCTCGGTCCAGTAGGCCGACGGTTCCCTGGTCGTGACGGCCTCGATGGCGGCGATCAGGGCGTCGCGGTTCTCCAGGCGGCGCTCGTTGGCGGAAAACCGTTCGTCGTGAGTCAGTTCGTCGAGCCCGAACACCGCGCAGCAGCGGAGCCAATGCGCTTGCGTGTTGGCGCCGAAGGTGAACCAGCCGTCGGCCGAGCGCACGGCCTGGTACGGCGCGATCGCTTGATGCGCCGAGCCGGACGGCTTCGGAATCTCGCCGGTCGCGAAGTAACGCCCCGCCTCCCAAACCGCGAGCGAGACCGCCGACTCGAGCAGCGAAACGTCGATGAACTGACCGTGTCCGTCGCGGTCGCGCGCGCGCAGTGCGGCGAGTACCGCGATCGTCGCATAGAGCGCGCAGGTGAGGTCGGCGATCGGGACGCCGACCTTCACCGGGGGCGCACCCTGCTCGCCGGTGATGCTCATCAGCCCCGACATCGCCTGCGCGATGATATCGAGCCCCGCCAGGTCCGCGTACGGACCGTCGTTGCCGAAGCCGGTCGCGGCCAGGTAGATCAGCCGCGGCGACTCCGCCGAGAGCACGCCGTACCCGAGGCCCAATCCGTCCATCGTGCCGGGACGCAGGTTCTCGATCACGACGTCGGCGCTCGCCGCTAGGCGCCGGAACAGCGCTTTCCCCTCGGGGGCCTTGAGGTCGAGCGCGAGGCTGCGTTTGTTGCGGTTGAGCCGGATGAAATTCGAGCTCTCGCCACCCAGAAACGGCCCGGCCGCGCGGGTCAGGTCGCCGCCGCTTGGATTCTCGACCTTCACGACCTCGGCGCCCAGATCGGCGAGCTGCATCCCGCAGAACGGGACGGCCATGAAGTTGCCGACCTCGACGACGCGCACGCCGTGCAGCGGTGGTAGAGCGGAAGCCATCTGAAAGGATTGCCGACTCGCCGTACGCTACTCCTCGTCAAATGGCTTCATCTGATCCGGAGGCAACCATGATCGGCAAGACGCGCGGTGCGTTCATCTCTGCGTCCGCTGCGGCGTTCGCGACGATCGGATTCGTCCGCTCGCCGGCGAGGGCGGCCGACTTCAGCGGCAAGGCCGGGACGAATCAGCCGGTCGATCACCCGCTGAGCATCGCCATGAAAGACCTCTGGGACGCGGTCCGCAAGGATACGAACGGGCGTCTCGACGTGACGGTCTTCCCGAACAACCAGCTCGGCGGCGACACGGCGATGCTGCAGCAGTTGAGGTCCGGCGCGCTGCAGGTCATGACGCTCGACGGAGGGATCCTCGAAGCGGTCGTACCGGTCGCCGCGATCCAAAGCGTCGGGTACGCGTTCGCCGATCCAGCGAACGCCTTCCGCGCCTTCGACGGCAAGCTCGGCGCCTACGTTCGCGCCGAGATCGCCACGAAGGGGATCCACGCGTTCGACAAGATCTGGGAGAACGGGATGCGCCAGATCACGACCAGCACGAAACCGATCAAACAGGCCGGCGATCTCAGCGGATTCAAAATTCGCACGCCGAACAGCCGGATGGCGCTCGACGTGTTCAAGTCGCTCGGCGCCGCGCCGACCCCGCTGAACTTCAGCGAACTGTACACGGCGCTGCAGACGCGTGTGGTCGACGGCCAGGAGAATCCCCTGGCGAACATCGAGTTCGCGCGCTTCTTCGAGGTGCAGAAGAACCTCAGCCTGAGCGGCCACATGTGGGGCGGCTACTGGCTGCTGGCCGAAACCGAGTGGTGGAGCAAGCTCCCGGCCGACGTCCAGGGGATCGTCACCCGGAACGCCTCGACGATCACCGATCGCCAGCGCAAGGACGTGATGAAGCTCAACGACACGCTGATCGGCAAATTGCAGTCGCAAGGGATGGTGGTGAACACCCTGGGCGCCGCAGACCGCGCCTCGATGCGCGCGAAGCTCCCGGACTTCTACAAGCGCTGGAAGGCTGAGTTCGGCGCGACCGCCTGGGACCTGCTGGAGTCGTATACCGGAAAGCTCGCCTAACGATCGTCACGCGCAGGGTATGAGGGCGCTATCATGACGGCCCCGCTGCTGGTCGCGACGGTCGCCGCGGTCGGCGTCCTGCATACCCTCGTCCCCGATCATTGGGCGCCGATCGTCGTCGTCGGCCGGCAGCAGGGCTGGTCCGTCGTCCGCACGGCACGGACGGCAGCGATTGCCGGTTTTGGCCATGTTGCATCGACGCTGTTTCTTGGGCTCATCCTCTGGGCAGTCGGTGCCTCGCTGGCCGTCCGCTACGGGCATGCAGTGAACGTGGTCGCCGCGGTCGCACTGATCGCGTTTGGAGCGTGGATCGGCTACTCGGGCTGGCGCGAGCTGCGCGGGGATCACGATCACGGTCATCCGCACATGGCGCATGCCCACGTCCACCGTCACGCAGACGCGACGCAGCACATCCACTGGCACGAGCACCATGTTGAGGACTGGCACGCGGTCGAGGGCGGGGCCGCCGTCCTGCATGAACACGACCATGCTGTAGCCGGAAGGACCGCACTCCTTTTCATCCTCGGCTCGTCGCCGATGATCGAGGGGATCCCGGCGTTCTTCGCGGCGTCGACGTACGGACCGGGGCTGATCGGCGTGATGGCCGGCGTCTTCGCGCTCTCGACCATCGCCACATACGTCGCCGCGTCGTCCTTCGCGATCGCCGGACTGCAGCGCGTCTCGCTCGGACCGCTCGAACGGTACGGCGAGGTCCTGAGCGGCGCCTTCGTCGCGCTCGTGGGAGTCTACGCCCTGGTCACGGCATGACCGGCGCGGCCCCGACGCCTTCGCGGTAGCGGGAGCAGACCCGCGCGGCGCCGTACGCCGGGCCGGTGAGCATGCCGATCGTTGCCGAACCAGCGACCAAGAGCGACGCGCGGGCGTACGTGCTCGGCGGCAACGCGAGCACGCTCGCGTTCACGTCCAGCCTGGTCCCCGAGAACCGGCAGGTGACCGCGTGGCTCGTTCCGCTGGCCTGGACGCCGATCGGGGTCGTCCTCGGTGAGAACTGGCAGCGTGTCGGCGTCGCCGCCGACAACCTCGCGGGCTGGACCGATCAGACCTTCGATCCCTCCGACGAGCGGTCGTTCGTGTCGTCGCTGCGCGAACTCGAGCTGCTGGCCCGGATCGGCTGGTCGGCCCCGGTCCCCGAAGCACTCGGCGACGACACGGTCGTCAATCCGGAAGACCTGCCCGAGGATATCATCGACGCCTTCACGCACGCGCCGGAATCCCTGGTGCAGTGCGCGATCTGCCGCCGCAGCTGCGTGCGCGATCACTTCGTCTGGAACGAGCGCCGGCTGTGCGCGTGGGACTATCATGCCACCGTGTTCGGGAAGCGCGGCCCGTGGCGCGAAGCGCCGTACGAAGAGCGGTTGTGGGAGACGATCCCCGCGGCCGCGTACGTAGCCGGACCGCTGCTCGAAGACGTCGCCGTCGACGCGGTGCTCGCGATCGATGGCCTCGAGGACGAGCTCGCGCACCGGCTCCTGAACGAGGCGATCGCCGGCGACCCCGGGCACCCGCACCTCGCCGTTCGCACCAGCGGCGGCTACACGCTGCTCCGCGAGCGAAGCGCACCTCCCGCAGCTCCCGCAGCTCCCGCAGCTCCCGAGTGACCGATCGGGCGATCGCACGGCTTGCGGCGATCTTCGTCGTGTTGTTCGCCCTGCTCGCGCTGCGCCAGTTCTGGGTGCAGGTCGTCATCGGACCGAAGCTGGCGGAAAACCAGTACAATCCACGGCACAGTCAGATCGCTACCGGACGCGGCTCGATCTTGGCCTCGAACGGTACGCCGCTGGCCGTGACGCGCGGCGAGAAGCGCACGTATCCGCAAGGCGCGCTAGTCGCGCAAGCGATCGGCTACGCATCGTCACGCTACGGAACGTCGGGACTCGAGGACGCGTTCGACCGCGTTCTCACCGCGCACACCGACGCGGTCGACCCGCTCACGCAGCTCCGCCAGATCGTCGCCGGGACGCAAGGTGCACCGCGCGGCGCCGACGTGGTCACGACGCTCGACCTCACGATTCAGAGCGCGCTGGTCGCAGGTCTCTCGCGCCACGCGCGCGCCGCGGGCATCGTCCTCGACCCGCGGACCGGTGCGGTTCTCGCGCTCGCGTCGATCCCGAGCTACGACCCCAACCAGCTCGATGCGCGCTGGACGTCACTGCTGAAAGACCCCGCCTCGCCGCTGCTCGACCGCTCGACGGCCGGTCTGTATCCGCCCGGCTCGACGTTCAAGATCGTGACGGCGGCCGACGCGCTCGACGCCGGGGTCGTCACGCCGCAGTCGACGTTCAGCGACAACGGCGGTCTGAGGATCGGCAACTTCACCGTGCACAACGACGAAGAGGAGACGACCGGAACGCAAGACCTCGCCGGCGCCTTCGCGCTCAGCTCGAACGTCGACTTCGCGCAGATCGCACTGAAGATCGGCGTCGACACCTGGTTCGAATACGCCGCCAAATGGGGGCTCGGTCAGCCCGTCGCTTTCGATCTGCCGGTCTCGCGCGATCGCCTGCCGGCGAAGAAGGACGTCTACGCCGGGATCCTCGCCCAGCTCGGGTTCGGCCAGGCCTCGCTCCTGGTGACGCCGATGCGCATGGCGCTGATCGGTGCCACGGTCGCGCGCGACGGCACGACCCCGCGGCCGTACTTGGTGCGTCGCATCGCCGGGGGTGAGACCGGGGTCGCGACGCGTCCCGAGACGATCGCGCAGCCGATCACCGCCGAGACCGCGCACGAGGTTCGCGATCTGATGGTGCAGGTCGTCAAGCGCGGGACGGGGACGGCCGCTCGACTCCCCGGCGTGACCGTCGCCGGGAAGACCGGGACCGCGACGAACCCGCACGGTCGCTCGCACGCGTGGTTCGTCGCCTTCGCGCCGGCCGAGGCGCCGCGCGTCGTGGTGGCGATCGTGATCGAGAACGTCGGGTACGGTGGAACGTACGCTGCCCCGATCGCTCGCGACGTCCTGCGGGTCGCCCTCGCCCAATCGCGAAGTTAGGAGAACAATGGCGGCGGAGCGAGCGCAGGAAGATCGCGCCCTGTTCGAAGCGTTGTTGCGAGCTCGGTCCTGGGGGCCCCGCGCGAAGCGTGGGGGGCGCGCAGCCTGGGGCGGAGCGCCGTCAAAATGAATCCCTCGGCCGAGCGCATCTTCAACAACCGGTACCGTGTCGACGGAACCCTCGGCAACGGGGGGATGGCGAACGTCTACGTCGGTACCGATACGCTGCTGCGCCGACGGGTCGCGATCAAGGTGTTGCGCGAGCAGTACGCGAGCGACGACGATTTCGTCAAGCGGTTCTCGTACGAGGCGCAGTCGGCGGCGAAGCTCTCCCATCCGAACATCGTCAACGTCTACGACTTCGGGAGCGAAGACCACTCGTACTATATCGTGATGGAGCTGGTCGACGGCGCGACGCTCGGCGATATCATGCGCGACGAGCGCGTCCTGCCCGAACCGGTCGCCGTCGACTACGCGATTCAGATCGCGAGCGGTCTGGCATACGCGCACCGCCAGGGGCTGCTGCACCGCGACGTCAAGCCGGCGAACATCCTGGTCACCAAGGACGACGTCGTCAAGCTGAGCGACTTCGGGATCGCGCGCGCCGTCTCGGAGCATACCCTCGGCGTGACGCAGCCGGGGATGGTGATGGGCAGCGTCGCGTACATCTCGCCCGAGCAGGCGCAAGGGCATGACATCGACGAGCGCAGCGACCTCTACTCGGTCGGCGTCGTCCTGTACCAGATGCTCACCGGTGCGCTGCCGTTCAGCGGCGAGAACCCGGTCGTCGTCGCGCTCAAGCACGTCTCCGAAGCGCCCAAACCGATCGATCCCGCAACGACCGGGGTCAGCCCGGCGGTCGCCTCGATCGTCGGGCGGCTCCTGCGCAAGGATCCCACCGAGCGGTTCTCCTCGGCGACCGAGCTGGCCAGCGCGCTGCGCGAGGCCCGCGAGCGGCCGAACGTCACCCATGGTGCGGACGCCTTCGCCGACGCACCGACCTCCCGGTTCGGCACGGTCACGGTCCCGAAACCGCCGCCGCGCCGTTCGGTCGCGCCCGACCGCCCGGAGAAGCGGGATTCGTGGGCGGCCGAGCAGATGGACTACGTGCAGCCCGTACCGGACCGGCGCTGGCTCGCGTATGCGGGGCTCCTGGTCGCTGCGATCCTGATCGGCTTCTTCGCGCTGCGCGGGCTCGGCGGACCGGCCAAGACGATCGACGTGCCAAATCTCCAAGGGCAGAGCGGGGTCAGAGCGCAGCAGGAGCTCGCGGCGCTCGGGCTGCTTTCAAAGGTCACCTACGAGCCGAACGAGGGCGTCCCCCAGGACCAGGTCATCCGGCAGGACCCTCCGGCGGGGACGAAGCTCGCCAAGAACGAGCTCGTGACGCTGGTCGTCTCCGGCGGTCTCCCGCACGTGAACGTCCCGGACGTCAAGGGCTACAACCGCGACGATGCGCAGCGACGGTTGCAGGACGCGAAGCTGCGCTACAAAGTCGTCGAAGCGTACAGCGCCAAGGTGCCGGCGAAGCAGGTGATCGACGTCAACCCGGCTGTGGGCACGTCGGTGCGGCAGAACTCGCTGGTCACGCTGACCGTGTCGAAAGGTACGAAGCCGATCGCGGTCCCCGACGTCGTCACGATGACCGAACAAGATGCGCGCACACGTCTGGCGCCGCTCGGCTTGCGGCTCGTCGTCGCGCAGCGGACCGAGAGCGATTCGATCCCGGCCGGCGTCGTCGCATCGCAGGATCCGCAACCGGGATCGACGGCCGCGCCCAACTCCGACGTCTCGGTGATCGTCAGCACGGGCCCATCGACGGTCGAGGTTCCCAACGTGGTCGGCGGCGACGCGGAGAGCGCACAGGCGGGGCTTCAGGCCGCCGGCTTCAACGTCGTGCGCGCGTACACGGTCGACGCTGCGAACCCGACCGGAAAGATCTCGCTGCAGCAGCCGCCGGCCGGGAACCAGGCGAAGAAGGGTTCACCGGTGACGATCTTCGTCAGCGTCTCGGGCAGCGTCCCCGACGTCGCCGGAATGTCGCTCGATGAAGCAAAGCGGGTGCTGACGGCGCAGGGCTATCAAATCGGCAACATCGCGTACACTCCGGACAGCTCGCTTCAAGACGGCCAAGTCGTGCGCACCGAGCCTGAGGCGAACAGCCAACTGAAACCCGGCGAATCGGTCGTGCTCCACGTCATGCGTTCCGGCGGACCGTGAACGCGCGGCGCATCCTCGGCGTCGACCCGGGCCTGCGCACGACGGGCTACGGCGTCGTCGAGGTGCGTGACGGAGCGCTGCGCTTGATCGAAGGCGGCGTGCTGCAGCCGAACCCGAAGCACCCGCTCGCGCAGCGGCTGGTGCAGCTGCACGACGCGATGGTGGAGGTCGTCCGCGCGACGCGCCCGGACTGCATGGTGGTCGAGGAGCTGTGGACGTCGTACGAGCACCCGCAGACCGCAGTGCTGATGGGCCACGCGCGCGGCGTGATCGCGCTCGCCGCGGGCGCGAACGGCGTGACGGTGCACGATCTGGCGCATGCGTCCGTCAAGCGCGCGCTGGCCGGCAGCGGCTCCGCGACGAAGGCGCAGGTGAAGGGGATGGTGGTCCAGCTGCTCGGCCTGGCCGCCCCGCCGCAGCCCGACGACGTCAGCGACGCGCTCGCGCTGGCAATCGCCTTCGCGAATGTAGAAGCACAACGCGACCGGTTCGCCGAACTCGGCGTCGTGATCCCGCAGCGCCGCTCGCGCGCCACCCGGCTCGCCTAGTGTTTTCTCGCATTGTCGGGACCGTGCTGGAACGTGCGGGTGAGACCGTGCGCGTCGAGGCGGGCGGGCTCGCGTACGATGTCGTGCTGCCGCCGAGCATCGCGACCAAGGTTCCCGACAGCGGTGCGCCCGTCACGCTCGAGATCTACGCGCACTTCGCGCTCGACGGCAATGCAGGCCGCTACACGTTCTTCGGCTTCACCAACGGCATCGAGCGCGAGTTCTTCGAGGCGTTGCTCTCGGTAGCGTCGATCGGCCCGAAATCCGCGGCCCGGGCGTTCTCGGCGCCGATGGGCCGCATCGCCCGCGCGATCGACGAGGGCGACCACGCCTTTCTCAAGTCGCTGCCCGGGATCGGTCAGCAGAAGGCGCGCGACATCGTCGCCAAGCTGCAGGGCAAGGTCGCGCGCTTCTTGCTGATCCAGGATGCGCCGCAGCGCGTGGTTCCCGACAAACCGCCGATGCCCGAGTTCGCAAGCGAGGCACTCGCGGTGCTGCTGCAGCTCGCGTACAAGCGCGTCGAAGCGGAAACGATGATCGCCGAGACGCTCGAGCGCGCGCCGGACGTGCGCGACGCGGAGACGCTGCTCTCCGAGATCTACCGCCAGCGCAAAGCGACGGGAACCCCGGCATGAGTGATTCGGTCCGCAAGAAGATCGTTGGCCCCGCGGATGCACCGGCTGTCGAAGCCGAGCCGCGGGTGGTCGGGGTGGACGCTTCGCTCGAGGACGAGGTCTACGGCGCGACGCTGCGCCCGCGCTCGTTCGAAGACTACGTTGGGCAAGAACAGATCGTCGACAACCTGCGCATCGCGATCGATGCCGCCGCGCGGCGCGGCGAGCCGCTCGAGCACGTGCTCTTCTCGGGGCCGCCGGGGCTCGGTAAGACGACGCTCGCGAACTTGATCGCGCGTGCGACCTCCGGAACGATGCGCCCGACCTCGGGTCCGACGCTCGAGAAGCCGAAGGACCTGGTCGGGATCCTGACCTCGCTGGAAACCGGCGACGTCCTGTTCATCGACGAGATCCACCGGCTCGGCACGGTCGTCGAGGAGTACCTCTATCCGGCGATGGAGGACTTCCAGATCGACTTCGTCGTCGACCGCGGCGCGTACGCCAAGACGCTGAAGCTGCCGCTCAAGCGCTTCACGCTGGTCGGCGCGACGACGCGCGCCGGGATGCTCTCCGCGCCGCTGCGCGACCGGTTCGGGATCGTGCACCACCTTGCGTACTACGAGCCGGCGGAGCTGCAGCGCATCGTCGAGCGAAGCGCGCGCGTGCTCGAGATCGCGATGGAACCCGACGGGGCGCACACGATCGCGGGGCGCAGCCGCGGGACGCCGCGCATCGTGAACCGGCTGCTGCGCCGCGTGCGCGACTTCGCCGAGGTCCGCGCCGGGGGCGTGATCACCGCCGAGGTCGCCGACGAAGCGCTGCGGCGCGAAGGCGTCGACGCGCGCGGGCTCGACCGGCTCGACCGCGCCTATCTCGACACGATCGCCAACCAGTACGGGGGCGGCCCGGTGGGAATCAATGCGATCGCCGCCACGTTGACCGAGGACGTGGAGACCCTCGAAGACGTGGTCGAGCCGTACCTGCTCAAGATCGGCTTCGTGCAGCGCACCGCGCAAGGCCGCAAGACCACCCCCGCCGCGCTCGCCCACCTCGGGCTGCGCGCGCGCGAAGACGCGCAGCAGCGTCTGCTGTGATCGCTCGCGCGCTGTTCCTGAAAGGGCTCGGCGCCGCGGCGACGATCGCGACCGGCGGGATCGACGTGTGGGATCCCCTCTCGCCGCAGATCCGCGTGCTGGTGGCGTACGACACGCGCGGCGAGACGCCGCAGGTCGCGGCGGACGGAACGTTCTCGTTCGGCGGCAAGCGCTGGCGTGGTGCGCCCTCCACGGTCGGGATGCCCGACGGCAAGATGGCGCTGGTAACGACGATCGACGTCGACCTGTACTTGCAGGGCGTGGTACCCCTCGAGTCTCCGCCCACCTGGCCGGCGGCGGCGCTGCAAGCGCAAGCGATCGTCGCGCGCACCTTTGCTTTGGCGCGCCGGACGCTCTCGCGCGCCTGGGACGTCCGCGCCGACGAATCCGATCAGCGCTGGGGCGGCGTCGAGGCCGAGCACCCGGCGGCGACGGCGGCGATCCAGGCCAGCCGGGGGCGGACACTGCTCTACGGCGGCGGCCCGGCACAGGTGTTCTACTCATCGTGCTGCGGCGGCCATACCGCCGATTCGGCGGCCGTGTGGAACGGCGTGCCGCTGCCCTATCTGCACGGGGTCGACGATCCGTACTGCGCGCCGGCGCCCGAGTACCGCTGGTCGCGCACCGTCCCGCTCGAGCGCGCCGTCGCGGCGTTCGGCTCCCGCACCGGCGGGACGCTCACCGGCACGGCGCTCACCGACCCCGATCCGACCGGCCGTCCGCGCGGCGTCGCCCTGCTCGGCACGACCGTCGCGACGATCCCCGTCGCCGACTTCCGGCGTGCCCTCGGCAACGACGTCGTGCGGAGTCTCTGGCTGCGCGCGGTCCGGATCGACGCGACGCAGGCCGCACCGCGGCTCGTCATCGAAGGGTCGGGCCGTGGTCACGGCGTCGGACTCTGTCAATGGGGCGCGCGATTCTTCGCCTCCACCGGCGCCTCGGCCGCCGAGATCGTGGCGTTCTACTTCCCCGGGACGTCGCTGACGAATGGCTGACGAAAAACGCGCCGACGACAGCGTCCGCCTGCGAAAGTTCATCGACGTCGTCGTCGAGGACAAGCTCTCGTTCACGCTCTTTCGCGGCGCGATCGCGGACATCAGCGCGACCGGGATGCGGGTGATCTCCGACCAGTACCTGCCGAAGGGCACGCGCTACACGTTCACGATGAAGCGCGCGCCGCATCTCGTGGCACGCGGCGAGGTGCGCTGGGTCCGCGCCCTGGAGCGCGATACGTTCCAGGTCGGCGTGCGCTTCGTCGACATGCCGGAGGACGACCGCCGGCGGCTGCAGTCGTATCTCGAGATCGAGCGCCAACGCGTCCCGACGTCGTAGCGGCGCTGGGCGAACGCGACGACGCGCCGCGCACGACCGCGGCCTATGATTACGCTCTGCCCAAAGCGCTGATCGCGCTCGAGCCCGCGCCGCGGCGCGACGCAGCGCGGCTGCTCGTCGTCGGGTCCGGCGGCGCGTTCGACCATCGCACGTTCGCGGAGTTTCCCGACCTGCTCCGTGCCGGCGACGTGCTGGTACTCAACGAGACGCGCGTCGTGCGGGCGCGGCTCCGGGCGCAGCGCGAAAGCGGCGGCGGCGCGGAGCTGCTGCTGCTGCGACCGCGGGCCCATGCCGCGTTCGATCCGTCCGCGCGAGAGTGGCTGGCGCTGGTCCGTCCGGGGCGCAAGCTGCGGGCCGGGGCGCGGCTGCGGATCGGCGAGGCCGCTGCGACGATCGTCGAAGTCCTCCCCGACGGGCCGCGCGTCGTGCGCTTCGACGACGGCGTCGATGTCGGCGCGCTCCTCGACGCACACGGCGAGGTCCCGCTCCCCCCGTACGTGGCCCTTCGACAAGCTCAGGATGACACGGGCGACGCGGCACGCGGCGAGCGCTATCAAACGGTGTTCGCGCGCGTCCCCGGCAGCGTCGCCGCGCCGACCGCCTCGCTGCACTTCACCGCGGAAGTGCTGGATGCGCTGCGCGCGCGGGGGGTCGTCACGGCGCCGCTGGTGCTCGACGTCGGGATCGGGACGTTCCGGCCGATGAGCGGCGTCACGATCGACGAACACGTGATGCACGCCGAGCGTTACGCGATCCCGGCGGAGACCGCCGCAGCGGTCGCGGCGGCACGGCGCGACGGCCGGCGGGTGATCGCCGCCGGGACGACGGTGCTGCGCGCGCTCGAAGGTGCGGCGCTGCGCACCGGCGGTGTCGACGCGGGCGAAGGCGAGACGAATCTGTTCGTCACCCCGGGCTTCCGGTTCGACGTCGTCGACGCGCTCCTGACGAACTTTCACCTGCCGCGTTCGACGCTCTTGGTGCTCGTCGCTGCGTTCGCTGGGTACGCCCGCGTACGCTCGGCGTACCGGGAAGCGATCGCGCAGCATTACCGTTTCTTTTCGTTCGGCGACGCGATGTTCGTCGAGCGCACGTAAAGTTTCGCGCCCAGCGGGATTCCGGGGGGCCACAGTTACCGATTCTTAGCGCAGAACATGCTATTTCGTACGGGCGTCGGGCGGCTGGGAGAGAAGCCGACAACAGCGTGAACTCTCCGGCCTTCGACCTTGCGACGCTGCCGGCTTCACCGCGACAGCGTCGAGCGGCCCTCATCGCGATCGCATCGCTCGGTGCGCTCGCGGTAGCCGCGATCCCATTCGCGCGGGTCGTCCCCGGGACGTTCCCGGGATTCATCACGCTCTACGGCGGCGGCGTCCTGATGGGACTCGCGATCACCACCGCGATCCTGTTCAGCCAGTTCGCGCTCTCGCGCCGGCCCTCGCTGCTCGTCCTCGCATGCGGCACGATGTTCAGCGCGATCGTCTTCGTGCCGTATATCCTGACCCTTCCCGAGCTCGGCAGCGCGACGCTGCTGGGCGCGCTCCCCGGCACCTCGACCTATCTGTGGGCGGTGTGGCACACCGTGCTCCCGGCCGCGTTCGCGGCGTATGCGATCCTCGCGCCGCGCGACTGCGGACGGCGCGTGTCGCCGGTGCGCACGGCCACCGCCGTGGTGGGGACGATCGTCGCGGCCTACGCGGCGATCCACCTGGTCTTTACCTTCGACGACGTGCTGCCGTTCGTCGGTCCGGACGGCGGCTACCTGATCGGTGTCTACGCCGTGCTCGGCGTGGTCGCGCTGCTCTCCGGCGGCGCGCTGCTCGTGCTGCTGTACCGGTCCGAGCGCACCGTCTTCGACGCGTGGCTCAGCGTGCCGGCTGCCGCGCTGCTGATCGAGTCGCTGTTGAACGGTCTCGGCGGCACCCGCTACAGCCTGGGCTGGTATCTCTCGCGGATCGACGTGCTGGTCGCGACGACGTTCCTCGTCATCGCGCTGCTCGCCGAGACGAACCGGCTCTCATCCGTGCTCGCGACCAGCGAGCGCCGCTTGCGCGGGATCGTCAACGGCGTCGCCGATGCGCTGATCTCGGTCGACGGACGCGCCGCGATCGCGTCGGTGAACCCGGCGGCCGCCGCACTCTTCGGATTCGTCGCCGAGGACCTCACCGGAACGCCGATCTCGCGAGTTCTGCCCGACTACGCGGGGATCGCCGCGATCGCCGAGGCGAACGTGATCGAAACCGTAGCCCGTGATGCGCGCGGGACGCTGTTCCCCGTCGAGTTCGCATGGCGGCGCGACGTGACGCATGCGTTCGGCGAGACGATCATCATCCTGCGCGACATAACGCAGCGGAAGGCGGCCGAGGAGGCGATCCGGGCGGCGCACGATCGTGCGGTCGAAGCGGCCGGAGTGAAGTCGCAGTTCCTGGCGACGATGAGCCACGAGATCCGCACGCCGATCAACGCGGTCGTCGGGATGTCCGAGCTGATGCTGCAGACGCCGCTCTCCGACGAAGCGCGCGAGTACGCGACGATCGTGCGCGACTCGGCGGAGTCCCTGCTCGCGATCGTCAACGACATCCTGGACTTCTCCAAGATCGAAGCGGGTCGCATGGACCTCGAAGCGATCCCGTTCGCGCCGGTCGTCGCGGTGGAGAACGCGACGGATATCCTGGCCGCCGCCGCGCGCAGGAAGGGGCTCTCGCTCTCGACGTACGTTGCCCCCGACGTCCCGCATCGGGTGCTCGGCGATGCCGACCGGTTGCGCCAGGTCCTCCTGAACTTACTCGGCAACGCGGTGAAGTTCACGGCGCAGGGCAGCGTCACGGTACGCGCGGTCGTCGACCGCGTCGATCCGCCCGACGATGCGCAGAACGTCACCCTGCGCTTCTCGGTGACCGATACCGGGCCGGGGATCGCGAACGAGGCCGCGGAGCAGCTCTTCGAGCCGTTCCGGCAAGCCGATCAGACGACACGCCGGCGTTTCGGCGGTACGGGGCTCGGGCTCTCGATCTCGCGCCGTATCGTCGAGCTGATGGGCGGGACGATCGGGTTCGACAGCAGCCTCGGGCGCGGGTCGACGTTCTGGTGCTCGATCCCGTTCGAGCGCGTCGCGGACACGACGGAAACGCAGCGCGGCGACGCGCTGCGGGGGGCGCGCGTTCTCGTCGTCGACCCGGAGGCCGTCGCACGCCAAGTCGTCGACCAGTATCTGCTCGCCTGGGGCGGGCTAGCGTCCAGCACCGGGAACGCGGCGCACGCGCTCGAGCTCGCGAAGGCGGCCGGCGCACGGCGCGGGCGCGGGGCGTTCGACGTCGTGATCCTGGACCGAAGCGCCGGCGGCGATGCGTTCGCGCTGGCGGCGCGGCTGCACAACGTCGCCGGGTTCGAGCACGTCCCGATCGTGCTCGTGACGGGCAACGAAGAGAGCTCGCCCGTCCTCGCCGCGCGCGCCGGGGGATTCGCCGCCGTCGTGCGTAAGCCGATCCGGCAGAACGTTCTCCACGATGCGCTCGTCGGCGCGTTGGCGGGAGCCGCTTCACCAGCCGCCGCACCTGTCGCGCCCGCTACCGTCCCCGACGACGACGCGGCCGCGGTATTGGTGCTGGTCGCCGAGGACAATCCCGTGAACCGCAAGCTCGCGCTGCAGCAGCTCAAGAAGCTCGGCTACCGCGCGCACGCGGTGAACGACGGCCGCGAAGCGATCGACGCGGTGGCGCACGGAGACTACGCGCTCGTTCTGATGGACTGCCAGATGCCCGAGGTCGACGGCTTCGAAGCGACGCGCGAGATCCGGCGCGCCGAGGCGGCGCGCGGCGGCCACGTCCCGATCGTCGCGATGACGGCCAACGCGCTCGACGGTGACCGCGAAGCGTGCCTCGCTGCCGGGATGGACGACTACCTCGCCAAGCCCGTGCAACTGGCGGCACTGCGCGCAGCGATCGAACGCTTTACGAACGGGGTCGGCGTTGCCGGATAGCGCGATCCTCGATATCTCGCGCCTCGAAGAGGCGTTCGAAGAGGATGTCGACGGCATCGCCGAGCTGCTCGAGATGGCGCTGGAAACCGGCCGGAAGCATCGCCGTGCACTCGAGGAAGGGCTCGCGGCGGGCGACGCGGCGATCGTCGCGCGCGCCGCACACGGGATCAAGGGCAGCTCCGGGAACATCGGGGCCAACGTCGTGTACCGGCTGGCGACCGAGCTCGACCGGCGCGCGCGGCTGGGTGACCTCGAAGGTGCCCGCGAGGCCGTCGACGCGATCGACGCAGCGTACGCGCGCGTCGCGGACGAGGTGCGCGCCTACCGCGCGAACCTGCCGACATGACCGTTCGCTAAGAGCTCGGGTGACCGATGCGCGTACGCGCGCTGGTGTACCAGACGAGGCCGGGGCCGGCGTCGCGCTGCTTGCGAACGAACTTGCGCTCGGTGTAGTCGATCTCGACGCGCGGCGCGTTCTTCGCTTTGCTGTGCGTCGCCGCGAGATCGGCGGCGGCGGCGAGGTCGTCATCGTCGAGCGCGCCGCCGGGCGGGGCTTGCAGCACGACGTGCGAGCCCGGGATTCCGCGCGCGTGGAACCACAAGTCGTCGGGCCGCGCGATGCGGAAGGTGACCTCGGCGTTCTCGCGCGGCGAACGCCCGACGTAGATCCGCGCACCGGACGGGCGATCGAGGCGCAGCGGCGCGCGCCGGCGCACGTTCGACTGGGGGGCGCGCTGCGGTGGGCGGCCCTCGAGCTCGTCGAGACCGGCTTCGAGCTCGGGCAGCGTCGGCGGATCGGCGCGCTCGGCTTCGAACGCGAAAACATCGAGCGCGTCACGCCGCGCGCCGAGCACCTTCCGGCGCCGCTCGAGATGCGGCAACGCGTCGGCCGCTTTGCGATAGCGCGCGTAGTAGGCCTGTGCGTTCCCTTTCGCATCGAGCTGCGGGTCGAGCGGGATGGTGAGCCCGGGGTTTGTCGGCGGCACGTAGTTCACCGCGCCGGGAGGCACCTCGAGCGCGTGCGTGTAGAGCGCGTCGCCGCTCGCGCGCAAGCGCTCGCGCTCCGCATCATCGGCGGTCCGCGCCGCCACCGCGCTCAGCTCGTCGGCGGTCGCGCGGGCTCGCTTCGCGATGCGCGTCAGCAGCGTCGCCCGCCGGCGTTCGGTCGCGTCGCCGCGCCGGCTCCGCAGCGTCGCGCTCCGCGCCTCGGCGAAGAGCCCGAGCACGTCCGGAACCGTGTCGTGCGCGAGCGCGACGTACTGCGCGAGCGGGACGACGTGCGCCGCCGCGATCGCCCCGTCGCCGTCGCGGTAGACGTGGACGGCGTCGGGCCCGTCGGCGGCGCTCTCGGCGCTCGCCAGCAGGGCGCGTCCCCGCTCGTCGAGCCAAGCGGCGAGCCGCGTCGCCGACTCCCAAGGCGTGGCCTCGCTCTCCGCCGTGACCGAGGCCGCCAGCAGGCGCGGGAGCTCCGGAAGATAGCCGCCCAGCGCACGCATCCGGTCACGGGGGTCGGCGGCGGCTTCCAGCGCGCGGCTGAATGCCGCGAAGTCGAGCGTCGCGCGCGGCAGCGGCGGGGCCTCGTACGGAAGGCCGACCTGAACCGAGCGCGCTTCGTTCTCGGCCGGCGAGAACTGTTTGGCGGCCGCGACGACCACCCGGTCGTGCAGCAGCACGAGGTTGCCATAGCGAGGGACGAGCTCGAGCACGAGCCGCGACTCGCTCTCGACCCCGAAGCGCGAGGCCGTCCCGAAGGCGAGCACGAGCACCCGGTCGCCCTGCCGCGCCCGGACGGCGGTCAGCCGCATGCCGCGCAGCGTGGTCCCGGCCGACCGCAGCCAACCGGGATCGACGCCGATCGCCAGTTCCGCGTCGTCGAGCGTGACGACCGGCGGCGATCCGAAGGCATCGATCGCCAGCGTCGCCGGGCTGCCCTTACGGAGCCCACCGAAGCGTATGGCGACCCGGCCGTCGTCCAGCAGACCGGCGTCGGAGACGCGTCCGCGTAGCAGCGAGCGCTCCAGCTCGGCCGCGGCGCGTCGAATCAAGATCCAGTCGGTAACCATTTCCTCTGATGCCGTAGTCCTGAGCCTGCCGGAGGGAGGTGCTTTCCCGGCGTTTTCGTATTTATCCGTGTTTGCCCTGAGCCTGTCGAAGGGCGTGTCGAGGAGGTTGACGTTCTGACCGGGCCCGGTCTGTTGTTCGTCGTGTCGGGCCCGTCGGGCGCGGGGAAGGACACGTTGGTGGAGGGGCTCAAGGCCCGCCACGAGCGGCTCCTGTACTCCGTGTCGGCGACGACCCGGGCGCCGCGGCCGGGCGAACGCGACGGCATCGATTACTTCTTCTTGGAACGCGCCGAGTTCGAGAAGCGGCTGAAGACCGGCGGCTTCCTCGAGTCCCGCGAGTACAACGGACACCTGTACGGAACGCCGCGCTCGTTCATCGACGAGACGTTGCGTGCCGGGTACGACGTCGTCTCGAAACCTGAGGTCAACGGCGCGCTCGCGATGCAATCGCAGTTCCCCGGCGCCGTCCTCATCTTCATCGTCCCCGACAAGTTCTCATACCTGCGTTCGCGCCTCGAGGCACGGCGCACCGAAACGAACGAACACATCGCCGCGCGGCTCGAGATCGCGCACGACGAGTTCACCTTCGTTCGGCGATTCGATTATCTCGTGATCAACGAGGAAGCGCAGCCGCAGCAAGCGGTCGACGACCTCGAAGCGATCGTGCGCTCCGAACGGTACCGCATCCATCGCGTCCCCGACACCCGCCTCAAAGAATTGGAAGATAGCTAAATCATGAGCGACAGCGTATTCGGCGACCTCGACGGCTTGCTCAAGCACGTCGATTCGAAATTCTCCCTGGTCAACGTCGTGACCAAGCGCGCCAAGCAGTTGAACAACGGTGCGCCGCCGCTCACCGACCGCGTGAACCCCAACAAGCCCGTCTCGACGGCGTTCAACGAAGTCCGCTCCGGCAAGATCCCCTACCACCGCACGAAGGAAGGTATAAAGTAAACTTCCGGTAGGGGAATCCACGCCTGGCCACGGAGGGTCAATACCACTATGTGCGGGATCGTTGGCTATATCGGGGCGCGTGACAGCGTCCCGATCATCATGGACTCGCTGCGGCGGCTGGAGTACCGCGGCTACGATTCGGCCGGGATTGCGGTGATCGACGCCGACGGCAAGCTCGTCGGCTCCAAGGCAGAGGGCAAGCTCGCAAACTTGGCCGCCCGACTGCTGAACGGCGAGTCTCTCCACGGGACCACCGGGGTGGGGCACACCCGCTGGGCGACCCACGGCCGCCCGTCCGACGCGAACGCGCACCCGCACATGGATTGCTCGGGCCGCTTCGCGGTCGTGCACAACGGGATCATCGAGAACTACGCCTCGCTGCGCGCCCAGCTGCTCGCCGAAGGCCACACGTTCACCTCGGAGACCGACACCGAGGTGCTCGCCCACCTGATCGAGACGCATTATCGCGGCGACATCGTCGTCGCCGTACGCGAGACGCTGGCGCAAGTGCGCGGCGCGTTCGCCCTCGGGGTGATCTCGTCGGACGCCCCGGGCCGGCTCGTTTTTGCGCGCAACGGCGCGACGCCGCTCATCGTGGGGCTCGGCGACCACGAGATGTTCGTCGCCTCGGATATCCCGGCGATGCTGCAGTACACGAGGAAGATCGTCATCCTGCAAGAGGGCGAAGTCGTCGACGTCGGCAGCGACGGCTACTCGCTGACCGGGTTCGACGGCAAACCGATCGAACGCGAGGTTCAGCAGATCTCGTGGGACGCGACCTCGGCCGAGAAGTCCGGCTTCAAACACTTCATGCTCAAGGAGATCTTCGAGCAGCCCAACGTCGTCAAGGAGACGCTGGCCGGGCGGATCGACGAAAACCACGACGTCCAGCTTTCGAGCGAGCTGCAGATCGACGAGATCGTGCTGCGCGCGATGACGAAGATCTCGATCACCGGCTGCGGCACCGCCTACCACGCCGGGATGGTCGGGATGTACCTGATGCGCGCGCTGTGCAAGCTTCCCGTCGAAATGGAGCTCGCCAGCGAATTTCGTTACGGCGACCGCTACATGGACGCGCGCACGCTGACCGTCGCGATGTCGCAGTCGGGCGAGACCGCCGACACGATCGAAGCGGTGAAGATCGCAAAAGAAGAAGGCGCGCCGATCATCGGGATCTCGAACGTCGTCGGCTCGCACCTGAGCCGGATGGCCGACGCGACGCTCTACACGCGCGGCGGTCCGGAGATCTCGGTCGCGGCGACCAAAACCTACGTCTCGCAGGCGATCGCCGCGGTGCTGCTCGCGCTCTACCTCGCCCGCGTGCGGAAATCCGCGCCGCTCGAGCGGCTGCGCGAGATCGCCGAAGGGACGAAGCTCCTGCCGGCCGCGATCGACGTCGTGCTGAACACCTCCGACGACGTGAAGAAGGTCGCCCGCAAGATCCGGCGGGCGCGTTCGGCGCTGTTCCTCGGCCGTTACGTGAACTTCCCGACCGCGCTCGAAGGCGCGCTGAAGCTGAAGGAGATCAGCTACATCCACGCCGAGGGCTACGCCGCCGGTGAGATGAAGCACGGCCCGATCGCGCTGCTCGATCCGAAGACGCCCGTCGTCGGGATCGTCACCGAAGGCCGCGTGCGCGAGAAGATTCTCTCGAACATCCAGGAGTCGAAAGCGCGTGAAGCGCCGATCATCCTGGTTGCGAACTACGGCGACGAGGAAGCCGCCGCGCTCGCCGACCACGTCCTTTGGGTGCCGCGCGTCGAAGAGCTGCTCTCGCCGATCGTCAACGTGATCCCGCTGCAGCTCCTCGCCTATCACATCGCCGACATCGAAGGCAAAGACGTCGACCAGCCCAGAAACCTCGCCAAGACCGTCACGGTCGAATAGCCGTTGGTGCACTATTCGCGCGACGCTGTCGCCCGGAGTTTTCTCGAGAATCGCGAAGATGGCGGGGTGGTGATGCTGACGTATCGAGCGGTTTACGAGCGCGCAGAAGACGGCACGATCCGGCGTCCGAGCCGGCACCGCTCGCCGTCGAACTCATCGACGTGCCCGCGCTCTGATTTGTGAATACGATGACGCGCCCGGACGGCCGGGCTTCGGATCAATTGCGGCCGGTTTCGATCGAGCCGGGGTATCTACAGTTTCCTACCGGGAGCGTGCTGATCTCGGTCGGGAACACGCGGGTGATCTGCGCCGCGACGATCGAGGATCGGGTGCCACCGTGGATGCGCGGGCGCGGGACGGGCTGGATCACCGCCGAGTACTCGATGCTGCCGAGCGCGACGCCGGAGCGCAGCCAGCGCGAGGCGGCGAAGGGCCGGCTGGGCGGGCGCACCCACGAGATCCAGCGGCTGATCGGACGCGCGCTGCGGGCGGTGGTCGATCTGGACCGGCTCGGCGAGCGAACCGCGATCGTGGACTGTGACGTGATCGGAGCCGACGGCGGGACGCGGACCGCGTCGATCACCGGCGCGTGGGTGGCGCTGGCGCTTGCGCTGCGCAAGCATTTCGACCCGGAGAAGAAGCAGAAGTGGCCGCTGATCGGGCAGATCGCGGCCGTCTCGGTCGGGATCGTGGCCGGCGCGCAGGTTCTGGATCTGCCCTACGCCGAGGACAGCACGGCCGAAGTCGACATGAACGTGGCGATGACCGACGCCGGCGGGTTCGTCGAGCTCCAGGGCACCGCCGAGCGAGAGCCGTTCACCCGGGCGCAGCTCGACGGGCTGCTCGGCCTCGCCGAAGGCGGGATCCGCGAGCTGTTCGGCCACCAGCTCGACGCCCTTCGTCGTGCTGAGGATGCCCTTCGACAAGCTCAGGATGCCGTGGGGAGTGGCTGAGGCCGATCGGCTGACCGCGCTCGTCGCGGCGGTCGGCGCGTTCCACATCACCGACAAGGCGATGCGCGCCGCGCAGGAGCGCGTCGAGCGTGCGCGCTCGGCGGGGGACGTCGATGATGCGACGACCGGCGCGTACCTCGCCGCGGTGCGCCGCTATTTCGAGCCCTACGAGCGCGAAGCGCGGGGGCAACTGGGGCACGTCGACCGCGAGCTCGAGCGGCTCTACCTGGTGCAGTTCAACCTGACCGCGGAGCGCGGCGTCGTCGCCAAACGGGTGGAGGCGGTGCGAGGCGTCCTCGATGCGCTCGCTGAACTTCGCGCCGAATGAAGGTCTTCGACGAGGTCGGGCGAGGCACGACCAACGCCTTCGCCTACGCCGGAGGCGTCGCCGAACTGCTCGGGGACTCGCTGCGTTTCATCGTCGCGTTCCGGATACGCTTGCGCGAGACGATGGACCAGGCGTATCTGCTGGGCGTCCAGTCCTGGGCGATCGTGCTGCTGACCTCGCTCTTCACCGGAATGGTGATCTCGCTGGAGAGCGCCGCTCAAGCGGCGTCGTACGGCGTCAGCAACCTCGTCGGCGGCGCCGTCGCCTTCGCCAGCGCGCGCGAACTCGGACCGATGCTCTCGGCGGTCGTCGTCGCGGGCCGTACCGGCGCCGCGATCGCGGCCGAGCTGGGCTCGATGGTCGTCACCGAGCAGATCGAGGCGCTCCTCTCGCTCGGCCTCTCGCCGACCCGGATGCTGGTCGTTCCGCGGCTGGTGGCGCTCGTCGTGATGCTGCCGCTCTTGACGGTGCTCGCGGTCGTCGTCTCGATCCTCGGCGGGATGTGGGTAGCGAACATCTACGCGCACATCTCGACCGAGTCGTTCATCACCTCGGCGCGCCAGGCGCTGGGGTTCGACGACGTGCTGCGGGGGCTCTTCAAATCGATCGTCTTCGCGGTCATCATCGCGATCATCGGCGCATATCAGGGCCTGCAGACGCGCGGCGGGGCGGCCGGCGTCGGCAAGTCGACGACCGGCGCGGTCGTCACGTCGATCATCCTGATCTTCATCTTCAACTTCGCCCTTTCGTACATCTTGTTCGGGCACAGCTGATGGGACTCTGGGCGCGCCTCGACGACGTCTCCGTCCGCTACGGTCCCAAGATCGTGATGCAGAACCTCTCGCTCGACGTGGTGGAGGGCGCGATCACCTGCATCATCGGGCTCTCGGGCGCCGGGAAGTCCACCATCCTGCGGCTGCTCAACGGGCTGAAGAAGCCCGACAGCGGACACGTGTTCGTCCAGGGCCGGGAGATCACCGAGATGCCCGAGCGCGAGTTGATCGACTTGCGCCGCACGATCGGGTTTGCGTTCCAGTTCTCGGCGCTCTTCGACTCGCTCACGGTCGGTGAGAACGTCGCCCTGCCGCTGCGCGAGCACACCAAGATGCGGGACAAGGAGATCCTCAAGGTCGTCACCGAGACGCTCGACTCGGTCGGGCTCGCGCACGTGCTCGACCGTTTCCCCGCGGAGCTCTCGGGCGGGATGGTGAAGCGCGCCGGTTTCGCGCGCGCCGTCGTGACGAACCCCCAAGCCGTGCTCTACGACGAACCGACCACTGGACTCGACCCCATCATCACCCACGTGCTGACCGATACGATCGTGAAGCTGCGCGAGCGACTCAACGGGACCGCCGTCGTCGTCTCGCACGACCTCGAGAGCATTTACGTGATGGCAGACTACATCGCCATGCTGTTCGAGGGCGCGATCGTCGCGTACGGAACCGTCGACGAGATTCGGCGCTCGCCGAATCCGATCGTGCAGCAATTTCTTCAAGGGAGCGAAGTCGGGCCGATCCCCATCTAGGGGAGTCTCGAACGACAACGATCGTATGAACAGACAAGCTCTCGTCGGCATCTTCACCATCGTCGCCCTGCTGGGGCTCTTCGCCGTGTTCGTCGTGCTGGAGAACTACGGCACGCAGGGCCGCTACAAGATCGCGGTCCATTTCAAGTCGGCCGCCGGGCTGCACCGCGGCGCGCTCGTCTATGAGAGCGGCGTCGTGGTCGGAACCGTGGATTCGACGATCCTGCTTCCGGAGGACTTCACCGTCGACGTCATCCTCGCGATCAACAACAACGTCGACGTCCCCCGCAGCGCGCGGTTCCTGATCCAGGCGCCGCTGACCGGAGACTCCACGCTCGAGATCGTCCCGCCGGTCCACGCCGCGCAGCCCTCAGGGATGGCGGCGCCGACCAACGCGCCGGCCGCAGTGGCCGTGCTCCCGCGCGAGGTCCTGCCGCTCGACCAACAGCCGCAGGGGACGAATCCGGCGACGATCCAGGATCTGCTCGACCAGGGCCAGGGCGAGGTGCGCCGGCTCGACAAGATGCTCGCCGACCTCGAACTCCGCGAGCCCAAGCTTCTCAACACGTTCCAGTCGGCACTCAACAACGCCAACGACATCAGTACGACGGCGAACCGGTCGTTCAGCCGGCTCTCCGCGCGGCTCGACTCGCTGACCAGCACGATGCAGGTCGCCCTCGAACGCGGCAGCACGAATCTCAACGACATCACCGCGCAACTCGACGCGTCGCTGCGGCGCAATACCGGCCACTTCGACTCGATCGTCGCCGCACTCGATGCGTCGGCGCGCGACCTCAACCGGACAGCGGATCACGTGACGTCGCTCGCATCAGATCCTCAGCTGCGCTCGAACATCCTTCAGACGACGCAAGGAATCGCGCAAACCGCGACGACCTTCGCCTCGATCGCGAGCGATCTGCGCAACGTCACCGGGAACCCGCAGACCCAGGCGCAGCTCCGCGACACCGTTGCGAACGTCGACGCCGCGGCGCAGAAGGCGAACTCGCTGCTGGCGCAGTTCGGCGGCCGCTCGAACGTCTATGGAGTCGACCGCGGCGCGACGCCGGCGCCGGCAGGGTCGCCGCGGCCGAACGGCACGTCCTCGCAGCGGTCCGGTCCGCCGGGACCGGGCGCGTCGGAACCGCCCGACACGATGCAGGCGAACGTGAAGAACAAGCTCGGCACGCTGGTGAAGGATCTCGTCTCGCTGCAGGTCCGCGTGTCGGCACTCGACGCCCAGCGGGCCGGTACCTCAGGCTCGGCGCTGCTCACCAGGGATCGCGGCCCCCAGACCGACATCAACGTGATCGCGCTTCCGAAGGGCTCGACGTACGTCTTCGCCGGCGCGAACGACATCGGCGCCAAGCCGTCGTTCAACTTTGCCGCGATGGCGCGCATGGGTCCCAACTTCCGGCTGGGCGGCGGCGTGCTGTACTCGCGGCTCGGCGCGCGCGCCGTGTACTCGCCGGAGCTCACCCGCGGGCTAGGCTTCGGGCTCGAAGCCCGCATCTACGACCTTCGCCACCCGACGACCGACATGTACGCCAACTTCGGCCTAGGCCAAGGCTTGACGCTCTTCGGCGGCGAGCGCGACATGCTGCACACCGGTCGCCGCACGACCTTCGGCTTGCAGTACCAGTTCTGAGCGGAGCGGCCTCCGCGTGATCCCGATCGGCGACGACGAGCGCAGACCGCCGTTCTTTGCGCTCGTCGTCTACGCGCTGATCGCACTGAACGGCTGGGTGTTCTACGCGGAGCTGAGCGCTCCCGACACCGACCGCTTCATCAACGCGTTCGCGATGATCCCCTACGACGTGACGCACGGCGTCGCGCTCGCGCCGCCCTCACCGCCGTTTCCACCGCTGACGATCGTCACGTCCATGTTCCTGCACGGAAGCATCCTGCACATCGCGTTCAACATGCTGTTCCTGTTCGTCTTCGGGCCGGCGGTGGAGTACCGCTGCGGGCACGTCCTCTTCCTCGCGTACTACCTGCTGTGCGGAATCGCGGGTGGGATCGCGCAGATCGTCATCGGCCCGGGCAGCCACATCCCGGCGATCGGCGCCTCCGGGGCGATCGCCGGCGTCCTGGGCGGCTACCTGGTCACCGACCCGTTCGCCCGCATCAACACGATCGTCCCGATCGTCTTTTTCCCGGTCTTCCTGCGGCTGCCGGCGCTGCTGGTGATCGGGGTCTGGGCGGCCTCGCAATTCATCACCGGATTCGGGACGATCAGCGACCGCGCGGCGGAGTCGCAAGGCGGGACCGCGTATTTCGCGCATATCGGCGGCTTCTGCGCGGGGGTTATCTTGATCGGTCTGTTCGCGATCCGCCCGGCACCGAGCCGGGCGCCCAGGTAGCGCCGGGTGCGCGTAGGCATCGTGGGGGCGGGGGCGCTCGGCACGCTCTTCGGCCAGCGCCTCGCGGCCGGCAACGAGGTCGTGCTGCTGGAGCGCCGGCCGGAGGTCGTCGAGGCGGTCCGGCGCGACGGCTTGAGCGTCGACGGCGAAGGGCGCAGCGCGTATCCCACCACCGAGCCGCGCGAGCTCTTCGGCGTGCAGGTGCTGTTCGTGTTCGTGCGCGCGACCGACACGCTGCGCGCCCTGCGACCGTTCGCCTCCGAGCTGAGCCCGGCCACGGCGATCGTCTCGCTGCAGAACGGTCTGGGCAACGAAGAGGCGATCAAGACCTCGCTCGGCGGTACGATCTCGTTGGTGATCGGCGCGACGACCGAATCAGCGCTCACCGTCGGACCCGGCGACGTACGCCGCATCGGTGACGGGACGACCGTCCTCGGGAGCGCCGGCGCGTCACCCGAGGTGGTGAACCGCGTCGCGCGGCTGCTGGTCGACGCCGGCTTCCGCGCGAGCGCCGCGTACGACATCCGCCCGCACCTGTGGGGGAAGCTGATCGCGAACGCGGCGATCAACCCCGTCGCGGCGCTCCTGGACCGGCCCAACGGCGTCGTGCTCAGCGACCCGAACGCCGGGGACGTCGCGCGCTCGCTCGCGCAGGAAGCGGCGACCGTGGCGAACGCGATGCGGATCCCGCTCCCGTTCACGGATCCGTGGTCGTACGTACGGACGATCGCCGAGCAGACCGCGGAGCTCGACAACTCGATGCTGCACGATCTGCGCGCCGGCGCCTCGACCGAGGTCGACTTCATCAACGGCGCGGTCGTCGCGGCCGGCCGCCGTGCCGGAGTGCCGACGCCGTACAACGAGACCCTCACCGCGCTCGTCAAAGCGCGCGAAGGGACTCGCGCTTAGACCGCGATACGCGCTCCGGTGCGCGGCAGCGCGCGAACCAGCAGCGCGACGGCACGCAGGACGTCGTTTGCGCGCACCGGGTCGTCGAGATCGGGCGGCGGCGCGTCGAAGCCCGACACGACGAACGGCGCCTCGGCCAGGGCGTCGAGCCAGCGCGAGGCGGTGAACGCCGCCCGCATGCGCGCACGGCTCTCGGCGTACGCGCCTTCGAGCCACAGCAGCGTCGCGCGCGTCGCCTCGTTCGCCGACTGCATCGCGCGCCAGCGCTGGTGGAGTTCCGGGAGCTCGCGGCGGAACGCCTCGAGCGCGGCGCGCATACGCTCGTCGAAGCGCTGCTGCCGGGAGCGGACGATCGCGGCTTCGCGGTCGTGCCCACGCCGCTGTTCGAAGTACGTCCCCGAGAACCGCGCGTAGCGCGCGGCGTCCAACTCGTCGTTTTCCTCCGTCGTGTGCGCGGTCTCGCGCTCGACCTCGAGGCGCAGCGCGTCGATCCGCTCGCGTACGACGTCATCGCACGACGGAACGTCGACGAATTTCGGCAGCGCGCGCCGGCGGGCCGCGAACCCATCGCGGCGGACCGCTTCGGCAGCCCTGATCGCGCCGAGCGCATGGCGCATGACACCGATCCAGCGCCGGTCGGCCGCCCCGCCCGGTGCGCGATCGAAGTGCACGTCGAGCGCGAGCGGGAACGCTTCGTCGACGATCAGCCGCCAGGTGGTGATCGCCCCTCCGCTCGCGGAGAGCCGCACGGCGCTCCCGAGCCGCGGCAGCGGCCCGAACGAGCCGACTGCTCCGACGAGCCGGTCGCCCGTCTCGACGATCGCCAGCGCGCGCTTGCGGTCGAGGGACGTCGCGTAGACCAGAATCCCGGCGTGGTCGCGGTCGAGATACGGCCGAGCACGGTCGACATCGACGTGGTTGCGCGTGTAGACCAGCCGCCACAGGTCGTCTGCGAGCGACGGGCGAGCGCCCGGCGCGACCTCCTCCATGAGTCCCGCGAGACCGTGTGTCATGGCGCCCCGTTTCCCGCTCAAAGGATGCGCCTCGCGCGACGCCGGTCACACTCGCAGAAGAAGGCCGCCGGAGCGGGGCGGATTAGGATACGCCCTGGCCGGGCAAGCGAGGCTCGAAAAGGAGGTTCCCTTACATGGCTGGACTCGTCTGGGGCATCATCGTCATCTTGTTCGTCGTCTGGCTCTTGGGCGGCTTCGTGATGCATTTCGGCGGCTCGCTGATCCATCTGCTTGTCGTCATCGCGGTCGTGCTGCTGATCTACAACATCGTGACCGGACGCGGCGCCCGCGTCTGACGCGGCGGCGGAAGAAGAGCCGCGGCGATCCCGCGGCCCTTCTTCACACGTCCTCGCGCGGGTGGAACTTGTCGAACTCGGTGCGCAGGCGCTCGCGGGCGAGTTTGGTGTAGATCTCGGTCGTCGCGGTCGACTCGTGGCCGAGGAACTCTTTGAGGAACAGCAGGTCGGCGCCGCGCTCGCGCATCAGCGTCGCGACGGTGTGCCGCCAGGTGTGCGGCGAGGCGTACTCGGTGATCCCGGCCATCGTCATGTAGGTGCGCACGATCTTGTACACGGCGGCCGCCGAGAGCCGCCGGTCGCCGCGCCCGACGAAGAACGCGGGAACGGTCACGCGCGGCCGCACGTCGAGGTAATCGCGCAGCGCCTGGGCGGCCTCGGGCGTCATCGGGACGTAGCGGTCCTTGTTGCCCTTGCCCTTGATGACGCGCAGCTGGCGCCCGTCCAGGTCGACGTCGTTGAGGTCGAGCCCGACCAGTTCCGCGCGGCGAACCCCGCACGACCACAGGGACTGCAGGATCGCCTGATCGCGCCGCCGCTGGAGCTCCGAGAGCCCGGCCAGCCTGACGGCGAACACCTTGGCGACCTCGTCGCCGCGCATCGCCTTGGGCAAGGGGCGGCCGATCTTCGGGAGGATCGCATCGGCGGCCGGGTTGTCGTCGCGCCGCCCGCTGTGGCGAAGGTACTTGTAGAACGTCCGGAGCGTCGCGATCTTGCGGCGCATCGAGCGCGGCGCGTAGCGCCGCGAGCGCGCCAGGTGCGTCTGATAGGCCAGGATGTCGGCGTATTGCGCGCCGGCGAGCGCCTCGTACGGCGGCGGCGCTTTCTCGTCGAGACTCGTGCCTTCGGCCCGCGCCTTCAGGAACGCGCCGAAATGCTCGAGGTCGCGCTGATACGCCTCGCGGGTTCGCGGGGTCGTCCCACGGATCGCGAGGTACTGCTCGGCGAAGCGGACGATCTCCGGATCGGCCGATAAGAATTCCGGAGTCTCGTAGATCGGGCCGCGCTTCTTCCCCATCGCTCCTCCAGTCCCGATAATCAGTATTTCAGTTACTGGGCAGAAGGCAAGGATTCCTTCCGCCCGCTCGCTGAGGCCCGGCTCAGGTCAGGAAGCGGATGGTCAGCGGATAGCGGTACCGCTCGCCGTTGCTGGTCTTCACCGCGGCGACGATCGTGAAGATCACATCGAGCAGCGCCACCACGAACATCATCACCGCGCCGATCAAGACGATGACCAGCAGCGCCGAGACGATGAGATAGATCGTCATCGAGATCTGGAAGTTCAGCGCCTCTTTGCCCTCGCGGTCGATCAGCGGCGATCCGTCCTTTTTCATCAGCCAGACGACGAGCGGGGCGATCACGTTCGCAAACGGGAAAAACATGCCCAGGAGGGCGGACAGATGCGCGGCCATCGCCCAGTTCCGCGCCTCCGGCGACTCGACCAGCGTCATGACCCGCGTCGTAGCCGGGGGGCCGGTGACCTGCGGCTGCGCGGAGGCGGCGACGCCCGCCTCGGGCGATACTGCGGTCCCGCAATTGGGACAGAATCGCGCGGTCGTTTCGGTACCACAGCCGGGGCAGCTCATGCGGTTGGACGTCCGCCTAAACCGAGGTGGTTACCTGCCGGTGGTCAGGGCTGGAGCCCCGTGCGTCGGCAGCGCCGAGGTGGCGCGCACCCGGAACCATCTCTTAGCGCTTCCGCTCAGCCGGCATACGCCGCGCGCAACAGCGTCGCGACCGTCGCTTCGTCCGGTGGGACCGGGTTGTTCTTGAGTAGCGGCTGCGCCATCACGCGCGGTAGCGCGCGCTCGGGCAGGTCACTCGGCGCCCCGAGCTCCGCGAAGGTGCGCGGCAGGTCGAACGCGGCCGAGATCGTCTGGGCCTCGGCGGCGAGTTCCGGTATCGCGAACGCATGCGCGACGCCGGCAACGGCATCCGGCGCGAGGTGACCGTTCGCGCGGATAGCGTGCGGCAGAACGATCGCGTTCACGATCCCGTGCGGGATGCGGGTGAGGCCGCCGATGACGTGACAGACCGCGTGGTGGAGGCCCATCGACCGCGCGTCGAGCGCGAAGCCCGCCAAATGCGCCGCTTCGAACAGCGCGCGGTGCAGCGAACGATCGCGCTGCTGCGCGGCCTGGAGCAGCAGCGGTGGCAAGAGGCGGCCGGCGGCGATCGCCGCCGCGCCGCCGAGCGCGTGCTGCGTGCGCGCGTAGGCCGCTTCGATCGTGTGGGCCCAGGCGTTGAGGCCGATCGAGCCGAGCTCGCGCGGCGGCAGCGTCGCCAGCAGATCGGGGTCGTACACGACGATCGGCGCCGGCGAATGCAGGCGTCCGCCGGCCTTGCGGTCGCCTTCGAGAACGCCGTACCCGCGCGACATCTCCGCCCCGCCAAGCGCGCTCGGCGCCAGCGCGAGGACGACGTCACGCCCGTCCCAGACCGCCTTCCCGAGGTCGATCGCGCTCGAGCTGCCGATCGCGACGACGCTGCGGCAGCCGTGCCCGTCGACGAACGCACCGGCGGCATCGACCGCCTCGCGTGGATTGTGGAGCTGGACGCCGGGGAAGCGATGCACGACGACGCCGCCAAAGGCCGCATCGGAGATCGCGCCGAGGGAACGTGCCGACCCGAGCAGCCCGATCGGCCCGCCCAAGCGCAACGCCGCAAACGCCTCTTCCACCCCGCCGAAGAGGATCCGTCGCTCGGCGAGGCGCTGATCGCTGAGGTCGCCGGCGGATTGCGGACTGGTCATCGTTGCGCGGCTTCGGAGCCGCTGCGGACGAGCCTGCGCAGGCGTTCCGCGGCGACCGCCGCGGCGCGGTCCCACGTCCACTCGCGCCGGGCGCGCTCGGCGCCCCGCGCCGCTTTCGCCCGCGCCTCGTCGCCATGGGCGACGACGTGACGCATCGTCGCGGCAAGCGCCTCGACGTCGGGTTCGAGCCACCAGCCCGCGCCCGCGAGCGCCTCGCCGCGTACCGCGCCGCTCAGGGGAACGCGTTTGGCAGGGATGCGGTACGCGACGTCGTCGTCGAGAAACGCGTCGGCCGCGCCGCCCGCGGTGGCGATCACCGGTAACCCGCAGGCGAGCGCCTCCAACATCGGGAGCCCGAAGCCTTCGCCACGGTACGGGAACGCGAGCGCACCGCAGGTGCGGTAGAGCCGCACCACGTCCTCGTCGGTCAGCTCGTCGTCGAGCACGACGAGCTCGGGTGCGCCGGGATCGGCGGCGAATGCGCGCAGCGACGCGCCCGCGTCTTCGAGCTGGTAGAACGACCGCGTTCCGAACAGCTTGAGCACCAGCGCGACGTCGTCGTCGCGTCCGAACGCGCGCCGGTACGCGGCGAGCAGCACGTCGACGCCCTTGCGCGGCAGCGCGCCGCCGATGTAGAGAAACGTGAACGACTTGCGCGTCGGCAGCGGGTAGGGTTCGATGGCGCGGTCGGGTGAGAAGCGTTCGGGGTCGATCCCGTTGGGCACGACCGCGACGCGTTCCGGCGCGATCCCCGCGTCGAGGAACATCGCGCGGCAGTACTCTGTCGGAGTCCACACTTCGCCGGTACCGTTCGCGCGTAACCCGTCGACCCACGCGCGCGGGAGCGTGCCGTACTCCCACGGCAAGATCTGCACGATCGCGCCGGCACCGTCGACGCGCCGAAAGTCGGCGGCACCGTTCGATTGGCGGATCAGCACGTCGCACGAGGGGACACCGCGCCGCATCCGCTCGCGGAGCGTTGCGAAGCGCGGATCGGCGGCGACCGACGGTTCGGGTGCCGGTTCGTCCGGCACGATCGACGGTGCGACATCGGGGTACGCGAGCAGGGCCCGGGCCAGCTCGCGGTTCACCACCGCCATCGAGTTGTACGCGAAGAACTCACCCTGAAACGCGACCGCGACGCGCTCGCCGCTTGCGGCCGGCGCGGCCGGCGCGCGGCCGAGGATGTAGACGTGCTGCCAGCCGTCGGGTTCGTTCCCGGCGCCGACGATGCGCAGCCCGAGATCGGTGAGCACGACGTGCAGCGACTCCAGCGGCCACGGCCGTTTCGCCCACGGTTCGTACCAGAACGCGCCGTCTCGCACCGCGGTGTTGCGCGGGTTCAGCGTCCGCACCACCAGCAATCCGTCCGGCTCGAGCAGCGCGGCACACGCGCGCAGCGCCGCGATCCCTTCCTCGCCGTCCATCGTTTCGATCGCGAACGAAAAGTGCACGCCGGCGAAGCGCTCGCCGAGCGCCGGCAGATCGGTGCGCGCATCGGCGACGCGGGCCTCGTGCCCGCGCGCGCGCGCCTCCTCGACCATCTCCGGATCGCGGTCGACACCCAGCACGCGGGCGACACCGCGCTCGCGGAGCATGTCGAGGAACACGCCGGTCCCGCAGCCGACGTCGAGGACCGAACCGAAGCCGGCGAACACCCCCGCGTAGGCGTGATGCCACGCGCGCCGGCCGGCCTCATCGTCGGCGGCCCGGTGGAAGACGGAGAAGCGCTGGTGACCGGCGGGACGCTCGCCGAACCGCACTACACGTCGTCGACCGCGGGGTTCTCACTCGGCGGCGTGCCGACGTCCTCCACGGACGAGAACTCCTGGTCGTCGGTGCCGGCGTCCTCGATGCCGCTGTTCAGAACCCGGCTGCGGTCCTGGTCGCGCCGGCCCTCGTCGTCGATCGCTTCGCGTTCCATATCCGGTGAGTTACCCGTCCCGTCCGGCGCCCATGTAGGCACCGCCTTCGCGGCGGCGAACGCCGCGCGAATGACCTGCCCGACCTGCCAGAACCCGATCCCCGACACCGCGCGCTTCTGCCCGGGCTGCGGGGCTCCCGCGCCGCAAGCGATCGGCGTCGGAACGTACACCGAACCCGTCGCCGAGAGCGCGAACCCGAAGGAGCCGATCACGGTCGGCGACTCGACGATGCGCATCGAGGGGGAGCTGGTCCCGGTCGTCGATGTCGAGCTCGGCTCGAGCACGTCGATCTACTTCGAGCACCACATCCTGCTCTGGAAGCAGCCGAACGTGCGGCTCGGTTTCATGGGTCTGAAGAACGCCGGGAAGCGATTCTTCGCCGGCTTGCAGATCTTCATCTCGACGGCGCAAGGACCGGGCAACATCGCGATGTCGCGCGAGGCGCCCGGTCAGATCGTCGCGCTCAAGATGCAGCCCGGCCAAGTCGTCGACGTGCGCGAGCACCAGTTCTTGCTCGCGACGCAGGCGGTGAACTACGACTTCTACTGGCAAACGGGTCTCGCCAACGTCTTCTTCTCGCGCAGCGGCCTGTTCATCGACCGCTTCACCGCGACGCAAGAAGAGGGTCTTCTCCTGCTGCACGGCTACGGCAACGTGTTCGAGAAGCAGCTCGGGCCCGGCGAGCAGCTCGACGTCGAACCCGGTGCGTGGCTCTGGAAAGACGCCTCGGTGCAGATGGACACCGTGACGGTGCTGCAGTCCGGCGGCGGCGGCGGCCTCATGGCGGCGCTCGGTGCGTTCGTCGGCGGCGCGTCGCTGCTGATGAACCGTTTCACCGGCCCGGGCCGACTCGGTCTGCAGTCGATGACGTATCACCCGCCTGCCGCCGAAGGCGCGCAACAGGCGGGCGGCACGAGCAACGTCGGCGGCGTGCTCGGCAGTCTGTTCAACCCGCGCCAGTAGGCTTAGCGGACGGTTTTGCCTTCGGCTTCGCCGCGGGAGGCGGTTTGGAAGCCGGCCTTTCTCGCGGACTCGGCGTCGCACAATCCCGCGCCGGCGACGCGCTCCTTCCCAGACGCGCGAGACCGCGAACGTACGATTCCGGCGATGGCGCTATGGCGCCGTACTCACCGTCGGGTGTGTACGGAAAGCAATCTTCGAGATAGCGCAGGAGTTCCGGACTGATCTGCGCGGCCTGCCACCAATCCGACGTCGCCCAATCGGATTGCGCGAACTTTGTGATCGCGGAGAGATCCGCCCGCGAAAACTCGACGCGGCTCGGGACGAAGCCGGTGAGATCGGCACCACTGAGGTGAACATCCGAGAAATCGCACTCGCCAACTTGCACCTGGCTCAAGTCCACGGTCGCACCGTTCGGAGGCGGCTTGCGAAGCACGGTAGCGAGTTGGCCGCACAGGTACGCGACAGCGTCACGACGGCTGTCGTACTCTCGCCGCTCGGTTGTCGTCAGGGGATCCACGCCGTTGGGGCTACGGAGAATGCGGTCCGCCAATGGGTTCATGATCGCACTGAGAGAGCGGTCGAGTGCGACGATCTGAGGTACGCTTTCCCACGACAGCGGTTGAAATGTCGATCCGAAAACGTCGCGAAACATCTCGACATCTTCGTGCTGCAACATAAGGTTGACGGCGACCGCACGCGCATCGTCGCGATAGCGATCCGATCTCAGGAACGCCTTCAACAAGATCGACGCCGTGAGCTTGTCGCAGGTAGCGGCGGCGTGGATCGCCGTCGACCACCGTGCGTCCTCCGCGGTTTCGCGTCGAGCCGCTTCGCCATTGAAGTATTGCACCACCGCCCCACCGAGCACGAGAATCGAAATCAGCGGGTAATCCACGACCGCGATCGTCTTCCAGAGTTCGGTCTGGCGATTGCTCGGCGCCGCAATCATCTCGGCTTGAAGTTTTTCGCGCTCTAGTTGGAGCTTCGAACTCTCGGCGGCATCCTTGTCGATCTCCGCAGCCGCCTTCAAGAGTTCCGCGGCCCGCGCCGAGGCGTCAGGGTCCTTCCCGTCGCCGATGAGCGAGAGCGCGACGGCTCTGAGTTCGTCTGCAGGTCCCATCGAATCGCGCACCCCCGCAGGGCGGCATGGGGCCCCGCAACGGTGACTACCGCAAACGCTGCCCGATCTCTTTCAGGGGCGAAGCAAGCTCAGCTCACGTAGGAGACGTTGACGCTGAAGCCGCCGGCTTCGGCTTGGCGCAGGACGCCCAGGACCGATTCGATCTCGGTGTCGATCGCGATCATGTCGCCGGCGCTGATGCCGACCGGGCCCGCGTTCTTCCAGAGCAGACGGCGGGCGGTCTGAAACGCGGCGCGCAAGCGTTGCGGCGTCGCTTCGAGGACCGGCCAGTCCTCGTACGACATCGCCGGGACGATGCGCCAGCCGTCGCCGGAGCACTCTTCCTCGTCGGCGTAGGCGTGCGGGACGTTGGCAAGGACGTCGAGCTGCGCACGATCGGACGCGCTGGCATGCAGCGGCGCTTCCGCGAGGCGCAAGACGTAGCGGTAGAACGCGGGGTTCGCGACCGTGAAGATGCCGGCGGGCGAACCGACGCTGACGCTAACCATTACCGCCCACGTTCCCTGGTTTGGGTGCTTGCCCTCCAGCTTGCTCGCTAAGGGTTACCGTGAGCCCGGTACGAGCGAGCGCCGGGGTGAGGACGGTGCTGCGGACTCCGTGGCGCGCGAAGATCGCCCCGATCAGGCTCCCGACGCGCTCGGGCTGCTCGCGGACCAGCGCCAAAACCGAGGGCCCGGCCCCCGAGAGCGCGACGCCGACGAGGGCCTGGTCCTCGAGCGCGAGGATCTCCTCGAGGCCCGGGATCAGCGCCGCGCGGTACGGTTGGTGGAGCCGATCCCGCATCGCCACCCGGAGCAGGTCGAGCCGGCCGGCGGCGAGCGCCGCGCCGAGGAGCGCCGCGCGCTGCAAGTTGTACACGACGTCGGGGAGCGCATACGCCTCGGGCATCAGCGCGCGTGCCTGCACGGTCGGCAGGGCGAGCTCCGGGACGACGACGACCGCCGCGACGTCGGGCGGGGGAAAGCGGGCTGAGGTCAGACCGTCCGCGCCGTGCGCGGCGACGACCGCCCCGCCGTACCACGCTGCGAGCGCGTTGTCGGGATGTCCCTCGAGCTCCGCGACGGCGCACGCCAAGGTCTCGTCCTCGGGCGGATGCGCGAGCAGCCGCGCGCCGATCGCAACGCCGAGCACGTACGCCGCGGCACTGCTGCCGAGTCCGCTCCCGAGCGGGATCGCGTTCTCCAACTCGACGGCGAGCGGCGGCGCCGCCGGCGCGATACGCGCGATCCCCGCCTCGACGCAGCCGCGCAATCCGTCGTGCGTCGGCGCGTGCGGTCCGCGATACGTCCAGGCCGGCGCCGTGCCGGCCGTCAACACGCGCACGCGCGCGGTCATGCGGAGTTCGAGCGCGAGCGCGACGGCGTCGAAGCCCGCACCCAGATTCGCACTCGACGCGGGCGCCGAGACGGTGAACGACGTCACGCGCGGGCGAGCAGCAGCAGGTTCAAATAGTCGGCGAGCTCGACGCCGCGCACGATGGCGTTCGCTTGCGGCGCACCGGAGGCGTGATAGCGCGCGGCGTATGCGGTGTCTTTGAGCACGTGTCCGGTCAGCACGCAGACGACATCGGCGTCGCGCGCAATGCTGCCGTCGGCGACCAATCGCCGCAGCCCAGCCAGCGAGGCGGCCGAAGCCGGCTCGCAGCCCACGCCGTCGCGACCGATCGTTGCGCGCGCTTCGGCGATCTCGTCGTCGCCGACGTCGAGCACCGTCCCGGCGGACGCGCGCACTTCCGCCCGAGCCTTCTTCCACGACGCCGGCGCACCGATCCGGATCGCGGTCGCGTCGGTCTCCGCTTTGACGGGGACCAGATCGCGATGCTCGCGCCAGGCCTGCGCGAACGGCGCCGCACCCGACGCCTGCACGACCGCTAGGCGCGGTATGCGCTGCGTCAAACCGATCGCGTGCGCCTCGCGAAATCCTTTGCCGAACGCGCTGGCGTTGCCGAGGTTTCCGCCCGGCATCACGACCCAGTCGGGCGCGCGCCAGCCGCGCTGCTCCAGCAGCACGAGCGCGGCGGTCTTTTGGCCTTCGATACGGTACGGGTTGACGCTGTTGACGACGGCGACGGTGGCGGGATTGAGTGCGCGCACCGCGCGCAGCGCGTCGTCGAAGTCGCCCTCGACCGCCACGACGTGCGCACCGTAGTCGAGCGTCTGCGCGACCTTCGCCGCGCTGATCCCGTCGACCGGCGCGATGACGACCGCGCTGATCCCCGCCCGCGCGGCGTACGCCGCCATCGACGCGGCGGTGTTCCCGGTGCTGGCGCAGACGGCGACCCGCGCGCCGCGTTCGCGCGCGCGAGAGACGGCGACGGTCATTCCGGCGTCCTTGAACGACGCCGTCGGGTTCATCCCCAGGTGCAGGTACGCGAGGCGCTCGACGCCGGCGTGCGCCGCGCCGCGCGGTCCGTCGATCAGCGGCACGTCGCCTTCGCGCAGCGTCGTGATCGCGTTCTCGTCGATCGGCGGGAGCAGCTCGCGAAAACGCCACACGCCGCTCCGGTCGCGCGGATCGATCGAGGCGCGGCGGAGCCGCGCGTTTGCCTCGATCGCGTATGCGTCGTAGCGAGCCGGGTCGAGCTCGAACGCGAGCAGCTCGCCGCACGCGGCGCACGCCAGGGCGTCGGGATCGGCGGGAACCGCGTCACACGCGCTGCAGCGCAGCCTCATCCGACGCGCGTGACCGCGCCTTCCGACGCGGACGAGACCAGCGCGGCGTACTTGGCGAACACGCCGGTCGTGTAGTGCGGCGCCGGCGCGCGCCAGGTGCGCAGCCGTGCCGCGATCTCGTCGGCGGAGACCGCCAGCTCGAGCCGGCCGGCGTCGATGTCGATCGTGATCGTGTCGCCGTCGCGCACCGCCGCGATCGGGCCGCCGACCGCCGCCTCCGGCGCGACGTGGCCGATCATCAGCCCGCGAGTAGCGCCGCTGAACCGCCCGTCGGTGACGAGCGAAACGCTGTCGCCGAGCCCTTGCCCCACGATCGCGGCGGTCACGCCGAGCATCTCCCGCATCCCCGGTCCGCCCTTCGGACCTTCGTAGCGGATCACGACGATGTCGCCGGCGACGATCTCACGCGCGTCGATCGCGTGCATCGCGTCCTCCTCGCGTTCGAACACGCGCGCACGGCCGGTGCGCGTCATGGGCTCGTGGCCCGCGACCTTCACCACCGCGCCGTCGGGTGCGAGGTTGCCGCGCAGGATGCGCAGCCCGCCCTTCTTCTTGAACGGGCGCTCCGCCGTCGCGACCACGAGCTGGCCGGGCGTCTCGGCGACGCTCGCGACTTCGTCGCGCAACGACCGTCCGCTCACCGTGAGGGTGTCGCCGTCGACCAGACCGCCGTCGACCATGCGCTTCGCGATCAGCTGGATCCCGCCGGCTTTGTCGACGTCGAGCGCCACGTACTTGCCGCCCGGACGAAGGTCGGCGACGATCGGCGTGCGTTCGGAGATCCGTTCGAAATCCTCGAGCGAGAGCGGCACGCCGGCTTCGCGCGCCATCGCCATCAAGTGGAGCACGCTGTTCGTCGAGCCGCCGGTTCCGGTTGCGGCGGCGATCGCGTTTTCGAACGCGGCGCGGGTCGCGATCGTGCGCGGCGTCAGGCCGCTGCGCAACAGCTCCATCACCATCGTGCCCGCCCGGTATCCCTCGCGTTCCTTGCGCGGATCGGTCGCGCCGGGGCTCGCGCTGCCGACCGGCGAGAGGCCGAGAAACTCGAACACCGTCGCCATCGTGTTCGCGGTGAACTGACCGCCGCACGCGCCGGCGCCGGGACAGGCGGCGTACTCGATCGCCTTGAGCTCCGCATCGTCGATTTTCCCGGCGGCGTGTTCTCCGATCGCTTCGAACACGTCGCCGATGGTGAGATCCCGGCCCTTGTACCGTCCGGGCGCGATCGAACCGCCGTACAGGACGAGCCCCGGTATGTCGAGCCGCAGCAGCGCCATCCCGGCGGCGGGGATCGTCTTGTCGCAAGCGACGAGCGCGACGATCGCGTCGAACCCGTAGCCGCGCGCGACGAGCTCGATCGAGTCGGCGATCACCTCCCGCGAGACGAGCGAGGCCTTCATCCCCTCCGTGCCCATCGTGATCCCGTCGGAGATGGCGATCGTGTTGAACTCCATCGGCGTTCCGCCCGCCGCCCGAACGCCGGCCTTGACGTGATCCGCCAGCGCGCGCAGGCCGAAGTTGCACGGCATCGCGTCGGTCCACGTGTTCGCGATCAACACCAGCGGCTTCGAAAGGTCCTCGTCGTTGAAACCGACGGCATGATAGAACGAGCGTGCGGCGGCGCGGTCACGGCCGTCGACGACGACGGAACTGCGTGCGCGCGTGGGATCGGCCGGAGCGGGCATGGCCTCCGCTTCGCGCTCGCGAACCCCGTGTCATCGTGCCCTTCGACAAGCTCAGGATGACATGACCTTTGTCGCTCCCGATGTCCCGCCGTCCGACGTCTTCGACCGCTGCGTCCGCTGCGGTTTGTGCCTGCCGACCTGTCCGACGTATGTCGAAACCCTGGTCGAGACGTCGGGTCCCCGCGGCCGGATCGCGCTGATCAGGGCGGTCGCGGAGGAGCGGCTCGACGTCCTGAGCGCAGGCTTCGTCCACCAAATGTCCGAGTGCCTGGACTGCCGCGCCTGCGAGGCGGTCTGCCCGTCCGGCGTCGAGTACGGCAAGATCCTGGAGCCCGCGCGCACGCAGATCGTCCGCGCGCAGACGCCGGCCCGGTCGTGGCAAGGGCGCCTCGCCCGCGCCGTCTTGATCGGCCGCCTCTTCGGCAGCATGGGGATGATGCGTGCCGCCGCGCGACTGCTGAAGTTCTACCAGCGCAGCGGCCTGCGCGGGCTCCTCCGCCGCACCGGGATCCTGCGCGCGATCGGGATGCAGGAGATGGATGCGCTGGCGCCACGCATCTCGGACCGCTTCTTCACCCCGCGGAACCAGCGGTTCGCGCCCCCCGCGAAGCGCGCGACCGCGTTTCTGCACGCCGGCTGCATCATGCACGTCGCGTTCGCGAGCTGGCACGAGGCGACGGTGCGGGTGCTCAATGCCGCCGGCGTCGAGGTGATCGTGCCGCGCGATCAGGGCTGCTGCGGGGCGATCACGATCCACGCCGGCGAGATGGCGCTCGGGCGCGAGCTGGCGAAGCGCAACATCGCATCGTTCGAACGCAGCGGCGCCGATCTCTACGTGATCAATGCCGCCGGCTGCGGTTCGGCGCTCAAAGAATACGGGCACCTGTTCCACGACGATCCCGAGTGGCAGAATCGTGCGATCGCATTCTCCGCCAAGGTTCGCGACGTGCTGGAGTACGTCGACGAGATCGGGTTACCGCCGCGTTCGCTCGGCGTGCTGCACGAGATCGTCACGTACCAGGACGCGTGCCATCTGGCGCATGCGCAGCGCATCACCGCGGCACCGCGCCGGCTGCTCGCGCAAATCCCCGGGCTGGAGCTGCGCGAGATGGAGGAGTCCTCGCTGTGCTGCGGCTCGGCCGGAATCTACAACGTCACGCAGCCGGAGATGGCGCAGCGCCTGCAGCGACGCAAGGTGGAGCGCGTACTCGAGGTGGCGCCCGAGACCGTCGCGACCGCGAACCCGGGCTGCGCGCTCCAGATACGGAACGGTCTCGACCGCGCCGACGCCGGCGACGTCGCGATCAAGCACGTCATCCAACTGCTCGACGAAAGCCTCCGTGCGGCGGAAGCCGTTAAAGGTCGCCGACCCGCTGGCCCTCGCTGACGGCTTCGTCGAGCGTCGCGTAGACCGCGAAGACCTTGAGTAGCCCGGTGATGCGGAGCAAGCGCAGAATCTGACCTTCCTTCGCGACGAGGCGCACCTCGCCGCCGAACTCCTTCGCGCGGCGCTGGCCGCCGATCAGCGCGCCGAGCCCGGTCGAGTCGAGGAAGTCGACGAGGGTCAGGTCGACGATCAACCGATGGCTGTCGCGTTCGGATGCCTCCGTCAGCGCAGCTCGCACCGTCGGCGAGGTGGCGATGTCGAGCGAGCCGGTGAGTTCGAAGACCTGCACGTCGTCGACGAGGTGCACGCGGATCGAGAGATCCTTGTCCTCGTGGATCTGCTGCTGGCCTTGCTGGTTCGTGCTGCCGTTGACGTTCATCCTTCGTACTCCCGCCACTCCGCAATCTGGCCGCGTTCGTCGAGACGGACGGTGGCGCACCCCGCGCGTTCGCGCCACGGTTCGCCGTCGCCTCCGGGGGTCGCGAAGCGGTAGACGACGCACGCACGGTCGCCGCTCGCGAGCACGTCGTCGACCTCGAATCGGAACGGGATACCGGCGGCGGCGAACCGGGCAAACTCCGCGGCGATCGCCACGCGCCCGCGGATCGGCGCTTTGCGCACTTCGCAATACGCACCGTTTTCGGCGAAGCGGTCCGCGACGCCGTCGACCGAGCCGCGCGCGAACGCGTCGAGCACCGCCGAGAGCGTGTCGCCGTTCACGCTACGGGGTCGGGGTCTTCCCGGCCGCGATCGACGTCACCATCGCGGCGACGCGATCGGCAGCGGTCGTATCGCCGTTCTTGCGGTATCCGCGCAGCGCGACGTCGAGATCGGCAAGCGCACCGTCTTTGTCACCGACACCGTAGTTCGCTACCGCGCGCTCTTTGTAGCCGTCCGGGTCGGTCGGCTGCCGCTGCACGTACGTGCGCAGGTCTTCGAGTGCGAGGCGGTAGCTGCTGATACGGTTGTACGCGAGACCGCGGAAGTAGTACGCGGTGTCGGACGCCTTCGGGTTCTGTGCGATGTACGCGTTGAAATCCGCGATCCCGTCGGTGTAGCGGGTCTCGACGAGGGCGAGCCGGCCACGTGCCCACAAGCCGCGGCGGCTCTTCGGGTCGAGCGCGAGCGCCTTCTCGCAGTCGGCCTTCGCGAGGTCGCGTTTCGCGACCAGCCGTTCGGTGTCGCAGCGCGCCGCGAAGACGTACGCGTTGGAGCGCCCGAGTTCGACGGCCCGGTCGTAGTCGCTCAGCGCGAGCGTGTACGCTTCACGCTGGAACTGAACGTCGCCGCGATCTTCGTACGCGAGCGCGTCGGTCGCGTCGAGCCGGATCGCGTTGTCGCAGTCGGTCAGCGCGCCGGTTACGTCGTCGAGCTGAAGCCGCGTCTCGCAGCGCGTGACGTACGCATACTGGTACTCGGGTTCGATCTTGATCGCCGAGTTGTAGTCCTTGAGCGCGTCTGCGTTCTCGCCGAGGTCCGCCTTGGCGTCGCCGCGCAGCACGAGGGCGCGGGCGTCGCGCGGATGCGCCGCCACGAACGCGTCGAGCGCGGCGATCGCCTCACGGAACTTGCGCTCGTGGAAGAGCCCCTGCGCGCGCGTGTATCCGGTCGTGGCGTCGTCGGCCTGCGCCGCCGCCGGCGGATCGGCAGCCAAGCCCGGGCTCGGCGCGCCCACGAGCAGGACGGCGGCGAAGGCGAGCGCCCCGAGCCGGCGCAAGCGAGAGAACGGCGCGCTGAACATGCCCCGAACTTGCGCGAGGACCTTACCGTTCCTGCGAGCCACTCAGGCCATGAGGCTGACCCGCGTCCGTTACGCGGGTCATGCCGGCCTACAGCGAGCCGGCGAGATGTAGGCTTCTGGGGCGGCTGGATTCGAACCAACGAATGGCGGATTCAAAGCCCGCTGCCTTACCACTTGGCGACGCCCCATCGTGCGGCGAATGGGGTTCTCGCCCCGTCGGGAGGGTTCCCTCGGATCGGGGCGCGGTCAGCGTGCGAGCCGGAACACGCGGTCGGCGATCGGCGTAACGTACGGGATCGCGAACAGCTCGGCGCGTAGCGCGCGTTCCCGGAAGCTGAGCGAGAGGCCGAGCAGCACGAACGCCGCGACGATGTCGGCGAGCAGGCCGACCGCGTAGAGGATCACGACCGCGGTCGTCGAGGCGGCGAGCGGCGGGATCGCGAGCAGCAGCAGCAGCGGAAGCGCGAGCAGTACGACGTAAGCGACGGTCGCGACGATCCCGTAGACGAATGCCTGGCGCGTGTGCAGGCGCGACCACGCCGTCGCCTCGGCCGGCTCGCGGACGAGGTCCAACACGGCGAGCGGCCACACGATGTACGCGTTGGCCGCTCGTTGCCGGAGATCGAGGTCATCGCCGCTGCCGTCGTTCATACCGGCAACGGGATTCGACGTTAGTTGACGACGCGCTTTGCGCCGACGTAGCGCCGGCCCCAGTACGAGTCGTGCAGATTGGAGATCATCACGCCGTGGCTCGACGAGGCGTGGACGAAGCGGTCGCCGCCGAGCGAGATTCCGACGTGCGAAACCCCGGGCGCGTAGGTGTGGAAGAACACCAGGTCGCCGGCTTTCGGCTGGCCGGCGAACTTCTTCCCGGCGTAGTACTGCTCGTCGGCCATGCGGGGCAAGCGCACGCCCATCATCGCGAAGACGTGCTGCGTGTAGCCGGAGCAGTCGAACCCGTACGTCGACGTGCCGCCGAACGAGTACCGGACGCCCAGAAACCGCATCGCGTTCTTGGTGAGGTGCGACGCCATCGCGGCGCCGCGGGCGGCGATCCCGCCGGCAAATTTTTGAAGCTTGAGCAAACGCGTCGCCCGGGCCGGCGGGACCGCGTTGGTCGTCGCGGCCGCCGATTCGTCGGCTTTCTCAGGGGAAGCGTTCCACATGACGAGGTCGGCGCCGTCGGTCGGGTCCGCCATCGCGGAGGCGCTCGTCACGGACGTCGTCGCGACCGCCGGAGCATTTGGTTCACCCGTCGGTTCGGCACTCGCTACGGCGGTCAGACCAGCCGAGAGAATGCAAACGAACAACCCGGCGAGGATGGAACGATGCAAGAACTGCTCCCTCTTCCACACGTACGGGGTTAGTTGACGGGTTCGGACGGAAGAAATCGCCCGCGCGCCGACCGGCGCGTTAACCCCTGCCCTGGGTAGTCCCCCGCTCCGGCGCGCTAGGCCGGACTCCGTGATCCAACAGCAGGTATGATCGAATCCGCCGAACCGTTAGACGTTTCGCCGAACCGGTAGCCCCGAAAATCGGGGCCACAGGGATGGGGGTAGGCGCTCCGGATCGCCATCTCCTCCCCGCCCCGCCCGGCCCTGGGTAAAGAAAAACGGGTGCGGGGTCAGCCACGTGGCCGGTCAGCCCAGGGCGCGGATCGCGGCTGCGACCGACTCCGCGACGGCCTGGGTGCGGGGGCCGTCGTTGCTTTCGACCATCACCCGTACCAGCGGCTCAGTCCCCGACGGACGCACCAGGATCCGGCCCTGGTCGGCGAGCTCGCGTTCGGCGGCGGCGATCGCGTCGCGCACCGTCGGATGATCGGCGACCGCCTTGTCGGCGACGCGCACGTTCAGCAGCACCTGCGGATAGACGCTCAGTCCCGATGCGAGCGCGTGCAGCGTGCGCCGCGCGCGGACCGCGGTCGAGAGCAGCGTCACGGCGGTCATCGGTCCGTCGCCCGTCGTGCCGCGTTCGAGATCGATCACGTGCCCCGACTGCTCGCCGCCGAAGCGGTACCCGCCGCCGCGCAGCGCTTCGAGCACGTAGCGGTCGCCGACCGCCGCGCGTACCAGCCGAATCCCTTCGCGCTCGAGCGCTTTCTCGAAGCCCATGTTCGACATCACCGTGCCGACGACGGTGTTGCCCGGGAGCTCGCCGCGCTGCGCGAGATCGCGCGCGAGCACGAGCATGACGTGATCGCCGCTCATCACCTCGCCCGTTTCGTCGACGAACAACGCCCGGTCGGCGTCCCCGTCGAACGCGACGCCGGCGACCGGACCGGTGGAGCGCGCGATCTCCTCGCGCACGCGGCTGCGCAGCACCGTGAGATTGGTCGCGCCGCAGTCGACGTTGATGCGGCTGCCGTCGTCTTCGCAGTGCAGCGCGACGACGCGCGCGCCGAGCCGCTCGAAGATCTTCGGTCCGACCAGATACGCCGCGCCGAACGCCGCATCGACCACGACGGTCCAGCCCGACAGATCGGCGCCGGCCGCGACCAGCTTGGCGAAGTAGTTGTCGATCAGGCCGCGCGTCTGCGTCACGATCCCGATGTCGAGCCCGGTCGGCCGGGGAAGGTCCCCGTGGCCGTCGATCAGCGATTCGATCTCGTTCTCCACCGCGTCCGAGAGCTTGAAGCCGTCGGCGGCGAAGAACTTGATCCCGTTGTCCTCGATCGGGTTGTGTGAGGCCGAGATCATCACGCCGGCCGCGGCTTCGATGCTGCTGGTGATCGCTGCCACCGCAGGCGTCGGCACGATCCCGAGCTGCACCACGTTGCGCCCGGTCGATGCGATCCCCGCAACGATCGCGCCCTCGAGCATCGGACCCGAGAGCCGCGTGTCCCGCCCGACCACGATCGGTTTGTCGAGCGGCTGGTCGTGCGCGATCACCGCCGCGCCGGCGCGCCCGATCGCGTACGCCAGCTCCGGCGTGAGATCCGCGTTCGCGACGCCGCGCACGCCATCGGTTCCAAAGTACTTCCCCACGCCTATTTCGTCCGTGACGTCGTCGCCGGGATGAACTTGACGCGCGCGCGCACGAGGTTCGGCGAGACCTGGATCTCGTCGATCGCCGTACCGCGCGCATCGATCGGGATCGGCCCGACCATCTCGTCGAGCAGCTTCGGTTTCGCGGGGATTTCGATCTGCACGCGCACGCCGGCGACGCGCGAGAGCACGCTCGAAGGTCCGCGAATCGTCGTCGTCGTGGGATCGAGCTGCGCCGAGTCGATCACGATCCCGCGCCGGTCGCCGACGTAGTCGAGGCTCACGCGCACCGTCCGGTCCTCGATACGGTCGAGCGTTACGTACACCGACGCCGGTGCCAGCGACTTGACGACGATGTCGGGCGCGTTCAGCTTCACCGCGACGGCGTGCTTGCCGGGGTCGGCCAGGTCGCTGACGTCGAGCACCGCCTGCACCTGTTCGGGCTTCGGGCCGGGCCCGTTGCGGGGCGACTCGACGACGACCGTCGCGGTCTTGTCGTCGTAACGCGCTTGGTAGCCCGGCTTCAGACCGGTGACGACGATCGGAACGACGAGGGTCTGATCGAATCGCGCCAGCGTTCCGGGTGCGGCGGCGAGATGGAAGTAGCCCCACGCCGCCAGCGCGAGGCCGACGGCGAGGACCTTAAGTCCGAAGTTGTTCTTGAGGAGATTGAGCACGCGGGACCCGGGTCAGCAAACTAGCGAGCAGATTTCCGTCGGCGTGCGCACGGCGGCGCGTGGGGCGAATGCACGCAGCGAGCACGCGACGCAGCCGTTCTTCGTCGTCGATCGGAACCGACAGCCGGCCGGCACGCGCGACCGAGACCAGGCCGCTCTCCTCGCTGACGACGACGACGACCGCGTCCGTTTGCTCGGTGAGGCCGACCGCCGCGCGATGCCGGGTCCCGACGTGCCGGTCGACCGAGAGCGTATTGTCGCTGAGCGGCAGGAAGCAGCCGGCACCCTCGATCACGAGGTCGCGGACGATCGCCGCACCGTCGTGGAGCGGCGAGGTCTTGTTGAAGATCGCGAGCAGCAGGTCGAGCGAGAGCCGTGCATCGAGCGCCGTCCCGCTTTCGACGTACTCGCGTAACCCCGTCTGCTGTTCGACGACGATCAGCGCCCCGAACCGCTGGCGCGCGAGGACGAACCCCGCGTGCGCGACGATGCGGATCTGCTCGGCGGCGATCTCGTCCTCGGCGCGCCGGTCGCGCATGAACAGGCGGCCGCGCCCCAGCTGCTCGAGGCCGCGGCGCAGCTCCGGCTGGAACACGATCGGAAGTCCGACGGCGGTCCCGAGGAGAAGGTACTGCATCACGGTGGCCAGCACGAGCAGATGCAGCAAATTCGAGACGGCGAGGATCACGACGAGGACGAACAGCCCGAGCATGATCTGCACGGCCCGCGTCCCGCGGATGAGGAGCAGCAGATAGTACGTCAAGACCGACGTCGCGAGGATGTCGATCGCGTCGACCACGGTGAAGTGGATCGGGATCGCCGGCCAGGTCATCGCCGTGGCTCCGGCTCGCGCAGATACGCCTCGAGCACGCGCGTGGCGTCGAGCTCGGGGTCGCCCAAACCGGCCGCTGCGATCGCCGCGGCCCTGTCGAGGTCGAGCTCGCGCTCCGTGCGGTCCGGCACGAAGACCGACTCGATCGCGACGAGATCGTCGATCAGGTCTGCGGCGGTCACCGCGTCGTCGAAGCGCACGGTCACCGCGGGTCCGTCTTCGTCGACCGCCATGACGCCGACCGGCGCGCCGGGTCCGCGCAACGCCTCGACGACGTTCGCGCGGGCGAGCGGGTCGGCGAGGTTTACGGTGCGCGTCACGATCACGGTCGATCCGTTGTTCGCGTGAGCGAAGACGGACTCCGCCGGGCGCGGGTGATCGCGGTCGGTCGCAACTCCGCTTGGATCGTCGCCGAGGACGAGGACGAACCGCGCCTGGCGTCGCTGCGCAGGAGCGCGACCTACGCCATGCCGGTCCCGGGCGACCTGGTGGACGCTCGCGTGATCGCCGACGACCGCGTCGTGGTCGACGGCGTTCACCCGCGCAGCTTCGCGCTCATCCGGCGGACCGGAGGCGGCCGAACCAAGACGATGGCGGCCAACGTCGATACGATCGCGATCGTGGCCGCGCTGGTCGAGCCTGCGCTGCACTTCACGATGATCGACCAGCTGGTGGCGTTCGCGGTCCAGCACGAAGTGTCGCCGCTCCTGCTCCTCACCAAGGCCGACCTCGCCGGCGAAGAGGCCGCCGAGCGCGTCGCCGCGATCTACCGCGCGGTCGACGTGCCGACCCTGATCCTCCAGCCCAAAGCGGGCCGCGGCATCGACGGGCTGCGCGAGCTGCTCGCGTCCCGGCGGGCGCTCCTGGTGGGCAACTCCGGCGTCGGAAAGTCGAGCATCTTCCGCGCGTTGGGCGGGATCGGCGTCGTCGGCGATCTTTCCCGCTTCGGCCGCGGACGTCAGACCACGACGTCGGCCCGCCTGGTGCGGCTGGGCGAGGGTTTCCTGATCGACAGCCCGGGGATCGGCGAGTTCGACCTCGACCCGATGCCGGCGACCGAGGCGGCCTGGCTGTTCGCCGAGATGCGCGAGCCGGCGACGCGCTGCCGCTTCGCAAACTGCCGCCACCTCAGCGAGCCGGACTGCGCCGTCCGCCGGGCCGTCTCCGAAGGACGGATCGCCGCCACCCGCTACGCCTCGTACGTGGAGATCGCGGGCGCGAGGCCCGCGTAGCCGCCCGCGGTTGAATCCGGGGCGCAAACGTGGTAGTCTACCCTTCGTGCCCAACATCAAAGCCGCCGTCAAATGGGTGCGCCAGAGCGAAAAGCGCACGCTGCGGAACCTCGACGCGAAGACCCGCCTGAAGACCTTGTTCAAGAAGGCGAAGTCCGCGAACGACCCGGCGGTGACGTCGTCGGTCGAGGCCCAGTTCGACAAGGCGGCCGGCAAGGGGATCATTCACCCAAACAAGGCGGCGCGCAAGAAAGCGCGACTCGCCAGGGCGCTCTCGAAGCAGAGCAAGACGTAACGAAAGAGGCCGTCCGCGAGGACGGCCTCTTCGTTCCGCGAGGGACGGAATCGTCGCCTAGGGGCAGAGTCCGACGCCGATCGTGCCGGAGTTCGTCTTCCGGCCCCGAGAGCTGGTGCTCAGCGCGGCCGCGCTCGGACACGGCGTCGGCGACGGCGTCGCGGTCGGTGCCGGGCTCGGGGTGGCCGTCGGCGCCGCGGTCGGCGTGGCGGTCGGCGCCGGAGTCGGGGTCGGCGACGGCGTGGCCGTCGGGGCCGGGGTCGGCGTTGCCGTCGGCGCGGGGGTCGGGGTGGGCGTCGCCGTCGGCGCCGGCGACGGGGTGGCCGTCGGAACGGGCGTCGGCGTCGGGCTGGGCGTAGCGGCCGGGGTCGGCGTCGGAGACGGGCTTGCCGTCGGGCTCGGCGTGGGCGGCACGATCCGCGAGGGCGTCGGCGTCGCGGTCGGGGCCGGCGTGGGCGTCGCGCACGGCACCACGGTCACGGTCACGGTGTCGGAGTTGCCCTTCTTGTCCCGGACGAGCAGGGTCGTCGTGCCGACCGCCAGCGGCGTGACCGTGAACCAGGCGTTCTTCAGCCCGCCCTCGGTCGGATAGACGTGATTGCGTTCGACGTCGGCCGACACCGTGAGGATGCGGCGGTCCTGCACCGTCACCGTGATGTTGCCCTCGAAGTTCTCGACGGCATCAAACGTTCCGGTCGCCCCCTTGCAGAGCGAGATCGTGAGATTGTTCGGAAGGGCGTGGACGACCTGACCCCAGACGCCGGTACTCGGCGGGATCAAGCACTGCACCGCCCGCACGGCGTCATCGGTCGAATTGGCCATCGACGCGGGAAGAGTTTGCGGAGGAACAACTGCGCCGCCGGCGCCGCCCCCTCCCGAACAAGCACTGAGTGCGGCCACCGAAGCGACCGCGAGCCATCCATAGCCTCGCACCTACGTGATCCCTCCAGGATCGTGCTGTGTCCGCCCGCACACTATCTACCCCGAAGGTCCTAGGACCAGCGCCGCCTTATCGAAAAACTTACAGTAGGGTTCACTCAGCCATCGATTGCGATCGAGAGCCGAACGCCGGGGCTCTCGGCGGCCGCGGGCATGATCTCGCTCCGGATCGCGTCACGCAGCGCGTCGATCGCTTTCGTCCGGACGGCCAGGCGATAGCGCCACTCATCGTTGACCCGCGCGATCGGGTACGGCGCCGGGCCGAGCACGTCGAACCGCCGGTCGGCGCGGAGCGCGTCGGCCCAGCGGGCGATCGCCTCCTCCACGGCGCGCCGCGAACGCCCGATCGCGCCGATCAACACGACCCGGCTGAAGGGTGGCCAGCGCAGGGCGCGCCGATCTTCCAGCTCTTCGCGCGCGAAGCCGTCGTAGTCGTGCTTCGCCGCGAACCGGATCGCGAAATGCTCCGGCGAGTACGTCTGCACGATCGCCTCGCCCGCGCGCGCGCGGCCGCTGCGGCCGCAGACCTGCGTGAGTAGCCCGAAAGTGCGCTCCGCCGCGCGGTAGTCGGCGACGTGCAGGTCGAGGTCGGCAGCGACGACGCCGACCAGCGTAACGGTCGGAAAGTCCAACCCTTTCGCCACCATCTGCGTGCCGACCAGGATATCCCCGTCGTCGCCGAACCGTTCGAGCAGTCGCGCGTGGTCGCCGACGCGCGTCGTCGTGTCGGAGTCCATCCGAATCACGACCGCCTCGGGGAACAAGCGCTGCACCTCGTCGGCGACGCGCTGCGTCCCGGCTCCGAACTCGCGAACGGGTCCCGCGCCGCACTGCGCGCACAACTCCGGCAAGGCGCTCTGATGGTCGCACCAATGACAGCGCAGCAGCGCCTCGCTGCGGTGCACGGTCAGCGAGACCGAGCAGCGCGGGCATTCGGGGACGTGGCCGCACGCGCGGCACAGCACGAACCGCGCGCTGCCCCGGCGATTGATGAACAGCACCGTCTTTTCGCGGCGGGCGATGCGCTCGGCGATCGCTTCGGCGAGGGCGGTCGAGAAGACGCGCCGGTTTCCCGACGCGAACTCGGCCCCCATGTCGACGACGCGCACGCTCGGGAGCGGCTGCGCCGTCGCGCGATGGAGCATCCGTACCGCCGGGATCCGTCCGGCCTTCGCGCGCGCGTAGTCTTCGAGCGCCGGCGTCGCGCTGCCCAGGACGACGACGCCGTTCGCGCGGCGCATCCGCTCGCGTGCGACGGCGACCGCGTCGTAGCGCGGAACGGTGTCCTGGCGGTACGAGGTTTCGTGCGCTTCGTCGACGACGATGAGTTGCACGTTTTCGAGCGGTGCGAAGACCGCGCTGCGCGCGCCGACGACGACGTCGATCTCGCCGCGCGCCGCCGCTTGCCACGCGTCGAAGCGCTCACGCTCCGAGAGCGCGGAGTGCAGCACCGCGACGCGGTCGCCGAACGCGGCTTCGAAACGCGCGGCGGTCTGCGGGGTCAGCGCGATCTCGGGGACCAGCACGATCGCGCGCCCGCCGCGGCCGAGCACGCGCGCGATCGCGTGCAGGTACACGAACGTCTTGCCGCTCCCGGTCACCCCGTGCAGCAGTAATTGTCCGTAGGCGCCGGCGTCGAGCAGCTCGGCCAGCGCCGCGATCGCCGTGCGCTGTTCGTCGGTCGGTACGTGCGGCGGGAGTGCGACGCGGGCGGTGCGCTCGCGCCGCACCTCGCGCAACTCCTCGACGAGCGCACCGGCTTGCACCGCGCGCCGGATCACCGCGTCGGAGAATCCGCTCAGCACCGCGTCGCTGCGGCGCAGTTCGCCGAGCGCCGTGACGTGCGCGACCAGCGCTTGCGCCTTCTTGCCGCCGATCGTTGCCGTGCCGCGGCGCAGCATGCGGATCGTCGCCGCACCGACGGGCGCCTTCGCAAGGATGCGGCGGCGCTCGAGCGCGCCGGCGCGGACGAGCGCGGCGATCGCGTGCAGGAGCGTCTTGCGGTCGCCCGCGCGGCGCGCTTCGGGATGGCGCAGCAGGACGTCGGCGCCGACGCCCTCGCGAAAGTCGGTCCAGAGCAGCCGGATCAGCCGTTCCGGCACGACCTTGAAGCGCGCCGGGTCGGGTGGATCGCCGGCCGGGACGAAGCGTTCGACGGCGCGCGGGATCGAGGCGGCCAAGACAACCGCGCCGAGCGCCTCCCGCAGCGCGCAGACGTACTGGTCCGCCATCCAGCGGGCCAGCTCGAGTCCGGTTGCATCGAACGCGCGCGGTCCGTCGATCCGCGCTGCGACGTCGCGCAGCTTCGGATCGTCGTCGCCGCGATACGGTGCGCGCAGCACGTAGGCGAACACCTCGCGCGACCCCAGCGGAACGCGCACGACGTCGCCGACCGCAAGCCGGGCGTCGTCGCGCACCCGATACGAGAGCGGCCGATCGAACTGCGCCGTCCGCAGATGCGGCAGGACGTCGACGCGGAGCGCGCTCAGCACGAGCCGCGGCGGAACGGGTGCATCAGGCGCGGTCTTCGATCCGGCGCGGGCCGAACCCGCCGCCGGGCTCAGGCTTTTATCAGCGTCGCTTGAGCGCGCCGTAAGGCGGAACGCTTACCGTGTCGTACATGGCAATCGTCCGGCGCGTCGTCCTTGCCGTCATCGCGGCGAGCCTCTTGTTGGGCTGCGGTGGTGCGTCGGTGATCGGCGAGGACCCCAGCAATCCGGACGATTGCACGGATCCAGGTGCATCGATCGGATTCAATCCCCCGCCGGGCTTCAGTGCGTCGATGAATTTCGCGTCGATCAACGATTGCTTCGCGCGATCGAAGTACTCGGCGAAGGCGCAGACGACCGTTATCAGTTCGTGCTCTACTCCAGCGATCAAGCCGTGACGCCGTCGCTGAAGCGGACGAGATCGCCGTTCGCGAGGAGATAGGAGAGGCCGTCGCGTCCGGTCGCCTTCGTGTGGTACATCGCGGCGTCGGCGCGCTCGAGCAGCTCGCTGGCCGTCCGTGCGTCGGCCGGAAAGGCGGCCACCCCGAGCGACGCCGTGACGCGGATCTCCGGCGGCGAACCGGGCGGCCGCAGCGCGGCGTAGTCGATCGACGCGATCCGCGCGCGCAAGCGCTCTGCCCGCTCGATCGCCGCCGCCTTGCCGCTCGCGGCGAAAACGAGACAGAACTCGTCGCCGCCGTTGCGCGCGACCAGATCGCCGCTCATCGCGACCGACGAGCGCAGCACCTCGGCCAGTTCGCGCAGCAGCGCGTCACCGGCGGCGTGGCCGTAGCTGTCGTTCCAGCGTTTGAAGTGATCGGTGTCGGCGAAGACGAGCGCCAGCTGCGCCGCCGGGACGAAGCGGGCACGCTCGACGAGCGCGCTCAGGCGCTGGCGGAACGCGCGCGGCGTCAACAAGCCAGTAAGGCCGTCGTACTCGGCCCGGCGCCGGTCGCGCTCGTGGTCGAGCGCGATCAGGTACGCGGGCGAAGCCTGGTCGGCGAGCGCGACGATGCGCTCGACCGCATCGGCGTCGAGCTCGTGCTGCGACGCGACGGCGAGGATGCAGGCGTCGCCCGTATCGAGCGCCAGCGGCGCGGCAAGCGCCGCGACGTCGCCCGGATGCAGCCGGCGAACCGTACCGTCGGCGAGCGTCACGCGGTGTCCGGCGACGAGCGCGCGCGCGACGAGCGACGAACCGTCACCCTTCGCGACGCGGCTGCCCGCGAAGTACGCGAAGCGATCTCCGGATGCAGCAGTGCAGTGCAGCGCGGCGCCTTCGTCTTCGTACAACAGGACGCCGTCGATCGCCGGCGCGGCGACGCGTGCAGCCCGCGCAATCTCGTCGCGCACCGCCGCGGTCGATTCCCGTGCGGCGACCGCGAGCCGGCGTGCTGTATCGGCGAAGCCCGCTTCGCGCGCGCGTACCAAACGCAGCGCGAGCGCGTCCGCGCGCGCCGCCGCACGGGCCCGCAGCGCGGCCGCGACGCCGCCGATCGCGCATGCGAGCGAACCGCCCACCGTCGCGAGCTGCAGCGCGGCTCCGAGCACCGGCGACATGCGGAGGCCGGTGCCCGCTCGCAGGCGGCGTCAGTCTTATGCCGTCCACGTCAGCGCGCTCCGGCCAATGCGCGGGCGGCGCGATGGTCCGGTTCCACGGGAGTAGCACTTCGGAGCGTTCTGGGGGCGAACGATTTTGGAAGAGCTCTTACGCCGAGGCGTTGACCTTTGAACCCGTCAGCGGCTCGTCGCCGTCTTGGATCCCCTGCTGGGCTTCGCGCGCGGCTTCCTGCTGGGAAGCGGCGAGGGTCTGAGGGCCGGCGACAGGGGCAGGCGCCGCCAGGGAGGCCGGAGGTTGGATGGTCATGCTCTACGTGATCGGCACCTATCGACGAAAGCTGCAAGGCCATCCCGACACGGGGCGGTCGTAACCATTTGATTCACATGACCGCGGCGCGGCCGGCTGGTACCTTGCGAGGAATCACCAGGACGCCGTCGATCGCCGGCGCGGCGACGCGTGCAGGCGGCGCGCGACGAGATCGGGCCCGCGACGCCGCCGATCGCGCATGCGAGCGAACCGCCGGCCGGTGCCCGCTCGCAGGCGGCGTCAGTCCTACGGAATGAGCGAGCGCAGCTTGTCCGGCTCGGTCACGACGACATGTGCCGTGCGCATGTCGACCAGGCGGTCGTCCCAGAACCGGTTCAGCGTCCGGTTCACCGTCTCGCGCGTCGTGCCGATCATGTTCGCCATCTCTTGGTTGGTGAGACGCAGCGTGATTCTCGTGCCGTTGTCGACCGCTTCGCCGAACTGTTCGGCCAGGTTCAGGAGCAGCGAGGCGAGCCGCGCCCGAATGTCCTGCGAGGTGGTTGCGGCAATCAGCGCGTTCGCCGCGCGAAGCCGCTCCGAGAGCTCGATGACGAGCAGCTTCCCGATCTGCGGGTTGCGGTCGATCAGCGCGAGGAAATCGGATTGGCGGACCGCGCCGACCTCGACGTCGGTCAGCGTCTTGATCGACGCCGATCGCAGCGACGAGTCGAACATCGACATCTCGCCGAAGAAATCGCCTTCTTTGAGGATCGAGAGGATCGTCTCGCGGCCGTCCGGTCCGACCCGGCAGACGGCGACCGAGCCGGCAGCGATCACGAAGAAGGTGTCGCCCGGTTCGCCCTCGCGCACGACGAACTGATGCTTCGCGAAACGCCGGTCGGAAACGGTCGCAAGAACCTGCGACAGCTGCTCGTCCGTAAAGTCCCGAAAGAGCGGGATCCGGCGAAGCGTCGAGAGATCGATCATCGTCCCCTCCCTCTTGGAGCCTGCCTGCTGAGCGCCCTCCGTGGGCCTGGTCATAGGTATATCGGCAACCGGGCACCACCGCCGTCATGACGAGTCACGAGCCCGTGCTGCATGCATTGTCGGTCGAGCCACGCAGCGCACGCGCCGGCGAGACGGTGCGCGCGGTCTTCCGGACGCGCAATCTCGGCGCCCTTGCGAGCCCGCGGGGTGCGGTCTGGTTCAGCTTCGGCGAGGGACTCGAGCCGATCGGAGCACCTGAAGTCCTGGTCGATCCGGTCGACCCGGGCGGCGACGTCACGGCGATCGTTCACGCGCGCGTCTCGGCGCCCCGCGTCGAGCGCGCGGAGATCGCGGTGTGCGCCGAGTTGCGGCTCGCCGACCGCGTGCTCGGGACCAACATCTGCGTCGTCACCGTGCGCAGCCGTCCGGTGCTCGACGGGCCGGCGAGCGGTACCTTCGTCGACGCGGTCGACGGCGAGACGGTGCGCGTGCGCGCGATCGTGACGAACGAAGGCGACGGACCGGCCGGAGCGCTGCGCATCATCGTTCCGGTGCCGCTCGGGTGCGCGAGCGACGCTTGCAACGCGCCCGCCGTGCTCGATCGGCTACGGCTCGCTGCCGGCGAGTCCGCGGAGCTTGCATTCGAGGCGCGCATCGCCGAACCGGTCTTGGAGATCTGCGCCGACGAGGGCGCGGTGGTGGTGCTCGAGGACGGCCGCCGTGTTGCACTCCCCGTTCGACGGACGCTCGCCGCCGTAGCCGCTCTGGCGACGCCCGAGATCGTCCTGGCCCGCTCGCGCCGTCGCGTCGAGATCGGGGTCGCCGTGCGCAACGACGGCTGGGTCGACGCGCGAGACGTGCGCGTGCGGATAGCGCTGCCGGACGGACTGCGACCGGTCGACGGCAGCGTCGCCGTCGACGGGATGCCGGTCGCGGCGCGCGCCGCACAGCGTGGCGGCACCGCGGAGCCGATCGCCCGCGCCGAGCGCGAGGGTGACGCGCGAACGGTCGTCGTCGCGGTCGTCCCGGCGCGCGCGACCGTCTGCGTCGCGCTGGCAGCAGCGTTCCGGCCCGACTGCGCCGACGGAACGATTCGCCTCGCCGTGAACGACGACGACGTCGCGGTTGGATTCGCGCCGCATCGCGCGCGCGAGCTGCGCGTGCGCATCGTCGGCGGTCCGCGCAGCGTCGCCCCGGGTGAGGCCGTTCGTATCGCGGCGCGCGTCGAAAACCTCGGCGACGTCGCCGAAGAGCTGACGTTCGCGATCGACGGCGCATCGGAGGCGGAGCGCGTTGCGGAGCCCGCGCGAACGCTCGCGGCGGGCACGGCCGCGGTCGTGAGCGTCCCGCTGACCGTTCCGCGCGGAGTGGTGGACGAGGCGGCCTATTCCGGAGCGTTCGTCGTGCTCGACGCGACCGGGGAACGAGCGCGGACCGCATTCATGGTGCCGGTGCGCGAGCGCGTTCGTCCGGCCGCCGCCGAGGCCGCGCTCGACGCAGACCCGATCGAACCGCCCGCCGCGAGCATCGCGCCGCCCGGTAGCGAAGCCGGCGCGGCGTTCGCCGTGCGGCTCGTGCTGGAGGCCGTTCCGCCGCGCGCACCGGCGGCGATCGCTGCCCTCGCGACGCTGCCGCCCGAGCCCCTTCCGGCGGCGGATGCTCAAGCATCCTGCGACCCGATGGAGTTCTCGATCCGTCTCGACGACGCGCGCCTCGACGAGATCGGTCGCCTTCTCCACGGCCTTCGGTCTCCGGGGCTGGTTGGACACCTCTTCGCGCTGCGGCTGTTCTTTCCGGATGCGTGTGCGGCATACGACGCCGGCGTCTCCGCCGCGCTCGGCGTCGTGGGCGACCGGCTGCGCGACGTCTTCGACCGGCTGTTCGTGAAGCTGCGGATCCCGGGCTACGCGGTGTGCTGCGACGATCTCGAAGATGGGGCGCTGCGCGCCGCGATCGTGGCGCTGTTGGACCGGTTCGATGCCGGCGTGGACGACGGCGTGCCGGCTGCGTTCGCCGCGGCGCCGTTCGGGGCGCCGGCGGTCCTGCGCGCGATGACCGCGCTGCTGCCTGCCCGCTGCGACGACGATCCGCGACTCGCCGCGGCCCTCGCACGCCACGCCGCGCTGCTCGACGACGCGCTGAGCCGGTACGAGGGCGTTCCGCTGGAGCTGTTCGACGAGGCGCTCGCGCACCGCTCGGAGCCCGCGCTCGATGCCGCGCGCGCCGACCTCGTCGACGCGCTGCGGCCTCACCTCATGGTGGCGGAGATCGCATGCTGACGCTGCACGTACCGACGCTGCTGGCGCTGCTCGGCACGGTGCTGATGGCGGTCGTTATCTTCGCGCCCGCGCCCGCACCGGCGGTCGCGCCGCGTGCCGTCGCGTCCGAGCTCTACTCGCCGCTGCCCTTCGAAGCGTTTGCCGCGGCCGCCGTCGCGCCGCTCGCGGAGCCGCCGCCGTCCGTACCGGCGTGGCCCGCGCTCGTCGATCCCAGCGCCGCGCTGTGCGACGCCGGCGTGCGGCTCGCGCTCGTCGAGGCGCTCGCGGCCGTTCGCACGCCGTGGGCCGATACGATCCTCCGACGTGCGCTCGACGAGGAGCCCGACGCTTGCGTGCGCGCGGCGATCGAAGCCGCGCGCTCGGCGTGAGATCGTGCTAGGCCGCCGGGCGCCCGTAGACCGCGACGATCCCGCCGCTTGCGAGCACGTGCCCGCGGATCATGAACCGGAATTTCGCGTAGGTCGTCGTCGAGTCCGGACCCAGTTTATCGACGTCGAGCGCGTACACCGCCAAATGGTAGTGATGCGGCGGGTCGCCCGGCGGCGGACACGGACCGCCGTATCGGCTGAACCCGTAGTCCGTGAACCCCTGCGTCGCGCCGACGCCGGCGTCATCGTGCGAACCTGCGCCGGCCGCGAGCGACGTGACGTTGCGCGGGATGTCGAAGAGCACCCAGTGCACGAATCCCACCGTGGTCGGCGCGTCGGGATCGTAGATCGTCACCGCAAATGACTTGGTCCCGGCCGGTGCGCCGGACCACGCGACGTCCGGGCTCTCGTTGTTGCCGGTGCATCCGAAGTCGTCGAAAACGGCGCTCCTCGGAACGGTCTCTCCGTCATGAAAAACGGCGCTCGTGACGGTCAGCGTAGCATGCGTCTCCATGGAGGCGGTTCTACCCCGAAACCGCCGGACCGACCTTGAGTACGTGGAGCTATGGCAAGCGTTCGGATCGACGGCGACACCCTCCACCTCGAGCTCTCCGGCTGGGACAAGCTCTGGGCCGTGCACGGCTCCTTCGCGATCCCGCTCGCGAACGTCGCCGGCGCCACGACCGAGAAGCCGCCGAGCTTCTGGGAGACCCTCAAGATCATCGGCACGGGGTCGATCTGGCCGTTCAAGATGGCCGGTACGTTCCTGTATCACGGGGAGGTCGTGTTCTTCGACTATCAGGGCGAGGAGAGTGTCCTGGTCATCGATCTGAAGCAGGGGACGTCGTCCTACAAGCACGTCTTCGTCCACGTCGACGAACCCGATACCCCGGAGGCCGCGGCGCAGCGGATCAACGACGCGCTGCCGCAGGGACGGTAAAGCCGGCGTAAACTCAAGGCCGGCCCCCCGCCGGCCGATCCTGTGATAGAGGTCAAACTCGCGTACCGGAGCGCCCCAGGGGTAGGTCGCTGGCCGCTCGCTTGCCGATCATCACTTCAACGATGCAGCTCTTCGACACGATTTTCGGACGTCGCGAGCAGCGCTGGTTCGAAAACGGCGCGGCTGGCGGTCGCCATGGGAAGTTCAACGGTCACGCGATCAGCAACGGGCGCAAGATCCCGGTGCTCGGTACGACCGTGTGGCGCGAAGGCGTCGCCTTCGTCTCGCCTCATGCGCTGCCCGAAACCGAGATGCAGTTCTTCTTCTCCCTGCGCGGGCGCGCGATCCCGAGCCGAATCCACGTCGAGCAGAGCGAGGCGATGCAGGCCCCGGAACGGGTCGTGCACCGCTATTTTTGCGGCTTCACCGCGATCGCGGCCGACGACTGGGACGCGGTCGTGCGCTACGTCGAGAACAAAGCCGAGCCGCAAAAGATCCAGCTGCCGCACAAGGCCGACGACGAGTTCCGCTCGCTTCCGAGTGCGATTCAGGGCGCGATCGTCGAACAGCTCGTGCGCGCCAAGCGGCTGGAAAAGCCCGCGCCCGGCACGGTTCCGCTGATCCGGATGGTCGCCGGAAGCGTACGCGACCACGGCCACGGTCAGACCACCCAGGACGTGCTGATCCACAGCCGCGTCAGCGTCGGCGACCAGATGTGCGCGTACGACACGCGCTTCCGCGTCTTCGCCAGCCAGCGCATCGAACTGATCGCGTAAGCCCGCGCCGGCGGTACGGGCATACCACTAGCGGGGTGCCGGTCTGCGTGCGATACTGGACGCATGCGGTTCGTGCGGGCGGCGATCGTCGGGGTGCTTGCGCTGGGGCCGTTGGCGGCGTGCGGCGGCAGCAGCACGCAGGACACGACGCTGCTGTCCTTCGGGTGCCCGCTGGTCATCCCGGACGAGCAGATGCTCTATCCCGTGCCGGGCTCGACCGCGATCCCGGATGGCGTGAACTCGATCGTCATCGCCGGTCCGGTCGCGTTCCTCACGCTGCAGCCGACGACCGGAACGGCGATCGTGACCACGACGCCGACCGCCGTCCCGAACCCGATCCCGTCACCCCACTCCACGCCTCGCACCAGCCCGACGGGCGCGTTCGCGGTACCGGCGCTAGCAGCCGGGACGACTTACACGGTCACCGCTCAGGCGCCCAGCGCGGGCCCGCAATCACCCGGCAACTGTCCGCCGCCTCCGCCGCAGCTGCTCGGGTCGTTTACGACCCAGTAGCTGCCCGTCGTTGAAGAGAGGCGCCGATTGCTCGACGCCTCTCGCTCCGTAGCTCTTGGAGAAACGCGGGGGCGAAGGGTCGAGCGATTATCAGCCGACCCGCCACACGTCAACATAACGTCGGATATCAGCGAGATCACCGGATGTCTCCCGTCAGCATGCGGCCGAGCGGGGGCGCGCCGCCGAAATCGGTATTCGGCCGACGAATCCAGTCGTCCGCGAGCGCAGAATTGGCTAGGATCGCGTGGAGCCGACCGTAGACGCCGAGGATGTAAGAAATGCGCTCCATCTGATCGCGGGTCAACTCCGCCCTTCCCGCGGCGCTCTTCCAGCGGGAGCTAGGTAGGCGACGGTACCCGGTACCAAGGGAGTCGCCCCGGAAGGAGCGCATTGCGACTCGAGCAGCATGTGCAGCCTGCCGCGTAGGGCATCGCCGCGCCCTCTGTACGCTAGTGGCCGCAATCGACGCGCCGCGTCAAAATTGGCACCCGCTCTGGCTGAACTACGGACTAACGACAATGAAGCCGTCTTTCGTCGTGAACACTAATCTACGCTGAGGTACTACCGGTAACCCGTAACGGCTAGAGGCTTCAGCGTTCGTCATACTTGTCGTATATACGCAGCTGGAAAAAATTCCAAATGTGAGCGCGTCAGGAAAGGAGAGCAGGTACGCTCTTGAAGCACCCTTCTCGTGCAGCGTAATCGTGATTCCGCTCGTGAGCGTCGTAAGCGCCGGCGGAGCCTCACCGGAACGAAAGACGCCCAGCACCTCATCGAGCAGAGGCTTCGTCGACGCAGGACAATCATCGCGGACCGCGAGAAGATCGGCGGGCCGCTTTAACGGCGATTCCGTCGAACGCTTGACCACCACGCCTTGATGAAAGACGACATAGAATCCAAAGCGCGGCATGAAGTCGTATTCAAGAGCATGAGGCGGAAGGCTGGTATCGACGAAAGCGCCACGCTCCTGCGCAGTCGTGACCTCGCCGGCGGCAGCAATCGGTACGCACGAGATACCGAGCCCGAAGAGCGTTGGCAATTGTAGCTCCACGGCAAAAGACGATGCTGTCCGACGATAGAGAAGGCGAACTCCGTCTAATTTATATTTTGAAAGCTCAAATGTTTCTGGGTACGCGCCAGTCGATGTTCGAACGGCCTCAATCTCCGACACTGCGTGACTGACCGCATCGACGATCGCCTGTGCGTCGCGGATGTTTTCAGGCTTACAGTTCGGATCCGCTCGGTCCAGCTCGAATGGCTTGGTCGGAGGCACTTGCGGCAGGGGGCCAAAACTGACGCTGACTTGCTGAGCCGCGGTGTCGATGTCTGCAGCGGATAAGGTCGAATTTTTGCGGCGCAGGCCGGTTCGCATGGTATACGTTATTCCTACAGAACGCCGCGCCAACGGCTGTGCCAGCGTAGGCAACGTTCCGCCTCCTGCGAGGACCAACGGAACCGCAAATCGAGGAGAGGCGAATCGGTCGCTGTAGACCCCGATTAGATTCGTGGAAGTCAGGGTCAGCGAGCCGAACTTGCCCGTGTATGTCGCCCCGAGCGCGACTGTAGCATACGGCGGCAGATTGTTGGGGTTGTTCGCTCCGACGTATTGGATAAGACCCAGCAGCTCGAGAGGCGACCGTGGCGCCTTCAAATCGCCAACGATGCCGGCGCGGAATCGGGCCACATTGGGAAGCTGTCGCCCCGGAATCGTAACGGACGAAGGCGAATTGAATCGCTGATCCGTTGAAACGACGCGCGCGTCGGCAAAGCGAACGTAGCCCCCGACGGAAAGGCTGGAGCCTAACTGCTGAGAAAATCCGAGACGAGCGGTCTCATAGACCTGGGTGATACCGCCGATCGTCGTCGTGAAATACACGTCACTTGGAGAGAGCGATGTCGGAGAGCCACACGCGGCCGGCGTTGCGAAGAACTGCGAAATGGAAGAGAGGTACGATTGCGACAAGCCAAGATCGGCCCCGTTCAAAATCGTTGCAACGCTCGTCCCGCGCTGTATTTGCCGCCCGATATTAAACGACACGCTTCCTTGGCGTGAGCGTTGGGTCCAAGATGCGCTCATGTCCGACACGCTGCTTTGCGTCGCCGCAGAGCCGATCGTTTGTCCGAAGACTGCATGCGCCTGGCAATCGTACACGAGTGACGCTGGATCCATCAGGAAGCCGCCATTGATGGGCGCGGCGCCGCCGTTCTGCAGCCGCGCTTTTAGAACGATCGTGTCCCTGGACGTCGGCGTGATCAGGGCGGATAGCTCGAGTCCCAGCGGCTTGTCCACGAAGTTCCGCTCGTAAAGCAACGAGGCCGAGAGCCGTGCCAGATTTCGCAGCTGAATCTCGTGGGACAGCGCTCCATCTATGATTGAACGACTAGCCGTTACACCAGCCGAGAGACCCCCGAACAGGTTTTGGTGGAACCGTGTTTGCCTAGCTGAGAATCGGAAGCTGCTGGTCGAACTGAGACCGTTGAGGCGAAATGAGCCGGCGAGGGAGTCGCTGTCGCTAGTCCCGCTATTTTCTGCTGGGTCGGGCACACCATTCGCAAAGCGCTGTGAAAGATTGACATCAAAGCGCGAACGCGCCCTGGCCCCCGAGACCGACATGTTGAACACGTCGCCGGCGAGCTGGTACCTCAAAATTGCAGCGTCCGTAATAAGACTGTCATGGTTACCGGGACCGAACCCACAGGGCAACGGGCCACTGATGCGCTCACAGATCTCGTCGCCGGATGTAGAGCTTGAAAGAACCGTGGCGGTTAGGGACTGCCGAGACGAAAGAGGAGCTCGCAGTTTAAGAAGATCTCCATGCGCAACCGTGCCGCTGCGATGAGGGTAGTCGAACCCACTGCCATCGAGAAAGGTCTGGCCATTCAGCGGTCCGTCCGCGCCGGCGCTCGCATGGCTTGCAACGATGCCGATCTGGCCTATCGAACCGCGTATCCATGATCTCACGACGGATTGCCCGTGCGAACCATAGGAAAGCGTAGTCGATGTCTGCGGCGCGACAGTGGGTTCGAGCGTTGTGAGATCGAGCGTGCCGCCCAGAGCCGTTGCAGAAGACCCTGAGAGACTTGCACCGCCGAAGAGATCGACGTTGAGCCCTCTGAGATCTGTCGGCAATCCCACGGCGCCGATTTGCACGCCGTCGATCGCGACGCTCGTTTGCGTTGGATCGTGACCGTCGACGGAAAGCAGGCCGCCTTTGGCGCCGAACTCGCCGCCGCCCAACGCCCCAAGCAGGGAGCCTCCGTTTAACCGCTCGAGCACAGACCCGCTGCTGATACCGTCCGTTTGAAGGCTCGCGCGCGTACTCGCCTTTACACTGCCGATGGCTGTCAGCGCCGCCAACGGAGAGAGAACGACCTCGATGACCGTTTGGCGGTCGCTTGCAATATCGAGAACGTCGGAGGACTGCGGGTGATATCCGTTGCGGCGGGCGCGTACGGTATACTTGCCTTCCGGAACGTTTGAGAAGAGGGCGTGTCCCTGCTGATCAGTATATCCGACAAGGGACTCGTCGCCGGAAAGCACGACCCGGGCCAGCGGCACTGGTTGTTTTGTTATCGCGTCGACGATATGAACATCAACCGAAACGGAAGCTCCCTCTGCGGGCAATGACCATGTGAGAAAGGCACCCCAGAAAGCACACAGTATTATGGCGACTCGTATCATTCTCGGTTCTCATTTTTTCGAAACCTTTTAGGGCTTTTTCCCTAACAGGTGGACGGTCCGAGGATCCCCGTAAAAGCCGAGCGTTGGGGTGAAGAGAAATACACCCTCGGCCGTATCTGGGCCCGGTACCCAGAGGCCTGTATGACGCGCTTGGTCCGCGTTTCCGAAATGTAAGTCAACGCACGATGCAAGCATCGGGAGGGACACCCCGGCTTGCTTCAGATTGAATGCGACGTATCGGTGACCGCCATAGTCGATTGATTTGAAAACGGCATCGTCGGACTGTATGCGTAGGCGTTGTAGGAGGCCCAGAACCGCGGAGCGGTTCTCGCACGTATCGTGAATGCTTATCGCCGCCTCGGTTGTGGGCACCGTGGCGGGAAACTCCACAAACCTCAACCCGTTGGCTGTGGCCACGCTAGCGACACTGCAGACCGCCAGCACGAACGCGACGAAGGCCGACATAATCTTTAACTTCATGACTGACTTCTTTCCCATCTCATCTTCCCCGATTGAGTAGTGACAACCCAAATTTGCTCCCGAAAAGTGAGCGGCGGGGACTGCCGAGGCAGTTCCCGCCGCTGTTTCAACGGTCGACTAGCTGCAGACGCAGATCCAGATGATCTGTCCCGAGTCGCTGGTGAATTGAGCACAATTGAGAGTTGACCCCTCCGGGCAAACAGGGAAGGCAGCTTCAGCAACAGCCGTCTGGGAGAGGTTGAGACCGGGACCTGCGAGGAGGCTGAACGACAGGGCAGCAGCAGCGAGAGCAGTGCCGAAGATTTTCTTGTACACCCTAGACCATCCTTAAAGAAAGCCAATAGATTGGTTTGCTTCACCGCTAGGCGAGCGAGGCCCGTCATTGTCGTAAGCTCCTGCAGCGCCTTCTAATTATTTCTTGTCACCTTTCCTCATCGCGGGTATCGCCCGGTTGCTTTCCCTCGTGCCGGCCCTACTTCTTGGCGGGAACGACACGAAAAGAAAACGGAATCGACGCAATCGTCACGCGCGTCGTACCGAATGAAAGTACGGAAACCGCTCCCTTGATGTGCTGATATGAGATCGTCGTCTTAGCGTGCTGCCCGCGAATATCCGGTGTTCCAAGCACGTCATCCAGACGTTCGTCACGTGGCGCAGATGCGGCGCTGGCCAGGCGCTGGGTGATCTTCGTCCAGCCACGATCAGTGCGATACAGCGATTCGACAACGGGATCGGCGTGCGAGTTGGAGACCAGGATGCGTTCGAGGTGCCACTGAGCATGATCGGGCCTATATATGGGAAACGGCAATTGCCCTTGGGCTTCGTCGATGGTCTTTGCCGGCATCATCAGTACAAGACGACCCTTGCCGATTTCAAGACGAGGCGCTGATTCAACCGGAGTCAGCATGGCCTGTATTGCCGCGAGCACGCCGCTGTGGGGCATGGCGACCGCGCCGATACCAATGACCACAGCCGAGAGCACGATACCACTAATGCGGTGCGTCGCGCGCCTGGATTTCATCAAAAGCGCGCCGGCGCGGACTGCGCCTAACGGTGCGGCAGGAACAGGCATCTGGTTCAAGGCGTCTTCGAAGGCGCGTCGTTCGGGGTGTTGTGCGTGGTCATGCACTATGTCCGGTCCTCCAATTGCGGGCGTAACATTGTTCGCGCGGCTGCGAGTCGGTAGCGCACTGTCGCAGCCGGAATTTTGAGGCGCTTGCCAATTTCGGCGCTCGAAAACCCGGCGTAGTAGTGCAAGACGAGCGGCAATCTGGTGTCGTCGCTCAAGCGGGCTATTGCGTGGGCGAGGTCGAGGCAAGCAGATGGCTCCGGAGCGATGAGCGGAAGATCGTCGGGAAGATCGATCTCGCGATGCGCTCGCCGCGCCGCTTGTCGCTTATGAGTCAGCGCCAAGTTCGAGACCAAAACGCGGAACCAAGGAGCAATCGCATTTGGATTCCGCAATTGAGTCCGCTGCTGAAGCGCGCGCATGCAACTGTCCTGCGCCACATCCTGCGCCGCGTCTTCGTCACGAAGAATGAGTCTCGCAATACGGTATGCGGTGGGCCAGAGCGTGAGTATGGCCTGGTCGACGTCCGCGGTCACAGTCGAAAAGCCGTTTTGGATCACGGAAGCGTCTGTCATTTATACCCTCGATAACCTAGACGCTTTAAGCCGTGCATCTGTTGGCAAAAAGGCGATTATTTTCTGCCACGCGTCGGAGCGCCTAGCGCCCGCTTCCTACCGTGCAAGGCCAAGTTGATCTCGGCCTTCGCCTTTGGCGTCCGACGCGGCGCGCAGCTTCGTCATGAAGAGGTGGTGGCAACGCCGTTCAGCCATTTGGCGTCCAGTAGGTCGCTAACACCGTTCATGCGGTAGCGAACGCCGTTCAGCTGGGGTGTCGTACTACTGTCGGGGCCTGTCGCCTCCTTAGATCTTCTTTTTCAACGGCCTGGGCGCGCGAGGCGTTTGCCGCGCCGTTGTTTCAGGACTCAAACGGAGAGCGCGTCATCCCGCTTCCGTATCTCGTTTTGATGAAGCTCGACTCCGCGCGTGTGATCGACCAGGCCGACCTCGCTCGGATTCTCGGTCGGCTCTCGGCCGAGCACGTGGAAGATGTGATCCGCACGGTTCAACACCACTATCACGACCCGAGCACCGCGGACGATCTGCGGCAGTATCACGAAATCGGCAAGTGGGAGTACGAAACCGAGGCAACGTCGCAGCCGGACTCAACGAAGGATCCACGCTAGAGCCGGCGGTTCTTGAGCGCAAGTTGCCTGCGCCATGCGTGCCGCCGTGCTGCCGCGCAACTAGATACCCGTAGTGCGAAGCGCAATGTGGACGCCTGCGGCAGCACGCTTCAACCGCAATGCCTCCTACAGGTAGGCTGTAGTCATGCGGCCGAAGCCTGCTTTGCCCGGGCGCCGATGCCGACCAGCGCGATCCTGGACGAGGCTCCCGCGGTATCGATGGGTACCGTCAGCACGATCGCTGGCCCGGGCGCGATCAAGTGGACGCGGCTCTCCTGTCGCTCGTTCAACGCGAACGCTGTTCGCCTTCAACTTCATGCGCTGGCCTACAATCTCGGGAACTTCCTCCGCACGTTCGCGACTCCCGATGTGATTGCGGATTGCTCGCTCACGAGTCTGCGCGAGAAGCTGATCAAGATCGGTGCCAAGGTCGTCAGCCACGGTCGCTACGTCACGTTCCAGATGGCGGAGCTCGCGCTCCCACGGCAGTTATTCGCGGCAATCATGCAGAGAATTGCCGCCTTGCGATCGCCCCCGATGGCAACGGCAACATGAGCAGCCCGGCGACTGTGCGCGCCGGGAAAACGGCGGAAGAGGTCGCCTCACCTCGTGCCGAACCGACGGCCCGGCTTGCCGAGGCCGCCGAAAACTGCCGGAATCATCCGGCTTCGACTCGAAAAGGAGGGTCATGTCGGGAATCCCGGCTCATGACAATTGGTTTGGGCCGGCCGATTTACTCTGCTTGGGACTCGCGCTTGTGCTGCTGTCGAGCGGTTGCAGCAAACAGGCTGCGACCGTTCAACCGGCGTCGACGCCGTCGGCCGAGTCCACCGCGACCAGTCCTCCGGAGTCGCCCTCGCCGGCAGCGGCGAACGTGAACGTGACGCCCGCACCGACGGCGACGCCGACGGCTGTGCCGCTCTCGTTGCAGACGCCGCTCCCGATGCCGACGCCGTTCCCCTCATCAAGCGGGGTTGTAAACTTGCTGAGTTGGAGCCAAGGTGCGGTCGTCCGCGCTTGGCCGCCGAATGCGGTCGACCTCTATCCCGCGAGGCTCTTGACCGGCGATGGGTGGAAGCCGAAGAGCGGCGCGCCACCGCCCTACGAGTTCGTCTTCGAACTTCCGCGGCAAGCGATGCTCGAGCGGTTTGCCCTTCGGATCGCGGTCGTCGTAAGCGCGTCACCCGCCCCGCTCGGCAGCGCGTCACCCGCCCCGCTCGGCAGCGCACGCATCGCGGTCTCGGCCGGCGGCCCTGACGGCCCGTTCAACGACGTCGGTAGCGTCGCCGTCGGCAACGATGCGCAACGCGAACAAACGCTGGCGCCGGCTGCACCGGTTGGCGCGCGGTGGATCAGGCTGCATCTCGATGCGCCGTCGAACGCCGCTGTGACGATCGCAGAAGTAGCCGCCTACGGAAACCTCGCGCCGGCCGCGCTCCAGGCCCGTGACTTCGCCGGGGCATTCTATCGCGAGGGGTTTATCGACTCAGCGCATTCGCCCGCCATCGACGCCGTGCGTGGCCGCCTGAAGACGAGCGTCGACGTCAAACCGTCGATCGCGAAGGGCAGCGACTTCAATGCGTTCGGCAGCGCCGTGCACGAGCCGTACATTCAGGTCGCGAGCTGCGTCGGAAATCCGGGGGTGACGTTGCGAGGTATCGCCGGCGGCGGTCGCGTCGCTTACGTTCACGACGCCGCGCCGAACGGGTCGCTGGTGATGAACGCGGAGGGGACGAGGCTTACGGGTATCGACGGACCGTTCGCGCTTCCGTATCTTCTCTACAAGGTCGCCGGCGATCCGACGTGCCGGACGTTCGCCGACAATGGTACCGGTCGCACGAAGGTTGCAGTGCTCACGCAGGCGGGGAACCAATTCATCGGGCCCGACGACTCCTCGCGCTATCCCGGTTACCGGTTCACGCGGGTATGGGCCCCATTGTTCGAGCCCAACGACCTCGCCGGCGTCGACTCGGTTGTCTTCGACAGCGCCTGCTGGATCGGACTCGAGCTAGCGCCGTGGCAGAGCGATGCCATCCTGACGTTCGTCCAGGCGGGACACAAGCTGATCATTCATGACGCCGACCGTTGCAGCTCGGCGAATTACTCGTTCTTGCCCTATCCGCCGGTGCTTTCGGCCAACGGCCGCGTCGGTCAAAAATCCGGCCGGCTGACGCTGGTCGAATCCGATACGCTCGGCGCCGATGAATCGGATCCACGCCACGTACTCGACACGGCGGCGTTCCTCGCCAACCAGCTCCAACAACTTGGCGATAGCGACATCATTACCAGCACCGACCCGCATTGGTGTGGGCACCTTCTCACGACCAATGGGAAAGGCGCGAGCGGTTACGTCCAGGCCTACGCGCACTACGGCGCCGGGCTCATCATCTATGACGGTCTGGATTACGACAACGCCCCCGTGCCGCAGTTCCGCCAAGTCCTACAGTACGAGCTCGCGCAGCCGGTCGCAGGCCGGCTTCCGTGCACCCACGACGTCGGCGGCTTCGCGCTCGGTCCCGGGCGAACGCAGAAGACGTACGTCACCGGAAGAGCGCAGCGCGCGACGGCGAGCGTAGAGGCGTTCGCGGTCGGGAATTACCGCGGGACGCTGCAGCTCGAGTCGCAGGGACCGTGGGCGAGCCAACTCTCCAGGTCGACCATCGCACTCGACGCGAACGCGGCCGCGTTCACGTTCTTCACCGATGTTCCGGCGTCGGCACGCGGCAAGGGCCACGTTTTCACGGTGCGTGCAGTCGACACGAACGGTCGCCGTGCCGAGGCGCAGATCGAGTTCGTCCCCGGGAAGGTCCCCGCGATCGAGCAACAACTGGCGACGCTGGGCCGCGTCGAGCTGCACAACATCCTCTTCAATACGGCGAGCGCGCAGATTCGACCGGAATCCAACGCCGTGCTGGCCGAGATCGCCAACGTCCTGGGGCGCAACCCGGGCTGGAAGATCTCGATCGAGGGCCACACCGACAACGTCGGCGGCGCGGCGTACAACCTCGGCCTCTCACGGCGACGCGCGGCCTCGGTCAAGAGCGCTTTGGTTCGAGACTTCCACATCGACGCGCGCCGGCTCGCGACGGCCGGCTATGGCTTGACGCGGCCCATAGCCTCGAACGAAACCGCGCAGGGCCGTCAGCAGAACCGGCGCGTCGAATTGGTGCGGCACTGATGGGGTCAGACCTCGAGTGATCGGCAACAAAACGCGACGTGGACCCCTGCTCGCCGGTCCGATATGGTAGGGTAGCGTAGATGTCATGGATCGCCCGATTCGTAACGCTGGCGCTCGTCGCCGTCATGGCGGACGCGACGGTCGCCACCATGCGCGGTGCGCCGGCTGCTCTTGCGGCCGTTGCCAGTGGCACGGCGCTCGGGGTCGTCGCGTTCGGACTGTTCTGGCGACGCCCCTGGATCGCCGCTTCGTTCGGCGTCCTCCTGCTCGCAGCAGCCTTCGCATTCGGTGCGCGCGGCGCTGCCGGTACCGGTCCCGCGTTCACGGGCCTCAACCCCGCAGACTCGGCGGCGCTCGTGTTCGCGGGGCTGATTCTCGCCGGTGCCGTTGCGGCGTGCCTTGCGCTGCACAACGCGGGCCTGCGAATCCTCGTCGCACTCCTTGCGGCATACGCCCTCATCCCGACGGCGGCAGCCGTACAGCATGGCGGCCTTGCAGCAGCATTTGGGCCGGGGCCGCTGGCCTGGACCCGCGGGCCCTACGTTGCGGCCGAAGTGTTGTTGCCGCTTGCGGCCGTCACTTCATTGCTGTTCGGCGTCATTCAACTCGCCCGTAAGCGCGGGGCGAGAGGTGTCGCTACACTGGTTCTCGCCGTCGCGCTGATCGCGGGCAGCTACTTGGGAGCGTTCGCCGCGGGCCTCGCCGGCTTGCCGACGCTTGTCGCGTTCGCGCACGGGCAATCGTCGGGCGCCGGCGCTGGCGGGCAAACGGCAGCGGCAGACGCAGGCGCTGCCGAAAGCGGCCCGCTCTTCGTTCCGAAAGGCAGCGGTGACGTTCCGGTCGAGGTCAGCGCGGCATTTGCGAACATCCCGAAGGATCCGCAGCACGCGCTCGGTGCCGTCGCTGCCCTTGGAGACGACCTCTATCCGGGCGCGCTCGGCGGATCTGCCGGAGCGCTGCGCAGCGGAAGTGCCAACAGCGTCGACAAGGCGCTACTGCTGCGCGACGTCTTGCGAGTCGTGGCCCCGAATATCGCGACGGTCTTTGCGCAGTGCAGCCTGCCGACAGCCGAATCCGACGCGCTGATCGCGCAAGCCCGCGCGGGCAAAGCGCATCCGAAGATCCTCATGCAACAGGCCGGCGCCGCTGCGAATAGCGTGAAGGACCCGGCTACGCGCGCGCGGCTGCAACACTGGGCAGAAGCGTGGAAAACGATCATCGGGCAGGCGCAGAGCGAAAGCCAAAAACTCGCCGCCTCGTTGCAGACGGCGGGGCTCGTGCTGCCTGCGGGGCTGCCGGCGCCGGACGCTTTGCGGGCGCTCGCGGCGCAGCACGTCTGGGTCCGAGCGCAAGTGGGCGGGAACTGGGTCGATCTCGATCCGACGATCGAGCCCGGCACGCCCGGAAAAACGCGCTGTGCGCCGGAAAGCCAAAGCGCAACGCTCGCCGACAACCTCTACGACGTGCTCGGCGTGCGCGTCGCCGTCGAAGACACGCGTAGCGGCTCGCCGCGACGAACGATCGTCCTCGATCGCACGATGCGCACCGTCGACATTGGCGATCGCGACGTTTCCTTCATGTTTGCCGAACCAACCGGAATGGACGCCGGCGCGGTGGCGGCAGCGTCTCTGCCGGCCGGCGCGCTAACGTTTACGCCGCTCTTGCGCGTCGGCGATGAGAGGATCACGGGCGCGCCGATCGTGCTTCCCTCGCCGGTGAGCAGCAGCATCGGCAAAGCCATCAGCGGGCGCGTCGGATCCGTATTGAGCGCGTTAGGTACCGCAGCTCCGACGCCGAGTCCGGTTGCCACGCCAACCCTGCCGACGGTAACGGGTCTTTGGATGGAGCTTAGCGTCGCCTCACCAGCCGGCTTGACGACGCACGTGGAGAGTCCGATTTTCGACCGCATCGGCTACGTCGCGCGCGCTGCGCATGCCGTTCCGACGGCTCTTCCGGTGCAGCCCGACGCGGGCGACTACCGCTCCATGCAAACGGTGTGGAACATCGCGGTCTCGGCGGGACGCGCGGTCAGTGGAGGCGGGCCCGCGAACGTACCTTCCGGCAGCACGGCGCCTGCGATCAGCAGCGCGCTTTCGCGATTGAACGGGGCGTATTATGCCTTGCGGCGCGCGATCATGGACGACGCGCGAGGCACGAGCGTGGACGTCGCCGCCGCAAAACCAGGCATCAGCGTGATCGCGATGGCAAACGACGGAAGTCTCATCAGCGACATCGCGAGCGACGACGCGATTCCGCTCACAACCGACGAAGCGCGTCCGATGTGGGCCGCGTCCGCCGTTCTGGCCGAGCGCGAATTGCTCAACGGAGACGTCCCCGTGAGCGGCGTCGGCGCGGCGAACGACGCGCTCGGTGCGTTCGACGTCGCGACGACGCTCCGGACGCCCATGGTTGCGCTTCGTCCGGGTGGCGCGGTTCAAGCATCGGCCGCGATTCCCGACGAAGCTCGAGCGCGGATGTCGGCCTACCTTGCACGGGGTGCCTCGCTGCTGGAACCGGTTCCCGAGGTTGCGCAAGCCGGCGGGCCGCCCTATGCGTTCTGGATCGTCGATCCGGCAAGCGGCACGCTCCGCGACGAAAACGCGTTCGGGCGCCATGCGGACGCGGTGGAGGATCCGGTACTCAACGAGGAAGTCGCGATAAAACCCGTTCCAAGATGGCGGATAATTGCGTGTAGAATTGCTGCAGGGGTGATGATCGCCGTAACCCAAGACAGCAGCGCTGCCGAAGGGAAGACGATTACGGATGCAATTGAAGCGGTGAAAAAAGCTGAAGAGGAAGAGGGCGGATGCGGCGGTTGACGTACGAGCCGACGCGCGACGCAGAGACTCACTCGGCTTTTACGCGTTGAAGGCATCGCGATAGCGCCGAACAGTGGTGCCCATCTCGCGCGAGCGGTGATGACCTTACGGCGACGGCTCTTCAAGTAAGCCATAAGGTCCTCGAGCATGCTGTCTTGGCCGTTGCAGCCTCGCAGCTTGGCTCCCGGAGTTCGACTCTCGAACTACGACCCCGCGCTGATTACCGATCTCTGCACAGTTCGCGCATCGATCGGCGGCACTACTACGCGCTCTGGTCCTTAGGTCTATCAGCGAAGATGAGCGTTGGCTGTTCTTTCTTTTCGACGACTTCTTTGTTGACGACGCACTTCTTCACGCCGGTCATCGAGGGCAGGTCGTACATCACGTCGAGCATGATCTCTTCGAGGATCGAACGCAGGCCGCGCGCGCCGGTCTTGCGCGATTGGGCCTTGATGGCGATCGCGATCAGCGCTTCCTTGGTGAACGTCAGCTCGACGCCGTCCATGCTCATGATCTTCTGGAACTGGCGGACCAGCGCGTTGCGCGGTTCGACCAGGATGCGGCGCAGGGCCAGCTCGTCGAGCGCGTCGAGCGTCACCACGATCGGCAGACGGCCGATGAACTCCGGGATCAGCCCGAACTTGAGCAAGTCCTCGGGCATCAGCGACTGCAGCATCTTGGTGTGCTGCCGCTCCTTCTTCGTCTCGGGGTTCGCGCGGAAGCCGAGCGAGTTGGAGGCGACGCGACCTTCGATGATCTTCTCGAGCCCGTCGAACGCGCCGCCGCAGATGAACAGCACGTTGGTGGTGTCGATCTGGATGAACTCCTGGTGCGGGTGCTTGCGGCCGCCCTGCGGGGGCACGTTGGCCGTCGTCCCTTCCAGGATCTTGAGCAGCGCCTGCTGCACGCCCTCACCGCTCACGTCGCGGGTGATCGACGGGTTCTCGCTCTTGCGGGCGATCTTGTCGATCTCGTCGATGTAGACGATGCCCTTCTCGGCGCGCTTGACGTCGTAGTCCGCGGCCTGGATGAGCTTGAGCAGGATGTTCTCGACGTCCTCACCGACGTAGCCGGCTTCGGTCAGCGAGGTCGCGTCGGCCATCGCCAGCGGAACGTCGAGGATCTTCGCCAGCGTCTGCGCGAGGTACGTCTTGCCGCTCCCGGTCGGGCCGACGAGCAAGATATTGCTCTTCTGCAGCTCGACTTCTTCGGCTCCGGTTCCGGTCGGGCCGCCGGCGTTCACTCGCTTGTAGTGGTTGTAGACCGCGACGGCCAGAGATTTTTTCGCCCGCTCCTGACCGATCACGTACTGGTTCAGGATGTGGTTGATCTCTTTGGGCTTCGGGATGTTCCGCAGCCGCAGGTTCTCGTCGACGTTCTTGTAGAGCTCTTCCTCGATGATCTCGTTGCAGAGCTCGATGCACTCGTCGCAGATGTACACGCCCGGGCCCGCGATCAACTTGCGCACCTGCTCCTGCGATTTGCCGCAGAAGCTGCACTTGAGCTGACCTTTCTCGTCCCCGAAACGAAACATTCAGTGACCTACAGGGCGGTGTTCGGCACGATGGCGGTTCGGTTTTCCTTGCTGAACACACCGTCGACGATCCCGTATTCTTGCGCTTCCTGCGCCGTCATATAGAAATCGCGTTCGATGTCCTTGAGGACCTGCTCGACCGGCTTCCCCGTGGTCGTCTCGTAGATCCCGGCCAGGGTACGCCGCGTCGCGATCAGATCGCGAGCGTGGATTTCGATATCGGTGGCCTGGCCACCCACCTGCTGGACCCAGGGCTGGTGGATCAGGATCTTCGCGAAGGGGAGGGCGTACCGCTTGCCCTTCGCTCCCCCCGTCAGCAGGACCGAGGCCATGGAGGCGGCCATCCCGGCACAGATCGTCGCGACGTCAGGCTTGATCAGCTGCATCGTGTCGTAGATCGCGAGCCCCGCGGTGACCGAGCCACCGGGGCTGTTGACGTACATATCGATATCTTTATCGGCATCTTCGCGCTCCAGGAAAAGGAGCTGCGCGATGACGAGGGAGGCCATCCCGTCGTCGATCGGTCCGTGGACGAAGATGATGCGTTCTTTGAGCAGCCGCGAGTAGATGTCGTACGCACGCTCACCGCGCGCGCTCTGCTCGACGACCATCGGTACCAAATGTCCCATGTGCGCCTCCCCTGACCTATCCGGCTGCGACTTCAGTTGCAGGTTTTTCCGCGGTCGCCGCAGCCGGCACGCGGTTGGCCTGCTCGATCAGGCGGTCCATGGTCTTGGTTCGAACGATCCCGTCGATCAGCGCCCCGACGTTGGACTGGAGCGCCTGGATGATCCGCTCCCGCGGTTGCCCGTACTGGGCGGCGAGCGCCGAGAGTTCCGACTCGACATCCTCTTGGGTCGCGACGATCCCTTCCTTCTTGGCGATCGCCTCGACGAGTAACGTCGTCTTTACGCGGCGCTCGGCCTCCGGCCGGAAGCCGTCGCGCAGCTCCGCCACGGTCTTGCCGCTCTGCTGGAGATACTCGTCCCAGCCGATCCCGGCCCGCGCGACGTACTGGCGCGACTCGTCCATCAGGTTGTCGATCTCGCGCTCGATCAGGACCGCAGGCAGCGGGAAGTCGTTCGCGCCGACGATCTTGTCGAGCAGCTCCGCCGACATCTGCCGGCGGGAGTTGCGCTTCACGGTATCGTCGAGGCGGCGCTTGATCTCGTCGCGCAGGTCGGCCAAGGTCTCGGAGCGCGAGACGCGCTTCGCCAGCTCGTCGTCGAGCTCGGGGAGCTCCGGCTCCTTGACGTCGTGTACGGTGATGGTGAAGACCGCGTCCTTGCCGGCCAAATCGGGATTGGCGTACGGGTCGGGGAACGTCGCCGCGGCGTCCTTGGTCTCGCCGGCTTTCATGCCGACGATCCCCGAGACGAAGCCGGGGATGAACCGATCCTCGGCGAGCTCGGTCTCCTGTCCCTGCGCGGCGCCGCCCTCGAACGGGACGCCGTCGACCTTGCCCTCGTAGTCCATCACGACGGTGTCGCCGAGCTGGGCGGGACGGTCGACCGGGACGAGCGTTGCCGCCTCCTTGCGCATCTGCTCGAGCGTCCGATCGACGTCCGCGTCGGTCGCCTGCTCCGAAACGTCGGTGACCTCGACGCCGGTGTAGTCCTTCGGCTCGAACTCTGGGAGCACCGAGACGATCGCCTTGAAGCGCGGCGGCTGGCCCTCGGTATCCGCGTCGATCCGCTCGACGGCCGGGCGGTCGAGCGCCTGGATCTTGTGCTCTTCGAGCGCGGCGCGGTACGCCTTGTTCAGGAGTTCGTCCTCGGCTTGGGCCGTGATCGTCTCCTTCCCGTAGGTGTTCTCGAAAATCTTGCGCGGGACTTTGCCGGGCCGGAAGCCCTTGATCTTCGCATTGCGGGAGAGCTTTCGGAACGCAGCATCTTGCGCCGCGTCGTATTCTTCCGGCGTGATGCTGATCTCGAGCTCGACCTGCGTTGGGTCGAGCGGCTTCAGCGTCGAGGGCACGAGTACGGCAGACCTCCGGAAGCGGGGACGGCGGGCAAGCAGCCCGCCGTCGATTGCATTGGAGCGGAAGACGAGATTTGAACTCGCGACCCTCGCCTTGGCAAGGCGATGCTCTACCGCTGAGCTACTTCCGCGACCGCCGGACCCGCTTTCGCGGCACCCGGGACGAACCCTCGGAGTCTACCGAAGCTGCACAATCGCGTCAAGCGCAAGAGAGGGAGTTTGGGCACGCCGAGAGTCGAACTCGGATGGGTCGCCCCACTGGAACCTAAATCCAGCGCGTCTGCCGATTCCGCCACGTGCCCGTTGGGCGACCCTTCGACAAGCTCAGGATGACCGCCCCGGGCGGTCGCCGGACCGCCCGGGGCGTTGGGGTCAGGTCAGCGTGAAGCGCAGCTCGCCGAGCTTCGAGATGACGGTGCGGATGCGGTCGCCCTGCTTCAGCCACACCTGCTTGTCTTTGGGCATGCCGAAGATCACGCCGCTGGGCGTGCCGGTGAAGATCACGTCGCCCGGGCTGAGCGTGATGAACGACGACGTGTAGCTGATGATGTGCGCGCAGTTGAAGATCATCTGCGCGGTGTTCATATCCTGGCGCGGCGTCGTCTCGTCGTTGACGAACGTTTGCACCTGAAGCGTCTGCGGGTCGGGGATCTGGTCGGCGGTGACCAGCCAGGGGCCGATCGGCGCGAACTGGTCGGGCGTCTTTCCGGTCATCCATTGCGAGACGCGGTTCTGCGCATCGCGCGCCGTGAAATCGTTCCCGGTCGTGTAGCCGAAGACATAGTTCAGCGCCTGCGCCTCGGGAACGTTGCGGGCCGTCTTGCCGATGATCACGACGAGCTCCGACTCGTAGTCGAACTGGGTCGCCGGCAGCGAAGAGACTGCGACGGTTCCGTTGTGGCGGTTGAGCGTCGTGTTGTACTTGTTGAACAGGTTCGGGAACGGCGGCGGCTTCTCGCCGGTCTCCACGATGTGCGCCTGGTAATTCAAACCGACGCAGATGATCTTCGGCGGCGAGCCGACGACCGGGCCGTACTGTACCGAGGACTCGCCGCGGATCGCACCGGCCGGCGCGTCCTTGACGAGGTGCGGCAGCGCGGCCACGTTGCCGCGGCCGGCGACGACGTCGTCGACCGTCAGCGGCGGCAGGGCGACGCCGAGTGCCGTCGCGGAACGCGCGATGTCGACGATCCCTTTCGCCGTGCGGACGCCGACGTGGTCGACGCCGCCGTCGCGCAGGGTGGTGAACGTCATCCCCCGCGCGGCGGCGGCGACGTCGGCCGCGCTGGCGGCGGCGACGAGCGTGGGAGCGGCGATGGCCACGGCGGTCGTGCCGGCCAGAAATGCGCCACGGGACGGGGTCATAGCGAAGCCTCCTTCGGTGGGGGAAGAGGGCTTCTCGACGCCACGCGTCTCCCCTGGGGTACGTCCCCCTCGTGAGACGGAAGCAGCAGCCCCAGGCTCGGACGCCCGAGATCTATCTGTCGGTCGACATCGAGGCGGACGGGCCGGCGCCCGGGCGCTACTCCATGCTTTCCTTCGGAATCGCGGCGTTCTCGATCGACAAGGTCCTGCTCTCGACGTTCACCCGGAACCTCGAACTGCTCCCCGGCGCCGTGCAGCACCCGCGCGTCATGGCCTGGTGGCAGTCGACGGCGCAGCACCGCGCGGCCTACGAACGGACGCGCGAGAACGTCCAGCCGATCCGCGAGTCGATGCTGGCCTGCGACGCCTGGTCGAAGTCACTGCGCGGCTACGGAAAGCCGTGCGTGGTCGGTGCGCCCGCGGCGTACGACTTCGGCGCGTGGCTGTACTGGTATCTGGTCTACGTGCTGGACGAGATCCCCGACCTCGGCTACGCGGCGCTCGACCTCAAGTCGTTCGCGATGGGGCGGTTGCCGGAGACGCGCTACCGCAGCCTCGGCAAGAGCACGTACGACCCCGAATGGTTCGACGCGAACACGCCGCACACGCACGTCGCGCTCGACGACGCGATCGAACAAGGCACGATCCTCGTCAACGCGATCCGCGACCGCGACGGCCTGCCGCGGATCGAGGGCTACACTCGACCGTGATCGATGACGGCGTCAGAAGTGCTTTGCGAACCAGTCGACCCAGCGGCGGTTGAGGTCCTCGACGTGCAGCGGATCGCTCGGGAAGTGGCCGTTGACGGGGTAGACCAGCAGCTCCACCGGCGTTCCGGTCGCGCGGACGGCGTGGTAGAACTCGTACGAGAGCGGGGTCGGGACGCGCTGGTCGCCGGCGTCGGTGACGATCAGCGTCGGCGTCTTCACCCGGTCGGCGTAGCTGAGCGGTGATTCGTCGAGCGCGCGCTGCATCGCGGCGGGATCGGCGTACGGATCGCCGCGCAGGAGCGCCGGCGCGTACTCGTCGACGTCGCTCATCGACGTGACCCCGAGGAGCGAGTTGACGGCGGCACCGGAGAGCGCGGCGCGCCAACGGGTGTCGTGCGTGATCAGCCACGACGTCATCATCCCGCCGGCCGACCAGCCGGAGACGCCGATGCGGCCGCTGTCGACGATCCCTTCGCGCTCGAGCACGCCGATGGCATCGATGATGTCGCGTCCGGCGACCGACATCGGATGGCCGAGCGAGGTCGCGATCGCCTTCGCACCGTGGTTGTCGCTGCCGCGGTAGTTCGGCTCGAGCACGAGCCAGCCGCGCGCCGCCATCAAGCCTGCGAGCGCGCTGAACGTCGCGCGCGTCGCGCCGGTCGGACCGCCGTGGATCACGAGTACCAGCGGGTACTTCTTGCCCTTCGTGAAGCCGGGCGGTTCGGTGACGACCGCGTCCAGCGGCGTTTCGTCGGGTCCGTGCCACGCGATCGTCCGCTTCGTGCCGATACCGCGCGACGCGAGCCAGCCGTTCGTCGAGGTCAGCCGTTCGGGCGCGGACACACCGGTGCGCAGCAGATAGATCTCGGACGGGTCGCGCGCGGTCGAACCGCTGAACGCGAGCGTTCCGTCGCGTGCGCCGGACGGCGCGCCGGCGCTCACCTCGCCGGTCGGCAGCGTGGCCGGCGATCCGTCGCGTCCGAGTTTGAAGAGCCGTGACAGGGTCCCGTCGACGGCGCTCGTGACGATCGAGCCATCGGGCAAGAAGTCGGCGCTGCCGGGATTGCGATCGAACCGCGCGCTCAAGTCGACCGGATGCGTTCCGTCGACGTTCGCCAGGATCACGTCGTTCTGCACGTTCGCCACCGCGTTCGGCCGCAGGTAGACCAGCGTCTTTCCGGCATGGTCGAACGTCGCGCCCGACGCGCCTGTGGCGCCGAACATCGTGACCTTTCCGGTCGCCACGTCGACGATCGCGGGCGTCGTTCGAAAGAACGTGTCGAACGTGCCGTCGGGCGCGCGGGTGAACGCGATCGCCTTGCCATCGGCGCGGTACGAGAGGTCGCCACCGGCGACGCTCCACGTCCCGGAGGTGAGCCGGCGCGCCTTCCCGCCGCCGGCGGGGATCAGCCACACGTGCGAGGGGACGGCCGCCGCGCGCGAGGTCCAGGGTTGCTTCGTCACCTCGAACGCGTCGTCGTGCGCGTCGATCGCCTTCTTGTTGGGCGCCTCGTCCTCGGTCACGTACGCGATCTCGCGCCCATCCGGACGCCACGCGAACCCGCCGATGCCGCGCTCCGCGTCGGTGACGCGCCGCGCTTCGCCGCCGTCGACGGGGAGGATCCACACTTGCGGGCTCTTCTTCTCGCCGCCCGGGCTGAGGAACGCGATGCGGTCGCCGTTCGACGACCAGGCCGGGCTCTGCACGCTCTGGCGGTCCGGCGTCAGCACGCGCTTCGCGTGCGTCCGAACGTCGATCAGCACCAGCTGAGAGACGTTCTTGTTCTCTTTGAAATCCGGATGGCGCTGGATCGCGAGGACGTGCCGCGCGTCCGGCGCGATCGACACCGTGCCGTAGCTCACGAGGCGGCGCAGATCGCTCAGCTCGAGCGGGCGCGGCGCCGCGCCGAGCAGCAGCACGGCGCTCGCGGCGCCGGCGCACGATAGGATCGCACGTCGCATCACTTCATCCACTTGTCGAACCAATCGGTCCAGATCCGGAGGCGTGTTTCGCGACCGACCGGGTCGCTCGGGTTGTGACCGGTCCGCGGCAGCTCCATGAACGTGACCGGGACACCGTGCCCTTGCAGCGCCCGGTAGAACGCGAACGACTGTGAGATCGGAACGCGCTGGTCGCTGCTGTCGGTCAGGATCAGCGTCGGCGTCTTGACGTTCGCGGCGTACGTGATCGGTGACTCGGCACGGTATTTCGCGCGGCCGTCCGCGGTCCACGGCGTCACGCCGCCCAGGAACACCGCGGCGAACTCCTCGCTGATGTCGGCCAGCGTCGCCTGCTCGAACCAGTCGTTCACGGCGGCGCCGCTGAGCGCCGCGCGCCAGAACGTCGCGTGACCGATCAGCCACGAGGTCTGCAAGCCGCCGCCCGACCAGCCCGAGACGCCGATCCGCGCCGGATCGACGATGCCGAGCTTCTTCACCGCTTCGACGCCGGCCAAGTTGTCGCGCCCCGGACCGCTCGTCACCGGCCCGACGATCGCCTGCAGAAACGCGTCGCCGCTGTTGTCGCTGCCGCGATAGTTCGGTTGCAGCACGAGGTACCCGTGGGCGGCCAGCAGTTGCGCCAGCGAGCTGAAGTCGCGCGTCGAGGTCGCGACCGGGCCGCCGTGGATCACCAGGACCAGCGGGTACTGTTTTCCGGCCGTGTAGTTCGGCGGATAGGTGAGGACGCCGTTGACGTTCATCCCGTCCGACATCCAGTCGATGCGGTCCGAGCGTCCCATCGCATAGCCGCGCGTCCAGGCGTTTTCGTCGCTGAGCGCGACCGGCTTGCCGCCGCGCCGCAGCACGTAGACCTCGCCCGGGCGGTCGGCGTGCCGACCGACGAGCGCGAGCGTTCCGTCGCGCGCGACCGTCGCATCGTTGCCGAACCCGACTTCGCCCAGATCGAGCCGAGCCGGCGGGCTGCCGTCGAGCGCGAGCCGCCACGCGTACGTCCGCACCCCGTCGGCACCGCCGATCAGGACCGTACGATCGTCGAGCCAGTCGTACCACTGCGCGTTCCGGTCGAGCGCGACGGCGCTCGCGACGTCACCGCCGTCGCTCACGCGGCGCACCACGACGTCGTGATGCAGGTACGCCGAGCCGTGGCGCGAGACGCCGAGCGCGACGCGCGTACCGTCGGGCGACAGAACCGCTCCGCTGTCGAGTCCGCTCGCGCGCAGCGGGCGCTCCGCGCCGCTCGGAACGTTGACGACGACACTGTGTTGTTGCGTCAGGTGCGCGAAGATCGCATCGGGCTGTTCGGTCACCACGATCGCACTGCCGTCGGGAAACCAGTCGATGCGGCCGGACTGGCTGGCGGCGCCGCGCGTGATCTGGCGCGGGTTCGCACCGTCGGCGTCGACCGTCCACAGATGCGCCGGGCGCGACGGCGCGCGGGTGAGGTAGTGTTCGTCGGTGACCGTGAACGCTTCGGCGTAGCCCTTCGGTGTCGGCGAGGGTGAGGGCGACGGTTTCGGCGTCGCGGCCGGCGCCGCGCCGGCGGCCGGCGACGGGGAAGGCGCCGGCGACGGTTTCGTACCGCCCGGCGGATCGCGCATCAGATACGCGAACGCGCGGCCGTCGGGGCGCCAGGCGAGGCCTTCGATCCCCTTGGTGTGCGTGATGCGCTGCGCGTCGCCGCCGTCGAGCGAGAGCACGTAGATCTCGGGCGGTTCGTCCTTGGACGGAGCGGCGAGGAACGCGATGCGCGTCCCGTCCGGCGACCAGGCGGGGTTGGAGACGTCGTCGCGGTCCCGCGTGAGGACGCGCCGAGAGCCGGTCGCGACGTCGACGAGCACGAGCTCGGTGCGCTCGACGTCGGCCTTGAAGTCGCCGACGCCGCGCACGTACACGACTCGCTTTCCGTCCGGCGAGATGTGCGGCTGGCGGACGCTGACGGCGGCGCGCAGCGCGTCGAGCGTCAGCGTCTTCGGCGTGGCCGCCGCCGGCGGAACCGTCGTCGTGACCGCAGGTGCTGCGGACGCGGCCGCGACCGCCGCGGCGAGCAAGATCGGGATCATCTCAGAAGTGCCTCGCGAACCAGTCGATCCAGCGGTGGTTGACCTCTTCCCGGTGGAGCGGATCGCTGGGGAAGTGTCCGTTCACCGGGAACACGACCATCTCCACCGGCGTGCCGGTCGCGCGCACGGCGTGATAGAACTCGTAGGAGAGCGGTGTCGGGACGCGCTGGTCGCCGGCGTCGGTCATGATGAGCGTCGGCGTCTTCACGTCTGCCGCGTACGTCAGTGGAGACTCGGCGTCGTACAGCGCGCGCTCCCGCGGCCCCGTCCACGGCGAACGGCCGATGAACGAGGGCGAAAAGTCCTTGGCATCGGTCATGTCGGCGTAGCCGGTCCAATCGTTCACCGCGGCGCCCGACATCGCGGCACGCCAGCGGTGGTCGTGGCCGATCAGCCACGAGGTGAGCAGCCCGCCTTCGCTCCAGCCCGAGACGCCGATGCGCGTCTTGTCGATCCCGCCGAGCTTCAGCACCGCGTCGACGCCGTCAAGCACGTCCTGCGCGGGCGCACTGGTGATGTGCGGAACGGTCGCCTGCGCCCAGCGGTGGCCGAGGTTGTCGCTGCCGCGGTAATTCGGCTGGAAGACGTACCAACCGCGCCCCGCCATCAGTTGCGCCTGCGAGCTGAAGCCCTCGCGCGAGGTCGCGGTCGGGCCGCCGTGGATCAGCACCATCAGAGGGTACTCCTTGCCGCGCGCCGCGTCGACGGGCTCGGTCAGGACGCCGTCGGCCAGGAACCCGCCGGGCGCGTGCCACCGGATCGTACGCGTGCGGCCGAGCGCATGCGCAGCGACCGCGTCGTTGTAGTGCGTGAGCCGTTGCGGCGCCGCCGAGTTCGGCCGCAGCACGTACAACTCGCTGGGGCGAGATGGTGTGACGCCGACGAACGCGAGCGTGCCGTCGTGCGCGGCGGTCGCGCCGCCGGCGAGATCGACGTCGCCGAGCGGCAGCGCGTGGGGCGTCCCATCGGCGGCCAAGGTGAAGAGCCGATCGCGTGTGCCGTCGTTGGCACCGACGACGACCGCGCCGTTCGCGGTGAAGAACCCGAACTGGACGTTCCGGTCGAGCCGCGCGCTCCGGTCGCGCACGTCGCCGCCGATGAGGTCCGCGACGTAGAGCTCGGTCTGCGAGAACGCGTGCGGGTTCTCGCCGCCGTACAGGATGCGGTCGCCGGCCGGCGAGACGTCGACCGAGTCGCCGCGACCGTGCGTGATCTCGCGGATCACGCCGAACGACGTATCGATCCGCACGACCGATCGCCGGCGGTAGTGGTTGGTCGACGCCTGCGGTGTGCGGACGGCGTAGACGCTGCCCCCGTCGGGCGCATACACCGGGCCGTCGACCAGCGACCACGATCCCTGCGTCACGCGTTTCACGCGCTTCCCGTCGGCGCCGATCGTCCAGAGATGGACCGGTACCGGCGCCGCGCGCGACGTCCACGCGTTGTCGGTGATCTCGAACCAGTCGTCGTGGGCTTTGATGCGCTTCTCGTCGGGTGCGGCGTCGCGCGCGCGATACGCCAGCCGGCGGCCGTCCGGACGCCATGCGAACCCCTCGACGCCCTTCGGCGCGTCGGTGATCCGCGCCGGCTCGCCGCCGTCCATCCGCAGGATGTAGATCTGCGGCGAGGGCTCCTCTTTCGCATCAGGTTCTTTCGGCGGCGTCGCGATGAAGGCGAGCCGGTCGCCGCTCGGCGACCAGGTCGGATGCCCGGCGTCGTCGCGCTCGTGCACCAGGGTGCGCGTCGCGCCGGTGCGCGCGTCGACGAGCACGAGCTCGTTCCGGTATTTGTTCTTCTGAAAATCGGCCCGGCGCACGATCAGCGCGACGTGCTTGCCGTCCGGTGCGATCGCCGGCGAGAGCAGCGTGACCAGCGAGCGCAGATCGCGCTCCTCGAGCGGGTGCAGCGGCGCGGCGAACGCGCCGCCGGCGCCCAGCGCGAAGAGCGCGGCGACGGCCGCGACGCGATACGAACGCTTCATCACTTCATCCATTGTTCGAACCAGCCGGCCCATTGACGCAAGACCGTCTCCCGTCCGACGGGATCGGTCGGAAAGTGGCCCGCGCGCGGGAACGCGACGAACTTCACGGTCCGCCCGCGGTCGCGCAGCGCGTGGTAGAGCGCGTACGACTGTGCGATCGGAACGCGCTGATCGCCGGTGTCGCTCAAGATCAGCAACGGCGTGCGAACGTTCGCGGCGAACGTGATCGGCGACTCGGCGGCGAACGCCGCGCGGCCTTCCTTCGTCCACGGCGAGGCGCCGCCCAGGAAGTCGATCGCGAACTGCTCGTTGATGTCGGCGAGGACGGCTTGTTCCCACCAGTCGTAGACGCCGGCGCCGGCGACCGCCGCCCGCCAGTACGACGCGTGCCCGACCAACCAGCCGGTCTGCAAACCGCCGCCGGACCAGCCCGAGACGCCGATCCGCGATTCATCGACGATCCCCAATTTCTTGATCGCTTCGACGCCGGCCAGGTTGTCGCGGCCGGGTCCGCTGGTGACGTGCGGGACGATCGCTTGCAAGAACGCGTCCCCCGCATTGTCGCTGCCGCGATAGTTCGGCTGCAGCACCAGGTATCCGCGCGCGGCGAGGATCTGACACAGCCCGCCTTCGATCGTGCCGAAATCCCACGTCGAGGTCGAGACCGGGCCGCCGTGGATCACGAGCACCAGCGGATACTTCTTCGTCGCGTCGTAGCCGGTCGGGTAGGTCAGCACGCCGTTGACCTTCGTGCCGTCGTCGCTCGTCCAATCGACGCGGTCGCGTTTGGCGAGCGCGTAGCCTGCCAGGAACGCGTTCTCGCTGGTGAGCTTGCGCGGCGCGCCGCCGCTCGCCGCGAGCAGATAGATCTCGTTCGGATCGTCGCGCCGCTGCCCGACGAACGCGATCGCGCCGTCGCGCGCGACCGTCGCATCGGCGCCGAAGTCGACCTCGCCGAGATCGACCTTCTTCGGGTTCAGGTCGGCGGGGATGTAATCGACGCCGAGCTGCGGCGTCAGCTTCCACAGAACGCTGCGCACGCCGTCGGCGGTTCCGACGAGAACGCTGCCGTCGGGGGCGAAGTCGAACCAGTGCACGTTGCGATCGAGCAGATCGCCGTGCCAGACGTCGTGCTCGGCGGTGTCCCAGACGCGGATGTCGCGCTGCAGGTACGCGCTGCCGTGCCGCGGCGCCGCGAGCGCGATCTGCTTCCCGTCGCGCGAGAGCGCGAAGCCGCGATCGGTCCCTTCGCGGCGAACCGGCCGCGCCGCGCCGGTCTCCGCGTCGACGATCATCGTGCGGCTCTTGGTCAGGTGCGCGAACACCGCGTCGGGCTGCATCGTCATGACGAGTGCGGTGCCATCCGGCAGCCAGCGGAGCTCGCCGCCGCCGGCGGGCGCGAGCTCGCCCTTGGTGATCTGCTTCGCGCCCTTGCCGTCGGCGCCGATCGTCCACGCGTGGGACGGGCGCGACGGTTCGCGCGTCAGGAAGTGTTCGTCGGTGACGGGGAACGCGGGGACGTACTCCTCGGGGGCCTTCGACTTGGGCGGATCGTCCTTCGCGAGGTACGCGAACGCGTTGCCGTCGGGCCGCCAGTCGAAGCTCTCGACCCCGCCCTTCACGCCGGTGATCTTCTCCGAGTCACCGCCGCTCATCGAGAGGACGTAGAGCTGGGCGGGCTTCGAGCGCGCCGGCGACGCGAGGTACGCAATCCGGTCGCCGCTCGGCGACCAGCGGGGGGCGTGGACGCCAATCCGGTCGTGGGTGATCACCCGGCGGATGCCAGAGGCGACCTCGATCAGGACCAGCTCGGTGTCGGTGCGGTCCGCTTTGTAGTCGCCGGTCGCGCGAACGTAGGCGATGCGTTTGCCGTCCGGCGAGATCTGCGGCTCGCGGACAGTGACCAGGCCGCGGAGCGCTTCGAAGGTCAGCGGCTTGAGGTCGGCCGGGCCGGCCGGGGCGACGGTCGCGGCCAGGACGCCGACCGCCACTGCTACGGGAAACAGAGGACGCAAAGGAGCAGCCTCCCGACTACGAAGGAATTGCGAGGGGCCCTTTTGCGCGCATGGTACGATGGGGCCTGCGGGATGTAGCTCAGCTTGGTAGAGCGCTGCGTTTGGGACGCAGAAGTCGCAGGTTCAAATCCTGTCATCCCGATTGTGTTCACCGCGCGCAGGAGGCGCGTTTCCGCGAGCGCCCGTGGTCTAACGGATAAGGCATCCGCCTTCTAAGCGGAACGATGGGGGTTCGACTCCCTCCGGGCGTACCACCGCTCCGCACGCTGCCACCCTGTTGGCACAGCGTCGCGTTACGCTATCGCCATGAAGCGGTGTGGGCGATGCGGCGAATCGAAAGCCGGCGAAGGGTTTGCGAAGCGCAAACGAAGTGCCGACGGGCTCCAGGCGTCTTGCCGGCGATGCCAGCACAGCACGTACACGGCGTACTACCGCGACAATCGCGAGACGTTCCGTGCTACGCTGCAGGGGCGCACTGCCCGACAGCGAGACGCCAATCGTCGTTTCATCGCGAGTTTTCTCAAGGAGCATCCGTGCGTCGATTGCGGACTCGCGGATCCTATAGTCCTCGAGTTCGATCACGTTCGTGGTGAGAAGATCGGCCACGTCGGCGCAATGGCCTATGCGCCCGTTGCCTTGGCGAAGCTGAAACGCGAGGTTCAGAAGTGCGACGTGCGGTGTGCGAACTGCCACCGAAAGCGAACGGCGAAAGGCTGGCGCTTCACGCATCGGACGCGTGTCGAGCAGGAAAAGGATGATGGAACGCCGATATTCGCAGGCTTGCTCGCGTGGTGATTGTAGCTCAGTTGGTTAGAGCGCTGGCCTGTGAAGCCAGAGGTCGCGGGTTCGACCCCCGTCAGTCACCCCAACCAGCGCCTGTAACTCAGTTGGTAGAGTACCGGACTTTTAATCCGTGAGTCGCGGGTTCGAGCCCCGCCGGGCGCACCAACTGCTCGCTCGGTGCCGACTCGCTTGACGGGGCGGCGCCGAGCGGGTACCCTTGATTTGTTGCACCGCTAGCTCAATGGTAGAGCAGTTGCCTCTTAAGCAATTGGCTGAAGGTTCGAGTCCTTCGCGGTGCACCATCTGAACGAAACGGCCCGGTCGATTACCGGGCTGTTTTGCATTCTATACCAACCCAGCCCGCTGGAGCTCGGCGACCAGCCCCGCGGCTGCGATTGCCCGGTGGCTGACCCGGTTCTTCTCCTCCGCGGTCATCTCGGCAAACGTCCGGTCTGCGGGCGGATACAGAAAAACCGGATCGAACGAGAAACCGAGCTCCCCGCGCTCCTCGGGCGCGATCTCGCCGTCGACCGTCCCGAGGGTCGCAAACTCTCGCCCCTCGGCGCTGACGAGGTGCAGCGCGCAGACGAACCGCGCCCGGCGGTGCGCCGACCCGCTCTCTGCCAACTCAGCGATGAGTCGCGCCCTGCGCTGGCTCCACGGCAGCTCGGCGCCGCCGTAGAACGCGGTAAGCACCCCCGGCCGGCGGTCGAGCGCGAACACCTCGAGCCCCGAATCGTCGGCCAGCACGTCGCCCGCGATCCCGGCCCGCCGTAGCTGCCCGTGCAGCGCGTGTGCCTTCAGCGCCGCGTTGTCGGCGTACGAGACGTCGCCCTCGACCGGATCCTCATAGCCGGCGTGCGTCGCGAGAATGACACCGGAGCTGGCGAACAGCGCCTCCATCTCGCGCAGCTTCCCCGCGTTCCGCGTCGCCACGTAGACCTTCACGCGCGCACCGTCGCGTCCGGCGTTAGGGCTCGTCGAGGCGCAGGACGGCCATGAACGCCTCCTGCGGCAGATCGACCCGGCCGACGCGCTTCATGCGCTCCTTGCCGACCTTCTGCTTCTCCAGCAGTTTGCGCTTGCGGGTGATGTCGCCGCCGTAGCACTTCGCGAGGACGTTCTTGCGCATCGCGGTAACGGTCTCGCGCGCGACGATCTTCCCGCCGATCGCGGCCTGGATCGGCACGTCGAACATCTGGCGCGGGATCAGCTCCTTGAGCTTCTCGGTGAGCGCGCGCCCGCGGCTCTGAGCCTTCTCGCGTGCGATGATGAACGAGAGCGCGTCAACCGGCTCGCCGTTGAGCATGATCTCCAGCTTGACGAGATCGCCCTCCCGGTAGCCGATGACCTCGTAGTCGAGCGACGCATAGCCTTTGGTGCGCGACTTGAGCTGGTCGAAGTAGTCGACGATCACCTCGATCAGCGGGATCTCGTAGGTCAGGATCACCCGGCCGTCGTGCAGGTACTCCATGTTGCCGAGCGCGCCGCGCTTGTTCTGCGTCAGCTCCATGATCGTCCCGACGTACTCGGGCGGCGTGATGACCGTGGCCTTGACGTAGGGCTCCTCGATCAGCGCGATCTTGTCGCGCGCCGGGAGCTTCGCGGGGTTGTCGATCGTGTCGACGTGCCCGTCGGTCATCGTCACGCGGAACCCGACCGAGGGCGAGGTCGCGATCAGGTCGAGGTTGTAGTTGCGCTCGAGCCGCTCTTGCACGATCTCCATGTGCAAGAGCCCGAGGAAGCCGCAACGGAAACCGAAGCCGAGTGCGATCGACGATTCCGGCTCGAAGTGCAGCGCCGAGTCGTTGAGCGAGAGCTTCTCCAGCGCGTCGCGCAGCTCCGAGACCTCGACCCCTTCGTTGGGGTAGAGCCCGCAGTATACCATCGGCACGATCGGCTTGTAGCCCGGCAGCGCTTCCGCGGCCGGATCGTCCGCGAGGGTGATCGTGTCGCCGACGTCCATATCGCCGAGCGACTTGATGTTCGCGATCACGTAGCCGACGTTGCCGACGCCGAGCGACCCTGTCTTGCGCATCTCGGGTTTGAACACGCCGACCTCGGTCGCTTCGTACACGCGCCGGTGCGCCATCGACATGAAGCGCGAGCCCGCTTTCAACTCTCCGTCGACGATCCGGATGTACGCGACGACGCCGCGATACGAGTCGAACTGCGCGTCGAACACCAGCCCGCGCAGCTTGTCCTCGCTCCCCGTCGGCGGCGGCACGCGGGTGACGATCGCCTCCAGGATCTCCTCGATCCCGATCCCTTCCTTGGCGGAGGCGGTGATCGCCTCGTCGGCCTCGATCACCAGCAGCTCTTCGATCTCGGCCTTGACGCGCGGCACGTCGGCCGCCGGCAAGTCGATCTTGTTGATCACCGGGATGATCGTCAGGTTCTGCGCCAGCGCAAGGTGGTAGTTGGCGAGCGTCTGCGCTTCGATCCCCTGCGCCGCGTCGATCACCAGCAGCGCGCCCTCGCACGCCGCCAGCGAGCGCGAGACCTCGGAGCTGAAGTCGACGTGGCCCGGAGTGTCGATGAAGTTCAGCTCGTACGTCTCGCCGTCGTGCGCGGTGTACGTCAGCGTGACGGGATGCATCTTGATCGTGATCCCGCGCTCGCGCTCGAGGTCCATCGCGTCGAGCATCTGGTCTTCCATCTCGCGCTGGCCGATAGTTTTCGTGAACTCGAGCAGGCGGTCGCTCAGCGTCGTCTTGCCGTGGTCGATGTGCGCGATGATGCAAAAATTGCGTACGTGGGCGGGACCGCGGAAGGCGGCGGCTGACTCGGTCTGGATCACCGCACGACTACTGGAAGAAGCAAGAAGTGTACTTTTGCTGGAGGACGATGTTCGAGTCGACCAGCTGGATCACGATGATGACGACGAGGAACGAGAGGTCGAGGCCGCCGATCGGCGGGATGACACGGCGGATCGGGACGAGCACCGGCTCGACCAGCATTGCGACGTAGTCGCTCCAGCGGCCGCGCAGGCTCGGCACCCACGAGAGCACCGCGTAGACGATCATGATCAGGATGTAGAGCTTGAAGACGAGGTCGACCAGACCCCAGATCTGACACATCAGTACGCCTTCTATACGCCCGGCGCGTCGGGAAGTGTCGCCATCACCTTCTCGGGGATGCCGTTGAGGAACGGCTGCGGGTCGATGGGGTTGCCCTCGAACATCAGCTGGTAGTGGAGGTGCGGGCCGGTCGATTCGCCGGTCGAACCGACGCTCGCGATCGGGGACCCCTTCGTCACGCGCTGCCCGGCGCTCACAGTCACGCGCGAGAGGTGCGCGTACCAGGTGTGGTAGCCGTTGCCGTGATCGATGTCGACCTTGAGCCCGAAGCCGCCGTCCCAGCCGGCGCTCACGACCGTGCCGGCCGCGGTCGCGCGGACCATGTCGCCGTAGTTCGCCTCGAGATCGACCCCCTTGTGAAACTCGGGCCAGGGGTTCGTGCGCCATCCGAAAGCCGCCGCGATCGCGCCGCCGACCGGGTTGAGCGACGGGATCGACGCGATCATCCGCTCGCGCGCCAGCGAGGCCAGCCGCCGCAGGTTGAGGACCCGGCGGGCGACGTGCTGCAGGTGCTGCGCGTCGTCTCGCATCGCCGCCGAATCGCGGGCGAGCGTCTGAAGCCGTTCTTGCACGCTCGCGAAATCGGCGCGGCGATCGCCCGGCACCGGCGCGAACGAGTGCTGGTTCTTGCTGCCGCGATCGGCGCCGATCAGGCGTTTGATCTCGGCGTTCTCGCGCTGCACGGCCTTGAGCTGGTTCGCGAGCTCGTCGGCTTGCTTGTCGATCGTCTGCAGCTTCGTCTGCTGCTCCGAGGTGAGCGCCTGCAGCGCGCGCACGTTCGACTCCGCGACGCGCAACTGATAGGTGTGAAAGCCGGCCGCTGCGAGCAGCGTCATCAGCAGGGCCGCGCCGAGCAGCGCCACGTGCCGCCGCGTAAACGCGAGCCGGTAGACGCTGTAGCCCGTCGGCGGAATGATCTTGACCAGGAACGTCTTCTTGGCGTCGTTCACGTTGCGGCTGCCCTCGCTTTCGCGATCGCCGCCAGCTCTTCTTCAGACGGATCCTGGGCCGGCTTGAACGCCGCGACCGCCTTGCCGTACGTGCGGGTGTCCTCGCGCGAGTAGATGCTGCTCAGGACGACGCCGTCGCCGTCACGGTTGAGCAGCGCGAGCGCGTACGAGAGATCGGAGCCGACGTCGCTGAACGCGTTGTACCGGACGAACCCGACGCGCGGCACCTCGCTGCGGGCGACCGTCTCGAGCGCGTCGATACGGTGCAGCTCGACCTCGCGGGCGGCGGCGCTCGCCGCGGCATCCCGCTCGAGCGAGGCGAGCCGGTCGGTGGCGCGCGCCGAACCGCCGCCGAGAAGTTCGTCGTGGGTGGCAAGGATCGCTTTGAGCTTACGAGCGCGCGGCGCGGCGACGAGCAGGTGGTAGAGCCCCGTCACTACGAGCGCGCTCGCTACTCCGGCGAGCACGGTCGTGATCAAATACTGCATTACAAAAGAAAGGCCAGGACGAGGGCCAGGTGGCTCACGGCACACGATGGGGTCCGCTTACCGTTGCTCCCTTCCGGGCCTGGCGGGGTTCACGGATTACCGTTGCGCGAGGCCCAACCCTCGTCGAGGCTCAGCTATGATACCGGGCTAGGGTCCCTTCGACAAGCTCAGGGTGACTTCGTGAACCCCACCGGGACGGAAAAGAGCCCGGCATCGGCGGCTCCGAGCGTCTTGAGGTTGCCGCGTTCGGTCAGGAAGCCGATTCCGCTCCCCTGGGCGGCGGGCGCCGGCGTGGCCCCGTTGCCCGCGCCGAACGTGACCAGCGAGTAGAGCGCGAGCCGGTTCGAGGGCGGGGTGGGGCCGGTCCGGGTGGCGCTGAAGGTCGGCCGGCAGCCGCCGCCCGAGGACGGCGCAACCGCTTCGCCGGCCGTGGTCGGTACGGGCGCGCGGCGGACCGGGCAGAGGTTCACCGTCGGCCGGGCGATCGTCGAGAGGTACTGGACGGTGTCGATCGTGGTGTTGCCGTCGTGGCAGCTGCCGGTCGACTGCGCGACCGCGAAGGTCGTCGCGGTGTCGTAGCCGGTCGCCTTCTGGCTCTCGATCATCTGTGCGCCGAGAGGCCGCGTCGCCTCGGTCAGGCTCGCGACCGCGGTCCCTGGCTGCGGCGACTCGCCCGGCTGGGGCTGCGGGCGGCCGCGCTGCGCCCGAAGCGGCGGAGGCGGCGCCGGTGTCGGCTCGGCACTCGGATCGTAGATCGCATACGTCTTCGCGGCGAGGTCGAGGTGAATGACCTGCCCCGCGTCGCACTTGCGGATCGTCGAGGTCTGCGCGGTGACGTCGTCGACGCGTTCCCAGCCGTTCCAGTACGCGTACCGCAGCAGGTGCGGGGCGAGAAAGTTCCGCGCCGCGGCGGCGAGCCCGCCGAACTGCGCGCCGAGCGAGTTCTGGACGCTGTTCTCCATCGCGTTCGAGACGACGTTGCCGGCCACAGCGCCCGCGACGTCGCCGGCGTTTCCGCCCCCGGCGATGACGCCTGCGATGTTGCCGATGCTGATGCCGCGTTTCCGCGGGGCAGGGGTCGGCGAGGCGGCGACGGGCTGCGGCGAGTTCAGCGCAGCGAGGTCGGCCTGAAAATTGCCGGGCGGCGGCGGGGTGGCGTTGACGACGACGCGCACGATCTCGTCGTACGCGATCCCGGGACCGGGCGCGGCCGATGGAACACCGGGCGCGATGAGCCCGGCGAAGGCGAGCGCGGCGCTTGCGCGCAGCAGCGAACGAAGCATGGGCGCCTCTGCGGCGGCGGAACTCCGGCGCCCTGCCGGGAAATATCCCGCATGCGATCGGTGCGCGCCATCTTCGTGGCGTTTGCGCTCGGTGCGGCGGCCGCCTCACCCGCCACGGGTGCCGGCGCTGCGCAGGGCTTTTCCGACGCGATCTGTCCCGAAGCGACGCATTACGTGCTGGCGGTCGGGAGGGTGCGCACCGACGATGCGCCGGAGCGTATCTACGCGGTTGCCCAAGCCGCGGCCGATGCGTATTCGCGCTGTTCCCGCGACAAGCTCGCGTACGGGTTTCGCGAGGCGCAGCACTATGCGGACACGCGCGGTGCAGGGTTTGCGGTCGTCGCCGCGCGCGCGCTGATCGCGATGCACCGGTTCGACGACGCGCGGAGCTTGCTGTTGCATTGGCGCCCGCTCGCACAGCAGGTCGTCGACTGGCAGACGGAGACCGAAGCGTACGCGTCGGCCAACGTCCACACCGATTCCGTCACCATTGCGAGCGACCATCGCCCCTCGATGTACCGCGCGTCGGCGCGGGAGATCGTGCAGTCGGCCGATCAGGCGCTCTCCGAGGTCGACCACCTTTCCGCCATCCCTCGTCGTCAGGCGCCGCGCCCTTCTCCCTCGCCCTGACGGAACGTCGCGGGGGGTCGCGAACGTACGTTGTACGATGACCTCCGTATTCTCGCGTAGCTCGGCCGGCGCCCTCGCCGCAGCTCTCCTCGCCATGCTCCCGGTCGCTTCGCCCGCGAAGCTCGGCACCGCGATCCTCAGCGTCGATTGGACGCTGGGCCCGGCACAGATCGCGTCGTCGTGCGCGGCATCGATCGCGACCGCCAAGCGCCGCGCCGCCGCGATCGCGAGCGCGCCCGGCCGGCGCACGTTCGACACCATCGTGCTGCCGCTGGAGACCGCGTCCGCCGACTTCAACGACGACCTGGCCGCTCAGGCGTTTCTCTACAACGTCTCAACCGACGCCAAGGTCCGGGCCGCGTCGCTGAAGTGCTCGACCGACGCCGGCAATGCGCTCACGGAGATTAGTGCCCGCCCGGATCTCTACCGGGCCGTCGCCGCGGCGGACGCAGGCGGCTCAGCGCGCGGCGCGGCGCAGATCAAGGTCTCGCAGTTGTGGCTGACCTCGCTGAAGCGGAGCGGCGCGGGCTTGCCGGACCCCAAGCGTCGTGAGTTCGTCGCGCTCCAGCAAAAGCTGACCGAGGCGCAGAACAAATTCCAAGCGAACCTCGGCAACGATACGTCGTCGATCGCGATCACCGCGGCGCAGGCGCAGTCCCTGCCGCCGGACTTCGTCGCAGCGTCGCTCAAGAAGACCGCGGACGGCAGCGGCTACACCGTCCCGGTGAACGAGTCGACGATCGGGCCGTTCCTGCAGAACCAGACCGACTCGGCCGCCCGCAAGGCGTACTACATCGCGTACAACAACCGCGGCGGCGAGGCGAACATCACGCTGCTGCAAAGCGCGATCGCGGCGCGCGACAGGCTCGCCCACCTGATCGGCTACCCGTCGTGGGCGGCGTTCGTCCTGGCCGATCGTATGGCCGCGTCGCCGGCGCGCGTCGAAGGCTTCCTCTCGCAGATCGACGCGGCGATTCTGCCGAAGGCGCGCCAGGAGCGCGACGAGGACGCGGCGCTCGCCAAGGCCGACGGGAAGACGACCTTCGACCAGTGGGATCAGACGTACTACGAGAACCAGTTGCACAAGACGAAGTACTCGGTCGACCAGAACGAGATCAAGCAATACTTCCCGGTCCAGCACGTCGTCGACAGCGTGCTCTCCATCTACCAGGAACTGCTCGGCGTGCGGTTCACGCGCGCGAACGTCCCGGTCTGGGAATCGCAGGTCCAAGCCTACGACGTCGCCGACGCGGCGTCCGGCAAATCCCTCGGGCGCTTCTATCTCGACCTGTTTCCGCGCCCCGGCAAGTACGATCACTTCGCGAACTTCCCGATCATCCCGCGGCGCGTGATGCCCGACGGGACGGTGCGCCTGGCGGAGAGCGCGATCGTCGGGAATTGGCCGCAGCCCGCGCCCGGCAAGACGGCGCTGCTGCAGCACGGTGACGTCGAGACGTTCTTCCACGAATTCGGCCACTGCATGGCGGCGATGCTCGCCGACGAGCCGTACGAGACCCTGACCAGCGGCTTCCGTCAGGACTTCATCGAAGCGCCTTCGCAGATGCTCGAGAACTGGGCCTGGGATCCGGCGATCCTCAAGCGCGTCAGCTCGAACGTCACGACCGGCCAGCCGCTCCCCGACGATCTGATCCAGAAGATGATCGCCGCACGCTACGTCCACTACGCGCTTCAGACCAGCCAGCAGATCCTGTACGCGACCGTCGACATGGCGTATCACACGCAGAAGCCGCCGGTCGACACCACCGCTGTGTGGGCCGCGACCGTCGGCCGCACGACGCCGAACCAGTACGTCCCCGGGACGCATCCGCAGTCGGAGTTCGGTCACTTGATGGGCGGATACGACGCGGGCTACTACGGCTATCTCTGGTCGAAGGTGTACGCGCAGGACATGTTCTCGCGCTTCAAGGCGCAGGGCTTGACGAGTCCCGCCGCCGGAATGGCCTACCGAAAAGACATCCTCGCGCCGGCCCGCTTGCAAGAGCCCGATGCGGAAGTACGCGCGTTCCTCGGCCGGCCGATGAATCCGAACGCGTTCTATCAAGAGCTCGGCATCACGCCGCCGTTGCAACGCTAGTTGCGTTCTCCGCGTAGCATCCTGTAAGAGGGTGCTGCGCGGAGCGCACGTAAGATACTGGTACAACGGGTGTAGGCGGAACCGCTCGGCACGAGAGGCCGGCGATTGGTGTTCCTCTACCTGCACGATAGGGTCGTTCGCGATGCCGCGCGCTGACCCCACGCGTTCCCCGTACTGCGCGACGCGGCATCTCCTGCGCAACCTCGACGACGCGGCGGAACTGCGGCGCAACCCGCTCGTTCGGTCATGCTTCGCACCGGCGAACGAAGGGCGCGACGGCGGCGAGCACCGCACGGCGCTCGCTCGCGTCCGCGGGCTGGTACACGCGAGCTTGGCGCGCTGCCGCGATCGTTCCAGCGTCCGCGCGCGCACGCGGATCGGCCGCATGCACGCGGCGCTCCTGCGCTGCGATATCGACAAGCAGCCGCTCTCGGTCGTCGCGGCCGAGCTCGGGCTCTCCGATCGGCAGGTTCGGCGCGAGCGCCGGGCCGCGCACGACGCGTTCTTGCGCGCCTTCCATCACACCGCGACCGACCCCGCTGCGGCCACCGTCTGCGACACTGCCGCGCTGCGCATCGCCCAGACCGCAGAGCTGCACGAGCTCGGCCAAAGCGCCCTCGCGATCGCCGCGTGCGAGGACATCGCAGCTTCGGCAGAGTTGCCCGAGCGGCGCATCGAGGCGTTGTGCCTGGCGGCGGAGATCGACCTCGACGGTGCGCGCTACGTCGATGCAAAGGGACGTCTCGCCGAGGCGGAGGCGATCTTGGCCTTGCGCGCGCAGCAGCTCGACGACGGCGCGCGGATCGTTGCGGCCGAACGCATCGACCTCGGCACCTGGTCGCTGCGGCGTGCTACGGGAGCCGGGAGCGCGCTCTCCGCGCTCCCGCCCCTCGCGTTGGCACACCCGAATCCGCTCGGGGAGGCGGACGAGTCGCGGCGAGCGCTCATCGTGCGTGCGCTCGCGGCGTACACCGCGCAGCGTTGGGAGGTCGGCGACGCGCAGCGCGGCGCGGAGTCGGTGCGGCTCGCGCGGCAGTTGCTCCCCTCGCTCGACCGGGCGCGGATCAAGGACCGTCTCGCCGTCATGTACGCCGAAGCACGCATCCTCGGACTGCGGCGACTCTTCGACGGCTACGGACGCCTGCTGGCGATCGAAGAGCTCGCCGCCGCGCGCGGATACGTGCGGACGCTGCTGATCGCGCGAGCCGACCGCATCAGCACCGAGTTGGCCACCGGCGCCGGCGGCGAGAACGTCCTCGAGCGGATCGTCGGCTCGCTCGACACGGCCGGCCGCCGTTCGATGCCGGGGGCACTGGCATTCGCCGCCTGCGCCGCGGCCGAGTGCGAACGCGACGCCGCCACGGCGCGCGCGGCGCTGGACATGGTGGGGCGATTGCTGCCGCCGCGCAGCGCACTCGTACTGCTTGCGCGCAGCACGCGCATCACGATCGTCCGGCGTGAGCACCGGTACGACGAAGCGCGGCTGATGGCGCACGCGCTCCGAAACGACGCCGAGAGCGCCGGGAACGAGCGCGTTCGCGGCAGCGCGGAACGGCATCTCGCGGAGATCGCCGTCGCGCAGCGGCGCTGGGGCGACGCGAGGCGCCACGCGTACGCGGCACTGTCGCTACTCGAGCGATACGGCACGCCACTCGGTCTCGCCGAGGCGCGCCGGATCGCTCGGCACCTCGCGATCGATTGCGCGGAATCGTAATATCCTTTCCGGCCAACATCGTACGCGAAGCGCGATGGTAACAAGCCGGCGACGCACTCGTTCGCGTACACCGTCACACTAGCGCACATAGGTGCGCCCGTTCACCGGAAGGACGCGAATGCCGAATCGTTTCCCGCGTCTCGTGCGACGCTTCTTCATCTCGTGTACCGCGGCTTTCGCCGCCTGCGCGCTCGCGTGCGGTTGCGGCGGAGGCGGCGGTTCGCCGGCGCCGGCATTCGTCGCGCCGTCGCCGACGCCGTCGCCGAGTCCGACGCCGCCGCCCGGCGGACCGCTCTCGTCGTCGCAGAGCACGGCGACGTTCTCGCTCGCCGGTCAGTCGGCGGCCGTCCTGGTGAACGAACCGGGCTACACCGGCAGCGTCGCGGCCGATGCGAGCGCGTGCGTGAACGTCGCGAGCGTCGCGCCGCCGTCGGCGAGCGCGCCGGCGACGTTCACGATCACCGCACTCGGCTCGGGCTCGTGCGCGATCGGCTTCGCGGACGTCTTCGGCCAGCGCGCGACGGTGCAGGTCGGCGTGACCGTGACGCAGGGGACGATCCATTGAGCGCCCGGGGATTCGCGGCGGTCCTTACGATCGCGCTCGCCGTCAGTGGCTGCGCCGGCAGCTCGCGCGCCGTTCCGGCGGCGCGCCACGGGGCAACCGCGGCGCGCGTGGCGGTCAGCTTCGTCATGCACTGGCCGAGCCGCGCGCAGAGCGCGCACCGGCGGCCCGCGTTCGTCTCGCCGTCGACGGCGAGCGTCATCGTCGAGGTGAACCCGGACGCGGCGAGCGCCGGTCCGGTGACGTTCTCCAACGCGCCGGCGGGCGGCGGCACCTCCACGGTTGCAATCGACGCACCGCCGGGTGCCGACATCTTCGTCATCTCGCTCTACGATGCGCCGCAGAGTGCCGGCGAGACGAGTGCGAGCGGCAGCGAGCTCGGCCGCGTTCGCGTCGCGCAGACCATCACCGCGAACGCGACCAACACCCTGAGCGCGACGGTGATCGGGACGGTCGCCGCGATCCGCATCGGGCCGCTTCCGAATCAGAGCAACGTCCTGCCGGTCGCGGGCTCGAGCCCGGCGGCATACGAGCTGGTCGGCCGCGCGCCTGCGACCTTCGCCGTCGCCCCGCTCGACGTCGACGGCAACGTCATCGTGCAGCCCGACGCGCCGCCGGCGATCGCGCTCGCTCCGAACGTCCGCGCGACTGGGATTCTCACGGTGACGCCGGTGAGCGGCACGACGGATCAGTTCACCGTCCAAGCCGTCGCGGCGAACACGACGACGTATCCGACCTCGCTCACGGCGACGGCGACCGACGCGAACGGCAACATCGCGACGAGCTCGACCGTCGCCGACGTAACGAGCGCCGTCTACGTGGCGTACGCGAACGGCGGAGCACCCGCGGTTGCGCGCTTCGATGCGCACGGGACGCCGCTCCCACTCCCCGCCGGCGGGTTCCCGGGTCTCGACAATCCGGTCGCGCTCGCCTACGATCCCGACGACCGCGAGATCCTGGTCGCCGATGCCGCGCTCGGCAAGGTTCTCGCGTTTGACGAGGCCGGAACGCCGCTCGCGTCGTTCATCGTGCCGGCGATCGCCGGAGTGAACGGCGTCATCTACGATCCGCACAACGGCAACGTGTACGCGTCCGGGAGCGCAGGCGTGACGGTGTTCGCGCCAAGCGGCGGCGCGCCGCGCGGTGGCGTCCCCGCGTCGTTCGCCGCACCGAACGCGCAAGGGATCGCGTTTGTCGCGAGCTCGGCGACCAGCGCACTGAACCGGCTCGCGGTCGGCAGTGCTGCGGCGACGCCCGCGCTGCGCTTCTACTCCGAGAGCGGCTCGGCGGCAGGGAGCGTCACGCTTCCCGCGGCGCCGGTCGCCGTCGCGTACGCGGCGCCCGCCGGGGCGGGTCAAGTGCCGCCGACGACCGCGCAGCTCTACGTCGCGACGGCTGCGGGCATCCTCGCGCGCGACGCGTTCGGCGCAGCGGTCGCGACGGCCGCCGACGCGGGCGCACCGTTCGGGATCGCCGTCGACCCGAACTTCGGCGAGCCGTTGGTGACCGAGCGCGGCACGAACGCGCTCACCGTCTACCTCGACGATCTCAGCGCCGTCGATCCGGCGCGTACGTTCACCACCCCGGCCTCGCTCGGCCTGACCCAACCGCAAGGAGTGTGCCATGTCTTCTAGAGCCTGGCCGGTCATCGCAATCGTTCTTGCGCTCGCGACGATCGCGAGCAGCGCCGAAGCGCGTCCGAATCGTCGTCTCGCGGCGACGCCGTCGCAGCCCATCTCGCAGCAAGTCGCCTTCATGGGCTATCTGCGCGACGGCCGCGTCGCGACCGTCTACACCGACGAGCGCGTGGTGATCGTACCGCCGCGTGCGGCCGCCGTTCCGCGCGATCCGCGCAGCCGCGGCGCCGCGCTGCTGCAGAGTCTGACGGCCCGCCGCTCGGGCCGCATGGCGACACAGCAGGTGCAACTGCCGGCCGGCCGCTACGGCCCGCTCGACGGCGACGTGCCGCCAAGCGTGCGCAACCAGATCCTGTTCGATCTCCAGCGTAATCCGCAGCGCTACGTCCCCGGCCGCGTCATCGTGGTGTTCAAACCCGGCGTGACGGTCGCCCAGGATCACGACGCCCTCGCGCCGGCCGCCGCCGGCGTGCTCGTGCGCGGCGCGCTGGCGAAACGCCGCGACCTGACGCCGCACGCGTTCAGCAGCGACGCGCGCACGAACCTGTCCTTGATGCAGCTCGGCGTCGACCGCGCCGACCGGCTCTTCGCCGGCGTCGACCGCGGAACGCTCGGGGCGATGCGCGGCCGCGCCGAATCACGCGCGCGGCGTTCCATCATGCCGTTCGACAACGCGTTCGCGCTGCACGTGAGCGCATCGTCGGTCGAGAACGCGGTCCGCACGCTGCGGGCGTCGTCCTCGGTCGCGTACGCCTCACCGGACTATACGGTCTCGTCGATGATCGCCGAACACCGGCCTATCCCGGCGGAGATCGGGCGAGAGATCGCCGGCTACCGCCGCCAGCCGAAGACGTTCGGCCGTTCGACGCGTTCGACGTCGATGCACGGCGTGCCGTCGAACACCGCGGTCAGCTTCGGGATCCAAGCGATGCTGAACGCGCCGGGCGTCGACGCGATCGCCGCGTTCGACGAGATCGGTCAGCGCTTCAACCAGCTTCCCGGGGCGGGCGAGATCATCACCAACGTCGGACTCGGCGACGTCTACGACGCGTCGGCGGCGAATCCGAATGATCCGTGCAATTATTTCGCGCATAACTACGGTCCGACGACGCACCTGATCGGCGGCCAGCGCTACCTCGACTGGCCGTCGCTCCCTCTCATCCCGGCGTGGGTTTCGGACGGTTCCGGCACGGTCTCGTCAACGGCCGAAGTCTGCGGCGTCGATCCGCAGCTCTACGAGGTCGGGCTCGACTTCTCGGTGATGGCGCCGCTCCCGCACGACGTGCAGCGGCCCGGTGAAGTCGCCGGGGTCGGCATCGATCTGCTCGGGATCGCGCCCGGCGCGTCGTACCGCTGGGTCGCGCCCGGCATGACGAACGGGATTGTCTCCACGACGGACGTCCTCGCCGCGATGCTCGCGTCCGCACGCCAAATTCCCTCGCCCAATGTCATCACCGCAAGCCTCGGGTTCGGAGCCGACGCTTACGGTTTCCCGAGCCGCTATCTCGAGGAGGATCCGATCGCGCAGGGCGTCATCGCTGGGATCGTCTCCTCGAACGTCGTCGTGTGCATAGCGGCGAACGACGGCACGCGTCTCGTCACGGCTGCGGCGATCGGTCCCTCCGGCGGCAGCGCGCCGACGAACGTCGGAACGACCGGGATCACAACAATCGATGACGTCTTCTACACGACTGTAGCGAGCGTAGTCCCCGACAGCGGCGCAATCGACGTCGGCGCGACAACGCTCGACGACATCTTCTCGGCGAACCCGCAAGACCCGGCGATGGCGAGCCTCGCCAACGTGAAAGCGTTCACGCAGACGCGCTACAACGGAACGCTGGGCTTTTCGAGCGGGTTCGGCAGCCGGGTGAACATCTCGGCACCCGGCGACAACATCAACACCTTGGCCAAGTTCAGCCTGCCCTACGACGGCGTTGCCTTGGTGAATACCGGCGGAACGTCGGCATCGTCGCCGGAGGTCGCGGCGGCGGCCGCCGTCGCGCTGCAAGTCGCGCGCTTGACGGGGCATCCGTTCGCCAGCGCCACGCAGCTGCGTGACGCGCTGGTGGCAACCGGAACGCCGGTCGTGAGCCCGCCCCAATCGGACGTGGTCGCGAACGTCGGCCCGCAGGTGAGTGTCCGCCGCATCGTCGAGCAGTTGCTCGCCGCCTCGGGCAGCGCGGTGCAGCCGGGGATCGCTCGCGTCGCGGTACACGGCCGGCGCAGCGGCTCGTACATCGCGCAGTTCAACACGAACACCGTGAACGACGCGGTGTTCGTGACCGCTCTCGACCCGTCGTACATCAAGCTCGACGGACCCTACACCCGGACACTTCGGAGCCACGCGGTAACGTTCCCCGGCCTCGACACCGGCGCCGATTTCAACTCGTACATCACGATCGCGCCCGACTGGGAAGGGATCCCGGCGAACGCCAGTTACCGGCTCACCGTCGCGGGACAGCCGACGCGCCTCGTCGCGACGACCCCCTACGTTCGGCTGTTGCCGGCAAAGCTTTTCGCCGCGAGCGGCGTCGCCCTGACGCCTGGAGTTTCGCGAACGATCTCGCTGACGTACAGCGCGTCGGTCGGGCTGCACGTCGTCGCCGAGTCGACGTTCCAGTTAACTTTCGGCCCGCCGCCGGCGAGCTCGCGGCTGGTGATGGCGCCGAGCGCGCCGCCCGTCGTCAGCGGCCCGACGATTCCGGTGAGCTATGACCTAAGCGGCTATCCGTCGGCGCTGCTCAGCGCGCCCGTTCTCAACGTCTCGATGCCAGGGACTGCCAAGGCGGATTTCCTCGCGCTCGGTCTCGTTCCGTACTACACCGTGCCGCTGACGGCGACGCGAGGCACCGTGAACGTCCCGGTCTCCGCTCTGGCGGGCGCCGGCACGTACGCGATGTGGATCGCGATGCAGCCGGGCGCGACCGCGTTCAACTCCGACATCAGTGACGAAGCGTTCGTGCGCGTCGACGCCGGGACCGCGCGGCCTCCGGCGCCGCTGCTCTCGCTTGGGCCAGGACAACCCCAAACGCACACCCTCACGGCTCCCTACAGAAGCACCTTTCGCGTAGCGTACGATGTTTCGAGTGTCCCGCGTGCGACCGGCGGCATTATCGAAATCGCCGCTCCGCCTCCGGCGTTTACGCTTACGAGCGGAACGCTCAACGGTGGGCTCAACACGTTTCACAATCCGAACGGCAGCGCGATCGACGACGACGGGCTCGAGACCGGCTCGATCTATCACGTCCAAGCCACCGGAACGAGCGGAACGGTGACGATCGATCCCGCGGTCGCAGCGATCCCCGCGACCGCGAGCGTCAACGTTCGCGTCCTCCCGACCGCCGGCGGGACGCCGATCGCGGAAGCGAGCGATGCCGACACGCTGATCTACCTCGGGATTGAACCGCAGCTGGGCGTTCCGGCGATTCTCACGTACATCAACCCGAACGGCACCGACGGTTACCTGTCTGAGAACGGCACGATCGGCACGCCTCAGTCGAACGTCGAATTCGTCACCGTCGAGCCGTTCGACCTCGCGACCGGCGTTGCGCCGGGCTTCCCGCTCACGTTCACGACCACCAGCACTACGTTCATGCCTTTCGTTCAAGACGACGTCGTCATCGCAGCGAACGCGGTAGACAACGCGAACATGAGTTACTTCCGTGCGGCACCATTGGCCGCTGGGTTCTCGCAGTTCACCTTTCCACCGGGGACGTTCGGAGCGACGAGCCTTCTGCTCACCGCCGGAACGAATTCGACCCCGGCCGCATCTGCCTACATCGGCCTCGACCTCGCGACAGGAAACGTCACGGTCGCTCGTGGCGACGTGACGACCGGGGTTTTCGCTCCGCCGATCGATCTGACGGCGCTCTTCGGGTCGAGTCCCGAGTTCCAGAGCTTCTTTACCTTGAACTACGATCCCGGTTCCGACCGTGCGTACTTTCTCGTCGAGGACGTGAGTACGCCCTGCGATGCGCAGTCACCGACGTTCATCACGGCCGACTTCGCCACCGGCACGGCCGCGGTGAGAACGCTCCCGATCGGCGCCGGCAACACCGAGGACGGAAACGCAGGCTTCAGCCTGGCGATCGATCCGGCGACGCACATGGCGGCGATCGGGACGAGTTGCCAATCCCTCGCAACCGACAGTTTCCGCGCCGAGCTGACGCTGCTGGACCTCGGGACGGGCGCCCTCTCGCGCGTGTTCCAGCACACGATGACCGGTCAGGAGGGCGGCCACCACGGTTTCGTCGCGATGAACGGCGGCGACTCGCCGGCGATTGGGATCGATCCTGTGAATCACCTGATCCTCCAACGCTCGCTGTTCTGCCCTCAGCTCGTCTATTTGCTCGATCTCTACGCGCGGCCGTGCCTCAATCTCTACGACGAGCACGGAGGCTTGGTGAAAACGATCCCCGGCCTCTTCTCGAACGGCGCCAGCAACGAATCCATCTACAACGGCGTCAACGGCACGATCCGGACCGGTGTGGCGCTCGGGCAGCAAGCGTACTCGCCGTTCGTCGAAAGCTTCGACGTGCAACCGTACACGTATTGATCCGCAATCTCGCGGGCGGCGCCCGGTTCGCAAACGCGACACCGGACGCCGATGTCGAGGACGCCTCAGGTTGCCCAGGTCGGGACGTACACGCTTGCCGTGAACTGCCCGTCGCTCGTCCGGACGTCAGCCGGCGCCGTGCACGACGGATGATCCGGCGTGACGTGGAGCAGGTACGGCAAGACGTTGGAGTCTTTCTTCACCTGGAACGTGAACGTGCATGGGTTGCTGATCCCGTCGCTCGCGTTGGCGTACGTCAGGCTGACGCTCCTGGTCTGGTTGAGCAGGGGCAGCGCGTCCGAATACACGGCATTCCCGGTCCCCGGGTCGAGCCCGCCCGGTCCCACCGCGACAGCGGGATTTGGCAAGCCGGAGATCGTGCTCGGGAGCGAGCCGACGCGGATCATGCTGGCCGACGTATCGTTGTTCTTGATCGCGAAGTCGACGTTGAAGTTGGCGGCGGACGCCTGGACGGCCGTCGCGCCGAGGGCGCCGGCGAGTGCGAACGTCGCGAGCGCCAGGGCTTTGAGGGTACGGTTCATGAAGATCTCTCCTGTCGGTTGCCCGTCTCCGGGCGGCTTGGCAAGGTCGAGCGGGCGGCGTCGTTGTGACGCAGGGATCGCCGCCCGCTCGTCGCTCGTACGGCGCCGGTTACTTCATCGTGAAGGTCACGCCGAAGTCGCCTTTGGTCTTGTCGGGGCCCGTCGTCGTGACGATGCACGCGGCTTGACCCGTCCAGCTCGCGCGCGCGTCCGCGGTGAGGACGAAGCGTCCACCCGTGAAGGCGAGCGAATAGCGGAACGTGCACTCGCGCGTCGGCTCGCCGGCGGCGCGGTAGATCAACTCGCCCGCCAGCGCCTTGGCGCTGGTGGACGCGATCGTGAACGCGTCGGTCGTTTGCCGCGGGACCATCGAAAGCGGAGCGTTGTCCGACGTCACGTAGCCGCCCAAGCTCGACGCGCTGGCCGCGTAGGCGAGGTCGAACCCCGTCGCCGCGTTCGTTACGCGCACCCCCGCGACGGGATTCGCAACCGCCGGCAGCGCAGCCGTCAGGACGACGGCGATCGCGCCGAGCGAGCACAGAGCCTGTGACCGTCGGAACATCACACCCGTTTTCTCCGACCTCGCCCGGTTCGTGCATCGGCAGGGCGTCGTCGAGCGAGTTCATCATGCACCGAAATACGCGCGAGGCGCAATATCCTACGGTGACGAGTTTGGCACACGTGTGCCAACCGCATCGCGCTTCAGCGCAGCGGTGCGACGAGCCGCTCGACGACCGCGACGCTCGACGCGCGCGCCGCCTCGCGCCGGTCGAACCACGCCGCCGCTCCAGCGACGAGCGTCGTCACGAAGGCGCCGAACTCGTCCGGCGCGCGCAACTGTGCTGCGATCGCAAGCCCGTTCGCGAAGCGCTCGATCTCGGCGAGGTGGTCGCGCAGGTCGTCTTCGCGCAGCTCGGGCGCGAACGACGGCCGCGCGGAGAGCGCCTGATCGCGGCGGAACCGCTCCGATCCGACCCACGCGTCCAGCACGTCCACGACCGCGAACAGCCGCTGCTGCGGATCATCCGCGGCGGCCAGGACGAGCTGTTCGAACCGCGCGCGCCAAATCGTCTGGCCACGGCGCCGGCAAGCCTCGACGAGCTCGCCGCTCGCCGCGTACATGTTGTAGAGCGTGCGCCGTGGCACACCCGCCAGGTCGGCGACCGTGCTCATCGTGAGCTCGCGCGGCCCGGGCTGCACGATCTGGTCCGTCGCCGTCTCGAGGACGCGTTCGCTCGCGCTCGGCGGTTCGGCGAGGACCGCTTGCGCGCCGAGCTCGCGGACGCGTCGTCGCACCTCGGCGACGAACTGCCGCCCCATCGCGGTGAAGCGGCCGATCCTCTCGGGCGTGTCGTCGCCGAGCGCCACGAGCGCGCGCACCGTCACATAGTCGGCGGTGCTCCAGCCGCTTACGGCCGCGGCGAGCCGACTGCGCTCGACCGCGCGAAGAACCGTCGATTCACCCGTCATCATTCACCGTCAGCGTCCTCACCCGCAAGGAAAGCCCAGCGGCTACCGGCCCTTGATTTTCTGCATGATACCACACTCCCCGCCCTTGCGCTCCCGCTCGGTACGCGCAGAGGTCGCACGCACGATGTGCGTGAACTCTTTGGACCGACGCAGGACGGGGGCAACGGGTGAGACCTTCAGCGAGATCGCGTTCTTCGCGAGCCTTCACGGCCGTCGCGCTACTCGCGTTCGCAGCGGCGGCGCTTCCGCCGGGCGTCCACGCACAGCCGGCACGACACGCGGTGCCGTCCCCGGCGCCGCCGGCCGTGCTGCAAGTGCAGGTCATCGGCGCGGCGCGTGCGGCCGAGGTGCTGCGCGGGCTCTTTCCGCACGCACGCGTCGCCGTCGACCGCGTGGCGAACGCGCTCGTCGTCGTCGCGCCGCCGGACGACCTGCTCGCGATGCGCGCGGTGCTGTTGGGGATCGACGTTCGCAGCCCGCTGCGCACGACCAGCGAGGCCGTGCAGTTGCGCAGCGCCGATCCCGGCGTGGTGGCCGCGCGTATCCGCCGGCTCTACCGCGGCGCTCGGATCGAGAGCGCGCCGAACCGGACGCTGCTGATCGAGGCGGCGCCGGCCGATCTCGCGCAGATCAAGTCGCTGATCGCGGCGATCGACACGCCGCCCGCGACGCCGTCCCCGGCTGCCGCGGCGCCGGTCGACGCGGTCCGCGTCACGAAGGCGGCGCCGCGCGACGTCGCCCGTGCGATCGGCAACCAGTTTCGCGGGATCCGCGCGAGCGTCGCCGGTCAATCGGTCGTGCTCACCGGCGCGCCCGAAGAGGTCGCCAAAGCGAAAGCGCTGATCGCGCTCATCGACCAGCCGCAGGCCGGCGTCCGCTACACGCAGATCTACCGGCTGCGCTACGTCGATGCCGGATCGGTTGCCGCGCTCGTCGCGCGGTCGTTTCGCGACGCGCAGGTCACGACCGACGCGAGCCTCAACGCGCTCTCCGTCGCGGCAACCCCGGCGCAGCACCAGCGGATCGCCGATGCGATCGCGCAGCTCGACACCTCCGGCATTGCGCTCGCGCCGGCCGCCGGTCCGCCGGTGCAGCAGGCGGGGAGCACCGAAGCGGTCGCCGGCAGCACCGGCATCGAGGTGATCTCGCTCAAAGCCGCGGCGCCCGGCTTGAACGGCGCGCCGTCCTCGTCGGCGACCGACATGGCGACCACGGTAACGCAGGCGCTGCAAAGCGTTGCGTCCGACCTGCATATCACCGTGCCGCCGAACGGGACGCAGCTCGTCCTCACCGGCAGCCCCTATTCGATCCGGCTCGCAAAGTCGCTGATCGACCGGCTCGACGTCGAGCAGAAGCTCGTCGTGCTCGACACCGAGATCCTCGAAGTCGACGAGACCGCGGCGAAGAATCTCGGCCTGAGTTTCGGCGTGCCGGCGATCTCCTCGAGCTTCTCCGAGACGACGCCGGCCTCGCCGGACGGCGGGACGCCGCCGCCGTTCCTGCGCTTCCAGCCGCTCACGCGCACGCCGATCTCGTTCGGGATCACGCTCAACACGCTGATTCAGCGCGGTCAGGGACGCGTGCTCGCCGACCCTCGCATCACCACGATCTCGGGCCGCACCGCGACGATCCGCGCCGGCGACAACATCGCGATCCTCACCACGACCGGCGGCGGTACCGGCACCGTCGCGACCACGCAGCTGCAGACGTTTCAGACCGGCGTCACGCTCGACATCACGCCGGTCGTCAACGCCGGCAACTTCATCACCGTCTCGCTGCACCCGACGGTCAACAGCTTAGCCGGAATCTCGAACGGTATCCCGCAGATCGCCACTCGCGATACGCAAACGACGGTCGCGATGCGCGAGGACGAGACGCTCGTCATCGGCGGGCTGATCCAGGACACGACCACGCGCAGCGACACACGGATCCCGCTGCTCGGGGACCTGCCGCTGATCGGCCGCGCGTTCCGCAACGAAGCGCTGAACCATCAGCGCAACGAGCTGATCATCACGGTGACGCCGCACATCCTGACGCCCGGCGCGCGCGGTGTGAGCCCCGGCCCGCCGCTGCCCGCCGTCCCCGCGCCCGCACCGCTCCCGACGCTGCCGCCCGGCACGACGCTCCCGCCGCCGCACCGCGCGCCGTAAGGCGCTACGCCGCGCCGTTCCGGTGCTGGGCGGCGTCGAGCACGGCTTTCGCCTTCTCTTGCAGCACCTGCTTGCCGTGCTCGATCGCGTCGCTGCCGGCGCTCTTCGCCCGCGCGATGAGGTCGTCGCGGAGCGGGCCGACGGTCTTGCGCTCGAGCTCGGAAACCGGCGCCGCTAAACCGGCGAGGAAGCCGACCGCGAGGGCGCCGATGGCGAGCCCCAGCGGGTTCTTCTCGCTCACGCTGCCGACGGTCCGCTGCATCTTCTCGACGACGTTGCTCATTCGACAACTTCCTTTGCGGTTTGCGCGGTCTGCTCGGGGGCGGGCGCCTCTCGGTACCGCCGCGCGCTCGTCGTTTTCAGGAAGCGCGACGTCGCGAAGCCGAGGACGAGCGCCCCGGCGGCGATGCTCCACGGATTCTGCCGCGCGACGCTCTCGAGGTCGCCCAGCAGCCGTTCGCTGTCGGCGTCCTGCAAGTACGTGCCCAGCCGTTCGACCAGATCCGCCGCCTGGTCGACGTACGGCGCGGCGAGTCCCAGCGGGCCGCTCGCACGGAGCTCGTCGCCGACGTGACGCAGTTCTTGCGCGACCGATCCGACGCGCCGGCCGATCTGGGTCGTGCGCTCGTCGACCTGTTTCTCCAAGAGCGATCTGCCCTGTTGTACCGCGTTTCGCGCCACCTCGCGGACGTCCGTTGAATCCATGCCATCAAGATACCCAGCGTGCCTGGAATCGCTCGCTCGCCAACGAGGGAACGCAGGCCGTCCAGGGTAAGCGAACGGACGTGAGCACGATCTCGCCGCCGCGCTCGCCCGCGCTGGCGACGCTGGAATTCGACCACTTGGAGCTCTGGGTCGGGAACGCCAAGCAAGCAGCGCATTACTATTGCACGGCGTTCGGGTTCGCGCCGCTCGCGTACGCGGGTCCAGAGACCGGCGTGAAGGACGCAGCGTCCTATGTCGTGCGGCAGAACGACCTGACGTTGGTACTGACCTCGGCGCTGGTCCCGGGTAGTCCGATCGCGGAGCACGTCAAGCGGCACGGCGACGGCGTCCGCGACGTGGCGCTGCGTACCTCCGACGCGCGCGAAGCGTTTACCGCCTCGGTCGCGGGCGGTGCGGTACCGCTGGCCGAGCCGGCCGTCGCCGAAGACGAGCACGGGGTCGTCGTCACCGCGCGGATCGCGACCTACGGCGATACCGTGCACACGTTCGTCGAGCGCGGTACGTACCGCGGCCCGTGGTTGCCTGGCTACCGGCCGTGGAGCGCGCTGATGCCGACCGAGAACGAGGTCGGCCTTGTCCGCATCGACCACTGCGTCGGAAACGTCGGGTGGGGCGAGATGGACCGCTGGTGCGCGTACTACGCCAAGGCGTTCGGCTTCACGCAGCTGATCGGCTTCGACGACAAAGACATCTCGACCGAGTTCACCGCGCTGCGCTCGAAAGTGATGCAAAGTCCGAGCGGCAAGGTCAAAATGCCGATCAACGAGCCGGCCGAGGGGCTCAAGCGCTCGCAGATCGAGGAGTATCTCGACTTCTACGGCGGCCCCGGGATCCAGCACGTCGCGATCGCGACCAACGACATTGTCGAAACCGTGCGTGCCCTGCGCGGGAACGGGGTCGAGCTGCTGGAGACGCCCGCCTCGTATTATGAGAAGCTCGCCGACCGGGTCGGCGTGATCGCCGAGGACCTGGCAATCCTGCGCGGACTCAACATCTTGGTCGACCGGGACGATCAAGGCTACATGCTGCAAATCTTCACCAAGCCGCTGCAGGACCGGCCGACGATGTTCTTCGAGATCATCCAGCGGCGCGGCTCGCTGTCCTTCGGGAAGGGCAATTTCAAGGCGCTGTTCGTATCGATCGAACAAGAACAGGCGAAGCGCGGCAATCTCTAGCGACGCAGCGTTCTTCCTCGGCTTCTTCGTCGCGATCGGCGCGTTCAACGCGCTGCTCTATGTCGTGCTGCGCGACGTGCCGTTCGGGTGGTACGCCACCTCGATGTTCGCGCTGGTCGGATTGACGCTGGTCGAGACGCGCGGGGTCGGAGCCGGTGGGCCGAAGGCGACGCATCTCGCCGAAGCGGTGACGCTGGCGCTCTACTACATCGCGCTGACGGGCTTCTGCCGCTCGTTCCTGAGCATCACCCGCTGGCGCCGGCTGCTCGACGGCCTGACGCTCCCGGTGCTCGGTGCGATCGTCGCGCTGATCTTCGTCGAGAAAGTGACCGGCTGGCGCGGCTACGGCTACGTGCTCGACGAGGTGCTGCAAGCGGCGCTCTTGGTGCTGCTGTTCGTCCGCGGCGTGGCGGCCCGCGACCAGGGCTTCGCCCCCGCGCGCTTCTACCTCATCGCGTTCGTCTTCGCCGCAGCCGGGATCCTGATCAACGACCTCAACCTCCACGGCGTCATCTTCCCGCACCAGAACCTCACCCGCGCGTTCGACGCCGGCATCGCGCTCGAAGCGCTGCTGTTCGCGCTCGCGCTCGCCGACCGCAATCGCGCGCTCTCTGCGCTGATCAGGCTCGACGGCCTGACCGGGATCGCCAACCGCCGCTCGTTCGACGGCGCGCTCGCCCGCGCGTGGGATCGCTCGCGCCGCTCGCATTCGGCGCTGGGCGTGCTCATGATCGACGTCGACCACTTCAAGCGCTACAACGACACCCATGGCCACCAGGCCGGCGACGAGATCTTGCGGCGTGTCGCGGAGGGCGTGGAGGCGGCGGTGCTGCGGCCGGACGACGTCGCCGCCCGCTACGGCGGCGAGGAGTTCGCGATCGTGCTGCCGCTCGCCGAAGGCGAGGCCTCCCGGCTCGTCGGCGAGCGCGTCCGGGTAAACGTACGCGCGCTGGCGATCCCCTATCCGGAGGCCCCGACCGGGATCATAACGGTCAGCGTCGGGGTCGCTTCCACGCGGCCCGCCGAGTCCGGGGTCAGCCCCGGCAAGCTGCTCGAGTCGGCCGACGCAGCGCTCTACCAAGCGAAGCGCGAGGGCCGCGACAAGGTCGTACTGGCGCCGCTCGAGCGCTCAACTCCCGACCCAGCGATCCGATAACTCGACTAATGAGGGACCGCAGCTTCGCCGATTTCATGGTCGGCGCGCTCGCATGCATTTCCATCCTGAGCTTCTGCGCCGTGCTCAAAGAGACGGAACTCGGTCAGGAACAGCGCCGCCGCCGGGCCGCCGAGAAGTGGACGCTGCCGCGCAAACGCAAGCGCCGGCGCTCGCCCGAAGACGACTGCCGCCACTGCACCGGCAGCGGCGAGTGCGAGGAGTGCGCGCCCGCCGCGTGCCGCGTCTGCAAAGGCAACGGCCTCCAACCCCACGACGCCGGCGTCAAATCCCGCCTAACCGCCCTCTGGGACGGTGCCGCATAGTCCTGATGTCACCCTGAGCCTGTCGAAGGGTGAACTACGGCAGGCTAAGCGGCCGGAAGCGCAAGCGGTGCGGGCGCGCCGCTTCTTCGCCGAGGCGGGCTTTCTTGTTCGTCTCGTACTCCTGGTAGTTGCCCTCGAAGAAATACACGCGCGAGTCGCCTTCGAACGCGATGATGTGGGTCGCGATGCGGTCGAGGAACCAGCGGTCGTGACTGATCACCATCACCGTGCCGGCGAACTCGCTGAGCGCGTCCTCGAGCGCGCGCAGCGTCTCGACGTCGAGGTCGTTCGACGGTTCGTCGAGCAGCAGCACGTTCGCGCCGGCGAGCAACGTCTTCGCGAGGTGGAGCCGTCCCCGTTCGCCGCCCGAAAGGTTGCCGACCAGCTTCTGCTGATCGCCGCCCTTGAAGTTGAAGCGCCCGAGATACGCGCGTGAGGGCATCTCGAACTTGCCGACCAGCAGCAAGTCGCGCCCGCCGGTGACGTCGTCGAACACGGTCTTCTCGTTCTCGAGCGACTCGCGCGACTGGTCGACCACGGCGAGCTTCACCGTCGCGCCGATCGCGATCTCGCCGGCGTCCGGCTGCTCCTTGCCCGAGATCATCCGGAAGAGCGTCGTCTTCCCGGCGCCGTTGGGGCCGATGATCCCGACGATCGCGCCGGCCGGGATGCTGAAGTTCACATCGTCCATCAGCAGCCGGTCACCGTACGCCTTGCGCACGCCGGTGAACTCGATCACCTGATCGCCGAGCCGCTCGGCGACCGGGATGAAGATCTCTTGCGTCTCGTTGCGGCGCTGGTACTCGTAGCTGGAGAGCTCTTCGAAGCGCGCGATGCGGCTCTTGTTCTTCGACTGTCGCGCCTTCGCGCCGGTGCGCACCCATTCGAGCTCGCGCTTGAGCGCTTTGCGGCGCGCCGATTCGGTCGCTTCTTCCTGCGCGAGCCGCTCCTGTTTCTGGTCGAGCCAGGAGCTGTAGTTGCCCTTCCACGGAATGCCGCGGCCGCGGTCGAGCTCGAGGATCCACTCGGCCGCGTTGTCGAGGAAGTAGCGGTCGTGCGTCACCGCGACGACGGTTCCGGGGAAGCGCTGTAGGAACTGCTCCAGCCACTCGACGCTCTCCGCGTCGAGATGATTCGTCGGCTCGTCGAGCAGCAGCATGTCGGGTTTCGAGAGCAGCAGCCGGCACAGTGCGACGCGCCGCTTCTCGCCGCCCGAGAGCGGCCCGATCTTCGCGTCCCACGGCGGGAGCCGGAGCGCGTCGGCGGCGATCTCGAGCTGCTGCTCCATGTCGTCGCCGCCCTGCGCGAACAAGATCGCTTCGAGCTTCGCCTGCTCTTCGGCGAGCTTGTCGAAGTCCGCGTCGGCCTCCCCGTACGCCGCGTAGATCTCGTCGAGCCGCGTGCGCGCGGCGCTGAGCTCGCTGAGCCCCTCCTCGACGGTCTCGCGCACGGTCTTGTCGGGATCGAGCTGCGGCTCTTGCGGCAAAAACCCGATGCTGATCCCCGGCATCGGCTGCGCGTCGCCCTCGATATCGGTGTCGAGCCCCGCCATGATGCGCAGCACCGTCGACTTGCCGGCGCCGTTGAGCCCGAGGATCCCGATCTTCGCCCCGGGGAGAAAACTGAGCGAGATGTCCTTGATGATCTGCCGGTTGGGCGGCACTTTCTTGCCGACCCGGAACATCGAATATACGTACTGCGCCACGGCGCTGCGTCTTCGGAGCGGTTCGCCGCGTCGCCCGCCGCCGCAGCGGCCGGCCGACAGGGCTGCCGCACGGCGCTGGAAAACGCCCCGCCATGCGCACGACGCTCTCCGTCTTCACGGCGCTCCTCGCCCTGAGCGCAACCGGCGCCGCGACCGCGCATCCTACACCGGTGCCGGGCGGCGCCAACCAAGCCGCCGCCGTCGCCGGCAGCTTGCATGCAACACTGTTCAACGGGCAAGCGCGCATCCGGAAGATGTCGCTCGGCAAGCCCGACAACTCTCCGAACGAGTCGTATCCTGACACCGCCGACGAGAAGTGGATCGTGTTCCGCGCCGTGATGAGCAACGGCACCGCGAAGCCGCTCGAGATGACGCAGTTCACCGCGTCGATCGTCGACGGCGACGGCATCGCGGTCGCGGCCCAGCCCGACAAGGTGCGCCCGATCGGGATCGTGTCGAACATTCCGCCTGGCGGGGCGTGGAAAGAAACGATCCTCTTCCAGGTGCCGAAGGACTTCAAGCCGGTGAAGATCGTCCTGGTCGCCGCGAACCCGCACTACAAAGCGTTCCGCATCACCATCGCGCCATCCGACGTCCCATAACCGCCAACCGCGTCGCAGTTTTCGCGGCCGCTCTGTGCGCAGCGGTGCTCCTGAACGGTGCCGCGGCCGTCACGATGACGATGACCGTTGCCGGCAATTTTCGCAAGGAAGCACGGCCGTCGTCGAGGTGCGCATGCGCGAGAAGGGCGGCTTCTCGACGGATGACATGGACGAACTAATGTGATCCTAGTGGCGCCCCGCGCCCGAGCAGGTCGGTCCTTAGCTCAGCCGTTACCGGCTTCATGGTGATTCGTGTCATAAGCGTGGGAGCGGAGGACATAGCATATGCTTTCGAGCGTTGCGGCGTCCGTTATGAAGTCTTCGTGCCGTCGCGACGTGCAGCGAAGGCCGATCGGTGGTTGCGCCGGAGCTGGTTGAACCGCAGGCGGCGGCGAGCTCAAGACTCTCCGCTGCGGCGCCGCTGCGAACGATTCGCGCAATGCGTCAATCATGGCGTTCCGGCCTGGCCCGAAAGCGCCGGCACCGCTGAAGAAGCGAACCATGCCGAGGAGCGGCGTGTCTCCGTCCTCGTCCTCCAGCACACCCGAAGTGAAGTAAAGGAGCGAGCGCCGATAAATCTGGCCGAGTATCTCATTGGCAGGCGACGCCGCCGGTTCGCCGGCCCGCCGGAGCAGGGCGTCGTTCCGTTCCTGCGCGTCCAGCATTGAGAACATCCGGAAATCGCCGATCATGTGGCCGTACCGTTCCGACATCGCGCTCCAAACGTCGACGCGAACTGCCGGCGCGAGGACGATGACGTCGAATCGTATGTCTGGTCCGTACGATTTCCCCAGCAGTTCCGAGTCCATGGCCGCTAGAAACGGGCAGACGTAGAGGGCGCCCGCACCATGCGCAACGAGCGCGACGCGCGGACGCTTCTTCGCGTCGAACATCTTGACGAGTTCCCGGACCATATTCGTTCCGACGTAGCTCGCCGGATCGGGGCTGAACGCCGCAGCGGCGCCTGCCTTCGCTTCGGTCCATGTGGCAAAGCCCGCATTCACAAGGTAGTAGGCGCGAAGGATCTCCTCGATCAAGGTTTCATGGAATCCGTGGTCGCGGCCGAACGAGAAGCGATGAATCATCTGCGAGAGCACCACGCCTGCCTTCAGGGCGAGGATCCCGAGCCGAACGGTTTGCTGCTCTTCTGCCGCAATCGCGGCGAGTATCTCCGGCGAGAGCAGGCTCGATCGAGTCGCCGCTACACGAGCCTTCGCCGTTCGGATCAGCGGATCGTTCTCGACGGCCCGCTGTACCTCGTCGATTTGAGCCGCGGTCGGCGCGACGCCGGGCGCGAAATTCCCCGCGACCGCCGCCGTTGTCGGCAGGATCGTCGACATCGTAGGCACCGCGGGGGGCTGCTGCGCGTTCAGGATCGTCCGAGCCGTCGCCGCGACAATCGAGAGAATGCGTTGGAAGACGATATCCGAGACGATCTCCGGCAGGTTGCGGAGGAGTTCGTCAAGCAATCCCGATTCCCAGACGAAGGAGTACGGATAAACGTTGCGTCCGGCGGCCTGCGTCGCAGCCGGCTCGGGGAACCGCGACTGAAGCCGCTTCGCCAGATTGACACCGTCGGCTCGAGACAGAAGGCCGCCGTGAAAGAACAATGCGAGATCTGTTTTTTCCGACACTTTCGCATAGGCAGCCATTGTCGTTGCCATGTCGTGAGACGTGGTCGGAAAGCGGCCCGTCTCATCGAACGCACCGAGCCTCGACGTGCAGTAGTTCAATGCGCTGGTTGTCATTGTCGGCCCTTCGGCGGTATCGGCTCTGTCGTGGGCATCAGCTTGCAGTCGATCGCAGGCTGCACGATCGTGCAGTGGAGCACCGTCGATGTAACCGCCTGTTCCTTACTCAGCCCCGAGGGGATCAGCGCGTTTAGCACGATCGTGCACACCCCGAACGCGAAAAGCAGCTGCGCCGCCCAAAGATGACTAGCCTTCTTGCGCAGAACCACGTAAGCGCTGCGCGATGCCTCGATGTATTCTCGCCCCATGATGGCGTCAATCTCACTTTTGCCGGCGTCCGCTTTCAACAACCGCACGCTGGTCAGGCGTTCGACGTCCGCGGTCGCGCGCCGTCGGGGGATCTGCACGGCGATCAGCGATGCGAGAACGCAAAAGAGGAAGACGGCGGCCAGGATCAGGAGCGGCGTGACGGTCGGCCGCGCGATCTTCTCGGATCCGGCGGCGAGCGCGACGATGCCCGAGCCGCCCCCGACGAGCCCCAAAATCGCCGCCGCCTTGTCGTCTAACGCTTTGAGCGCGTCCTCATAGGCCGAATGCATCTCCTTGGCGCGCCCGGAAAACGCCTCCGCAGGCGTCGACTCGGCCGGGAGCGTCCGAACCGCGGCGCGCCAATCCGGATCGTTGGGGTATCCCGGGTCCGGACTGACGTCGATGGGGCCCCAATCACGTTTCCAATGCGGCAGCAACAGCGCCGCGGAGGAGACCACGAGTAACGCTGCGACGGACAGCTGCGGCAGCAACGCTAGCTCGATGTGCGGAAGTGCCAAGATGACGGCCGTCTGGGAGGAAAGGCAGTGTTCGATCAGAACGTTCGGATCGCCTAGGAAGGTAACCTTCTCTGGACGTGGTGGGACGATGGGTGGTTGGGGCACGTACGGTTTCAGCATCGGCGCGTACGACGAAGCAAACACGCGTACGGAGAAGCTGCACGCCATCTCAAGGAACTTGCGAAGTACAGCGTACGGTCTGGACGAATCGCTCGCGACCGGCTGGAGCGATCACGACGTTGCGCAGTTGCACGACCTCGCGCAACACATCCACGCCGCCGCCTCGGCGGCAGAGCCATCCCTGATAGCGGTTGAGCTCGACGACGAGACGATGCGCAGCCTACATTTGGCGACGGTCGGTGCGGTCCAGGCGCTCTATCTCGGAGTCGAAGAACGACATGTCGAAAACTCGATCTTCGTCGCTCGTCGGGTCGTCGAAGCGTACGATGCGATTCAAAACCGTGCGCCGCACCGAGCGATCGCCATGCTGCGTTCGGTAACGGAACAGGAAAAAGCATGAGGGCCGGATAGGCTAACCTTTCGCGATACCAGGCTCGGAGTTGCTCCGCCGCGGCTCTGCGCTCGCCGGAGAGGCGCTCGAGCGGCATTCAAGACGCGATCCTCTCGATGTTGATCCTGACCCTCGTTCAGCGCGTCGTCAAACGCGATGTCACGGCCCCTTGGCTTCCCCGAGCTGCCAGCAGCGTTTTGCTGTGACCAAACCAGCGTCGACCACCGCCTTGACGTCTACAAAATCGCGCGGCGCGCCCCGCGACACGAGAGCCATCATCTTCGACGCGACGTTGTCTTCGAGGGTTTCCATCGGGAAGCGGCCCCAGGGGCTCCGGATGGGCGGGTCAATCTCGTGCTTCAGCGCGAAATTGCCGCCGAGCACGAACTGTTCCGCCTCAAACCCGTCCTGGACGCTCAAGGAACGCTACCGCGAACGGATCGGGATATGCGGGCTTCTTCGGTTCCATCGACCGCGCGGTAATCGTCCACGTCACCAGCTAGAGGTCGGCCGCGGCGTCCTCGTGGCTGATGTAGAACTGCACGGTTTGGGTGAGCTCCTCACCGGCGGCGTCCAGCGCGGTCAGGCAGTAGGCGCCGGCGGGTGTCGAGGCGTCGATGGCGATCGCGACCGTGCCGCTGCCGCCCGAAAACAGCACCATACCGCCTTCGAGCGCCACGCCGCTGGTCGTGTTCTTCATGAGGATCTGAGCGCCGCCCGGCATGCCGGTGTAGTCGGCGTTGACCTGCGCCATGGTCTGGCCCTTATAGTCGAGCTTGGGCGCTTCCACTAGACCTTCACCGTCTTGGCGGCTTTGTCGACGTAGCTGTTGTCGTACAGCTTGCTGGGGTCGGCTTTCGAGGCGGTGCCGAGGAAGTAGGCGTTGGTTTCCATCACCGCGCGCACGGATTCCAGCGTCATCTCGCCGTGCTGCGTGTAGGCCGGACGCGAGTGGCTGTAGGCCGCAGCGAAGTCGCCTGCCGGTGTCCCCCCGCGGTATTCGTCGTTCAGCGCCGCGGCGATCTGCGCGGAGCTGTGCGTCGCCATGTACTTCTGGGCGCGCACGAGTCCGTTGACGATCTTCTGCGTGCGCTCGGGATTCTTCTGGATCACGTCGCCGCGGGTCAGCGCGCCGGTGAAGCAATACCCTGGAAAGCCGAGTCCCCGGCGAGTATCGGCCGCCGTATACATGCCGAGCCACTGAATCCCGCGGCCCGTCTTGATCAGCGTCGTCACGTACGGATCGGTACCGTACGCCGCGTCGACCTGGTTCCCCGCGAGCGCCGAGATCATCGTCGATCCGGCACCGACCCCGACGATCTTGAGATCGTCCTTGCCGAGTCCGGCGCGATGGGCCATCCATATTGCGAGCACGTGCGTCGCCGAACCGATCGACGTGATACCGACCGTCTTGCCCTTGAAGTCGGCGAACGTCTTGTACTTGTCCTTGTCGCCGGGGCGGATCACGATCGCGATCCCGGGCTGGTTCATGAAATCGGCGATCATCACCAGCGACTTCCCTCGATCGGCCGCCGCGACCGCATGATCGATCGCGTTGCCGCTGTACTCGCACGAGCCGGAGGCGAGCGCGGTCGCGGCTTCGCTCCCGCCTTTCGTATAGGTCAGCTCGACGTCTAGCCCTTCCTGGTCGAAGTAGCCGAGCGCTTTCGCCAGATCCCACGGGAAGTAGACCAGCGAGTGCTCGGCACCGACCGCGACCGCCACCTTCTCCTTCGGCCCGGCCGCCATGACGATCGTCGGAACGCTGAAAACGGTCGATGCGGCGGCGATACCGCCGATGAGCGTGCGGCGCGAGATGTCGGACATGCGAATCACTCCCTTACGGATCGACGGGCTTCCAGACGAGCAGACGCCGCTGGAGCCGCTGCAAGAACAAGTTGATGATGAAGACGAGGACCATCAGGATGAACAGCCCGCCGAACACCCCGCTGGTGTTGAGCTGCGCCTCGGAGTATTGGATGCGGTACCCGACGCCGGCCTGCGCGCCGAAGTACTCCGCGACCACGGCGCCGATCAGCGAGAAGCCGACCGCCGAGCGGAGCGACGAGAATATCCAGGTCAGCGCGGAGGGGATCAGCACGTGCCGCATCACGTCGAGCCGCTTGGCCCCCATCACCCTGACGTTGGCGACCAGCGTCGGATCGACGTCCTTGATCCCGTCGTAGGTCGCGAAGAACACGACGAACACGACGAGCACGACCGCGCTGACGACTTTCGACCACAGCGTGAAGCCGAACCACAGGATGAACAGCGGGACCAGCGTCACGCGCGGGATCGAGTTGAACAGCACCAGGAACGGGACGAAGATCGCGCCGAGCCACCGGTTCGAGGCGAGCAAAATGGCCAGCACGATTCCGATCCCGCCGCCCAGGAGCAGCCCGAAGACCGTCTCCTCCATGGTGACCGCGACGTCGCGCAGGATGTAGCCGTGCTGCCACCAGCCGCCGATCGTCACGCCGATCTGCGAGGGCGCCGAGAAAAAGAACGGATCGATCTTGCCGGCTCGCACGCCGAACTCCCACGCCAGCAGCGAGCCGACGATGAGCGCGACCTGCATCGCCAGGACCAGCCAGCGGTTAGCCGGCTGCGTTCGCTCGCGCATAGCTCTCCAGCACCTCGTCGCGTAGGTCGTTCCACATCCGCGAGTAGAGCTCGGTGAAGCGCGGATCGAAGCGAACCTGCTCGATGTCGCGCGGCCGCGGCAGGGTGACGTCGTAGCGCGCCTTGACACGCCCGGGACCGGCGGTCATCACGACGACCTCGTCCGCGAGCGCGATCGCCTCTTCGAGGTCGTGCGTCACGAAGATGACCGTCTTTCGCGAACCCTGCCACAGGGTCAGCAGCTCAGCCTCCATCAGGTTGCGCGTCTGCACGTCGAGCGCCGCGAACGGCTCGTCCATCAGCAGGATCTCGGGATTGTAGACCAGCGTCTGCGCGAGCGCGACCCGCTTGCGCATCCCGCCGGAGAGCTGGTACGGAAACGACTGCTCGAAGCCGCGCAGTCCGACGCGGCCGATCCACTCCGCGACGCGCGAGCGCGCCTCCTCACCCCCGACCCCGCGCAGTTGCAGCGGCAAGAGCACGTTGTCGCGGACGGTTTTCCACGGCAGCAGCGCGTCGCGCTGGAACAAAAACCCAACGCCCTCGGTGATCCCGCCGACCGCGCTGCCACGCACGCTGATCGTGCCGCTCGTCGGGCGATCGAGCCCCGAGATCAGGGAGAGCGTCGTCGACTTTCCGCAGCCCGACGGCCCGACCAGCGCGACGAAGCGTTCCGGCGCGACGTCCAGGTTCACGTCGCGCAGCGCGGTGTAGCCGGAGTCGAACGTCTTGGTAACGCCCGCGAGCGAGATGATCGTCACGACGTCCCGATCCCCAGCTCCTCGAGCACCGCCGCCGTATCGGCGCCGATCGCGCGCGCGGCGTGGTTCGACACCGTCGGGTGCGCGCGGAAGCGCGTCACCGGCGCGGTCGTTGCCACGCGATTGCCGGCGTCGTCGCTCAAGTATCGCACGACGCCGCGGGAGCGGACCTGCTCGTCGGCGACGATGTCCGCGATCGAGTAGACCGGCCCGGCGGGGACGCCTGCATCGGCGAGGATGCTCGACGCATCATCCGCGTCGAGCGTGATCGTCCACTCGGAGATCAGCGCGTCGATCTCGGCGCCGTGCTCGGTGCGCCGGCGGTTGTCGCCGAAACGCGGGTCCTCGGCGAGCTCGGGGCGGCCCATCGCCGCGGCGAAGCGGCGAAAGAGCGAGTTCGCGTTCGCGCCGATCGCGATCCACCGGCCGTCCCGCGTCGGGTAGATGTTCGACGGCGCGACCGCGTTGTGCGCGTTGCCGCTGCGCTCGCGCACGATCCCGAGGGCCTCGTATTCGGCGAGCATCCCTTGCGTCAGCGCGATGCTCGACTCGAGCAGCGAGATGTCGACGTAGTCGCCGACGCCGTCGCGATCGCGCGCGAGCAGCGCCGCCTGGATCCCGACCACGCAGTACAGCGCCGCCAGCTCGTCGGCGAGCGAGACGCCGACGCGCACCGGCGGGCGGTCCGGATAGCCGGTGACGTAGCGCAGTCCGCTCATCGACTCGGCGATGTTCCCGAACCCGGTGCGATTCCGGTACGGTCCGTCTTGGCCGTAGCCGCTGATCGAGGCATAGACGAGCCGCGGGTTCTCCGCGCGCAGGCTGTCGTAGCCGAGACCCCACGCGTCGAGCCGGCCGGGACGGAAGTTCTCCAGCACGATGTCGCTGCGCAGCGCGATCTCGCGCACGGTCCGGCGGTCGGCCTCCGCGTGGAGGTCGAACTTCACGAACCGTTTGTTGCGGTTGTGCGACTTGAACCACCACGACGTCCCGTCGGCCGCCGGGGGACCCCACGTGCGGAGCCCGTCGCCTTCGTCGCTCTCGACCTTGATGACCTCGGCGCCGAGATCGGCCAACAGCCGTCCGGCCGCCGGGCCTGCCACCGACGAGCCCAGCTCCAGCACGCGGATACCGTCGAGCGGCGGACGATACGAGGTCACGTCGCGCGAGGTTCTCGAACGTACGGACCCATGCCCCTTCTTCTGTCGCCGTCGTCACGAACCGTCGACGCCGTCATGCTCGAGGCCCGGGCCGCCGGGTTCGCCAAGCGGTCGATCAAGAACGAGGCCAAGCTGGCCGCGATCGATCTGGCTATCCGCTGCATCGACCTGACCACGCTCGAAGGCCGTGACTCCCCGGGCCGCGTCCGTTCGCTGTGCGCCAAAGCCGCGTTTCCGGCCCCGGGCGCGCCGCGCGTCGCGGCGGTCTGCGTCTATCCGAATCTGGTCGCCGTCGCCAAGGCGGCGCTGCAGGGAACGGGCGTCAAGGTCGCCTCGGTCGCGACCGCGTTTCCGAGCGGGCTCTCCTCGCTCGACGTCAAGCTGCGCGATGTGGAAGCGGCGCTGGAGTCCGGCGCCGACGAAATCGACATGGTCATCGACCGCGGCGCGTTCCTGGCCGGTGACGAACAGTACGTCTTCGACGAGATCGTCGCGGTCAAGAAGCTGTGCGGCCCGGTCCACCTCAAGGCGATCCTCGAGACGGGGGAGCTCGGCTCGTACGACGCCACGCGGCACGCGAGCGACCTCGCGCTCGAAGCGGGCGCGGACGTGATCAAGACGTCGACCGGCAAGATCGGCACCTCGGCGACGCTCGCGACCGCGCTGGTGATGTCCGAAGCGATCCGCGACTTCGCCCACCGCACCGGCGAGCGCCGTGGGCTCAAGGTCGCCGGCGGTGTGCGCAACACGAAGGCGGCGATCGCCTATCTCGTGTTGATCGACGAGACGCTCGGCGAGGCGTGGCTCACGCCGGAGATGTGCCGCATCGGTGCCTCCTCGCTGCTCGACGACCTGCTGCTGCAGCGCGAGAAGCTCGCGACGGGCCGCTACGGCTCACTGGACTACATCGCCAAGGACTAAGGCTACTCGCACGAACCGGCGTCGAAGACCATGCGGATCCGGGTTCCGCCCTCGGTGTCGATCGAGACGGCGCGAGCGATCGCGCGCACGATGCGCAGGCCCAAGCCCCGCCCTTCCCGCACGTCGCGATCGATGAACGCGCCCCGGTCGAAGACGTCGACGAGCAGGGTGTTCTCGCCGTCGATGCTCGCGTGCAGCTCGACGAGCCCCTCCTTCGCCGGGTACGCGTGCTCGACAGCGTTGGCGATCGCCTCGCCGACCGCGGCGACGATATCGTCCCGCAGCGGCTCTTCGATGTCGACGGCGTTCAGGAAGGCGGCCAACGCGTGCCGCAGGCAGATCGGCGTGCTCGGATCGCCGGTCGCACGGTTGATGCGCAGCTCCGAGTTGCCCGTCACGCCGCACCGGCCGTAGACTGCAAGCTCACGGGCAGATCGTTCCCGCTCAAACGCCGAACGCCCGCCTTCCTTGCCGCTCCGCCGGGGACCGGGGCCCGTACGCCGAATCTTCATACCACGATGGCCCTCGCCTACGCCCCCTCGATCGAGACCACGCCGGTGCGAATCCGGCACCGTTACGACCACTTCATCGGGGGCCGATGGGTGCGCTCGTCGGGCGGGGAGACGTTCCCGACCGTGAACCCGGCGACCGAGGAAGAGCTCGCCCAGATCGCGGTCGGGACCGCGGAGGACATCGATCGCGCGGTCGCTGCCGCCCGCCAGGCGTACGAGAAGTACTGGCGGCCGATGCGCCCCGCCGATCGCGCGAAATACGTCTACCGCATCGCGCGCGCGATCACCGAACGCTCCCGCGAGCTCGCGGTCCTCGAGACCAAGGACGGCGGGAAGCCGATCAAGGAGTCGCGCGACTTCGACGTGGTCCAGGCCGCCGCCAACTTCTTCTACTTCGCGGGCTGGGCCGACAAGCTGCGCTACGCGCTGCACGGCGCCCAGGAGCCGGCGCCGGTCGGCGTCGTCGGCTCGATCGTCCCGTGGAATTTCCCGCTCCTGATGGCAGCGTGGAAGATCGCGCCGGCGATCTCGTGCGGCAACACCGTCGTGCTGAAGCCCGCCGAGACGACGCCGCTGACGGCGCTGCTCCTCGCGCAGATCTGCGAAGAGGCCGATCTTCCGCCCGGCGTCGTCAACGTCGTCACCGGCGATGGGCGCACCGGCGCGGCGCTGGTCGCCCACGCGGGCGTCGACAAGATCGCGTTCACCGGCTCGACCGACGTCGGGAAGATCATCCAGAAGACGTTGGCCGGTTCGCGCAAGCGTTTGACGCTCGAACTCGGCGGCAAAGCCGCGAACATCGTGTTTGCCGATGCCCCGCTCGATCAAGCGATCGAAGGCGTCGTGAGCGGCATCTACTTCAATCAGGGGCACGTCTGCTGCGCGGGCTCGCGGCTGCTGGTGCAGGAGTCGGTTCACGACGAGGTCGTCGAGAAGCTGACGGCGCGCATCGAAACGCTGCGCCTCGGCGATCCGCTCGACAAGAACACGGATATCGGCGCGATCAACTCGCTCGCGCAGCACGCGAAGATCTCCGAGCTCATCGAGAGCGGCGTCGCGGAAGGCGCGGTGCTGCACCAGCAGTCGTGCGCGCTCCCGGAGCGCGGCTGGTTCCATCGCGCGTCCTTCTTCACCGGGGTCTCGCAGTCGCACCGCATCGCGCGCGAGGAGATCTTCGGGCCGGTTCTCTCGATCATGACGTTCCGCACCGCCGACGAGGCGATCGAGAAGGCGAACAACACGCCGTACGGGCTCTCCGCCGGCGTCTGGACCGACAAGGGAGCGAAATCAATGTACGTGGCGCAGCATCTGCAGGCCGGCGTCGTGTGGTGCTCGACGTTCAATCAGTTCGATCCGAGCTCGCCGTTCGGCGGCTACCGCGAGTCCGGCTTCGGCCGTGAAGGCGGTGTCGCCGGGCTCCGGCCCTACCTGGCCGTCTGATGGACACGCTTGCACCCGCCGCTGGGCTCGACCGTGAGGCGATGGCGGCGCGCTATCGCGCGAACCGCCGCCGCACCGCCGGCCTCTTCGCCATGATCGCGCCCGAGGCGTACGAGGACCGGCCGATCCCGCTGCGTCACCCGTTCGTGTTCTACGACGGGCACATCCCCGACTTCGCCTTCATCACGCTCGTCCGCGACGCGCTGAAGCGCCCGTCGGTCGACCCGGAGCTCGAGCGCCTGTTCAATCGCGGGATCGATCCGCGCGACGCCGCGACGGCGGCGCAGCTCCAGAAGCCCTGGCCCGACCGCGCGACGGTGCGCGCCTTTGGCGACGCCTGCGACGCCGCGATCTTCGACGCGTTCGCGAACGCGCGGCTCGACGACCCGTCGAATCCAAGCCTGGTGCGCGCGGAAGCGGCGTACAACATCCTCGAGCACGAAGAGATGCACCACGAAACGTTCACCTACATCGTGCATCGGCTGGCGCGCGACAAGCAGCGCGGGCCGCGCTTCGAACACCGCGACGTCGCGCCGCCGCGCCGCGAACCGGTCGCGATTCCAGCCGGCCGCGCGACCCTCGGTGCGCGCCGCGACGGCATCCCCTTCGGGTGGGACAACGAGTTCGACGAGCACGCGCTCGACGTCGCGGCGTTCGGCGTCGACGCGTACGACGTCACCAACGGCGAGTACCTCGCCTTCGTGCGCGACGGCGGGCCGCTGCCGCCGTTCTGGCTCGAGCGCGACGGCGCGTTCATGCTCCTCGGCGCGTTCGAGGATCTGCCGCTGCCGTCGTCGTGGCCGGTGTGGTGTACGCAGGAGCAGGCGACCGCGTTCGCGCGCTGGAGCGGCACACGGCTGCTCACCGAACCGGAGTACCACCGCGCGGCGTTCGGTACGCCCGGCGGTGAAGAGCGGGCGCACCCCTGGGGCGACGCCGCGCCCGACCCCGCCCGGCACGGCAATTTCGGCTGGCGGCGATTCGATCCCGAGCCGGCCGGCTCGTCGCCGGACGGCGCCAGCGCCTGGGGCGTCCACGATCTGGTCGGCAACGGCTGGGAGTGGACCGCGACCCCGTTCGCCCCGTTCGCGGGCTTCCGCCCGATGGCGTCCTACCCGCTGTACTCGAACGACTTCTTCGACGGCATGCACTTCGTCATGAAGGGCGCCTCGCCGGTCACCGCATCGACGCTCGTGCGGCGCTCGCTGCGAAACTGGTTCTACTTCGACTATCCGTACGTCTACGCGACGTTCCGCCGCGCGTACGACTAGCCGCGCCGGAGGTCCGAACTCGACGCTCGCATAAGCCGCCCGTCATGGCAACGCCCGTCGGACCTCCCCACGCGATCGCCGGGATCATCCACGCCCAGGTCTTCCGCGACGCGACGCAGACCGATCCTGCCCAGGCCTTCTCGGTGCAGATCAACGCGCCGGGCGTCCCGCAGCAGACGCTGCCGCTGAACAACACGGCAACGCTGGACTTTCCGATCAACAGCGGCAACTTTCACGGCACGATCCACGTCGAGGTCGACGACTTCCGGCTGCTGCCGGCCGGTGCGAGCGGCGCCGCCGCGACCGCGATTGCCTGCACGGTCGTCTTCAAGCTGATCGAGTTCTTCAAGTTCACGATCGGGAGCATCCCCGTCACCGCCTCGCTGACGTAACGCACCGCCGGATACCCAAAGGGCGCCCGCACCTCTCGTGCGAGCGCCCTTTGCATGCGCGGGGGTTCCGTCGCGCTGATCAGCTCTTCGGCGGCGGCAGGTAGCGGTGGCTGTGCAGGATCGCTTGGCCCTGCGCGTTGGACATGAGCGTCACCATGTCGGCCGCTTCCTTCGGGTTCTTCGCCGCCTTCGGGATGAAGATGTAGTACACCGAGTCGATGTTGTACTTGTCGGCAATCTGGATCGCTTGGTACTTCGACGGATCCACCGAGGAAACGAAGCCGATCGCAACGTCGGCCTCGCCCTTGTCGAGGCCCGTCAGCACATCATCCTCTGATTGCAGTTTATCGAAGTAGGCCGGTGAGTTACCGCGCACCTTCACCGGAAAGTCCGCGCCGAAAGCCGGATCGTCAGCGGCTTTTTTGAGCATCTGGCGCGCGAGCGTGCCGACCGCGGAGCCGGCCCCGTTCGCCATCCCAACGCGAATGCCGGGCTTCGCGAGGTCCGCTAGGCTCTTGACCTTCGTGCTCCCTCTCGGGATGATGAGCACTTCGCGATTGGTCAGGATCGCGACCGGCTTGTTGATGTGCGCGAGCACCTTGTCCGTCTGGTTCTTGCCGACGACCACGATGTCGATCGGATTGTCGGATTCGACGTCGGCCTGGATCGGACCGCCGCCCAGATACTTTGCCGAGATCGTAGCATCCGGATGCTTCTTTTCGTAGATCTTGATGAACTGCTCGAAAGGCGGTCTCACGCTGGAGGCGACTTCGGCAGTGAGCTGCACCTTGTCGGCAGCGGGTGCGGGCAGCGTCGTGAAGCCGAGGGCGCACGCCGACACGAGGACCGCGGAACGTAATAGCAACTTCATAAAATACCTATTCCTTACGGTGTAGAAGGCGCCGGAGAGATGCCTGGCCCGCCCGTGAAACCGCTCTCAGCGTCCGCTTTGCGCGCACGCATCGGCTTGATGACGAACATGGCGATCAGCGCTGCGCACACATTCAACGCAGCCGCGGTCTGAAAGATCGGCACCCAGCTGCCGGTGGCGTCCTTGATGATGTTTGCGAACGGAACGAGGAGTGCGGCCGTCCCCTTCGCCGTGTACAGGAAGCCGTAGTTCGTGGTTGCGAACTTGCGGCCGTACGTGTCGGCGTTCAGCGACGGGAACAGACTGAAGATCTCGCCGTACGTGAAGAACACCAGCCCCGACATGATCACGAACCAATACGGGTTCGCGGCGACCTTGATGAACAGCAAGATGATGAGGGCCTGACCGCCGAACGCGATGAACATCGTGTTCTCTCGACCGATCCGGTCGGAGAGCCAGCCGAAGGCCGGTCTGGCCAGGCCGTTGAGAACGCGGTCGAAGACCAGCGCCCACTGCAGCGCGGGTAGCATGATCAGCAACAGCGTGACCGGGACTTCGTCGACGATGTAGTCGCGAGCGATCGGTGCCAGCTGCGCCGTTGCCATGACGCCGCCGATCGCGACACACATCATGGCCAGGTACATGACGTAGAACAGCGGCGTCTTGAGCATCTCGCCCGGACGGAAGTCGCGAAGCGTCTGTTTGAGCGCCGTCGACTTGGCCGCCGCCGGAACCTCACCCGGGAGCGGCGCACGCAGCATCAAGCCGACGAGCACGACCACGATACCTTGAACGATACCGAAGACCAAGAACGTACGCTGGTAGCCCGCGTTCAGGACCATCTGCGCGATCGGAACGATCGTAATCGCTGAACCGGCGCCAAAGCCCGCCGCCGTCAGCCCGGCCGCAAGGCCGCGCCGGTCCGGGAACCACTTCAGCGCCTGACCGACGGTGCAGCCGTACACGATCCCGGCGCCGATGCCGCCGATCGCGGAACCGATGTAGAACGTCCAGAGCGAGGTCGCGAACGAGAACATCACCCAGGAGATGCCGACGAGCACGCCGCCGACCATGGTGATCTTGGTCGGGCCGAACCGGTCGATGATGTAGCCCTCGACCGGGACCAGCCAGGTCTCGACGACGACGAAGGTGGTGAACGAGACTTGGATCGCCGCCGTCGACCAGTGGAACTGGTCCTTGATCGGGTTCACGAACAGCGTCCAGCCGTATTGCAGGTTGGCAATCGCGATCATCGCGACGATGCCGAGAATCAACTGGAACCAGCGGTTCCGGATGGGACTACTCGGCGCCATGGCCGTGGTACTCGTCATAAGAATCCCCCGTGTGTGGTTAGGCGTTGGGGTCCGTGGGCGCGTCCTGAGGAAAGATTATTCCTTCGCTTCAGTATGCGGTATACCAGATCATGCCGTCTCGGGCCTAGAGCAGCCCCGCTGCCCGAGCCCAGCGGTACTTGGCGCCCAGCGCCGCGACCATCGTTTCCGTATTGTACGGATACGCCGGAATCTTGTGGTCGAAGAGGTATTCGCTCGCCTCTTCCACCTCGACGTCACCGGCAAGGGACGCCACGACGGGCTTGTCGATCCCCTTGGCGCGGAACTCCTCGACGACTTCGACCACGAGCTTTGCGAAGACCATCGGCGGGGTCACGATCGTGTGCCAGTAGCCGAGGATCAGTGCGTGGATGCGAGGGTCTTCGAGTCCGAGCCGGATCGTGTTCTGGTAGGTCTTCGGGGGTTCGCCGCCGGTGATGTCGACCGGATTGCCGGAGGCGCCGAACGGCGGTATGAACTTCTTGAACGCCTCGTCGAGATCGGGATCGAACTTCATCAGGGTGAGGCCGGCGTCGACGACCGAGTCCGAGAGCAGCACGCCGGAACCGCCGGCTCCCGTGATGATGACGACGTTCTCGCCCTTCGGCGTGGGCAGGATCGGGACGGCGCGCGCGAACTGGAGCAGCTCGTTCAGGCCGCGGGCGCGGATGACGCCGCTCTGCCGCAGAACGTCGTCGTAGATCTTGTCGTTCCCGGCGAGCGCGCCGGTGTGCGAGCTCGCCGCACGCGCGCCGAGCTCCGTCCGGCCGGCTTTGAGCACGATGATCGGCTTCTTCTTCGACACGCGCTTCGCGACGTCGGCGAACGACCGGCCGTCCTTGAGGTCTTCCATGTGCATCGCGATCGCTTGCGTCGCGTCGTCCTGCTCGAAGAACGTCAGCAGATCGTCCTCGTCGATGTCGGCCTTGTTGCCGAGCCCGACGATCGCAGAGACGCCCATCTTGGCCGAGCGGCTGAAGCCGATGATCGCCATCCCGACGCCGCCCGACTGCGAGGACAGCGCGACGCTGCCCTTGACGTCGTACGGCGTGCAGAACGTAGCGCACAAATCCTTGGGCGTGTAGTAGAAGCCGTAGATGTTCGGGCCCATCAGGCGCACGTTGTACTTGCGCCCGATCGCCTGGATCTCGAGCTGACCCTCTTCGTTCCCGGTCTCGGCGAAGCCGGACGGGATGAGCACGGCGCCCGGGACCTGCTTCTCGCCGCACTCGACCAGCGCGGCCGCGACGAACTTCGCCGGAATCGCGAACACGGCGACGTCGACGATCCCGGGGATGTCCTTGACCGACGGGTACGCTTTGTAGCCGAGGATCTCATCGGCTTTCGGGTTGATCGGGTAGATCTGGCCCTTGTAGCCCCCGTTGATGAGGTTCTTCATCACCGAGTTGCCGATCTTGCCGTCTTCGCTCGATGCGCCGATCACGGCGACCGCATCCGGCCGCATGATGCGGTTCATCGCGCGCACGATCTCGTCTTGCGAGTAGCGCTGGCGCGGCGCCGGCGGGTTGAAGTCGACCAGGATGCGCACGTCGACGGCGGTCGCGCCCTTGGGCGTCGCGAACACCGGGTTGAGGTCGACTTCGCTGATCTCGGGGAAGTCGGTAACCAGCTGCGAGACGGCTTCGATGATCCCCGCGAGCGCCTCGCGGTCGACGGGTTCCGATCCGCGCACGCCCTTGAGCATCTCGGCGGCCTGGATCCCGTCGAGCATCGAGAAGGCGTCCTGGCGCGACGCCGGCGCGAGCCGGAACGTGACGTCCTTCAGCACTTCGACCAGCACGCCGCCGAGGCCGAACGCGACCAGCTTCCCGAAGCTCTGGTCGGTAACCGCACCGACGATCACTTCTTGCGCACCGGTCGGCAGCATCTGCTGAACCTGCACGCCGCTGATCTTGGCGTTCGCCTGATATCTCTTCGCGTTGGCGACGATCGTGTCGTAGCCGCTGCGCACGCTTTGCGTGTCCTTCACGCCGACCAGCACACCGCCGGCCTCGGTCTTGTGCAAGATCTCCGGCGAGACGATCTTGAGCACGACCGGGAATCCCATTTGCTCGGCAAGTTGCGCCGCGGCATCGGCCGACGTCGCCAGGCCTTCCTGCGGCACCGGGATGCCGTAGGCGTCGGCGACCTCCTTCGCCTCCGGCGCGCTGAGCGCACTGCGGTTCTCCGCTTTGACGCGATCGAGGACCGCGCGGACCGCGGCCTGATTGCGAGTCTGACGCTCGAGCAGCATTTCTTCCGGTTCTCCTACAGCACGCCGGCGGCGTGGAGCGCTTTCGCGTCCTTACCGTCCCAGCCGATCTCTTTGAGGATTTCTTCGTTGTGCTCGCCCAGCAGCGGCGAGGTCTTGATCTCGACCGGCGTGTCGGAGAGCACCAACGGGCAGCCGACGGTCTTGAACGTCCCGCGCTCGGGATGGTACACGTCGGCGATCATCCCGCGCGCGCGGAGCGAATCGTCTTCGATGAGATCCTTCGTGCTCAGGATCGGTCCGCACGGGACTCCGACCTCGTTGAGCGCATCGAGCACCTCGAACTTGGTGCGTCCCTTCGTCCAGTCTTCGACGACGCCGAACACGTCGTCCAAGTGTTTGAGGCGCGCCGCCGGCGACGCGAACGCGGGATCTTCGGCCAGCTCCGGACGGCCGATCAACTTCGCGAGCGGGCCCCAGACCTGCGGTTGGATGATCACGTAGACGTAATCGTTCTCACCGCCCCCCAGGGTCTTGAGGGCCGAACCGGGCTGGCCGCCGCCCGATGCGTTCCCCGAGCGCGGCACGTAGTCGGCGAACGTCTTGTTCGGATACTCGCGCAGCGGTCCGTGCGCGAGCCGCTGCTGATCGCGAATCTTGACGCGAATCAGGTTCAGCACCGAGTCTTGCATCGCGACCGAGATGCGCTGGCCGCGCCCGGTGTGGGTGCGCTGGTAGAGCGCGGCCAGGATCGCCGCGACCATGTGGATCCCGCTCCCGGAGTCGCCGATCTGCGGGCCGGAACTCGTCGGCGGGCCCTCGGGCCAGCCGGTCGTGCTCATCCCACCGCCCATCGCCTGCGCGACGGTCTCGTAGGCCTTGAAGTCCTCGTATTTGCCGGGGCCGAAGCCCTTGATCGACGCGTACGACATGCGCGGGTTGATCTCGCGGATGCGGTCCCAGGTGAAGCCCTGGCGGTCGAGCACGCCCGGGCCGAAGTTCTCGACCAGCACGTCGCAGTGCGCGATGAGCCGCTCGAAGATCGCCTTCCCGTCGGGCGTCTTCGTGTTGAGCGTGATGCTGCGCTTGTTGCAGTTCAGCATCGTGAAGTACAGGCTGTCGACGTCGGGGATGTCCTGCAGTTGACCGCGCGTGATGTCGCCGCGGCCCGGCAACTCGACCTTGATGACGTCGGCGCCGAGCCAGGCCAGGATCTGCGTGCACGAGGGGCCGGCCTGGACGTGCGTCATGTCGAGTATCTTGACGCCGTCGAGCGCTTTGCGGACGTGCTGTCCGTCCTGCGCGCCGTCCGCGGGTGCGCCGTTCGAGCTCATCACGCCCTACTTGTACATCGTCTGGTTCATCGTCCCCGGAGCGAACTCGTTGGGGTCGATCCAGACGTTGATCAGGGCGACCTTCCCGGAGGCCATGGATTCACGCGCGCGCTCGAGGGCGGGCCGAATCTGCTTGGGATCGCGCACCGCTTCGCCGTAGCCGCCGAGCATCTGCGCGAACTTCTCGAAGTCGACATCGCCGAGGTAGTTGCCGATGTCGCCCTTCTCCTTGCCGTACTTCATGATCTGACCGGCGCGGATTTGGTTCATGAACGAGTTGTTGCCGATGATCCCGATGAACGGCAGGTCGAAACGGTTGGCCGTCTGGATGTCCCAGCCGGTCATGCCGAAGGTGCCGTCGCCGAACAGACACACGACCTCTTTGTCGGGCTCGGCGAGCTTCGACGCCATCGCGAACGAGACGCCGACGCCGAGCGTGCCGAGCGGACCCGGATCCATCCACAGACCGGCACCCTTCGGCCACACGATCCCGCCCGCGGCGGTCACGACGTCGCCGCCGTCGCCGATGAAGCGCGTGTTCTCGGTCAGGAACTCGTTGATCTCGTAGCCGAGCCGCAGGGGGTGGATCGGCATCGCGTCGTTCTTGATCTTGGGCAGGCGTGCGTCGTAGAGCTTCTTCTCTTCGGCGCGCAGTTCGTCGATCCAGGGCTGACGGCTCTTCGCGCCGTCCCGCAGTCGGCCGGACGCGGCCTGCGTCACGGCGCGCAGGATCGCACCGACGTCACCGACGAGGCCCAGCGAGATATCGCGGTTCTTGCCGACGGTGGCGTAGCCCATGTCGATCTGCACGACGGTCGGCGCCTTGAGCCGCTTGCCGTAGCTCATGCGGAAGTCGAACGGCGTACCGACGATCAGGATCACGTCGGCCTTGCCGAACGCATAGCCGCGCGTCAGCTGGAAACCGTGCGGATCGCTCGGCTGGAACGTGCCGCGGCCCGCGCCGTTCATGAACGCCGGGATGTTGAACGTGCGCGCGAACTCGTGCGCCGCCTCGGTCGCGCGGCAGGTCCACGTCTGCTGCCCGAAGAGCACGGCAGGGCGCTCGGCCCTGATCAAAATGTCGGCCAGCTTCTCGATGTCGTTGGGATCGCCGATCGACTTCGTCGACGCGCGATAGTGCCCGCGCTGCGGGATGACCGCTTTGTCGAGCGGCACTTTGCCGTCGAGAATGTCGCGCCCGATCTCGAGGTACGACGGGCCGAACGAACCGTTGTGCGCTTCGCGGAACGCCATCGCGATCATGTCGGCGACGCGCTCGGTCGTCACGACGCTGGAGGCGAACTTGGTGATCGGCTTCATGATCTCGACGTGCGGGAGATCCTGGAGCGAACCCATCTTGTGCTGGTTCAGCGCGCCCTGGCCCCCGATCAGCAAGAACGGGCTCTCCGCGCGGAACGCGTTGGCGACGCCGGTCGTCGCGTTGGTCGTCCCGGGGCCGGCGGTGACGACGGCGCAGCCGGGCCTCCCGGTGACGCGCGCGTAGCCGTCGGCGGCGTGTGCCGCGACCTGCTCGTGCCGCACGTCGATGATCTTGATGCCCTCAGCCGTGCAGCCGTCGTAGATGTCGATGATATGACCGCCGCACAGCGTGAAGATCGCGTCGATGCCTTCGTTCTTCAACGCCTTCGCAACGAGGTGGCCGCCGGAGATCGTCTGTGCCGGCTGGTCGGCATCGAGTTTCGGCAGGTCGGTAGCCGGTGCGGTCTGAGCCATGGTCCCTCGTCCAGTGAAGCGTTTGCGAGATAGAAAAGCTTACAGGTCGTTGTCGTTCGCGTCGACGTGCGCTGCGAGCGCGAGCGCATGGTCGCGAACCAGACGTTCGGCCAAGTCGGCGTCGCGCTTCTCGAGCGCTTCGATGATGTGCATGTGGTCGACGATCGAGCGTTCGAAACGACGATCCTCAGCGATCGTGCGATGCCGGATGGAACGAACGTGGATCAAGATCCCTTCGGCGGTGCGCCGCAGCGCCTCGCAGCCGGAGAGTTCGATGATGCGCTGGTGGAACCGGAGGTTGGCGTCCGAGTACTCGTCGAGGTTGGCCGCAATGCGACCGCCGTCGAAGGTGGCAAAGATCGATCGTAAGGAGGCGATCGCCGCCTCGCTGGTGTGGAGGGCGACGAGCCGCGCAGCCATGCTCTCGAGCGCCGCCCAGACGACGATGATTTCCAGCAGCTCGGCTTTGCTCTTTCGCGCGATGAAGTATCCCCGGCGAGGGACGCTTCGTACCAGCGACTCGTGCTCCAAACGAACCAGCGCCTCGCGGATCGGCGTGCGGCTGACCCCGAGCCGGGCGGCCAGCTCGCGTTCGTCGAGGCGCAGGTTCGCCTCGTCCATCTCGTAGAGGTTCGTCGCGGTGATCGCGCCGCGAATGGCATCGTACACCTGCGCCGAGAGGCTGGCGTCGGAGCGAATCGCAGCGAGGGCTAGGGCAGCCATACGGGCCTCCCAGTCAGGCGAATCGGGTCTGGCATACAGTATACCAGGCCCGAAGTTGGGCTACTGACATGATTCTCCTCCCTTGCGGGAGGCTCCGGCGGACCTCCTCGCGAGTACCACCGGCATGTGCGTCGCCGACGGCCGCGCGGCGTTCTTGAGCCGGCCGGCGTTCCTCGGAATTCTGACCGCCGTCGCGGCGCCACTCCTTGCCGGTGCCGGCGGGCTCGAGGCCGCCGCCGCTGACGAAGCAGCCGGGAGCGGCCCGCTCCCGGAGCCGCGCGGCCCGCTCTCGCGCGGCAACGCCGCCGCGGCGATGCTCGCCCGGAGCTCGAGTCTGGCCGTCGCGACGTACGCCCGGGTCGAGGCGCTCGCCGGCTCGATCGCCGACCGGGAACTGCGCGCGGACGTGCTCGACCTCATCCGCGTGCCGCGCGCGCTCTACGCCGACCGCCACCCGGCCCCGGCGCTGCGCATCGCGGTCCGCGACGCCCTGGCGCGCGAAGGCTTCGTCGCCGCGGACGCGCCGGTGGCCGGGATCTTTCCGCCCGGGACCGAGCCCGGTTCGACCGGCTCGATCCAACCGTTCTGGGCCGCGCCGGGCTCGGGTGAAGGTTCGCACCACGGCTACCCCGGTGGGCTCGCGCTGCACGAATCCTTCAACGCCTCGGTCGCGGTCGGCATCGCCGGTTCGTACGACGCGCACTATTTCGGGGGGCGGCCGACCGTCTCGCGCGACACCGCGATCGCCGCCGCGCTCTATCACGACGTCATGAAGACCGTCGTGTTCGGGTGGAACGACGACGGCACGCTCGCAGCCGAACTCGCGATCGCCGGAACCGGCGGGCATCACGTCCTCTCCGGAGCCGAGGCGATCGCACGCGGACGCGATCCGCGCTTCGTCACCACGCTGCTCTCGGCGCACGCCGCCCCGTCGCTGGGCGACGAAACCAAGGTCGTCGCGTGGTGCCGGGCCGCCGCGATCGTCGCCGGCGTCGATCCGGTCGCGTTCGGGCTCGTCAAGCGCGACGGCGCAGACTACGTGCTCGCCGCCGACCCCGCTCCGCTCGAAGCGTTCGTCAACTACTTGAGCGACCACGACTACGTCGTCTCGGTCCATGCGATGCACGTCGTCTCGGCCCGGCTGCAGCAGTCGTGGTCGCGCCGGCCCGCGCTGATCAACTTGGCGCCCACGTTCGCGTGGTACCGCGCGATGATCCTGACCCGGACGAGCGCGCTCGCGCTCTACGACACCTTGGCGCGCAACGGCGCCGGCGCGTTCGACCGCACGATCCTGCGGGTCGAGTCGCAGCTCGTTCCGTTGCGCGTCTGATCGCTCCCAAACGGCCATGATCGCGCTCCGCGGGACGGCCGTAGCATGCTGCCGAAACCCCGTTGCAGGATGCTACGGGTGTGAACGAGACGTTCGGCGATCGGCTGCGGCGGCTGCGTGAGGAGCACGGGTTCAGCATCGCGACGCTGGCCGCCGAGATCGGCGTCTCCGAAGGCGCGATCCGCCAGATGGAGACCGGCAACGTGAAGAGCCCGAGTATGCTCGTCGGTTTGCGCCTCGCGCATCAGCTCGGCGTCGATCCGTACGAGCTCGCGCTCGGCGAAGGCTCGAACCTCAATGAACGGCTGATCGTCGTCGAACGCCGGCTCGCGAAGCTGGAGCAGCGCGTCGCCGCGCTCCCCGCGCCACGGCGCTGAGCCGGTCCGCTACGCCGTCGTCGCGGCGGGTGCGAAGAGCCGCCGGAACTGCGCTTCGAACGTCTCGGGATCCAGATTGGTCTGCGTCGCGAGACGCGAGAGGCGCGGCTCCGTCAAGTCCTGTTCCTCGAGCCGGATCATGTACTTGCGCGCGACCTCGTACGACTCGGTGGTGACGTCGACCAGCCGCACGCGGATCCGTCCGGTCGCCGGATCGAGCATCTCCTCGAGCGTCACCGGGACGATGCGACCGCCGGCGAGCGCGATCAGCGCCCCGCTCCCGCCCCCGAGCAGATACCGCACGGCGCCGTAGCCGAGCGTTCGCGTGTACTCGGCGTCGAACGGGATCGGCTTGGCGCTGCGCAGCTCGTAGCCGATATCCTTCGGCACGACGGTTTCGTCGATCCCGAGCTGCGTGAGCCGGGCGCGTATCGCGTCGCGCAACACCATCCCGAGCGGAACGTCGGCCAGCCGCACGTGCCCGTAGGCGTCGCGCGTTGCGGTGGAGACCGCGGCGAGCTCCTCGGGCGCGATGCGCTCGGCGAGCCCCTCCGCGATCACCGCGACGCCGTGGTCCTGCCCCGACGCGAGCCGCTTCACGATCGAGCCCACGATCGTGTCGACGACGTCGTCGAGGGCGATCCGATCGCCGGTGAACTCCTCCGGGATGACGGCGAGCGTCGCACCCGCCGCCTTGCAGATCCCCAGCGCGAGCGCCCCCGACTTGCGCCCCATCGTGATCGCGAGATACCAGCGCGAGGCGGTGCGGGCATCCTCCATCAGGTTCTCGACGATCGCCGAGCCGACCGAACGCGCCGTCTCGAAACCAAAGGTCGGCGCGTTGTCGGGGAGCGGGAGATCGTTGTCGATCGTCTTCGGCACGGTCGCGACGCCGATACGGCCCTTCGTCTCGGCCGCGATCCGTGTCGCGCCGAACGTCGTGTCGTCGCCGCCGATCGTGATCAGGTAGCGCACGCCGAGCATCGTCAGCGAGCGCACGCACATGCGCAGCGACTCCGGGTCGGCCGCCGGATTCGTCCGCGACGTCCGCAACATCGAGCCGCCGGTGAAATGCATCCGCGACACGTCCTCGATCTGCAGCTCGGCGACGTGCGAGAGGTCGCCGAGCACGAGGTGGCGGTAGCCCTCGTAGATCCCGAGCACGCGCAGCCCGTGGTTGCGCGCCTCGATCGTCGCCGACGCGATGACGCCGTTGATCCCCGGGGCCGGCCCGCCGCCGACGAGGATCGCGAGCGTCTCGTCTCCGTTCATGGTGCGCCGCTCACACGGCGGCGGGCGCGGTGACGGCTCCCATCCGCTTGCGGAGCTCCGCATCGAGCGCGTCGAGGAATTGATTCGTCGTCAGCCACGGTTGGTCGGGTCCGATCAGGATCGCGAGGTCCTTCGTCATCTTCCCCGACTCGACCGTATCGACGCAGACGCGTTCGAGCGTCTCGGCGAACCGCGTGACCTGCGGCGTCTCGTCGACCTTGCCGCGATGCGCGAGACCGCGCGTCCAAGCGTAAATCGACGCGATCGGGTTGGTTGACGTCTCCTGCCCCTTCTGGTACTGGCGGTAGTGGCGCGTCACCGTGCCGTGCGCGGCTTCGGCTTCGATCGTCTTGCCGTCCGGCGTCATCAGCACCGACGTCATCAGGCCCAGCGAACCGAAGCCCTGCGCGACGGTGTCGGACTGCACGTCGCCGTCGTAGTTCTTGCACGCCCACACGAACGCGCCCGACCACTTGAGCGCCGAGGCGACCATGTCGTCGATCAGCCGGTGCTCGTAGGTCAGGCCGCGGCGCGCGAACTCGGCCTTGAACTCTTCCTCGTAGACCTGCTCGAAGATGTCCTTGAAGCGGCCGTCGTACGCCTTGAGGATCGTGTTCTTCGTCGAGAGATAGACCGGGTAGTTGCGCAGCAGGCCGTAGTTCATGCTGGCGCGCGCGAACCCGCGGATCGAATCGTCGAGGTTGTACATCGAGAGCGCGACGCCCGAGCTCTGGAACTGGTACACCTCGCGCTCGATCGGCGCGGAGCCGTCGCTCGGCGTGAACGTCAGCGTCAGCGTGCCGGCGCCGGGGACGAGGAAGTCGGTCGCGCGGTACTGATCGCCGAAGGCGTGGCGCCCGATCACGATCGGCTGCGTCCAGGCCGGCACCAGGCGCGGCACGTTGCGGCAGATGATCGGCTCACGGAAGATCGTGCCGTCGAGCTCGTTGCGGATCGTCCCGTTCGGCGAGCGGTACATCTTCTTGAGGTGGAACTCTTCGACGCGCGCTTCGTCGGGCGTGATCGTCGCGCACTTTACGCCGACGCCGTACTGCTTGATCGCGCGCGCCGCGTCGAGCGTGACCTGGTCGTCGGTCGCGTCGCGGTGCTCGATCCCGAGGTCGTAGTACTTCAGGTCGACGTCGAGATACGGCAGGATCAGCTTGTCCTTGATGAAGTGCCAGATGATCCGCGTCATCTCGTCGCCGTCGAGCTCGACGATCGGGTTCTTGACCTTGATCGTATTCAGGGGAGGATGCTCCTGCATGCGGTGGGGCGTGAGCGCGGAACCTTCAGCGTCCCGTGCGCCCGTCCCCCGGAGCCTTTCGCCTTGCCGAGGGACGAGGGCTGGCGTACAATGCACCACAGCCGGAAGCGCAGGCGGGCGTTGGCCCGCTGCGGCTCCCTGGGGTGGAGGTGCTCGATGTCCATGACGCTTACCCCGCGTGCTCTGGCGGCGACCGCGTTTGCCGCTCTCGGGCTCGCGGGCCTCGCCGTCACCGGCGGCTGGATGCCGCCGCGCGCGACCGCCGCACCGGCCGCGACCGCCGCGATCGCGATCTCGCCCAACGTGCCGGGCGATCTCGCAACGGCGGCGCCCGCGGCGTCGCTCAACGACGCGGCGACGTTCGCGTGGAACGAGTTCTTCGCGCTGAACTGGGCCGCCGCGCCCGGGAAGCGCGACACGGCGGCGACGAACTGCGCGTTCGGGCAGACGGGTCCGGGCTGCAGCGGGCCGCTGGTGTGGCAGACGTTTCGCGGCAAAGCCGAGATCTTTCCGGGCCAGCCAAGCTTCACGTCGACGGTGAAACCGCCGGGCTACGATCCGTCGGATCCGCGCTTCGGCTACGATACGCCGCCGCGGTACGGCAACGTGTATCCGTTCGCGGTGCCGCAGTGCCCGACGACCAACGCATCGCAGATCGTCGAGCCCGCCGCGTGGCTGAACCTCGATGAAACCGACGAGATCACGCTCGCCAACATGTTCGCGGGATCCGCGCCCTCCCCGCTGCCGAGCTCGGCGCCGTTCAACAGCGCGCCGCAGCTCGTCCGTTTTCTCGCTAAGGCGAACCACGTCGAGTACATGTACGTCGCGAAGAACAAGTGGTGGGGATTCCCCGACAACGATCCGGATCCGAACACCGGCTCGCCCGCACCGTTCGCCGGACCGCAGATGGAGACGATGGCCTACGTCGCCGCCAACCATCGCGACCCGGCGCCGGGCTCGTCGACGCTGATCAGCCTCCCGAACGGCTCGATCGAGATCAAAGCCGGCTGGCGCGTGCTGACGGCGGCGGAGGCCGCGTCGCACGCGTTCGTGCAGCAGCGCGCGCGATACTATGAGAACGCCAACAACCCGTGCTGGCTGCAAGCCACGTTCGGGCTCGTCGCGCTGCACATCATCCAAAAGACGCCGAGCGCGCCGTACTTCGTCTACGCGACGTTCGAGCAGAGCGACAACATCAAGACGGCCGCCGGAGTCCCGGTCGAGGACGTCAACGGCGGCGTCGTCGCGATGCAGGCGTGCGCCGCGGGGCAAGCGTCACCGTGCCCGACGTCGCCGACCGAGCAGCTCGTGCAGCCGACGCCGCCCGCGCCGCCGCAGACGCCGGGGCCGTTCCCGGTGGTCAACCTGACGCCGGCGGCGTCCGCATACTGCACGCGGCCGCAAAAACGGATCTACTACCTGAACGAGCAGAGCGGCACGCCCACCGGCGGCTTCATCTGCGTCAACCGCCGCGACAACGACATCCCGACCCAGATTCAAAGCGTGAACGCGCAAGCACACGCGGTGCTCGCGACCTATCTCGCCGCGAAGCACATTACGAACTCGCCGTTCGCGCACTACAAGCTCGTCAACGTTCAGTACCAGCCGATCGACAAGCCCTACGCCGGTCCGTATCGCGCGGCCGGATCGAACCCGAACACCGGCGCGAACCCGGCGAGCTACCATCTCGCCAACATCGTCGTCGAGACGAACCGCTCGCTGCAGCGCTTCAGCGGCGGTCTGAGCCCCGGCATCTCGACCGACTACAACGCCTATCTCGGCATCTCACCGCCGCCGGTGATCCACCAGAACGTGTTTTACGCCGCGAACGGCTCGACCGGGCACGGCACCGGCAACAACATGGGCGGCTGCATGGGCTGCCACGGGAGCCAGGGGCAGCTGCAGGGCGGCAACTTCAGCGTGATCTTCGCGCGCGGAGCGACCACCGCCAACGGTCCTGAGGTTCCGTCCAACCTGACGCCGATGACGATGACCGTCCTCCACGCGACGCGCGCGAACGCCGTGCCTCGCCACCCGACCCGCAACCGTCACCTCGTGACCGATCGAATCCGCTGATTCGCCGCACTCTCTTCCGAGCCGGAGTCACTCGATGAGCCACCATCCGCATGCCAAGCACGAAGGCGCCGCCGCGCCCGTGAGCTACGCTAAAGACATCAAGCCACTCTTCAGCACGAAGACCGACATCCCGCACATGGCGCAGCACGGCATCCACCTCGATCAGTACCAGTCGACCAGCGACAACGCGACGGATATCTACGGCCGTCTGACGCAGCCGCCGCACAGCCAGCAATTGATGCCGCCGGCACCCGAAGGCCCGTGGCCGGCCGCGAAGATCGCGCTCTTCAAAGCCTGGATGGACGGCGGCAAGCAGCCCTAGATCTCGGCGAGCGGGCGGCGGAGCACGGCGCGCGGAACAGCAACCGCGATGCGCGTCGTCAGCCTCTTGCCGTCCGCCACCGAGATTCTGTTCGCGATCGGCGCCGGCGACCACGTCGTCGGCGTTACGCACGAATGCGATTTCCCCGCTGAGGCGACGACGCGTCCCGCGCTGACGTCGACGCTGCTGCCCGCGGAGCTCGACGCCGCCGGCATCGACCGCCACGTTCGCGCGCGCATCCACAGCGGTTCCTCGCTCTACGGTCTCGACGAGGTCAAGCTCGCCGCGCTGGAACCCGATCTCATCGTGACGCAAGAGCTCTGCGTCGTGTGCGCGGTGTCATACGAGATCGTGGACCGCGCCGCAAAGCGTCTTCGGGGCGATCCTCGGGTGGTATCGCTCGAGCCGTCATCGCTCGAGGACGTCTTCGCAACGATCGCGTTCCTCGGCGACCTGGTCGACGCGCACGACGGTGCCGCGCGGCTCCTCGCATCGCTGCGCGCCCGCATCGACGCGCTTCGAGCCGGTGTTCCAGCGGGACGGCGCCCGCGATTACTGGTCCTCGAGTGGACCGATCCGCCGATGAGCGCCGGCCACTGGACACCGGGCTTGATCGACCTCGCGGGCGGCGTCCCCGTGCTCGGCAATCCTGGGGCGAACAGCCGCGTCATGACCTGGGACGAGATCACCGCCGCCGATCCGGACGTCACCGTCGTCGCCCCGTGCGGGTTCGACCTTGCGCGCACGCAGCGCGAGATTGCCGCGCTTCCACCCGACGCCGCACGCGCGTTCGCATCACTGCGCGCCCTGCGCGAAGGACGCGCCTACGCGATGGACGGCAACGCGTTCGTCAACCGCCCCGGCCCGCGCCTCGTCGACACGGCCGAGCTCTTCGCGGCAGCGCTCGCCGGCGACGTACCATCCGGCAGCGACGCGCTCGGGCGAGTCGACCCTCGCCCGCCAGGCTAAGCGGTCCCGTCGAAGCGTTGCGCCGATTCCGTGATGACGCGGCGGGCGGTGGCGGCGTCGTCCCAACCCGTCGTGCTGGTCGCGAGCGTGCGCGGCACGAAGCCGTAGTCGCCGGGATAGAAGATCGGGGAGTGGAGCGCGCGGTCGAGCCGGAAGATGTCGAGCGACTTGTCGTATTCGTACTTGTTCCGCGAGCCGCTGGGGATCTCGACGATCACGTTGATCTCGTCCGGCGCGCGCTCGCCGAGCGGAAGATTCAGCCGGTTCTGGCGGGTCGCGAGGCTCACTCGGGCGGGGTTCCCCGGGCGGTGAGCGCACGCCTGGAGATCGTCGCCAAACCGGGCGCCCGGGTCGCCGGGATTTCGCGGCGCGCCGGCGACGTCGTCGTCGCAGTCCGCGAACGTGCCGTCGACGGCAAGGCGAACGACGCGATCGTCCAGGCCGTCGCCGGCTGGCTCGACGTGGCGCCCGGCCGGGTCCACATTCTGCACGGCGGCCGCGGACGGCGCAAGCTCGTCGAGATCCAGGGCATCGACGACGACGCGATCCGTGCGCGCGTCGAAGCTCTACCGGCGTCCGGTCCCTGAACCAGCGATCACGACGCGTCGTGCGCGGTTTGGTTCAAGCGGGCCAGCGTCCACACGCCGTTCGTGCGCCGGAAGCGCGTGACCGACGCAGTCAGAAACCGCACCTTGAGCTCGTCGCCGAGCAGCACGCTCAGCAGTGCGTGCAACGGCCCCGCATGCGTCGCCACCAGCGCGACGCCGTCGTCCGGAACCTCGGCGGCGATGCGTTCTGCCGCGCGTCCCACGCGCGCGCACAGCTCCGCGAAACTCTCGCCGCCGCCCGGCGTGTACGCCTTCACGGAGGTCCGACCCGTCGTGTCCATGTGCGGGTTCCCGGCGCAAATCTGCGCCCACGTCAGCCCTTCCCAGTCACCGAACCGCATCTCGCGCCAGTCCGGATCGAGGCGCAGCGGTATCTCGCGCGGGCCGAGCACGATCCGTGCCGTCTCCGCGGCGCGCGAGAGGTCGCTCGACACGGCCGCGTCGATCCGCTGATCGTGCAGCAACGCGGCGAGGGCCGTCGCTTGCGCGCGGCCCTCGTCATCGAGCGGAACATCGGTGTGCCCTTGAAATCGGCTGTCGGCGTTCCACGCCGTCCGGCCGTGCCGGACGCAGATCAACTCCACGCCGGCACTATCGCGGCGGAGGCGTTTATTTTCCTCCGTGCGCCGAGAGCAGGTCCGACATGTCGTTGGCGTGCTCTTCTTCCACCGCCAGGATATCTTCCATCATCGTCCGCGTGGTCGGATCCTTGTCGCCGAAGAAGTGGACCAATTCACGATAATGCTCGATCGCGATCCGCTCGGCGACCAGGTTCTCCTTGATCATGCCGACCAGATCCAGATCGTCGCTGCCGTACTGCGAAGCCGAGCGCGTCGCCAGCCCTTCCGGATTGAAGTTCGGCGTGCCGCCGAGCTGATTGATCCGCTCCGCGATCCTGGCCGCGTGTTCGCGCTCCTCGTCGGCGTGCTGCGCGAACTCTTCCTTGGGGCCTTGGCTCGCGATCCCGCTCGCGGCGACGCTGTGCATCGTGTAGCGCAGGACGCAGACGATCTCGGTCGCGAGGGCGTTCTGCAGCAGCTCGATCGCCTGCTTCGGATCGAGCCCGTAGTCTTGCGTGAGCGCGCCCTTCTCGATGTGCTGGCGAGCGCGGCGCCTGAGTTCCTGAACGTCGCTCAGGAACGGCTGGCTGTTCTTGGTCGTCGTCACGGTACGGATTCTCCCATGGTTCGGCTAGGCGGTCTCACGAGATTGTACCCGCCTGCCGCCCGCCTCAGCCAGGGCGGCTCCCAGGGTTTCGGGGGGAGGCCGGGCCGAGGAAGCGCGGCTCCACGCCGGAACATCCGGCCCATGAAGTCCAACGGCCGCGTCGCGATCCGCAAGATGTACAAGCTCTACATCAACGGGGCGTTCGCGCGCAGCGAGTCGGGCCGCAGCGATCAGATCGACGGCGAGAATGTCGCCCATGCTTCGCGCAAGGACGTCCGGGACGCCGTCGTGGCCGCGCGGGCGGCGCACGCAAAGTGGGCAGCGCAGACCCCCGCCCTGCGCGGTCTGGTCCTCTACCGGCTAGCCGAGATGATGGAGGCCCGCAAGGCGGAGCTCGCCGAGCAGCTCGTCATCGGCGGCACCGTCAAGGAGGCCGAGGCGAAGCGCGAGGTCGCCGCGGCGATCGACCGGGCGGTCTGGTACGCAGGTTGGTGCGACAAGTACCTCGCCCTCGCGTCGACGCGCAATCCGGTCGCCGGTCCGCACTTCAACTTCTCGACCCCCGAACCGACCGGCGTGGTCGCGCTGCTCGCGCCCGACGAACCGGCGCTGCTGGGGCTCGTCACCGCCGTCCTGCCGGTGCTGGTCAGCGGCAACGCGGTCGTCGTCGTCGCCGGCGAGCGCGACCCCCGCAGCGCGGTCGTCTTCGCCGAGTGCCTCGCGACCAGCGATCTCCCCGGCGGCGCCGCGAACCTTCTCACCGGAACGCGCGCCGAACTCGGCCCGGTGCTGGCGGGACATATGGACGTCAACGCGCTCGGCGCGTTCGGACTCGACCGCGAGGCCGAGAAGCGGCTCGGCGAGCTCGGCGCCGAGAACGTGAAGCGCACGCGCTTCGAGGACGCGCCCGCACGCGAGGCATGGTTCGCCGGCGCGTACGACGACTTGGAGCGCGTGCTCGCCTACACCGAGCTCAAAACCATCTGGCATCCCGCCGGCATCTGACGAACCCTCGTCCCGTACTTCTTATATTAGCCCGCATTCACCGGATGAATTTTGCGAAAAAGACATCTTAGCCCGGATCCCCCGGATGATTTAGGCTAAAATAGATCTTAACCCGAATGCGTCAACCTGAAAGAATCGGAACTTCGCTGCTGTCACCGTCATAACGCCTCGGTTTATGAACCCGACACAGGACATAATTTCGGCCTTATCATCGGTTCGATATGCCGACGTCTCGATGATATCGACTGGTGACTGGGGTTGAATGATGTATTTCGTTGGAAGTTCGTTCCATCCAGCACTTGCCGCGGAGCGAACTGAGAAGCACAAGGATAGAACGATCGTCGCTGCTATGGTCAAACGAAGTAGCTGCATCCTGATTCACCCCAGTGTGGCTTGCGATGGCCTCTGGCGGAGAGGGTTTTTCACGTCGAATGGTTTGCCCCTTGGCAGTCGAGTGCTGCGCCTCTAGCGCGCTCATAAAGGGCATTTCCTTGCCCGTGGTGAGGCGGAAAGGGGTGGAGGGCTATTCTGATACCTCCGACCAATCCGGCACCGTCGATTTTCACCGCATCGAGGTTCCCTAAAGGCGCATCGCGCGATGCGCGGTGGAGGCAGGGTGCATCACGCCAGGTGCCGAGTCCGTCACCTGGGCTGCCGCAGCGCTATGCGATCGGCGCACGGCGGTTTACGGCTGTACGTTACGAACCTACGTCGCCCCATCCCGTGCAGAGCTGGTGCGCGACCGACGCCGGTACGCCATGTTGAACGAGTGCGGTGCAACCCGCGGGGCCGAAGCCGCCGCTTTTTGCGAAGATCATCGTCCATCGCTCGCCTGATATCCGTTTGAACGCGCTATTAGTCTGCGTATTAATGCCGCCGTTATTGAAGGAACTACCCCACCAAACAAGGAGCAACGCGTAGTTGCCAACCACGTGCACTCCCTCTATGTGGGCGCTCGGGGATAACCGGTGCTCCGCTGCCTGCACCGCAGCGATGTCCGTCTTCGACCCCGCAAAGTATACTCCGGCAAAAACTACACCGGTCGTCATCGCGGTCAACGCGGCCAATCCAACTAAGAACTTCCTCATGAGAACCTCTCTCCGACTTCATTTATAAGCCGAGCTCGCTTCTTAACCGGCATTCCCCATATGGACGAGCTTTTCTACCCCAAAACGTCGGTTGCCCTGTTTGCGGGGCACGGCCCGGCGATGTGATTCGGGGTTTGGACCCCATTGGCGACGTGAGAGACGGGCTTAGGCGACACCGAGCACTGAAAAACCCGATTGGATGCTCATAAGGACACAACTCTCCCGTCGTTTTCCCGGCGCGCACCGTGGCCGGGGTGCTCATGTTGCCGTTGCCATCGGGGGCGATCGCAAAGCGGCAATGCGCTGCATGATCGCCGCGACCAACTGCCGTGGGATCGACACCTCGGCCATCTGAAAAGCGACGTAGCGACCGTGACTGACAACCCTCGCGCCGATCTTGATCAGCTTCTCGCGAAGTCTCGTCAGCGACCAATCTGTAATCGCTTCGGGAGTCGCGAGCGCGCGCAGAAAGTTCCCGAGATTGTAGGCGAGCGCGTGAAGCTGCAAGCGCACCGCGTTGGCGTTGAAGGAGCGACACGAGAGTCGTGTCCACTTGATCGCACCTTTGCCTTCCTTGATCCATTGCTCAGCCGTCCCGCGCTTGTTGTAAAACCCGACGATATTCTTCGACGAGTAGCCCAAGTTGGCGATGATGAATCCAACGCGCGGGAATAGCTCTCCGAGATGCCACTCCACTTTGGCGACAACCCGACGCGGATGGGACCAACTCGCCGCTTTGTAGCGAAAGCTCTTATGGAAACGTTGTACGTGATGGGGCGGTCGCCCAACGGGTCGCTTGAGAAGATGCCCGATTCGCGCTTGAAGAATCTGATTTGCAGGAAGGCGGATCGCATATTCGATGCCCTGTGATTCGAGGTACTCGTACATGTTAGGCTGAGCGAAGGCGGCATCGCCACGGAAGGCGATGCGCTCGACTGCGCCCTGATAGCGTGCAACGATCGGCTTGAGAAGGTCTTCCCACCCATCGGCACTGTGAACGTTGCCCGGCCTGAGCGCGCATCGTTCCAGGTCCCCAAATTGGTTGAACACGAAGAGCGGGTGGTAGCAGGTGCAACCGAAATGTCCGTTCCACACGCTCTTCTCTTGATCGCCATGCGTTGGGCTGACGCTCGAATCCATATCAAGCACGACGCGCTTGCATGAACGGCGCTTCGCAACCTGGTCGATCCAATGACCGGAGAGATCGGTGAGCGTTGCGAGGTTTTCAGGCTTTGCCAGCCAGTTTGTTTCGAACCGCCCCATCTGACTTGGCGACGCGCCCGAGCCTTTCGCTGCTTTGCCGCCGATGATCCAGCGCATGGCGGGGTCATGCCGCAGGCGCAAAGCATCGTTCACGTCTTCGTATCCCGCAAGTCTGCCGAAAACGGATTGACGGAACATGCCGACGAGCGCATGACGACCGTTCTTCCCCGTGCGCGCATCGGCGAGAAGGTCACCGGCCCTTGGAGTCAATCCAAGTGCATCATCGAGTTCGCGATACGCGAGCAGACCGGCATCCGACGTAACGACCGATCCACGAAACTGAAGCATCACACGACGGTCGAAGTCGGGCCTGAGAATACCATCCTGAGCTTCACCCGCCGGGTTCGTCACTTTGGCGTCACATCATCAGCGCAAATCACTTGCCAATTATAGCAAGATCCTGCGCGGCCGCATTGTTTTCGATGTAGGCGACGAACGTATTTGCTATAATTGACAAGTGAATCACGCCGATGAGATGAGCCCAGATTGACGAACCCGACGGGTGAAGCGCAAAATGGCATTCTCCGGCCGGATTTCGACCGGCGCATAATGGTTCAGTTTCGCGGATCGGTTGTCACCTCGGATGCAGGTCTGCTCGCATATCGCGAACTCGATGATGCGGCATTGGCTTACAATCTCGAGAACTTCCTTCGCACGCTGGCGACTCCAGAACCAATTGCCGAGTGGTCGCTGACAAGTCTTCGCGAGAAGCTGATCAAAATCGGTGCCAAGGTCGTCAGGCATGGTCGGTACGTCACGTTCCAGATGGCGGAGGTCGCGATCCCACGGGAGTTGTTCGCTGCGATCATGCAGAGAATCGCTGCTTTGCGATCGCCGCCGATGGCAACGGCAACATGAACACCCCGGTCAATTGCGTGCGCCGGAAAACGATGGGAGAGGTGCGTACTTATGAGGATCCAGCAGGGCTGTTTAGTGGCCAGAGGCCAAAAAGCTGGCCCATTTCGTTCCGAGCGAACCAAGCCAGCCGCCGGGGCGTTCGGAAACTGCCGGAATCCGCCCGCCACGACTCGAATAGCAGGGTCATATGGGGAATCCCCGTTTACAGCAAACTCGGGGCTTGACTCAGATTTCTGTCGCCGTCGCTATCAATGCTGCAACCTCAAAGGCGTTGAACCATGCAGCGTTCCTTAAGACCTGATGTCGCTTTGAACCAAGGAGAAACTATATGAAAGGTTTTGTGAAAGACATCGAGCGTCTCGCCATCAAGAATGACGAGTTTCGTCGGGTGCTTTACACGGCAAAACACTGTCAACTCGTCGTGATGGCGTTAAAGCCCAAGGAAGAGATCGGGGCGGAAGTCCACAAGCTCGACCAGTTCTTTCGCGTCGAGGAAGGGAGCGGTGAGGCAGTTCTCGATGGCGTTCGGACGGCGATCCAAGCCGGCTTCGCGGTAGTCGTCCCGGCTGGAACGAATCACAACATCGTCAATACAGGCAGTGTTCCACTGAAGCTTTACACGCTCTATGCGCCGCCGAATCATCGGGACGGCGTCGTGCACCATACCCGCGCCGACGCGGAGGCCGACAACGAACACTTCGATGGCAGAACGACGGAATAATGAGCCGACTGCGCGCCAGGCTGACGTTAAGCACTAAGAGATCGATCAGGGGCAACAAAATGACGACGGGTACATCAGGAAAACGCAAACAGAAAAAAGGCTAGGCCCCGACCGGAGACTCACAACCGGCTGCTGGCGGCGAATTGCACCAGATCGCTGCTGGAGAGCACCCCGCGCTCACTGCGCCGTGGACTTTTCAAGATGATGTTGCTGAAAGCCTGGAAGCCTAACCGAAAGATTCTTCTGCTCTGGCTCGCGTTCGATATATGCGTCGGCGTCGTAGTCGCGTTCAATCATGTGCCACTTGCCGGTTAATTTGAACGGTATGCTCTTGCAGCCGAACACCAATCAAACGGTGGATCTTCTCTTTCTTCAGCTCTTTGGACGGCTGCAGCCGTATTCAAACCCGACACGATCGGGCGAGAGGAACAGTCCTTACTGTCGGATTTTCAAGCTTAGTTAAGGGCGGATTTAGCCGGAGGGAAGTAACCGGGCGACGAATTTTGCAGCCCTCATGGGGAGTCCCGGATGAATCCATCAAAACAAATCGACGATCTGATAGCGGAAATCACCGACTGGCGTGGCGACACGTTCGCCAAAATTCGCAAGACGATCCTAGCGGCCGACCCGGAGATCGTCGAGGAATTCAAGTGGATGGGAAGCCCGTTGTGGTCTCGCGACGGAATGATCGCCGTCGCCAATGCTTTCAAAGGGAAGGTAAACGTCACGTTCGCCTACGGCGCGAAGCTCCCGGACCCGGACAAGCTCCTCAACTCGGGCTTCGGGGGTAACACGAGGCGAGCGATCGATTTTTTCGAAGGAGATAAGGTGAACGAGCGCGCCCTAAAGGCCCTCGTCCGCGCCGCCATCGACTACAATCGAGCCAACCTAAAGAAAAACGCTTCCAAAGCCACTCGAGCGAAGGCGCCGAATCGAGCAAAAGCAGCACGGGAATAACCCCTGTGGCGGATCGCTGCTACGCGAACTCGCTTCGGCGAATCGGTTTGAGAACGAGCCGCCCATATACAATAAACGCACAAATGGCTGCCACGACGAGCCAATAGATCACCGGTCCGATGCTGGTCGAACCGGAAGCGAGGTGCACGCCCGAAAAGAACAGCATTTCGGCGGCTACGAAGGCCGCGGCGATCGGAGCCAGGATGGCCAGTCGCTTACTGAATGCCGGGACGATCAAGGCGATAACACAGAGCAGCTCCAGGACGCTCATGCCCAGCCAAACCCCGTGGGGAATCGCTCCTAACGATGGCATGGTGTGCTCGGAATTGGACCACTTCCACACCGCGCCGACGGCGGTATGCAGGGCGAGAAGAACCTGAAGGATCCACAAGAGTACGTTCACGTTTTTGCTCCTCGTTATTAGCTTCCCCATGTGGGCAATTCAACGCCGAACTGCTGCGCGTACTCGGCGTTGAGCCGCTGCCAACCGTCGAACTGCATCGCCGCTGCGCCGGCGATGCGGCCGATGGGCGTTCCGTCGAGCAGTCGCTCCAGAACGTCCAACGCGATGTGCCATCCGGCGGCACCCATCGATATGAACCGGCGATCGATGATGGCCCACAACGTCCGGCGCGTCCCGCCGCCGCGCGCTTCGAGTTCCCATCGCATATCATTGCCGCCCGACGTGTATTCGAGCACCTTGGGAGGATCGGCGCGCGTGACGCGCGTTTCGATCGGCGCGGGCGTTCCCACCCCGGTGACGTTCACAGTTCCGACTTTGCCTAGGTCCCCAGAGGCATCGAAGGGCGCCCACTCACGCAGGTGCGTCGGCTCCGTAAGTGCCCGCCAGACTTTTTCCGGCGGATGGCGCAGTTCTTTGACCAGAACGAGCGTCCAGATCTCTCCGTCCTTGCGCACCTGCGCCACATTGGCCAAACCCGGTGCGTACGTTTCGCGATCGCTCATCTACCGTTTCTTTTTCTTCCGTTTCTTGGGTGGTGAGGTATCCATGCGGTCGAGATAACGCTCGAGAGCGTCGACGTGAGCGGACCACAGCCGCCGGAACGGAGCCAGCCAGGCCTCCACCTCCCGCAGAGGCTCGGGTTTGAGCCGGTAGAGCCGGCGCTGCGCGTCCACCGTGGATTCGACGAAACCGGCTTCGCGCAGCACCCGCAGGTGCTTCGACACGGTCGGCTGCGACATGCGAAGCTGACACTCGATCTCCCCCACCGACCGTTGTGACGAGACCAGCAGGCTCAAGATCGCGCGCCGGTTCGGCTCCGCAATGATTTCGAAGACTGATTCCAACGCTGCTAACATACCCGAAGCGGAATATGCCTGTCAAGGTATATACTACCGTTGGCGTCTAGGGCGCGAGGAGCAAACCGGCGCGATTCGCTTTATAATTAAGCGCCGATCCCCCTTACAAATAAGCCCGTTCTTGTCGCAGCGCGCGCCGAGATCAACGCTGTCGTTGACATAAGGGACTCTCATCACCCGCACTTTATTCTTTCCACAATGCCGCGCGGCGGCTTCAGCGGAGGGCTCGCCGTGCACGAAGGTGACTTTGCGGTCGGCGTCGTGACCCAAGGACTGCTCCGAAACGGTTCGCCCGAGGAGTTTAAGGGTGCATCCGGCGGCGGCGCTGGTGTTCTGGTAGGGCGAGCTCGAACGGCAAGTGCGTATCGAAGGCGCGGTCGAGCGCGTCCTCGAGGTGGAGAGCGACGCCTACTTTGCAAGCCGCCCGCGCGGCCACCGCCTGGCGGCCTGGGCTTCACACCAGAGCGCAGTCGTGCCCGACCGCGAAACGCTGCAGCGAGCCGACACGGAGGCCGAGGCGCGCTTCCCCGCAGAGGTTCCACGCCCGCCGTTCTGGGGCGGCTATCGCGTCGTCCCGGACCGTTTCGAGTTCTGGCAAGGCCGCCCCAACCGCGTCCACGACCGCATCGCTTACGCTCGTACGACCGAAGGCTGGGCGGTGGCACGGCTCTCGCCATGAGCCGTTAGAGTGTGAGGATCTCCGCGTCGGTCATGGTGTCGAGCTTCGCGCGCAGCCGCCTCTAGGGCGAGCGTGCCGTTCCGACCGCGGCTAGATAGATGGCCGACTGACGTATGCCGTCAAGGCCTAAAAAGCGGTCCGTGTCGCGGTCGCGAAAGCCGCCGATGTTGAGGCAGCCCAAGCCGAGAGCGGCGGAGACAAGTGCCAGGTTTTGCGCGACGTGCCCCGCCTCCAAGAGCACGAAGCGATAACCGCGATCACCGTATTTATACGTCGTTCTCTCGAACGCCCCGGTTACGAACACGATGAGCTCCGCATCGTGCGCGAGCTGCGGGACCAGGAGGCATTGGCCGACTGCGTCGGTCAGATCCCCGTCGTCGATGAGGCTTACGGCGTGCTGCGACGGGTCGTAGTGATACAAGCCCGCCGGCAGCTGCTCGGCGACGCACGTATAAAAGTACAGCTCGAGCGGATAGAGAGCGCCGGCCGACGGCACGGCACGATACATCGGAGGATACCCATCTTCATTGCTGCGCGTCGTGCCGTACGCGTAAAACAGGAGCGTCGCAAGCGCGGTGAGTGGAAGCGCGCCGCGCCGAAAGTCCATCGTCGTCCGGCGCTCCCTCAGGACGTCTCCGAGCGGCGCGGCGAAGGTTTCCTGGGGCGGCGGCAGAGTCGTCGTCGGGTGGCCTTCATATGGCAACGACGGCTCGAGCGCGCTCTGCCAAGCGATCACGGCTGCAGTATCCAGGAAGCTGTCGAACCGCGACGACTTCGTGTTCTCGTGGAATAGCTCCCACAGTGCCTCATCCGGTGCCAGACGCGCGTTATTCCATGCACGCCGGTTGTCGCGGCTCACGGAAACGGATGCGGCGCGGTGTTCAACGGCCTGCCCGGGGACGACGAGGTGTACCCGAAACGTTCCAGCGCCCCGAAAAGCCGTCGGCCGCCGAGCGCACGCAAACGATGGCCGACGACGAGTGGGTGCAGGCCCGGTACGATCGCACGCACCACGCGCAGCCCGAGGTCGTACACGTCCGTCGTCGTAAGGTCCGTGACGAGAAACTGCAGGTTCGCGCGGCGGATTGCCTGCGCCACCGCGATGAACTGCGTCCCAGGATCAGCGGACCGAACGCTGGGAAGCGAATCGAGATCGCATTCGCCGGTCGAACGGAAGAGAAACGATCCGAGCTCTGCATTCCGCTGGTCGCACCAAAATCGCAGGTGATCAACCTGGGACGATATCTCGTCTGCGCCGTCGCGCGGGACGGGTGCTACTCTCCGCTTGAGCGTCTTGCACCAGGTTCGCGTGTGTTCGAGTTCCTCGAGACACTTGCGGACGGCCGTCTGCGCATCGGGGTGGGCGGCCGCGGCGACGACGAATGCCGGCTCGCTTTCTGCTTGGTGGCGCGCGACCGAGAGTATCGCTGGAATCGCGATGTCCGTCGTAATATCGAACAACGTGACGTCGTAGCGTGCCTTCGTGAACCGCTCGATGAGATCGGCGTTCAGCGAGCCCAGCGACTCAGCGCGAATGCGCGTCGGCTCGAGCATCGCTTGCCACGTCGTCGTGAACGCGTCGCGCTCGATTGCTTCGCACGCCGCTGAGATGCAGGCGCTCTCATAGCTGCTATGGCACGCTAGACCAGTCGAGATGGGTTGTGCGATTTGCGGCTCTCCGTGGTCAAAGTCATAATGGTACGGCACGAAGACCATCGCCGCGGGAACGTGCACGGTCTCGCGAGTCACCACGTCAAGCGCCGGAAACCAGCGCACGGGCGTCGTGCGATCGAAGCGTTCGAAGGGAAATCCGTCCAGATCGTACTGTTCCGGTGTGTAGAGGGCGAACCTTTCCGGCTCAACGCAACGAAACGGCGCACGCTCGTACGATACGACCGGCATGCGCGCTGGATCGTAGATGGCCGAACAATACCGCTCGACCGCCTCGCCCAGTGCCTTCGCAAGCGCAACATCGCGATGACGTGATGCACCCCCCGAGGTCGAGAAGTTCGGCTCGGCGCTAAAACCTTGCGTATCGCACGCACTTGCATAGAAGTGGAAGAAGTCCGGAGAACCGGCCTCTCGATCGATCTGGAAGACACGCGGCACGATCCCCAGCCGGCTGTCGAGCAAATCGCTTGCGATCTCCCGAAGGGCGGCGGGTGCCTGCAAATGTTGGGGCAATCTCATTCGTCGAACGCGTATTTTGCCAGGAACGTCTCTTTCATCACTGCGAGGGGCTCACGTTCGTTGAGCGGGCTGCACACGCGACAGCGCGGAATCTTGAGCACCCTGCGCGACTCCATCTTCGCTGCCAGCAGGTTGACCTCGATGGCCCGGTTCACGAGCTCCGACGGCCAGAGGCTTCCGAAGAACTTCGTGAGCTCGAGGGCAGCGACGTCGCCCAGCACCGATGCCATCGACGGATGGTACGCGCTGATCGACTGTCCGGCGAATGCGTGCGCTTCGGCCGCGCGTGCGTGCGGCGAGGGCGTAGCGCTCGAGTCCCGGCGGGCGAGGAAGCACTCGAAGCACGCGGTTTCCCCTGGGACGACGAGCGGTCCGACGAAACCGATGAGGTCTTGCAGCACGACGGGCAAGAAGGTCCAGCCGTTCTCGTAGGCGATCTCGTTCCACGCGGAGAGAAGCTGTAAGCCGCCGAAGTCGGAGCACACGGCCAGACAACTGACGGTCCGCGCGTCGAGCGTTGCCGACCAGGTATCGTACGATTCGGGCGCGGTGCTCCCCCAGGATTCGGGCTTGAGTGTCCCGCCTAGGTCGAACAGCCGGACATTCCGAAGTTCGGGGTGGTCAACGGAGCAGACGGTGAAGCCGTCGCGCCCCAACGCGTCGACGAGCCGGCGGGAGATTGCATTCACGCCGATGACGTGTACCGACGTCTCGGCCAGCGCGGCGCGAAGCGCTGAAGCAGACCCTCCGGCATCCCAGGCCAGCACGTCGAGGGGGGTCTCGACCAGCGACCCGGCAAGTTGCGCGGCCGACGCATCGACGAGGATGCGCCGGCCGCGCAACTCTTCCAGGAGCGCACCGACCGAGTTCGGCTCGTCCGAAGGAGCAAACCGTTTCCGCAGCTCCTCGAGGTCGATACCCTGGTCGCCGGCGGCGACCAGAATCGACAGCAAGAGCTCGCGCGAGCCTTCCCCGGAGACGAGCAACTCGGTCGTCCCCCGTTTGAGCAGGACGCCGCTCGGGACGTCGATCACCTGGACCGGAAGGGCAACGACCTTGGCGGAGCGGATCGTTGGCTACTACCGTGTCTTGTTGATGTTGATCTTACAGCAGCACGAGCAGCAGCAGCACGCCATGGCGACTTTGCCTCCCGAACCCTGGAAGACCCGGGCGTCCGCACCCTGGCTCTTGATGACGGCATCGATGATCGTGCGCAGTTGGCCGAACCGAAGGTCCGGGTACATCCTGGCAACCTGTTGGGTGTCACCCGGCTGCAGACTGGCGAGCAGAGCGAGGTCGTGCGGGGTGATGTTCCCCGGGAGCGCGCCGCCGACTTGGACCAGTTTTGCGATCGGCGTCGTGCTCAGCGCCGCGCCGGCCGGACCCATCGGCGCCGCGGCCGCGGAGATTGGGTCGAGATAGACTGCGCCACCAGCGACAATTGCGGCGCCGAGAAATTGTTGTCGCGTGCTCGGCTTGGACGTGGCGTCGGGCACCGATGTGGTACGCTTCTCGTTCTCGTCTTCCATAAAGCTCCTTCAGTCGGTCGGTCGGCGAGGCGAGATCACCCCTCCCCGGTCGAGTCGCTTTCCTTGCTCGGCAACGCGGTACCTGCCCGGTCCGTGAGCGCCGGATGTTCTCCATGCCATGCCTCGACTGATTAAACCGGGATTCCCCACATGACCCTCCTATTCGAGTCGAAGCCGGATGATTCCGGCAGTTTTCGGCGGCCTCGGCAAGCCGGGCCGTCGGTTCGGCACGAGGTGAGGCGCGCATCGGCCTGCTGGGCACCAAAAAGCCTTGCTGCATGGCCATTAAGGACGCACCTCTCCGCCGTTTTCCCGGCGCGCACAGTCGCCGGGGTGCTCATGTTGCCGTTGCCATCGGGGGCGATCGCAAGGCGGCAATTCTCTGCATGATTGCCGCGAATAACTGCCGTGGGATCGCGACCTCCGCCATCTGGAACGTGACGTAGCGACCGTGGCTGACGACCTTGGCACCGATCTTGATCAGCTTCTCGCGCAGACTCGTGAGCGAGCAATCCGCAATCACATCGGGAGTCGCGAGCGTGCGGAGGAAGTTCCCGAGATTATAGGCCAGCGCATGAAGTTGAAGGCGAACAGCGTTCGCGTTGAACGAGCGACAGGAGAGCCGCGTCCACTTGATCGCGCCCTTCCCCTCTTTGATCCATTGCTCAGCCGTCCCGCGCTTGTTGTAAAACCCGACGATATTCTTTGACAAGTAACTCAAGTTGGTGACAATGAATCCGACGCGTGGGAAAAGCTCTCCGAGATGCCACTCCACTTTGGCGACAACCCGTCGCGGACGGGACCAACTCGCCGCCTTGTAGTGAAAGCTCTTGTAGAATCGCTGTACATAATGCGGCGGTCGTCCGACCGGTCGCTTGAGCAGATGACTGATTCGCGCTTGGAGAATCTGATTTGCGGGAAGGCGGATCGCGTACTCAATCCCTGCGGATTCCAAGAACTCGTACATATTCGGCTGAGCGAAGGCGGCATCACCTCGGAAGGCGATATCTTCGAAGGTTCCTTGGTAGCGTGCAACGATCGGCTTGAGAACCGCTTCCCACCCATCGGCACTATGCACGTTGCCGGGTCTGAGCGCGCATCGTTCCAGGTCCCCGAATTGATTGAACACGATGAGCGGATGGTAGCAGGTGCAACCGAAATGTCCGTTCCACACACTCTTCTCTTGATCACCGTGCGTTGGGCTTACGCTCGAATCCATATCAAGCACGACGCGTTTACGTGAGCGGCGCTTCGCAACCTGGTCGATCCAATGACCGGAGAGTTCGGTGAGAAAGGCAGTCGGCCTCATCCTCGCCCTTTCCCTGATCGGCAACCCCCGCGATCGGCGCGCCGGCCCCCGGATCCGCCGCCGACCGAGCGGCAAGCTTCAAGTTTCTGCTCGGCACGTGGCATTGCACGCGCACGGTCGCCGTCGCCGGAGCGGCCAAGACCGCAACGATGTCGGAGACGCAAGTCGTGACCGCGCACGGCCCGCAATGGCTGCACGCGGCGCAGACCACCATGCGCGACGGTCAAACCGGTTCTCAACAAGATCTGTACCTCGCGTACAATCCGCAGCACGCCAACTGGGTGCTCGTCACCATCGACTCCCGCGGAGCAAGCCAGGTCGAGACGAGCACGTCACCGGCGCTCAACGGCTCGAAATGGTCCGTGGTGTACCCGAGCACGAGCAACGGTACGAGCGTCTTCACGAAGACGGCCGGCAACGCGTACTCGTCGGCCAGCAGCTGGACGTCGTCGAAGACCGGAAAGGTGCTGACGTCCAAGGAATCCTGCACGCGCCAATAGGTTACCGTTCGTCGCTTGCGAACCCGCTGATCGATCCGGCGAGCGTGCTTCGTCAGCCGCTCGCCGGACCGTCCAGTGCGCGTTCACCGCGCACCGCGACCGCGATTGCGCCGAAGATTATGACGGCCCCGAGCGCGGTCGTCGCGCCCAGCCGCTCGGAGAACGGCCAGGACGCGAGGACCGCGGCGATCACCGGCTCGAGCAGCGTCGTCGTCGAGACGAACGTTGCGCTGAGCACGCGCACGGCAGCGTTGAGCGCGGTGTGCCCGAACAGCTGCGACAGCAGCGCCATCGCGATGATGCCGCCCCAGGCGCGTGCGTCGCCCAGCGGCGGCAGCGGATCGTGCGCGACGAGGCTCGCGGCGATCAGCAGCACTGCAGCGTAGGTGTAGGTTCGCGACGTGACCGCCAGCGTGCCGTAACGCGGATCGGTTGCGCGCACGACGATCAGGTAGGCGGCGATGCTGATCGCGCCGCCGATCGCCAGCGCGATCCCGGCCGGCGTATTCTGAATAAGGCATCATTCGTGCACGACCGCTTCGAGTCGGTATCCGTCGGGATCGCGCACGAATGCTGCGAAGTATCCGTCGCCGTACTCCGGACAGAGACCGGGGGGCCCTTCGTCGATGCCGCTGTTCTCAAGCGCTTTGGCATGGAACGCGATGGCTGCGTCTCGACTCGCCGCGTGAAACGCGATATGTGAACGGGCACTCCAGCCGAGGGGTTCGTCTGAGACACGTTGCTTGATGGCGAAGTTCTCGTCCTGGTCCGGGTAGCCGTATCCTGCGGCATCCTCCGTGCTCCACACTCGGACAAATCCGAGCGGCGCGAGCGCGGCATCGTAGAACATTATTGAGCGCCGCAAATCAGAGACCGCGATCGAGATATGATCGAGCATGGAGCGGTTTGTCATTTGGGTCGCGACGGGAGTCTTGGAACCAGGACATTCGGAGAGGGCGAGATTTGAACTCGCGAGGGCTTTTACACCCTGCCGCATTTCCAATGCGGTGCATTAAACCGGGCTCTGCCACCTCTCCCGAAGCTCTCAGGATACGGGTTATCGGACCCTAGTCCTTTGCCGGTGCCGACGCCGCCGAGGAACGTGCTGCATGGTGCCACAAGAAACGCTGCGTGGCTGAGCCCGAAGACCGCTGGTCCGCTTGGCTCGGCCGCGAGCGAAGCGGCGGCGATCCGACGCGTGCGGCGGCAATCAGCGCAGAAACGCGCGTGTTTGCCGACCGCGTGCTGAAGCGTCTGCCGCTCGCGCCGGGCGATGTCGTCGCGGATGTCGGCTGCGGCGAGGGCCTCGTGGGCCTAGCCGCGCTGGAGCGACCGGGCGTACACGTCCTCTTCGCGGATGTTTCCCCACTGCTGGTCGAGCGTGCGCGGGACGCCGTCCGAGATCGCGGTGCGCTCGACCGCGCGACGTTTGCGGTCGCCGACGCGGCATCGCTGACCCCGCTCGCCGACGCATCGGTCGATGCGGTGGTCGCGCGCGCCGCGCTCGCGTACGTTCCGGATAAGGTCGCGGCGTTTGCGGCGGTTCGGCGCGTGCTTCGTCCCGGCGGCCGGCTCTCGATCGCGGAGCCCATCTTTCGCGACACCGCATTCCGGCTTACGGCGATGCGTCAGGCGCTCGAGACGCTCGATCCCGATCTCGCACTGCTGCATCGCTGGCACGCGCTCGCGCTGCCTGACACGCTCGACGGCATTCGTGTGCACCCGCTGACCAACTTCGACGAGCGGGGCCTGCTGCGGTTCGCGATCGGTGCGGGGTTCACGGACGTGCAGGTGCGCCTGCACCTCGAACAAGTCGCCTCCGTTGCGGTGAGCTGGGACGCCGCGCTCGCCACGGCGATGCTCCCGGGTGCCCCGACGCTCGGCACGGCGCTCGCTGAGTGCTACACCGCCGACGAACGTGTGCGGTTCGAGCAGCGCTTCCGGCCGCTGTTCGAGCGCGGCGGCTTCCCGGCGGACGTTCGTGCGCACGCGTACCTGTGGGCGGTTAGCCCCGCAACGGAAGTACGGTCTGGGTGAAGCACGTGGCGGCCGCGCACCGATCGCGCGGCGCGCTGCGTTGATGGAACGACCATGCCTCAACGCTTCGCCGGAGCCGTCGCCCTAGCCGCGCTCTTCGTGTGCGCGTCGGGGCGCAGCGCGCTCGCGCAGACCCAAGGCTCCGTGCTGGTCGTCGGGGGCACACCCGCCGGCGTCGCCGCCGCGGTCTCCGCGGCACGCCAGGGCGCCGACGTCACCCTGGTCGCGGGACGGCCGGTGCTCGGGGGCATTCTGACCGACGCCATGATGGACCAGTGGGACCTCAACGTCGCGCCCGGCGGCGGCCCGATCCAGGGCGGACTCTTCAGCGAGATCCACGCGGCGCTCGGTGACGCGTTCACGCCCGACGACGCGGCGCGCGTCTTCGCGGCCCTCGTCGCCCGCGAGCCGCGCATTCACGTGATCCTGCAGGCGCGCGCGAGCAGCGTGCGCACCGAGCCCAGCGCCGCCGGCACGACGGTCGCGGCCGTCACCTTCGCGCGCGCAAGGGGCGGCACGTTCACGCTCGCGGCGGACCAAGTCGTCGATGCGACGGACAACGGCGACGTCGCGGCGCTGGCGGGGGCACGTTACGACCTCGGGCGCCAGGACACCGGCGCCGACGACCGCATGCAGCCCGTGACGCTCATGTTCACCTTGCACGGCGTCGATTGGCGGCACATCGAGACCGGCTACGACGCTGCGATCGACGGACCGGGCGGCGCGAGCGACCGGCGCGCGTGGGGCTACGCCCGCGTCCTTCGCGCGTACCGTCCGCTCTCGCCGGACGTCATCGTCCGCGACCTCAATGCGGGGCGCGAACCGAACGGCGACATCACCGTAAACACGATCGACGTGCTCGGCATCGACGGCCGCTCGGATCTCGACCTTGCGCGGGCACGTGCGATCGCGGAGCGCGAGACGCCGCGGCTGATCGCGTTCCTGCGCGTGCATGTGGCAGGCTTCGAAGACGCGACGCTGGGCCGCTACGCCGGCGCCGTCTACGTCCGCGAGACGCGTCATTTCTCGGGCGTGGAGCGCTTGACGGCAAGCGACGTTTGGGGTGGAACGATCCCGAACGACACGATCGGGCTGAGCTCCTATCCGCTCGATCTGCACCCGGTCACGGCGGACGAACGGCTCGCGTACGCGCCGGTCCGCCACGTCTACGGCATCCCGTTCGGAACGCTCGTCCCGCGCGACCTCACGAACGTGATCCTCGCCTCGCCGGCGATCAGCGCGACGCACATCGCCGCCGGCAGCGCGCGCGTGATCCCGACGACGATCGAGGAAGGCGAGGCCGCGGGGATCGCCGCGGCGCTCGCACAGCGCGAGCGGACCACGTTCCCCGCGATGGCGCGTGATGCCGAGCGGATCGCCGACGTGCGGGAAGCCCTCCTTCGCGGCGGCACGATCCTCACCGCCGCATCGATGCCGGCACACTCCTGAACGCACGACGGAGGTAGGCCTCCCGGCCGAACGGAACGGCCGGACCAGCGCCGGAGCTTCGTCCGGAGAAGGGGCCGTCCGGCAAGGAGGAGGCCGTTGGAAACCGAGGCTGGCGCGACGCCGGCGAGCGAGGGATCGGACGCGCCGCAAGCGCGCCGCCGCGAGGCGCGCGTACGCGACCTCGGTGCGCAGGCCGCCGGGGCCGTCGACCACTTGCGCTCGACCGCCGCGCGGCTGACCACCAACGGGATCGCACAGACCTCGGCGATCGTCGAGATCGCGCGCACCGCGCGCGCCTCGACCGACCGTGTCAGCGACGCCGGCCGGACGGTTTCGAAGGCCCGCACCCGCACGACCGACGCCGACGAACAGCTGCGCTCCGCCGGACGCGGCATCGAAGAGCTCACCACCGCGGCGGCCGCACTCGCCACGGTCACGAAGAGCGCGCTCGCTTCGATCGGCGAGCTGCTCGCACTGACGAAAAAGATCGACGGGATCGTCGACTTCGTTCGCGAGGTCTCCGAGCGCACCAACCTGCTCGCGCTGAACGCGTCGATCGAAGCCGCGCGCGCCGGCGAGCAGGGGCGCGGCTTCGCGGTCGTGGCGAGCGAAGTGCGCAAGCTCGCGGCGTCGACGCGTGAAGCGACGCGCGACATGGACGCCCTGCTGCGGCAGATCTCGGCCGGCGGCGCGTCGACGAGCGCGCTGGGCGCCTCACTCGACGACGCGGTCGGCGACAGCGAGCGTTCGGCCGAAGGCGCGTACGCCGCGCTCGGCGAGATCTCGAACGCGGTCTCCGACGTCGTCGCGACGTTCGCCGAGGTCGAACGGCTGATCGAAAGCGAGATCGCCGCCGCCGAACAGTACGGCTCGGCGGCCGGAACGCTGCTCCACCGCGTGCGCGACCACTTCGCCGACACCGCCGAGACCCAGCAGTGGATCGGCAACGCGGAGTTCCAGATTCACGAGCTGCTCTCGCTGGAGCACCGCCGCGACGTCGCGGTGTTCGCTCCGACGCGCACGCTGCGCGTCGGCTGCGCGACCGCGCCCGACTCGCTGCCGGCGCGCATGCTGCATGCGTTCAAGCACGAGGTCGAGGAGCTGTCGGGCGGCGAGCTGCGCGTCGAGCTGGTCATCCCCTACGAGAAGCGGCCGACGCAGTTGCTGATCGACCTGCGGACCGGCGAGCTCGCACTAGCCGCGGTGAACTGTGCGCTGATCGGGACCCTCGTTCCGCAAGCGCAATTGCTCGAGCTTCCGTTCTTGTTCCGTTCCCGCCGGCACGCCTTTGCCATGTTCGAGAGCGCCCATGCGCGATCGCTTCTCGCTTGCGGCGAGAGCGTCGACCTGGTGTTCCTCGGCTTCTCCGAGAACGGGGTGCGGCACTACACCAACGATGCTCGAGAGCTGCGCGTCGCCGACGACATTCGCGACCTGCGGATGCGTACGCTCGACGGACCGATCCAGCTTTATGTCGCCAGCGCGCTCGACGTGACGCCGTATCCCATGCCGATCAGCCAGGTCAAGGATGCGCTGCGCCAGCGCCGCATCGACGGGCAGGACAATCCGCTACCGACCATCGTCGGGGCGAAATTCTACGAGCATCAGCGCTTCTTGACGCTGACCGCGCACACGTACACGCCGCAGATTCTGGCCGCGAATCCCGAGACGCTGACCGCGCTTGGCGAACGGCGCGCGCTCGTCGAGCGAGCGGCGGAACGTGCGATAGCGTGGCAGCGCGAGCACGCCGCGCGCGTCGACGCCGAGGCGCTCGCCGAACTACGCCGCTCGATGCAGGTCACCGTGCTGACCGAGGCGCAGCGCGAGACCTTCGTGCGCGCGACGGCTCCGGTCTACGACCGCGCTGCGAACCTGGTCGGCGAAGGCGAGCTGGCGGCAATGCGCCGCGCCGCCGAGGCCGCGGCTGCCGGGCTGCCGAGCGCCGAGGGCTGGAGCTAAGCGGCTAGGGCTTCACCGCGCCCATGATCTGCGTGTAGCGCGCGCCGTTGGAGTATGCGTGCGACATCCAGATCGTGCGGTCGTCCGACGGGTCGACGGCGATCCCAGCAAGGTCGATGACGCCGCTGCCGGCCGGGTCGGCCGGGACCGTCACGCCCTTCGTCCAGACGCCATCGTGCAGCAGGGCGCTGTTGCTGATGCCCGCTTTGTCATGGTAGTACGTCGAGTAGCGCGCTGCCCACGGAATGAACGTCGCCGGATTGCGCCGCCCGCGTTGGAACGCGACGACCATGTCGTCCGCGGCGTTCACGTCGACCGCCGGCAGCGCGTAGGAGATGTCGCCTTGCGGCGGATTGAGCTGGTAGTTGATGAAGCCCGGCGTTCCGCTCCCCGAGGCGACGACGGCCGTACCGGCCTTGTTGACACCGACGGGCACGCGGATCAGCCGCGACACGTAGCGCGTGCAGCTCGCGTCCCCGCAGCCGAAGTCCGTCAAGTAGAGCTTTCCGTTGCGATACACCGGGCTGTGGCGCAATTGGTGCAGCGGCGTCGCGAGCAGCACGCTCGCCCCGGCGAGCACTTTGGGCGCGCCGGTTTTTCCGAACACGAGGCCGGAGATCAGCAACGAGTTTCCGTTCGAGGAGACGACGTACGCCGGCTCGCTCGGCGATCCGTGGACGTTGACGAGGTAGATTGCGCTCGCCGGCGCGATCGATCCGGCCCCGAAGGACGACGCGGGGAAGGTGGCAAGCGGCTTCACCACCATGGAGCTGTTGTCGTGAACCCCGTTTGCCAGCGCGGTGGCGTCGAAGACGGCGAGCGGCGCGCCGGCATCGCGATGGGTGAGCACCAGCATAGCGCCGTGTATGGACATGATCGGCCAATCCGCGAAGGCGTCCACGAGCGTGTACTGGTGGAACGGCTTGGTCAGGTCCTCGTGACCGTCGGCTCCGACCTGCGAGACGGCGATCGCGATGAACCGATGGGCCCACGAGGTGTTCCAATCGGTATGACACTTCAGGACCTTGGCGTTGCTCGGATCGGGATCGATCAGTGTGACGCCGTCCGGCTTGAAGAATCCGCCGATGTTCACGCCCGGCTTTGGCTTGCAGGGCCACAAAGGATTTCTCACCGCCGACTCGATCCAGAAGCGCTCCCGCGGCGCATCGTAAAGCACGCGCGTGTCGTAAGCAGCGTCGATGCAGCCCGGTATCGCCTTGTTCGGCTGCGCCGGATCGAACGACTTATCCCAGCCGGGCTTCGTCGCATCGCACGCGTTCGCGGGAAGCTTCATCTGCGCGTCGATCACCGTGAAGAACGCCCTGAACAGTGCGCTGGCGCGGATCGGGTTGTTGGCGTACGCGAAGCCCGTGCTCGCCTGCAGCGGCTGCATCGTCCCTTTGTCGTAGAACACGAGCGTGCTCGTGTCGATCGCCGCGAGGTATTTGCGCCCGACGGCGATCTGCGGGTCGGGCACTTGAATCCCGGCGGCCGTGATCGCCGGTACCGTCAGTGCCGGCGTCGGCGGCGGCACCTCGCAAGCGGCGAGTTGCGCTTGCAGGGTGTCGAGCTTCGCCTGCAGCGTCTTGAGCTGCGCCTTTTGCTGGGGCGTCAGCGGCTTTCCCTGAGGCTTGAGCGGTTCGCCGGGGTGTCCGAACGGCCCGGGGTCCCGATCGAGCTTGGCGATCTGGACCTCGACCGCCGCGATCGCATCCGAGATACCCTGGCAGCTGCCGGCATGCGCGGTGCGCGCCGGCACTGCGCCCACGCAGACGAGCGCGAGGACAGAAACGAGCAGCAGCGAGCGGCGTCCGCGCATGGTGTACCCCCTTGGCATGGGACCGGGAATCCGGGCCCTCTGCACCCCGGGGCGTCCTACCACGCGCTAGCCTGGCTCACCTACCTCTTCAGCAAGGGCTGGACCCGTTCGTACGGCAGCGCGCGATGCGTCACGCCGCCGCCGACGTTCGGACCTCCGATGTCGACGTGCGCTCTATTCACCGTAGTATACTTGCGTAAAACTCGTTCCGGGCGGGTTGATCCGGTGAATGCAGATCCGACCATCGGTCGTCCGGTACGCCCACACGTCTTGGAGGGCGCTGATACTGAGACCGAACGCCGTAAACTCTGAAAAGCCCGTGTCCCACTGTTGATTGAGCTTTTGTACGAAACCGGTTCCCCCGGGACTTATTTGGTGGATACACACGGTGCCCGTCGTCGCTCGATAGGCCCAGATCCGAGCAACGCCGGCGTCGACCAGCGCTGCAAAATTCGTAAAGCCGCTATCCCATGTAGACATGTGCACTTGCGAGAAGCCGGCGCCCTGTGCAGCGATCTTGTGGATGCAGACCCTGCCGTCGCCGGCACGGTACGCCCAGACGTACGGCTCATTGTTGATGGTGAACGCCGCAAATCCTGAGAATCCGGTATCCCACAGATAGAAATACTTCTGTGTGAACCCAGTCCCGCCAGGACCAATCTGGTGAATGCATACGGTTCCGGTACTGGCGCGGTATGCCCACACGTAGGCAGCGCCTGCGGAGTCCTTGAACGCGGTGAAGCTCGAGAAACCGGTGTCCCACTGCGACGTATGCTTTTGCGTAAACCCGGAGCCAGTCGCGTTGACGCTGTGAATGCATACTCTGCCGTCGGCGGCACGATAGGCCCATACGTACGGAGCCCCGTTCAGATCGAATCCCGCGAAACCCGAGAAGTTCGTATCCCATTGGTATGAAAACGTGCGGCTGAACTCGACGGCTGGGCCGCCGAGAATCTTCTCGATCGCGACCGCCCCATCGGCGCCGCGGTAGGCCCACAGGTATGGTGTGGCGCCGACTTGACAAATCGCGAATTTGGCGAAATTCGCCAAGCGCGGGCCATACCAAATGTCGATCTCGGCTCCTGAATTCGGCTTGCTCTCGATTGATGTGTGTTGACCCAAGGCTGTGACGACGTCGATCGAGGTCCATTCTGAAACGGTCGACGTGCCCGGGCCAATCTGGGTGAAGTGCGTGGAGGCGATGTCGGGGTAATCAGACCGGCCGGTTATGCCGTATGCTTCAAGAGCCGCGAACCACAGCGTAGGGTATTCGACGGTCGGCATCTTCGCGCTGGTACCCGCAATATTTTGAAACCAGCCCTTGTAATTGAAGGTCGTCGTCGTCGCGGCGGCTTGAATTGCTCCGTACAGGCTGGCACCGACAGCGACCGGCACGGCGCTCGTGTGGTATGTCGAGCCCCCGGTGAAGTACCAGCTTGCGACACTCCAGTGATTGCCGCCGCCGGCTGCGGACGGGCCCCACTGCAGAACCGCTTGGACGATGTCCGCCGTCGTCTGCATTCCGATGGACAGAAAGATCGTCTGACCCGACTGTTTCAACGGCGCGGGCGGCACGGTCCACTCGGCCAAAAGCTCCGGCGGACCGTTCCGATAGGCGAACGTGATCGCATGAGACCCGAATGGCTGAATCGCGGAAACCTGCGGCGCCTTGGCGGTATGACCTGGAGCAGCGGGCATCGTCGGCGCGGCAGCTCCCGCTGCGGTGAAAGCGCTGTTGATCGGCGGCCACTGCGGCGGCCCGCTCGATGGAATGAGGTGCACCGACGAGCTCGGCCGGAATCCGCTCGGGGTGAGAACCATATCGCCTGTTGCGCTGACCGTGGCGGACTTCGTCGCGTGCGAAAGGTCGTTCATGAAATACACCCCGCGGAACTGTGCGTACACAGTCGGCTGCTCGGCACTAGGACATAACCGGCCACTTCTTTCGATGTCGGGTCGCTTACTCCTCTCTACTTCGCTAGCGCTTCAGCAACGGTTCCACCCGCGCGTACGGCAGGGCGCGATAGCTGACACCGCCGCGGCCGGTGACGTCGTGCGCGCTGAAGAGTGCGTCGTCGATCGCGGCTTCAGTCGCTTCGACGGTCGCCGCGAACAGCGCGTCCACGCGGTCCTCCTCGCTCTCCACCGGCGGCCCGGTGATCCCGCCGGCGCGCGGATAGCGATGCGTCGTCGAGAACGCGATGAACAGATCGCCGCTCGAGACGTGTGAAGTCGCTCCGGTGCGCGCGAGACCCATTCCAGCACGCTTCGCGATGTCGTGCAGCCGCGCGTGGTCGAGCGGCGCGTCGGTCGCGACGACGATGATGATGCTCCCGTCGGCGGCGCGCCCGTGAACCGGCCGCGCGTAGCCGGCGGTGCGTGGATAGACCGGCAGCAGCTCGCGCAGCAGCGCGCGGCCGACCGGAACGCCGTCGATGCGCAGCTCGGCGCGCGATCCGGTGTTCGCGTTCACCAGTACGCCGACGGTGTAGCCGCCGAGCTGCGCTGGGAGCACGCGCGACGCCGAGCCGATCCCGGCGGCGAATCCGAACGCGCGCATTCCCGTTCCTGCACCGACGTTGCCGCGCGCAAAGTCGCCGGGTTTCGCCGCGTCGAGCATCGCGGTGACGTCCTCGGCGCGGACGTGCCGTCCCTGAATGTCGTTGATCCCCTGATCGTCGCACTCGGCGACGACAGGCAGCGGGACGTCCTCGCGCACGCCGATCTGCGGATGTTTCGCGATCAGCCACGAGACGACGCCGTCGTCGGCGCGGCCGACGTCGAGCGTGTCGGTCAGCACGACCGGGACCTCGAGAAACCCGGACTGGTCGACCCAGTGCGCGCCGGTCATCTCGCCGTTGCCGTTCAGCGCGAAGGTCGCCGCGGCGACGCGCTGGTTCCACGTGTCGTCGTTCGCGATGATCCCGGTCGCCCCGGTGCGCACGTTCGTCCCTTCGACTTTGGTGACGTGCCCGACTTTCACGCCGGCCACATCGGTGATGCCGTCGACCGCGCCGGACGGAAACGTTCCGATCGGAACCGGCGTTCGCGCGCTCGCCGGGAGCGCGCTGCACGCGAACGCGATCGCGATCGCGAGGACGAAGAACCGGCGCATCGTAGCCCGGTTAGCCGACCGGAAGCGCCGTACCCGCCGCCGCGCGCAGCCCCTCATACGCGTCGCGCAGCGAGGCCAGCCGCCCGGGCTCGACGCGCCGGCCGGCGTTCGGGCCGTCGGCGATCGCTTCGGCGAACAGCCGTTCCGGCAGCGTGTCGTCGTCCCGCGTCCAGCCGAGCCGTGCGTTGATCGCGCGCTTGCGCTCCCAGGTGCGCTGCGCGGCGGCACGCAGACCGGCGCCGTCGAGCTGCACGCCGCTGACGGCGCTCCACAGCGCGGCGGCTTCGGTGTCGAAGTCCTCGAAGCAGTCGCGGATGAACTTGCACAGCACGAGGCTGTCCCAGGCGACCGCGCGGTCCTCCGCCTCGATCGCGTCCTGCGCGCGCGCGGCGTCGCTGCGATCGTCCGACGGATCGCGCAGGTCCTTGTCGTACGTCGCCGAGCGGTTGTGGCACGCGCCGCGCGTACACGTCGCCAGTCCGAGCGCGTACGTCGGGAGCGCGCGCGGCTCATAGCCGGGCAACTCGAGCCCTTTGCAGTGCATCGCGAACCGCTCGGCCCCGCCGCCGATCTGCCGCGCCGCGGCGCGCACGCCGTCGGCGAGCACGTCACCCAGGCCGCGCCGCGCGCCGATCGCGTCGATCGCCGGGATCAACACCGCGCCGTTGCCGAAGCGCAGCTTCGGACCGAACGCGTCGCTGCGGACGAGGCCGTGCTCCGCGCACTCCATCGCGAACGCGATCGCCGACCCGGTCGAGATCGTGTCGAGCCCGAGCTCGTCGCAGCGCCCGATCGCGTCGAGCACGGCGTCGAGATCGTCGACGCCGCAGTTCGGGCCGAACGCCCAGACCGACTCGTACTCGCTCGCCGCGGCGCTGCGGCGGTCGCGGTCCTTGCGCACGTAGAGGTGCTCGCACTGTACCGGGCAGCCCGCGCAACCCGCCCGCAGCTCGACGTAGGTCGCCTTCGACTCGCGCGCGCGCTCCGGCGTCACGTTCTCCGCGCCCTCGAACTGCGCCGCGGTGAAGTTGCGCGTCGGCAGCTGACCCATCCGCTGCAGCACGCGCAGGTTCGCGCTCGTCCCCAGCACGCGGTACTTCGCTGTCTTCGGGCCGAGCGCGCGTGCCTTCAGCGTCGCCGCGATCGACGCGGTTCGCTTGGGGTCGGCGATCCCGACTTCGCCGCGGCCGCGCAGCGCGACCGCCTTGAGCCGCTTCGCGCCGAACACGGCGCCGGTTCCGCCGCGGCCCGCCTGCCGCCCGTCGTTCTCGACGGCGGCGTAGCGCACGCCGCGCTCGCCGGCCGCGCCGATCGCGCAGACCCGCAGCGAACGATCGCCGTAGGCGTCGCGCAGCGACTTCGTCGTCTCGCGCGCGGATTGCCCCTGGAGCGCGGAAGCGTCCTCGAACCGCACCTCGTCGCCGTCGATCGCGATCGTCGTCCAGTGCTCCGCAGCGCCGCGGATCACCAGCGCCGCAAGGCCGCACCGTCGCAAAACCGCAGAGAAATGGCTCGACGAGAGGCCTTCGTTCAACAGCCCCGTCAAGGGCGAGATCGTCGCCAGCGCGTGCTTGTTCGCCGCCGGGACCGGCGTCGAGGCGAACGGGCCGGCCGCGAAGACGATCGGATTCTCGGGGCTGAGCGGATCGAGCGGTCCGCGCACGCGTTCGTCGATCAGCCGCACGGCCAGCCCGACGCCGCCCAGCGCGTCCGCAAAGACGTCGTCGCCGAGCGCGCTACGCCGCCACGTCCGCGTCGTCAGATCGATCTCCATGAGGTCGCGCGGCCCGGCGTAGCCCATCATCCGCCGCTCGCGAGGAAGAGCACGCAGGGGCGATCGGCATCGACGAACGTCTCGCCGGCGCGCGGCGCGCGGCAGCCGTCGAGCAGCAACAGGTTCGGCTCGACGAACGCATCGAGTGAGGCAGCGATCACGTCGGGGACGAGCGCAGGTACCGCTTCGGCGAGCGAACGCAGGAAATCGTGGAGCTCGACCGGTTCGTCGAGCGCGAGCACGACGTGCGAGACCCCGGCCAGCGCGCGCGCCATCCCGAACAGCTCGACGTTCATCGCGCCTCCACCGCGGCGGGTTCCACGATGCGAACGCTGCCTGCTTGCGCGCAATCGTAGCCGCCCAGCACCTCGACCTCGGCGCGAAACGCCGGCTCGCGCAAGGTCGCGATGACGCGCGCGATCCGCGGCTCGTCGAGTGACGCGGCCAAGAGCGCGAGATCGTACGGCTCCCACGCGATCGGAATGAAATCGAGGTCGAACGCCCGCGCAGCGGCGCGGATCGCGAGCCCCGCGTCGGCGCTGCCGTTGGCGATCAACTGCGCGACCGCGAGGTGCGAGAACTCGAGACGCTCGTACCCCGTGATTCCCTCCGGTGCGATCCCGGCGCGCGCAAGCAGCGCGTCGAGCAAAATGCGTGTCCCGGCATCGGGCTGGCGGTTGATGTATCGCGCTCGGCTGCGAACGATATCCGCGAGCGCAGCGATGCGCAACGGGTTACCGGGCGCGACCAGCAAGCCTTGTTCGCGTTCTGCGAGCCGGACGAGAGCGACCGGTTCGCGCGGCCCGTAGCGCCGAACGGCCTCGTCGTTGTACGTCCCGGTGGCGGGGTCGAGTACGTGCGTCCCTGCCAGATGCGCCGACCGCTCGCGGAGCGCAACCAGCCCCGCGATGCTGCCGACGTGTGCCGACACGAGCTCGACACCGCCGGCGGCGAGCCGGCCCGCGAGCAGGTCGAGCGCGACGTCGTGGCTGCCGACGGCGAGCAGTGTTCGCTCGATCTGTTCGAGCGGGCGCAGTGCGCGCGCAGACAGCACCGTTCCGGCCCGGGCGCCTTCACTGAAGCGCGGGACCATGATCAGCACGTTGGCGCGGGAGAGCGACGTGATCACGCCGGCGCCGCGCCGCAGCGGCGTCGCGACCAGCCGCCCGTCGACGCGCGCCGCGACCGCGCGGATGAACTCGTCCTCGCCGAGCGGCGAGAACAGCTTGCGCGCGAGTTCGACCTCCACGTCGCGGGTGTCCGGCGCGTCGCGCCGCCCGAGGCGCTCGAGCAGCGGACGGAGAAACAGATCGGCGCAGATCGCGGCACTGACCGGGTAACCCGGGATCCCGACCAGCGGAACCCCCGTGTCACGGGCGACCGCGAGCACGAGCGGATGGCCGGGCCGGATCGCGACGCCGTGCACGACGACGTCGCCGAAGCCTGCGAACACGCGGGCCGTGTAATCGTCGCGCCCCGCGGACGAACCGGCGTTCACGATCACGACGTCGCTTGCGCCGATCGCGTCGCGCACCGCGGCGGTCAGCGAAGCCTCATCGTCGCGCACGCGGCGTTCCGCGACGACGTCGCCGCCGTACGCCCGAACGCATGCGTTCAGCAGCACGGCGTTGGAATCGAGGATATCACCGGGCTGCGGCGCCGCAGCAGTCACATCGACGAGCTCATCGCCCGTCGTGATCACTGTGACGGACGGACGCGCGACGACATCGACCGCTGCGACCCCCGCGGCGGCGCACGACGCGAGATCGGCCGGGCCGAGACGGCGCATCGCCGGCACGACGACCTCGCTCGCGACGACGTCTTCCCCGATCGTGCGCACGTGCTCGAACGGCGCGACTGCGGCGCGAATCGCCACGCGCCCGTTTTCACGCGGCTCGACCTGCTCGATCGGGATCACGGCGTCGAACCCGTGAGGGAGCGGGTCACCGGTGTCGACCACCGGCGCTTCTTCCGCCGTCAGCTCGAGCGGGGCGGTCTCTCGCGCTGCCGCGGTGCGCGCCGCGACGACCGCGATCCCGTCCATCGCGCAGGCGTGATAGTGCGGCGAGGAGACGCGCGCAATCACGGGACGCGCCGTTACGCGGTCGAGCGCGTCGCCGAGCGCGAGCGTCTCGACCGCAAGCGCGCGTTCTCCGCTTGCCGCGAGCGCCGCGTCGAAGCGCGCGCGCGCCTGTTCCAGCGGAACGTCGTGCAGAAAGACGGTACGTCGGTCCTGCGTCATGGCACGATGACCCGGACGGTTTCGCCGGCGGCGAGGCCGCTGCGGTCGAGCGGGACCGCGATCAGCGCGTCGGCGCGGATCAGCGTGAAGATGAGGTTCGACGCGCCGAACACCGGCGTCGCGTGCAGCGCGCCGTCCGCGCTTCGCGCGAGGGTGCACGGCCTGAAGTCCTCGCGGCCTGGGCGTGACGGCACCGGCACGTCGAGCACCGCGCTGAGCTCGCGCTCGTCGCCGAGCCCGTCGGCGTCGACCCGCTCGCCGGCGAGCAGGCGGACCAAAGGACGCACGATCCGCCAGGCGACGACGAGTGCGCTCGCCGGATTCCCGGGCAGCCCGACGACCGGCGTACCGCTGCAGATCGCGAGCACCGTCGGCTTCCCGGGCTTGATCGCGATACCGTGCACGAGCACACCCGGCGGACCCAGCCGCGCCACCGCCTGCGCGGTCAGATCGCGTACCGAGACCGACGAGCCCGCGGAGAGCACGACCGCATCGGCGCCGTCGCGTGCGGCGCGGAGCGCCGCTTCGAGCTGCGCCGCATCGTCGGGCGCAATCCCGCAGGGGACCGGGATCCCGCCGGCTTGCGCGACGACCGCGGCGACCGTGGTCGCGTTCACGTCGCGCACCTGCGCGGGACCCGGGACCGCGCCGATCGGCACGACCTCGTCGCCGGTCGAGAGGATCGCGACGCGCGGCTGCGCCCACACGGTCACCTGCGTGACGCCGAGCGCGGCGAGCCCGCCGAGGTCCGCGGCCCGCAGCCGCCGTCCGGCCGGGACCGCGAGCGCGCCGGCGACGATGTCTTCGCCGATCACCAGCACGTCCTCGCCGGGCGCCACCGCGGCGAGCACTTCGATCTCATCCCCAGTCTGGTTGGTGTCCTCGACCATGACGACGGCGTCGGCGCCGGGCGGGATCATCGCGCCGGTGTGGGTCCGCACCGCCTCGCGCGGGCCGACGGACCGGAGCGGCACCACCCCGGTCGGCACGTCGTCGACCAGGCGCAGGTACGCCGGGGATTGCTCCGAGGCACCGTTCGTATCGGCGGCGCGAACGGCGTATCCGTCCATCGTCGAGCGCGCGAACGCCGGCAGCGTCTCGTGCGCCGGCACGTCGACGGCCAAGACGCGACCGAGCGCCGCTTCGAGCGGGACGATTTCCGACCGGTCGACCGGGGAGCAACCGCGACCAAAGGTCGCGAACGCTTCGCCGGGCGGGAGGACGGTGAAGAGCTCGTGCACCGAATTCCTTAGAACCATCCCTCTTCGCGTTTGGTGCCGTACGAGGCACGTCGGCCCAAACGAGCGAACGCAATCTCCCTTTCCCCAGCGCGCACCGCAGCCCGTCGCCCCAGGAGCAGGCCCATTCTCACCGTCCCGAATCCCTCGCAGTCGTTCGACGCGCACCTGTCCAGCCTCGGCCTGGGCAGCGTGGGGACCGTGTACCGGAACCAAAGCGTCCCGCAGCTTTACGAGCACGCTCTGGCCCGGGACGAGGGCAGGCTCGGCGCGGCCGGTCAGATGGCGGTCGAGACCGGCAAGCACACCGGCCGATCGCCGAACGACAAATTCTTCGTTCGCGAACCCGGCAGCGAGACGCACATCGACTGGTCCGTCAACAAGGCGACCGACGCGAAGATGTTCGACGCGCTGCTCGCGCGGGTCGGCGAGTACCTGGCCGGCAAGGACGTCTTCGCGCTCGACTGCTACGTCGGCGCCGATCCGCACTACCGGCTGCCGGTGCGCATCGTGACCGAGTTCGCCTGGCACAGCCTGTTTTCGCGCGACCTCTTCATCGACACGGCAGACCACGACGAGTCGTTCGCGCCGCAGTTCACCGTCGTCAACGTCCCGCTGTTCGAAGCCGATCCGGCCCGCGACGGCACGGCGTCGTCGACGTTCATCCTGGTGAACCTGGCGCGCCGCATCATCCTGATCGGCGGCACGCGCTACGCCGGCGAGACCAAGAAGTCCGTCTTCACGGTGATGAATTACCTGATGCCGCTGCGCAACGTGCTCTCGATGCACTGCTCGGCGAACGTCGGGAAGGCCGGCGACACGGCGATCTTTTTCGGCCTCTCGGGCACCGGCAAGACGACGCTCTCGTCCGACCCGCACCGCCCGCTGATCGGCGACGACGAGCACGGCTGGTCGGCCGACGGCGTCTTCAACTTCGAAGGCGGATGCTACGCAAAGATGATCAAACTGCGCCAGGAGGCGGAGCCGGAGATCTGGGCCGCCTCGCACCGCTTCGGTACGGTGCTCGAGAACGTCGTCATGGATCCGCAGACGCGCGAGTTCGACGTCGACGACGCGTCGCTCACCGAGAACACGCGCTCCGCGTATCCGATCAGCTTCCTCCCCAACTACGTGAAGAGCGGGATGGCCGGCCATCCGACCAACATCGTCATGCTGACCGCGGACGCGTTCGGAGTGCTGCCGCCGATCGCGAAGCTCTCACCCGAGCAGGCGATGTACCACTTCCTCTCCGGCTACACGGCGAAGGTTGCCGGCACCGAACGGGGCGTGCAGGGGGCGGTCGCGACCTTCTCCACCTGCTTCGGCGCGCCGTTCATGGTGCACCACCCGACGGTCTACGCGAAGCTGCTCGGCGAGCGCATCGCGAAACACGAGGTCAACTGCTGGCTGGTCAACACCGGCTGGACCGGCGGCGGCTACGGCGTCGGCTCCCGCATGGAGATCGCGTACACGCGCGCGATGCTCAACGCCGCGATCGAAGGGCGCCTGGCGAACGTCGCGTTCGAGCGCGAACCGTACTTCGGCTTGGCGATCCCGACCGAGGTTCCGGACGTGCCGCCGGACGTCCTCAATCCACGCAACGCCTGGGCCGACAAAGCGGCCTATGACGAGCAGGCGAAGCACCTCGCCGGGCTCTTCGCCGAGAACTTCAAGCGCTTCGAGGCCCACGCCGCGCCGGAGGTTCTGGCGGTCGCGATCAAACCCTGACTGCATCCGAGCGGGACGGCCACGCCTTCTGACGTGAAGGTATGGCTCTCCCCGTCGGCATCCTCGATCAGTCGCCCGTCCTCGCCGGAGCGAGTCCGCGTGAGGCGATCCTCGCGACGCTTGCGCTCGCGCGCGAGGCCGAACGGCTGGGTTACCATCGCTACTGGCTCGCCGAGCACCACGCGATGCAAGGGCTCGGCGACCCCGCGCCGGAGGTCTTGCTGGCGCGCATCGCCGCCGAGACCACGCGCATGCGGGTCGGAACGGGCGGCGTGCTGCTCCCCCACTACGCCGCGCTGAAGGTCGCCGAGCAGTTCCGCATGCTGGAGGCGCTGGCACCAGGCCGCATCGATCTCGGGATCGGGCGCGCGCCGGGCGGCTCGCAGCGCGTTTCGATGGCGCTGGAATCGACCGAGATCCAACGCTTTCCGCGCCAGGTTCAAGACGTCGTCGGTTTCCTCGACCGCACGCTCCCGGCCGATCATCCGTTCGCGAAGCTCGTCGCGATGCCGAGCGGTGAAAGCTCGCCTGAAGTGTGGCTGCTCGGTTCGTCCGACTACAGCGCCGCGCTCGCGGCGGAGTTGGGCCTGCCGTTCGCGTTCGCGCACTTCATCAGCGGCGATGCCGAAGCGGTAACCCGCATGTACCGCCGCGACTTTCGGCCGTCGGCGCGCTGCAGTGAGCCGCGCGTCCTGTTGACGGTGGCGGCGCTCGCCGCCGAGACGGCGCACGAGGCCGAAGAGCTGGCAGCGACGATCGACCTGTGGCGCCTGCGTATTCGGCACGGTGTCGACCTGCCGGTGCCCTCGCGCCAGGAAGCGCTCGGGTACCCCTACACGCCGTACGACCGCGACGAGATCGCGTACAACCGCCGCCGGCTCGCGCTCGGGACGGCGCACGCCGTGCGCGAGCGGATCGAGGCCGCGGCGGCGGCGCACGGCGCCGACGAAGCGATGATCCTGACGATCACGCCCGACTACGCGTCGCGCACGCATTCCTACGCGCTGCTCGCAGACGCCTTCGCACTCAGCCGCACGCTCTCGGAGGTCTGAGATGGCGCGGCTGCCGGCGATCTTCTTCGGTCACGGCAACCCGATGAACGCGCTCGAGCAGAACGCGTACACGCGCGGCTGGTCCGCGCTCGCTGCGGGGCTGCCGCGCCCGCGCGCGATCCTCGCGATCTCCGCGCACTGGTACGTCCCCGGAACGCACGTCACCGCGATGCAAAAGCCGCGCACGATCCACGACTTCGGCGGCTTCCCGCGCGAGCTGTACGAGGTGAACTACCCGGCGCCGGGCGACCCGGAACTTGCGGCGCGCGTTCGCGAACTGCTGCGCCCGGTCGACGTTGTTCCCGACGAGCGCTGGGGCCTCGACCACGGCACGTGGTCGGTGCTCGTGCACGCCTATCCGAATGCGGACGTTCCGGTCGTGCAGCTCGCGATCGATGAGATGCTGCCGCCCGCGGCGCACTACGAGCTCGCAAAACGGCTCGCACCGCTGCGCGACGAGAGCGTGCTGATCGCCGGCAGCGGTAACGTCGTCCACAACCTGCACGCCTATGCGTGGGGCCGGCACCCGGCGCAGCAGTTCGACTGGGCCGTCCGGTTCGAGCAGCGCGCCCGCGAGCTGATGAACGCCGGCGAGCACGAACCGCTGATCGACTACGAAGCGCTCGGCAACGACGCGCTCCTCTCGATACCGACGCCCGAGCACTACCTCCCGCTGCTCTACGTACTCGCGACGCAGCAGCCTACCGATACGATCACCTACCCGGTCGAGGGCGGCGACGGCGGATCGATCTCGATGCTCAGCGTCCGGGTCGGCTAGCCGCGCAGGCCGAACGCCTTTAAGAGCACTCGTTTCGGGCGCATGCCGTCAAACTCGCCGTAGTGGATGCGTTCCCACGGGCCGAGATCGAGCGCGCCGTTCGTCACCGGGACGATGACCTGATGGCCGAGCAGCATACGCTTGAGGTGCGCGTCGCCGTTGTCCTCGCCGGTCTGGTGGTGCGCGTAGTCAAGCCCGGTCGGCGCGAGCTTCTCCACCCACTCCAAGATGTCGCGCCACAGCCCCGACTCGTGGTCGTTCACGAAGATGCTCGAGGTGATGTGCATCGTGCTCACCAGGACGAACCCATCCCATAGGTTCGCCGCCGCACGAACGCGTTCGACGTGCTCGGTGATGTCGCGGATCTCGTAGCGCGTCTTGGTCGTGATCGTCAGGTAGTCCGTGTACGCCGTGGTCTCGCTCATCGCAGCATGGTTGTCAGCATTCTGTACTGTTTCCCGAATTAACGATATTTAAGAAACGATCGGAAATGTTGCCTGTATTTTTCCAGGCTGTTTCCGATTCGTGACCCATGGCGACTTTCGCTGCGAATCCCGAGGCCCTGGCGCGCCTTCCCCGCGCGCTCGCGTTCCGTTACGATGCTCTTCCGCTGGGACTCGCCGACGGCGTGCTCTCGGTCGCACTTGCCGATCCCGCCGACGCGGCGACCGTCGACGCGCTACGCGCCGCGACACGGCTGCGCGTCCGTCCGCTGCCGATGGCTCGGGAGGCGATTCGGGAGCATCTCCACGTCGCCTACGGCGAGCGCACCGAGCCAGCGGGAGAGGGCGGTTCGACCGTGCCGGCGGTCCGCGCCGTCGAGCTACTGTTCGCGCGCGCGATCGCCGCGCACGCCAGCGACATCCATGTCGAGCCCGGCGCGGACGGCGGACGGGTGCGATTGCGCGTCGACGGCATCCTGCGCGAGCACGAGACGATCCCCGCCGGGCTGCTGCCGGCATTCGTCTCGCGTCTGAAGCTGCTCGCCGGTATGGATATTGCCGACCGCCGCACCCCGCAGGACGGACGCTGCGGGGTTCCGTTCGAGCAGCGCGAGATCGACGCGCGCGTCGCCTCGGTTCCGACGACCGACGGCGAGAAGCTCGTCGTGCGGCTGCTCGACCGGTACGCGGCGACGCCCGACCTCGGCGCGCTCGGAATCCCCTCCGCGATCCTCGAGCGCTATCGGCTTGCGGCCAACGCGCCGTGGGGGTTCATCGTCGTCACCGGGCCGACGGGGAGCGGCAAGACGACGACGTTGTACGCCTCCCTCACCGAGCTCGATACCGGCTCCCGCAACGTCTGTTCGGTCGAGGATCCGGTCGAGATGCGCCTGGGCGGCGTCTCGCAGGTTCAGGTGAACGTCCGGGCGGGTTTGACGTTCCCGCTCGTGCTGCGCGCGTTCATGCGCCAAGATCCGAACGTCGTCATGGTCGGCGAGATGCGCGACGCGGAGACCGCGGCGGTCGCCGTCTCCGCGGCGCTGGCAGGGCAGCTCGTCTTCACGACGCTCCACGCCAACGACGCCCCGCGCACGATCGACCGGCTCGCCGAGCTGGGTGTCGCACGGCACTCGCTCGCGGCCGCACTCACAGCGGTCGTCGCGCAGCGGCTCGTGCGGACGCTCTGCGAGCAATGCCGGGTCCGCGAGGCGATCCCGCGGCCGCGTCGCGCGTCGCTCGGCATCGCACAGGATGCCTGGTACGTCGCCGGCGGCTGCCGCGCTTGCGCGGGCAGCGGCTACCTCGGCCGCACCGGCGTGTACGAGCTGATGGAACTCGACGACGGCGTGCGCGACGCGATCGCGACCGGCGCGTCGAGCGTGCAGATCGCGCAGCTGGCGGCGCGCGGCGGCTACCGGCCGATGCGCGACGACGCGCTCGCGAAGGTGCTCGCCGGCACGACGTCCTTCGACGAGCTGACGCGCGTCGTGCCGTGGAGCGGCGCGCGGTGAGTCTCGGAACGATCCGGATCGCCGATCTCGTTCGCGGCGCCCGCGCGCGCGGAGCGACCGACCTGCATTTCGGCGGCAGCGACCGGCCGGCGCTCCGCATCGCCGGCCGTCTCGCCGCGCTCGACGCCCCGCCGGTCGAGGAGACCGACGTCCGCGCGTTCCTCGCCGCGGCGCTTTCGGCCGCGCAGCTCGCGCGCCTCGACGCACGCGGCAGCGCCGACGGCGCGGCGCCGCACAGCACGGACGGCGGACCGTACCGGGTCCACGTATATCGCCACGGGCAGGGCCTGCGTGTGGCGGTTCGCCTCCTCGCCGAGTCGGTGCCGTCGCTCGAACAGCTCGCGCTGCCGGCGGCCGTCGCGACGCTGGCGCATCGCCCCGCCGGACTCGTGCTCTTCACCGGCCCGACCGGGAGCGGGAAGACCACCGCGCTCGCGGCGCTCGTCGACCGTATCAACCGCACCAGCGAGCGCAACGTCGTCACGGTCGAAGATCCGGTCGAGTACGTGCACGTCGCCGCGCGCTCGCTGGTCACGCATTGCGAGATCGGCCGCGACGTGAGCGACTACGCCGAGGCCGTTCGCGGCTTCTTGCGGGCCGACCCGGACGTGATCCTCATCGGCGAGATGCGCGATCGCGAAACGATGGCCGCCGGCCTCACCGCGGCGGAGACGGGGCACCTCGTCTTCGCGACGCTGCACACGAACGACGCGGCGCAGACCGTCGACCGCATCGTCGACGCGTTCCCGGCCGATGCCCACGCGCAGATCCGCACGCAGCTCGCGGCGGTGCTCGCCGGTATCGTCGCGCTTCGCCTGGTCGCGCGTCATGACGGCGCCGGGCGGCGGGCCGCCGCCGAGATCCTGATCGGGACCGACGCCGTGCGCGCGCTGATCCGCGAAGGGAAGACACACCAGCTCCGCAACACGATCGTGACCGGCCGCGCGGCGGGGATGCAGACCCTCGAGACGCACCTCTCGGAACTCGTCGTGCGCGGCGAGGTCACCCTTGCGGAGGCCAGGTCGGCGACGAACCGCCCTTCCGAGGTGCGCGGCTTCGAGCGGAGCGCGCCGTGACCGACGGGCTGTACCGCTATCGCGCGCGCAGCGCCGCAGGCGAACTCGTATGCGGCTCGATGGAGGCGCCGTCCGTCGACGCGGTGCTCGCGAACCTGCGCACGCGCGCCCTCTTCGTCACGGCCGTCGACCGCGAGACCGCGCTGGCGCGAACGCTGGGCGGATCCCTGAGCCTCGGACGGCCGGCCCGGCGCGCGCTGCTGGCCTTCTTCCGCTCGTTCTCGACGCTGGTCCGCGCCGGCGTACCGCTGCGCCGCGCGCTCGAGGTCGCGATCGAACGCACGTCGGATCCCGTCCTGCGCGAGTCGCTGCGCGGCGTCGTCGCCGACGTCGAGCACGGCAGTTCGCTCGGCGACGCGCTGGAGCGCCGTCCGCGCGCGTTCGCGCCGCTTTACGTCGCGATGGTCCGTGCCGGTGAGGCCGGCGGAATCCTCGACGATGTCCTCGAGCGCCTCGCCTCGTTCCTCGAGCGGGATGCCGATCTGCGCAAGAAGGTGCGTGCGGCCCTGGCCTACCCAGCGGTCGTGACGACCGCTGCACTCGGCCTGGTGCTGTTCCTCATCGCGCGGATCGTGCCGATGTTCGCCCAGATGTTCGACGCCTTCCACGCCGAGCTGCCGACGACGACGCGCGCGCTGCTCGCGATCGGGTCGGCGCTCCAAGAGCCGGCGGTTTGGATCGCCGGCGGCGTGTCGCTCGCCGCGCTGATCGGCGCGACCGTTCTCGCAGCGCGAACCGCGCGCGGCGCCCTGCTCCTCGATGCTGCCCGGCTGCGGCTTCCGGTGGTCGGGACGATGCTGCAGAAGTCGATCACGGCGCGCGTCGCCCGTATGCTCGCGACGCTGCTGCGATCGGGGATCGACCTCGTCACCGCGATCGCCGTCGTCGTCCCGGTCGCCGGCAGCCCGTCGTACGCCGCGGCGCTCGGGCGCGTCGACGTCGCACTGCGCGCCGGCGAACCGCTCACCGCCCCGCTCGAAGCGTCGCGCTTGTTCGATCCGCTCGCCGTCGCGCTCGTCCGCGTCGGCGAAGAGACGGGGCTGGTCGACGAGATGCTGCTCAAGGTCGCGAGCTATTTCGAGACCGACGTCGAGGCGTCGATCGCGACGCTCGGCGCGGTGCTCGAACCGGCGCTCATCGGCGCGCTCGGCACCGTCGTCGGGTTCATCGTCTTCTCCGTATTTATTCCACTCTACGCATTGATCGGGAGCGTTTCAAAATGAGCTTGCGGGAAGTCCTCGTTACACGCTACTGCGCCGACCGCTCCGTCGAGCGGCGCAACGCGGTCATTGACGCATACTGTCACCTGTGCGCACGCGGCGCGCGGAAGTTCAAGCGCCCGTACAACGACCGCGCGGATCTGGAGCAAGTCGCGGCGATCGGCTTGATCAAGGCTGCCGCGAACTATCGGCCCGAGATGCAGACACCGTTTCAGGCGTATGCCTGGATCATGATCGTCGGCGAGCTGATGCACTACGTTCGGGATCACGAGCGGCTCGTGCGCACGCCGCGCACGCTGATCGCGCTGGAGAAGCGCTATGCGGAAACATGGGAAGCGCTGACGAAGGCCAACCACCGCGAGCCCACGACCACCGAGCTCGCCGCCGCGCTCGGCGTCGGCGCCGAGACCGTCGCCGAGCTGCGGAGCCTGCGCCGTGCCGAACACGTTTCGCTCCCCGAACCGGACTCGCCGGACGGTCCCGAGCGCATCGATCTCCTCGCCGACACCAGCCTCGGCATCGCTCTCGAAGAGCGCATCGCACTCGCGATGGCGGTCGACGAGCTCGCCGAGCGCGAGCGCACGATCGTGCTCGGCACCTACGGCGCCGGGCTCACCCAAGCCGAGCTCGCCGCCCGCCTCAGCCTCTCGCAGAGCCAAGTCTCGAAGCTCCTCGCCCGGGCCCTCAGCAAGCTGCGCAGCGCGGCGTAACCATGGGAGCCGCTTACGGTACATGGGCGTATGGCGTATTTTTCGCCGCGCGGCGGTCTCGGCCATCAAGCGACAGACCCAGTCGAAGCCTTGCGCGAGGCCGAGGCGGAGGCGGAGGTTGTTCGCCGCGAGGCTCGACTTTCACGCGGGGACGTGCCCACGCGCATTCTTGTCGGCTTAGTGATCGTCGGTCGCAGCTTGGCTCGTGATGATCTGGCTAAACGCGCACCGTATCGCGCCCAGCTGGGGTCACTAGCGCCGCTCGGATCTCATCGCCTTTGCGCGCGCCACGAAATCGTCACCGCGTATTTTCTCATCCCGCACGGCGCGGACAGGCACTTGGGAAGTTCCTGAAACGCGGTTAGAGGTGGGCGGCGACGAACTCCAGCAGCGCCTGGCCGCTGGCCCGCCAGAAGCCGTCGTCGTGGCAACCCTTCTCGATCACCACGTCTGCCGACGGGCACGCTCGGGCGAACGCGCGCACGCCGGGGGCGAACGGGTCGCTCAACCCGCAGCGAATCCGCACCGCACGACCGCGGAGCGCCCCAGCCTGCCCGACGACGTCGTAGCGCGCAAAGTCGGCCGCCCCGTCGAATGCATCACCGACGCTGCCGCGCTCGTCTTCGTATGACGGAAAGAGCGCGGGCCCCGCGACCGCCACGGCCCGATAGCGCTCCGGTTGGCGTTCTGCCGCGAGGAGGGCACCGTACCCACCCATCGACATCCCGACTAACGCTTCACGCTTCGGACGCGAGCCGGTGAGCCTTGCCACGACGCCGGCAAGTTCCTCGGTGACGAGCGCCAAGCGATTCTCGCCCGACGCGCGGGGATGGAAGTACGAATCGCCGGCATCGAACGAGACCAGGACCGAGCGCCGTAGAATCGGATTCGCTCGCATCGCCGCCCCAAATGGTGCGCCGTAGTTGAGTCCGGCAAAGACCTCGCGCGCAGTTACGCTGCGGCCCGGCAGCACGTAGATCGCACGATCGATCGCGCGCCGGTCGACGCCGTCGCCGACCGCCAAGACGTACGATACGGGTTGCCGAACGTAACGGGAGCGCAGCGATCCCGAGATCATGACGATCCCGGTGGCCGGCATGTACGGCACGTCGACGCAGCCCTTCACGGCAACGCGGACGCGGTCGCGAATCACGGCGCACCCTGACAGAGGAAGCGCTGCCAACCCGAGCAGCACCGCGTCGCGCCGCACGGCTAGTGCGCCAGGGCTCCGGTGTGCGTCGCTTGGTACTCCTGGAGCGAGCGCGGCGGGCCGGCTTCAGATTCCAGCGAGGTCACCAGGGCATGCGCGGTGTCGAGCGAGGTCAGCGAGGCGATCGACGCTTCGACCGCCGCGCGGCGGATGCGGTAGTTGTCGGTCGGGCCGCGGCCGCTCTTGAAGTCGTTGATGACGAGGTCGATCGAACGCTGCTTGATCACGTCGAGCACGTCCGGCGCGCCTTCGCCGATCCGGTTCACGCGCTCGCCCGCGATGCCGTGCGCCTGCAGCAGATCGAACGTCCCGGGCGTCGCGACGAGCCGGTGTCCGAGCGCCACGAGCCGGCGCATCAAGCCGACGGCGTCGGGCTTCTCTTCGTCGCTGATTGAGACCAGCACGCATCCGCCCTCGCTCGGCAACCGGATCCCGGCGCCGATGAAGCCTTTTCGCAACGCACCGGCATAGGTCGCGTCGATCCCCAGCACCTCACCGGTCGATTTCATCTCGGGCCCCAGCATCGTTTCGACGCCCCGCATCTTTGCGAACGAGAACACCGGAACTTTGACGACGACGTAGTCCGGCTTCGGCCGCAGCCCCGTCCCCCAGCGCAGGTCGCGCAGCTTCTCGCCGAGCGCGACGCGCGTCGCCGCCGAAACGAGGTTGATCCCGGTCGCCTTCGAGATGATCGGGACGGTACGGCTGGCACGTGGGTTCGCCTCGATGATCAACAGATCGTCGGTCCCTTCCGGGATGACGAACTGGATGTTGATGAGGCCGCGGATCCCGAGCTCCCGCGCGATCGCAGCGGTGACGGCGGCGATCCGCTCCTCCATCGCGTCCGAGACGGTCTGCGTCGGGAAGACGCTGATCGAATCGCCGGAGTGGATCCCCGCTCGTTCGATGTGTTCGAAGATCCCGGGAATGAGGATGTCGTCGCCGTCGAACACGGCATCGACCTCGACCTCGCGGCCGCGCATGTACTTGTCGATCAGGAGCGGCGCGCCGGGCGAGATCGGCGGCGCGCTCTCGACGTACGAGGCCAGCTGCCCCTCGTTGTAGACGATCTCCATGCCGCGACCGCCGAGCACGTACGACGGGCGCACCAGAACCGGGAACCCGATCTCGCGCGCTGTCGCACGCGCCTCGCGAAAGGTGTTCGCGGCCCGGCCGTGCGGGCGTGCGACGCCGAGCTTCTCGAGCGCAGCGTCGAACTTCTCGCGGTCTTCCGCCATGTCGAGCGAGCGGCGGTCGCTGCCGACGATCGCGATCCCGCGCTTCGTCAGCTCGTCGGCGAGGTTGATCGCCGTTTGACCGCCGAACGCGAGCATCACGCCGCGCGCGTTCGTCGCGCGCGCTGTCGCCTCGACCTCGTCGGCACCCGGCGGCTCGAACACCAGCACGTCGCTCACGTCGAAGTCGGTCGAGACCGTCTCCGGATTGTTGTTGATGACGACGGCCGCAAAACCGGCCTCGCGGAGGGCCCAGGCCGCGTGCACGCACGAATAGTCGAACTCGATCCCCTGGCCGATGCGGATCGGCCCGCTGCCGACCACGACGACCGCCTCGCATTCCGTCGGGCGCATCTCGTCGGCCTCGCCGCGTGAGAGATAGTAGTACGGTGATGTCGCCGGGAATTCGGCCGCGGCCGTATCCACCATGCGGAAGGCCGGGATACTGCCAAGTTCGCCCGCACCCTTCGACAAGCTCAGGGTGACAACGGGGGCGACGTCGCTGCTATCAATGTCACCCTGAGCGCCCCCAACGATGTCACCCTGAGCTTGTCGAAGGGTGCGGCCGCGCTGAGACAATGTCTCGATTCCACGCTGCGAATAGCCCGACTCCAGGGCTAGCCGTACGTCGCCGACGTCGCCGTGCGCTAGGCGCTCTTCGAGGTCGACCAGCGCTTTGAATTCCCAGAGCCAGAAGCGGTCGATCGTCGAGAGCGCGTGGAGCTCGTCGACGTCGCGTCCGCGCCGCAGCAGCTCGCACATCGCGAACAGGCGGTCGTGGGTCGGCTCGGTCGTCGCGCGCTCCAGCTCGTCGTCGCTCCACTCGGCGTACGCGCCGCCGGTGAGCGTCTCGAATTTGAGATCGAGTCCGCGCACCGCCTTCATCAACGCCGCCGCAAAGGTGCGGCCGATCCCCATCGCCTCGCCGGTCGATTTCATCTGCGTGCCGAGTCGGAAATCCGCCAGCGGGAACTTGTCGAACGGCCAGCGCGGGAACTTCACCACGCAGTAGTCCAGCGTCGGCTCGTAGGCGGCTTTGGTGCGGCCGCCGGTGACCGGATTCGGGATCTGGTCGAGCGTCTGGCCGAGCGCGATCTTGGTGGAGATCTTGGCGATCGGATAGCCGGTCGCTTTCGAGGCCAGCGCCGAGCTGCGCGAGACGCGCGGGTTCACCTCGATGATCTGGTACTCGGAGCTGTCGGGGTGCAGCGCGAACTGGATGTTGCAGCCGCCCTGGACGTTCAGCGCGCGGATGACGTTGATGCTCGACGTGCGCAGCATCTGGTAGTCGAGATCGGAGAGCGTCTGCGAGGGCGCGACGACGATCGAATCGCCGGTGTGGACGCCGACCGGGTCGATGTTCTCCATGTTGCAGACGATGATGCAGTTACCGGCGCGGTCGCGCAGGACTTCGTACTCGATCTCTTTCCAGCCGAGCAGCGAGGTCTCGACCAGGGCTTGATGGATCAGCGATACGTCGAGCCCCGTCTGCAGCGTCGCGCGCAGTTCCGCCTCGTCGTGCACGATGCCGCCGCCGGTACCGCCGAGCGTGTACGCCGGCCGCACGACCAGCGGGTAACCGACCTCGGCTGCGAACGCGACGCCGGCCTCGACGTCGGTGACGATCTGCGACTGGGGCACCGGCTCGCCGATCTCGATCATCTTGGCCTTGAAGCGCTCGCGATCTTCGGCGAGCTTGATCGTGTCAAGGGGTGTCCCCAGCAGCTCGACCCCGTACCGCTCGATGACGCCGGCTTCGGCCAGCTCGACGGCGAGGTTGAGGCCGGTCTGCCCGCCGAGCGTCGGGAGCAGGGCGTCGGGCCGCTCGCGTTCGATGATCCGCTCCACCGATGCCACCGTGAGCGGCTCCAAGTACACCGCGTCGGCGATCTCGGGATCGGTCATGATCGTGGCGGGGTTCGAGTTGACCAGGACGACCCGGTGGCCTTCCTCCCGCAGCGCGCGGCACGCCTGAACGCCGGCGTAGTCGAACTCGGCGGCCTGACCGATGACGATCGGACCCGACCCGATCACCATGATAGTACGCCGAGACATCCCGCCGAGCATACGTCCGGACCCGCGGAAAGCCTCCCGGCCGGTGCCCTCGTTCCGCCTGCCGAACGGCCCGGCGATGCGCGCCGTCATTACCGCGGGAGGCCTGGTCGACGGAGCGTTCGCCGAGGCGATCGGAACCCGGGTGAAAGCGCTCGCGCCGTTCGGCACGCGGACGCTGCTCGACGTCGCGCTCGACGCCGTGCGCGGTGCCGGGATCGACGGGATCGCGGTCGTCGGCGGTGCCGAGGTCCGCGCGCACCTCGGCGAACGCGACGTGCGCATCGTCGAGGCCGCCCCCGACGGCGGGACGAACGTGCTGCGCGCGCTCGCCGCGTGGCCTCTCGAGCGCTTCGTCTACCTGACCTCCGACATGCCGTTCGCGACCGCCGGCGCGCTGCGCGATCTCATCGACCGCAGCGCGGAATTCGGCCTGACGATGGCGCTCGCCGACGTCGACGCCTACGAGGCCCGCTTTCCGAGCGCGCCGGCGCACAGCGTCACGCTCGGTGGAGAACGCATCGCTAACGGCAACGCCTTCGTGCTCGCACCGTGGGCCGTCGGCGCGGTGCAGGCGCTGGCGACGAAGTTCTTCGACGCGCGCAAGAGCCTGCCGAAGCTGGCGATGCTGCTCGGTCCGATGATGTGCCTGCGCTTCGCGACGAAGCGCCTCACCATCGCCGACCTCGAGGACTACGGACGTCGGCGGCTCGGCGTCGCCGTCGGCGCACTGCGCGGCTGCGATCCGGGACTGTGTTACGACGTCGACACGCTGGCGGACTACGAATACGCGGTCGCGCACGCGGGGTCACCGTGACGAACGCAGCGACACAGGCCGATCCGCGCCGGCTCGGCGCATTGTGGTTCGGGATCCAAGTCGTCTGGACGGCCGTGCTCGGCGTCGTGCTGCAGGAACGGGCGACCGCTCTCGGGGTGAACGCGGTCGGTGTTTTCGCGGTCATCGCGGCGGTCGGCGCGCTGATCGGCGCCGCCGTGCAGGTCGCTGCGGGCTTCCTCTCCGACACGGCTCGCGCGCGCACCGGAGATCGCCGGTTTTTCTATGCCGCCGGCGTGCTGCTGGCGGTACCGGCCGTCGTCGTGCTGCCGGGCGCGCCGAGCCTCGCGTGGCTCTGGTTCGCCGTGATCCTGCTGCAGATCGGCATGAACGTCGCCGGTGGCCCGTACCAGGGCATCGTCGGCGACTATATCGAGCCCGAACGAACGGGCCGCGCCTCATCGTGGATGAGCGTGAACCAGTTCTCGGGCAGCGTCGTCGGGTTGGTGCTCACCATCCTGCTCCACGGCTTCGCGCTGGGCGTCGGGCTGGCAGCATGTCTGGCCGCTGCGTGGTGGGTGACGGACGCACACGTGCGGCGGCTGCCCCGCACGATGGTCTCGACGGCGCGCCTTCGCGTCGACCGCGACATGTGGACCGTCCTCATCTCGCGCGCGCTGATCAACGTCGGCTTCTACACGCTGTTCTACTTCTTGTTCTTCTTCGTTCGCGAGTCCCTCGGTGTGACCGGCCCGCAGACGACCACCACCACCGGCATCCTCATCCTCGCGTTCACGATCGCCGGCGTCGCCGGCGCGGCGCTCGCGGGGCGTCCCGTCGACCGCTATGACAAGCGCGTCGTGGTCAGCATCGCATGCGCGGCGATCGCGGTCGCAGTCGGCGCCTTCGCGGCGGCTCCCAACTTCACGGTGGCGTTGGCGTGCGCGGTCGGTTCGGGCGCGGCGTGGGGCGCGTTTCTCACCGCGGACTGGGCGATCGCGTACGCCGTCCTGCCGCGCGTCGCGCTCGCCTCCGCCATGGGCGTCTGGAACCTCGCGGCCGCACTCCCACAGGTCGCAGCGCCCGCGATCACGGCACCGGTGGTGAGCTACTTCGACGCGGTCCGCGCCGGCCTCGGGCCGCGAATCGCCCTGATCTGCGTGATCATCGAGTTCGTACTCGGCACCGCCTGGCTGTGGCGGCTGAAAGGCTTGGCGGCACGCGCGCGGCCCGACGAATCGACAGCCACCCCGACAGCGTCACGATGACTGCTGCAGCGGCGCGAAGGTGAAGGCCATGTCGCCCTCGGTGCCGACGACCGTCACGGTCACATCGGCTTGCTCGCGACCGGCGTAAGCGCGGCAGTGAAAGGTCGAGCCCGGCTGCTGGACCAGGATGCGGTCCGGTCCGCAGTCGACGGCCGCGAGCTCCTTGCGCCCGAGGGCGGCAAGTTTCGCTTTGAGCGATTCCAAGACCGAGGTCCGCGCCATCGCGGTGAGCATGATCGCATCGACCGGCTCCATCCGCACGCCTTCAGCATCGTCGATCCAGGCTGCATAGCGCGGTAAGCCGTCACCGTACTGTAAGCGGCAGGTCATCCGCTTGGCTCCGCTCAGGTCGGCGCGATCTGGGCACCGCGCGCCGTGCAAAGGTCGCAGCCACGCCGCCTTTCCGCCGAACTGATTTCGGATCTGAAGTACGATGTACGGTGCGATCACCGTCCCAGGAACGACCGTGCTTCTGTGCGCTGCGTGCCGGAGAAGGTACGGCCGCACGGCTTCGGCGAGGCGTCCACGTCCCATCCCCGCCAGCGGCCGGACCAGGATGCGGTTGCGGCCCCGAAACTCCAGCTCGGCATAACCGGCTCGCGTTCCCGCGACGGTGCAGCGCACGTGCGTGCCGACCGTGAGCAGTCGCAGGCCCCGGCCGCAGTCCACCTGCGTGCGGATCCCGTACTCTGCCGCAATGTCGTTGGCAGCGAAGCCTGCGAGACGCCGCATTCTGAAGACGGTTCCTTCAAGACCAACCGCGAACAACATCGTGCTACTTGCCCTGACCGTGATGGGGATCCGGCTGTCCTCGATCGGGAGTTCGCAGAATTGTTTCGGGTGGAGCGTCAGGTCGATGCGTTCCGGGCAGCGGGACGGCTTCACCACGGCGTCGTCCAGGCCAACCCTCAGCAAAGGGCTGATCTGCGCGTCGATCGATCGTTCGACGTCCGCTCCGTGCACGTCGCTGTTGGGATTCGCCGGTACGCTCGCGCAGGCCGCGAGCATGCCGGCAAGGGCGGCAAACGCGATCGCGAAGCGGACGTGCCGAACCGTCACGTCAGGACCGTTTCGCGCAATATGATCCGGCTGTGGGTTTCGGACGCACCGTGCGCGCGCAGCGCTTCAATAAGCGCGACGAGTGCGGATTCGTCCTTGACGGCCACGCGCAGCGTGTAGTCGAAGTTGCCGGTCGTGAGCGATGCCGAGACGACGCCCGGCGTCGCGCGCAGCGCGGCATCGAAGGCGTCGGCCGGCGTTCCGCTCGCCAACCGCAGGTCGACGAACGCCGCGAGCCGGGCGCCGCTGGCGCTCGGGTCGATCTCGGCCCGGAAGCGGCGGATCGTCCCCGCGCTGACCAGCCGCCGGACGCGCTCGGCGACCGCGTTCGCGCTCAGGCCGACCGCCTCGCCGAGGTCGCGGAAGCTGATCCGGCCGTCGTCGCGAAGCTCTCTGAGAATTACGCGGTCGATCTCATCCATGACCGCGGAAATCTCCGCAGATCGACTCTTATCCTTTTAAGTTCAGTGTGAACCTCGGGGCGAAGCGCGCTATACTGCGGCACATGAACCGTTGGATCGCCCTCACGCTCGGTATTGCCCTGCTCGGAGCCGGCGGCGGCACCGGGAACTCCGACGACGCCGCGCGCGGAGTCGCCGCCGGCGCGGCGGCGATGCTTGAAGCGTCCTATGTCTTTCCGTCACGCGCTCACGACGCTGCAGTGCTGTTGCGGGCAAACGGCGCCACCGGCACGTACGACGGGATCGCCGGAACCGCACTCGCCGCGCGATTAACGGCGGACATTCGAGGCGTGCTGCACGACAAGCATGTGAACCTGCGCTATTCCGAAGACGTGAATCCGCCGGAGCCGCGCGCCGACGCGACGCCGAGCCCGACGATGCGCGAGGCGCGCCTCAAGTTCATGCGTCAAAACGGCTACGGCCTCGGCCGCGTCGCGCACCTTCCCGGCAACGTCGGGTACATCGACCTGCGCAACTTCCCGGGCGCGGGCGAAGAGTTGAACGCGGTCTTCGACGGTGCCGCCAACGCCGTCGCGTACTCCGATGCCGTCGTGCTCGATCTGCGGCGCAACCACGGCGGTTCGCCCGACTCCATCGCGCGGCTGCTCAGCCACTTCTTACCGCCTAAAACGCACCTGAATGACTTCGTCGGACGCGGCGACGGTGAACCGCCGATCACGAACTCGACCTACACGGAGGCGGTGTCGGGCCCGTCCATCACCGCGCCGCTCTACGTCCTGATCTCGAACGAGACGTTCTCCGGCGGCGAGGAATGCGCGTACGACGTGCAGTCGCTCAAGCGCGGCACGCTCATCGGCGCGGTCACCGGCGGCGGCGCGAATCCCGGCGACGTGCGCCGCATCGACGATCACTTCTCGATCTTCGTTCCGACCGAGCGCGCTCGCAATCCCATCACCAAGACGAACTGGGAGGGCGTCGGCGTCAAGCCCGACATCGACGTTCCGCGCGAGCGCGCGCTGACCACCGCGTATGCGATGGCGCTCGACGCGAAGCTGCGCGACGCGTCCTTGAGCGCCGGCGCGCGCAACGGTCTCACCCAGCTTCGCGCCAAGGTCGACACGATGACGGACGCCGAGGTCCTCGCTCTCTAGTGCAGGGTAAACCGAACCGTATTTGATCCGATCGGCCCGGCCACCGTGTTGGGTGCTGCGCTCGCGTACGCCGGCCGCGTGCGGGAGACCGGAACTCACGACAGCCTCCTCGCCGCCGGCAGCCCCTACGCGAACCTCCACGCCGCCCAATTCGCGCGCTGAAAGAAGAGACACCCGGGGCGCCGAGGCTCCCCAGGTGTCTTTCATCTCGAACGGTGCGACAGGGTTTGACTACTGGGCCCGGCCGCTGGCGTTGATGGCCTGCTCGAACACGCGTCCGTTGGGGAACTTCGTCTGCAAGACCCTCCCGCGCACCGGCGTGACCTGGATGCGAACGTCGATGCAGCTGTTGCACTTGTCGCTTATGAACCCGCGTGGGACTTGACCGTTCGCGCTGATGACAGTGCAAAGGTGATACCATGTACCGACCTGCATGTTCGTGTAGGTGTTCGACGATGCAGGGACACCGGCAGGCCAAGTCCACGTGGCCGGTGGCCCGCCCACGTTTGGCGTACTCGTGAACGTCATGGTGAGGCTCGTGGACCCGAACAATACGTGGAGATAGTTCAGGTAGGCCGAGAGCGCGCTGTTCACCGTCGACGTGGGCGTGAACTTGAGCCCGTAGGGCTGCGAGATATTGCCGGTCCCTTGGTAGAACAGCGAGCTCTTGAAGAGCGACGCATTCCACGGCGGGCAGCACGGGTCGAACGTGGGAGCAGGTGTGGGTGCGGTCGTGACAATAATCGTAGGAGTGGGCGTTGGAGTCGCCTTGTTCTGGCATGCGAATTTGAGCGTTACGAGGATCCAGTCGCCTTTGTTCCAGTCGACGTTGCCCGAGGTAGGGGCGAAGGGCACCGCGACGCTGTTCGCCGTGAAGGTCGCGTTCTGCACGTAGGGAGCTGACGTCTTGTTGGTCGTTACCCTGATGCCCGCGACGTATGGTGCGCCGGAGCCTTGGCAGGCGGCCGGTGCGACCGGATTCAGCGTGCTGAACGTAAAATGCGATGTCGCGCCGTATGTCGCAGTGTCAAGGAAATTGACGCGAATGGTACTCGCTCCAAAGTCGATGCTCCACCGGCACGTAGTTGGACTCGGGAGGTTGAAGGTCGCGGCCGCGCACGGTATTTCGACAGGCGCGACGACGGTTTTTGGAACGATGGGAGCGCCATTGTTCAGCTGCGTGGTAACGGTGGTTCCCATGAGGGTTGATAGCGAGCAGTCGCAGGCCTGAGCCAGTGCGATCCCCGCGGCCGCGATGGTGAGGCAAAAGCTCGCGATCGCGATAGTTCGTGATTGAAACATCTCGTGTACCTTTACGAAGCGACGAGTGAGTCGATCCCTATTCCGAAATCAACCCTGCCGCAAGCGGTGCGATGAAGCTTGAGTTCTTTATCGTTTTTCTCCTTGGCCGGCATCCCGTTAGTCCACCCGGGAGATATACCTGCCTTGTTTCGAATGCAGCCGGGCGACGGGTGGGACGAGCCCGCACTCGGATGACGGAGGCGCACGCAATAAAGATTGGCGGCAACCAAAGGCCGTCCACGAAACGGGGACGACGGTATGGTCCACCTGCGCGTAACGCCCTCCTAGGGGGCCAGCCGCGCAAGCTCCCAGCCGTCTCCGTTTCGCTCGTAGACGATGCGGTCGTGGACGCGATTCGGGCGGCCTTGCCAGAACTCGAAGCGGTCGGGGACGACGCGATAGCCGCCCCAGAACGGCGGCCGCGGCACGTCGCCGGGGAAGCGCGCTTCCGCTTCGGTCATCGCGAGCTGCAGCGCGTCGCGGCTCGCCACGACGGCGCTCTGACGCGACGCCCACGCGCTCAGCCGGTGGCCGCGCGGGCGGGTCGCAAAGTACGCGTCGCTCTCCACCTCGAGAATGCGCTCGACGGTACCCTCGATCCGAATCTGCCGTTCGAGAGCGCCCCACCAGAACAGCAGCGCCGCGTACGGATGGACGATGAGCTCGGCGCCTTTGCGGCTCTCGTAGTTGCTGAAGAACACGAACCCGCGCGAATCCCACTGCCGCAGCAGGACGATGCGCGCCGACGGACGGCCGCCGGGGCCCACGGTCGCGACGCTCATCGCGTTCGGCTCGACGATCCCCGCGGTACGCAGCGCGTCGTCCAGCCACACCCGAAACTGCTCGAACGGGTCCGGCGCGGTGTGGCGAACGTCGAGCTCGCCACGCCGATAGCTGATGCGCCGATTGTGAATCTCTTCGTCCACGTCCACCTGTGCTACGGGAACCGGCCGGCGAGCATCCCGCCGCCCAACGCTAGCACGAGAACGACGCCGCCCGCTACTGCCAGCGGGAGCGATGCGTCGATGCGCTTCTTCTCCGTCGTCGTGCTGTTCGCGAGCGCGGCGAGGTGGGCGCGCAGCGTGCCCGCGTCGTTCGCGCGGGCATAGACGCCGTGTGCCGACGACGCGATCTGGCGTAGCGCGTCCTCGTCGATCGACGCGGCCTGATCGGTCCCCGGAACGAGCTGCCCGCTGTCGTTCGTCCCGATCCCGACCGTATCGATCTCGATCCCGCTCGCCCCGATCTGGGGTGCGATCTGCGACGGGTCGATCCCGAGGTTGTTCACGCCGTCGGTGATCAAGACGATCGCGCGGCGGCCCGACGGCGGGAGCAGGCGCGCGGCGGCGGCCAGCGCGTCGCCGATCGCCGTGCCGCCGTTCGGCGGCGGGATGCGGCCGATCGCCTCGCGCACGGCGTCCTTGTCGTCGCTGAGCGGCTGCACGACGCCCGCGCCGCCGGCGAAGGCGATGATCGCGAGGCGCGTCCCGTCGGGCACACCGTCGACAAACGCGCGCACGGCGGCGGCCGCGGCGGCCGCCCGGGTCGGATCGACGTCGGTCGCGCGCATCGACCCCGACGTGTCGACGCACAGCACGACCGCGCCGCCCCGCACCGGGACGTTGGCGACGAAGCGAGGCCCCGCGAGCGCGCCGCCGAGCGCGACGATCCCCCCCGCGCACGCGATCGCGATGAGCAGCGCCGGATCGATCCGCTGCCGCGTCGCCGACGCGAAGAAGGCCAGGTTACTGTACGCCAGCGCCGCAGCGGCGGCGCGCTTCGACGCCCGATGCGCCGCCCAGAGGAATACTGTGGCGACCAGGATCCCGGCAAGCAGCCAGAGCGGGTGCGCGAAGCTCACGCCGGGAGCCCGAACGCGTGCAAGAGCGACACCCGCCCGTCGCCCTCGTCGAGCACGCCGACGCGCCAGCCCGCGTCGCGGAAACGCGCGCGCAGCATCGCCTCGCGTGCGCGGGCTGCTATGCGGTACCGCGCACGCGTTTGCGAGCCGACGAACACGCGGCGCGTGCGGCCGTTCTCGGCGTCGCGCAGGCGAACGATGCCGCGCAGCGGGAGATCGTCGCGCCACGGGTCGCGCGCCAGCAGCACGGTCGCGTCGAAGCGCAGCGCGGCGCGCGCCAGCGACTCGTCGTCGGGCAGATCGAACCCGTCGGCGATCGCGAGCAGTGAGGCGCCGCGCGGCAGCGCGCGCAGCGCGATCGCAAGCGCCGGCCCGAAGCGGAACGCCGCCGTGGCGCGGACGAGCGGCGCGGCGCGACGGTCCCGCACGACGCGCTCGTCGACGATGCGGGCGGCCTGGTCCTCACCTTCGAGCGCGCCGAACCAGGCGCGCACCGCCTCGCTCGCAGCTGCCGCCAGCGGACGCTTCCGGCCGACGCTCATCGAGCCCGACTCGTCGACGATCGCGGCGAGAACGAGCGAGGTTTCCTCGAGGTAGACGCGCGTCTGCAGCGCGCCGACGCGTGCCGTCGCGGCATGGTCGATGCGGCGCGGATCGTCGCCCTCGACGTATCCGCGAAGCTGCGAGAACACGAACCCGTCGCCGGCTCGCGTCCCGCGCGTCGCGGCACCGGGGCGCGGCGTGGCCCGGGCGCCCCGCAGAATCGCGGCGCGCAGTGGGTTCACGGCGCGGGCACCGACGCGATGATGCGGCGCACGACGTCTTCGGGGTCGCCGCCCGCGATCGCGATCCGGTCGTCATACGAGATCCGGTGGCGGAGCACCGACGGTGCCAGGTCGCGCACGTCGTCCGGGGTCGTGTAAGCCCGGCCCTCGAGATAGGCGCGTGCGCGGGCGAGCGCGACCAGCGCCAGCACCGCGCGCGGGCTGGCGCCGTGGGCGACCAGCTCGGCGCCGCGCGTCGCGCGCACCAGATCGACCGCGTAGTCGCGCACCTTCGCATCGACGAACACCTGGTGCGCTTCGCGCTGCCAGCGCAGCACGTCGGCGGCTGCGGCAACACCGGCGCGCAGCGGCGGTTCGCCGGCGCCGAACCGGTCGACGATCGTGCGTTCCTCGTCGCGCGACGGATACGGCACGACGACCTTGGCGAGGAACCGGTCGAGCTGCGCGAGCGGCAGCGGGTAGGTGCCGTCGGAATCGAACGGGTTCATCGTCGCGAGGACGACGAACGGCGCCGGCAGGTCGTGGGTCTGCGGACCGATCGTCGCGCGCCGTTCCTGCATCCCTTCGAGCAGCGCCGACTGCACTTTCGCGGGGGCACGGTTGATCTCGTCGGCGAGCACGACGTTGGCGAAGAGCGGGCCGAGCACGGTCGCGAACTCGCCGGTCTTCTGATCGAAGATCCGCGTCCCGACGATGTCGGACGGCAGCAGGTCCGGGGTGAACTGAACGCGCCGGAACGTTCCGGCGACCGCCGCGGCGAGCGCGCGGCACGCCAGCGTCTTGGCGACCCCCGGCGCGCCTTCGAGCAGCACGTGGCCGCCTGCGATCAGCGCCAACACGAGGGCCTCGACGACGTCGTCCTGCCCGACGATCGTGGCATGCAGCGCGTCGGTCACGTCGCGCGGGCGGCCGCCGCTCGCGGGCGCCGGAGAGGGAGTCGTCATCTCAGCCAGGCCTCCGTTGCATCGATCAGCTCCGCCGACGCGGCGTCGCGGGCGTGCGCCGGACCGAACGCCGTGCGTTCGGCCGCGATCAGCGCAGTGCGCAGCCCCTGGTCGGTCGTCGCGGCGAGCGCGTCGCGCAGCGTCGACCCTGCGTCGGCGCCGGCGGCCGCGAAAAGCGCGGCCCGCAGCCGCATCAGCGCGTCGTGCGACGGCGCGGTGCGGTAGGTGCGTAGGGCCTCGAGCACCGCATCCCGCGGCGTGCGCTTCGGCGGCGCGGCGACCGGCGCGACGGGTGCCGCGGGGATCGGCTGCGGCCGGCGCCGCGCGCGGGCGAGCGTGACGAGCAACGCGGCGACCACGAGCGCGCCCGTGCCGGCGAGCATGATCCCGACGAGGATGCGCACGGCCTCCCAAAACTGGGCGGTGAGCGTGGTCCCGCCGGCGACGACGAGGCGCACGGGGTTCGCCGAGAAGCGCGACGGCTTGCGGGTTCGTGCGTCCACCGCGTCAAGATACGCCCCGTTGATCGTGAACGTGCCGGGCTGCCTCGGTTCAAGCGTCAGCGTCTCGACGACGTCGGTTCCGGAGGGCGAGCTCGTGACGTGCCGCTCGTCACCCAGGATCTGCATGGTACCGACGTCGGGGATGACCAGCTCGTCGAGCGCCGCAACCCGCTCGCGCACCCGAATGTGGATCGCAAGATGAAAGACCTCGCCGACCGCCACCTGCGTTCGGTCAGCGCGCATCGCGAGCGCATCGACGTGCAGGGTGCGCAGCGCGAGCGCCGGTGACGCCGACACCATCACCGCGGCCGCGGCGGCGGCCGCCGCTAGTCGACGCGTTCCAGCCATCGCGCGAACAGGTTCCGCGCGTCGAACGGACCGGGGGACGCCTCGGGATGGAACTGCACCGCTTCGATCGGCAAGGTGCGGTGGCGGAAACCTTCGTTCGTACCGTCGTTCAGGTTGACCATCGTGGCTTCCAGATCGGCGGGGAGCGTGTCGCCGTCGACGGCGTACCCGTGGTTGTGCGCGGTGACCAGCACTTCGTCGTGCACGAGATCCTTCACCGGCTGGTTTCCGCCGCGGTGCCCGTACGGCAGCTTGTACGTCTCGCCGCCGCACGCCAGCGCCAGCAGCTGATGCCCCAGACACACGCCGAACAGCGGCGTCTTGCCGATGAGCGCGCGCAGCGTCTCCACCGTCCCCGGGAGATCGCGCGGGTCGCCGGGTCCGGGTGAGATCACCACGGCGTCGGGTTTCGCGGCGAGGATCTCCGCGGCGTTCGCGCCGTACGACAGCACCGTTACGTGGGTGTCGAGCGCGGTCAGATCGCGGATGATGTTCTTCTTCACCCCGCAGTCGAGCAGCACGACGTGCTTGCGTCCGGTGCCGACGACCTCACCGGGACGATAGGCGTCCGCAACCGACGCGACGAGCCCCTGCGTCGTCGCTTCACGCACGTAGCGCGCCAGCGCCGGTTCGATCCCGGCGATCGCCGCTTCGCCGACCGCGAGCGCCGCGGGGATCGTGCCGTGCTCGCGCAGCGCGATCGTGAGCGCGCGGGTGTCGATCCCGACGATCGTGCGCACGCCTTGCTCGTCGAGCCACGACGCCAGATCCTGTTTCGACGCGTAGTGCGAGGGGTGCTCGGCGATGTGCTTCATCGCCGCGCCGGCGACGCACGCGTGCGGATGCTGCGAGACCGTCCCGCTCACGCCGTAGTTCCCGATCAGCGGGTAGGTGAACGCCAGGATCTGGCCCGCGTAGGACGGGTCGGTGATCGCCTCTTCGTAGCCCGTCATCCCGGTGTAGAACACCGCCTCGCCGAGCGCGATCCCGGTCGCGTTGAGCCCGTCGCCGTCGAAGCGCGTCCCGTCGGCCAGCAGCAGGGTCGCCGCCTGCCGCACCGCCGCCGTCACGCCGGCGCTTCTTCGCGCGGCAGCACGCAGCCGTGCTCGAAGACGACTGCGCCTTCGACGATCGTCGCAAGCGCGCGCCGAGGCAGCAGCATCCCGTCGAACGGCGTGTTCTTGCCCTTCGACAAGAACAGCCGCGCGTCGACGGTCCAGGGACGGTCGGCGAACACCGTGACGTCGCCCGGGCTGCCGGCGGCGAGCGTCCCGCCGGGGACGCCCAGGATGCGCGCCGGGTTCACCGAGAGGAGCTCGACGTAGCGCGCGAGCGAGAGTGCGGGGAGCGCGAGCGCGTACGCGCCGAGCGCGATCTCGAGGCCGCTGAAGCCGACCGGCGCGACCGAGAGGAGTTGCGCCTTCTCGTCGACGCCGTGCGGTGCGTGATCGGTGGCGAACGCATCGATCGTGCCGTCGAGGACCGCGGCACGCAGCGCCGCGCGATCGTGCGCGCCGCGCAGCGGCGGGTTCACCTTCGAGTCGGCCCGGTAGTCGTCGAACCGGTCGTCCAGGAAGAACAGATGGTGCGGCGTCACTTCGCAGGTGACGCGGACGCCGCGCGCGCGCGCCCAGCGAATGAGGTCGAGCGAGGTTGCGGTCGAGACGTGCGCGATGTGCCACGCTTTGCCGGAATCGGCGGCGATCAGCAGATCGCGCGCGACGATCACGTCCTCGGCAAGTCCCGGCGCGCCCTCGAGCCCCAGCCGCATCGACGCCGAGCCTTCGTTCATCACCGCGTCGCCTTTGAGGTCGGGGTCCTCGCAGTGCGAGACGAACACGCACGGCAGATCGGCTGCGTATCGCGCCGCATTGCGCAGCACGCGCGCGTCGCGCGGCGTCGAGCCGTCGTCGCTGAACGCGACGCAGCCGGCTTCGGCCAGCAGATGATACGGCGCCAACTCTCGCCCGGCGCGACCTTTCGTGATCGCCCCGATCGGGTAGACGCGCGCGAGGCCCGCGGCGTCGGCGCGCCGCACCACCTCGCTCACGATCGAGACGGCGTCGAGCGCGGGCTCCGTGTTCGGCATGCAGGCGACCGCGGTGAACCCGCCCGCCGCCGCGGCGGCCGTCCCGGTCGCGATCGTCTCCTTGTAGGTCTGTCCCGGCTCGCGCAGATGGACGTGCATGTCGATGAAGCCGGGCGCGACGACGGCGTTCGCGGCATCGACGACGCGCGCGCCGTCCGCATCGAGATGCTCGCCGATCCGGCTGACGAAGCCGTTCTCGATCAGCACGTCGCGCTGCGCGTCGATCCCCTGCACCGGATCGACCAGCCGTCCCCCGCGTATGAGGGTCTTCACGCGGGTACCGGTGCCCCGTTGACGAGCAGATCGAGCACCGACATGCGGACGAAGACGCCGTTGCGGACCTGCGCGACGTAGCGCGAGCGCGGGTCGTCGAGGACGTCGTCGGTGAGCTCGATCCCGCGGTTGTAGGGACCGGGATGGAGGATGACGGCGTCGCCGCGGAGCGACCGCAGCCGCGTGCGATTGAGCTGATAGCGCCGCGTGTAATCGTCGAGCGAGGGCAGCAGTCCGGTGTCGATCCGCTCGCGCTGGATCCGCAGCATCATGACCGCATCGACGCGGCCGAGCACGGCGTCGAGGTCGCGCTCGACGCGCACGCCGTCTCCGGCGAACTCGCGCGGCAGCAGCGTCGGCGGTCCGACCAGCGTGACCTCGATCCCCAGCGCGCGCATCCCGACGATGTTGGAGCGCGCGACGCGTGAGTGGAGGATGTCGCCGACGATCGCGACGTGCAGCCCCCCGAAGCGGTCGAACTCCTGGCGCAGCGTCATGAGGTCGAGCAGCGCCTGCGTCGGGTGCGCGTGCGTCCCGTCGCCGGCGTTCACGACGTGACCGTCGAACGCGTCGGCGAGCCGCCTCGCGAACCCAGACTCCGGGTGGCGCACGACGATGACGCGCACCCCGATCCCGTGCAGCGTGAGCGCGGTGTCGGCGATCGTCTCGCCTTTCCCGAGGCTCGAGGCGCCGGGGGCGAACGTGATCACATCCGCGCCGACCCGCTGTTCGGCGAGCGTGAACGACGTCGCGGTGCGCGTCGAGGCCTCGAAGAAAAGGTTCAGGACGGGGACGCCGGCGAGCAGATCGCGCGGGGGAAGCCGGTCGCGAAACGCGACCGCACGGTCGAGGACGGAGACGATCTCGCCGGGGCTCAGGTCGTCGACGTCGAGCAGGCTACGGGGCGGCACGGTCCTCATCGAAGACGGTGACCGCGTCGGAATCCGAGCGTTGCGCGGCGATCACGACGTCGATGTGCTCGCGGCGGCTCGTCGGGATGACCTTGCCGACGTAGTCGCCCTGGATCGGCAGTTCGCGCAGCCCACGGTCGATCAGTACAGCGAGCCGGATCGCGCGCGGGCGGCCCAGATCGGTGACCGCGTCGAGCGCGGCGCGTACCGTGCGACCGGTGTAGAGAACGTCGTCGACGAGCACGACGGTCCGCCCGGTGATGGTGCTGCGAATCTCCGACTCCGGCAGCTCGCGCGCGACGTCGTCGTCGCGGTACAAGTTCACGTTCAAGAAGCCAAGCTGCGGGAGCGAGCCTCGGATCTCGGCGATCTTCGAAGCGAGCCGGCGGGCCAGACCCTCGCCGCCGCGCCGGATCCCGATCAGGAGGAGCCCCTCCTGGACGTCCTCGGGCTCGACGATCTGGTGGGCCATGCGCGCGATCGCCCGTTCGACCTCGTCGGACGCCATGAGGACGCGTCGCCGGGTGACCGCGGTCTGCATCGGGCGAACCTTCGTCGCCCCCGGACGGCTTTGCCTCCGCTGCCCGGCGCCTATCGGTACGTTCGCTCTACTAAAGGACCTAAGCGAGCGTCCGGCTAATCCGGCATCATGAACAGACTGCGCGTGATCACCGGTTCCCCGCGCAACCGTAAGATTTTGATCGTGCTCCTCGGTGCGATCGTCGCGATCGTCGGGACGGTCGTCACGGATTGGCAGCGCAGCAAGGTCGCCGATCAGATCGCGAAAGATCAAGCCACCCTCACCGATCTCCGCTACTGGTCCGCGCACGCCTCGGACAACGCCATCTCGGCGGCGCGATCGCGGACGAATGCAGACCTTTTTCAAGCCGTCAGCGATCCGCGGAGCGGACCGAACGCGGAGTACGGCCAGACCGTCGCGGCTTATCAGTACACGCGATTCGCGCTTGTCGACGTGCGCAACCGGGTTGAAAAGAACGTGACGCGCGATGCGGCCGAAGCGACGATCGTTGCGCGCGCGGAGCAAAGCCTCAAATCGAAAGACCCGACCGCGCGAGCGTCCGGAACGAACGCAGCGACGGATTGCGGTGCGCTGCGGCGCCTCGCGGTACCGCCCGAAACACCGGCGGGCGACAATGCCAACGTCGGCCGTGCGGTCGATGACGTCGGTACGTTGTACGGATGCTGGAGCGACCAGTTGATCGCCCAGGAGGTCGCCCTGACGAAGAAGATCTCGGACGAAAGCGGTCACATCGGGCTGTTGACGAGTATCGCCACATATCTGCAGCTCGCCGGCATCTTGATCGCGCTGCTGAAAGACGTCGCCGACTAGGCGCGCTTCGGGGGCCGCCGCCGGCCGCGGATCAGGGGCGCAGGATGGCGCACGCGGTCGTGCCGACGCCGAGCAGGCGCCGCTCGCCGTCGTACAACTTCGCTTCGGCGACAGCGGTCGAGCGGCCGACGTGGACGGCGGTCGCCTCGCAGCGGACCGGTCCGGTGTCCTTCGTCATCCCGCGGATGAAGCGCACCTGGATATCGGTCGTCGTGTACCCGACGCCGGCCGGCAGCAGCGTGTGGACCGCGCAGCTCATCGCCGTGTCGAACAGCGTGAGCGCGAAGCCGCCGTGCACCGTCCCGATCGGGTTGTAGTGCTCCTCGCCCGGATAGCCTTCGACGACGACACGGCCTTCATCGACCTCTTTGAGCGTGAAATTCACCAGCACCGAGATCGGCGGCTGCGGCAGATCGCCGCTAGCGATCGCGCGAATCGCCTCGATTCCGGCTGCCTTCCGGACCGCATCCACCGTCGGGCCGGGGTCGGCCCACTGGATGAGGCGCTCGCGAGTCACTTGCATGGTGCAAGGAACTTATCGCTGCCTCGTCGACTCTTCCTCCTATCGGAGGTTGGCGGATGGCTCGACGTCGCAGTTTCGACGACATGAACTGTTCGATCGCGCGCGCGCTCGACGTGCTCGGCGAATGGTGGACCCTGCTCGTGGTGCGCGAGGCGTTTCGCGGCGTGCGCCGCTTCGACGGCTTCGTCGAGCGGCTCGGGATCGCGCCGAACATCCTGAGCGTACGGCTGCGGCGGCTGGTCGAGCACGGCGTGCTCGAAGAGCGCGCCTATCAAGAACGGCCGCCGCGCGTGGAGTACCGGCTGACCGCCAAGGGACGCGATCTCTATCCGGTGATCGTCTCGCTGCTGGGCTGGGGCGACCGGTGGTACGCCGAGGACGGCCCTCCGGTCGTGTTGATCCACGCGTCGTGCGAACACCGCGCCGACCCGCAGCTCGTCTGCGGTCACTGCGGCGAAAAGCTCGACCCTCGCCACGTCCGCGCGATCCTGGGGCGCGGCGCCGACGAAGCCGAGCCCAGCCTCGCGGTCGCCGGCGCCGCCGGCGCGCGCTGAGCGCGATGCGGCGATCGGCGTTCGTCGCCGTCACCACGGGGGCGCTCGTCGCCGGTCCGCGCGCGGCGCGCGCTGCGAACGCGGGCGCGCCGTTCGACGGCCGCACGCGGATCCCGGTCGTGCGCGCCCGCGCCGCCGGGCGCGACCTGGTGCTCGCATTCGACACGGGGAGCCCGCAATCGAGGCTCTCGCAGCAGGCCGCCGGGACGCTCGGGCTCGGCGGTGCGCTCGCCGGTGTCACCGTCGCCGGGACGGACCTGCGCGCGCACCCCGCGGTCGCGGGCGACCTCGGGAAGTGGAACGCGCTGGCAGGATTCGCGCTCGACGGCGTGCTCGGGTACGAAGCCTTCCGCGACCGCGTCGTCACGCTCGACTACCGGACCGGCCGGCTGACGTTTCCCGACGCGCTGCCCGACGGCGAGACGACGACGATCACGTGGCTGCGGTACGACGACCGTTCACCGCAGCTCGTCACCTTTGGCGACGTGACGGTCGACGGCTTTCCCGCGGTCGCGCAGCTCGACACGATGATGAGCAAGACCGCCGTCATCTTCGAGACGAAGCTCCCCGATCTCGCGATCGACAACGATCTGCGAGCGCCGTCTTACGAGTACGCCGGCGAGGTGCTGCGCCCGGGACGTATCGGGTCGGTGCGGCTCGGCACGACCACGCTGGCGGCGAGCTTCCACGTCTACTCCGCCGACGCACGCGCGCACGTTCCGGCAACCGAGATCTCGCTCATCGCCGGCGTCGCCCTCTTTGCCCGGCGCGCGCTCACCCTCGACTTCCCCGGCTCGCGCCTGATCGTCAGCTAGCCCGCCGGCGGGTCGAGCGACGGAAAGTACGACTGCAGCGTCCCTTCGCGGCGCACGTCGGTCGTGCAGCAGTGAAAACCGCCGCCGAACGCATAGACGCGATCGAACGCGCAGGGGACCACTTCGCAGCCGAGCGACTCCAGCAGCGCGATCGTCGGTATCTCGGCACGCTCGACGACGGCGGTGTGCTCGTCCAGCATCAGGATGTTCATCGAGATCCAATTGCTGACGTCGCGCGCCTGCGACCTCGTGCGTACGGAGCCGGGTGCCTCGATGATGCGCCAACCGTTCGCGGTGAAGAGCTCGAGCGATCCGTCGATGCACGGCCGCTGCGGGTTGACGAGCACCACACCCGGCCGGATCGGCACCAGCGTCGTGTCGATGTGCGTCGGCAGCGTCGCCTCGAAGCGGATGCGATGGACACGGAAGCCGTCGCCGAGATGGCGCTGCAGCCAGTCCGCGCCGAACTGATTGCTCACCAGATCGGGCTGCCAGAAGATGTCGCGCCCGAACCGCACGAACGACGCTGCGTCGAAGACCGGCTCGACTTCGGTCAGCAGCGGGATCGACGCCGAATAGAGTTCGTCGGCCATCAGCGGCTTGGGAGCCGCGGTCCAGCGCGCGCCCCGGCGGAAGTACTCCGCCATCAGCCGCCGGTAGGCGCGGTATTCGAAGAAGCGCGCGCGCTGCGACATCGGCGCTTCGATGATCTCCTCGCCGATCACCAGCAGCAGATCGCGCGGACATGCGTTGGCACGTCCGACCTGGACTTCCCAGTCGGGCGTCTTCACCGCTACCGCGTGATCGACCGGATCGGGACGGCGGACCGTCACGCCGCGCCGCGTCAGGAGCTCCGCGAACGCGTCGAGCTGACGCTCCGCCTCATCGACGAGCTGGGGGAGCACCGCACCGCCGCGGTTCGCCCGAGCCGGCGATCCCGCCGGCACATACGGCGCGAGCGCGGGCTCGTAGCCGATGTCGGCCGCGCCGCGCGCGGACCCGACGATGACCTCCCGCAACGGGTCCCATTCGTTCCACGAGCAGACCGCGGGCCGATCCGGGCTAGAGCTCATCGAGCGCGGCGCGGACGCGTGCCAGCTCGCGGCGGTACTCCTCGAGCTTGGCCCGTTCGGCTGCGACGACCTCGGGCGACGCCTTCGCCACGAACCCGTCGTTCGCGAGCTTTTTCTCCGAGCGCGCGACCTCGGACTCGAGCCGCCCGATCTCGCGCAAGTAGCGCTCGCGGAGCTTTGCGCTATCCGCGATCGCGCGCACCGCGAGGATGCGCTCGCGCACGCTGCCCTCGCCCCCGTCGTAGGTCGAGATCTCCGCTCGCGCCAGGGTCGCGATCGCCTCGACGACGCCGCGCTCGGACGCCAGCGCCGCCGGAATCTCGACGCGCATCGATTCCTTGGGCTGGATCCCCCACTCGGAGCGCGCGTGGCGCAGCTGCTCGACCTTCTCGATGACGGTGCGGAACACCGCGGCGTCGTCCGCGAAGGACGGGATCTCGGCGATATCCGGCCACGACGCGGTGACGATCGTCGCGCCGTCGTGCGGCAGCGTCTGCCAAATCTCCTCGGTGACGAACGGCGCGATCGGGTGCATCGCGCGGACGAACGTGTTGAGCACGAACGAGAGGACGGCCGCGCGCGTCTCACGCTGGCCCTCGGCTTTGCTCGCCTCCAGGTACCAATCGCAGAACGTGTACCAGCCGAACTGCAGCAGCGCGTCGGCAGCGACGCCGAACTCGAACCCGTCGTACGCGCGGGTGACGGTCTCGACGCACGCGCGCAGCTCGCTGAGGATCCAGCGGTCGGCGAGCGTCAGCTTCTCGCGCGGCGGCAGCGCGGTCGCGCTTGGGAGGTCCTCCGGCAGCGTGCAGGTGTAGCGCAGCGCGTTCCAGAGCTTGGTCGCGAAGCGCTTCGCCTCGTCGCAGAAACGTTCGTCGAAGCGCAATTCTTGCGATTCGAGGCGCATCTGGCGCAGGATGCCGAACCGCGTGCCGTCGGCGCCGTACTTCGGAACGAGCTCGGTCATCGGATCGATCGCGTTGCCGAGCGACTTCGACATCTTGCGCCCGTGCATGTCGAACACGAGCGGCGTCACGAAGACGGTCTCGAACGGAATCTTCCCGACGAACCGCAAGCCCAGCATCACCATCCGCGATACCCAGAGGAAGATGATGTCGCGGCTGGTGATCATCACCTGATTCGGATACCAGTGCTCGAGTTCGGTCGTCTTCTCGGGCCAGCCGAGGATCGAGAACGGCCACAACCCGGAGCTGAACCAGGTGTCCAGCGTATCAGGATCGCGCCGCAGCTCGTCGCTTCCGAACTGCTCGCGGGCGAGGCGCTTCGCCTCCTCCTCGTCGTGCGCGACGATCACCTCATCGCTCGGCGTGTACCACACCGGCAGCTGGTGGCCCCACCAGATCTGGCGCGAGATGTTCCAGTCGCGAATCTTCTCCAAGCCTGCCGCGTACGTGCGTCCGAAGCGCTCGGGGACGAAGCGGATCGCGCCGCTGCGATAGGCTTCCAGCGCCGGCTGCGCAAGCGGCTGCATCCGGACGAACCACTGCAGCGACAGGAGCGGCTCGATCACGACGTGCGAACGCGAGCTGAACGGCAGCTCCGTGCGATACGGCCGCTCTTCGACCAGCGCGCCGAGCGCGCGCAGGTCCTCGACGATCAGCGTGCGGCCTTCGAAGCGATCGAGGCCGGCGTACTTCGCCATCTTGGGCGCCTGCGCGTCGATCGGCGCGCGGCGTTCGGGCTTCTCGTCGTAGCGCCACAGCGGCGCGGCGATGCGCGCGTCGAAGTCGATCACCGTCGGCATCGGCAGATCGTGACGCTGGCCGATCTCGTAGTCGGTCTGATCGTGCGCGGGCGTCACCTTCACGGCGCCGGTGCCGAACTCGGGTTCGACCGCGGCGTCGGCGATCACCGGGATCGCGCGGTCGACGATCGGCAGCACGACGTTCTTCCCGATCAAGTGCCGGTAGCGTTCGTCATCCGGATGCACCGCGACCGCGACGTCGGCCAGGTACGTCTCGGGCCGCGTCGTCGCGATGACCAGCCCGTCGCCGCCGTCCTCCGCGCGATAGCGGATGTGCCACATGAACGTGTCGCGCTCTTCGTCCTCCACCTCGGCGTCGGAGAGCGTCGACTGCGAGGCCGGATCCCAGTTGACCAAGCGCGTACCGCGATAGATCAACCCGTCACGGTAGAGGTCGACGAATACCTTGATGACCGCGGCCGAAAGGCCGGGGTCCAGCGTGAATCGCTCGCGGTCCCAATCGGGCCCGAAGCCGAGCCGGCGAAACGACTGGTTGATCGCGCCGCCGTAGAGGCGCCGCCATTCCCAGGCGTGTTCGAGATACTTCTCGCGGCCGAGACCGTCGCGCGTCAGCCCTTCCTTCGCGAGCTCGCGCACGAGCACGGCCTCGGTCGCGATCGCGGCGTGGTCCTGGCCGGGGATCCAGTCGGCGTTCTCGCCCAGCATGCGGTGATAGCGCGTGAGCACGTCCATCGGCGTGTACGTCGAGCCGTGCCCGAGGTGCGCGGGCCCGGTGATGTTCGGCGGCGGCATCGAGATGATGAACGGCGGCCGCGCCGGGTCGGGCTCTTCGTGGAAGACGCCGGACTCGAGCCAGCGCTCGTACAGGCGCGGCTCGACAACGTCGGGATCGTAGGTCTTGGGAAGCTCCGGGCGGGCCGTCATGGTCACCGCTCTGTATTACGCGACAAACCCTTTGTCACCCTGAACGGCGCCAGCCATAGAGCCATTCGACGTGGGCGAAGTCGTCGTCGGCGCGCGGCGCGAGCATCGCGTCGCGCAGCGTGGCGCCGACGTCGCCGCAGTGCCAGATCTCGCCGAACAGCCGCGCGCTGTACTGCACGCGCGCGGTTCGCAGATAGCGCCGGTCGCGGTAGGCGACGAACGCGTCGGCCGGATCGTCGTACGCGGCGAGCGCGTCGGCGAGCACGACCGCGTCTTCGAGCGCCTGACAGGCGCCCTGCGCGAGGTACTGCAGCATCGGGTGCGCAGCGTCGCCCAGCAGCGCCATCCGCCCGCGGCTCCACTGCGCGATCGGTTCGCGGTCGTACATCGTCCACCGACGGTCGCGCCGGATGCGCGCGATCCCGGCTTGCACGGCCTCGCAGCCGACGGCAAAATGCGCGTCGAGTTCGTCCGGCAGCCCCCAGTCGTCGCCGTCCGCCCGAAAGCGATCGCTTCGGAACACCGCGACCTGATTGAACAGCATCCCGCCGCGGATCGGATACTGCACGAAGTGCAGCCCCGGCGCGGTCCAGAGCGTCACGTCTTCCAGGCCGGCACCTTCCCACAGCTCGGCGACGGGGATCGTTCCGCGGTAGGCGACGTACTGCGCCGGGATCGGCTCGCCGTCATCGTGGACGAGCGTGCGCAGCCGCGACCACAAGCCGTCGGCGGCGACGATCGCGCTCCCCGCAAACGTCGTCCCGTCGGCGCACACCGCGCGAACGCCGCGGTCGTCCTCGAGGACGTCGACCACCTCACGCGTCACTTCGAGGACGATCCGTGGCTCCGCGCGGGCGGCCGCGAGCAGCACGTCGAGCAGATCGCCGCGGTGCATCACGACGTACGGATGACCGAAGTGCGCGCGGAACCGCTCGCCGAGATCGAGCGCGGTGACGCGGGCACCGCTGCGCGCGTCACGCCACAGGAGACGCCGCGGATAGACCGCGTACGGTGCGATCGCGTCGAGTACACCGAGGCTCGCGAGCGCATGCGACGCGTTCGGCGCGAGCTGCAAGCCCGCGCCGATCTCCCCGAACTGCGGCGCCTTCTCGAGCACGGCGACCGATCGCCCCGAGCGCGCGATCGCGAGCGCCGCGGCGAGACCGCCGATCCCACCGCCGGCGATCAGCAGCGGGAGATCGCGACCCCTAGATGCCGGTACCGTCGCCCCCTTCTTCGGTTGCGTCGGTCGTGCCGCCGGCCGCGCCGTACGAGGTCCGGACGAACGCTGCGTCGCCGGCCAGGATCTCCTCACCGCGGATCGTCTCGGTGTTCTTCCCGGTCAGCGCCGGCTCGTCGATAGCGCCCTCGTCGGGGTTCGTCCAGTCGGTGTTCATGCCGTCACTCCACAGGTCGATGCGTGATCGATGCGTTGACCGGTTCGTACCCGGTCACTTGCGGCCTATGCGGGCCGAATGGACCCGTTCCGCGGGGGCGTCAGGGTGGTCCCGTGACGAACCGTTCGAGCTCGTGCAGCCCGGCCAGCGTCGCCTCGGGCGCCGGCAGGAGGGTCTCCGGCGCGTTGCGGACGCGGTTGCACCACGCGACCCGGAAGCCGAAGCGCGCCGCGCCCCAGGCGTCCCAGCCGTTCGACGAGACGAAGACGATCTCGTGCGGTGCGCAGCCGAAGCGTTCGATCGCGAGCGCGTAGACGCGCGGATCGGGCTTGTACGCCCGCACCGCCTCGACCGACAACACGTCGGCCAGCAGCGCGCGCACGCCGGCGTGTTCGAGCGCGGCATCCGCGGAGATCGGCGTGCCGTTCGTCAGCACCGCCAGCGGGACGCCGTGCCCGGCGAGCACGCGCAGTGCCGGCGCGACGTCGCCGTACGCCGGCATCGTCCGCCAGGCTTCGACGAGAGAGGCGCGCTGCTGCACGTCGAGCGCGACCGCGCGCTGCGCGCAGGTGTGCTCGAGCGCGAGCGCGGTCAGCTCGTCGAAGTCGCGATAGCGCTGCGCCAGCGATGAAAGAAACGCGTACTCGAGCTGTTTTCGGCGCCAGTCCGCCACGAACGCGGGCGCGTCGCCCACACCCGCGGCGTCGACGTGCACGGCCATCGACTCGATCGTCAGGATCGTGCCGTAGAGATCGAAGACGACGGCGGCGGCGGCCATCGCTACGTCCGTCCCGCGATCGTACGTTCGAGGAAGCGCAGCACGCGGGTCAGCGGGAAATCGCGCTCGACGAGCGGTTTCGTCAGGATCGTGCGCAGCCCGACGAGCTTGGCGCCGAGCACGTCGGTGAAGAGCTGGTCGCCGATGACGATCGTCGCGCCGCGCGGCGTGCCGAGCAGCTTGAGCGCCCGCAGGAACGCGAACGGCAGCGGTTTGAGCGCGTTCGGGACGACCGGAATCCCGAGCTGCGCGCCGACCGACGCGACCCGTTCGGTGAAGTTGTTCGAGACCAGCACGAGGGCGAAGCCGCGGTCCCGGGCGCCGGCGACCCATTCGGCGACGCCAGGCGCCAATTCGGGCCGGCGATAGGCGCAAACGGTGTTGTCCAGGTCGACGACGATCCCGCGGACGCCCGTCTCGGCCAGCAGGTCGAGCGAGACAGCGGTGAGCGTCTCGGCGTGATGGTCGGCCCGGAACCTCTCCACGCTATCCCCGGTTCCGTCCACAGCCCGCTCACCCCGCTCGCAGCGAGTGCACATGGCCTGCTTGCCACCCTCCACAGAAAAGAAAAAGTCGTCCCCGCCCATTCACAAGGTCCCTGGATCGCAGTACAATATCTAGTACATCCCGGCGGGAATAGGCACAAGCGATTGTACCCAAGCCCGTTCTGGGGCGTGCTAGGGATTGACGAGATCGAACAGACGTTCGATAATTTCTGGTCCCCGCACACCGCTTTCACCGCGACCAAGAGGACGCAGCCGGCATGAAGTTCTCGCGCACCTATTCCGCCCCCGGCGAACCCTACGCCGGAATCGATTTCGAGCCGCGAACCTCGCGGATCGCCAACCCCGACGGCAAGGTCGTTTTCGAGCTGAAGGACATCGAGATTCCGACCGGCTGGAGCCAGGTCGCGACCGATATTCTCGCTCAGAAGTACTTCCGCAAGGCCGGCGTGCCGGATGCGCTCGTACGCGTCCCTGAAGACGGCGTACCCGAGTGGCTGTGGCGCTCCGAACCCGCGTCCGACGCGAAGTTCGTCGGCGAAACCGACGCCCGCCAAGTGTTCCATCGCCTTGCCGGCTGCTGGACCTACTGGGGCTTCAAGCACGACTATTTCGACAACGAGTTCGAAGCGCGCGCCTATTACGACGAGATGTGCGCGATGCTCGCCCGCCAGATCGGTGCCCCTAACTCACCACAATGGTTTAACACGGGCCTGCACTGGGCGTATGGGATCTCGGGCCCGGCTCAAGGCCACTACTACATCGACCCCAAGACCACCCAGCTTATGGAGTCCACGTCCGCGTACGAGCACCCAGCTCCGCACGCGTGCCTTCCGTATAGAGCGCTTGTCTCGACGCCCGATGGTCCGGTCCCAATCGGCGAGATCGTCGAGCGGAATCTCATTGGACTAGCGGTGTACGACATGGCTGGTACGACGAACGTGCTCGCCGTGAAGCACAACGGCGTCAAGCGCGTCGTGCGTGTTCGGCTCGCCGGTGATAAGTCGATCGAAGCGACGGCCGATCACATCGTGCTCGCTCGGCGCTCGCCGGACCACGCGTATCAATGGCTCGGCGCCGGTGATCTCGGCCAAGGCTGGTACGTCATCGAGCGCAGCGACTTCGTGATGTCGTTCGCCCAACGCACCGCGGCATTCGATGCGCGAGCCGGCTCGATGCGAACCCTTGAAGCGCCGCCAAAGCACGACCTGCTCGGGACGGTCGACGTTCGAGTGCTCGGCGTCGACCATGTCGGATTCGAAGATGTCTACGACATCGAGACCGAGTCGCATACATTTCTCACGAACGACATTGTCGTTCACAACTGCTTCATTCAGAGCGTGAGCGACGATCTCGTCAATGAGGGCGGCATCATGGACCTGTGGGTTCGTGAAGCGCGCATTTTTAAGTACGGAAGCGGCACGGGCTCAGACTTCTCCAACATTCGAGGCGAAGGCGAAAAGCTGTCCGGCGGGGGCACCTCATCAGGATTGATGTCGTTCCTGAAGGTCGGCGATCGCGCTGCCGGTGCGATCAAGTCCGGCGGCACGACGCGGCGCGCTGCAAAGATGTGCGTTCTCAAGCTTGACCACCCTGACATCGAAGAGTTCATCACGTGGAAGGTGACGGAGGAGCAGAAAGTCTCAGACCTGGTCGCCGGTTCGATCACGTGCGAGAAGCACTTGAACGCGATCATGAAGGCCGCCACCGACGCGAAAGTGCCGGAATCAGCGCGCCTCGACCCAACGTACAACACCGGGCTGAAGGCCGCGATGCGTGCGGCGTTGGGCGCCGGAATCCCGCCGGCGAACATCCAGTACGCGCTCGACTACGCCAAGCAAGGCTACAAAGAGCTGAAGATCGAGACGTACGACACGAACTGGGATTCGAAGGCGTACGGAACCGTTTCCGGCCAGAACTCGAACAACTCGGTCCGCATCCCGAACGAGTTTTTCGCGCGCCTCGACGCCGGACAGACGTGGGATCTCATCCGGCGAACCGACGGCCGCGTCCATAAGACGTCGCCCGCCGCCGACCTCTGGGAAAAGATCGGTCTCGCTGCATGGCAGTGCGCGGATCCCGGCGTGCAGTACGACACGACGCTCAACGAGTGGCACACGTGCCCGGTTGATGGGCGTATCAATGCCTCTAATCCGTGCGTCACTGCCGATACAGTGGTCGCGACTGCAGAGGGCGCGAAACTAGTTCGAGATCTGGTTGGCAAGCCGTTCCGCGCAGTTGTTGACGGTAACGCGTTTGATTCCGATACTCGCGGCTTCTATTCGACTGGAATAAAGCCGGTGTTCCGACTCGTGGCAAAAGACGAGACAACGCTCCTACGCGTCACCGGAAACCATAAGATCCTGACGATCCAGGACGATGGCTCCGAAGTCTGGCGTACCGTCGATGAGCTCCAGAGCGGCCAACGGATCGCGCTGCACGACGACGTCGCCGGCGGACATCCGCGCGTCGAAGCGATGCGGAGCCGTAATCTTGTCGGACAACGTCCGGGAGTTACCGCAACGACCGCACCATCGAATCGCCGTGCATCGCTGGCGCTGTCGCGGCCGTACGTCGAGCTCGCAGCGAAGATTCCGGACGGCATGGAAGAGGTTTTCGATTGCACGATCCCGCGGAAGTCCGCGTTCGATGCAAATGGACTCTATGTCCATAATTGTTCAGAGTACGTTTTCCTAGATGACACGGCATGCAACCTTGCTTCGCTTAACTTAGCAACCTTTCTCGACGAAGCGGGGCACTTCGACGCGCGCAAGTTCGCCAATGCCTGCCGCATCTGGACGTTCACGCTCGAGATCAGCGTCCTTATGGCGCAGTTCCCGAGCGCCGAGATCGCGCGGCGTTCGTACATGTACCGCACGCTCGGCCTTGGCTACGCGAATATGGGCACGCTGCTGATGCAGCTCGGCCTTCCGTACGATTCCGAGGAAGGCTTCGGATGGTGTGCCGCGATCTCGGCACTGATGACGGGGATGGCGTACAAGACGTCGGCCGAGATGGCGCGCGAGCTCGGGCCGTTCCCCGGTTACGATCGCAACGCCGAGCACATGGGTCGCGTGCTCCGCAATCACCGTCGCGCTGCGTATGCGGTGCCGGCGAACGAGTACGAAGAACTCACCGTCACGCCAACCACGCACCAGCCGACGCTCTTCACTCAGGAGACGTGGGCGCTGGCGCGCTCGACGTGGGACAACGCGCTCGCGATCGGCGAAGTCGCCGGCTACCGCAACGCGCAAGTCACGTGCATTGCACCGACTGGCTGTCTCGTGGGCAACTCGCTCGTCTCGACTGATCGTGGGCTCATGCGCCTGAACCGGCTCGGTAACGCCGACGGCGAAAAATGGCAAGACGTCGCTTTCCGAGTGTTGACCGACGATGGCGAGCAGCGTGCGACGAAATTCTTCGTCAACGGTGTCGAGCCCACTCGGCGCATCACGACCGCCAGCGGCTACGTGATTCAGGGCACACCAACGCATCGCATCAAGGTCATCGATTCGGAAACTGGCGACCTCCGCTGGAAGCGCTTCGCTGAGGTTTCATCGGACGATGTTGTGGCGTTGTCGATGGGAACACTCGCTGGCGAACCGCAACGGGTCAACTTGCCTCCCCTTGGCGAGGAGTACTGGACCGCGGACTTCACGACGCGCGTCCCCCGCAATGTCACGCCTGAGCTGGCCGAGCTCGTCGGCTACTTTATGGGCGACGGTTCGCTCCATGCCAAGGGACTGCGGTTCTGCATCGCTCGCGATGACCAGGACGTACTTCACCACCTGGCCACTACGATTCGCACATTGTTCGGCATCGAGCCGATCACAACGTCGAAGGAAGGCTACATCGAGCTCGCTGCAAACTCCGTCTCCCTGACGCTTTGGTGGGAAGCCTGCGGCTTTGCCAAGCTATCACCCTCCCAGGATCACCGCGGCAAGGGCTACGTTGCCCGCGTGCCGGACGCGATTCTCGCGACGAACGATCCCGCAGTTTATGGCGCCTTCGTTCGCGGTGTCTTCGAGGCCGATGGAACGGTTACGAACGACGCTGCCTGTTGGTCGACCGTGACCAAGACGTTCAGCGAGGACGTCAAGAGCGTGATGCTGGCCCTCGGCATCCCGACCTCGAGCAAGGTGACGACGACGGGTTGGGGTCAGAGCGACTGCCATATCTTGCGCGTCCGCACTGCGTCCTATGCGACCACGTTCATCTCACAAGTAGGCTTCATCGGCGCTCGCAAGCGCGACGCCGTCAAAGCCTGCGATCTGCCGCAGGGAACCAAAGGCGATCAGGTCTTCCTCCCCGATCCGCTCATCCGCGAACTCGTCCCGACCAGCAGCGATCTGTACGCCCGCACGCAGCTATATCGGCATCGCCATGATGGTGCCGTTAGCCGAGCTACCGCGACGGCGCTGCTCGAACGAACGGAACATCCGCGCATCGCCTCGGCGTTGCAGTTCTTCTACGACGCCGTCGCGTCGAACGAAGACGGTGGCGAACAGCTTACGTATGACCTGTCGGTTCCGGCGAACGTCACATACATCGCCAACGGTTTCATCTCGCACAATACGATCGGCCTGGTGATGGATTGTGACACGACTGGGATCGAGCCGGACTTCGCGTTGGTGAAGTTCAAGAAACTCGCCGGTGGCGGTTACTTCAAGATCGTCAATCAGTCGGTTGAGCCGGCGCTACGCCGCCTCGGCTACAACAACGAGCAGATCGCGGCTATCGAGACGTTCGCCAAGGGCACGAACACGCTCGAAGGCACGCCGCACATCAACAAGGCGACGCTCAAGGCGAAGGGCTTCGACGATGAAGCCGTAGCCAAGATCGAATCGCAACTGCTTGGCGCGTTCGAGATCGGCTTCGTCTTCAACCAGCACGTGCTGGGCGAGGAGTTCTGCCGCGAAAAACTTGGCATGACGACCGAACAGCTCGCCGACTGGAACCACTCGATCCTGAAAGACACGCTGGGCTTCAGCCAATCGCAGATCGAGGAAGCCTCCGACGTGATCTGCGGCCGGATGACGCTCGAAGGCGCACCGTTCCTCAAGGACGAGCACCTGCCGGTGTTCGACTGCGCGACACCGTGCGGCAAGCACGGCGCGCGGTTCATCCGCCCGCTGGCGCACGTCGACATGATGGCTGCCGCACAGCCCTTCGTTTCCGGAGCAATCTCCAAAACAATAAATCTCCCACAAACAGCGACGATCGCGGACGTCAAAGAAGCGTATCGCTACTCGTGGGAAAAGATGATCAAGGCGGTCGCGCTGTACCGCGACGGCTCGAAGCTCTCGCAGCCGCTTGCGGCGAGCTACGATGTCGGCGCCGGCGACGACGAGCTCGACCAGCCGCAGGTCGCCTACGAAGGCCCGATCCAAATTGCGGAACGCGTCGTGTACCGGTACATCGCGAAGCGCCGGCGTATGCCGGACCGCCGCGGCGGCTACACGCAAAAGGCCGTCATCGGAGGACACAAAGTCTATCTCCGTACGGGCGAGTACGACGACAAGTCGATCGGCGAGATCTTCATCGACATGCACAAGGAGGGCGCCGCCTTCCGCAGCCTGATGAACAACTTCGCGATCGCGGTGTCGCTCGGGCTGCAGCACGGTGTCCCGCTCGAGGAATACGTGGACGCCTTCACGTTCACGCGCTTCGAGCCGAACGGCCCCGTCGTCGGGCACGCGAACATCAAGATGGCGACGTCGATCCTCGACTACATCTTCCGTGAGCTCGCCGTGAGCTATCTCGGCCGCTACGACCTCGCGCAGGTGCAGCCGTCGCAGGCACTCGACGCAATGGGGCCTGAACCGGAGTACGTCGGCGAGGAAGACAGCGGCGAGGTCCACATCGTCGCGACCGCCCTGCCGCCGAAGGCCGGATCACCGAGCGCTCCCGCTCTTCCCACGCGCATACCGGAACCGGTCGGTGCGGTTGCATCGGCACCCGTCGCCGGCGGCGCCGCGAAAGGCCAGATCGTCGCCGCGAAGACGCGCGAGTCAATCGCGAAGGGCTACAGCGGCGACGCTTGTACGCAATGCGGTGGCTTCACGCTCGTCCGCAACGGCACGTGCCTGAAGTGCGACAGCTGCGGCACCACGAGCGGCTGTTCGTAAAACGTTCCGGTGTAACATAATACGTTACAGCGTCGGAGCCGCCCAGCGCTCTGCCGGTACGCGCAAAGAGAGGCCATAACCTGGCCTCTCTTCTCGTGTTCTTACGCGCAGAAGGGGTTGTTACAATGTCTCATTAAACGTTACCCTCGTGGATGACGGTAAACACGATGACAAGCACGTGACGGCCCACGATCTCCTGCCGTCCGATGTCGGGCTATTGCACCCGGAACAACATGTGTTTGAGGCGATGATCGAAGGATGGGGACGCCAGCAGCGTAGCCGTCAGCTAAAGCAGTCAGTGATCGAATCGAGAATCGCGCTCATTCGCGCCTTCGGACGCCACGCGGAACGATATCCCTGGCAATGGAATCCGGAAGATCTCGAGTTCTACACCTCGCGTTGCTCAGAAGCCGGAAATCGATACTCAACGATTCGCGGAAAGCAAAATTCTATCAGGCAATTTTGCGAGTACATAACGGATCCGCGGTACTCTTGGGTAACCCTCTGCGTCGACCGGTTCGGCTCCGCTCCCCAGCAGATTTGCCATGAATGGAATACGGTCGGCCACAACTCTGACTATGAAGGCGACCCTGCGCGGCGTCCCCTTACAGCCTCGGAACTTGAAACACTCTTCGCCTGCGCTGATGATCGTGTGGATAAGATCCGCCGGCGAAGGCGTAAAGGCAGCCTCGCAGCATTCCGATCGAGCGCCTTCTACAAGGTCGTTTATTCTTTCGGCCTTCGCAACAGGGAGGCTTGCTTCATCGAGCTCGCTGATTTTCTCCCGAACCCAGACCATAGCAAATATCGCTCGTTCGGCTCGTTACATGTTCGCTACGGTAAATCCGCTCATGGCGGACCGCCTCGACGTCGACTTGTCTATCTTCTACCGGAACTCGACTGGATCATCGACGTGCTTGCGCAGTATTTCTCCGAAATCCGACCCATCTTCAACCCCGGGCGCCTTCCGTATGTGTTCCTTACCGATCGCCACGGGCGCTTGAATCCGAAGCGCGTCGCCGAAGACTTTGCAGATCTTGTGCAAGAGGCGAACCTGCCGACGGCACTCGATCTACATTGCTTGCGACATACGTACGCAACGCATATGGCTGAATGGGGATACGACGAGTATTTTCGACAGAAGCAGCTCGGACACGCATACGGTTCCTCGACGGGAATCTACACTCATCTCGGCAGCGACTTCAAACGAAGCGCCATCCGCCTGGCACTCGCACGTGTCTACGGGGACTTCAAGCAATGACGAAAAAGATGGCGGCTCGGTGGCTCCTTCGCATCCGCCTGGCGGAGCGCGGCATCTTTAATACGACCGACCTGATGCCACATCTAGAAGAGCGAGGTGTTAAATTATCCCGGATGCAGGTCTATCGCCTCGTCACCGAGGAGCCGATCCGCGTCTCAATGGACCACATCGCGGCGCTCTGCGACATTTTATCGTGCACGCCGTCGGACCTCATCGAGGTTGTCCCGGAAGCACGGCCGACACGGCGCGCCGCCAACGAGCGCGGGACCCTTCCAAGTGGTATCAAGCCGGTTCGCGCGCGCCTTCATAAGCGATAGCGGAAGTGACGAAGCGAGCTGGCAACGAAAGATTACGCGCGCTCCTCGACTTCGTCGCAGGCCGCAGGATTGACCTTTCGCCTCGTTCGATCGAAAGCGCTATCCGAGCCGCAGTGCCAGCAGAATGGGCTAAGACCAGAGCACTGAACTATTTGTGCTCTCATCCCTGTGCTTTAGAGGACGGCTCCCCCGGACCAAGATCGATCTCACGCCTGGTAAATGAATTGCTTGCACGCGGCGCAGTACGCGTCCAACCCCCACGTTGTCCGAAATGCGCGGGACCGAAGCCGCTAGAGTATCGAAATAGCGGCCAGTACATATGTAGGTCTTGCTATACAAACAAAGTCAACGTAGCGAGCTGCGGCCAATGCCAGCGCGTCCGGCCAATTGGTGCGCGCCGTGGGTCCGATGTCATCTGCACTTCCTGCATACATCAAGATCCCTCGAAGCGCGAAATCTGTTCGCGGTGCCAGACTCTAGCGCCCGTCTCGGGCCGAGATGCCGGTGCGTCCATCTGTCAACTTTGCCTCGATCGTCCGGAGCGGCGCTGCGATGACTGTGGCGAGATGCGCGTGATTCACTCAAACAAGGGCGGTCAAAGTGTCTGCAAGTGGTGTTACCGTAAACGAAGGAACGGTATCACAAATCTACGGACACGCCTACCTAAGCGTCCAATGCGCCGGCGGCAGTGCTTCAGCTGTGGCGACTATCGGCTTTGCGTGGACTACACCACAGAAAAGCCCCTCTGCGTACGGTGTGCCGAGCCACTCATTCGCACGTGCGTGATTTGTCTACGTGAGCGGCGCACGCATGCCGTATGGCCGATAGGCCCGGTCTGCGTAAGTTGCTGGGAAGGTCATGAGGGCCGGTGCGAGACGTGCGGGGGTGCTGACCTACGAGTCGTCGTGTTGAGAGGGGCGCTCCACTGCCTTAGATGTGTAGGAAGCGGCGGCATCAGTAATTGCTTACGTTGCGGTCGCGCTGGTCGCCCATTTCGAGATAAGATATGCGCACCGTGCTGCACGGAAATCGAGTTCGATCACATAGGGCTAACGCGCAACAGCACGCTTTACCCGCTGCGAACCCTCCTGGTGTCTCAACACGGTGCGAGGGGCCTTCTTATGTGGCTCCGCAGGAGTCCGGCCGTTCCTCTGATAGCTGGATTCGCTGCCCGCAATGAGGTGCCGAGTCACGACTTTCTCGACTCAGTGGACCATCACAAAGCCGCGCTGATCCGCAGCGCGCTCATAGCAGCGAAGCTGCTCCCGGAACGCGTCGAGTCGGTCGGCCGCGTCGAACGATGGCTACAACAGTATCTCCGGTCCGCCGACCAAGACCATCTGCCGCTTCTTGTTGCCTTCGGGAAATGGCACGTCCTCCGGCGCCTAAGGTCCCTCTGTGAACATCGCGGTGAAACGGCGGGAGCTGCAGCCGGTGCTCGAGCGCGCATCCGCGCTGCCGGGCACTTCCTTCGATGGCTAGCAACAGTCGGTCGTACCCTGTCGACATGTCGACAGGAAGACCTTGATCAGTGGCTCGTATCGTCGAAGACGACTGGTTACGACGTTAAGTACTTCGTTCGATGGGCTACGACTCGACGGCGCTGTCAGCAGCTCGTGATGCCCAATGCGAAAGGGGCCGCGCCGACCGCGCCTAGCGATGAAAGCGGCCGCTGGGCAATCGTCGAGCGCCTCTTGACCGACGAGAAAATCGATCGAACAGACCGCATTGCTGGCCTCTTTCTGTTGCTCTATGCACAGCCGATGACGCGCATTCGGCGTCTTAGTGACGCCGACGTGACCGAGAGCGAGGGGGAAGTTCTCGTTCGCTTTGGTAGCGATTGGACGCCACTCTGCCCGGTGCTGGACGACCTCGTCCGTTCACTGATTCAAGATTACCGTTTAGTTCCTCGTAGCCGAACGACGGCTGGCGCCACACTCTTGTTTCCAAGTCCCGTACAATACGGCCGGCCGGTGGGTGCGACCGCCCTGTCAAGAAAGCTTCGGCGACTCGGAATCAATGTCGTCGCTGATCGGCTCAGTATCGAGACCGAGCTTCTGCGACGGATAAAGATTCCGCGCATCATAGCTGATATGATTGGCATCCATATCGGAACCGCCGTACGAAAGGCCGTGGAGCTGAATGTTTCGGCGTCCCAATATGCCGTCAAAAATGTCCGCCACGGCACATGAGGTGATCGTGTTAAATCTGGCCGCGACGTCGACCGGCGCGTCGTCCTCAAAGCTCGTTTCGTACGAAATACGTACTGCTCTAAGATTGCGCAGAGCGAGAGGCCTTCCGCTCCGGCTCTCCGGCGTCGGGCCTCGGCCGAGACCTCCGCGACCATCGTGATCGTAGTCCAGAATTGTGCGGACTTGAGATCCTACTTCGTAAGCCATTCCCCGTACGCTTCGATATCGATCATCGGGACCGTGCCGCTGAATTGCAGCTGCGAGATGAGTTTGAAAAGGAACGCCGTCGCAGGCTTGCTTTCATCGACGAACGTGAAGCCGGACGTCTGCTGATCGTAGAAGAAGTGACCATGCGAGGCGACGCATCCGATGTCGAGACGCCCTTCAGAAACATCGGCTCGCAGCGCCCTTTCGAACGGCGTCCCAAGGGCAGGCCTCCAGTCGCTCTCGAAGGTCAAGAGCCCTCCGAGAATCGGGATCAACGGCTTAGCTGGGTATACACCCTTCGCGTATGGGATCGGTAGACTCGTGCGATACAGCCGACGCACGCTGGCGACTTTCTGTTGCGCGTAGTCGACGAGGTTCGCGTCGGCGGTCTGCTTCGCTTCGAACACAGCATAAACGCTCTCTGCTGGGACGATCGTCTGTCCCTCGTAGTCGAAGATGAACGGCGAGTACTGTCGGTCGAAGATCACCACGTCGATTTGTTGGCTGAAATTGCCTTTGCTGTCAACGACGTGCGCCTTAGCCGCCTGGTAACGTTTGGGCAGATACTTGTCGAACATGCTGATCCAGACGTTCTCGCTGGCGTCGCCCTTGGTACCGGGATGATTAAACGTCTTCCGCACCGTGGCGAGTCGCTGCTGGATGTCATCGTGCAGCGACGCGAGCAGTTGCGACAAAGACCATTCAGACATCGAGAACCTCAGGATCGACTAGTGTAGCGATCACGACAACGGAAATTTGGGGCCGAACATCTCGCGCCAAGCCTTGAGCGCTTCGCCGTTGCGCCCTCTTCGCACATGGTCGACCGCCAGCGTCGCCTCGCGCTCCGCGCCGCGCAGCAGTTCGCGCGCCCGCGTCTTCCGTTCGGCGTCCATGCCATCGCTGATCGCGGGGCCGAGGCCGGCCGGATCGGGCCACTCATCGAATATGCGGTCCGCAAGCGTCGCGAAGAACGCTTGCATTTCCCGATCGAAACTTCCGCCCCAGCCGCCGTGCAGGCATTGAAGCGCCATGACCTCGATGAGGAATGACGGCTTTACCGGCTTCTCGCCGTGCTTGGAGTTGTTGTTCCAGTACTTCACCATGCGCACGAGGCCTTTCCACTCGCTGGAGTAAGCCTGGTGCGCGGCAGTGGCCTTGGCCGCGTGCGTCTGCGGATTCGTCTCGATCCATTTCGCCAGATCGGCGTCTGGGATTTCGTAGTCTCCGTCCTTGTCGAACGCAGGGACCACGTCGACGCTGATGATGCGATAGTCCGTGTTGTCATCCACGTCCGCCTCGACACCGAAATCGACGTTGATAGAGCGGTTTTGTTTCTTCGCGTTGTTCTTGCCGTATTTAGCGACGAGCGCGCTGTGGAAGTCGCCCAGCACCCGCGAGGGATCCTCCGAACGATAGTGGTCCTCGGGCGACTTCAGCACGAAGAAGATGTCGACGTCCTTCAACGGTTTCGTCTTGGTCCACCTCGCGTAAGACCCGGTGAGGAAGCTGCGGTCGATCTTGAACTGGGTGTCCAGGTAGTCTCGCACTTCTTGTTGTCGCGCAGACGCATTCTCCTGTTCACGTTCGTTCAGTTCAAGACGACTCTTAAACTTACGAAATGCTTCATCGATCGTCAGCATCAGGTTCTCCGCAGATATGAAGTTCTCGCGCCAAGGCCGCTGTGTTCGACCGTAGTGCCGAGGCTCTGGCGAACCATGCCGGCCGTAGAACGGTAACTCCCAGTGCCCCACCCGTCGACGTTCGGTCGTCCCGGCTTGGTGTCCAACAGCAGACAGTAGCGCGCCTCGCTCGGCGCAACGCCAGCTTTCCGGATTGCATACTTCAGCTGCTCTGTGTCGGTCCAAAAGCTTCCGTCGCCTTCGGTCCAGCCGTATACGATCTCGATGTCCCACCTCGTGATGAGCGCGCCCGTTTTCGGATTGTATATTTCAAGCGCGATGCCTCTGAGGTCACCGGAGTTCAACCACGTGCGCAAGCCATTCATGTAGACCTGCCATTCGCCAACGAACTCGGCCGGGTTTAGCCCGCTCAACCGGATGATGTCCTTCAGGCTCTTGAGGATGTTGTCCGCCACGTAAGTGACGGAGTGAGTGTACGAGTAGACTGCGACGCTGGTCACGGTGCGAGAAAGCCCTTCGGGTCAATCGTCAACGATCCGGTTGCAGCAGCAGTCGCGTCGTCGGCCGCCACGTTGACTCCTAACTCTCGCGCAGTTATGCGACTACTACGCTGTGCAAGCGCGCTCTGCACCCAGGACAGGTCGTCCCTCTCGCATGGGAGCGAGATTCGCCAGTCGCCTTTGAGGGCGTCGAATCCCAACACGTCCTCGTTTGCGTCCGCGCCGTCCACAGCGTCGTCGGCATATACGCAATAGAGACGTGTGCGCGGCCCGTCGCACGTCACGACGATGGGCGCATCTTTCGGTGCTTCATCGGCGATGACGCTCGCGGCGACGCCGGCGACGCCGAGAAGTTCCGCGCGCACGTCGCCCGTCCGGTTCTCTGTGAGAAGATCGACGATAGCGCTCCAGGTCTCGGCGGCGTCGCGATAGGGGGAACTTCGGAACGTACGGCTCGCGACGGTGCTCACGCCTTCCTCGTTCGTAGGGCGCGGTTGGCCTTGGTCGCTCTAGCCGCTTCGAGCAGATCGGCCGACGTCACCGCGCCGGGATTCATCGCCGTCGCGGGACTGCTCGCGAGCGCGTTTGCGACCATCTTACGAATGGCACGACCGTCGAGCCCAACGCATTCGTTGGCACATTGCACAAGCTGTGGCGAGTTCGTGATCTTACCGATCGCCGGGTAGATACGCGCGAGGCCGATCAAGCAATCCTCGAGAATCTTGGCGCACGCATTGCGGTCTGGCAACGGGATCTGGAGTACTAGGTCACAACGGGACGTGAACGCGGTGTCGACCGCTTCCGGAAAGTTGCTGGTCGCGACGAAGAGCAACTGCGTGTAACGCTCGGCAAGAGAGTCGAGCTGCACGAGGACCGCGTCCGTGGCGCGGTGCACGTCCACCGGATTCGCCTCGAAACTCGCCTTCGAGCGATCGACAGCAAGCGTCTCGATCTCGTCGAGGAGCACGATCGTAGGCCCGCCAGACGCCGCTTCTGCGATCGACTGCGAGAACAGCTCCGAAACGGCGCGCTGCGTTTTACCCATCGCGGAGCTTGTGAGTATATGCGGCTCGACCTCCAGCAAACGGAAGCCGCCCTCCGCGAACGATTCCGCGGTTCGATGTGCGAGCCCACGCGCGAGCGACGTCTTGCCGGTTCCGGGCGGACCAACGAGTAGGATGACGCCGTGAAGCGGAAGCACCGTCCGCGGCACCTTGCCCCGAACCGTGAAGTTCAGCACGGCCTGCGATAGCAGCTGTGTCTTGAGCTTTTCCTCGACGATGATCGACTGCCACAGCGCGCCCAGCTTTGGGTCGGGCAGGCTGCGGCTCCGGTTGATGCCCTTGGGTAGGTTGATCTCATCGCCTTGGCGAGCGTGCGCGGTTCTCATTCCGCGCGCAATGTTCGATCTGGCGGCCTCGAACACCTGTTCGAGGCGCGACCATCAAGCGGGCTGGGACGGACCCGCGAAACGCCGCTCCGGTGCTCTCCGTGGCGACCGGCGGCAAACCCCTTGCGCGGTCGTCGCGAGAGCCTCTGCCTTTCTATGCAGGACAAGCCACCGAGTTCGGGTACAAAATATTAGCGGGGCACTGCGGGAATCTCGCCCGGGAAACAATGGGGACGCATGGAGTTCGGGGTTCCTCCTTGATGTTGGGCGAGCGTCGCGGGCGCTGCGACGTCCCCGCCGTCCCGCGGACGGCGCCGATCCGAGCCCGACCGGAGGGCCATAACATGCCCGTCTTGGCCGTCTCACATACAGCCGGCTTTGTGCGAACGCGGGCACGGCTGGGACTCGTATGTGCGTCCGCTGACCGGCACAAATCGCTCCAATGGGCGGTTGGCGACGATACTATCCAGTCTCACAAGGGCCGTGGACATCGTACGCGCCCAGTTACGTGGGGACGACGCGTGTGACCCTTTGGGCAGACAACGAGACAACGACGGACCTCCTCGGCTTCACGCCTTGGGTCAAAACCGTTGCGGAACTCGTGACGTCATCCGACATGCTTCCGGTGACGGTCGGAATCTTCAGCGACTGGGGAGGCGGCAAGACGAGCCTCATGACCATGTTGCATGACGACCTCGTCAAGCTCGATGGGGTTGTCGTCGCCGAGTTTCAGCCGTGGCTGCACCGAAGCTACGATGACGTACGCGGCGCTCTTATGGTCGCGATCGTCGACGCGCTAAATGCGAAGGTTCCGCTATGGGAGAAAGCCGGCAAGGCAGTCGGTAGCGAAGCAAAGGCGGAGCTCAAGAAGTTCGCGCGACGCATCGATTGGCTGCGCCTGATGAAGTTTGGCTTCAAAGCAGGCGGAGCGCTAGCAACAGTACTTCATGCACCACCCGTCGGGTTTGCACTGGGCGCAGGTGCGCTGAGCGATCTGCCACACCTGCTTACGGACGCAACCGATGAGAAACCGAATGGCGACGGCGAAAGCGCCCCGGCGACGGCCGACGCCATCAAACCGAAAGAACGCGAGCTCGCCATCCAGCAAGCGGCGCCGCCGGTCGAGCGCGCAATTGCGGAGTTTCGTGAGGAGTTCAAGCATCTGCTCAAACATCTGGGCATCGAGTCGCTCACCGTGCTCGTCGACGACCTCGACCGATGTTCGCCCGCTACGATTCTCGACACACTAGAGGCAATCAAGCTCTTCTTCGCGGTGCCACGCACGGCATTTGTAATTGGCGCAGATCAGCGCATTATCAAGCACGCTCTCGAAACGCGCTACCCGGAGACAGGACCCCTCGCGACAACTTTGGGCCGAGAATACCTCGAAAAGATCATACAAATTCCCGTGCAGATCCCGCCCCTGACGCCAGCGGAACTTGAGGCATACATGTACCTCCTCATCGTTGAGCGGCACCTTGGGCGCGGCGGCGATAAGGCAACATTCTCGACGTTCCGCGAGGCTGCGCTCGCGCGCATGGCCGGCAGCACCGGCGCAGTCGCGATAAACTACGGCGTGATCAAGGAGCTACTCACCGATTTGCCCGAGACGCTCCAAGCCGATCTCGCACTTGTAGCGCAGGTTGCGCCAGTGCTTGCTCCGCAACTCAAAGGCAATCCACGCCAAGCCAAGCGCTTCCTCAACCTCGTGTTCCTTCGAGAGCGTCTCGCGAAGGCGATCGGCTTGACCGTCGACATGTCGGTTCTGGCGAAGTTGGCATCGCTCGAATACTTCGACGAGGAGGCCTTCTCTCAAATAGCAACCTGGAACGCCGAGGCGCCCGGTGCGTCGCCGCAAATTTGTGCGCTGGAAGCGTTCGCTAGTGGCGCTACTCTGCAAGCGGGCAAGGATCAGGACGCGCTGGAACGTTTCGTCGCGCCCGCGCGCGTCAGGGGATGGCTGAAATCAGCGCCGCTCATCGGGTCTGTGGACATCGGACCGTACGTCACTTTCGCGCGAGAGAAAGTTCGAGGCTTCGGCGCCCGCGAGCGGACGCTGCCGCCAGCAATCCAAGATATTCTCGTTGGACTGCTGGACGACACCGCCGCCATCGCAAGCTCCGCTATGGAACGCGCAAAGGCGCTCGATACCGAGGATCAAGAATCGTTGTTCGCAACGTTGCTAGCGCGCCTTCCGTATGGAGAGGTCACGAACGCGCATGTCGATGCCGCCCTCGGGTTAATTGAGGTGGCGCCGTCACGCGCGCCTGGCTTCGCAGCAGCGCTCGGCGCCGTTGCACCGGATAACGTACCCGCCGATCTGCCGATGACAATTCGCATGCGCGTCCCGGCGTCAGTATCAACGTTCATCCCGATCTTCGAAACTTGGGCGCGACTCGCCGAGCCCGCGATGCTCGCGAAGGTAGCGCAGCGCGCCATAAACGCGAGCACCGATAAAAAGAGAAGCTAACATTGGGCACATCTAGTTCCTACTCGTCACCGACGACACTCCCGTGGAAACGCGCCAAGAACGCCACCTCCCGCTTCGCATCTGGCGGCGGCGAAGCCGGCGGTCGGAGCCCCGCCCTGCCCATCGCACGCTTCGTCCAGGCGCTCGGCGGCGCTCGCGAAGCCGCACGTGAGGCGCCGGTCGGGCGAGCGGTTGCAAACCGCCTTCTTGCATTTGGGCAAGCAACCGCACAGCGCGGGATCGATGCGGCGCTGCGCGAGTTCGGCCTTGAAGACGCCGTCGGTCTCGCGGCCGACGAGGCGCTCCAACGCATCGTCGACACACTGGCGGCCGGCGCAAACACTCTCGATGAAACCGCGGCGCGCGAGGCACTTGTCGACGTTATACGGGAGTTGCTCGAGGACTCCGACGACGTCGAGGATGCGTTCGGGGACCTTGACGTAGTCGGTGCTTTGGACCTGCTGCGCCGCTTCATCGCAGCCTACATCTTCCGACGTTTCGCGAAGGCGCTAGGAGATCGCTTGCGCGCGCACGCAGAAAGTGCTCCGGCGGCGCGAAGGCGTGAGGAAGAGATGAAACGCTACATCGCCGCCGAGGTTGTGATCGCTTTCGAAGACATCGACGTCGAAACGCTCGATTGGCGAAATGATACGGAACGCATCATTGAACGATGCATGCGCGAAGCGTTCCGCACACTCGGAGACGAAGATGCCTAAACGCAACGTGTACGTTCGAACGTCGCCGGCGGACACCGTCCCACCTTCTCTATCGGATGCCCTCGTCGTGAGCGATCTGGCCGAAGGCTCGACATTGTCGCACGATATCCATCGAATAACCGACGTGGTTGGCGAACCACTGCCCGCGGCGCGCGATCTCTTCACGTTTGCCGGCGCAGTATATGTCGCCGATAAGAAGACACCGCGTAAATCCACTGCGGACGCATGGACGCGCGACTTCGAGGTCCGGATGCCTGTCGCCGACGTGGAGCGATGGGAAAGTGCTCGACCCGCGCTTGAAAGGTCACTGAGCTTCCTCACAGGCGATACTTGGAGTCTGCGCTTTCGGCGCGGAATTCGACGACCCGTGCGCGCGCGGAAGGCCGGCGCGTCTTATAATGCAGTGCACCTCTTTTCTGGAGGTTTGGATTCGCTCATTGGGGCGATTGACGCTCTTGCGGGCGATGAGCGGCTATTGCTTCTCGGCCATCACGATTCGGGCCTGACGGAGCCTCCACAGAAGATCCTATCTTCGGCGCTCGACGACGAATATGAGAATCTCAGCACGTTCGTGCCAGTGCGGGCTCGAGGGAAGACCAGTGGTTTATCGGCGTTTCCCTTGCCGGCAGGTTCAGAGAACACTACGCGCAGTCGATCGTTAGTCTTCATCGCAATGGGCCTCGTGGGGGCATCCGCGCTGGGCGCAAATGTAACACTGCGTATACCAGAAAATGGCCTCATCGCCCTCAACGTACCGCTTGTGCCCGAACGGAGCGGGAGTTGCAGCACACGGACGACGCATCCCCACTTCCTCGCCCAGCTACGGCAAGCGCTAGACGTGCTCGGCATCAGAAACGAGCTCGACAATCCGTATCTCTTGTTGACCAAAGGCGAAATGCTTGAGCATTGCCGGAACCCGGAACTCATCCGTAAAATCGGCTATGCCAGCGTGTCATGCTCGCGCTCCGAACAAGCTCGATGGGACGGCAAGAAGAACTTTCCCAAGAACTGCGGTTACTGCTATCCGTGCATCATCCGACGAGCGGCATTTCATGCAATCAACGAGGATCGCTTTCGAGAGCGCACCGGACTTGAACGGTATCGCATTGACGTTTGCAAGAAGCCTGACTTCGTGCACGAGCCAGTTACTGGACGTGATCTTCGCGCGGTATTGGCCGCCGTCGGCGCCGGCCCTAAGCGACTTAACCCTTTGCTTTCGGGGCCGGTACCCGCGGACGTTACGATGGAACAACTCTCGCACCTGCATGCGCGTGGCATCCAGGAGCTGCGCGACTTCTTCGAACAAAAGGGATCGCGTGGGGTGAAGTCCTACGCAGGGATCGCCTGAGGCCTTCCGCATCCACACGCTCAGTGGCGAAGACCCGTCGGATCTCAGCCGGGACCAAGGGCGAGACCGCAATCACAGTGCTGCCCGTTTCAGAGTTTGACGGTGGCCAGCAAATGCGATCGGACACCTCGCAGATTCACCCCCGCTCAAGATCGTGATTTCCCTCTCTTTACGAAGCAACGTCGCCTTCAACTCAGGGAAACAAACAGGGCGTTGATACCACGACCCCTGTCCTGACAGCCTCCAAATTCCGTGCCAATTGGGCTCTGACATCTCTGATGTCGGCGCTCCATAGACGCGCCACCGCCGCGTAAACAGCGCGGACGTCTGAAGGCGAGGCGGGCTTCCCACGGTGCCGTGCGTACGGTCCGTCACTCTCAGCAAGCACGCGTTCGCGAGGAAGGAAACGCAGAATGTCCGTTCCCTTCGCGGATGCAATCATCGCCGTGTTTATTGAAAGCAGATGCCCCGCGCTCAACACAGCATCTAATTCAACTCTGCTGCCGGAAAACCAGTGCAGGACCGCCCCTGTCAACTGCGCGTCCGCAAGGTGTTTTAAGACGGGCCGGACGGCGCGTCGCGAATGCACGGTGATAAGGCGAGGTCGATCGCGTAACATTGAGAGAACCTTGGCGAACACGCGCTCCTGAGCGGCGCGATCAGCGGCGGGTGAGAAGTCGAGGCCGACCTCGCCGATGTGATCGGCAGTCGTGACTTTGGACTGGAAGATGCGCCACTCACCTTCGTGCATCTTGGCGGCCTCGACCGGGTGCGCGCCAAGCGCGAAGCTCACGTGCGGCGCGAACGGCAGCCGTGCTTGCAGTCGTTGACGATGGCTTGGAAGGTTTGTGACCGCGATGATCTCGACCTCAGCACGCGCCGCCTCAGCGGCTGGTTCGAACGGCCGAAAATAGGCGTCGAGATGACAATGGGTGTCGACAAAGGGGGCGACGATCAACGGTGTCTCCGGCGGCGTACCACGACTTCTGAGATTTGATTGCCGTCCTCAGTTGCGCAGACCTGCGGGCGTGACTTCCTTCTCGACCGGCTCACAGATTCTCGGCGGGCCGCGACCTTGTCGACGCGACGATTCTGGCCGTCCCTACTGCGGAACCACTTCGAGCCCGTCGTCGACCGCCGTCTCGTCGGTCACCCGGGGATGTAGCGGCTAGGATATGTACCGGTTACCAGTAAAGCTAGGGACAAGGCAAACGCTGCCACCGTGTCACCGAATCAGTTCGCAAGGCGTGGAGTGCCGACGAGCACATCACACCTTGCGAACTCTGAGAGAGTACTAAGTCGGTAGCAGTGCCTTTCCGAGGTATTCCAAAGTGCGACGAGTCTATCTGACTTCCATAAGCACGAACAGCGGTTTCCTGGAACACTCACCCGTCAGATTTGACCGAAAGTTGACTTGCATCATAGGCGCGCGCGGTACCTGCAAGTCGACCGTCGTAGAATCAATCCGATTCGCCTTCAATGTCGACAATGACCGAGTCGCAGAAATCCTCGATAACGACAGAGGCGTTATCAGAAAGACTCTCGGCTCCGGCACCGTGACGTGTGAATTGACGGTAGAGGACGGGGCGCGGCAAGAATCATATATCGTTGAGCGCGAAATGGATGGCCGACCACGTCTGCTCCGCGACGGTGTTCGCGACGCGGTGAATGATGATCTACTCGATGAAGTTGAAATATACTCTCAAAGCGCATTACAACAGCTCGCTTCCGCTGATCACCCTCAAAAACGACTTCAACTTATAGATCGCCCGCATCGGGGCGTGCTCCTAGACCAGGTGAAACGCATTGAGCGGGATGTAGCAACGCTGAAGCAAATCGGCTCAGCTGTACGATTGACTCGAATGGAACTCGAGCGGCTGCGAGCGCAACTACGCGAGCTCCCCCAGGTCCGCTCGGAGCTCGCACAAGCGCTGGAGAATCGCCCGGCGCTCCCGCCATCCTTGCAAGAACAGCATTCGCAGTATTTGCAGCGACAGCGAACTCTAGAACTTATCGTCGAACTTAGGGATTTACGCAACACGGCCACGGGCATCTTAGATGCCCTCGCGCCAGCCCGATCCACGGCAGCGTCGATACGAACGCGAATAGCGTCAGAAGCAACCTCCCGGCCCGAAGTCCCGCTGGCGGTTCTCGACCGCATCGACGCCGACCTTCTGACGGCCGAGGCGATAAAAGCATCGATCGCCGGTATTGATATTGACGCTGCCTGGACCGCGCTCGTCAGCGACTTCGAACAGCTCGATGAAGCTTATTATAAGCAGCGTCAACAGCAGCAGGCTGTCAGCGAATCCCTCAAGCGCGAAGATCAACTACGCCGTCGCTTGGCCGAGTTAGAAAAAGCCGACCGAGACTTCGAACAGTTTCAGACACAATTTGAGGACGCTACGGCACAACGTCGAGGGCTTCGGGCCGAGGTAGCTCAGAGTCGGGAAACCATCTTTGAGACGAGGGTCTCGGAGGCGGATCGCATAAATCGTGAGTTCGGCGCCGTCGTTCTTCTCACCGTTCGCCGCTCAGGCTTTACTAGTCCCTACGTAACGCGTCTTAGTCGCATGCTGTTGGGATCCCGTATACGTGAACAGGATGAGATCGCTAAGGGCCTTGCAACATCTTTCAGCGCTACAGATCTCCTCCAAATCATCGAAGACGGCGACATCCCGCGCGTGGCGAACGTCCTTGGGCGAGACGTAGGCCAAGTCAGTCGTGTCCTTGCATATCTTCGAGATCACCCCGACTTGTATGAGCTCGAGGGAACGCTGCTTGACGACGCCCTCGACATTACTATGTTTGACGGTGGTGTGCCGAAGGCTGTCGATCAACTCTCCGAGGGCCAACGCGCGACAGCACTTCTGCCTCTAATCCTACGAGGATCCACGGGCCCACTGATTATTGATCAGCCGGAGGATGATCTCGACAACAACTTCATCTATGAAGTGCTGGTCAAGAACATCTCGCGGCTAAAGATCGAACGACAGCTAGTCTTCGTTACGCACAACGCCAATATCCCGGTTTTAGGTGAGGCTGAATCGATTGTCGTAATGAATATGGCGTCGCCGCGCAAGGCTGCACCCCCACGAACTGGACCATTGGATGCCCGCAAGGATGACATACTTCATCTTCTCGAGGGCGGTCGCGAGGCATTCGAGCGGCGGGAAGCACGCTACGGCAAACTCCTGTCGTGAATCCCGATGCTATCATCGCAGGAGCTACCGACGCCTTTGAAGGCAGCCTTGATTCCCTATCGCGTGATCTCGGTATCGCCCGCTTAGTTGCAGCACTGGAAGTACTCGACAAGAGTGGTCTCCCGAGCGTCGAAAAGGAACGGCGCTTTCAAATAATATTCGCTCGGGCAAAATACTCTGGCGACGAGCTCGGCCGTCTCGCGACGGCAGCCGCAAGCTTATCCAGTTTGTTGCTGAGGAATGCGGTCGCCGGCTCCCTGCCCGCCGAGCTCCGCCCGGTTGCGTATGGTACTGCGACGACGACTGCTACACAAACAAGTGCTTTCGCGCAGCCGTCATCGCCAAGCTCAGTACAGGTCAACGGCAAAGAAGATAAGACCGACGAGCGAGCAATTCCGGTCGACTTCTCCGATGTTCTGATTCTTTCTGCTAACGACGAGCCAGGAATAACTTCGTTACTCAGCGGGGCGAGTTTCGCGCCATATCGCTGTGCTACGCTTGATGCTTTGCCAACTATGCTCAGCTCCGGCGCTGGCATATGCGCCGTGCTCGTCGAGCCGTCTTTCCTAAACATGCTCGACAAGCCGGAGCAACTCGATCTCATGCGGCTTTTGGCCGCGTTTTCAACTTTCAGCTTCGTTAGATGTCAATCCGAAGGTCTTAAGGTATCCGAACCCGAGGTCCAAGACATCGTACGGGCTCAGCGATGCCGCAAGCATGCTCCTACAGTTGAGGAGCTTTCCATCCGTGACCGCATCTTGCAAGAGCGTGAACTACCCAATATTTCGGCGGCGCGAGATCGGTTAACGGCGGGAGCGCAGACCGGCCTATTCACTCCTGGTGAATTGACGGCCGCTGAGATCAGCTTGCTGGCGTCAGCTATGGCGCGCTACTCGCAAGAGCGTCACTTCACGCAGCGCTTTGAGCTCACGTCTTTGAAAACGCAGTTTTTTCGGGATGGAGCCTCTGGTGCAAGGGTCGCGCTCGTGCGGGTGAACGATCTGCGCATGCCAGTGGTCGTTAAGCTTGACGCGAAGGAGCGGATTATTGAGGAGGCGCAACGCTTCTATACCTACATACTTCGCGATAACAATGACCTGAATCCGGAAATTCACTTTCACGGACCTGCCGCGCTCATAATCTTTGATGTAATCCCACAGGATGGAGTCGATGCTGAAGCGGCTCCCGGGCTGCGTGAGGTTCTTCGGGATCTTTGGTTTGCCGAAATGAATACTAAGAAGGCCTATCCTGTAACCGATAGCCTCGTCGCTGGATTTAAGCACGCTACGCAAAGACTCGTTGCGCTGAACAGTAGACCGTCATTTGAAGCACAATTCACCTGCAAGGCGAATCCTCAGATAACCCTTATCAAGGAGATGGAGGATGTGGGCTTCCATTGGGGTCTTGGACCAGCCCTAGTTGAAGCGCGAGATGAAGCAGCGCGCGTCATGGAGACGGCGGCCACGAAGGCAATATGTCACGGAGATGCACATGCTTCAAACGTACTAATACGTGCGAACCAGGGTTTCTTAATTGACTACGCCCTGAGCGGACCTGGTCACCCCTGCGCTGACCTGGTGAAGCTGGAGCTGTCGTTGTTCCTTACATTCTTTCACCCGTTCGGCTCCGTAGAGCAACTCGTCGCATTCCAGCGCGACTTGACCAATGGCGAAGATAGCGTTACGACTCTCGAAGAGCGCTACAAGCCACTCATGCTCTCAAGAAGCAACGTTCTCTGCTTGCGACTGTGTGTCATAGCCAGAGACGCGACGGCCCCCGTCCTAGAGGCACACGGTCTTGGTCACGAACACTATGTCGCGGTAAAGCGTCTCACCGCGTGGCAGTCGCTGCTTATCCCGTCACTGCAGCAATCTCTAGTGCGAGTCGTTATTCAGGCTTTACAGGAGCCCTAAATGCCTGGCGTTGACTATGCGCTAACCGAAGTAGTTCACTGCAAGTCGCAGCGCGAGAATCGGTGTTATTGAGGCATTGGATACCTGCGTCGACCGCCATTTCTCGGCCGTGATGCTGCAGTCAGCGGCCTCGCTCTTGGTCGTCATGGGTAAAGCCCGCAGACCAGTGCGGCGCTTAGTCGACATCGATCCCGGCGTGCGAATGGCCGATTTAGAGTTAAGTGGTCGGCAGCGGCTCATCGTCTTCTTAGGCCACCCCACTGGTAATGAACGTCGGACCTTCGTCGACGTTTATGCGGACGAGTTGCCGCGAATGAGGCAAGCCGTTGCGTCTGCACTAAGCGGATCCCCTTGAGCGGACCCGCGGCGTCAAGGGTTTCCTTGGCCATAGGAGCAAGGGCGCGTTGAATGTCACTCGCCGACATAGCACTTCAAAGCGCACTGAGTTTCGCCGCTGAATCAACGGCTCGCTTCTATCATCAATTTCCTGACGCCTATGAGACCTCGCTCGATCACTCTCTGCTTTTCAACGTGCAACGGGACGTGGCACTCGATAATGAACGGACGCTTGGCGACGGCTCGTCCTATGGAATCGCTGTTAGGTTTATAGGCGGCCCTGGGGGCCAGCTCGTGGATCGTAGCGACCCGACAAAGAGGGTCGAGGTCGCTGACCTTGCGATACTGCTAAAGAGCCTGTGCAGCCCTACTAAGCTGCTTCTTCTCCAGTCAAAGAAATTCAAAGCGAAATCGTTGCCAAAACAGCTGTACGGTGGACATGACTTGGACGACTTACGCGCCGTCGTTCAGAGATCAATGACGAATCGACGCTCCTTTGATTCATCAACCTCGTACGGGTCGTCGAGGGTTAATCAGTGGATCGCTATAGCAGCAGTTAATCGTGCATCGCGGAGGCTTCACGGGCACGACTTGATACACTACCTATTTTACCATCCGCCCTACTATCTTGGGATGCCGCCGTCGACTGGTGGGACCGTTGGACTACGCGTTGTACAGCAATCGGACTGTCGTCTGCGCACGATGGATGCGTCGAAGATTCGGGCTCGCTTCGGCAACGACTTGACAGAGTTTGCGCGCTTCGTCATCGCGGCAATCAATTGCAAGTTCGGCATCCCGATCCGTGGCACCGGAAGACTTGGCGCCCCCTACGACGCGGGCGGCGACGGCCACCTATTCGACTTCGGCGTAACGAGGGCGGATTTTGCGGCAGAGGTCGACGCGCTCGGCGCAGAGGCGGCTGCTAAGACGTTCTCATTCAATGAGCCGATCTTAGACCTTTCCGAATGCCCGACCACTATTATTTCGGTTGAGCCCGTTAGTGACGAAACTCCAGCGTAGCCGAGAGCGTCGGGACTCGTTTTCTGCGGCGTTAACTGCCGCAAAACATCGCGGACATGCACTGTGCGCGAATTGAAAGTCGGAGGGTGCTTTGATAGGTCATTGTCAGTGAGCGAGGCGCAATGACGATGCCGACGTACCGGCCCACTATGTATATCGAGGCGTTCGCAAGACTCAGCAGCGTCACCCATCCGCCCGCGAATTGGGCGCAGCTACGCGGTTTGGCGTTCGAACGCCACCTGCACGACGTCTTGAAGGCGCAACTGCTTCAGCCGCGGACATCGTTTCGGCCGTCCGGCGAGCAGGTCGACGGCTCCTTCTTGCATCGCGGTCGCATATATCTCCTGGAAGCAAAGTGGACGAAAGACTCGCTGCCGGCCTCTTCGATCTATGCGTTCAAAGGAAAAGTCGATGGTAAGTTAATCGGGACGGTCGGCATCTATATCTCAATGGCCGGTTACGACGAAGACACGGTTAACGCACTGGTCGTCGGCAAAGATTTGAATGTGCTTCTCTTTGATAGCGATGACTGGTTGCGGTCACTGAAGTCCGCCGACGGCTTCGCGCGCGTTCTCGACTATAAGTTGAGGGCGGCGGCCGAAGAGGGCACCCCCTTTGCAGCCTCGTCCGGCCTACTGAGCGCATCGACAGCCGGCGACTCCTTGAGCTCGGTAGCCATAGTCACCGAAGGCAGAATGGATGAACACATCGTTCAGTGTCTCATTAGAAGGTTGACGCTCCAAAGACCGGTTAGAGTCGTGAACGCCAATGGAGCTGCTAACCTGCCTCGCATCGTGAGGCTCGTTGTAGATTTGGACTCCGCCCAAGACGTGATCGCCGTCGTCGATGATGACGCTGCCGGTGCCGCAGCAGAACTTCAGTTGCGCGAAGCCGGACCGCAGGTCTTCGTGGTTCGAGCGGACCCCTATCTTGACGTTGCCCTTGCCGATGAGATCCGTGCATTGGTCACGACGATGGATGCTTACAGGGCGAAACCTTACGACGCGCGGGTCGCGATCGTGCGCGACGCGATCGCTAACATGCCTCTGCCTGCGCTTCTCCAAAACGCAACGATTCGGCGGTTGCTCAAGCGGCTTAGCGACATCGGGGCGTGGAATGGGGACGGGCTCGCTGACCTGGACGTCTCGAATTGATCACCGGCGATCCTTGAACAACACGCTGACACCGAAGGCAGTCACGCCGGCCTCCGGTCCAGCTGTACGGCGCTGACTATAAACCGGCAATGCCGTACCGAGCTTCAGAAAAGCACCACGCTTGGCCGAAACCTACGCGTCTCGTTCTTACAGCCACGGGGCGTCTCGTCCCGGAGATAGCGCGCGTTGTCCACAGGCCAAGTGGCGTAGACGTCGTTCCGAGGGAGTGCCTCCTGCTAAACCCCGCCGTCTCTGGACAGGTTCAGGCGCTTAATGCGGCCTGCGCCATTTCCGCCGGCGCCAGGCAGTCGAGCCGCGAGTGCGGCCGCCGCTCGGGGTCGATAGGTCCGGGTCAGAGGAATACACCCTGGTTGGAATATGCCGGCCTTACCAGTAAACGCGATGGTGCCGTTTTACATCGGAATCGGTGTAAAACGGCACTTACGCAACATGGTGCTTGCATAATGTCACTTACCGCGAAAGCGCTGCGACTTTCGGACCTCGAGTGTAATCGCGCAACGGTCCTCTAATCTATCGCCGTCGTTCCAGGCAGATGTCTAACGCGTATCGCAACAATCACTACGTCCCAATTTGGTATCAGAAGCGCTTTCTCGTTCCTGGCACCAACGAGTTGCTATATCGAGATTTGAAACCCGACACGTTCGTCGATCCGAGAGGCGTTGCGCACAAGACTCGCGAGATTCGGAGACTCGGATTCAAGAAAGGCTTCGCCCAGGAAGACCTATACACTCAGTTTTTCGGGGCGCAACCGAGAACCGACATCGAAGAACAGTTCTTCGGCGAAATTGATCGGCACGGACAAGCAGCCGTGGATTACTTCGCTCGTTTTGCTCATCCGTGGGATGGGACGCAACTCTTCGAAGAGTTGATACTCTACATGAGCACGCAGAAACTCCGAACCCCTAAAGGTTTGGGGTGGCTGCAGAACTTCGCCGCCGGACGCGGCTCAGTTCTCAACGTCATGGTAGAGCAACGAAGTCTGTTTTGCGCGATCTGGACCGAGTGCGTTTGGCTCATTGCAAGCGCCGAGCAATCGGAAACCAAGTTCATCGTCTCGGACCATCCGATCACGGTCTACAACCGGCGCTTCGGGCCTAGGTCGTCATCTTGCCGTGGGCTCGAAGACCCTGACATCCGCCTGCACGCGACCCACACGATCTTCCCGCTCTCCCACGACAAGGTGCTGATTCTCACGAACCGCTCGTGGATGCAAAATCCATATCAAAAGGAGAACGGGATCCGGCCCAATCCGCAGATGATGCGTAATGCGCTCTTTCATCTGCTCGACATACAAACGCTGCGCATGCTGACCGAAACCGAAGTGCGCGAGATAAACTTCATCATCAAGAGTCGCGCACTACGCTATATCGCTGCCGCCAAGGAGGACTGGCTCTATCCCGAGCGATTCGTCACGAAGGCCGACTGGCATGACTTCGGGCAGGGGTACCTATTGATGCCCGACCCCCGCAGCGCGCACTACGGCGGAGAGACGATCATGATGTTCACCGGCGGTCGGTCTGTCGCCGTTGATGAATATGGGCGCCACCCCGGCCAATCCGGATATAGCGGTGACCGTCGAAGCCCTGGCCCGGACTGGAATTCTTATCAACGATTTCAAGGAGAGTTTAGCCGTCTCTTTGGCCCGGAGCGGCGAGGTCGCGCCTGCACGGGCACACGACTCGATGGTCCGCGCTTGTCGGATGACTATTTTCAGGCGCTCCTCAATGGTGAAGAGCGTCATCGCCGCTTGATGTCCGGACAAAGAACATAAACACGAACAGAGCCGGCGTGATTTAGCCGGCTCTGTTCTCATGCAGCACCTGCGACGTCGCGCTCGCTGATCTCCAGCGGAGGGTTCAGTACGACCGGATTATTCTTGTCGAACACGATGCGCTGGTTGTACATGTGCTCCATCAGATTCAGTGCCCGGAGATTCGCCACGATCAGGATCGCGAGCGATTCGTTTAGACGCGCAACACCGACCGACTTCGTCGCCGCATCGAAGATCGTGCTTTGGACTTCGGGAGGGTAACTTGAGAACGGCTTCTTCTCATCGATTCCAGCGGGAAACACCGCCTCGGGATCGCCTTTACGTCGGCGAAGGCCCGTCCCGCGCGAAACGGCGCGTTGATGTCGCTCGCAGCCGATTTGGAGGCTGGAATCATCGCTAGTGCCTTTGGACCACACATAAACACTGCGGTCCGTTGGTCGATCGACGCCGGACGATCTTTCAACCGACATATCGCCTTACATGTTTCCAAAAAAAGTAAGCCGCAAGGTCAATCCTCCGACTCCGTCAAGAGAGGTCCCCAAAGATCGCGCGCAAAACTGCGCGAGATACTTGCTCCGTCTTCCAAGGGGTCGTAATGTCCTTTCATGCTCCCATTCACTTTGGTATTTGTACTCTAGCGGTTCTGCTACTGACTGCTTGCAGGCTCGACGTCACGCAAACGGTCGATGCAACCTCTAAGGGAAGGCAAGTCATCACCTACACTGAGATGTTCGATGATGAAGCATTTAAAGTCACGGGGCAACTTGGAGGCGCCTCCGCTTTTGCGTTTGATACGGCGAAGGCCGATGGCTGGGACGTGCGATCTAGTGGGCCAAATCGGCACACATTTGTCTTTAAGCGCTCATTCTCCGGAGAAAATGTTGAAGCTGAGCTTACACGCCTCGCGCGCGATAGCGCAGCGGCTACGCCGGATTACGCGTTCCTACTGGGGCCGACCGCATTCATCGGTTTTCCAATAACGAGCTTACCTTCCGAAAACGGCAGCGCATCCATACCGGCTCTTCTACGCCCAGCGGAAACCGTAACGAACGAGGGCCGGAAAGGTCCAGACTTTCAGCTTGCAAACGCACGCATCAATGCTGCCGCTGTAAATTCTGTGGTTCACGTTCGTATCGAGCTCCGCGACGCTACGGGAGTCCACCACATCGAGCCGAGCTTTTCTGAGGCAACGTCCGTTTCGCCGTCGTCAGGGGTTGCACTTCATGTCGGGCAAGCTTGGCCGCTGTCGCGCGTGCTCGCCTTTTGGCGATACGTTGGGCCCTATAGTGTCTTTGATTACGAGCACCATTCACCGCCGCTCTGCAGCGCCGACCCGCAGTACCGCAAATCGTGGATGTTCGCCGTTGGTGTTTATGCGAGCGGTGCAAACATCCCCAAAGAACTGATGGCGACGTCCGGAACACTCGCCGAAACGTGGCTTGCGCAGCACCGGGTAAAGTGCCCATAGTCTGCCAGCTTCCTTGGCCGTCCATGACACAGGCTGTCTGGTCCGAGGACGACTCAGCATCTGCGGTACGCGTAGAGACTGGCTGCCTGAAACCCGGTGCAAATGAAAACGTTAGCACCGAGTCAAAGCAACGGGCGCTTCTTGATCGATTCGTCGGCGACAAGGGTTTTTAAGAAACCGGGCTCAGCTCGCCCCGGTGATGTACGTCCCTTGCGCGAATTTGTTGCTTCGGTGCTCGGGCACTGGCTTTCACTCCCGATTTCGCGGGTTGAGCCGCTGCTGGAGGAAACTGGCCCCGTAGCCCTCGTGAGAGAGATCCCTAACTACATTAGCCTCTCGCACCTGCGCGCCTGCGGTTTTTGCCGGCCTTTGCAGGCCGCGGGCTACAGCACTCTAACCTCTTTGGCCCCCGTCATTGTGCTCGAGACATGGGTTGGTGTTGGCGATCGCCCGGACCCTCACAGCAATCATCTCTACAACGTGAAAGAGAGCATCTGGAACAGCATCGATTACGCATGAGGCTTTCGCGATGGTCCGCTGCCTCTGCAATCGTACTCGCGATCGCATTGCTGTACGTCGCCGCGCTGCCCATAGGCGCGCGCCAAGCAACGCACAACGAGCTCCTCGCGTTTTCGCGCGAAGTGGCCAACGACTCAGGCTTGGGAAGTGTCGAGATCGGCGGCGGGTACGTGGAGGGATCCTGGGCAGCTGCATCATGGCGTTCCGCGGATGGCAAGCGCCGCGGGCAGGCACTCTTCTTCCATATCTGCGACCATTGGAACCTAGCCGAAACGAGAGCGGGCGCTTTCACGAAATCGTACCTTTCGCGTTTGCACCGAGCCCAGCCGCTGACGCCTCAGATCGCTGCTCAGCTCGGGGCCGACAGCATCAAGCTCCAACGCACCCACACCGCGTACTTACCACCCTCACACCGCACCCCGACATGCTGAGGGACGCGGAATATCCCGGGGTCGGAATATTCCGTACTTGCCAGTAAACTGCCCGCTCATTCGCCGCATCACGACGGATTGGCGGCGGGCGACGGCGGCGCGCAGTTTACTGCGCGGGGCTCGCCGTCAGCAGGACCTTGCCGGCGGTCATGTGCGCTGCATAGTTCTGAAGGGCTCGGGAAACGTGTTCCAACGGATAGTGCGCCTGAATCTCCGTCTTGAGATCACTGGCGAGCAGTTTCTGAACCTGGCTAGCTACGCGGAGCTGGCGGAGCAGATTTCGATCGCGCATCCAATCGCTCAGGTACAAGCCCTCAACTGACTTGCGTTCGAAGATGAGCGGTGCTGCCCCAATCTGAACGGGCGCGTGCGATAGCAGTCCATAGACGATCAAACGGCTCCCCTTGGGTTGTGCGCGCAATATTCGTTCAGACATATCGCCGGCGACTGCGTCAAAGCCGATGCTTGCACCAAGTCGATGGCACTCTTCGCGTAGCCGGGTGTCGAACTCCGGAGCACTACTGTCCAGTACATGCTCTGCACCCGTCTCTTGCAGCAGACGGACCTGGTCAGCGCGGCGAACGACATTGATCACCGGGATCGAGAACCTGCGCGCAAGCCGTATCACCATCTTCCCGAGCGCGCTAGCCGCCGCGGTCTGAACTACAGATCGATGGCGCCCACGCCGCGCCTCATCCATGAGTGCCCATGCCATGAGCGGGTTCACGAGCATCGTCGCACCCTGTTCCATGTCAACCTGTTTCTGCAATGGAACGCAGAGGCGCGCTGAGGTAACCATATATTCGGCCCACGTGCCGCTCGCCACGTTCGCGTCGGCGGCGGTGCACGCCACGCGTCGCCCCTTGAGCAACTTCGGTAGAATTCCGTTTCCGGCTGCGACGACCGTGCCGCTTCCTTCAAATCCCGGGATTGCGGGCAGCCGTTTCTTGAAGCCATAGAGGCCCCGAACGAAGAGCAGGTCCGATGGATTGATTGGCGAGGCGTGCATCCGTACAAGCACTTCACCAGCCCCTGGATGAGGCACAGCTATCTCGGCCACAGCCAGGCTCTCAGGCTTCCCGTCATAGGCGAGAAGCTGTGCGGCGAGCATCTGGCTGGATATTGAGGTCATCGGTACCGCTCCGTCGTGCCGTATTCTTGCGCTAATGCGCACTACTCTGCCTGCGGAACCTCCGCGCCGCCGGCGCTCTCCTACGCGGTGGCCCGCCGCCGGTCTCGTGGCTGCGGCGTTTACCGTTCGGGGAATATGTACCAGTTGGAATATGTACCGGTTACCAGTAAACCGTAGGTTACTATCCTTCATTCCAAACGGCTCTGGTGGACGAAGGGGCGTCTGCGATAAACGTTGACGCCCTTCGTCTTCCATGCAACAACGCGTCGGACGTGGCTACTGCAACGCGAAATGCGCTACGGCCTCCACGATTGCTGCGACAAATGCATCGCCACCGCCATGGCCAGCGTCACCAAGAACACCAGCTCGCTCGTGGCCCATCGCCGTGATAGCCGCCAGGCGGATTCAAGTGGGCTACTGACATCGTAGCGACCGTGAATGAGCACTCCGGGAATGCCGCTTAGCAGTGAAGCGTTTCGAATCAGCTGTTCATCTTCGACGAACGCAGCATGCCTCCAGTAGTGCGTAACCAGTCGGGAAAACCGCAGGCGAAATTCCGGATCCAGGAACCGCGTGTTCGGCGCGTGGCCGGGAGTAAGGGAGACGTGCGCATCTTCCCACCTACACCATTCCGACGCTGCACGCTCCCGCACTTCAGGATCGGAATTGAACAGGAGTGCTGCGTAGGCGTCCACCAACGACAAGTCGCGCATTTCAGCAGGAACGGCCGCGGCAAATCGATCCCACTCCTGCGGAAAGATACGGCCGACATCATAGATGAGCCACCGAACTTCGCGACGTGACGTCGTCGTCACTAGAGCAAGTACCAGTGCGTCGACGTGATCTGGATATGCCTGCGCGTACGCTAGACCGAGTGTGCTGCCCCAAGAAAGACCCAAGATGGTCCACCTCCGAATTCCTTGGTGCTCACGCAGTAGCTCAATGTCGGCGATGAGATGACCGGTGGTATTGGAGCTGAGGTCAGCGTCGGGCGCGCTGGCCAATGGACGACTACGGCCACATCCGCGTTGATCGAACAGCACGATGCGATATCTCTTGGGATCAAAGAAGCGTCGCTGGTTTGCGGAGCAACCTGAACCGGGTCCGCCGTGGAGGAACAGCGCAGGTCTACCATTTGGATTACCGCAGCACTCCCAATAGACCCGATGCCCATCGCCTACGTCGAGCATGCCGCTGTCGTACGGTTCAATTGCCGGAATCTCGGATCCATTCATGTCTCCACCACGCCTACTTGTAGTCGAAATGATCGTCGAAACGCTTCACGACGCTGCCCGCTCAATCGCCTAGATTCGGCATACCATCGCTGCTCAGCTTTAACCTTGCATTCGCCTTCAACCTGACCTCTGCGTTGACTCGCGGGCGATGAGCGCCGGAGGACGAAGTCCGAGGTACCAATTCCGAGGCGCCGAACGCGCTCTAGAACCCGGTGCGGGCATCCAGCGGCCAATGAATCGCGTCCACTTCGCGCGCGAGCCGGAGTTGCAGACGTTACCGCGACGGAGTCCCGTCTATGCCAAAGAGTCGCATCATGTACATCGAGGACAAGTCCGACGGCCTCGTAGGGCCGGCGCGGATCGGTCGCGTCACGTTCTCAAAGCGCGGAAAGACGTTGCACTACCGCGACCTGAGCTTTCAATCTTTAGCGGGTAGTGGCTTCAAAGCAAACTTCTTTTGCGTCGAAACCGCCGCTCACTATTGGATTTCTGGCCCGCGAAAAGATGGTCAGGACGGCCTGTACGGCTACCGTCCGACGCCAATCGACGAAGACGTCCGGGAGGAATACTGGACGGTAATCCGCGGTGCGCCGGCCCGCCTACACGATGCCACGACGTAGCCTTTGGTCCAGTCGGAAAGTGCTACCGGCGCGGGCGCGTTGAAGCGGCTTAGCGGGGAAGCCCGGTGCCGAGGAATACCGTATGGTTGGAATATGCGTACGTTACCAGTAAGGCCACGCTATTCTATTAGAGAAGCGCGCTAGCCAGACTTGGAAACAGGTATCGCTCCCGAGGAGGCGGTAGGCCGGCGAATGGCCCGACTCATCGCCGGCCTTCTGATACTCGCGACGGCTCTTCTCAGCGCCGCGATCCCGCTTCGTGCCGAAACGTCACCCCCGCGGATACGGCTTCAGTCGTGTGTCGTTAGGGCTGTTGGTGAGGGCAATATCGAGTCGATCGCGGCCCTGATGCAGGTGCGTTTCATGAATGAGTCCGCGCAGACGCTCAAGAGGATCGTCTGGCGCTCGCAAACTCCGACGGGTACGATCGATATCGCGGACACTGGGACGTTCTCGCCGGGCGTAAGCATCTATCGGCACCCTATATACAAAGGGAAGGCGTGGAAGGTCTCTCGCAATGCATTTCAGATGATGGGTCCCGGCTTGTGCACTGTCATCCAGACCGAAGGCGCCGACGGTGCGATTTGGAAAGCGACAGGAATCGCGCCGGCGGCGATCGACATTCCGCCCTCGCCTCCCGATTCAGCGACACCAGTCCCGCCGGCGTTTGACAATCCGGAGCACAATCCGATCGGCATCATTTCGTGCCGGTTCAGCCTGTATTGGGGCCGGTCGCACGGAACGGTGCGATTTCGCAATCTCTCGCCGCGACCGATCGATAGCATCACCTTCCGCGGCTTGTTCGGCGAGGCAGGTATCGACGTCGTCAAGCAAGGCATGTTTTCAACGGGTGCCTTCGTCAACAGCGGGGATATGATTCGGCGCGACCTGCCGGCGAACGCCTATCAGGAGTACGAGTCGCTGGACTCGCCGACGAGCTGCGTCGCCGTCAGCGCACATTACGTGGACGGAAGCGTTTGGCAAAACCCGAGCGTGAGTCCCACGGAGCCGCCGTTCCCCGTTGGCGTCCCGTGAGGTATGCCCGAGGCCTTATCAACGCGATCGCTTTCATCGCCGCGGGCGCTGTTTCAATGAGACCGAGCGCATGATGGTCACGAGCGCACCACGGTCCCGCATGGGCGTCGGCGCTTGCGCTTCGGCAACGTTTAGGAGTTCGGCGACACCGGGCAGAGCGAGCGTCTCCGCCCCACCGGGTAGGCGCAGGAAGCGGTTCTGTTTTCCACTCCCGGCGAGGAGGCCGCGCGGATCGCTGATATCGGCACCGCGGTAGAACGACAGGCCGACGCCGTTGGCGTCGGCGGCGATCGATACGATGCAATCCGACGGACGCTCTGTCGAACAATAGCCGATCACGAAGAAATTGTAATTGTCGTACGCGAGTTCGAAAGTCGGGAAGCGTTCTTGTAGGACGGCCCGCACCGCGCGGATCATCCGTGCGACCGCCGGGTCAAATTTTGCAATCGCCGCCGTGATTTGCGCCCGGTCGGTGGCCAGGGTCTTCATCGGCGAAGCAGCCGCGCGAAATCCGGACCTATCGCGGCGCGGGCCCCGAACTGAACGGGGTAAACGACCGCAGCGAGTTTTGCGGCGTCGCGAAGCAGGCTCAGGCGAGTACCTCCGACGGGTGTGCTCCACGCCGACCGCGGATCACAATGTCGAGCGGTGCGGAATGGGCTCGAGCCCGGTCTTCGCGATGCCCGGCGCGGCGGCCGGTGACGCGAGAAACGCGAGCAGCGCGCGTGCTGATGGGCCGTGCTGCGCGTTCGCGACAACGCCGCCCGCGAACACGGTGATCTTCTGCACTTCGGACGGGATGACGCCGACGATGTCGATGCCGTGTACGGGTCGCAGCTCGCTCAGCTGCTGAAAACCTATCTCCGCGTCGCCGCGCGCGACCACCTCGCCGACCGGCGTCGCAGGGATCATCGCGCTCTTCGCCCGTACGGCGTCGGCGATGCCGAGCTTCGCGAACATCTCGTTCTGGATGTAGACGCCGCTAGCGCTGTCCGAATACGCGATCGATCGCGCGTTCAGCAGAGCTTGCTTGAAGTGGTCGACCGTACTGATGTCGGGCTTCGGGGCTCCGGCGCGCACCGCCATCGCGATCGGCGAACGTGCGAGATCGATGCGGCTGTTCGCGACGACCGACCCGGCCTTGATCAGGTCGTCGAGCGCGTAACCGACCATGATGACGACGTCGGCCTGCTCACCGCGTGCCAGACGATTCGGGATCGCCTGCGCCGTCGCGCCCATCGACGGGCCGGATATGATCTCCAGCGTGTCTCCGGTTTGCTGCCCATACGCCGGCGCGAGATCGCGCAGCGCCGCGGAGAATCCACCCGAGATCATCACGCGAACCGTTTCGGCGCCGGCGATCGCCGTCTGTGAGAGGAAGAGCGCGGTAGCCGCTGCGAGAAACGCGGACCGCGAGCCCGTTGCCCGGATGTTCCTCCGGACGAATTCGGACGCCCTTAGCCGGTCCACCTCCATCGAGGCTGAAGGCCGGCACGAATCAACAACCTAGCCTTGTTCAGCGGGCGGGGTCAGCCGGGGCACGGCGTTTCGAGCTTGGCGGGTCGTCTAATCGCGCGATATCTCCGGTGGTTGGAATATTCCGGCCTTACCAGTAGGAGACGCAATGGCTGTAATCGATTTTTCGTCACGCGGCCCAATTAGTTCTCGAGCCGGTGATCGCCGCGGTCCTCGCGTCCTGGCTGTTCTCCGAGCGGCTGGGCACGACGACCGCGCTCGGGGCCGTCATAATCTTCGGCGCAATCGCGGTCGCGGTGCGCGGTGAACGCGCACTGGACGGTCCGGCGAGCGGCTGACGAAGCACGCTCGCCGGATCGATCAGCGGGTTCGCAAGCGACGAACGGTAACCTATTGCCGCGTGCAGGATTCCTTGGACGTCAGCACCTTTCCGGTCTTCGACGACGTCCAGCTGCTGGCCGACGAGTACGCGTTGCCGGCCGTCTTCGTGAATACGCTCGTACCGTTGCTCGTGCTCGGGTACACCACGGACCATTTCGAGCCGTTGAGCGCCGGTGACGTGCTCGTCTCGACCTGGCTTGCTCCGCGGGAGTCGATGGTGATGAGCACCCAGTTGGCGTGCTGCGGATTGTACGCGAGGTACAGATCTTGTTGAGAACCGGTTTGACCGTCGCGCATGGTGGTCTGCGCCGCATGCAGCCATTGCGGGCCGTGCGCGGTCACGACTTGCGTCTCCGACATCGTTGCGGTCTTGGCCGTTCCGGCGACGTCGACCGTGCGCGTGCAATGCCATGTGCCGAGCAGAAACTTGAAGCTTGCCGCTCGGTCGGCGGCGGATCCGGGGGCCGGCGCGCCGATCGCGGGGGTTGCGCCGATCAGGGAAAGGGCGAGGATGAGGCCTACTGCCTTTGAGTACACGACGTCTTCTCTCCTTAGCCGTCAGTTACAGACGTAGACGTAGCGATACACATAGACGCAACGACCGCCGCTACAGTAGTACACGTATCGGTAGACATAATAGCATACCGGGACCCAGGCGACTTGCGTCGGCAAGGTGCCCAGCAGTTGTGCCGCTCGCGCCGTTTCCGCTGCGGACACGGGGTGCGAGACACTGTCCGGCGCGACGCCGACGTGAGCGACTGCGGTAGCGCTCGGGTTCGACACGGAGTCGGCCCGGGCGAGTGCTGGGGCCGTGCCCGCCGCCATGAGGGCGCTACACGCGAGAAGGACGGAGATGACGCGGGGATATGACAAGAATTCGCTCCGTTCATAAGAAGCCACCCGGCTGTACGACCACACGTTAGCACCGTTTCGGCCTCCTGACCATGGGGGGCCGACCCTTTACTGCGCGCGGAGCAGCGTGAGCCCGCGTCGTAGCCGGCACCTGTCGAGGAAAATGTGGCGCCCGCCTGGATGTGGCGTAGTATCGGATCGGAGAGGGACTATCGACGATGCGAAAGCCGTCGTCGTTGCAGCGCGCGTTTCAGCCTCCAGACTACGTGACTTTGTGGGCGTACGGCGTCATCAGCCAGGCCTGCATCTGCGAGCCGCCCTGCCATGGGCCCGCGATCACCGTCGTCCCCGGCGGGAAGGGGCCGGACGACCCCGAGACGGTGAGGTACGTCTGCGGATCGGTACCGCCCGTTCGGATCGTGCTATAGCCTTCGTCCTGCGCGCTGCCGACGGTCCACGTCGACCACAGGCCGCCGTTCCCCGAGTCGATACAGGAAACCGGGCCGCCGCCGACGGCGCTCATCATGATCATGCTGAGTTCTTCGTTGGCGAAGACGACGCCGAGCGGGATCACCCCGTCGATTCAGGTAGTTGGCGTTCCACAGTTGCGCCGGGGCGGCCTCAAAGTCGGGACCGGAGGGCCGCTCCAGTATTCGTTCGGACATATCGCCGGTGACTGCGGTTAAAGCCGATGCTCGCACCCAAGGGAGGCATCGCTCGGAGCCGAAGGTGCGGTACAATCTGCTCGAACGAGGAGTTCCTAAGATGCACCGAGCGGCGCTCGGCATTGCCGGCTTCGCAGCCGGCGTCCTCGCCCTCTCTCCCGGATCGCCGTCGGCCGCGGGTCTCGGGTTCGTCGCGACCGTGAAGGCGACACACCCGGTCGCCTATTATCGCCTCACCGGGATGAGCGGGTCGAGCGAGGTCGGTTCCTCGACGTACACGGCCGTCGGCGGCGTCAGCTCGGTCGCCAACGCCTCATTGTGCGCGCCGATCAGCGTCCCCGGCAACCAGTGTACCCTCTTCGACGGCACCTCCGGGTACTTCGACACGTCGCAAATGGGCGGGATACGTGGCGCGGGGAGCATCATGGCTTGGGTGCATCTGACCGCTCGGCCGAAGTTGACCGGCCGCATCTCCTACGTCGCCGGGATCTCGCAGAACGGCAACGATTTCGACGTGCAATTCGAGCCGGACAATACCCTGCGATTTTACACCGCTGCCGCACCGTACGTGGCGTACAGCCCACCATTGGCGACGTTCGAGGGAGAGTGGCATCTCGTCGTCGCCACCTTGAGCGAGGGCACGGGAGTGTGCGCGATCTATTGGGATGGGAAGCTCGCCAAGAGCGATCACGGAGGAGGCACTCCCGGCAAGACCAACGAGTTCTCGATCGGCGAGAGCAAGGTCTTCCATGGACGCTTCTTCAACGGAAGCCTCAGCGACGTCGCACTTTGGAACACCGCGCTAACCGCCGACACCATCGAGAAGATCTACGCATCGCGCTTGAACGCCCCCTAACCGCCGACGCCGAAATACGCGTCAGGGTGCGCAGTTATTCTCGGGCAACCCTTTCGTTAATCCGTTGCCGCGTCCGCGGCTACAATGGCGATGCGGTCTCGAAGCATCTTGTGCCCGTCTGACAACGGCATTGCGTCGATTGACGCAAGCACGGAGAACAACCGGTTCTTGCGCCCCTGTTCGTCGCGCCAAGCTGGTGTTTGTAGGTATCTCTGATTCTGGTCATCTCGTTCATAGACGATCAGGTCGGTATCGAATTCAATTGAGGCCCGAATTCCGTCCACCAAGTCTCGCCCACGGTCCGACACGATAGCCGTCAGGCGAAACGCCGGTTCAACGTCGTTGACGAAGTCGAGCGTCGCATCGACGAGCCAATGGTTATCAACGATCGTAACCAGATGGCCACCCCACGAATCGTGCGTATCCTCGGTACTCGAGCTCACGACGATCGCTCCCAGGCTGCGTTGCAAGGCTTCGTTTTCGGGCAGTCGCCCCTGCCGGATGAGCTCTCGACATTTTCGATTCGCGACGTGAAGCCGAACCGAAACGCACGTCGCCGCGACGCCAACACAAATCATAAAGTCGCGAACGGCTGCGGACCCGTCGATCCCTGACGGTAGTTGGTTCGGGTCGATTCCCCTGACGGCGACCACGACATCCTGAAGCGCCGAGGCCGGTACGCCGCTCGGGGGTGGAGCGCCCGGCGTCCGGACTACGCGAACGTTATCAGCGGGGCGCATCTTCCTGGAAAGCCGCTGCCAAAAGCCCATCCCCTTTTCATATCCCGCGTAAACCGGCGACGTAACCTCCGGAAGCGGCTCGCAGGGACCGTACTGTCGCCGGCGTCCCGCTAGGGCGCCGTGATCGATTCGCCTACGACCGGGTAGGTCGGCGACATCCAGGTCGTGCCGTCGGCGAAGTCGACGATCTCCGGGCTCACCACGATCCGGCCAACGGCGAACGCCGGCACCCCCTCTGCGGGCGAGTACATGAACGTATCGCCGTCCCAGCGCCCCTGGATGCCCTCGCAGGCCGAACCGGAGTCGTCGGCCGGCGTCCCGGGCGCGAATTTTCCCCTACTGTCCAGCGTCTCGATCCCGCCGATCTTTCCGGTGCGATCAACGATCGCAAGGTCGACGCGAACACGCTTCGCACCGCGCGGGTCGCGGTTGCCGAACACCATGCAGATCTGCTGCGAGCGAAGCGTCTGCGGTAGGGCAGCGAGGACCTGCAGCAAACCGGGACCCGACGGCGGTCCGCCTCCGGTCTGCATCGCGCTTTCGTACCGGAACGCGTCGGTGAGCTCGATCGGCGAACCCGTCATGGCGCGCGTCGTGATGCGCGGCGGACCGGCCGCGACTGCGGCACTGAACGGCGGCGCAACGGGAAGCGTGACGTGATCGCCGGTTTGCGGAACCTGGTCGGTGCGCCACGCGGTGCCGTCGTCGTAGACGATCTCGCGCGCCGAGACCAGAATTGCGGCGACCTCCTGCACCGGGGCGTTCTTGTTCGCGCGATAGACGAACGTCGAGCGAGCCGCCGCTCCGGCGGCCCCGAACCCGTGGCAATTGCCGTTTCCGATATCCTGTCCGTTGCTGCCGACCGAGAACGCCGACCGCGTGTCGACCAAGAACTTGCCGCGCGGGTACATGACGTCGACGTCGACGACGGTACCGGTCGCATCGACCAGCGCCAAACTCAGGCCGACCTTCGTGGCCAGGCGCGGACCGTGGTTGACGAACACGACGCAGGCGACGTTCTGCAGGTTGCCCCTGCTGTCGAGCACATACGACGTTGCGCCCGTGATCTCGATCGCGCTGGGCCGCGCCGGATCGCCGGCGATGAGCGGACGGGACCCTGCTGCGGCAGCCGGAGCGCCGCTCGCGCACATCGCACCGAGCGCAGCTACGCCAAACCCGATCGTACCCGCGGCACGGGCGAGCGTTATGTTCATCGCAAGGATTCTATCATAGCGAAGCTGGGAGTCGACGCTCAGCGGAGCGTAACCTCCAGGAGTGCCCGAGCTCCCGGATATCGCCGCGTATATCAGCGCGCTGGAGGACCGCATCGTCGGCCGGCCGCTGGAGCGCGTCAGGATAGCGAACCCGTTCCTGCTGCGGACGGCGGAGCCGCCGCTTTCGACCGTCGAAGGCCGCGTCGTGCGCGAGCTGCGGCACATCGGGAAGCGGATCGCGATCGGACTGGACGGCGATCTTTGGCTCGTGTTTCACCTGATGATCGCCGGGCGGCTCCATTGGCGAGCCGCCGGCGCGAAGCTCGCCGGACGGAACGCAATCGCAGCGCTCGACTTCCCGAACGGATCCCTCGTGCTCACCGAAGCAGGCACGAAGCGTCGCGCATCGTTGCACGTATTGCATGGGGAAGACGCGCTGCGGGCCATCGATCCCGGCGGGGTCGACGTGTTTTCCATCGACCTTGACGCGTTTCGCGCCGCGCTCACGGACGAGAACCGCACCCTCAAGCGCGCGTTGACCGATCCACGCATCATCAGCGGGATCGGCAACGCCTATTCCGACGAAATCCTCCACGCGGCGCGACTGTCCCCGATCCGGCTCACGCGAAGTCTCACGCCGCCGGAATGGAAACGCCTCTTCACCGCGACCCGCACGACACTCCAACTCTGGATCGACCGGTTCCGAACCGAAGCGAAGGCGAAGTTCCCGGAGCACGTCACCGCGTTTCACGACGAGATGGCGGCGCACGGCAGGTACGGCAAACCGTGTCCCACGTGCGGAGAAACGATTCGCCGAATCCGCTACGCCAACAACGAAACCAACTATTGCCCGCGCTGCCAGACCGGCGGAAAGATCCTTGCCGACCGCGGGCTCTCCCGGCTCTTGGGGGCAGACTGGCCGCGAACCCTCGACGAACTCTAGGCAGTCAGCTCCCGACGCCCATCGCGCGCTTCACCGCGTCGGTCGTGGCTCGGGCGGTTGGCCTCAACTGCTCTGCAGCGCGCTGCAGGACCTCACGGACGACCGCGCGATCGCGCACCAGCTCATCGTACCGCTCGCGTATTGGACGCAGCGTCTCGACGAGTATATCGACGATCTCTTTCTTGAGGTCGCCGTAGCCGCGCGCGTTTGCGAAGTGCGCCTCCGCCTCTGATTGTGTCCGGCCGGTTGCGGCCATATAGATGCCAAGCAGGTTGGTCACCCCAGGTCGGGTGGAATCCCCGCGGATCTCACGCCCGCTGTCGGTCTGCGCGGCCATGACGGTCTTTCTGATCTGGTCCGGTGCATCGAGGACACCCACCGCATGATACGAGCCCGGCGCACTCTTCGACATCTTCTTCGTGGGGTCGTCCAAGCCCATGATCCGCGCGCCTGCTGCGGGGACGGTCGCCTCGGGCAGGACGAAAACCTCGCCGTACGTCGCGTTGAAGCGCAGCGCGAGGTCGCGGGTGAGTTCGATGTGTTGCTTCTGATCCTCGCCGACCGGGACGTGCGTCGTGCGGTAGAGGAGAATGTCGGCCGCCATCAGGACCGGATAGGTGAACAGGCCGACCCGAACCTCGCCTTTTTGCGCCTCGGACTTTTCCTTGAACTGCGTCATGCGATTGAGCTGCCCCACCGAGCCCACGCACGAGAGGTACCACGTCAGCTCGGCGTGCTCGCGCACGTCGCTTTGCACGTACAGCCGCGACTTGGCGGGATCTATGCCGGCAGCAAGCAGCAGGGTCGCGGTGTCGATGATCTGCACGGCGAGCACGGCGGGGTCTTGCGGCACCGTGAGCGCATGCATGTCGACCAGGCAAAAGATGTTCTCCGCGTCGTCCTGGCCCGCAACCCACTGCTTGATGGCGCCGAAGTAGTTCCCGATATGAATTGTGCCCGTGGGCTGGATTCCGGAGAAGACGACCTTGGAGCGCATAGCCGTCTTGCGTTCGAGGTTGCCGAACACGCGGTCCTTCAACACACGACGGTTTCTATTTGTCCTTCACGAAATACTCGTCGGCTGCGGCCTGCGTCTCTTCGGAGCTCTGCTCTTTCAACTGCTGGTTGATGCCCCACTCGTGACCGAAGGGATCGGCGATCTTTCCGTAGCGCGCGCCCCAGAAAAGATTCTGCACGGGCATGAGCACGCGCGCGCCGGCGGCCAAGGCGCGCTCGACGAGCACATCTGCGTCATCGACCATGAGCGTGATGCGCACGCATGTTCCGCCCAACGTCTGCGGCGTCTTGCACGTACCACCTTCGCTGTTGTCGAACTCATCGCTGACAAAACACGTGTGCCCGTCCAGACTTATTTCGCCGTGCATGAGCTTCTTGCCGTCCGGAGACATCATCCGGTGTCCCTCTTCAGCGCCAAACACTTCTTTGTAGAATTCGAGAGCCGCAAGGCCGTTCGCGACGACCAAGTGGGGAACGAATTGATCTTTTCGATGCATGTCTGCTCCTCTCACTGCGACGCCGGGCTCGCCATCAGCAGCACCTTGCCGGCGGTCATATGAGCTGCATAGCTCTGAAGGGCTTGCGAAACGTGCTCCAACGGATAGCGTGCCTGAATCTCCGTCTTGAGATCGCCGGCGAGCAATTTCTGAACCTGACTGGTAACACGGAGCTGGCTGAGCAGATTTCGATCGCGCACCCAGTCGGTCAGGTACAAGCCCTCCACAGACTTGCGTTCGAAGATGAGCGTTGCTATTCCAATCTGTACCGGCGCGTCCGATAGCGCTCCATAAACGATCAAACGGCTCCCCTTGGGTTGCGCGCGCAGTATGCGTTCGGGCATATCGCCGGCGACTGCGTCAAAGCCGATGCTCGCACCAAGTCGATGGCACTGATCGCGCAGCTCGGCGTCGAACTCCGGACCACTACTGTCCAGTACGTGCTCCGCGCCCATCTCTTGCAGGAGACGGACCTGCTCGGCCCGGCGCACGACGTTGATCACGGGGATCGAAAACCTGCGCGCAAGCCGTATCACCATCTTCCCCAGCGCGCTAGCCGCCGCGGTCTGAACCACGGATCGATGTCGCCCACGCCGCGCCTCATCCATGAGTGCCCATGCCATCAGCGGGTTCACGAGCATCGTCGCACCCTGTTCCATGTCGACGTGCTTCTGCAACGGAACGCACAGCCGCGCCGAGGTAACCATATATTCGGCCCACGTGCCGCTCGCCACGTTCACGTCAGCGGCGGTGCAAGCCACACGTCGCCCCTTGAGCAACTTCGGTAGAATTCCGCTTCCGGCTGCGACGACCGTGCCGCTTCCTTCAAATCCGGGGGCAGCAGGCAGCGGCTTCTTGAAGCCATAGAGGCCGCGAACGAACAGGAGGTCCGATGGATTGATTGGCGAGGCATGCATCCGTACGAGCACCTCACCAGGACCTGGCTGAGGCACAGCTATCTCGGCCACAGCCAGACTCTCTGGTTTCCCGTCATAGGCGAGAAGCCGCGCGGCGAGCATCGTGGTGGGTCCTTCCATCCAAGGATACACCCTGGTTGGAATATGTGCATCGTATCGGTAGACCTTCTCGTCGTTTATTCCGGCGGAGGGTCTCGGGTGATCGGCGCGGCATACGACGCGCATGCTGATCGACCGCCTGGACCATCTCGTGATCAACGTGCGCGACGTCGAGGCCAGCGCCGCGTGGTATCAACGCGTGCTGGGGCTCGAACGGGTCGACTTCGCGCCGGCGCAGCAGCCCGACGCGAAGCGGACCGCGCTCACGTTCGGCAACCAGAAGCTGAACCTGCGACCCGTTGACGCCGATCCGCTTGCCTGGACGACGGCGGCGAGCGCAATCGCCGGCAGCGAGGATCTTTGTTTCATCACCAACGACGCACCCGGTGCGGTAATCGCGCACCTACGCTCTTGCGGCATCGAAGTGACGGAAGGCCCGGTGCCGCGCCAGGGCGCGCTCGGCCCGATGACGTCGGCGTACTGCCGCGATCCCGACGGCAATCTACTCGAAGTCGCGAGCTACAACCGGCACGACTAAGGTCCGGCGGAGACGTAGTCCGAGATCACCCCTGCGAGGGTTGGAATGAAGGTGGCCGCGGGCTCCGTCTGGTTGCGACCCTTGCTCTTGGCTTGATAGAGCGCGGAGTCGGCCGCCTTCACGAGCGCAGACGGCGTAGTCGACCCATTCGGCGACACGCGCCCAACCCCGATGCTCACGGTGACGACGCCGTGGGGGCTGCGGACGTGGGCGATGTTCAGCCCGGCGACCGCGCGGCGGATTGCCTCGCCGACCGCAAACGCGCCCGGTGAGCTCGTGTCGGGAAGAAAGACCGCAAACTCCTCGCCACCATAGCGTGCTGCGAGATCCGCGGGTCGACCGAGAGCACCGGCGATGCATCCGGCGATGCTCTTGAGGACGTTGTCACCGGCTTGATGCCCGTAGTGATCGTTATAGCCCTTGAACTCGTCGGCGTCGATCATGAGAAAGGCCAGCGACGTACCCGCCCGGACGGCGCGCCGCCATTCGCGACCGAGCACGGCCTCGAATTGGTGTCGATTCCCGAGCCCCGTGAGACCGTCCACTAAGACGAGCCGCTCCAGCTGCGCCTCCGCGGTCTCGCGCTTCTTGATTTGTCGCACGAGGTACCCGCCGAGGATCGCCACGATGGAGATCATACCCACCAGCTCGACCAAGTTGAGCAGCGTCTCCCAGCGCCAGGCAGCGAGGACCTCGTCTTCCGCCACGCCGACCACGATCAACAGCGGATACCGGCTCACCCGGTGATATGCGTAGAACCGCGAAATGCCGTCGACGACCGAGCGGTTCTCATAACTCCCCGCCGCTGTCTGCGGGGGCGCCGTCCGGAAAAATGGTGCCTTCGCGATGCTCTTTCCGATGTTCGCTTGCTCGAAGGGCTTGCGCATCAGGATGGTGCCGTCCGCTAGCGCGAGCGTGATGATGCCGGATCGTCCAATATCGACCTGGTTATAGAGGTGGAGAAAATAGTCGCCGGAGATGGTCGCCATCGCCAATCCGGCAAAGCTGCCGTCGGCGCGATTCAAGCGTCGCGTTATCGTGATGATCCAACTCCCGTCGGTCCGGCTGCGTACCGTGCGTCCGACGTGAGTGGTCTGGCCGGCGTGCGTTCGATGAAAAATGAAATACGGCCGGTCTCGGTAGTTCGCGTTCTTGAGTTGTGGAAGAGCGTTGACCAAGCCATTGCCGTCGGCGTCAACGATGAAGAGATTGTGCAGCACGCGGAGCTGCTTGACGTGCTCGGACATCACCTTTTGCAGGCGCCGCAGCGCTCGCGGTTGCGACCCGTCGGTTTCCGCGCGATCGACGAGCTCCCCAAGCACGCCGTCGACCGTCTGAAAGCTATCGGTCGCCTGCTGCGAGAGCGATTGCGCCAAGTTGGTCGTCTGCTGCGACGAGGCGTGGACATCCGCGGCCCGATTGTTCCAGGTCTCTTGTCCGGTCAGCCCGATCGCCAGCAGGCAGACAACGACCATGAATGCGAGCACACCTTGGCGCAGCGATAGGGGCTTGAAGCCCTGGCGCGAGCGGTTGATTGGTTTACGAACGGAAAACACTCGACCGTTTCTTCGCCGCCTCTGAGGACACGCGACGATTGGATGTACCGCCACCCGGTGACGTCTCGGATTCAGTATTCGCCATCCGAGTAACGGAGAGGGGTCTTGCAGGATCGAGCGACGGTCGAGGGGCGGTCGCGCCTAGTTAGGGCTGCTGCAGGATCGGTGGGCCGCTGACCCAGGGGACCGCTCGCTTTGCGCCCGTAGCCATCTCGATCACGCAGCTCGGGCAGCGATTGTTATTGAGGTAATCCCGAAGGTTCACGAGCGTCACGCTGCTCATCCCTCCGCCGACCACCTTTTCTCCGAGCGAGTGCGTATGCGTGTTCAGCGCCGTTACCTGACGTTGAAGTTGCCCGTTGGCGATCTGGAGCTTCACGACGGCCGCGCGCAGGTCACGAACTTGCGCGGCAAGCTGATCAAGGGTCGGCGTCGGCTCCGTCCCGGGTGCACCCGCGGCCCCGGCCGAACCCGGTAGCGCGAAGGCCAAGAACGCGATGATGGCGAGCGAGCGAATCTGCACGGCGATACCTCCGCGTCCTGCGTTGCAAACGCTCGGCCCGACCACCTGCTCGCGCCTCGGGTTCCCGCAGCCGCTTTAGTCGGCGAAGGGATCCGGCGGAGGCGCCTCGGCGTAGTCGATGACGACGGTCTTGGTCTCCAGGTACTCGTTCACGGCGTCGAAACCGTTTTCTCGACCGATGCCGCTCATTTTGTAGCCCCCGTACGGGAGCATCCAGTGAACGGGGCGGTACGTGTTCACCGAAACGAGCCCGGATTCGAGTTGCGCAGCGACGCGATGGGCGCGACCGATGTCGCGCGTCCACAGCCCGGCGACCAAGCCGTACACAACGTCGTTCGCCATTGCAACGGCCTCCGCTTCGCTGTCGAACGGGATCACCGAGAGGACCGGCCCGAAGATCTCCTCTTGCGCCAGGCGTGAACGGTTGTCGACCTCGCCGAAAATCGTCGGCTCGACGAAATACCCGCGCTCGAAGCCGGCCGGCCGCTTTCCGCCGAGCAGCAGCCGGTAGCCTTCGTCCTTGCCGAGCTGAATATAGCGATTCGTCTTGTCGAGCTGCACCGCAGACGTCTGCGGGCCGATGTGCGTCGTAGGGTCCAGCGGCATCCCGACACGGATGCGCCCGGCACGTTGCACGAGCATATCGACCACGACGTCGTAGACCGCGCGCTGCACGAACAGCCGCGACCCTAGCGAGCACGACTGACCCGTCGACCGGAACGCACCGTGCGTCGCCACCGTGGCCGCGCGGTCCAAATCTGCGTCCGCGAAAATGATGTGCGGCGACTTGCCGCCGCACTCGAACGAGATGCGTTTCAAGTTCACGGCCGCACTCTTCATGATCTCCTGCGCCGTGCGGTGCTCGCCGGTGAACGTGATCTTGTTGACGTTCGGATGCGCCGCGATCGCCGCGCCGGCGATATGTCCGTAGCCCGGCACGACGTTGACGACACCGGGCGGGAAGCCTGCCTCGGTAACGAGCTTAGCGAGCTCCATCGCGCTCACCGGCGTCAGCTCGGCGGGCTTCAGCACGACCGTGCATCCGCAGGCAAGCGCCGGCCCGAGCTTCCACGCGTACAGGCTCATCGGCGAGTTCCACGGCAGAATCGCGCCGACGACGCCGACCGGCTCCCGCCGCGTGAAGGCGTGCGCATCGGGCTTGTACGGGATCGTCTCGCCGTAGATCTTGTCCGCGGCGCCCGCGTAAAAGGTCAGCCAGTCGGCGGCGCGCTGCATCTCCCCGATCGTATCGCGCAGCGGTTTGCCGTTGTCGCGGCTCTCGATCTCGGCGAGCGTACGCGCATCGCGGGTAATGAGCGCACCCAGCTTATGCAGCAAGGCCCCGCGTGCCGTCGGCGTCAGCCTCGCCCACGGCCCGCGCAGGGCCTCACGCGCGGCGGCGACCGCGCGATCGACATCCACTTCGTCGGCCTCGGCGACGAGCGCCCAAACCTCTTCGCTGGCCGGGTCGATCGATGAGATCATCCGGCCCGAATGGGGCGCAATCCACGAACCGCCGATGAACAGCTGCGCGTATTGCCGAGGGACGTCCACTGCGATGGCCATGCTCTCTCCTCCAGACGGGCAGAAGGATTCGCCGCCTGGCAACGCGATTGTCTGACAATCCTGGTGACAATGTCAACGAACGCATTGGTCCGGATCGAAGCGGTTCGTCGCGTATTCTTTCGCCGCGATACCGAGCAACTGGCCCTCGACGCAGTTTCGCTCGAGATCGCGTCCGGGAGCTTCGTCTGCATCGTTGGGCCCAGCGGTTGTGGAAAGTCGACGCTGCTCAACATGATCGCCGGTTTGATCGCGCCGACCAGCGGCCGCATTACGAACGCCGGGACGCTCGTCGACGGGCCGCGGCTCAACGTCGGCTACCTCACGCAGAAGGATACGCTGCTGCCCTGGCGTGATGTCCTGCGCAACGTCGAAATGCCGCTCGAGATCCGCAAGGTTCCAACCGCCGAGCGGGTTCGCAAGGCACGTGACCTCATCGAGGTCGTCGGGTTGCGGGGGCGCGAGCGGGCCTACCCGCGCGAGCTCTCGGGCGGGATGGCGCGACGAGCGTCGCTCGCACGGCTGCTGATCGCCGACCCCGACCTGCTGCTCCTCGACGAGCCGTTCTCGGCGCTCGACGCCCAGTTGCGACAGGAGATGCAGAACGAGCTGCTGCGGCTCTGGGGCGGCAGCGGAAAGACGGTGATCTTCGTAACGCACGACCTCGAAGAGGCGATCGCACTCGGAGACCGGGTTGTCGTGCTCGGCGAGCGCGGACGGATCGTGCGCGACGAGCAGATCGGGCTGGAGCGGCCACGGGATGTCGTCGCGATCCGGCGCCGTCCCGAGTTCCACGCGATCGAGGCTCGCCTTTGGGACGCCCTGGCGGCGCACTACCGGCCGGAGCCCGCCCCCTCATGAGCGCTGCCACGGTGACGGTCAGCGCGTCGCAGGGCAAGCCCCGCGACGCAGCTCGCCGGCTGCGGATCTACGGCTGGCGCCTGGCATTGTTCGTTGCCGGCATCGCGGTGTGGCAAGCGGCGTCGCTGCTCAAGGGTGCGACCTTCTACATCAGCAGCCCCAGCGCCATCTGGGCGCGCGAGACGCAGTGGTTCGCGGACGGAACGTTGCTGTTTCACACGACGATCACGATCGAAGAGACCGTGGCAGGCTTCGCGCTGGGCGCCGTCGCAGGGATCGCGGCCGGGTTCGTCATCGGACCGCAGCGCGACGTCGGCGAAGTCCTCGATCCCTTCATCATCGCGCTCTATTCGATCCCGAAGGTCGCCCTGGCGCCGCTCTTCATCGTCTGGTTCGGCATCGGCATCTGGATGAAGATCATCCTCGCGATGGTGACCGTCTTCTTCATCGTGTTCTTCAACACGGTCGCCGGCGTGCGCAACGTCGATCCGGACCTCGTCAACGCGGTGTGGCTGATGGGCGGATCATCCCGCGAAATTCTCTTCAAGGTCATCGTCCCGCACGCGCTGAGCGCCGCGATCACCGGCGTGCGGATCGCGATCCCGTATGCGCTGATCGGCGCGATCGTCGGCGAGCTGATCGCCAGCAACCGCGGGATCGGCTATCTGGTATCGTCGGCAGCGAGCCAATTCGACACCGCCGGCGTCTTTGCGGCGCTCATCGTTCTCACCGTTCTCGCCACCGTTCTCAATTCGCTCGTGAACGTCGTCGACCAGCGCACGTCGCGCTGGCGAGTCGACGCGGATCTCTCGCTCCGTCCGAACTGAGGTGCTCATGTCCATCCCACGCCGTCGCTTTCTTCAATCGGCCGCCGCGCTCGGGGTCGCTCCCGCGTTCGCCCAGGCCGCAGCAGCCGCCGGCGTGACCGACCTCGCGGTCGGCTCGATCGGCCATTCGATCGCCCACTTTCCGCTCTACGTCGGCGCGCAGCAGGGGTTCTTCCAGCAGAACGGCGTCGACATCGGGAAGGTGACCGAGTTCTCGACCGGCGCGTTGGTCGGCACCGCGGTCACCGCCGGCAGCCTCGATATCGGCTCTTCGGTGATCACCGACGTCTTCTCGCTGGCCAAGGCCGGCCGGTCGGTGAAGATCCTCTCGGTAAGCGCAAATTCGTACTACATCGACATCGTCGCGTCGAAGGCGTTCCTTCAGGCCACGAAGCTCACCGAGAAGAGCAGTATCGCCGATAAGATTCGCGCCATGCGCGGCAAGAACATCGGTGTCACCGGGCCGGGCAGCGGCACCGAGGCGCTCGTGCTGTACCTGCTCAAGCTGGGGAGCATCGACAAGACGCGCGACGTGCAGCTCGTCAACGTCGGCGCGAACATCCCGGCCGTGCTGGCGACTTTGCGCTCCGGCCGGGTCGACTTGGTCTCGTTCGCCTGGCCGCTCGGCCAGCAGGCGCAGGTCGAAGATATCGGCGAGACGTTCATCAGCCCGGCACGCGGCGATCTTCCGGAGATGACCCATGAGATCCAGGGAGTCGTCTACACGACGCAGGACGAGATCGATAAGAAGCGTGCGGCGATCGTCGGCTTCATTCGCGGATACGCCAAGGCCTGCACGATGATTCTGAAAGACCCGGTACATACCCGCGAGCTGCTCAAGGGATTCTACCCCAACCTCGATCCGAAGGCCCTCGATCTCACCCTCGACGTGTATCGCTCGACATCGGTGTCGTCGAACCCGATGCCGAGCGAGGTCGGCTTCTTGCGGGCGATCAAGTTTCACCAAGCCGCGGGCCTCATCTCCGAGCCGTATTCGTACAACGACATCATCGCGACGAAAGTGATCGCCGATGCCGTCGGCAAGCGATAAGGCCTGGCCCGACGTCGTCCTGGAGACCCTGAAAGCGAACGACGTTCGTCTCGCGGTATACGTCCCCGATAAAATCCTCATCCCCTTGATCGACGGCGTCCGGGCGGACCCGTTTTTCACCGCTCTGTGCGCGACGCGTGAGGAGGAGGCGGTCGGCATCTGCGCAGGAGCCTGGATGGGTGGGATGCGCAGCGTCCTGATGATGCAGACGAGCGGATTCGGAAACATCCCCAACGCGCTCGCATCGCTCGCCGTGGCATACCAGATCCCGATCGTCTTGCTGATCTCCGAACGGGGGGCGCTCGGCGAGTTCAACGCCGGCCAGGTGTGGTCGAGCCGGGTCGTGGCTCCCGTCTGCACGGCACTCGGAATCCCGCATCACGCCATCGAGCGACTCGACGACGTCGCGTTCATCCTCGATCGTTCGATCAAACAAGCAGTCGCGACGCAATCACCTGCTGCGCTGGTGCTCTCGCCGCTGTTGACCGGCGGAAAAGTGTTCGCCGGGTGAGCGAGCGCATGCAACGCATCGTTTTGATGCGCCGGCTCGCCGGCATGCTGCGCGACGAAGCCGTGGTCGGCGGCATCGGGAACACCAACTTCGATCTTTTCGCAGCCGGTCACCGTCCGCAGAATTTCTACATGCTCGGCAGCATGGGCCTCGCGTTCCCGATCGCGCTGGGGGTCGCCCTAGCACAACCGCAGCGACGCGTCATCGGGATCGAGGGCGACGGCTCGCTGCTGATGAACCTCGGCTGTCTCGCGACGATCGGGATGGTCGCGCCGCCGAATCTTACGCTGATCGTGATGGACAATGCGTCGTACCAAATCACGGGCGGCCAGCCGTCCGCGAGCGCTGCGACGGCCGATTTCGTCGCCGTTGCGCGCGGCGCGGGGATCGCACGAAGCGACTGGTCGCAGGATCCCGACGATTTCATACGGCTGGTGGACGCGGCGCTCCAGAGCAGCGGCCCGGCTCTGATCGGCGCTCGGATCGACGAAGCACCCGCCGCCGGCCAGCCGGCGCGCGACCCGGCGCAAATACGCGATCGCTTCATGCAGGCGATGGGCGCCCGCAAGGATTTCGGCGCGCCGTAGCGAGGGCGCTTCGTTGCCCTACATGGGGGGCACGAGGCCGTTCTTTCCGACGTTGACGCGACCGCTCGAAAGCGAGCCATCGGGACCGCGCTGCGCGATAATGTAGACGTGCGCTCCGGGGACGAGCGCTTTCGCGTCGCCCGCTTCATATGCCACGATCGGCGTATCGTTGGAGACGATGAGCTTTTTCTCGCCGTCTTTGTACTTGAGCGTGAGCACGCGGCCGCCGACGCTTTCGACCAGCGCGGTCGTGTCGACCGTTCCGTTGGTCATCGTGCTTTGCGGGCCGAGGTCGTAGGGCCGATGTCCCTCGCCGTTGCCGCGCATCGCTTCGGGGAAGATGTGCACTTCTTGCGCGCGCAACGTCCCGTCGGGCTGAGTGACCGCCGCGCTGCCGACATACGTGCCGGGGACGATTTTCGCCAAGTCGGCCTTCACCACAGAGACGACGCGGAAGCCGTCGGTCAGCGTCACGCGGCGATTCTCACCTGCGGTCGCCACGGTGAGCACGTTGCCTTCGAGACTCACGATCGCGCCGCGAATCCGCGTCGTGTTGTCTTGCCCGAACGCCGGCACCGCGCCGAGCGCGAACAGGGACAAGAGGAGCGCGATGCGTTTCATCCAGAACCCCCTGCACCACGATGCGTTGCCGCCGACAATTGTTCCTACTCGCCGCCGTCGGAAGCCTGATCGTTGCATCGCTGGGAAAACCGGCCGGATCGGTCTCCGCGGCGGGCAGCGACGCGATCCGCGGCAAGATCACCGAGTTCGCCGGGCCGACGGGCGGCGTGCTGCGATCGATCGCGCCCGGGCCCGACGGCAATATCTGGTTCGTCGAGGATAGCCGCGATACGATCGGGCGCATAACCCCGAGCGGCAAGGTGATGGAGTACCGGATCCCGAGGCCGCCGAGAACTTCGTCCGCGCAGCCGTTCGGCATCGCGCCGGGGCCCGACGGCAACCTGTGGTTCACCGAAGGGGCGCGGGGGCGGATCGGTCGGATCACACCCTCGGGGACGATCGTCGAGTTCTTCATCCCCAACGGGGACAGTCAGCCCACGGGGATCACGGCCGGGCCCGATCGGGCGCTCTGGTTCACCGAGAACGGCGCCAACAAGATCGGGCGGATCACGCTCACCGGAGCGACGACGGAATTCACGATTCCCTCGGCTCGCGCGTTTCCGTTTTCGATCGCCGCCGCACGCGACGGCAACCTCTGGTTCACCGAATACGGCGTCGGCAAGATCGGACGCATCACCCCCGCCGGTTCGATCACCGAATTCACTCTTCCGACCGCCAACGGACATCCGTTCGGCATTGCCGCGGCACCCGACGGCAACCTGTGGTTCACGGAGAACTCCGCGGACAAGATCGGACGCATCACGCCCGCCGGCGCGATCAGCGAGTTCCCCCTATCGACGCCGAACGCCGGTCCGCTCGGCATCGCCGCGGGCGCGGACGGCAACGTGTGGTTCACCGAAGGCTCGCTGTCGAACCGCGCGCACAAGATCGGACGCATCACGCCCGCGGGAGTCCTCACCGAATACCCGCTGCCGACGGCCGCAGCGCAACCGTTCGCGATCACCGTCGCATCCGACGGCAAGATCTGGTTCACCGAGAATCAGCAAAACGCGAACCGCATCGGCCTCCTGCAGTAATTCCCCTCGGTGCGAGGCTCAACGTGCAGGCGTCCCACCGGGCACGGGTGGAACGCGCACGAGCGCGTACAGCTCTCTCGCGATGCCTGGCGAACGTCTGGTGGTTCAGCGGAAACTCGAGCATGACGTGCAGGACGCTCAAAAAGTACAGCGCGATCATTCCCATGTCGTAGCTGTACGCGTAAACGGCCAACGAGCTCAGCCACACCGCCGCAATCAGTGCGACCCGGCTCTTCGGTATCTCGTGCCACTTGATGATCGACGTCTTCGAGAACCAATTGAGGTAGTGGTACGTGTACGCGAAGGCGATCAGCCGCATGACCGTGAGTCCTGCCGTCGAGTCGTAGATTTCGGTCAGCGATGCGCCGGTGCCGAGATGGAACAGCTTGATCAGTTCCGCGTTGAGCGTCTGGAACGAACCGTAACTGTGGCGCACATAGTCCCCGACCGTCGAGCCGAGGGCCGAGGGCCGAGGGAGCATACACGAAGAAACTCACCGCGCACAGGAAGAAGACGATGAGGGACAATATGCCCGATCGACTTCGTCCCTTCAGGGCACCGAAGAGCACGAACGCCGCCGTAAAGACGAAGACGTGCACGATCGTGATCAGGAAGAACGCGACGAGCCCGAAATAGCGTGAGCTGCTGACGAACACCAGCGACAGCGCGGTGAGCACGACGAGTACGGCCGACACCGCCTTGTTCTTGACGAACACGAGCACACATGCCGAGACGAAGACGATATAGAACAGTCCGATCTCGTATGCCGGAGAGAATGTCACTCGCAGAATCCTCTCGGCCGCGAGACCATACAGCATGACGGCCAGCGTTACGGCGACGAGCGCCAGCCAATACCGCTCGGCCGGCCACGCCCGCCGGGCCGCGCCGGCTTTCACGAAATATTCTCGATCGTGAAGCCAAGAGATCTCGGTCAGATAGTGCAGCGGTCCGAGCACCGCATACGAGAACAGGAACAGCTCGAACGGAAACACATACGCCGCAAGGCATGAAAGCGCCATCAGGCCGATGTTGGCGTAGTTGATCGTATCGGCGCTCGACCTCACGCTCCGGAGGCGCTCGTCCCAAACCTTGCAGCGGCCCGTGCGTGCCCCTTTGCGGCCTTTTCTTCTCGGTTCTTCGGCGTCGTGTTCGTTTCGAGGGCTCGCAAAAGGCGCGCCGAGATAGCGGCTACGTCATCGACTGCCGCCAGGAACGAAGCTTCGTTTCCCTTCGAAGGCTTTGTGAAACCGCTGATCTTTCTCACGAACTGCAGCGAAGCAGCGTGAATCTCGTCGGCAGAGACCGGCGGATCGAAGTTGAAAAGGGTCTTGATATTCCTGCACATCGTTTACTCGCTAAGCGTGCGTCGCCCGGCCGGCACCCTCATGGCTGGAATCGCGACGTGTCCGGAGAAGCGTCTGGGAGGCGCGCCCTTTGGAGGACGTTGGGTTATCGATCGCCGGGATTTTACGACGCTACTCGGAGCTTCGCTGCTCGCCCCCGCACTCCCAGGCTGCGCGCGGACGGCGGTAGAGGAGCCGTCGCGTGCCATCGCGCCGGCGTCGTTTGCGGACACCGTACGGACGATCCGCGCAGCGATCGCCCGCGACGCTGCGGATCCCCTGGTCCTTCCCGCCGGGTTATCCCGGCTGTACGAGCACGGGCGACCGGTGGAGCACGCGGTCGTGCTCTTCCACGGCTTCACCAACTGCCCCCAACAGTTCGACGAGCTCGCCCGCGGCTATTACGCGCGCGGCTGCAACGTGTACGTGCCGCGCATCCCCCACCACGGTCTGAAGGATCGGCTGACCCACGATCTCGACAACCTCACCGTGAGCGAGCTCCAGCGCTTCGCGGAGGAGACGTTCGCTCTGGCGCGCGGCCTCGGCACGACCGTCGCGGCGCTCGGGCTCTCGCTTGGCGGCGCGCTCGTGCTCTGGCTGGCGAAGACGCAGCCGATCGATCTCGCCGTCCCGATCGCGCCGTTCCTCCTGCCGCTGCCGGACCCGCAGTTCGTCGGAGCGCCGGCGCTACGGTTGCTGCGCAGCATCCCCAGCATGTATTGGTGGTGGGACATCCGCATAAAGGCGCGCTCCAAGCCTGATTACGCCTACCCCGGCTATCCAACGCACGCGATCGCGGAGCTGGTCTTCTTCGGCGACGCGATCCGCTCCGGCGCATCGACGACGAAGCCCCAAGGCCGGCACTGCGTCGTCGTCCTCAACGAGCAAGACAACGCCGTCGACAATCGCGTCACGCGAAGCCTGCTCGCAACGTGGAACCGTAACGGCGCGGGCTACCGCGAACTGGTGCTTTCCGGAATGCCGCCGAAGCGGCATGACGTCATCGACCCAACGACCTTCCCTCAGGCACGTTCCCTCGTCTACCCGAAGCTCGAATCGGTGGTCCTCGGCTGACGCCCCGCCCAATCGGCTACTTGCGATGGTGCAGGATGAACTGATTGCCCTCGGGATCTTCGCCGAACGCCATGTGACACACCGGCGTATCGGTGATCTCGCCGCCCTCGTGGAACTTCACGCCGCGGCCCTTCGCAAGGTCGACCGCCTTTGCGACATCGTCGACAGCGAACAGCGCGCTGCCGCTGGGAGTCGCTGCGCCGCCTTCGGTGCCATAGATGCCGAAACTGCTCCCGTCCGGGAACGCCCACTCGGCCAGACGCCCCTCCCACTCGGTCTCGGGCGCCGCGCCGAGCAACTCCGTGTAGAATCCCTTCAGGGCGGCGACGTCTCCAACAGTATAGTACGTCGCATCGATCCCAGTGACTTTCATGCCGGTGCTCCATTCGAACGAGAGGCGAGTCCAGAACGTACGAAGGTCGCCCTAGCCCTCCTGCTCGGTGGGCCGGATGAGCATCTCGTTGACCGCCACGTGACGCGGGCGGCCGATCACGTACAGGATCGCGTCCGCGATATCCCGCGCCTCGAGCCGTTCCATCCCAGCGAAGCGCTTCTTCATCTGCTCCTGAACTTCGGGACGATTGTGACCCGCGAGCTCGGTCGTGACGGCACCGGGCTCGACCAGCGCGACCCGAACGTGCTGCCGCGTCACTTCCTGGCGCAGCGCTTCGCTGTACGCACCGACCGCGAACTTCGTCGCGTTGTAGACGCCTGCGTTTGCGCGGGCGACACGGCCCGCGACCGAGCTGACGTTCACGACGTCGGCGACGCGGCGCGGTTCGCTCTCGGCCGCCCGCAGGAGGTGCGGCAGCGCGGCGAGCGTGCATCGCATCAGCGCGGTAAGGTTCAGGTCGACCATCCGCTGCCATTCGGCCGGATCGGCGCCCGGGATGGCGCCCAGGAGCATCACGCCGGCGTTGTTCACCAGCGCGTCGAGGCGGCCGAACTTCTCCGCCGTGCGCTCGACGATCGCCCCCGCTTGCGCCGGGTCCACGATATCCGCTTCGAGCACGAGCGCCTCGACGCCGCAGGCGCGAATCCGCGGAGCGAGGGCATCGAGGCGATCCTTGCGACGCGCTGCGATCGCGACGTTCATCCCGGCCGCGGCGAGCGCGAGGGCCGTCGCTTCCCCGATCCCGGAGCTGGCGCCGGTCACGAGCGCCGCCGTGCCTTTGAGGGTCTGTGTCATGGAACCCTGGACACGCGAACCGGCTGGAAAGAGGCGTCGCCGATCCGTCCGCAGCAGGCGTCCTCACGATGCCGGCTTCTCCTCCCCTTGCTCGCGCCTTGCGCGCCGCGCTGCTCTTCCGGCAACCGTCGCTCGATCCGGCGCAGCTTCCGGCGGCGCTCTTCGTCGACACGGCCGCCCACTGCGATGAAGCGGATCGTGTCTACCAGGCGGCGATCGCCGGCGTGCTCGCGTCCGACGCCGCGCGCGACGTGCTTGCGGCCGCGAGCACCTTTCGGGAACGCGTTCGCGAGATCCGCGCGGCCGCGCGAACCGAGATCGACGCGCTCCTCGTCCGCAGCGGAAACGTTGGGATCGACTTCGATCCGCTCGACGTCGTGTCGCCCCGGGTCGGCGGACTGAATCACGTCGAGATCGTGCGGCTCGCCGACCTCTGCGACCGCGCGCGGCTGCAGGTCGGCGGCTTGCGCAGCGAGGCGAACGCGCGGATCGCGCCACTCCTCTCGGAGGACTCGCGCAGCGAACTCGCTTCCGCCAAGCGCGCGCGCATCGCCGCTTTCCACGGCGCCGTGCACGCCGAGCTCGCGCGGTTGGGCCCGCTCGAGCGCTTCTCTCAAACCGTCGAGTCGCTCGCGACGCTCGCCGACGGTTGGTATTAGCGAACCGCGGGCTGCGCTCCCAGCGCATCGCCGACCGCCTTGCCGGCGTAGACCACGGCTTCGCGGCCTTGCTCGAAGAGCGCGACGAACGAGAAGAACGCGTGGATCATCCCGGGATACACCTTGAGGTCGACCGCGACGCCGTCGGCGCGCAGCCGCTCCGCGTAGGCGACGCCCTGGTCGTGCAGCGGGTCGCACTCGGCCAGGATGATCGTCGCAGGCGGCAGCCCCCGCAACGTCTGGGCACGCGTGGCCAGGACGTACGGGATCTCCATCATCTCCGGTCGCGGGACGTGGCAACGCCCGTAGAACGCCATGCGCTCGCCGGTCAGAAAGTGGCCGTCTTTGTAGGCCGTGTATGACCCGCTGGTGGTGTCGTGGTCAACGCCGGGATAGACCAGCATCTGATACGCGATGCGCGGGCCGCCGGCGTCGCGCGCCTTGAGCGCCACGTTGGCGGCGAGCCCGCCGCCGGCACTGTCGCCGCCGACCGCGAGCCGCGCCGGGTCCGCGCCGAACTCCGCGCCGTGCGCCGCGAGCCACTCCGTCGCCGCGTAGCAGTCCTCGAACGGCTGCGGCGCCGGATGTTCCGGCGCCAGCCGATAGTCGACCGACGCGACGACGCATTCGCTCGCGCGTGTCAGCAGGCGGCACACCGCGTCGTAGCTGTCGCGGCTGCCGCACACCCAGCCGCCGCCGTGGTAGAACACGAACAGCGGACACGGCTCGCTCGCGCCCTCCGGCGTGTAGATGCGGATCGGGATCGGACCGCGCGGCCCCGGCGCCTCGACGTCGCGCACGCTGCCGACCTCAACCGGTGGACCGCCGAGCCGCGAGAACGTCTCCTCGAAGAGTGCGCGCGCTTCGGGGAGCGGGATCGTCTCGATCGGGGGCCGGTTCAGCGACGCGACGTAGTCGAGGAAGTCGCGCGCTTTCGGGTCCAGCATGAACGGTCTCCTACGGGATGCACACGCTGCGCACGACGTGACCGTCGGCGAGCGCGTCGAGCGATTCGTTGAGCTGATCGAGGCCGATCGTTCCGGTGATCAGCCGTTCGACGGGAAGCCTTCCGCTGCGCCAGAGCGCGATGTACCGCGGGATGTCGCGCTGCGGCACCGACGAGCCCATGAAACTGCCTTTGAGCGTGCGGTCTTGCCGCACGAGCAGGCTGTGCGGGACCGCGCACGTCGCCTCGTTGCGCGGCAATCCCACCGCCACGGTCGTGCCGCCGGTTCCGGTCGACGCCAATGCGTCCTCGAGCACCTGCGCGCTGCCGACCGCTTCGATCGCGTACCGTGCGCCGTGACCGCCGAGCGCTGCGCGCACGCGCGCCGGCACCTCACCTTCGCCGGGATCGACGGTCGCGGTCGCGCCGAGCTCCATCGCGAGGGCTCGTTTCTCTTCGACCGGATCGACCACCACGATGCTGATCGCGCCGGCGACGACCGCGCCGAGCAGCGCCATCAATCCGACCCCGCCGCCGCCGAAGACGGCGACGCTGGTCCCCGCCTCCACGTTCGCCGCGTTCAGCACCGCCCCGAGACCGGTGAGCGCCGCGCAGCCGAACAGCGCCGCGATCTGCAGCGGCGTGTCGGCTGGGATGCGCACCAGCGATTCCTCGGCGCAGATCGTGCGCTCGGCGAAGCCGCCCACGCCGAGCTGGGTGAAGAGCGGCGCGTCTTTGTGCCGCATGCGCCGCGCGCCGCGCAGCAGCGTGCCGGCCATGTTGGCACGGTTCCCATGTTCGCAGAGTGCGGGGCGTCCCGACGCGCACTCGACGCAGTGCCCGCACATCGGCACGAACGAGAAGACGACCTTGTCGCCAGGCTGGACGCGGCTCACGCCGGGCCCGATCGCTTCGACGGTACCGGCCGCTTCGTGCCCGATCACCATTGGGAGCGGCCGCACCCACGTCGCATCGACGGTCGACAGATCGGAGTGACACACGCCGACGCTCGCCACCGCGACTTGCACTTCGCCGTACTCGAGCGGATCGAGCTCGACCTCGGCGATCTGAATCGGACGGCTCGTCGCGTACGGCCGCGGGGCGGCTTGCCGCACCAGGATCGCCGCGCGACCGGTCTTCGTGGGCCTCGTGCGCTCCATGGTAGGTCCGTTCGGCGGCTCGTTCGAAGCGTCCGCTCCCCCATATGCGACCGGAGGGTGCAAATGTCGCGATTCTGGTTTCCCATCCTCGCCCTTGCCGCGGCCATGGTCAGCGCGGCCGGCTGCAGCGGCGCGAAATCGACCCCCGCCGGGTCGGCGACGGCCGCGGCGACGCCGACGGTCACGCTGCGCGGACCGGGCACGGGCGCTGTTCCGGTCCTGACCGTCACCAGCACGGCGTTCGCGAACGGCGCCCTCATGCCGACGGGCGAGGCGCAGATTGGATGCAGCGGCAGCAACCAGTCGCCCGATCTGTCGTGGACCGCCGGCCCGCCGGCGACGCAGAGCTACGTCATCACCGAGTTCGATCCCGATGCACCGACCGGCGTCGGATTCTGGCACTGGGTCTTGTACAACATCGGGCCGTCCGTCACCAACATCGCGCTCGGCTCCGGGACGAACCCGCCGTCCGGCACGTCGGGACTGAACGACTACGGCGCCTTGGGATACGGCGGGCCGTGTCCGCCGGTCGGCGACGGCGCGCATCACTACCACTTCACGATCAGCGCGCTCGACACGGCGCTGACGGGGATGCCCACCAACGCGACAGGCGCCTTCATAACCTTCAACATACGCGGCCACATCATCGCGCAGGGGACCTACATCGGACTGTTCGCACGATGATCGAGACGAAGGCGCCGAAGCACTACCGCTGGGACGACATGCCCGCCGAGACGCTCAAGGGCACGCTCACGCGGCGCATGATCACCGGCGACAAGATGATGATCGCCGAAGTGCGGTTCAAGCAGGGCGATTACGTCCCGCAGCACTCGCATCACAACGAGCAGATCACGTTCATCACGGCGGGTGCGCTGCAATTCAAGCTCGGTGAAGCGCAGGATCAGGAAGAGATCGTGCGGGCGGGCGAGGTGCTCGTCATCCCGGCGCACTGCCCGCATTCTGCACTGGCGCTCGAAGACACGATCGACATCGACATCTTCTGCCCGCCGCGCGAAGACTGGCTCAGCGGAACCGACAGCTACATTCGCAACGAAGAGTAGCTGCCGGCCCGCCTGGGCTTAGAACAGGTTCCAGATGTACTGGTTGTACACTTCGTGGTGGTACTGCACTTCTTGTGCTTTCACGAAGGTGCCGAGCAGCCGCGGGCAGCGGTCCGCGGTGGCCTGCTTGAGTTCGGCGTAGCGCTCCTTGACGTCGGCGCCGAGCAGCTTCGTCGTCCACTCCGAGTTGCGGAAGTTCGTCAGCGCGTCGTAGATGTTGTCGGGCAGGTAGCGGTCGGCTTGGCGCAGGTTTGCGATGTCGCTGATGCTGCCTTCCAGTCCGGTCTTGAACACCGAGAGCATCACCATGTACGGGTTCGCGTCGGGCGCGACCGAACGGACCTCGACCCGTGAGCTGCGCTCGTTGCCGATCGGGAAGCGGACCATCGAGCCGCGGTCGACCGCCGAGGCCTTGATCTGATTCGGCGCTTCGAAATGCGGATCGAGGCGGCGGTACGCGTTGACGCTCGAGTTCAGCAGCAAGCAGATGTCGTTGCCGTGCGTGAGGATGCGGTCTGAGAAGTCGAAGGCGAACTTGCTGAGGTTCTCCTGGGCGCCCTTCTCCCAGAACAGGTTCTTGCCGTTCTTGTCGCTGACCGAGACGTTGGTGTGCATCCCGTTCCCGTTCACGCCGACGACGGGTTTGGGCAGGAAGCTCGCCGTCATCCCGAGCTTCGTCGCGACTTGGCGGCAGATCAGCTTGTAGAGCTGGATCGTGTCGGCCGCGGCGGTGACTTCGCCGTAGCTGTAGTTGATCTCGAACTGCGACGGCGCCACCTCGGGGTGGTCCTTCTCGTTCTCGAAGCCCATCGCGCGCTGCACTTCGGCGACCGTGTCGATGAACTGGCGCAACGGGTCGCCGGGCAGCGAGTGATAGTACCCGCCGGTGTTGACGTACTCGAACTTGCCGGTCTCGTGATAGCGCTGCTCGGCGTCGAGTCCCTGAAAGACGAAGCCTTCGATCTCGTTTGCCGCGTTGAGGGTGTAGCCGTGCTTCGCGTACTGATCGGCGGAGAGCTGCTTCAGCACACCGCGGATGTCGGCGCTGAACGGCGAGCCGTCGCGGTCGAGCACTTCGCCGAAGATCAGCACCTTGCCGGCGCCGAAGATGTCGGCCGGGCCCCAGTAGAACGCGCCCCAGTCGAGCGCCAGTCGCAAGTCGCTTTCGCGCTGCGGCGTGAAGCCGCGGATCGAGGAGCCGTCGAAGGTCAGGTTGTCGGCGGACTTCAGCAAGAATTTCTTGTCGTAGTCCAGCATGTGCAGCCGGCCTTCGAGGTCGGAGAACATCACCGTGACCGCCTTGATGCGCTTCTCGTCGGTGAGGTACTTCAGCCGGGCTTCTTGGATCTTGTCGGGCGCGACGCGATCCCTCCGCTGCTTCTTGGCCTCCAGGTTCAGCTCTTCGAGCTCCCCGTACGGGAGCATGAGAAAATCGCGCAGTTCAGTAGGCATCGTGAGCGAAAGCTATGCCGCGGCAGCCGCGCGTACCTTGCGAAAAAACCAGCCTTTCGACATATACACGACCACGGCTGCGCGCGCTGTGCCTTGTGGCCTATCGTGCTATACTCGGGCGCAATGACGCAGGCGCAGACGCTGACCCGCGCGCTCAACGCGCTCACCAAGACCCCGCAGTTTTCGTACACCAAGGCGCGCGCCGCGGCGCGCCAGGACGGCAACGTCGACTGGCCCGGGACAAAGGCGCGCAACGACGATTTCAACCCCGAAGTGGACGGCTGCGAATCGTTCGTGATGCGCGACGGCAGCGTCTGCGAATGGGTCCCCGGCACCTACGGGTACGTGGCCCGCTCCTAGCACTCGGAAGGCGCCGCTTGGCCCTCCCGGAAGGAGGGCGTCGTGGCTTCCCAGACCGTCGCTTCCCCGCGCGCCCCCGGCGACCGCCGCGTCGAACTCACCGTCCGCGGCCTCATCCTCGGGGCGCTGATCACGCTGGTCTTCACGGCCGCGAACGTCTACCTGGGCCTCAAGGTCGGGCTGACGTTCGCCTCGTCGATCCCGGCCGCGGTCATTTCGATGGCGCTGCTCCGCTTTTTCAAGACGTCGACGATCTGGGAGAACAACATCGTCCAGACGGTCGCCTCGGCGGCCGGGACGCTCTCGTCGGTGATCTTCGTCCTGCCGGGGCTGGTGATGGTCGGGTGGTGGACCGGTTTCCCGTTCTGGGAGTCGTTCGGGATCTGCGTGGTCGGCGGGATCCTGGGCGTGATGTACAGCGTCCCGCTGCGGCGAGCGATGGTCACCGGGAGCGACCTCCCCTACCCGGAAGGCGTCGCTGCCGCCGAGGTGCTCAAGGTCGGCGCCGCTGCCGGAGCCGGCGGCAACGCGGCCGCTCTCGCCGAAAACAAGGCGGGCTTCGCCACCGTCCTGTGGAGCTCGGTCGCCAGCGCCCTATTCGCGGCGATCATCGGCACGGGAGTCTTTGCCAGCGAAGTGGCGCGATACGTTCGCGCCGGCGCCTCGGTGACGGGGTTCAACGTCGGCCTCTCCCTGGCGCTCGTCGGCGTCGGCCACCTCGTCGGCCTCTCGGTCGGTATCGCGATGCTGGCGGGGATCGTCCTGGCGTGGGGCGTGCTGGTCCCGGTGCTCTCGTCGTTCCACCCCCTGACCGGCGACGTCGCCGCGCTCGCGAACACCGTCTTCCGCAAGGAAGTCCGGTTCATGGGCGCGGGCGCGATCGGCGTGGCCGCGCTGTGGTCCCTGGGCCGCCTCACCGCGCCGGTCGTGCGCGGCGTGATCTCGTCGCTTGCCGCCTCGCGCGAGCGGACCGCCGGCCGCGGTGACGCGCTGCCGATCACCGAGCGCGACATCCCGTTCAACATCGTCTTGCTGGTGAGCGCGGTTTGCCTCGTCCCCCTCGCGGTTCTGCTTTGGGCGTTCCTGAGCGGCAGCGCGATCGCGAGTGCCGCCATCCCGCTGATCCTCGGCGCGCTGGTCTACGTCGTGCTGGCCGGACTGATCGTCGCGGCGGTCTGCGGCTACATGGCAGGCCTCATCGGCTCGTCGAACTCGCCCGTCTCCGGATTGGCGATCCTGACCGTGCTGGGAGCGTCGCTGCTGCTGCTGGTCGTCGCGCACCCGGGCGATCCCATCGCCGGGAAAGCCCTGGTTGCCTTCGCGCTGTTCGTCACCGCGGTCATCATCAACGTCGCGACGATCTCGAACGACAACCTGCAGGACCTCAAGACCGGGCAGCTCGTCGGAGCAACGCCGTGGAGGCAGCAGGTCGCACTCGTCGTCGGCGTCGTCTTCGGCGCTGCGGTCATTCCCCCGATCCTGGACTTGCTCAACCACTCGAACGGCTTCGCCGGCTCACCGATCCACGGCATCACCGCGCAGCCCCTCGCCGCGCCGCAGGCGACGCTGATCTCGGCGCTCGCGAACGGCGTGATCACTGGCCAGATCAACTGGGGACTCATCGCGTGGGGTGCAGGCATCGGCCTTGTGATCGTCGCGATCGACGAGACGCTGCGCCGCACGTCGAAGCGCCAGTTCCCGCCGCTGGCCGTCGCGCTCGGCATCTATCTGCCGATGTCGGTGACCTTCATGGTCGTCGTCGGCGCGTTCGCGGGCAAGGCGTACAACAGCTGGGTCGAGCGCCGGCCCAACGCCGATGTGGCGAAACGTCTCGGCGTGCTTCTCGCATCTGGCCTGATCGTCGGCGAGAGCCTCTTCGGCGTTATCCTCTCCGGCATCATCGTCGCCACGAACAAGGACGCTCCGCTCGCACTCGTCGGCGACAGCTTCGCGCTGCCCGCGATGTTCATCGGCCTCCTCGCCTTCATCGCCACCGTCGTCGGCCTCTACCGCTGGATCGGCAACCTAGCCCAGCGCGTTTGATCCCTCAGTGGAACGCGTTGTACTCACCCTCTCGGATCGAAGCATCCGGTCCGTCCAGAACTCGTTCGGTCACGCGTGCAACCTGCACCGTAGGCTTTTCATCGAAGAAACGATGCGCATCGCATCTCGCCCAACACGAACGGAGCTTGAGAGCAAGGCGACTTTGTCGCGCCCGCACCGCGGTCGAACTACCATATCACTGATGGTACCATGATTGACGGCCGCTAAATCCGGACGATCAGCTGAAAGCCGACTCAGTTCCGCTTGATCACGCTGGCTAAGACCGCCGCGGTCACGTAGGTCCGTTGCGACGTGACGCAGAGCGTCGTCGAGGCGTCGACTCCGACGGCCTGAGCGTGCGCCAGCAGAAAGCCTCTCGCGTGTGACGCATCGCGCCTGATCCCACCGAGGCGGCAACGTGCGGCGTTGGTCCGAAACCGTCAGAGCCGCGGTCGAGGTGAAGCGACGCAGTTGATGGATTTCATCGATGCCTCAACTTGACGTCGCTCGCTGGGATCCTTGGTAATGGGCCACATCGCGACATACCTAAATCCGGCGCACGGTGGCTTGACGATGACGATCCTCAAGATACCCTCCTGCCGATACTCCGTCGCCCAGATTCCATTATTCGTCACGTTCGTCGACGCAGTATTATCAGTGAGCTGGAAGTTGGTATCATTAGTAAGGTCGATCGCAAACAGGCTTCGGCCATCGAGCTGAACGTAGTATACGATATTGTCGTATTTCAGGATACCCGGCGGTTCTGACTTTACGAGAAGCCAGTTCTTGGGCAGAGCCACAGTTAGTTCATCATTGTAAAGCGGTCGGTTGTACAACGGTCCGCTATTTTCGTTGTCACAAGCATTGCCTGCCGTCGCCGACCCATACAGCAATCCCAGGACAGTCGTTCCAAGCCACAGCAACCGCATTTTGCCAACCATCACAGCCCAATGTCCTTTGCGTTTGCCCGGTACCCGCAGCTCGGACACGTCGTCAGCATCAGCTACTGCGCGGTGAGGCCGCCGTCGATTACCATCTCGGCGCCGGTGACGAATGCAGATTCGTCGGAGAGGAGATAGACGATCAGGTCGGCGATCTCTTCGGGCGCCGCGGGGCGGCCGAGCGGGACTTGGGCTAGGAGTGCGGCGCGGATGCGTTCGGGCTCGCGGGCGTGGTCGATCGTGTCGCGGAACATCGGCGTGTCGACGAATGTCGGGTGTACGGAGTTGCAGCGGATCTTGTAGCCTTTGCGCGCGCAGTGCAGCGCGATCGACTTGCTCAGCATGCGAACGGCGCCCTTCGATGAGTTGTAGGCGAGGACGTTGTGCCCGCCGACGATCCCGCTGACCGACGACATGTTCACGATCGAGCCGCCGTGATGCTTCATCGCGCGCACGGCGTGGCGGCAGCCGTAGAACACGCCGTCGAGGTTCACCGCGTGGGTCTTGCGCCAGTCCTCATCGCTGCACGTCTCGATGTCGCCGATCAGGAAGATCCCGGCGCTGTTTACCACGCCGTCGATGCGACGAAAGCGCGTCCGCACGTCGTCGACGGCGGCGGCCCAGCTCGCGTCGCTCGTGACATCGAGGCGGACGAAGTGGAGCCCCGGCGTTTCACGCGCAGCGCGTTCGCCCGCTGCCGCGTCGATGTCGCCGATTGCGACATGCGCGCCCTGCGTGAGCGCTCGGCGCGCGGTTGCGAGACCGATTCCGCTCGCGCCACCGCTGATGAGGATCGTTTTGCCAGCGAGTCTACCCTGCGTCATCGAGGGCGGCGTTCCGCCGGGCACGGTTTCCGCCCTTCGTTGTCACCCTGAGCTTGTCGAAGGGTGCGGGTGACTGGTCGGTGCTGACGACCGTGGTGCCTGGACACGGCGCCGACCCTTCGACAAGCTCAGGGTGACATGATTTGGGAGAATGACAGAGATGACGGCTGGGCGCGATTCCGAAACGGAAGGGCGGCGGGCGCCGCCCAACCTTTTTGGGGCGCGTGACGACGCCGACCCTTCGACAAGCTCAGGGTGACATGATTTGGGAGAATGACAGAGATACCGGCTGCGCGCGATTACGAAACGGAAGGGCGGCGGGACGCCGCCACCCTTCGACAAGCTCAGGGTGACAAGTGCGGCTCGGGGTCGGTGGTGAGGCGCGCGTAGATGAGGGCGTCGTGGGCGGCTCCGGTGCGGTCGACGTATGACTGGCGCAGTCGGCCTTCGAGGGTGAAGCCGGCTTTTTCGAGCACCCGCGCGGATGCCGTGTTGGGGACGAAGACCGATGCTTCGAGGCGCCGTAGTCCTCGGGATTGGAAGGCGTGGCGTGCCATCGAGCGGGCGGCGTCCGTTGCGATGCCGCGGCCCCAGAATCGGCGGCCGAGCCAGTAGCCGAAGATCGCCGAACCGTGATGCTCGCCGCTCCGCGGCAGGATCCCGATTGCGCCGGCGAACGCACCGCCCGCCTCGATCGCGAAATGGTTCGGCGGATCGTCCAGCAGCGCGATCGCCAGCCACCGCTCGCCGTCCGTCCGCGTGTACGGATGCGGGAAGCCGGCGGTCATCCAGCGCGTGACCGCTGGGTCGTCGGCGGCATCGACCAATGCGTCGAGATCGTCCGCGCGGTACGGGCGAAGCCGGCAGATCGCGCCTTGCAGCACGTTCAGCGCGGCGGCTCCGCGACCGGCACCTGCACTTCATGGTCGCCGTCGTCGGGCGTCGTGAAGGCGCGCAGCGCCTCAACCGAGGGAATGAAGTAGTACGCGCCGGTGAGCGGCGTCGTGTAGCGGGTCAGCGCGTCGCGCGGACCGCCGTCGGCGCCGGCCATCTGTTCGAGCATGCGCTGCAAACGCCGCTGGTCGGCACTGAAGCCGATGAACAGCGTGCCGTGCTCGCTCACCGTCCCGTACGGAACGTTGCGGCGAAAGATCGGCAGCTCGTCGCCGTTCACATGAACTTTGGTGCGCGCGACATGTGAGTCGGCCGGCATCGCGTCGCCCTCGAACTCGACGCTGTCGGGCTTGGTGCGGCCGATGACCTGCTCTTGTCGCTCGTCCGGGAGCGCGTTCCAGTCCTTCGACAGGTGCCGCCATTGCTGGAACAGCAGGACACTGCCGCCCGCGCCCGGCGCATCGTCCTCGATCAGTACGATCTGGGGCGCTTCGTACAGCGTCGGGTTCTCGGTGCCGTCCTCGAAGCCGGTCAGGTCGCGGGTGTGCTTGTACGACCAGCCCGTCGCCTCGCGAACCAGCGTCGCATGCGGCGCAAGCGCGTCCACGGTCGCCGAGCCGAGATCGAAGACGATGTCGTAGGCCGCAGCCGCGTACCAGATCCAGAGGTCGGCCTGCGTCGTCGGCATCGAGTACCCGCCCGCACCGCGGAGCGGCTCGTCGAAACCGTGAACGCCGGCCGGCGCGTCGTGCGGTGCGACGATCCGCCACAGCTCCGGGCGGAAGCCCACCACGACGTTCACACCACCGACGGTGGTGCGCGGCGGCCGCAGATCGGCGACGGCCTTCACCAGCGCCTCAGCAGCCGCACCATCGCGCAGTGCGAACTCGAAGAACCCGTGCGCGGCGTCGCCGAGCGCGAAGATCCCCGTCTGCCCGGTGATCACGGTCCTTGCACGAGCCGCTCGGCGATCACGCCGTGACGGCGACCGCGGCGCGCTGCGAGAGCGTCTCTTCGAGCCCTTTGACGGCGGCGTACACGGAGTCGATGTGCGGTGTCGGCGTCTCGGTGAGGCGGCCCAGCTCGACGACCGCGCCGACCAGTGCCTCGATCTCGAGGCTGCGTCCCGCCTCGACGTCCTGCAGCATCGAGGTCTTGTGCTCGCCGACGCCTTCGGCGCCGGCGATCCGCTTCTCGATCGTGTGGCGGAACGTGATCCCCAACTTCTCGCCGATCTGCTGCGCTTCGCCCATCATCTGCGCGGCCAGTTCGCGCGTGTACGGGTTACGGCACAGTCCGGCCAGCGTCGCTCGCGTCAGCGCGCTGATCGGATTGAACGACAGGTTGCCCCACAGCTTGAGCCAGATCTCGCCGCGAATGTCGTCGAGCACGTACGATTTGAAGCCCGAGCGCACGAGCATCGCCGCCAGCGCTTCGACGCGTTCGCTGTGCGAACCGTCCAGCTCGCCGACGGAGAACCGGTTCCCCTCGACGACGTGAATCACGCCCGGTGCGGTCACTTCCCCGGCCGGGTAGACGATGCAGCCGACGATCCGCTCGCGCTCGATCGCTTCGTCGATCGCACCGCTCGGATCGACCGCGGCGATGCGGCGCCCGTCGTGCGGCCCGCCGTGCTTGAAGAAGTACCACCACGGCACGCCGTTCTGGACGGTCATCACGATCGTCTTCGGCCCGAAGAGCTGCCGGATATCGGGGACGAGCGCCGGGATCTGGTGCGCTTTGACCGCGATCACCACCAGGTCTTGCGGGCCCGGCGCGGCGAGATCGTCGGTGATCGCGAAATCCTTCGCCACGACGGCGTCGCCGTCGGCCTCGATGCGCAGCCCCTGGGTTCGCATCGCGTACGCGTGCGCGGGATTCTTCTCGATGAACGTGACGGTCTCGCCGGCCAGCGCCAGCCGACCGCCGAGCATGCCGCCGATCGCTCCGGCTCCGATGATGCAGATTCGCAAGTGGTTCCTCTACTCGAAGTGGTTGTGGAGCGTCCCGATGCCGTCGATCGCGATCTCGATCGTGCTGCCGGGTTTCATCTTGCCGGCGCCGATCGACGTGCCGCACGCGATCACGTCACCCGGCATCAGCGTCATGTCGCGCGAGATCAGGCTGACCAGCCGCACCGGCTTGACGATCATGTCGCTCGCGGGGTAGTTCTGGCGTTCTTCGTCGTTGAGCACGGCTCGAATCGTCAGCGTGCCGGGATCGAGCCCGGTCGCGACGACCGGACCGAACACGCCGAACGTGTCGAAGCTCTTCGCCCGCGTCCACTGCGCGAACGACGCGTCCTTGTTGAGCACGTCGAACGCCGTCACGTCGTTCACGCAGGTGTAGCCGAAGATCGCCGCGGCGGCCTCGGTCTCGTCGGCACCGCTGCAGCGCTTGCCGATCACGATGCCGAGCTCGGCTTCGAAGACCACACGGCCGTCGTAAAACCTCGGCTGCCGGATCGTCTCGCCGGTCGCGATGAACGCGTTGCTGCCCTTGATGAAGTACAGCGGGTCCTCGGGGACGGCCAGGCCGAGCTTGGCCCCGAGGGCGGCGAAGTTGTTCCACAGACCGATCATCTTCGTCGGTTCGGTCGGCGGGAGGATGGTCACCGCGTCGAGCGCGACGGTCTCCTGTGTCGGCACCGGCGCTGCGAACATGTCGCCCTCGTAACGGGTGACGGTGTCACCGTCGAGGGTTCCGAACGCGGTCCGGCCGCCGTGCTGATAACGCAACCAGTGCTGCGTCGCGACGTTCACGTGCATGATGTCCAGGTGCGCGCTCCCCGCGGCGCATTCCTGGGCCGCGGCGACGGGGCGCACGCTCGCTCAGGTGTGGTTGCACGCGCGCATCAGCGCGATGACGACCAGGGTCAGCAGCGCCGAGACGACCAGCGAACCGATGCAGCCCAGCCGGTTGCTGAAAAACACGAACATGCTGGACTCTTTCCCGCGCGAGGGCAGGACGCGGAGCGTTTCCGACGGACCACGCGTCGATGTCCGCACGAACCGGCGGCCGGGCCGTCGTCGACGCGTTGGCCGCGAACGGCGTCGACACGGTGTTCTGCGTCCCGGGTGAAAGCTTCATCGCGGTCCTCGACGCGCTCTACGATGCCGCCGGGATCCGGACGATCGCGTGCCGGCACGAGGCCGGCGCCGCCCACATGGCCGAGGCGCACGGCAAACTGACCGGGCGGCCGGGGATCGCCTTCGTCACGCGCGCGCCGGGCGCGACCCATGCGAGCATCGGGGTGCATATCGCGCGCCAGGACTCGACGCCGATGATCCTCTTTGTCGGTCAGGTCGCGCGCGGGATGCAGGGCCGCGAGGCGTTCCAGGAGATCGACTACGCGCAGGTCTTCGGGGGCTTGGCGAAGTGGGCCGCCGAGATCGACGACGCGCGGCGGATCCCGGAGCTCGTGACGCGCGCGTTCCACGTCGCGATGTCGGGGCGGCCGGGGCCGGTCGTGCTGGCCCTCCCCGAAGACATGCTGCGCGACGCGGTCGAGGTCGACGACCTCCCGCCGGCGACCCGCAGCGCCGCGCACCCGGGCGACGGCGAGATGGCGCGCGTGCGCGCGCTGCTGGCCGAGGCGCGACGGCCGCTGATGATCCTCGGCGGCAGCGGCTGGGACGACGAGGCGTGTCGCGCCGTACGGCGCTTCGCCGAGCGTCAGGCGCTCGCGACGGCCTGCTCGTTCCGGCGCCAGGCGCTGTTCGACAACCGCGATCCGTGCTACGCGGGCGACCTGGGCATCGGACCGAACCCGGCGCTCGCCGAGCGCGTCCGCGCGGCCGACCTGATCCTCGCGGTCGGCGGACGGCTCGGCGAAGTACCGACCGGCGGCTACACCCTGATCGAGGCGCCGCGCCCGCGGCAGCGCCTGATCCACGTCCACGCCGATCCCGACGAGCTCGGCCGGGTCTTCGCCGCCGACCTCGCGATCAACGCGGGCCCAGCCGAGTTCGCTTACGCGCTGGACGCGCTCGAACCGATCCCGGATCCGCCGTGGCTCGCCTGGACCGCCGCGGCGCGGCGCGACTACGAAGCCGCGCTCGATCCGGGCGAACCCCGTACGGGGCTCGATCTGGCGCGCGTCGTGCGCTACCTGGACGAGCGGCTCCCGGAGGACGCGATCCTCTGCAACGGCGCCGGCAACCACACCGCCTGGCTGCACCGCTTTTTCCGCTACAAGCGCTTCGGCACGCAGCTCGGCCCGACGGCCGGCGCGATGGGGTACGGCTTTCCGGCGGCGATCGCGGCGAAGCTGCGCCATCCCGACCGCGTCGTGGTCGCGTTCACGGGCGACGGCTGCTTTCTGATGACGGGTCAGGAGCTCGCCACGGCGGCGCAGTACGGCGCGAACGTCGTGGCGCTCGTCGTCAACAACGGAATGTACGGCACGATCCGGATGCATCAGGAGCGCGCCTATCCCGGGCGCGTCGCCGCCACCGACCTCGTCAATCCCGATTTTGCGGCGTTCGCCCGCGCGTTCGGCGCGCACGGGGCGCTCGTCACGCGCACCGAGGAGTTCGCGCCGGCCTTCGAGGCCGCGCTCGCGGCGGAGACGCCGGCGCTGATCGAGCTGCGCACCGATCCCGATCGCATCACGCCCCGAACGACGCTGAGCGAGATTCGCTCGCAAGCGCACGATCGAGCCGCGCGAAGGTGAATCGAGCGGCCGCAGTAATCCTTCGGCCATATGGTGGAGCGTCCGTTGCTGGACGTCTCGGATGTCACGCTGCAGTACAAGACGCGCGATCATCTGGTGACGGCGACATACCGTGTCGGCTTTCAGGTCTTCACGGCCGATCGATACGTCGTGCTCGGCCCGTCAGGCTGCGGCAAATCGACGCTGCTCAAGGCTGCCGGCGGCTACATGTCGCCGACCCAAGGCGAGATCCGCCTCAAGGGTGAGGTGATCCACCGGCCGGGTCCCGACCGCATGATGGTGTTCCAGGAATTCGATCAACTCTTGCCCTGGAAAACCGTGCGCGAGAACGTCATGTTCCCGATGCTGGTCGGCGGAAAGATACCCGCTCCCAAGGCGGCGGCGCGCGCGAGCGCCTACATCGACAAGGTCGGCCTGACGCAGTGTTCAGAGCAGTACCCGCACACGCTCTCGGGCGGGATGAAGCAGCGCGTGGCGATCGCGCGTGCGATGGCGATGGAGCCGGATATCCTGCTGATGGACGAACCGTTCGCCGCGCTCGACGCGCTGACGCGCCGCAAGATGCAAGACGAACTGCTCGAGCTGTGGGACGAGATTCGCTTCACGATGATCTTCGTGACGCACTCGATCGCCGAGGCGATCAAGGTCGGGAGCCGCATCCTGCTGCTCTCGCCGCACCCGGGGCAGGTGAAGGCCGAACTCAACAGCGTCCCTCGAACCGGCGCGGCTCCCGACGCGGCGCGTTTGCTGGAGGATCGCATCCACGAGATGCTGTTCGCCGAACCCGTCGAGGCGCAGCTTGCGCGCGCCTGAGATGCCGGCAGCGATCGGCGAGCGCCCGGAACGGCTGGCGACGACGGTCGACGCGAGCAAGTTCGCGATCGCGGCGAAGCCGCTCTCGACGCTGGAGACGATCACGAACAACACCGCGCTGCGCAAGCTCGCGATCCTCATCGTTCTCGCGCTCGTCTGGGAGATCTACGGGCGCTACGTCAACAACCAGCTCCTCGTGCCGACGTTCAGCGCCACGGTGCGCGCGTTCGTTGCCGCGGTCGTCAGCGGCGAACTGCCGCTGCGGGTCTGGGTTTCGATCAAGATTCTGCTGGTCGGCTACGGCGCCGGCGTCGCCATCGCCGCGGTGCTGACCGCCTTCGCCACGACGACGCGCATCGGTTCCGACCTGCTCGAAACGCTGACGGCGATGTTCAACCCGCTGCCCGCGATCGCGCTGCTCCCGCTCGCGCTGATCTGGTTCGGGCTCACGCCGCTCAGCCTCTCGTTCGTGCTGATCCATTCGGTGCTCTGGCCGGTCGCGCTCAACACGCATTCCGGCTTCGTCTCGGTCTCGCCGACGCTGCGCATGGTCGGAAAGAACTACGGCTTGCGCGGGCTGCGCTACGTCGCGATGATCCTGATACCGGCGGCGTTTCCCAGCATCTTGACCGGGCTCAAGATCGGCTGGGCGTTCGCCTGGCGCACGCTGATCGCCGCCGAGCTCGTGTTCGGCGTTCAGTCCGGGGGTGGCGGGCTCGGCTGGTTCATCATCAACAACAAGAACATCCTCGACATCCCCAACGTCTTCGCAGCACTACTTACCGTCATCATCATCGGGCTGTTCGTCGAGAACGTCATCTTTCGCACCATCGAGACCCGCACGATCCGCCGCTGGGGCATGGCCACCACATGAGGAGTATTCCGTTGCGCACACTCACCCGCATCATCGTCGCGCTCGTCCTGACCTTCACCGTCACCGCGCCGGCGTACGCCGAGGTCACCGAGATACGCGTCGCGCGGCAGCCCGGTCTCGTCTACCTGCCGATCATGATCATCGAGCAGGAACACTTGCTCGAGAAGGAAGCGAAGAAGCGCGGACTCGGCGATCTCAAGACCACCTTTCTCGTCTTCAACAGCGGCGGCGCCGCGGTCGACGCGCTGATCTCCGGCAACGCGGACATCGTCACCAGCGGCGCGACGAACATGCTCACGGCGTGGTCGGCTACGAAAGGCACGCCGCTCGAAGTGCGCGGCGTTGCCGGGAACGGCGCGCTGCCGATGTTCCTGCTCTCGCGCGATCCGAACGTCAAGACGATCAAGGATTTCAGCGCCGCCGACAAGATCGCGGTTCCGACCGTGCGAGTGTCGACGCAGGCGATCGTGATGCAGATGGCCTCCGCGAAACTGTGGGGCGACGCCGACATGCATCGGCTCGACCAGTACACCGTCGCGATGGGCCACCCCGACGCGCTGCTGGCGCTGGAAACCGGGAAGGACGTCAACGGGCACTTCTCGCTCCCGCCGTACCAGTACCAAGAGCTGAAGATCCCCGGCGTGCACATGATCCTGAACTCGATCGACATCACCGGCGGACCGGCCTCGAACGGCGTCTCGTTCGCGACGACCAAGTTCCACGACGCGAATCCGAAGCTGATCGGCGTCTTCCTCGCCGCGATGGCGCAAGCGGAGGATATCATCAAGAACGACAAGCGCCACGCCGCCGAGCTCTACCTCAAGGACACCAAGGAAAAGCTGACCGTCGACGAGCTGGTGAAGATCATGAGCGATCCGAACTTCGTCTACTCCACGGCGCCGCAGCAGTCGATGAAGTTCGCCGAGCTGATGTTCCGCGCCGGGACAATCAAGAACAAGCCGGCGAGCTGGAAAGACTATTTCTTCCCCGAAGTCTACGGTCTCAAAGGGAGCTAGGGCCGGTTCTCAGCGGGCCGGGGCGACGGGCTTCGGCGGCGCGGGCGGGCGTTCGATGCGAACGCTGTAGAGCAGCGTGTACGTCCGCGGCTGCAGCAGCGTCGGCACGGGCAGGTACGTCCCGCCGCCGCGCAGCGCGAGCGCCTGAGCGAACTCCGTGCGCGCGAAGAGTCCGGTGTCGGTGTTGAACAGGTTGTTCGCGAACAGCGAAAAGCGCCCGCGCGCGGCCGTCCACGTGACGCCGGTCGCGACGATGATGTACGGGCTGAGGCCGGCCGAATTGTTCGCCGATACCCACGTCCCGTTGACGACCCATTCGAGCGACGCTTTCCGCTGCACGGCGTCGAGCAGCAGGCCGGCGCGGTGCAGCGGCCGGAACGGCAACTGCGCGCCGATCGCATACGCGCTGCCGGGAAAGAGCAGCCGCGAATCGCTCGCGGCGAGCGTCGCGCCGTTGATCGCATAGCTCGGCTGCGCGATGACGCTGCGGCCGAGGACGAGCTGGCCCGACGCGTCGATGCCGCGCGATCGCACCGTCGTGCCGGAGATCGGCGCCGAGACGTAGACGCGGCCGGGGTCGAAAGGCTGCGCTCCGCAGATCGACTGCTGGTGCCAGAAGGTCGCGATCGCGTCGACGTAGCCGGCAGGGACGGCTCCCGGCGCGAGGGCCGCCAGCGGATACTGCGCGTTTAGCGTTCCACCGCGCAAGACTTGGTCGTAGGCGCTGACCTGGAGCGATCCGCGCCGTCCGCGCCGCTGGTAAATGAGCGACGTGGTGTTCTGCAATCCGGGCTGCGGCGCATCGGCGGGACCCGCGACCAGTACGCTGTCACCCGCGCAATTGTACGTCGCGCCGCCCGGCTCACCGAAGAGGAAGTTCGTCACGCCGGTGGTGCCCCCGCCGTAGACCCCGGTCGAGAACGCCAGCGTCTCCTGCCGCGAGGGGGTGAGCGTCACGGACAAGTCCGCCGCCGAACGCGATCCCACGAGGCTCGTGTTCGCGCCGTACGCGAGCGTGGCGCTCCAGCGGTCGGAGAACTTGAGCGTGTCGCCGACGACCGTGTACGCCTGACGCACGTTGAACGGCGCGACCCCCTGGAATCTGCCCGTCGAAACCGTTGAGCCGCGGCCGCTGAACGAGCCGACGTTGAGCAGGAACGTATGCCGATGAACCGCGACCGTCGAGTAGTCGTTGAATCCGATCACGCTCTGGCGTCCCTCTGAATGGAACGGCGCCGCGATCCCACCGACCACTCGTCCCAACTCGTCGTCGACGCCGCGGAAGGTGTTGCGGGTCACCTGGCCGCTGACGGTCACGTCTCCGATCTGTCCTTGAAAGAGCGCGCTGGCCAGTTGCGCGCGATTCGTGATCGCGCCGCCCGGTCCGTACCCGCACGGGAGCGTGGTCACCCACTGGTCGCACAACGGTGAGTTGCGCGTTGTCGCCGCGAGATACTGCGCGGTCACGGTGACGCGCCCGAACGGGTAGCGCAGCTTCACGAAGTCGCCCAGCCGGTCGAAGTCGCCGTCGTGGACGTACGTCTCGCCGCTGGTATCGAGAAAGCGCAGGCCGCCGAGGATGCTGTTGCCGCCGCGGGTGGCGTGCTGCAGCGCGATCCCGAGCTTGTGATAGCTGCCGCTGAGCGTCAGCTGCGCACTGCTGCGCTCGTAGCTGCCGTACGAAGCCGACGCCTGCGCCTGCCACGTTCGCGTCGGCTGCACGGTGCGGTAGTTGACCGCGCCGCCGATCGTCGCGATCGAGCTCGCGCTGTCGACGCTGACTCCCGAGGAGAGATCCCCCGCTACCGCCTGAAGGGTTCCGCCTGCCGCGCCGACCACGCCGGCGCCGCCGATCGTCGTGGTCGTCTGGGACGGGTCGGCGTTACGGAGAGAGATCGTCAGCGTGTTCCCTTGCTGGGCCTGGTAGACCCCGACGCCGGCGATCTTGTCGAGCGCGTCGATCAGGTTCTCGGAGATGCGCCGGACCGGGTTCCCTTCGTCGACGTCGACGGACGATATGCTGACAGGAGCGCGCGCTTGCACGCGGCCGATCTCCTGCAGGCCGCCGGGCGAAGGCGCCGGGGTCGCGTTGGCGACCGCCTTCGGCAGCGGGCGCGTGAGCGTCACGTCGACGATCTTGCGGCGACCCGATAGGGCCTCCACCTCGTCGACGTCGACGCCGTTGTAGCCCGCGAGCGTGACGCGAAGATGATACAAGCCCGGGTCGACGTCGCTGAACCGGATCGTGCCGTCACGCGGGGTCAGCGAGGACGTGCTCAGCGGCCCGGTGACGTAGACGCGCGCATCCGCCAGCGGTAGTCCCGCGGCGTTGCTGACCCGAACCTCGATCTCGGCGGGCGCGCTTTGAGCGTGCGTGGCGCACGGCAGCAGCGGTATGCAGAGCGCAACGACGATCCCCGACAGGAACACCTTCACCCGCATCGGCGCGCTCTTTCTCACCGGGACCGCGGCAGCCCTGGGTTGCCCGTGATACTCCTCGGGGCGAAGGTCGACGGCCCGCTTGCGCGCTAGAGTAGGGTGTCGTGCCGAAACGCCCCGAAGAGCTTCGCAGCTACCGCTGGCTCGGAACCGACGGACTCCGTTCGTTCGGACATCGCTCGCGTCTGCTGCAGATCGGGTACGACCGCGCCGACTTCGCCGGGAAGCCGGTCGTCGGGATCGTCAACACGTGGTCGGATGCGAACCCGTGCCACGTCCACCTGCGCACGCGCGCCGACGAGGTGAAGCGCGGCGTGTGGCAGGCGGGCGGGTTTCCGCTGGAGCTCCCGGCGATGAGCTTGTCGGAAAACCTGATGAAGCCGACGACGATGCTCTATCGCAACTTCCTCGCGATGGAGACCGAGGAGCTGATTCGCAGCCAGCCGATCGACGGCGTCGTGCTGCTCGGCGGCTGCGACAAGACGCTGCCCGCGCTGCTGATGGGCGCGATCTCGGCCGGCGTCCCGGCGATCGCCGTGCCGGCCGGACCGATGCTGCGCGGCACCTGGCGCGGCGAAGTACTCGGCTCCGGCACCGACTCCTGGAAGTATTGGGACGAGAAGCGCGCCGGCACGATCAGCGAGGACGACTGGCACGAGATCGAGGGCGGGATCGCGCGCTCGTTCGGCACCTGCATGACGATGGGGACCGCCGCGACGATGATGTCGATGATCGAGGCGCTCGGGTTCACGCTTCCCGGCGCATCGTCGATCCCCGCCGCCGACTCCGGTCACGCGCGGATGGCGACCGCGTCCGGGCGCCGGATCGTCGAGATGATCTTCGAAGACCTGACGCCCGATCGCATCCTTTCGGCGAAGTCGCTCGACAACGCGATCGTCGCGCACGCGGGGCTCGGCGGCTCGACGAACGCGGTGATCCACCTGGTCGCGATTGCACGCCGCGCCGGGATCCCGCTGACGATCGACCGCTTCGACGAGATCGCGCGCCGCGTTCCGGTGATCGCCGACATCCGCCCGTCGGGGCGGCTGCTGATGGAAGACTTCTACTATGCCGGCGGGATGCGCGCGTTCCTGAACCGGCTCTCCGAACACCTCGAGCTCGCCTGCACGACGGTCTCGGGCCGGACGCTCGGCGAGGAGATCGCCGGCGCGCAGGTCTGGCACGACGACGTGATCCGTCCGCTCGACCGTCCCGTCTCCCCCTCCGGCGGGATCGCCGTGCTGCGCGGCAACATCGCACCGGACGGGGCCGTCATGAAACCGCCGGCCGCCGATCCGCGCTTCCTGCGGCACCGCGGCCCGGTGCTGGCGTTCGAAAGCTACGACGAGATGGCCGCGGCGGTCGACCGCGAGGACCTCGAGGTCACGCCCGATCACGTCCTCGTACTCAAGAACGCCGGGCCGCAGGGCGGTCCGGGAATGCCGGAATGGGGGATGCTGCCGATCCCGCTCAAGCTGGTGAAGGCCGGTGTGCGCGACATGCTGCGCATCTCGGATGCGCGGATGAGCGGCACGTCGTACGGCGCGTGTATCCTGCACGTCGCACCGGAAGCGTACGTCGGCGGCCCGTTCGCCTGCGTGCAGACGGGCGACGTCATCGAGGTCGACGTCGGCGCGCGCCGGCTGCACCTCGACATCGGCGACGACGAGCTCGCGCGCCGGCGCGCCGCCTGGACGCCCCGCGAGCCGCGCGCTGCGCGCGGATACGGCGCGATCTTCGCGCAGCACGTCGCGCAGGCGAACGACGGCTGCGACTTCGACGTCCTCGGCCCAGGCCCGGCGCTCGCCGAACCGGAAATCCACTAAAGGGGGCGACCTTCCATCGGCGTCAAACGATTTGGTATGCACATGCCCAACCTCCATCACCGCCGCCTGAGCTTCGTCGTCATCGTGACGTCGCTCGTCTTCGGCGCGTTTACGGCGACCCAAGCCTCCGCGGGGGGCAGCATCGTGTACAACGCGCTGTACGACTGCGGACCCGGCGGAAACCAGTTCAAAGTTCTCAATTGCAACGGCAACATCTGCACGCTGTTCTATCCCAACGGAAACGGCGGGAGAGGTTTCACCTCGAAGATCGCCCGCGGACCGCTCGCCGAGTCGATCAACGGTACCTACGGCGGGACGCGCAAACCGTGCACGATCAACGGCAAAGTCGTCAAAGCCCCTACCACGCCTTCCATGCTCGCGGCCGCGCCGCCGAAAAAGCCGGCACCGTACAGCGGCGGCCCGATGGTGATGGGACGCTACGAGTGCTGGACCTACACCGGCGGGCATCTGCAAGCCGCGATGATGGAGAACTTTTCGCTCGCGGGCGGCGGCCGATACGCCGACGCGGGCGGGCACGCGGGAACGTACTCCGTCAGCTCCGGGCTGCTCACGTTTCACGGCGGGGGCCTGAACGGCGTGCGGGCCAAGTACATCCCCGGCGTGCCCGGGTCGGCAAACCCGCCGCACATGCAGTTCATCGGAAGCCGCGGTTCCGGCGACGAATGCGACGGGAAGGGCTAGGACCGACGCTAGCCGGTGAAACGACGTCGTTCGCGCCGCCGAGTACGGCCTTCACCGCGCGCGCTCGTCGCGTTGGCGGTCGCGGCAGCGGTCCTGGTCGCAGCCGCGGTGCTGATCGCTCGCGGCGATCGCACGCCGCATCCGGCACACGCTGCCGTGCCGCATCCGCGCGTGACCGCCGCCGCGACGGTCGTTCTCGCACGCGACCTGGTCCGGTATTCGCGGACCGGGTAGAACGGAGCGACGATGGCCCTCGACACGCAAAACGCCTTTCAGCTGCTGACGTTCATCGCCGCACCGGCGCTGCTGACCAACGCCTCGAGCGTGCTCGTGCTCTCGACCTCGAACCGCTTCGCGCGTGCCGTCGACCGGGCGCGACACCTCGAGCACGAGCCGGACTCGCCGGAGAGCGAGCGCGCGCTGCTCCGCGTGACGCGCCGCGCGTTGGCATTGAACCGCGCGCTGACGGCGTTCTACGTCGCGATCGCGTCGTTTGCGATCGGAACGTTCTCCGAACTGCTCGGCGGCGGGATCGCCGCGATCGCTCGCGGCGAGATCGCGCCGATCATCACGCTGATCGGGCTGCTCGTCGCGACGATCGGGACGATCGCGATCGCGACCGGCGCCGGCTTCCTCGTTGCCGAGACGTGGGATGCCTACCGCGGCCTGCGCGAAGAGGCGCGCACGTTCTTGCACGGTAGCATTCCATGATGGGGTCCCAGTTCGTTCGCGCGGCCGCCGCATCGCTCGCATTGATCTTCATGCTTCCGCTCGCAACATCGGCCGCGCCGCTGCCGAGCCTGCCGGCCGCCGACGCGCAGTTCGACGCTGGTTCACTTCACGTCGCGCGGTTCGGCCACGGCGGCGCGATCGTGTTGCTCCCGGGGCTGACCGCCGGACCGTGGGAATTTGCCGATCTCATCCGCCGGTTTTCGCCGCGCTACACCGTCTATGCGGTCTCGCTACCGGGCTTCGACGGCCGCGGCGGCGCGGCACCGCCGCTGTTCGACGGCTTCGAGCACGACTTCTGGTCGATGCTCGACGCGCAGAAGATCGTGCGGCCGGTGCTGATCGGGCACAGCCTCGGCGGAACGCTCTCGCTGCTGCTCGGCGAACAGCATCCCGAGCGGCTTCGCGGCATCGTCGCGATCGACGGGCTGCCGATCCTTCCGGGGATGGAACGTGCCACGGCGGAGCAGCGCGCCGCCGCGGGGCAGCAAGCCTCGACGCAGGTCGCGGCCTTGACGCACCAGCAGCTCCTCGACTACGACAAGGCGTACATGAATTCGTCCGGCGGCGTGCTCGATTCCGAACAGGCCGCTGCCGCTGCGGCGCTCGCGGCGAACAGCGATCCGCCGACGACCGCGCAGTGGCTGCGCGAAGAGGTGATCGCCGACCTGCGTCCGGAGCTCGCCAAGGTCACCGTCCCGCTGCTCGAGATCGTGCCGTTCAACGCGCCCGACCTGGCCGGCGCCCCGCTGTCGTTCAACGAAGAGCAGAAAGTCGGATACTATCGCACGCTCTTGAGCGGTGCGCCGAACGTGCAGGTCGTCTCGGTCTCGCCGGCGCGCCACTTCGCGATGCTCGACCAACCGGAAAAGGTCTTCGCGATCGTCGACGCGTTCCTGGCCCAGACGCGCTGAGCGCTACGGGCTCGCCGCCGGCGTTCGTCCGCTCGCGACCTGTAGCACAGGTCGCCTTTTCAACCTCCGGCGGGCAATCCATTTTGCGGAAGGCGCTCGCCGCGAAGAGCGGAACCGGCGCCGTGATGTCGTCGCGCAGCACCGCCGTCTCCCTTGCGCTCCTGCTCGTCGCGGGGTTCCCGGCGGGGGTGCCGGCGGCGACCGCCGCACCGCCGTCCGACGTCCCGAGCGCGCTGCGCAGCGTGCTGCACTGGCGCGCGATCGGGCCGTTCCGCGGCGGCCGGACCGTAGCCGTCACCGGCGTTCCCGGACGACCGCACGAGTTCTACATCGCCGCCGTCAACGGCGGGATCTTCAAGTCGACCGACGCGGGCCGCACGTGGACGCCGGTCTTCGACGACCAGCCGACCGCATCGATCGGCACGCTCGCCGTCGCACCGTCGGCGCCCGACACGGTCTACGCCGGCAGCGGCGAGAGCCGCCAGCGCCCGGACCTCTCGGTCGGGGACGGCATCTACAAATCGACCGACGGCGGCGCGCACTGGACCCATCTCGGCCTGCGCGACGGGCAGCAGATCGGCAAGATCGCCGTCGATCCGCGCGATCCGAACCGGCTCTACGTCGCCGTGCTCGGCCATCCGTACGGACCGAACGCGGAGCGCGGCGTCTACCGCTCGACCGACGGCGGCGCGACGTTCGAGCGCGTCCTCTTCACCGACGAGAACGCCGGCGCGTTCGATCTCGCCATCGATCCTTCGGATGCGCGCACGCTCTACGCGTCGCTGTGGTCGGCGCGCCAGTCGCCGTGGGAGACGATCGACGGCGGCTCGTTCGAGCGCGCAGCGTCGGGGAGCGGGCTCTACAAGTCGACCGACAGTGGAACGAGCTGGAAGCGGCTCGAGGGCGGGTTGCCGACGCAGGCGCGCGGGCTCGGGCGCGTCGCCGTCGCGGTCGCGCCCAGCGATGCGAAGCGCGTCTACGTGTTCGCTGATGCGCCCAAGGCCGGCGGGATCTATCGCTCCGACGACGCCGGTTCGACGTGGTCGCTCGTCAACGACACCGCGCGCGTCGCCGAGCGCGGCTCGGACCTCGCGACGGTCGGCGTCGATCCGCGCAATCGCGACACCGTGTACGTCACGAACACGTCGACGTACGTCTCCGCGGACGCCGGCAAGACGTTCACGGCGCTGCGCGGCGCGCCGGGCGGCGACGACTACCAGAGCATCTGGATCTCGCCGGACGACCCGCGCACGATCCTGCTCGGCAGCGATCAAGGCGCGATCGTCACGCTCAACGGCGGCGCGACCTGGAGCTCGTGGTACAACCAGCCGACGGCGCAGTTCTACCACGTGATCACCGACGACCGCTTTCCGTACCGCGTCTACGGCGGGCAGCAGGAGAGCGGGAGCGCGGGCGTGCTTTCGCGCGGGAACGACGGCGCGATCACGTTCCGCGACTGGCATCCGGCCGGCGTCGAAGAGTACGGCTACGCTGCGCCCGATCCGCTGCATCCGGGGATCGTCTACGGCGGAAAAGTGTCGCGCTACGACGAGCGCACGGGCCAGGTGCGCGAGGTCGGCCCGGTCGTGTCGTGGCGCGGCAACCCCGACTACCGCTTCAAACGGACCGCGCCGCTCGCGTTCTCACCCGCCGACAAGCACACGCTTTATCTTGGTTCGCACGTGCTCTTTGCATCGCGCGACTACGGCGCGCACTGGACGATCGTGAGTCCCGATCTGACCCGGCCGAACCCCGCGACGCCGCCGAACCTGGGCGTCTTCGCCGAGACCGACGCCGCGAAACGGCCGCACCGCGGCGTCATCTACGCGCTCGGGCTCTCGCCGCGCGACACGCGTGTGATCTGGGCCGGGACCGACGACGGGCTCGTGTGGCGCACCGCCGACGGCGGCAAGCATTGGAGCAACGTCACGCCACCCGGCCTCGGCGCGTGGGCGAAGATCAGCAGCATCGACGCCTCGCCGTTCGATGCGTCGAGCGCGTACGTCGCGGTCAACCGCTTCCGGCTCGACGAGCAACGCCCGCAGCTGTTCCGCACGCACGATGGCGGCAAGACGTGGACCGAGATCGACCGCGGGATCGAAGCGGCGCCGACCAACGTCGTGCGCGCCGATCCGGCGCGCCGCGGTTTGCTCTACGCCGGCACCGAACACGGCGTCTGGGTCTCGTTCGACGACGGCGGTACGTGGGCGTCGCTGCGGCTGAACCTGCCGGCAACATCGGTGCGCGATCTCGTCGTACACGGCGACGACCTGGTGATCGGAACGCACGGCCGCGGGTTCTGGATCCTCGACGACGTCACGCCGCTGCGCCGGCCCGAGACGCTCGGCGCGGGCGCCGCCGCGCTGTTCGAGCCGGCACCTGCCTGGCGCGTCGCGCGCGACACCAACACCGACACCCCGCTCCCGGCCGACGAGCCGTTCGCGGCCAACCCGCCGAGCGGCGCGATCCTCGACTACATTCTTCCGCGCGACGCCGCGCGCGTCACTCTCACGATCGCCGACGCGCGCGGCCGCACCGTACGGCGCATCGCGAGCGATGACGTGGAGCCGCCCTTCGATCCCGGCGCGCTCGAGGTTCCCGCCTGGTGGATCGCGCCGGCGCTCCATCCGGCGGTGACGGCCGGAGCGCACCGTTTCATCTGGGATCTGAACGCCGCGCGACCGCGAACGGCCGCGACGGGGCCGACGATCGCTGCGATACCGCACGACACGCCGCTCGAGCCCGAGGGACCGACGGTGCCGCCGGGGCGCTACACCGTGACGCTCGAAGCCGGCGGTGCGCACACGAGCCGCACGCTAATCGTGCGGCAGGATCCGCGCGCCAACATCCCCGCGCGCGACCTGGAAGCGCAGTTCGAGCTCGCGACCGCGATCGCGGCGCAAGCCGACACGGCGTACGGTGCGGCGCAGCGAGTGCGCGCGCACGATCCCGCGCTCGCCCGCAACCTCGACCGCAGCAACGGACAACTGGCCCGGCTGCTCGGCGCGGTCGAAACCGGCGACGGCGCCCCGACCGCGGTGCAACGCAAGACATTCCGGGAACGTGCGGCCGCGTTGCGCGCCCTTCTCGCGCAAGCCGCTGCAGTGAAGTGACGAGGGTCCTACGGGACGGCGTTGACGTTGACCGGGATCGGTACAGTGGCCGACGTACCGTCGCTGCGGCTCGCGACGAGCGAAAGCGTCAGCGACGCGGTATAGCGGGCGTCGTCGGCGCCGGCGAATGGTACGGATGTACTAGCAGCGCGGCAGTACAATTGCAGCATGGACACATCGGCGTGATTTCGGCACGATAGGAGTGTCGCGCGCGACGCGCAGACGCAATGACGCGCCTGGGGGAAACGCGCGCGGGGAGCCTGGTCGATGTCGGGTCTGTTTCGTCGTGCCCTCGCGTCGGTCGTCGCGGTCTCGTTCGTACTCGGCCAAGGCGGTCCCGAACTCGCTGCGACAGGCAATGCGTCGCCGATGGTGCGGCCGCTCAACGCCTTGCGGCTCCCGCACACGACGGTAGCGGCCGCGTCCCCGCCGGTACGCGTGCAGGTTCCGGAGCCAACGCGGCCTCGGTCGCGGCCCTCGGCGCCCCCCGTCAGTGCGATCCGACCCAAAGTCGTGCAAGGCGTTCGGCCGCTGAACGGCAGGCACGTACCCGGTCCGCCGATGCTGCGGCCGAACCAAATCGACGGGGTGCTCAGGGCGGCGGCCGCCGCGCGCCGGCACGCATCGAGCGCAGACGCTGCAATCAACGCATCGACGGTGACCGGCGGACGGCGGATCGGCTCACCAGGATCCGCCGGGAGCCGTCCTGGAGCGCCGCCCGCAACGCGGCATGCGCAGTCGCTTCCGTCCGATCCGACCGCGTCGGGGACGGGGATCAATCCCTGGTGGCGCTATCAAGAAGAGAGCGTCCCGGGCGGCGGACGGGCGATGGTCAATGTCGGCACCGGCAACCTGCTGCTCCAAGACGACGACATGGCCGTGCCGCACAAGGGCATCGCCATGGCCTTCCGGCGCACGTACAACTCGCAGGGCGCCGCGAGCGTTGCCCATCAGTTCGGAAGCTGGACGAGCCTGTACGGCAACGGCTGGACCAACACGTTTGACGCGCACTTCCTCTCGATGTCGTCGACTGTGAAGTCGATTTACGACATCGACGGCGCGCGCTACGACTACTATTCACCGCCGGGCAATCCGGCCGGCACGGCGTTGACCCCGATCACTCCGGGGCAGCATGCCACGCTCGTGTTCGACGGAAACTGCGGCTGGCTTTGGACCAAGAAGTCCGGAACGACGTACTACTTCTACGGCGGCAATCCAACGCTCTGGTGTCCGTGGCTCGGCACACTCGGTGGCTATGCTGGCCGCCTGTACCAAATCATCGGACGCAACCGCAACACCTACGTTACCTTCAGCTATACCTGGGACAACGGGGACGCATCCGCGACCGGAAAGATCAGCACGGTCACGGCGCAGACGGAGTCGGGATTGTCGACGACGCTCTCCTTCGCCGACGTCAACGGACGCCGGCTGCTGCAGCAACTCACCTTTCCGGACAACGCCACGAGCGTCTCGTACTATTATGACAGCCTCGGCAACCTCGGCTACGTCGCGCGGCCGCCGAACAACGCCGCGGGCACACGGCCGGTGGTCGCCTACGGCTACCAGGGGGTCGGAGGTGATTCCGTCATGCAGTGGGTCGCGAGTCCGCGCTGGATGGGATGCGCGGGTGGCTGCGGCTACGATGGTGCCTATCTACAATTCCTCTTCAGTGGGACGAGCGCTGTGGGATCGACGCTCAACGGCATCTACCACGTCGCCGTCGTCAACCCGTCGATTCCGGATGGAACGAACACGCCGCTCCAACCCGGCTACGTGCCGCAGTACGCCAACGTTTCGAACTACTTGGTCGAGTATTACACGACCGGCGTCACGACGCCAACGTATCGCGACAGTGACGGCCACATGACGAACTGGGTCGTGGACGGCACCGGCCGGCCTACGCAAACGCAGGAGTGCACGGCCAGTGCGAGTGGGGGACAGCAGTGTACCGGCACGTGGCTGCTCTTGAACGAGAGCTGGGACGCGAACAACGAACTCGTGGCGACGGTCGATGCGCGCGGATATGAGACCGACTTCGCTTACGACGCCAACGGCAACACGATCGCGGTCGGAGAACCCCAGACGGCGACCTCGCTCGGAACGTTCCGGCCCACCCGGCTCTACGACTACGATGCGTTCAACAACGTCACGGCGTACTGCGACCAAACGGAGACGCACCAAGCCGGTGCCGACTGGGCCGGCGCCCCGGCCGGATCTGACTCGCTGTGCGCGAGCGCGGCCGTCAACGTGCCGCATTGGCGCGCGGCATTCACCTATCCGAGCTACCAGCCGTACGGTCAGCTCGCGTCGATGACGACCCCCCTGGGGTACACGCATCGACTCACGTACAGTCCGTCGCAGCAGGCCGGCACGGACTTCGGTCTTCCGACCTCGGTCAGCGGCGATCCGATCGTCGGACAATTCGACGGCACGTCGATCACCCCGACGCACACGTTTTGGTATGACGCGACAGGAAATCTCGGCTGCTACAGCAAGGGGAACGGCACCTGGAGCCTGCGCTACGATTCGCTCTCGCGACTCATCGCCGTCGCCGATCCAGACGATACGTCGCTGAATGCGGGATCGATCTGCGGCAAATCGACCGGGACGGCTGGCTGGAACACGCAGACGGCTTACAGCTACTTCCCGGACGGCTCAAAACAGACCGCACAGTCGCCGTCCGAGCGCGCCTTCGGCGTCAGCACGTCGTTTACGTACGATCTCGATGGAAACGTCGCCACGGAAACTCAGCACCACGGCTGTGTTCCAAACCAGGCGTGCAATCCCGGGACGACGCAGAAATGGTACGACGGCGCAGACCGCTTGGTGGAAGTCGCGCTGCCGATGGACCCGCGGTCGTACAGCAGTCCACAGGTTGTGGTCGATTCTTCCAAATGGGTGACCCGGTACTGGTACGATCTCTCCGCTGGAAACACGGTTACCGTCACCGGCTCGAGCCCGTTCCGCGCTTACGGAAACCTCTACAAGACGCAGCTCGGCTACGGATCGTCGTGGCTCGACAAGGGCGGCTCGCAGTTCGACGGCCTCGACCGCGAGGTGGCCAAGTACTCATGGGATATCCCTAACCCCAATAGCGGGCCCTGGCCGATCAACAACACGCTCGAAACGACCCAGTTGCAGTACGACGCGGGCTCTCCCGCTGCGCTCGGACTCCTGACGACCAAGACGAATCCGCTGGGCGAATCGGTGACCTACGGCTACGACGAACACGGCCGCGTGCTCACGGAAACGTACGGCGGCGACAGCGGGCGGACCGCGAACGAGACCTATCAGTTCGATCCGAACGGACGCGCGGTTGCGATTGCGTCAAGCCAGTTCGGCGCGCAGCAGAATACCTTCGATTCGGACGGACGGCTGACGCGCGTAACGGAGCCAGGTGGTGGCGGCGTCACCGATCCCGCTCAGATCGGTTACTCGTATTATGCCGACGGAAAGCGGTCGGCCGTCTCGGTCACGTCGCCGACATTCAATCAGGTGAATGCGATCGCATACAGCTATCGTGCCGACGGCCTCGTCCAAACACTGACGAATAATGCCTTCGCGGCCGGAACCTGGCAGAAGACCTACACGGACGCCGGCCGGCCAATCGCGGCGACAGGAGCGGACGCGCAGCACCTCTCGTACGATAACAGTGGACAGCTTCAAAATTTCACCCTTGGAACTGCCACGATGAACTACACCCATGACCCTGAGGGGAGCCCGCTCACTGAGGTCATTCCGGTACCGATTCCCGCGGAGACCGAGACGCTTAACTACACGTACAATGTGCGCGGAGAGTTGGTCGACTCGATTTATACGCCGAACAGTGGCTTGGTTTTCCCGCACTATCGAAGCGACACAGGCGGCGGTTGCGCCACTCGCGCGAGCATTCCGCTCGACGGATCCTACGTTCCAGGAACGACGCCGCCGGATCCTCTGGTCGATTCGCGCACATGCGCGACCGTATCCAACGGAATGATGGGGTCGGTCGACTACAACACGTCGTTGTTTCCGAGCGGCTCCACCGGCGCGTTCACCTTCGACACCGCCGGGCGCCTCTCAACCAAGGTCCAAACGATAAGCATCTTTACGGCCCCCGATCCGACCGGAACGGGAAACAAACAGGGCGGCGGCGTCCCGGGATCTGACATAACGACGCAGACCACGACCAATACGCTCTACGATGCTGAGAACCACACGGTTTCCCGCTGGGGAACGCAGGTTCGTACGAAGACCAACCCGGACACCGGGTCGAGCACTACGACGACGACGACGCGTATTCCGGGAGCCATGACCCTCGGCTGGGGTCCGAACGGACATCCCGCGCTCGCGTGGGGCGGCACGGCGGCCTCGGTGACGCTCCACTGGGACGGCGACATCGTGCTCTTCGTCACGGACGCTTCAGGAAACGTCGTGGACTTCAAAGTGGGGTTGGACGGTGAGGTCACACCTCGCGATACTCAATGGAACGGACTTACCGCCTATGCACGTGATGCTGCCGGTGTCGTCATCGGCGGAACCACCATCAACGGCACGTCCGGGCTCGTACCCATGGACCCGTCGGACGGCTCAATGGTCCCCGGCACCGGCCCCACCCCTGGTTATGTGAATTCCGCCTCGGCCGTCGCGAAGTATACGCGCGCAGACGGCTTCCAGATCGGCGACATCGAGATCAACGGCGTCCGCGCCTTCGATCCCGCCCTCGGCAGTTGGACGACGCCCGACGCCTTCGAAGGCGACATCCACGACCCATCTTCCCAGCAGAAGTACATGTGGAACCGCGGCAACCCGGTCGACTATAGCGATCCGTCGGGCTACAGCCCTGCGGGCGACGCCTTTATGGCTGTTGCAAATTTTGTAGTGCTCGACGACGTGAATACGCTGCGCAGCAAGGATGCGCCGATGTGGGCAAAGGGTCTGGCGGTTGCAAGTCTCTTGTCGAACTTCTCCGGTCCCGGCAAGGGGGTATCATTGGGTGCAAAGGCTGCGTTGAAAGTGACGGAGCACAGCTTCGCGCATGCGGCCGAGAGGCACTTCGTAGAGAACGGCGCGAAGGCGTCCGGCAAATTTGCGCCGGGCACCACGGTATCGGATCTTCAGCACCTCGTAGAGACCGCGAAGGCGTCGCCCGGTGCGAGTTTCTCAACGTCGAAGGGGAACGTCATCATGGAGTACAATTTTGGATCGCAAATCGGGACGAGCAATGGAACGTCGTCCTCCACGCTAAGAGCCGTATGGGACGGAAAAACCGGAGACTTCATAACTGCGTTCCCGATCAAGAACTGAGTGCCAAGTGACCACTGTGTTTCTTGATTATCGCTACGACGAGCGTTGGCTGAAGCGCGCACCCACCGTAGATGTTTTTAAGTTGTCGCGCGTCGATCTCAGCACGTGGGTAATGACGGGTGACCAAATCTTTCTGATCGACGGCCGTGACTTCAGCTACGTAGGATATGGAATTCCCCTGTTGGAGTTTGCAAGAAGCCTCGTGCTTTCCATCATTGACCTCGAACGGGGAGCTGAATCAGCGAGCAGTAACCCGCTCGATGTTGAGGACCGGATTAATTTCGTGCGCGATGCGGGCGTCGTCACGGTTTCTGCCGAGCTGTCGGGGGAAAGCGCAAAAGTTCCACTGACGGATCTCGGTATCGTTGTAAGAGCTTATGCTCGGAGGTTGCTGCTCGATTTCATTGCATCGCATCCGAAGGCAGAACAGACTCGTGAACTATGGGAGTGGTATCCGGTTAGGGAAGTAGGCGTTTAGAATAGTCTTGGCTTGAGTTAACGCCGTAGCCCGACCAACTGGAGTAATTACGGGCGCTACACCCGACGCCTAGCCTTCGCGGCTGCAAGCCGAACCGCGTCTTTAAGATAATCCGGGCCGTCGCGGACGCGGTCTCGGCTGCGGCGGCATGGGCAGCGTTTCAGTGCGCCCGTATCGTCGCGATGGAGGGCGTGACAGCCGTTCTCGTGGTGTGATTCCTCTGCGTGGAGGCAGCTGCAGAACATCCCACCTGAGCCTAGCTCTCCGCGGATTGTTCGCGTCATACCGGAAACCGGGTAGCCGAACGTCTGCCATCGGCGAACCGCGCGTTCATCGGAGTGCCGCGACAACGGCTTGGACGTCGCCGGATTCGCGTACCACCATCACCATGTCGGCCGCCTCGCGCAACGTCGCGAGGAGAGGCGAAGGATGCCGACGGAAAGCGCTCGGGGGTATCGGTCACATCGCCGACGTTCAATCAGGCGAACGCGATCGCATACAGCTACCGCGCCGACGGGATCGTTCAAACGCTGACCAATAGTGCTTTCGCTGCCGGATCGTGGCTGAAGACGTACACGGACGCCGGCCGACCGATCGCCGCCACAGGCGCGGACGCGCAGCACCGCTCGTACGACAACGGTGGACAGCTTCAAAGCTTCACCCTTGGGGCTGCCACGATGACCTACACGCATGATCCCGAGGGAAGCCCGCTCACCGAGGTCATTCCGGTACCGATTCCCGCGGAGACCGAGACGCTTAACTACACGTACAATGCGCGCGGAGAGTTGGTCGACTCGATTTATACGCCGAACAGTGGCTTGATTTACCCGCACTATCGGAGCGACACAGGCGGCGGCTGCGTCACTCGCGCGAGCATTCCGCTCGACGGATCCTACGTTCCAGGAACGACGCCGCCGGATCCTCTTGTCGATTCACGCACCTGCGCGACCGTATCCAACGGAATGATGGGGTCGGTCGACTACAACACGTCGTCGTTTCCCAGCGGCTCCACCGGCGCGTTCACGTTCGACACCGCCGGGCGCCTCTTGACCAAGATTCAAACGACGAGCACGTTTACCGCACCGGATCCTACCGGCACCGGGAACAAGCAGGGAGGAAGCGTCCCCGGAAGCGCCATCACGGCGGTGGTCACGACGAATACGCTCTACGATGCAGAGAACCACACGGTCTCTCGACAGGCAACAACGGTGCGCACGAAGACGAAATCTGGACACCGGATCGGCCTCCACGACGACGATGACCGGGGCAGCCATGACGCTCGGATGGGGACCGAACGGACATCCAGCGATCGCTTGGGGCGGAACGAGCGCCGCCGAGACATTGCACTGGGACGGCGACACCGTGCTCTTCGTGACGGACGCCTCGGGGAACGTCGTCGACTTCAAAGTGGGTTTGGACGGCGAGGTCACGCCACGCGATACACAATGGAGCGGACTCACCGCCTATGCGCGCGAGCCGCCGGTGTGATCATTGGCAGCACCAACACCAATGGCACATCCGGGCTCATGCCCATGGACCCATCGGACGGCACGATGGTCCCCGGAACGGGCGCAAGCCCAGGCTACGTGAGCTCCTCGATGCCCATCATGCCATATACTCGCCCGGACGGCTTCACGATCGGCGACATCCAGATCAACGGCGTACGCGCTTTCGACCCAGCCCTCGGCAGCTGGACGACGCCCGACGCCTTCGAAGGCGACATCCACGACCCGGCTTCGCAGCAGAAATACATGTGGAACCGCGGCAATCCGGTCGACTACAGCGATCCCAGCGGCTACTGCGTTACTGCTCAATCCCTTCCACTCTGCATTTGGGCAGGCGCCCAGGCCGCCGCGACCAGCGTGGGCGGCGCGGTCATTTTGGTCCTGGGATTGGCCGGAGATTCGCCGCAGCAACCGATTGATCAAGTACTTCTAGCAGCCAACAAGGCAAAACTTGACTCTATCGACAGCTGGCGAAAGCAGATACAGAAACACCAGGATAAGATCAGGGGATCCACAGCTCCAAACGAGGCGGGACTGCGTGATCACTGGCGCCGTGAGATCGAGAACTTTCGCAAGCAGATTGATGAGGCATACAAACAACTCGACAAGAACAAGAGGGATAAGAGAACCGAGCAGAACATGCGACCAGGTGACGACTCCGCCGATGAAGGAGGGAAGGAGAAACAATGACCGTTCGGCCTCGCAAACTCGAGGCGGCGCCGGGGGGCATTCCCGTATTTACCGCTGTGGTGCCCGACTTCACCGTTCTTCCGGTCGTCGTTAGTCCAATCAATCGCGGTCCTTTTGGACTTTATCTTGCGACAGACGACGGCGACGCGGGCGCGGTCGACCGTCGCGCTGTCGCTAAGAGCCTGATATTTCAAGGGTGTCGAAGCTTCTGGTTCTGTGGCGATGGCGCGGCATCGTGGGAGGACGCTACCGACGATGCGGCCGTTGCGATCTATGCAATGGCAAAAGATCAAGCGCGAACTGTCCCGCATGATCTTTACGCGAGCGCTGGAGCGCCCGGTGGGATTACGACGGCCGCCGGAACACTTCGCGAAGTTGTACATTTCTTTCACTACGATGATCGGCTGCCGCCGTATGGCCCACTTACCGCGCGGATCTTCGTCACGCGATCCCCGGAACTCGAGAGCCGTGTCTTTGCTGGGTTGACCATACAATGAGGTCGGAATAGATTCGCCCAAGCTCCTAGAAACAGACTTCAACATCGGGGGTCGCGGCAGGTCCGTTGGCGGAGCCGCCGTTGGTGAGCGCGGGTGGACTCTGCCGCAATCGCGGGGAACGAGTCGGCCATGAGCGATACCGGTCAGCCTGACGTTCCCCACCCTCCGTACGACGAGTTGCGCGCCGCCGCCGGCGACGACCCTCGTGCGGCAGGGTCGGTCGATGCGCTGAAGGCCGAGCTGCATTCGAACGAGCCGGACCCGGCGGCGGTCGAGGAGCACACGAACGTGCTGCGCGCCATTCCGGTGCTCGAAGCCCGGATCGCGAACTGGTGGGACGACCCGGACACCCAGCGCTGGGTCAAAGCGATCACGGATTCGGGCTTATAAGCGTCGAGGGCACGGCCGGTGCGACGACCGGGATCGGCGTGCGCCGCGGCCGCGGCGAACCGGTGGCGATGGTCCGCGGCGTCGGCGGCGCCGGCTCCGGCGTGAACACGGTCGTCGGCGCGACGCGAGGCGCGGCCGGATCGAACGGCGGCAGCGTCCGCACGACGATCGGTCCCCCGAAGGCCAATGCGAGCGTTTTGGCCGCGCCGTCCCATCCGACGTGCGTGGCACCGAGACAGCGCGCCAGCGGTGCCAGAATGATCAGCGCCGGGTCGCTGCCCGGCAACGGCCGCGCGATGCACGCGCGCTCGCCACGGCGCGCGGTGACCGTGCCGCCGGCGGAGAGCTCGACCCGGTCGGCGATGCGCGCGACCAGCTCGAGCGGCGCAACGACCCGCCCCTCTCGCAGCGATGCCGGAGGCACGCTGGGAACGAACGAGCCGTCCACCAAGACGGTGACGAGCGCGACCAGCGCGACGGGGAGGTGAAGCGGCGTCATGGCTGAGTCACGAAGGGGAGTGATGGCGCGGGTCGTCCGCGTGTTTCGCGCGGCGGGGCTGCGGTTCTCGGCGGAAGGCGCCGCGTTCATGGCGCAAGCGATCGCGTTCACCGCGCTGTTCTCGCTGGTTCCGCTGACGCTGCTCTGCGTCTCGATGCTCGCCTTCATCTACGGCACCGACGAAGGGATGGCGCGCGCGAACGCCGCGATTCAGGCCTACGCACCCGCGCTCGGCGACTTGCTCTCGACCAACGTCGCCTCGGTGGTGAAGCTGCGCGGTATCAGCGGGATCATCGGCCTGATCGGGCTCGCCTGGTCCGGCAAGAACCTGTTTCAAGCACTCACCTATGCGCTGAACCGGTCGCTTGGGATTACGCGCTACCGGCACATCGTGTGGGACGTCGCGATCGCGCTCACCCTTGTGCCCGTCGCGGGGGTGATCCTCATCGTGGCGACCGTACTCCCCGTCGTCATCACGCTGTTCGTGCAGTTCGCCGGGCTAGAATCCCTGCGCTGGGCACCGCAGATCGCGTTGTACGGCGGCTCCGCGGCGCTCGTGTTCCTCGTCTCCGCCCTCCTGTACGCGTACCTCCCGAACCGGCGCCCGCGCTGGAGCGCCGTGTTCCCCGGCGCGTTGACGTGCGCGCTCGGATACTCGCTCGCGCAGATCGCGTTCGCCGTGTACACGAGCTACGCGGCGAACGCGTTTCAGGTCTATGGTGCGCTGTCGGCGCTGTTCGTGCTGCTGCTGTGGCTCGACCTCATCGGCGTCGTCTTTCTGTTCGGTGCCTTCGTGACGGCCGCATGGGAAAAGGAGAGCGAGTCCGGCGCCCTCCCGCTCGCCTCGTAAGGGATCGCCTCCACCCCGGCCGAACGCGACCTCGTGCGTCGCTTCCTCGCCGTCGTCCTCGTCGCGTTCCTCGGGCTGCCGCCGCTCGCGGCAGCGCCGGAAACGTTCTCCGTCAAAGCGCGGGCGATCGTCTACCCGTTCACGGCGACGGGAAGCTCGGTCGACCGCGAGGCCAGCTCCCGGCTGGCGACGATCATCGCGACGCGGATGGCCGAGACCGGTCTGGTAACGGTGATCCCGCCACCGCCGGCGACCGAGCGCAAGGACTTTCTTTCGGTTGCCCGCGCGCAAAATGCCGACTACTACGTCGCCGGGTTCATCTCGCCGCTCGGGAACGGCGTCTCGCTGGTGGAGCAGCTCGTGAGCACCGCGACCGGAATCGTGGTCTTCAGCCAGTCCACCCAGCTGAGCACCTACGCCGAGGCGGCGGCACAGGGCGACGACCTCGCACAGTTCATCGCGCGCCACGCGAACCGGGCGTTCGCGTCGATCGGCACGCCGCCGCCGCAGGCGAGCCCGACGCCGGCGCCGAGCAGCGGCCCCGAGGCGAACCTCGGCAAGATCTTCGGCCGCCGCAAGAAGGCCGCCGCTACGGCGACGCCAAGCGCCTCGCCGAAGCCGGTCGCGGCCGCCACCGAGCCTGCCGCCGCGCTGCTGAACGTCGCGACCCCCGCGCCGGCCCGGCCGACCCCCGCACCGACCCCCGCACCGACCCCGAAGGCCGTCGCCGCCGTACCGGTCGCCGCAGGCGGCACCGAGCACTACGCGGTACTCGGCATTGAGGGGCCGGCCGACGCAGCGCTGCGCGAGCACGCAGCGGAGCGGCTCGCGGCGCATGCGCACGCCGAGCGGGCGGCGAGCACGATCGCAGCGTGCGGGGCGCAGCCGATCCGTGCGGTGCTCAGCGGGATCCTCGCGGTGCGGCCGGACCCGCAGTTCGGCGGCGCGAGCGCGACCTTCGAGCTGGACGCGACCGATTGCAGCGGCAAGGTGGTGTGGCGGGAGAGCTTCACCCGCGACGCAGGCGGCGCGCAAGGGACGCAGATCGCGACCGAACGCGCGGTGGACGCGGCGATCGGCGCTTACCTGAACCCGCCACGCCCGAAGCACCGTTAGCCGCGGGAGCAGGGGCGGGAAGCGCGAAACTCCCGAGCATGGATATTCGTCGCCGCGCCTCGGGCGTTGCGCTCGCGGCTGTCCTTGTGGTCACGGCCGCCCCCGCGCGTACCGTCCTGGCTCAAACCGTCTCCGCGCCGCCTCCGACCACCGAAGAGCAGCGCAACGCTGCGATCGTTCGACCGCTCGTCGAGATCGGACGGGTCCGGGCGCGCACCCCCTATTGCGCGGCGCTCGCGAGCGCGCGCCCGGGAATCGACGCTGCGATCGCGTTCGAGTACCAGGCACCGGTCCTCGCCTCCGACATCAAGCACTGGCGGTACGACTCCGCGCTGCACAGGCATCTCATCCTGAAGAAAACCGAGGCCGACCTCAAGGTTCTGTACGACCTCTCCCTGCTCGGCCGCGCCGAGGTTCGCGCCTTGCGAATCGCCGCTGACGCCGACGGCGTCGACGACCAGAAGCGTAGCGAGATGCTCGCGCTCGCCAATGCGGTCGACGGCGCGAAAGCGCGCCAGAAAGAGCTGACGAAAACGATCGCGCGCTCCGTCGGCATCTACGCGGAAGCGCCGGTCTACACCATCGCGTCGAGCGCCGAGGACGACATTCGGTCGTCCAACCCGTTCAACGGCTCGGCGTGGTCGCCCGGCTCTACCTCCGGTGCCACTCGCTCCGACGCGACGCCCGCGCCCAGCGAGTACTCGCTGCTGCACCCCGACGCGCTGCAGCAGCACGGGCTGACGCAAACCCTGTTCAACAACTTCGCCGGCGAGCACTTCATTCGCCAAGACATGGAAGTCGCGGCGCAGCATGCGCAGACCGCGATGCAGCTCGGCGGCTGCAGCTCGACTTAAGCCTCTTCGGCCGCGCTCGCGTCGAGCAGTCCCGGCGGCACGTCGACCAGAATACGCTTCGCCCCCACGTCCACGTTTTTCACGAACGCCCGCACGAGCGGCACGATCGCGCGTCGCTTGTCATCCTGAGCTTGTCGAAGGGCGATGAGAAGCACGTCCTGCGCCGGATAGTGCTCGACGGCGACGACGCGGCCTAGCATCGCGCCGCTCGCGTCGACCAGCGCGCACCCGACGAGGTCGTCGTCAAAATACTCGTCCGGCGCGAGCTCGACGACGTCGCGGCCGATCGTCAGCGTCGCGCCGACGAGCGTTTCGGCCGCGTTCGCGTCGTCGATGCCGTCGAATGCGACCAGCGGCCGCCCTTGATGACGGCGCAGCGAGCGGATCCGTAGCGTGCGCTCCGCGCCGTCACGCAGGCGCGCACGGACCTCGAGCCCGGCGCGCAGCGCATCCTCGCCGATGCGGCTCGGTGCGACCTTCAACTCGCCCCGAAGACCGAACACGCCGGCCACGCGGCCGGCGCTCGCGTCATTCGGCGGCAGCTTGCCCTGAGCCGGTCGAAGGGTCCCCGTCGGCAACATCCGCATCGCCGGCGTGCTCCGCTTCCTGTTCGATGATCTCGTCTTCGAACGAGATGATGTCGATGCTGATCCGGCCTTCGGCGCTGGCGCGGACGAGCGTGCGCAGCGCCTGCGCGACGCGGCCGCTGCGACCGATCACCTTGCCGAGATCTTCGTGTTCGACGACCAGCTCGACGACGGGACCCTTTTCGGTCTCGACCTCTTCGACCAGCACCGCATCCGGTTTGGAGACGAGTTTGCGGGCCAGAAACTTCAGCAGGTCGATCGCGCGCTGCTGCGCGACGACCGGATCGGCGGTCTTGCGCGCACCGCGGTCTCCGCCGTACTCGCGCCGGCCGCGGCGGCCTTCGCCGTCGGCCGTCGCCGGACCGGCGCCTCCGCCGGACCGGTCGCGCCGGTCGCCGCGCGGGCCCCGGCGCGGACGATCGTCTTCCGGCTCGATGTCGTCGTGAGAGGCTTCGTCCGACGCGATGCGACGCGCGCCGAGCGTCGACTTCCGCTCTTCGTCGGTCGGCGACGCCTCGTCACCGAAGAGGCCGAACTCGTCGTCGAACGCGCTCATCGCCTAGGACGCCTTCTTGTTCTTGGGGGCGCGCTTCGTCTCCGAGATCGGCCCGCGCTCGACGAGCCCGAGCTCGGCGAACAAGCGCCGTACGGGGTCCGACGGCTGCGCTCCCTTGGCGAGCCACTGCTTCACCTTCTCCTGGTCGACGACGAGCGTCTTCGGTTCGGTGCGGGGATTGTAGTGCCCGAGGATCTCGAGGAACCGTCCGTCGCGCGGCGAGCGCGCGTCGGCGACGACGAATCGGTACGTCGGCTGCTTTTTGGCGCCCATGCGCCGGAGTCTGATCTTGACCATGATCGCTTTCTCGGTGATTACCGCCCGATACCGAGCGGGAGTTTGGGGAAACGGCCCTTCTTCATGCCGCCGAACTGTTTCATCATCTGCCGCGACGACTCGAACTGCTTCACGAGCCGGTTGACGTCGGAGACCTGCGTCCCGCTGCCGACGGCGATCCGCTTGCGGCGGGAGCCGTTGAGGATCTCGGGCCGATCGCGCTCGCGGCGCGTCATCGAGCAGATGATCGCCTCGACCTTCGAGACGTCTTTCTCGTCGATGTTGATGTCTTTGGGGAGCGCCTTGGAGAGCCCCGGGATCATCTTCATGATCTCCGTCATCGAGCCCATCTTGCGCACTTGGCGGAGCTGCGCAAGAAAGTCGTCGAGGGTGAACTGCGACTTGCGCAGCTTCTGCGCGAGATCTTCCGCCTGCTGTTCGGAGTAGACCGACTGGGTCTTCTCGATCAGCGTGAGCACGTCGCCCATCCCGAGGATGCGCGACGCGAGGCGGTCGGGATAGAACTGCTCGAGGGCGGTGACCTTCTCGCCGACGCCGACGAACTTGATCGGGGCACCGGTCATGCGATGGATCGAGAGCGCCGCGCCGCCGCGCGCGTCGCCGTCCATCTTGGTCAGGATCACGCCCGTGATCCCGAGCCGGTCATTGAACGTCTTGGCGACGTTGACCGCTTCTTGCCCGGTCATCGCGTCCGCGACGAACAGGATCTCGGTCGGTTTCACCGCCGCCTTGATCGCCTCGAGTTCCGCCATCAGGCGCTCGTCGATCTGCAGCCGGCCGGCCGTGTCGACGATGACGGTAGGGATACCGAGCCGGCGCGCTTCCGCGACGCCGTCGCGTGCGATCTTCACCGGATCGCCTTGACCCTCGTCGAACACCGGCAGATCGATCTGCTTGCCGAGCGTCTTGAGCTGGTCGATCGCCGCCGGGCGGTAGACGTCGGCCGCGACCAGCAGCGTGCGCCGGCCTTGCTCCTTGAGGCGCAGCGCGAGTTTCCCCGCGTGCGTCGTCTTGCCCGAGCCCTGCAGACCGACCAGCACGTACACGGTCGGCGGTGTATCGCTGTAAGTCAGCCGCGCAGCGGCGCCGCCCATCAGCTCGACGAGCTCGTCGTAGACCAGCTTGATGACGCTCTGCGCCGGGCTCAGCGAGGTGAGGACGTCGCTGCCGACCGCCTTCTCTTTGATCGCGGCGACGAACTCTTTGGCGACCGGGAGCGCCACGTCGGCTTCGAGCAGCGCGATGCGGACCTCGCGCAATACCTCAGCGACGTCCGACTCGGAGAGTCGGCCGCGGTTCGCCAGCCGGTCGAAGATCGCGCCTAAGCGCTCGCTGAGGGCCTCGAGCATTCCGTTACAGGCTGCGGATCGGCCGTGAGGCCGAACGCGAAGGGTTCACGGGACGTGAACCCACTATGCGTCCTTTGCTGCGTTGACGGCGTCGATCTTCTGGACCGCGTCGCCGACGGTCTTGATCTTCTCGGCTTCTTCATCGGGGATGTCGATGCCGAACTCGGTCTCGAACGCCATGACCAGCTCGACCTGGTCGAGCGAGTCCGCGCCGAGGTCGTCCGTGATCGACGCCTCCGGCGTGACCTCGTTCTCTTCGACGCCGAGTTGTTCGACGATGATCTTCTTGACGCGATCGAATGTGTCAGCGGCCATGGTGGTACTTCGTTCTCCTGACGGTGGGGAGCAGCATTACATCAGAAAACCGCCGTCGACGACCAGCGTTTGGCCGGTGACGTACCTGGCGGCGTCGGAGGCGAGGAAGGTGACGACGGGAGCGACGTCCTCGGGTGTGCCCGCGCGCCCGAGCGCGATCGTGTTGAGGTAGTGTTCGCGCGCGGCGCCCGGCATCTCGGAGGTCATCGCCGTCTCGATCAGACCCGGTGCGACGGCGTTGACGCGGATGTTGCGCGACCCTAGCTCTTTCGCGAGCGACTTGGCAAGACCAAGCAGGCCCGCCTTGGTGGCGGCATAGGCGCTCTGGCCGGGGTTCCCTGCGAGCCCGACGATCGAGGACACGAAGACGATCGAGCCGCTGCGCTGCTTCATCATCGGCTTCGCGACGGCGGCGCTCAGGTAGAAGGCGGACTTGAGGTTGACGTCGATCAGGCGGTCGAGATCCGCGCTCTTGAAGCGCAGGATCAAGCCGTCCTTCGCCTGCCCGGCATTGGCGACCGCGACGTCGACGCGGCCGCTCTCGGCCAGCACCTCGGCGATCGCCGCGCTGACGGCCTCTTCGTCGCTCACGTCGGCGACGTGCATCGTCACCCGCGCGCCCTCGCGAGCCGCGAGGCAGGCGGCCTTCGTCTCGCCGAGCGCGAGGGTGTCGCGGCCGAAGAGCGCGAGGTCGGCACCGGCACGCGCCAGGTCGACCGCGATCGCACGGCCGATCCCGCGGCTCGCGCCGGTGACGACGGCGACTTTCCCAGTCATCCTTCGACGAGCTCGGGACGGGTTTCCGAGCGGAGCTGCACGCGCAGCTTCTCGATCCCGGCGGCGTCGGAGACGGTGATCGCCTTGGGCGCACCTTCGATCCGCTTGAACATGAGCGCCAGCACCGGCGATGCTCCGAACTCGACGACCAGGTCGAGACCGAGCGCGACCAGCGCGAGCGCGGTGTCGTGCCACACGACTTCGTCGGTGACCGAGCGGGTCAGGTTGGTCTTGACCTGCTCGATATCCGTGTACGGCTTGGCCTCGACGTTCGAGATGACGGTAAAGCGCGGCAGCATCATGGTCGCAGCCGCCACGTGCGGTGCGAACTCGCGCTGTGCCGGCTCCATGAGCACGCTGTGCCAGGCACCGCTCACGTTGAGCGGGATGACGCGCTTCGCGCCGGCTTCGAGCGCGTATTCGCCGGCGACGCGCACCGCTTCCGCATCGCCGCTGATCACGATCTGACCCGGCGCGTTGAAGTTGGCGAGCTGCACGCGGCCGGCGCCGCTTCGGGAGGCGCGCGCGACCACGGCGCGGAGCGTCTCCGGCGCGATTCCCAAGACCGCCGCCATCGCGCCGTGCGCGAGCGCAGCGGCGCGCTGCATCGCGAGCCCGCGCTGGTTCACCAGCGAGAGCGCGGTCTCGAAGGTCAGCGATCCGGCGAGCGTGAGCGAGCAGAATTCGGCGAACGAGTGACCGGCGCTCGCGACCGGATCGAGCGCATCGCCGACCGCGTACGCGAGGGCGACGTTCGTCACGAAGATCGCGGGTTGCGCATAGCGCGTCTCGGTCAGCTTCTCCGCCGGACCGCGCTCGCACACCCCGAGCAGATCGTAGCCCAGGATCACCTTCGCGGCGCTGAAGCACTGCGCCGCCGCCGGGTACGCTCGCGCCGCGTCGACCCCCATCCCGACCACCTGCGAGCCCTGTCCGGGAAAGATCACCCCGACCCGCATGTTAGCCGGCCTTACCGTTCGTGGAGAATGCGGCCTTCACGTCGCCGTTCCAGCGCCAGGCCACGGCGCCCCAGCTGAGCCCGCCGCCGAAGCCGACGAACAGGATCACGTCGCCGTCCTTCAGTTTACCCGCGGCGACCGTTTCGGAGAGCGCGATCGGGATCGAGGCCGCGCTGGTGTTCCCGTAGCGGTCGATGTTGATGACGACACGCTCCGGCGGCATGTCGAGGTGCTTCGCGGCGGCGTCGATGATGCGGCGGTTCGCCTGGTGCGGGATCAGCCACGTGACGTCCCGCGGCGCGACGTTCGCGCGCTCGAGCGCGATGTTGGTCGCTTCGATCATCTTGGTGACGGCGAAGCGGAACACTTCACGCCCGTTCATCACGACCTTATTGCGTTTGGTCGCGATGTCCTCGGCGCTGATCGGCCCGGCGGCGGTACCGCCGACCTCGACGTAGAGATTCTTCGGATTCGAGCCGTCGGCGCCGAGCTCGGAGGACAAGAACGAGTCGTGTTCGGAGCTTTCGATGACGACGGCGCCGGCACCGTCGCCGAACAGTATCGCGGTCGAGCGGTCGTCGTAGTTGATGATGCGCGAGAGCTCTTCGGCCCCGATCAACAGGACGCGCTTGAAGACGCCGGTGCGCACGAGGCTCGAGGCGACGGTGAGCCCGTAGATGAAGCCGCTGCAGGCGATCGAGATGTCGAACGCGGGGACCCCGGGGATCCCGAGCTTCGCACCCACGATGCAGGCGGTCGCCGGGAACTGATAGTCCGGCGTGACGGTCGCGACGATCACGCAGTCGAGATCCTTCGCCTCGATCCCGGCCGACGCGATCGCGTTGCGCGCGGCGACCAGAGCGATGTCGCTGGTCGGCACGTCGACGGTCGCGACGTGCCGCTCCTTCATCCCGGTGCGCGTGGTGATCCACTCGTCCGACGTATCGAGCATGCGCTCGAGATCGGCGTTCGTGAGGATCCCTTTGGGCACGTGGTGCCCGACGCCCGCGATGCGGACTCCGCTCTGGTTCAACCTATCGAACTAACCGTGGCTGTGACCGGCGTGCTCGTCCTTCGCCACGACCTGGCGCCCGTCGTACGTCCCGCAGAAGTCGCACACAAAGTGCGGTTTCTTGGGCTGGTGGCACTGCGGGCACTCGACCGTCGTCACCGGGTTGAGCTTCCAATTCGCAGCGCGGCGGCTACGCGTCTTGGATCGAGGGGTCTTCCACTTCAGGTTCGCCATGATCGCCTTCCGTTATTTCGCAGGTGCATCCGCCGCCCGCGTTCTTGCTCCGTCCGCACGTACCGCACAATCCGCGACAGTTCTCGCTGCAGGTCAGGATCGGTGGAAGCGCGCTGGTCACGAGTTGTCTCACCAGATCGCCCACATCCAGGGCCGTGCCGCTCAGTACGTTGTTCTCGCCGAACGGGTCGCTCGTCCCGCCCGGCGGATCGAAACGCTCCTCGACCTCGACCGTCATCGGGAGGACGACGTCCTCCAGACACCGGTCGCACGGCCCCTCGACGACCACCTCGATGGTCCCGCGGAGGTCCAGCCCCCGATCGACGCGCCGCAACTCGAGGCGGACGTGCGCCGGCTGCCGGAACGTGAGGGTGGAGAACGGCGGAACCTCGACCCGTTCGTCGAGAGACATCGGCCGCCCCGCGAACAGGACGGAGCCGACGTCGATGACCAGTGAAGAACCCATACCATAGAACGAGGTCCCCCCCGAGGAGAACCCCATGCAACTGACCCATGGTAGACCACGCCCGGGGGCCTTGTCAACGCGAGCAGTCGGCGTGATCGGCCCCGCGCAATGGATACCTACCTGACCGTCGCCTACGGCTCGCAGATCACGGCCGCGGCGACCCGCCACCACCTCGACCCCCGCTTGCTCGCCGCGGTCGCCGCCCAAGAGACCGGCGGCCCCGGGGCCGACTCGGGCCGCAACATCGTCGGCGACGCCGGCCACGGCCACGGGATCTTCCAAATCGACGATCGCTGGCACGCCTTTGCCGGCAGCCCCGCCGCGATGGATCCGGCTCGTAACGCCGACTACGCCGCCGGCATGCTGGAGTCGAACCTGAACCGCTACGGCGACCTGCGCTCGGCGCTCTCCGCCTACAACGCCGGCTCGCCCAACGCGACCGGAACCCGCACCGACTGGGGCGACGGCGCCCCGGTCGGCTACGCCGACTCGGTCTTCCGCCACTACGCACGTCTAGGCGGCAGCGCCGGCAGCGCAGCCGCCTCGGCGCCGGTCGATGCCGCCTCCGACCCGGCCGCACTCGGGCAGCTGCGCGACCTCGCCAGCCAGCTAGGCGGCGGCTCGTCCGGGCTCTCGACGATGCCGCTCAACCTGCCGCCGTACCGGCCCCTGCCGCAGCTGGACGGACGCGACCGCGACCTCGCCCCCTCGGCGGACGCGGCCGGCGACGGCGACGACTCGCTAGGAGCGTAACACATGGGCTTCAATCTCCTGGGCGCCCTCGCCGGCGCCGCGCAAGGCGCGACGATGGGCGCCAATCCGCTCAGCATCGGCGCCGGCGCGATAACCGGCGGCCTGGCGGGCAACGGCGCCACCACGGTCGGCGGCTTCAGCAACTCGGCGCAGGACCTCGTCAACGGCGGCTATCTCGGCGCGACCGAAGCGCTCAACGCGCAGCAGATGGTCTTCCAGCTGCAGTTGCAAGGGCAGTCGCAGCAGTTCGACCAGATGACCTCCGAGCGCTCCGAGCTGCTGCGCGAGACGAACACCCTGCGCGACGTCGCCATGCAGCAGAGAAAAGCTGACAATCAGATCGTGAAAGAATTCATTCGGTCGATCGGCTGATGGCGCTCGCCCCGATCCGCCCGCAGCCGCCGCACCACCGCCCGGCGCACCGCGCCGGGCCCGCAGCGGCGGCGAAACGCCCGGCCCGGCCGGCGGCCGAGCCCGCCACGCCGGGCGACCTCGCGGCGCTCGCCGAGCAGGCGAACTTCGACGCGATGGCCAGTGCCCGCGCGGAGCAGCAACGAGAGATGAACGCCCTCCGGGACATGGCGATGCAGCAGGTCAAAAAGGACGATCAGATCATGAACGAGTGGATCAAGCTCATCTAAGACCGTCGTTGACAAGGGCCCCGCGCTCCCCTAAACTAAGCGCCGACCCCCGGGGCCATTAGCTCAGTTGGTTAGAGCGCATGCTTGATAAGCATGAGGTCCCTGGTTCGAGACCAGGATGGCCCACCACGTCCAAAGCCGCGACGCCCGCGGCTTTTTTTATGTCAGCCGGGCGGACCGTTGCCGGACAAAGCGTCGGAGCCGTCGGTGGTCGTTGCGGTGATTCCCACCGGTCCACCGCCGCCGATATCGTTCACAGCGGGGCCGATGCCGAGAAGCCCAATGAGGACGGCGAGTATGAGCATGACTGTCTGCCTTTCTAGCGATCGAAGAACGGGCGGTGTGCGGTTCGACGTTCGCTGTGAAGCCGCCCTGCTCGGCTAGGCGACCCGGAGCGTCTTTACGAGGAACGCGTAGCGGTCGGCGACCTCGTCGATCAGCTTCGCGGTCGGCTTTCCGGCGCCGTGGCCGGCCTTCGTCTCGACGCGCAGCAGCACGGGGGCGTCGCCGGCCTGCGCGTGCTGCAGCGCGGCGGCGAACTTGAACGAGTGCGCCGGATAGACGCGGTCGTCGTGGTCGCCGGTGGTGATCAGCGTCGCGGGATACCGCACGCCGCTCTGCACGTTGTGGTACGGCGAATAGCTCAGCAGCGTTCGGACGTCGTCGGGGTCGTCGGACGAGCCGTAGTCCGACGTCCAGGCCCAGCCGATGGTGAACTTCTGGAACCGCAGCATGTCGAGCACGCCGACCGAGGGCAGCGCGGCGGCGAAGAGCTCGGGACGCTGCGTCATGCACGCGCCGACCAGCAGACCGCCGTTCGACCCGCCGTGGATCGAGAGCTTCGGCGTCGACGTCCACTTCTCGGCGATCAAGTACTCGGCGGCGGCGATGAAATCGTCGAAGGTGTTCTGCTTGTTCGCCTTCACGCCGTCCTGATGCCAGCGTTCGCCGTACTCGCCGCCGCCGCGCAGGTTCGCGACGGCGTAGATTCCGCCCATCTCGAGCCACACCAGAACGGCCGACGAGAACGCGGGCGTCACCGAGATGTCGAACCCGCCGTAGCCGTAGAGGATCGCCGGCGCGCTTCCGTCGCGTACCGTCCCCTGCTTCCAGGTCACGATCATCGGGACGCGCGTGCCGTCCTTCGACGTGTAAAACACCTGCTCGCTCGCGAACGCGCTCGCGTCGAACCTGATCTGCGGCGTGAAGACGCGCGTCGACAGTCCGCTGGCCACGTCGTAGCGATAGATCGAGGTCGGTTCGGTGTAGCTCGTGTAACTGTAGAACGCCTCGCGATCGGTGCGCTTACCGGTGAACCCGGCGACGCTGCCGAGCCCGGACAGCTCGACCGCGGCGACGGCGCGGCCGTCGAGTTCATACACCACGACGCGTGCCAGCGCGTCGTGCAGGTACGACGCGACGATCCGGTCGCCAAAGAACGTCGCACCGTCGAGCGGGTCGTCGCTCTGCGCCACGATCTCGCGCAGCGCGCCGTCGCGCAGGTCGATCGCGACGATGCGTCCGCGCGGTGCCTCGTTCGTGGTCAGAAAATAGAACAGCGCGCCGTCGTTCGCGAGGTAGGCGTACCGCGCGTCGCCCTGCGGGACGAGCTCGACGACGGGCCCGTCGGAGCCGAGATCCTTGACGAAGATCGCGTTCTCGGGTGCCGTTCCGTGGCTCACGTCGAGCACGAGATAGCGCCCGTCCTCGCTCGTCAGCGCGGCGAAGTTCCACTCCTTGTGGTCGGGCCGCTCGTAGACGAGCAGGTCGGTCGACTGCGGCGTCCCCAGCCGGTGGAAGTACACCTTGTGGTTGTAGTTCGTGTCCTTGAACTTGCTCTCGGACGCCGGTTCCTCGTAGCGGCTGTAGTAGAAGCCGCTGCCGTCGCGCTTCCACGACGCGCCGGAGAACTTCGACCAGCGCACGATGTCGGGCAGATCCTTGCCGGAGGCGACGTCGCGAACGTGCCACTCCTGCCAGTCGGAACCCGAAGCCGAGACGCTGTACGCCAGCCGCGCACCGTCCTCGCTGAACGCCGACCCCGAGAGCGCGATCGTGCCGTCGGGCGAGAGCGTGTTCGGGTCGAGCAGGACGCGCCCCGCCTCGGCGAGGTCGCGCGTCACGTACAGCACGGCCTGATTCTGCAGCCCCGTGTTCCGGAAGTACGCGTAGAGCTCGCCGGCTTTCTCGGGGACGGAGCGGCGCTCGTAGTTCCAGACCTCGGTGAGGCGCGCCCGGATCGCCTGGCGCTGCGGGACGGTTCCGAGGACCGACTCCGAGAGGTCGTTCTCCTCGGCGATCCAGCGCTGGGTCTGCGCGGAGTCGACCTCCTCGAGCCAGCGGTACGGGTCGGCGACCCGGGTCCCGAAGTACTCGTCGATCTGGTCTACCCGCGGCGTCTCGGGGTACGGCAAGGGCGTCGTCGCGGCCGGGGGCATTTCGCAATTATGCTCGCCGAAGGCCGCCCGGAACCTTCTCGGCGAAGTCACAGACCTGCGAAAGGAGCACACGATGCCCATCGCGTTGGTCCTGGTTCTGCTCGGGATAGCCGGCCCCACGGTCGCGCAGCCGCCCGCCAGTGTGAACGCGAGCGGGCCGAAGGTGACCGCAAGTTTTCGCTACGCCGACGCGACTGAGCGATGTGCTTCGCTGCTGTACGTTACGTACAGCTACTCCAACGCGCCCGCCAAACTCATCTGGACCATGGTCGTGCAGACCGCTGACAGCAAACAGCCCGACGGCATCAAACCTGAACCGTTCGTCGATCATGGAACGGGGCCGGTAAACAAGAGCACGACCGTCACGATACCGGCCAACAGTCCGACCGACCAGGCTGCAGCCGGTCTCACGGAAACTCGCTATGCGAAGGGCTACTACATACCGCAGAGTGTGAGCCTCGACAGCCTCCAAGCGACGAGGCCGTGCCGCAGAGCGATGCAGATGCAGGTACGGCCGCATTAGCTCACGCCGGCCCCAACAATCTTGCGCACGGCCGGGAACGTATAGGCCCGGCGCGGAACCAGCTGACCCACCGGACCTCCGAACCATGGGGGCGTAGCTCAGCTGGTAGAGCGCCTGCTTTGCAAGCAGGATGCCGGGGGTTCGAGTCCCCCCGTCTCCACATTCCGCATTATATACGGACGCCGTGGGAATTGCCAAAGCGGCGAGGAACCCCTAACGGCGCGGTTTTGCGCGCGCTCTTGAGTAGACGGAATGAAAAACGAAGCCAACATTCATGGAATCGTCGTCGGTGGACAGCCCTCGACGGACGAGCTCACGTCGGGCCGCTTCAAGACGATCATCAACATTCGCGGCGCCGCTGAGGAGGGCAACGACACGGGCGCGGTACTAGCGGGCACCGATCTCTCGTATACGTCCGTGCCCTGGTCGATCGACACGGTGACGAAGGAAGACATCGAGCGCATTCGCGAGGCGGTAACAGCCGGGCAAGGCACCGTCCTGATCCATTGAGCGGGAGGGACGCGCGCCGCGGTCGCGGCGGGAATTGTCACCGCTGAGCAAGCGGGAACGGGCGCGGCCGGCGCGCTGCAGGCCGTGGCAGACGCGGGCTTCGACATCGCCGGGACACCCTACGCGGATTTCATTCACCGCTATTTCGCAAGCTGAGTTCAGCGGTGGAGCCACCAGCCGCTCAGACTCCAGTCTCTGAGGTACGACTTGGCGATTCTTTCGCTGCGCGCGAGCACAGGACGACGAGCGCGCGCGACCGCTTCAGCGCCTCGTCGACGGCCTCTCCGAGGTCAGCGGAGCTCGAAAACTCATCGCGATCTCGGAAGATCGGAAAAAGGCGCTTCGGCAGAGGGCTCTTGGGATCTGTCGACAGGCGCGCGGGCAGACGATCGACTTCAATCGCTCTCGCCAACGCGCGTGCGGCAGCGGCGTTTTCGTGACTGTAGCAGATGAAAGCCCAGTAGCGAAACGGCTGCTGTTCTACCGCACCGCTCATCGGGGGCCTCGGCTATCGTGCCGCAGGCCGGGCGTTCACCTTCCACGCCAGCCCGCGCACCGGGACGTGATGCGCGCGCAGCCGATACGCCCGGCGCATCACGGCGTCGCCGTTACGGACGCCCAGCGCCAGGAGTTTCGCGCGCGTGGCGCCTCGCACGTCCTGCACGTGCTGCAGGCGTGCCAGCCGGGGCGCGAGCAACAGCGTGATCTGCGCTTTGGAACGGTTGAGGCTGCTCGACCGGCGCGCTTCGTCCTTGGCGAGCTGTTGCTTGAAGATCGGCTCAAAGGTGGCGTTCGTGCTGGTGAGCACCTGCGTATTGCTGGTGCTCATCTTCTGCATACCCGTCGCCAGCGCACCATAATAGAAAAACGCGGTGGCGGTGATGTCGTCGATGCAGACCTGATCGTGACACTGCTTCACGTAGGTGTCATGCTTGATCCTCGCCCACGAAAGCGCGATCATGCGGGCGTTGACGGTCGTGGCGTCTTGCGCGGCCTGCAGCTTGTCCTTCTCCGCCTGCAGCTTGTCCTTTTCCGCCTGCAGCTTCGCCTGCGCGACCTCTTGCTGCCCTTTCAAATACGCTTGGTATTGCGCGCGCAGCACGTCCACCTCGGTATGGAAGCGCTTCGTGAAGCCCAGTCGGCAAACTGCGAATTCATCTTCGTTGGTAACCCACCATTCCTCCATGCATTTCTTGTCGAGCTGGCTTGCAGTGTCGATGTACACGGCGTCCGGCACGCCGATCATCGGCCGCTCCATCGGCTCGTAGACGGTCGCCCAATACTCCGCGAGATTCTGCTCGAGGGTCGGGCCGCTGGGGGTGTCATCGAGGCCGAGCAGGCTGTCGAGCTGATGCAGCGCCCACGCCACCGCATCGGTCGCCGCGCCGGCGATCTTCTGCGCCTCACCCGAACAGGTTTTGGTGGAAAAGGCGATGATGCAACTCGCTTTGACGATCTGCGACACATCGGCGCCCACGTCGCTCACGTAGGGCGCGATCGCGCTGAACATCGCAGTCCCCACCGACAGTTTGTTCTGACAGTCGTCCGCGCTCGTCATCTTCGACTTTTCGGCTTCGATGATCGCGACCAGCGCACCGGTTTCGACCGGATATGCCGCGACCGTCTCTAAGCAGCCAGGGCTCGAGAGCGCGCCGCCGCAGAATTGATCGAGCGTGTCCATCGGGCCGGCGAGCGCGATTCCGGACACGGCGAATGTGGCGACGATCGCCAGCAGGAGCGCGGTTACTGCTGGCGATGGCTTCGAGTTCGACATGCAAACGTTTTGGGTAACGAACCCGCCAGACCTTTCGTTGACGTAGCGGCGTCCACGAGAAGGGCGGTAGCCCCTGCGGGGAGCAACTTTGCATGTAGCCCGGAGCTCAGCACTACGCTGCAAGGATCGACGATGAAGAGACTAGTGGCCATCGCGTTTGGGATATCGCTGCTCGGCGGCACGCTCTCCGCCGCGCAAGCGCAAGGGACGACCGGGAGCACCGACAGCAAGACTCACTTCACGAAGAACGGCGGGCACCGCCTCACACCGCAGAGTCATAGCCGAAGCGTTCAGAAGCACAGCCATCGCGGGGGCAAGAAGGGCAAGAAGAGCTCCGGCGGCGGCACCACGCAGCCTCCGAAATAGATCGCGCGCGGCCGCGCCTCATTCGTCGTCGGGGTCGCCCTGCGGCCTCGTGTCGTGCAGGAAGAACGCTGCGCTCTTTGGCGCGGTGATCACCTGAAAGGCTCGCGGCGGCTGCGTGAAATCGAAGAACGCCGACAGATCGCCTTTGCTGCGCGCATCGTCGAAGTTCAGCGCCCCTTCGGTGATGCCGAAATTGTGCTCGGCGAACCGGAGAATGCTTCCGAAGTCTTGCTGCACGTTGTTGATGTAGCCCTTGGGCGTGTACGCGGAGATGACGAGCAACGGCACGCGGAAGCCGTGGCCGTAGTCGCCTTGCGGCATGGCGAGGAACGTCGGCGCGACGTGATCGTACCAGCCTCCCCAATCGTCCCATGTGACGACGATCGCCGTGTTTTCCCAATAGCCCTGACCGCCGTCGCAGGACTTGCTCGCACCGATCGCGTTCACGATCGATGAAACCCATGACGGTCCACCGCCGTCGTTCGCGTTCGCGTGATCGGAGTTCGCCGCGGTCGGAATCACCCAGCTGAGCGAACGCAGCTTGCAATTGCCGATGTCGCTCAACACATCGGCCGGATGCAGATCGAGGTGCTGGTCCCATTCCGGACCGGAGCACGGCGTGTAGGCGATCGCCGGGGGGGCACCGTGGCAGATGTGCTCGATCGCGTTCGGCGCCGTCCAGATCATTCCGGGGGACGGCGTGTAGTATCGCCAGGTGAGCGACGTGCCGAGCAGATCGGCCAGAGTCTTGTGCTCGAAACACGGGTAGATCAGCTTGCCCTCGCCGCTCGGACCGATCAGTTCGACGGTCGTCCCCTTGGGCGCATTGCAGCCGGCGATCGCCTTGAGGCCGCCGATCCCGGTCTTGGTAATGTTCTCGGCCGCGAAGATCCCGGCCGCGTCGTCGGCGGCGCTCGGTGCGGAGGTCCCGCCGAAGAGGAATTGATGCGCGGGATAGCTCGGGCCCTGATTCGACTGGAACATGAAGTTCGCCCAGCCGTATTGGGTGGCGAGCTCCAAGTACGGGGTGATGACTCCCGTAGCGTTGCCGACGAATCGGAATCCGCGCGCCGGGGCCGCGTCCATCTTGCACTGCGTCGTTCCGGGGTCCGCATCGCACTGCCTCGTAAATCCGCGGTGGCTGTGGTCGAGATCGTACTTGTTCGCGAGCGGAACCGACGTCGGTGTGATCTTGCCGCCAGGCGCCGCCTTGTCGAGCCAATTCGCGGTCTGAATGTTGTACTTCTTGACGGCGACTGGGGTCGGCAAAACAATCGACATGTCGCTGCAGCGGTCCGCAGCGCCGAACGGCGGGACGCACAGCCCGTGGAAGAGATTATCGGGCGTGCGGTTCTCCTGCACGATCACGATGATGTGCTGGAACTGCGTCCGGCCCGCGGCCGCGGCTTCACCCGTCGGCTGCCCTGTACTCGGTAGGAGGAGCGCCGTCAGCACCAGCACCGTGAGGATACCGATCGAGCGCGCTTGACGTCTCGTCATTGCCACCTAGTCTCCGTTCGAAGTCGAAAGCGGATCAAACCGTCTTCGGGGCGCCGTTCTGTCGCCGATGGTCGGGTCGCAGCAAGGTCTCGATCGCGTCCTTCCCGGCTGCGACCTCCGAGGCGATCGTGCCGTCGGCGGCGATGCGCACGGCCATCGGCGTTCCGGATGCTCCGAACGAACGGCCGATCTCGCCGGACTCGTCGATGAGCAGCCGAGCTCGCAAGCCCCGCGCGGTGAGCTCCTCGTCTTCCGCGGCCGAGACGATCGCCAGCTGAACTTCGCGATCCCAGCGCACGACGTCGTCGACCGCTGCGCGACAGAAACCGCAGTCGGGGCTCCAAAAGAGCAGCGCGACGTCCTGTCCTTTGAACTGCGCCGACTCCACGGTTTCGCCCGCGGTGCTACGCGCCGAAAACGCGGGCGCAATCTCGCCGCGCGCGGCGACGCGGACCGCGACCGGCACGGCGGCGGCGCTCGCGACGAGCTCGCGGATCGCGTCGGCACCAGCCGCGACGCCGCTCCCAATCTGGCCGTCTGCCTCGACGACCACTGCCGCCGGCGTTCCGTAGGCCTGATACGCGTCCGATACGGTGGTACCGTCTTGCAGCACGATATGCTGGAAACCGTATCGCTCGAAGACGCGGCGGTTCTCTTTGACCGCGCCCTCGGAGACGATGGCGAGCGTGAGCCGGTTCTCGTGCGTCGCCTGCCATTCCGCAACCTCGGGGAGGAGCGCTTCGCACGGACCGCACGACGGATGGGCAAAAAGGAGCACGACGCGGCGTTCGAGCGCGAGCAGCGCGCCGAGCGAGGAGCGCTTTCCGTCGAGCGTCGGCAGTTCGAATTCCGGTGCCGGGGTTCCGAACGGCAGGCCGACGTGCTCGTGCGATGCGACGCCGTTAGCGTGGCCGTCGAACCCGAGGGCGTGTCCCGACCCTTCGATCGACTCGAGCCGCAGCAGCATGCGCCCTTGCTGGCGCAGGATCTGCAGCATCAGGAACGTCTGGATCGCGAAGAAGCCGAGCAGCACGACCGCGCCCGCAACCCACGGCAACCGCGCGCCGAGCCATACGAGCACCAGCGGGTCGGATTCCGTCGCCGGCGCGAACGCCGCCAGCGCCGCCATCGCGAGCAGCACGACGTTTCGCACCAGCGTCGCGGGACCGATCGGCGCCGACGCGACTTGACCGAAGCAGCGGCACTCAGGCTTTCGCCCGAGCATCAGGTTGACGACGATCGCCGCGGTGAAGCCGACGAGGAGGACGGCTGCGGCGAGCGCGCCCCACTGTCCGCTGACGCTCGGCACGAGCGCGATCGCGACGGCCAGCTCGACGAGCGGCAGCAGCCGCGCGAACGCGCCGGTCGCAGCGCGCGGCAGGCCGAAAGCGCGCAGCATCTGCCCCGTCCCCGCGGGATCGCCCAGCTTCGCGATCCCCGCCAGCGCGAACACGACCGCGAGCACCGCTCGCGCCGCGACGATCGCTCCGGCGAGGGCAAGGGTCATTGGATGCACTGATTCGTAGTGCAGATCCCACCGCAGCAGGGCATGCCGGGCTTGCAGCACGTCTTGCCGCAGCACGTCGCGCCGGGCTTGCAGCATAGTCCCGGGGTGTACTGGCACGGGACGGTGCCTTTGCGCTTGCACGCGGCAGTGGTGCACTTCCCCTTGACGCAGGTTTGGTTCGAGGCGCAGCACACGCCGTTGCAGCAGACCGGGTTGGTCAGACCGCAGGACGTCTTTCCGCACGGCTTACCGTAGGCGCATGTATTGTTGTGGCAGATCGCGCCCGGGCCGCAGCACTTCCCGCCGCACAGCGTGCCGTTGCAGCAGACCTTGGCCCCGCCCGGCCCCGTGAGACACTTCTCGTTCGGGCCGCAGCAGGTGCTGCCGCAGAGCGTCGTTCCGCTGCAGCAGAACTCGTTGCCGGCGCCGTCCTTCATGCACTTGCCGCTGCAGCACTGGCCGCCGCAGAGCGACTGCCCCTTGGAGCAGCAGATCAGCCCGTAACTCGACGCGCAGTACTGACTCGAATTACAGCAGATGCTCCCGCAGCACGTCGAGCCCTTCGCACAACACGTATCGTACCAATAGCCGCCGAACTCCGTGTTGCACCCGAAGGTTCCGGACGGACAACAGAAACCGTAGTTGGCGCTTTCGGTCTTCGGATGGCTGCACACCGGCATGCCGCCGCCGCAGCAGGTGTCGCCGCAGCACGTGTCGCCGGTTCCGCAGCACGACGATTCGCTGCTGTTCACCGGATGACACTTCACGGAGCAGCAAGGTCCGCCGGTCTTATAGCAGTCGTTGTTGCAGTTGTTCCAGCTATTGATGCAGAGCGCGATGGGGACCAGGCAAAACGGCCCCGATGCGCAACTCGCGTAGGCCTTCGTCTCGCACTCGATCGACTTCGCGTCGCATGCATTGTAGCAATCGGCGCATGGGCCGGAGGGGAAGGTTTGCGCGATTTCGCGCGAACCGCGATCGTCCGCCGTTCGACGCGCGAGCTCACGCAGCGGCGCGAACAGCTGCGCGCGCGTCGCCGCGACGTCGAGGCCGGGAACGGCCGCATGGTGGCTCCCGCCGTGACACTGCGCTGCGTTGCTGCTCGCAGTCTGAAACAGCGCGTGGACCGCCTGCGCGAGCGCAGGGTCGACGTGCGCGACCGGTGCGGCTTTGCCGTCGCGCATCCGCCCCGTCGACTGACCGCCGCTCCCCGTGAAGGCCCGGCCGTCTATGAATCCCGCAACGCTGCCCGCGCGCGTCACCGAGGTGACCCGGTGGACACCGCTGTAGCCGGCGCCGTACGTGACGGTGCCCTGCAGCGTCTGGCTCGCGCGGCCCTTCGACGTGCCCGTCTGCGTCGCGCTGTGGGCGATCTCGAGGACCGTCTTGCCGGAGAGCGTGACGACGATGTGCGTCTTGCCGGAGCGATGCTTGCGTCCGCGGCCGATATGCGTCCCTTGAAGGGTTAGCGATTGTCCTCGGTAGGACGACCGGGCCGAGAACGTGAGCGTAGTCGAGCTGCCGTCGCCGCTGAGGGAGCACGGGGCGGAGCTCGTGCTCCGCGCCAAAGCCGGCGGCCGCGCGACGAGGACCGCGGTCCCGGCGACGGCGCCGCCTGCGATCAGGCCGCGTCGAGAGATCGCGCCGCCGGCGAACATTTTTGTCGCCCGGTCGAACCAGTGTTCCATCGCAGCCTCGCTGGTGAGGGGAAGGGGCAACCCCTGGACGCTCTCTCCCTACGACAGGACAGCCGCCGATTCCGTCCCGGGCCGTCGCAAAGCCCGTGCCGGCGGGACGAACCAGGGCCCGGGCCCCTGCCCGACGCCGACGCCGGTACCGAGCACCTCGCCCGGGCCCTCGCAGAGCCCGTGCTTGATCGGCAACCCGAACGGGACGGTTTCTCCCTGCCCGAGATAGACGTAGAACTCGCTCACGGCGAGCGTCCTCCGTTCACAGGACCGCGACTGGAGTGGCGTGAATGGTGGTCGGTCGCCGCGGGGGATTAGCTCAGTTGGTAGAGCACTTGCATGGCATGCAAGGGGTCAGGAGTTCGAGTCTCCTATCCTCCACCAGTCGTAAAAGCCCGCGAAAACGCGGGCTTTTTTATCGCTCCGTTCAAGGGTCTGCAAACTTCCAGCAAAGTACCTTGCTCCCGCTCCCTCGCTTGCGCTACAGTCACGGTCCGGGAGTGGCAAGCGAGGGAGATTCTGGAAGCAATGGATGCGCCCGTTCAGGACAGCGTTGATTTCGACCATTTCGTAGACGATCTGGAGATGCTCATTCCGATGCTCATTCCGGGCGTCCGGCTCGTCCGTGAAGCATCGGGACTGATGGTCACCCGCAGTCGTGCCGACATCGCGATCCAGCGAAAGTCGTGGTCGGAGTGCGCAATCGTCATGCGTTTCGACGGTACACGCGTCCTCAGCACCACCACCTCGCTCGTCCCATCCGCCATCGCCGACCTGCGTGCCGACATGATCGGCTTTCTCTGCGGCGCGCCGATACGGTCGTTCTCGATCTGGCCGCACTCCGGTCCCAAGCCCGAACTGAAGACCCGGCGCGCGCGCCGCCGCCCGGAGCTCCGCCTCGCGACGTGGTGGTCGCGCGAACGGCGCGACGCCGGCTGATCGAACCCGCTGCGGCGCGCGAGGCGCTTGCGGCGAACGCGCTTTTCCGGTAGCATCGCTCGCGCGGAGGGCGCTGGGCCGTCGCGGCGCGCAAGCGTCGAGGAACGTCCGGGCTCCATTGGGCAGGGTGCAGGATAACGTCCTGTCGGGGCGACTCGAAGGAAAGTGCCACAGAAACAAACCGCCGGTGCTTGCACCGGCAAGGGTGAAATCGTGCGGTAAGAGCGCACGGCGTTCCGCGGAGACGCGGACGCGGGTAAACCCCACCTGGAGCAAGACTGCTCGTTCCCTGGCTCCGGTCAGGGCCGCCGGCCCGGCGGAAACGAGCTCACGTCGCAACGAGGCCGGTCGTGAGGCCGACCCCAGAGAGATGACGGCCACGGCCTCTTCGGAGGCTTTGACAGAATCCGGCGTACAGGCGTCCTCCGCGCCTCGCACGCAACCGGCGGGGTCGCTCCTCGGTCGGAGAGAATAATGTCGACCGTGCCCCACTTCAGCAAGGACCAGACCGTCGAGCAAGCGTTCAAGACGCATGCGGGCGCAAAACGCGTTTTCGCGCGATTCCATCTCGGCGGATGCTCGCACTGCTCGATCAGCGAGACCGAGACGATCGAACAGGTCAGCGAAGGCTACGGCATCCCGCTGGGCCTGCTGATGACCGACCTCGAGAAGCTGTTCGAACAGCCGGCCCTCGAGGTCGGCGACACCGTGCGGCTCCCCGACGAGATCCGCGCGAAGATCCCGCAGTTGACCAGCGTGCCGGAGTTCGGTAAGGTGACCGACCTGGCCGCCGGCGCCTACACGGTCGTCTTCGGCGAGGTCCGGCTGCAAGGGCTTGCGGAAGATTTCGTCAAGGTCGACCCCGCCGCGGTGCCCGCCTAGCTAGATCGGCTTGCGGTCCGCGAAGCTTTCGTCGGTGCCGTGCCACTGGGTGAGCTCGACCTCGCCGGCTTTCCAGCAGAGATAGACCGGGCGTCCATCGCGCATCGACGGGAAGTCGAGGAGTCCGAGGTCGAGGTCCTTGACGACGCAGCCGTGCGCTTCGATCCGGTTGATGAGCCGCACGATCTCGGCCTTGAGCTCGGTGAACGCGCGCGAGCGGCGGCGGTCGCGCGTGCTGTCGGGGCGGCCGACGCGGAGCGCCGGGTCGGTCTCGAGCAGCCGGATCGCGAGGTCGCGACGCTTCGCCCAGAGCTCCTCGAGGAGGGGCTCCAGCACCGGGATGAGGGCGTTGGCTTTCTCGGCCGAAAAGAGCTTCATATGCGCCGTCTCGTCATCGTAACGGGGCTCTCGGGCGCGGGCAAGAGCCAGGCGATGAAATCGCTCGAGGACTTCGGCTTCGCCTGCCTCGACAACGCCCCGCCCGTGCTCGCCCGGCCGTTCATCGCGCTCGCCGAAGAGGCCGGCTATACCAACGCCGCCCTGGCGCTCGACGTGCGTACGCTGGGACCGTTCGGGAACGCCGTCGCGGCGCTCGACGAGCTCGAGGCGGCCGGCCTGCACGCCGAGGTGCTGTTCCTCGACGCCGAGGACGAGACGCTGATCCGGCGCTACAGCGAGACGCGGCGGCGTCACCCGTTCGGCGAAGACGGCGTCGGCCTGGCCGAAGCGATCGACGCGGAGCGAGCCTCGCTGGCGGCGCTGCGCGATCGCGCGAGCGTGGTGTGGGACACGACGCGGCTCACCCTCGGGCAGCTCAAGGATCGGATCGGCACCACGTTCGCCGGGACGGACGCTCGACGGCTGCGCATCAGTATCGTCGCGTTCGGGTTCAAGTACGGCGTGCCGCTCGACGCGGACCTCGTCTTCGACGTGCGTTTCCTGCCGAACCCGAACTACGTCGAGGGACTGCGGGAACTCACCGGCGCCGACGCTCCGGTCGCAGCGTACCTCGAGGCGATCCCCGACACCGAGGCCTTTCTGGAACGGTTCGTCCCGCTGATCGATTTCCTGGTGCCGCGGTACGAGCGCGAAGGCAAATCGCAGGTAACGATCGCGATCGGCTGCACCGGCGGGCGGCACCGCAGCGTCTATCTCGGCCGGCGCCTGCAGCGCCATCTGAGCGAGACCACCGGGGCGCTGGCGACCTTTGACGCCCGCGACGTGAACCGATGAGCAAACGCTTCACCCGCTCGATCGGCCTCGCACGCTGGCTCCAACCGGGCCTGGGCGTGAAACGCTGGCTCCTGCTCGCCTTCCTCGGCGCGGCCCTGTTCGTCAACGGCGTCTCGCGCTATCTCACGGACGAAGGCGTGACGCTGCGCGTCAACGAGTTCGTCGACTGGCTGGTCGCCGAGCTCTTCCCGCCGGCCTATTTGTCGTGGGTCTTCATGGTCGTCGGCGCGCTGCTGGTCGCGCTCGGGATCTGGCGCTGGCTCAACGCGATCGTCACCGCGGTCGCGCCGCACGGCACCAGCGACGTGATCGGCGCGATCCGCGAGCGCCGCCTCGAGCGCGGCTACAAGATCCTGGTGGTCGGCGGCGGGACCGGCCTCTCGACGATGCTGCGCGGTCTCAAGAAGATCTCCACGAATCTGACCGCGGTCGTCACCGTCAGCGACGACGGCGGCTCGTCGGGACGGCTCCAAAAAGAGCTCGGCGTTCTGCCGCCGGGCGACATCCGCAACTGTCTGGTCGCGCTCGCCGACGACGAGGCGCTGGTCACCGAGCTCTTTGGCTATCGTTTCCAGGGCGGGGAAGGGCTCAGCGGCCATTCGTTCGGGAACCTGTTTCTCGCGGCGATGACCGGGATCACCGGAAACTTCGACGAGGCGATCAAGGTGTCGAGCCGCGTCCTCAACGTGAAAGGACGCGTCCTGCCCTCCACGCTCGCCATCGCACGACTGTGCGCGAAGCTCACCGACGGCAGCATCGTCGAGGGTGAGACCAACATCACCAAGACGCACGGGACGATCGAGAGCGTCTTCCTCGACCCGCCGTACGCCGCCCCGCTCGACGAGGTCATCACGGCGATCCGCGACGCCGACGCGATCGTGCTCGGACCTGGTTCGCTCTACACCTCGATCATGCCGAACCTGCTGATCGACCGCATCGGGCGCGAGATCGAGGCGGCGAGCGCGGTGAAGATCTACGTCTGCAACGTCATGACGCAGCCCGGCGAGACCGACGGCTACACCGCCTCCGCGCACGTCCGCGCGCTGCTGCGTGGCGCCGGCGGCGCGCACATCTGCGACGTCACGGTGGTCAACGATGAGCTGCCGCACAAGCTGCGCGAAGCCTATGCCGAAGAGGGACAGCTGCCGGTGCAGGTCGACGAGGAGGCGCTGGCCGCACTCGGCGTCCGCGTGGTGCGCGCGAACGTGATCAGCGAGACCGACACGGTCCGTCACGACAGCGACCGGCTCGCCGCGGTGGTGGTCGGGATCATCGACGAGGCGGTCGCCGAGCGCGCCAGCTACGTGCGGTTCCGGCCGAGCCCCGGACCGGCGGCCGCGACGTGAGCACCGGTCACCGGATGCTGAGCCGCGCTCTGTACGGGACGTCGGTCTCCGAGCTGCTGTCGACGTTCAACTGGTACGAGCCGGACGCCGACAGCGTGAACGCTGCGCCGGGCGTCAACGGCGCGCTGCTGCCGTTGGGCCCGAACAGTGTGAGCGTTACCTGGGCCGGCGAGCTCACCCCGTCCACCGTCACGCGCTGCCCTTTCGCTGCGTCGAAGCTGTAGGCGTCATACCACCCGAGCGACGCCGTTCCGTGTAGCCGCGCCGACGAGGCGCCGGCGGCGAACCGTACCGGGATCGCGTTCGGCTTGTGCGCGCGGTCCGTTGCGCGCACCCGGGCGCTCGCAACGACGACGTACGTTCCGCCGCGAAACGCATACGTCGTCTCTTCAGCGACCAGGGCGCTGTCGTGCGTATCGAAGATCAGTCCGGGGAGCGGTTGCGCGCGATCGGCGTCGTGCACGGCAATCGCGAACACGGACAGCAGCACGCGAGCGTTTCCGGGTGCGAGGCGGATCGCGTAGGACGGGCAGTTCTGTGCCCCGCAGATGCACGGGTCTTGCACGTCGGCAAGGATCACCGCGTCGCCCCCAACGCGCCCGAGCGTTCGGATCGATGCGCCGGCGGCGGCCTTTCGCTTCTGCGCGGCGTCGCAACCCGCGGCGTCCTCGCCGCGCGAGATCACCGCGAGCACGGCCGCGTGGGGTGCGTCGAGCGGAACGGCCGCGATGTATGCGGCGAGGAACGCGACGAGCATCTCAGCCTCCGTGATCGGTACGGGATGACGGCAACAACGCCGTCACCCGGGCAGCGGCTGCACGCAGGTTCGCTGCGGCGCCGACGATCGCATCGTGAAGCGCGAGCGGTCCCGGTGCGATGGGGACGCAGACGACGCCGCGCGCGCGCAGCGCCGGTTCGGCAGCGAGCTCGACGCTGCCGCCGAACGCGATCACCGGAACGCGTGCCGCGCGCGCCAGCGCCGCGACACCGTCGACGACCTTTCCGCGCAGCGTCTGCTCGTCGATCCGTCCCTCGCCGGTGAAGCACCAGTCGGCGCCGCGCAGCGCGGCGGCGAGACCGCGCAGCTCGGCGATCAGCACGACGCCGCGCTCCAGACGCGCGCCGCACGCGCTCGCCAGTGCCCAGCCGAGGCCACCGGCGGCGCCGGCGCCGGGCAGTGCGCGGAGATCGCGGCCAGTCGCAGCGGTCATCGCGCCGGCGAGCCGCGCCAGAACACCGTCGAGGAAGGCGACGTCCTCCGGCGACGCCCCCTTCTGCGGTCCGTACACCGCCGCCGCGCCGCTCGCGCCCAGCAGCGGGTTGTCGACGTCGCACGCGATCGCCAGATCGACAGCCTGCCCTGAGCCTGCCGAAGGGCGCAAACGCGCGTCGAGGGCGCTCAGATCGACGCGTGCGACGCGCGCGAGCGCCTCCGGTGTCGGCTCGAGCGTCGTACCCGCCGCGTCGAGGAAGCGCGCGCCGAGCGCGGCCAGCGCGCCCGCGCCGCCGTCGGTCGTGGCGCTGCCGCCGATCCCCAGCACGATGCGCGTCGCGCCGTGGTCCAGCGCGTCACGCAGCAGTTCACCGGTCCCCAGCGTGGTCGCGCGGCGCGCGTCGAGCCCGTCGCCGAGCAGCGCGAGCCCCGATGCCGCCGCCATCTCGACCACCGCCGCTGCACCATCGCGTGCGTACGTTGCGCTGACCGGGACGCCGAGAGGGCCGCTCACGCGCACGGTGATCGCGCTCGCGCCGCTCGCGACGAAGGCATCGACGGTGCCGTCACCGCCGTCAGCCATTGGGATCAGATCGCAGATCGCGTCGGGGACGATGTCGCGGATCCCGGCCGCCAGCGCTGCGGCAACCCCCGCGGCGTCGAGGCTCCCCTTGAACTTGTCCGGAGCGACGACGACGCGCACGCGGGCCGCGGACCTGCTATTGCTTCGTGAGCGGAATGTCGACGGTGATCGTCTGACCCATCGAGATGCTGCCGTCGTACGCAGCCTGGAGCGGGGCCGAATAGCCCTGCGGAGGCTGGGGACGGAGCGTGTACGTCCCCAGCGGGATGTTCACGACGCGATACGACCCGTCGCTCCCGCTGGAGGAGCCCAGGATCGTATCGACGGTTACCGAGACGCCCGCGATCGGCTGGTTCGTCGCGCTGTCGAAGACGCGGCCTACGATCGTCCCGTAGTTCTGTGCCGGCGGGATCTGCGGGCCGCCGCACGCGGCGAGGAGCCCGAGCCCCACGGCGAGGACGGCGAAGCGCGGTGCCCTCACGCGGGGACGGCGCCTTCCTCGGCGTCTTGCCGATCGAGGTTCACGGCCTTCTCCTCGAGCAGCCAGCGATTGGCGTCGTCGCGACGCGTCTCCGGAACCCGGGCCTTGATCCAGGCCAGGATCTCGTCGTCGGTCTGGCACGTGTCCAGCGCTGCGTCGAACATCCGCGCGGTGATCCCCCAGCGGTCGAAGACGGCGCGGTCCATCGGGCACGGGTAGATGTAGTCGAAGATCGTGCCGCCGGCCGCGGCGCGGGCCTTGTCGAAGACCCGGGCAAGCCACAGATACCCGTCGAGCGGGTCGCGGCCCCTGCGCGGAAATTCACCGTGGCGGAAATCGGTGGCCATCGTCGTTCTCCCTCGATCCGGTAGCAGTGTCTTCGACGCAGGCTGCCTTCCCGGAGTTGCGGAACGCGACCAGGTCATGGCCCTCACGGAACCCCGTCCCGCGACCGGGATGACGTACTATGAAAATGCCCTTGACGCTGTGGGTCATACCCCGCTCGTCAGGTTGAATCGCGTGATCGACGACGCGAAGTGCCTGGTCCTCGCGAAGGTCGAGTACGTGAACCCCGGCGGGTCGGTGAAGGACCGGCCCGCGGTCGCGATGATCGAGGACGCCGAGGCACGCGGGATCTTGAAGGCCGGCGCAACGATCATCGAGGCGACCTCGGGGAATACCGGGACCGGTCTCGCGATGGCGGCTGCGATCCGCGGCTACCGCTGCATCCTGGTCATGCCGGACAAAATGTCCAAAGAGAAGATCGACCTGCTCAAAGCGTACGGCGCCGAGGTGGTGGTGACGCCGACGAACGTTCCGAACGACTCTCCCGAGTCGTACTACGGCGTCGCGAACCGTCTGACCGCGGAGATCCCCGGCGCGATCCAGCCCGACCAGTGGCACAACGCTCAGAATCCCGGCGCACACTACAAGACGACCGGGCCCGAGATCTGGGAGCAGACCTCCGGCAAAATCACGCACTTCGTCAGCGGGATGGGAACGGGCGGAACGATCTCGGGTACCGCTCGATTTCTCAAGGAAAAGAATCCCGCGATCGTCGTGGTCGGCGCCGATCCCGAGGGCTCGATCTACAGCGGCGACACGCCGAAGTCGTACAAGGTCGAGGGGATCGGGATGAGTTATCTCCCGCAGACCGTCGACATGCGCGTGATCGATCGCATCCTGCGCATCACCGACAAGGAAAGCTTCCTGATGGCGCGCCGCATCACGCGCGAGGAAGGGCTGCTGGTCGGCGGCTCGTCGGGAACCGCCGTCGCCGCCGCCGTGCGCGTGGCGAAAGAGCTGCCGGCCGAAGCGATCATGGTCGTCGTGATGCCGGATTCCGGGCGCGGCTACATGTCGAAGATCTTCAACGACGAGTGGATGCACGCGAACGGCTTCCTCGAGGACGGCCGCCGCAAAGAAACCGTCGGAGACGTGCTCCGCACGAAGCAGCCGCTGCCGCCGATGATCACGGTCACCGAAGAGCAGACCGTGAGGGAAGCGCTCGACCTGCTGCGCAGCTTCGAGATCTCGCAGCTTCCCGTGACGCGCGGCACCGAGGTCGTCGGCTCGATCAACGACGTCGCGGTGATGCAGGCCGTGTTCGATCATGCCGACATCATGCACAAGCCGGTCATCGAGGTGATGGGTCGCGCGTTCCCCGCGCTCGAGCACGACGTGGAGGTGACCGTCGCCTACAAGCTACTGACCATGGCGAACTCGGCGATCGTCGTCACCCAGGACGGCAACCCCGTCGGCGTCGTGACGCGCCAAGACATCATCTCGTTCCTCTCCTCGCAGACCTGAGTGATGACGGAGCCCGTCAGAGTCGGGCTGCTCGGAATTGGTACGGTCGGGAGCGGCACGTACCGCGTGCTGGAACGCAATCGCGCGGAGATCGCACGCCGCGCCGGGCGGCGCATCGAGATCGCCTGGGTCTGCGCGCGCGATCGCGAGCGCGCGCGCGGGATCGTCGGGCCCGGCGTGCCGGTCGTCGACGACGCGGTGGGCGCGGTCGCCGATCCGGCGACGGAGATCGTCGTCGAAGCGATCGGGGGGACGGGCATCGCCAAAGACGCGGTGATCGCGGCGATCGAACACGGCAAACACGTGGTGACGGCCAATAAGGCGCTGCTCGCGCTGCACGGCAACGAGATCTTCGCCGCGGCGAGCGCGCGCGGCGTGATGATCGCTTTTGAAGCCGCCGTCGCCGGTTGCATCCCGACGATCAAGGTTCTGCGCGAAGGCCTGGTCGCGAACCGGATCGAGTGGATCGCCGGCATCGTCAACGGCACCAGCAATTTCATCCTGTCGGAGATGCGCGCCAAAGGACTGCCGTTCGCGGAGGTGCTCGCCGAGGCGCAGCGTCTCGGCTACGCCGAAGCCGATCCGACGTTCGACGTCGAGGGTATCGACGCCGCGCACAAGATGAGCCTGCTCGCCGCGATCGGCTTCGGGATCCCGGTGCAGTTCACGCGGGCGCACGTCGAGGGGATCACCGGGATCACGGACAAGGACGTATCGTACGCGGAGAAACTCGGCTACCGCATCAAGCTGCTCGGAATCGCGCGCCGCACGCCCGAGGGGATCGAACTGCGCGTCCATCCGACGCTGATTCCCGCCACGCGGCTCATCGCGAACGTCGAGGGCCCGACGAACGCGATCCTCATCAAAGGAGACGCGGCGGGCGTAACGCTCTATCAGGGCGCCGGCGCCGGGTCGGAGCCGACCGCCTCGGCCGTCATCGCAGATATCGTCGACGTGACGCGCCTGATGCGCGCGGAGCCCCAAGAGCGCGTTCCGCACCTCGCGTTCCAGGCCGACGCGCTCAGCGACATCCCGATCCTTCCGATGGCCGACGTCGAGACGTCCTATTATCTGCGAGTGCGGGTCAAGGACCAGGTCGGCGTGCTGGCCGATCTCGCCCGCGCGCTGGCCGATGCCGGGATCTCGATCGATTCGATGCTGCAGCAGGGCGCCGGCGACGACGAGAACGAGACCGACATCGTGATTCTGACCCACCAGACCCGCGAGCGGAATTTCGACGCGGCGATCGCGCGCGTCGTCGAGCTGCCGTCGGTCTCCGGTGACTACACCCGCATTCGCCGCGAGGACCTCCTGTAGCGGAACCACCTCGCGCCTGCCCGTATCTTGGGGTTCATGGACTTCGCGACGCGCGCCATCCACGCGGGCCAGGAACCCGATCAGGCCACCGGGGCAACCATCGTTCCGATCTACGCCACCTCCACGTACACCCAGACGGCGGTCGGCAATCACAAGGGCTTCGACTACTCGCGGGTCGCGAACCCGACCCGTAACGCCCTCGAAACGCAGCTCGCTGCGCTCGAGGAAGCAAGCCATTGCGTCGCGTTCGCGTCTGGTCTGGGCGCGGAGAGCGCGATCACGAGCCTGCTTTCGAGCGGCGATCACGTCGTCGTCAGCGACGACACCTACGGCGGAACCTACCGGCTGTTCACCCGCGTGCTGGAACGCTTCCGCATAACGTTCACCTTCGTCGACATGACCGATGTGCCCGCGGTACGCGCAGCGATCCGCCCGAACACCAAGATGCTCTGGATCGAGACGCCGACCAACCCGATGCTGCGCATCATCGACATCACGGCGATGGTCGCGCTCAAGGCACCCGGGCAGCTCGTCGTCGTCGACAACACCTTCTGCACGCCGTACTTCCAGTCGCCGCTCGCGCTCGGCGCCGACATCGTGATCCACTCCGCGACGAAGTACATCGGCGGACATAGCGACGCGATGGGCGGCGCCGCGATGACCAACGACGACGCGATCGCCGCCGACCTGCGCCTGCTCCAGAAGACGCTCGGCGCGACGCTCAGCCCGTTCGAGGCATTCCTGATCTCGCGCGGTGCGAAGACGCTCGCAGTGCGGATGCGCGAACACGAGCGGAACGCGCTCGCGATCGCGCACTTCCTCGCCGAGCGCGACGATGTCGCCGAGGTCTTCTATCCGGGACTCGCGTCCCACCCGCAGCACGAACTGGCGCGCACGCAGATGCGCGGCTTCGGCGGGATCATCTCGATGACGCTGCGCGGCCCGGAGTCGCGAGCGCTCGAGGTCGCGAAACGTACCAAGCTGTTCGCGCTCGCCGAGAGCCTGGGCGGCGTCGAGTCGCTGATCAACCACCCGGCGCGGATGACGCACGGTTCGATCCCCAAGGAGGAACGCGATCGCCGCGGGATCACCGACGGTTTGCTCCGCCTCTCGGTCGGAATCGAAGGCGTCCACGATCTGATCGCGGACCTGCGGCAAGCGCTCGACGCAACCTCCGCACTCGCCGAGATCACGACGGCCGGCGCGCTCGATCCCGCGAACCCCGACGCCATACCGGCGATGCAGAACGAGGGCGCGCCCACCTACTAGCCTTTGCGGTTTCGGCGCGAAGTTCTCATCGGGCGCTCACCGCTTTCCCAGGCAGACCCCGGCGGGCGAGCCTAGCGTAAGGTCATGAAATTATCCCTCCCGGTGCTCGCCCTCGTTCTGGCGACCGGCCTGCCCCTAGCCGCGTGCGCGCAGCAAGGGAACGCGGCAGACAACGGTCCGTCACCCGAGGTCCGCGCTCAAATGCAACAGGCCCGCGACACTGCCAAGACCGCGGCCTTGAACGACCTCAGTGCAGCGAATCGCGCCAAGGTCCAATCGATCATCGACCAAGTCAACAACGGTCAGCAGACCGATCTGAAAGCCGCGGCGCAGCAGATCGACGCCGCGCTAACGCCGGCCGAATCGAAAGCCGTCCTCGGCGAGCGCGACAAGCTGATGCAGACGATGCGTGCGAACATGCCGCCGCGTCCCGACGGCGCCGGCCCCAACGGTGGTCCCGGCATGAATGGCCCCGGCGCGAACGGCGCCGGCCCGAACGGCGCGCACGGCGCCCGTGGTGGAAACGACGTCGGACGCTTCCTGCTCTCGCTCGGCGTGAGCCGCGAGAAGATGCGCGAAATCCGCAAGGCCGCGCAGCCGCCGGCGTAACAGCAATAGCCGCTTCCCACGCCCAGGGTGACACAGGACCACTGTCACCCTGGGCTTTTTTTTTATTCCCGGTCCAGTACTTCGGCGAGGGCCGGCAGCGAGATCTCGTAGCGGTAGCCAACGTTGCGGTGGTCGTCGTCGAACTCTTCGTGCCGCACGTCCAGGCCGAGCTCGCGCACGCGTTTCGTGAAGACGCGCGCGCCGACGTCGAGCGCGTACTCGTCCTTGCGGCCGCAGTCGAGATAGCGCAGCCGCAGGCGTTCGAGCGCTGCACGGCCCGACGCGACACGCTCGCACGGATCGAACGCGAGCCAGCGCGCGAACACGTCGTCCCGGATCTCGCCGGTCGCTTGATCCCACGGCAGATCGATCGCCCACCGCTCCTTGGCGCGCGGCGAGTAGGCCGAGGCGTAGCCGAGCATCTCGATCGTCTCGTAGAAGTGCTGCGGCCGTTTCGGGCGCCCCTCGAACGCGAGGACGAACTTCTCGATCGAGCCGAACTCTTCGAGTACCCGCTGCGCGGTCGGGAACCCGCGCAGGCACGCGTAGCGGAAGTACGTATCGCCGCTGTGCGAGGCGAACGCCGCGAACGTGCCGGGATGCTCGAAGCACAGGTGCAGCGCGCCGAAGCCGCCGGACGACTTGCCGAAGACCGCCCGGCCGCCCTCGCGCGCGATCGTCCGGTAGTTCGCGTCGACGTGGCCGATCACGTCGCGCACCGTGTAGGTGGCGTAGTCGCCGTTGTGGATCGAGTCGATGTACTGCGATCCACCCAGCCGCGTGAAGCCGTCGACGATCGCCAGGACCGCCGGCGGCATGCGTTTCTCGGCGACGAGGCGGTCGATCCACTGGACGACGTTCGTCTCCCAGGCCCGCGTCGAGATAAGCGCCCCGACGTCGCCGGTATAGCCGTGCAGGCAATACAGCACCGGGTACCGGCGTGAGCCCTCCGGATCGTAGCCGGGCGGCGTGTAGACGGCCAGCGGCCGCGTCGAGGGGTCGCCGAGCGCGTTATCGCGCAGCGCGGGGCTGTCGATGAAATCGATCCGCAGCGTTCCGCGCAGGCCTTGGAGTTGCGAGAGTTCGTTCACGAGACGGCGAATGGCGTTCGAATGATCCGAGGCGTGGGCCTGCGTTCGGCGGTCGCGATCAACGTAGCGACGATGGTCGGAGCCGGTCCCTTCATCACGCTGCCGCTGGTCGTCGCGGCGCTCCACGGCTCGGTCTCGGCGGTCGCCTGGGTCCTGGGCGCGCTGATCGCACTCTGCGACGGCCTGGTTTGGGCGGAGTTGGCGTCGCGGTATCCGCGCAGCGGCGGGACGTACACGTATCTGCGCGAGGCCTTCGGACCGCGTGGTCCCGGGCGCTTCGTCGCCTTCCTCTTCGTCTGGCAGTTCCTGTTCTGGGCGCCCCTGATCCTCGCATCCGGCTACATCGGTTTCGCGCAGTACGCGGCATATCTGATACCCGCGCTCGCCGCTCCGATTCCGACCCATCTGGTCGCTGTCGGTGTCGGCATCGTGACGCTCGCCGCTCTGTATCGCGCGATCCCGCAGATCGCGCGCGCCGCGCTCGTCCTCGGCGCGGTGGCGCTCGTTACGCTGCTGGTGGTCGCGTTCGCGGGACTGACCCACCCGTACGCGCCGCTCGCGCAGACGATACCGTCGACGTTCAACTTCTCGGTCGGGCTGGTCGCACTCGGCGGCGCGCTGGTAATCACGCTCTACGACTACGGCGGGTACGGCGACGTGTGCGCGCTTGGCGACGAGGTGATCGCGCCGGTGCGCACGATCCCGCTCGCGGTCGTCCTCTCGGTGCTCTTCGTCGGCGTCGCGTACGTGCTGCTGAACCTGGGCGTCGCGGTCGCGGTGCCGGCGAAAGAGATCGCCGCATCGAGCACGATCGCCTCGCTCGTCGCCGAGCGCGCCTTCGGTGCGCCGTTCGCGATCGCGGTCACCGTTGCGGTACTGATCACCGCGTTCGGCTCGACGTACGGTCTACTGCTCGGCGCCTCGCGCATCCCGTTCGCCGCTGCGCGTGATGGAGACTTCCTCGCTCCGTTCGCGCGGCTGCACCCGAGCGGGAAGTTCCCGGCGGTCTCGCTGATCGCGATCGGTCTCCTCGCGCTCCCCGCTTCGCTGCTGCCCCTGGACGCCGTGATCAACGCGCTGACTGCCGGGATCGTGATCGTGCAAGGTGCTGGGCAGGTCGTCGCGCTGGCTCTCGCGCGGCGCACAGGCAGTGCACCGTTCCGCATCCCGTTCTATCCGTTGCCGCCGTTGATCGCTCTCGCCGGCTGGCTATACCTGTTCGTTTCGACCGGCAAGGTCGCGATCGGTTTCGGGCTCGGCACGCTTGCCGTCGGTGCCGCCGTATATCTGGTACGCGCGCGGATCACGCGAATTTGGCCGTTCAGCGGCGCAACGGTAGCGTCGTTGCTCGCGCTGGTATTCTTCGGAACACCCGCGAGCGCGGCGCCGGCAGGCGCGACGCCGGCTTTCGGTCATGCGACGATTGCCCAGCGTGCCGGTGACCCGACGCTCACGCTGGACGGAAAGCCGTTCTTCTTCTGGGGCTCCGCCTTTTTCTACGAACGGCTCCCCCGCTCCGAATGGCGCGCGTCGATGCTCGAGCTGAAAAAGCTCGGGGCCAACACGCTCGACCTATACGTGCCGTGGAATTGGCACGAGCTCGCCGACGGCGACTTCGATTTCGAGGGCCGGACGAGCCCGCGGCGCGATCTGCGCGAAGTCCTGCGGCTGGGCCGCGAGCTCGGCTTCGCCTTCGTCGTCCGCCCAGGCCCAGTGGTCCGAAACGAGTGGCGGAACGGCGGGTATCCCGCGTGGCTGCTGCAGCGACCCGAATACGGCATGCCGCTGCACGACGTGCTCGAAGGACGCTATCCGGCGACGGCCACGCTCCAGAACGCGCGCAGTGACGATGCCGCCGCCGAGTGGATGCGCAACGCGACGCACCTGCGCTACACGTCGCGCTGGCTGCATCGCGCACTGGAAGAGTTTCGACCGGTCGCCGATCGGGTGCTCGCCGTTCAGCTCGACGACGACCAGGCCGCGTACGCCGACAATCAAACGTTCCCCGCACCGAATCTCGAGCGGTATCTGCGCTGGCTCGACGCGCAGGTTCGCGACGTCGTCGGACCACGTACGCCGACGTTCATCAACACGTACGCGATGCGTGTCCCGGCCTCGTCGCCGGTCTGGACGATGGGGAACTGGTATCAGAGCGACGCGTACGCGATCGGTGAGCACGACCGCGTCGCATTGGACGTCGCGACCGCGACGCTGCGGACCAATCGCCGCGGCCCGTTGGCGACGAGCGAGTTTCAGGCCGGCTGGCTCGCGCAGCCGGAGGACCCGCAGCCGCGTCCGGCGGACCCGCAGAACACCGACCTTGCGCTCTACGAGCTGCTGGCCTGGGGCGCGCACGGTATCGTCGACTTCCCGATGCAGGACACGCTCGCCCCGTTCGGCTGGGAGGCGCCGTTTTCGAACGCACTCTACGCATGGGACGCCGCGCTGCGCTACCCGTGGCATCCCGCGTTGAGCCTTTTCACCCCAGACGAGCGCACAGTGCCGTCGTCGCTTTGGGGCCCTCGCCTCTTCGCCACGCAAGGCTTCGGAGGGACGATCCGCACGTTCGGACCATTGTTTGCCGAGTCGCGGCGGCTCGCCGATGTCGCCGTGGCCTATTCGGCCTCGGCGTATCCCGGCGACGCGGCCCGTTCCGGTCCTGCCCTTGCGCGTTTTCGCGAGCACGTTCGCGAGTGCAACGCGCAAGGGACGCCATGCGAGATCATCGACTTGAGGTACGCGACCGCGGAGACGCTCCGCGGTATTCGAACGCTGGTGCTGGACGACGACGCCACGCGTCACGCGCGAGCGGCGCTGCTCCGGTCTTTCGCCGCCCGCGGCGGATCGGTGAGCGCGCGCGTCCCGGCCGAGCATCTGCCGGGGACCATCCTGAGCGGTCCCGGCGGCACGCTCCTGGTCGCCGTCAACTGGAGCGACAAGCCGCTCCACGTGGACGCATCACATCGCGATATCGTCGGCCGGCACGTCGACATCCCGCCGTTCGATGTGTGGCAGCGCAGCGGGCGCGTCGTCGCGATCGACGTGCACCTATCGATGCTCGACCCACGGTATCCTAAGGATGCTCGGATCTCGACGAACTGTTATCTTTCGTCCGATGCCGGCGGCGTTTGGGTCTCGGCGGCATACGGAGGTCCCTGTGAGATAGCCGGTGCGATCGGCGGGCGGCTCTTCGCGCAGCCGGTGCAGCACGGCGATCGCCTCCGGATCTTGGCCAGCGGAGCGCTGCGCGACGAAACGCAGCCGCCCAGCTTCCACAACGACGTCATCGACGACGAAGGCGGCTTCGACAACGTCAACCTGTCGCGATCGACGAACGTGACGCTGATGGGGATGCACGCGCCGGGAGCGTCGTCCGAGACCTATCGCGCGGACGCATTCGCCGACGGCTCCAGCGCCGTCGTCCTGCAGAATACGTTCGCTCGCGCGGTGATCGTGCCAGACGGCGGCGCTCGCATCCCCGTTTTCGGGCTCCTCGCCGCGCCCGCAGAGCGCAGCGCGTATGCGCCGCCGAGCATGGAGAACGTCTTCGACGCGACCGGAGGGCTGCGCGACGACGTCCTTCTTCAGCCGCCGGCGTCGGCGACCGACCGTATCGCCAAATACACCCACTCCTATCCGGCCGGCACGTTCAACCGACGGTACGCCGTGTGCGACGCGGCGGGCGGCAGTGTGCGGCTCGTCGCCGACGTCCCGGACGTCGTCCCCTCCGGCGCGCGATTCGAGCGCGTCGTGTCGCTGCAGCCTGGATCGGCGCGATTGATTGTCGACGAGCACGTCTTGTTCGGGAGCGGAGCAGGTGCGGACCGGCAACGCGGCGTCGTGCTGTCGGCGCTTAGCACCAGACCGAACATCGACGGCAAGCCGACCAGAATCCCCTATACCGCCTCGGAGTCGATTCAGGGAGCCCAGACGCTTGAGGCTCCACGCGGGATGTTCATGCTCTCGGGCTACGCGAACGCTTGGAATGTCGTCGCGGTATCATGGCGACCGGGCGATGTCGAGTCGGCCGGCTGGGAACCGCACCGTTCGAACGGGGCGCTGCGCTTGGTCCTCGCCCCCGGCTGGCGGCGCGTCACCTACGCCATCGCACGTGCGCAGACCCGGGCGGGCGCGTTGGCGTTCGTGGAGGCGGAGCGGGCGTGGGTTGCCGCGAATCGACCTCCGTCCAGCGAGAACGGGGAAGTGGCGAAATGGTATACGCAGTCGCCTCAAAAGCGACCGAGTGAGAGCTCATGTGGGTTCGAGTCCCACCTTCCCCAATGAACGACGTCTCTGATTTCCAGCGCGAGTCGTACCGGATCGACGAACAGATCTGGAACGCGCTCGCGCTGCGCTCGGGCGAGCGCGCGATCTTCCTCGGCCTCGCCAACGACGGCGCCTGGGTCGGACGCGCGGTCGAGATCGGCGTCGACGTCACCGTCGTCGCATCGACCGACGCGCAGATCGCCGCGGTCGAACGGCTCGGCGCGAGCGCGATGCGCGGCAGCGCGACGATGATCGCCGCGACCGAGGGCAGCTACGACGTCGCGATTGCGATGCATTACCTGCACGAGATCGATCCCGGCTTTCACGCGCAGGTCGTCTCCGAGCTCGCCCGCGTCGGCCGGCGGGTCGCAATCGTCGAACCGTCGCCGCCGGCGGATGCGCTCGGCAAGCGGATCGCCGCGCTCTACTCGCGCGCCAAGCGCGAAAACGGTCAGTTCGAGGGCTATCAAACGATCGACCACTGGCGCAAGCTGCTGGCGATCGTGAAAGCGGAGGTGTGGCAGAACCTGTTCACCTTCACGAAAGTCCCGCCGAGAAAGGCGGTCGCGGAGACGGTCTCGCTCGTGCTCGACGCGATGGCGATCGAGGATCTGCCACAGGGCTATCTCGACGAGCTGCGCGCGCTCGCGGCGCGCCCGGACGCGCAGCTGCTGCCGCTCTCGCGGATCGTTTTGGTCGGGACCGCCGCCGGGGTCACGCTCGGGTCGGGCAGCGCGGCACCTTTCCGCAAGGACGTCGCCCCCGCGCCGCCGATCGCACGCCGTACGGCGCCGGCCGCCGTAGCGCCACCGCCCCCTCCGCCGCCGCGCATCGCGCCGTCTCCGCCCCCGGCATCACCGGGCGGCTGGACTCCGGAGCCGCAGCACCTGGGCGCCCCACCGCCGGGATTCGGTCCCGACCCTGACGCCCCGATCCTTCCGCCCGTCGTCCCGCTCCCGCCCGCGGCGGCGCCGTTCGGCGCGCCGTTCGCACTCCCGGAGGAGTCGGGGGAGATCCCGCCGTTCGGCGGGCAGGGCGAACCGAAGACCGGGTTCGGCTGGTCGTGGGAGCCGCCCGAGGACGGCCCAAAGCCGAGCTAACTCCGTTAGCGGGCCGAGAACCTGCGGAAGGCCGCGATCTCGGCACGGATGCGCGCGATTGCGACGACGAGTTGCACGGGCACGGGGCCCTGCCGGATCACGGCTGCCGCGGCCTTGGCTCGTTCGAGCAGCGCGGGCAGCGCTGCGACGGCGGCCTCGATCCGGCGGCCGTCGGCATCGGCGCGCTCGAGCGCGCTCACGACCGGAAGGTCGGCGAGCGCCTCCACGCGGGCCCCGAGCCGCTTGAGTTCGCGCCACGCACGAAGGCCCTGCGCGCCGGTGAGGGCGAGGACGACGATCAGGGCGACCAGGATCGCCCACCAGACGAGCGCGTGCGGCGACACGGGCTAGGCGGCGCTCGACTCGCTCTTCTTCGGGCTGGAATCGCTGCCGGTCGAAGACGAGCTTGCGGCCGGGGTCGATCCGGCGGCCGGTTTCGCGTCAGTCCCGGCGGCCGGTTTCGCGTCATTCCCGGCGGCCGGTTTCGCGTCCGATCCGGAAGCCGTCGCCGGCGAGCCCGCGCCCTCCGAGGCGCTCGGCTTGCGAGAGTCGTTCACGTAGAACCCGGAGCCCTTGAACACGATCCCGGCCGGATTGAAGACGCGGGCAAGCCCGCCACCGCAGTTCGGACACGTGCCGTCGTAGGCTTCGCGGAAGCCGTGGCGGACCTCGGTGACCGTCGAGCAGTCGCGGCACCGGTAATCGTACAGGGGCAAAGGAAGGTCTCCGGGAGGGGAAAGGTGCTCCCTACAGTGTACCGGCTTTAGCAGACCCAGTCAACGAGTGCTAGAAGTCGTCCAGAATCGCGTCGGGCGACTGGTCGAACTCGCACAGACCCTTGAAGTGGATGAGCGAGTCGTTCAGCGCGAGGTCGAGCTTGCGGCGCCGGGTGAGCCGGTCGATCAGCGCGCCCAGAACCCCGCCGTAGGTCGGGTAATCGACGCGCACGACGAGCTTCGAGCGAGCGCTCTTTTGCTCGATGCGAATGTCGATCCGGCGCCGCACGGAGTACGCGCCGACGAGCGAGAGCACGTGGCCCGGGATGAACCGGTCCACTTCGAACAGCTCCTCGTCTTCGCCGGGGAGGTTCGAGCGGATCGCCACCTCGCTGCCAAGAGCGATCGGCTCGCCCGGCTCGACGCGCTGCGCACTGCGCATGAAAGAAAGCCACACCGGCCACTTTTCGACCTCACAGACGAGATCGAATGCGGTTCGCGCGGGCGACGCGACATCTTGGCTGCGGTGGAGCGCCCGCGGTGACGGCCGGTCGAGAGACACGGACGGCATTGCCATGAACCCTCTGGTTCGCCGTAACCTAGGGCCCCGCCCTGCCGCTCACCACAATATATTGTGCACCCCCTCCACATTCGGTACTACACGTTGTGGACGACCCTGGGGAAGCTGTGGAAACCGCTACGGGCCGGCGGGGATGGGGACGGAGCCGTCGCCGACGCCGCGGGCGAACGCGACCAGCGTGGCGATCCCGGTCGGGATCGCGCCCTCGTCGAGTCGGAACTGCGGGCTGTGTCCGGAGTGGATGCTGCCCACGGCTTCGTTGTAGATGCCGAGCCGCACCATGACGCCGGGCACGCGCTGCGCGAAATAGGCGAAGTCCTCACCGCCCATCGTCGGCGCCGGCCGTTCGACCGTGAACCCGTTGGCGCGCGTGTACTCGGCGAACGATTCCGTGAGCGCGCCGTCGTTGACGACCGGCGGATACCCGAAGATCATCTGCAGCTCGGCGTGCGCGCCGTATGCGGCGGCGACGCCATCGACGATACGCCGCAGCTTCGTTTCGGCCGCTTCGCGAACCGCCGGATCGTGCGTGCGCAGCGTGCCGGTCATGAAGACGCGGTCGGCGATCACGTTGTTGCGGTAGCCGCCTTCGATCGTGCCGATCGTCACGACGATCGATGCCAGCGGATCGGTCTCGCGCGCGGCGACGTTCTGCAGCGCGAGGATCGTCGCGGCCGCGCACGGGATCACGTCGACGGCCTTGTGCGGATACGCGCCGTGCCCGCCCTTGCCGCGAATGGTGAGGTGGAACTCGTCGGCCGCCGCGTTCACCGGTCCCGGCGTAATCCCGATCGATCCGGTCGCGAGCCGCGGATCGACGTGCAGCATCGTGACGGCTTCGACGCGCGGATCGTCGAGCGCGCCTTCGTCGATCATCGGCTGCGCGCCGCCCGGCCCTTCTTCCGCCGGCTGAAACAGCAGTACCGCGGTGCCGTGAAACGAATCGCGCGACTCTTGCAGCACGCGCGCCGCCCCGAGCAGCATCGCGGTGTGCGAGTCGTGCCCGCACGCGTGCATCTTGCCGGGGATTTGCGAGGCGCACGCTTCACCAGAATCCTCGGTGATCGGCAGCGCGTCCATGTCGGCCCGCAACCCCGTCACGTGACCCGGCAGCGCGCCGCGCACGATCCCGACCACCCCCGTCCGCGCCACGCGCCGGTGCTCGATCCCCAGCGCGTCGAGCTCGCGCTCGACGATCGCCTGCGTGTTCGTCTCTTCGAACCCGAGCTCGGGATGCCGATGGATCTCCCGCCGAATCTCGGTGGCGCGAGCGGCGACGTCGGGGGCAGGCAGCGTAGCGGACATGCCGGAATCTACGGAAAACGAAAGCGGCCCCCTGCGAGACCGCTCCCGAAACCGTCCTTCGACGCCATCCTGAGCTTGTCGAAGGGTGTCCGTTAGCTTCTATATCTCAAGAACGCTGGGACTTCGATGTCGTCCATGTTGACGGGGGCGACTTTGTCGAACTCGAGCGGCGAGCCCAGCGACGCGGCGGTGGTCTGCGAGCGGTGCGGGCGCTGGCCGAAGCCGGCGGCCAGGACCGTGACGCGGACCTTCCCGACGAGACTCGGGTCGATCGAGGCGCCGAAGATGATCTGCGCTTCGCTGTCGACGGCACGGGCGATCATCTCGGCCGCTTCGTTGACCTCGTACATCGAGAGATCGGGGCCGCCGGTGATGTTGAAGATCACGCCGCGCGCGCCTTCGATCGTCGTCTCGAGCAGCGGTGAGGCGATCGCCTTCTGCGCGGCGTCGGCAGCGCGGTGCTCCCCCGTCCCTTCGCCGATCCCCATCATCGCCGAGCCTGCGTCGGTCATGATCGTCTTGACGTCGGCGAAATCGAGGTTGATCAGGCCGGGCTGCGTGATCAGGTCGGTGATCCCTTGGATCCCCTGGCGCAGCACGTCGTCGGCGTACGCGAACGCTTCGTTGAGCGGCGTGCGCTTCTCGATGATCTGCAGGATCCGTTCGTTCGGGATCGTGATCAGCGTGTCGACCTTCGACTCGAGGTCGGCGATCCCGCGCTCGGCGGCCTGCATCCGTTTGCGGCCCTCGAACGCGAAGGGCTTCGTCACGACGGCGACCGTGAGCGCACCGGACTCGCGCGCGAGTTCGGCGATGATGGGCGCGCCGCCGGTGCCGGTGCCGCCGCCCATCCCCGCGGTGATGAAGACGAGGTCGGCGCCGTCGAGGATCATCGCGAGATCTTCGCGCGACTCGTCGGCGGCCTCGCGCCCGATGTTCGGGTTCGCGCCGGCGCCCAGGCCGCGGGTCAACCCGGCGCCGATCTGGACGGTGTTGTTCGTCTTCGCGTTGCGCAGCGCTTGGACGTCGGTGTTGATCGCAAAGAAATCGCAGCCGGTCAAACCTGCTTCGATCATGCGGTTCACCGCATTGCAGCCCCCGCCGCCGAGCCCGATCACCTTGACCGTCGCCGCGTGCTCGGGGACAAACCGTTTCGCATCAGCCATTTTTGCTTGTTCCTCTTCGGGGAAGAGCGGGAGCAACGATCAATTCCAGATTGAGCTGAACCAGGACCAGAATTTGCCGAGCGGACCGCCGCTTCGGCCGTTGAGATGCGGCGTTTGTTCGCCGCGCGGACCGAACAGCACGAGACCGACCGCGGTCGCGTACTCCGGCTGTTTGACGGCGTCGGTGAGGCCCGCGATCGTCGAAGGGACGCCGATCCGGACCGGGAGCCCGAACACTTCGGCCGCCGTCGTCTCGATGCCGCGCAGGTGCGCGCCGCCGCCGGTGAGGACGACCTCGCTGAGCACTTGATCGCGCGGGATGCGATCGACGATGTTGGCTTTCGCGAGCCGGAAGATCTCGAGCACGCGCGGGACGACGATCGCGCGCAGCTGCGAGGAGGTGACCTCGCGCGTGCTGCGGCCGTCGAGCGTCTTCACGTGGAAGGTCTGATCGGCTTCGTCGGGCCGCACGAGCCCGGAGCCATACGTGCGTTTGACGTTCTCGGCTTCGGCGAACGTCGTCTTGAGGCCGAGCGCGATGTCGTTGGTGAGGATGTTCCCGCCGACCGGGATCGTTGCCGAATGCAGCACGCCGCCCTCGGCGAAGACCGCGATGTCGGTGGTGCCGCCGCCGATGTCGAGCAGCACGACGCCGACCTGCTTCTCTTCGGGCAGCAGCGTCGCGGCCGACGAGGCCAGCGGTTCGAACACGATGCCGGCAGGTTCGAGCCCCGCGCGATGCACGCACTTGAGCACGTTCGAGATGAAGGTCGACCCGCCCGTGACGATGTGGGTGTCGACCTCGAGCCGCCCGCCGCTCATGCCGACCGGGTCGGTGACGCCGTCCTGGCCGTCGATCGTATAATGGCGCGGCAGCGAGTGGACGATTTGGCGGTCGGCGGCGATGTTGATGATCTTCGAAGCGTCGACGACGCGCTTGACGTCGTTCGCGATCACCTCGCGGTCCTCGCCGGTGACGGCGACGACCCCGCGGTTGTTGGTCGACTGCATGTGCTCGCCGGTGACGCCGACGTAGACGTGTGAGACGTGGACCCCGGCCATCCGCTCGGCCTTCTCGGTCGCGGCCTCGATGGCGTGGACGGTCGCCTCGAGGTCGGTCACGACCCCTTTTCGCATCCCGGTCGAAGGCGCTTCGCCGACCCCGATGATCTCGAGCCCGTCCGGACCCGATGCGGCGATGACGGCACACGTCTTCGTCGTGCCGATGTCCAGGCCGGCGATCGTCTCGCCTCTAGCCATCCGTCCGCCCCATCACTTCTACCACGACATATTGTGGTTCGGTTTGCGATCACCTACCACATCATCCACATGGACCCCACCGATTCCATCCACAGACCCTGCGGAAAACTACCGAAATTCGACCGTCGGAGTCCCCGGAGAGCGCAGGTCGATCGCTCGGACCGGCCGCTTCGTCCCGATCCCGGCCCGAACGGGTGCAACCAAGCTTGCCTTCTTAGCGAGGTCGGCGTCGTCGCCGAACTTCAGGACCACGCCGGTGACGTCGACCGCCTCGAGTCCGCCGAAGCGGTCGCGGCCGAGGCTCCGGAGCGCGAGGTTCGCGTCCGCCAGCGTCCGCGCGTCGGCGAGCAGCCGGCCGACGTCGGGGTCGGCGACCGTCCCGCCCGGCAGCGGCAACTTCGCCGGACCAGCGTCGATTCGCGCGACCGTCGGCGCCGCGCACCCGGGCTGAAGCACGCGCGACGACGCATCGATCGTGACCTCGCGGTCCCCGGCTCGCACGCACGCCGTCGGACGGCGCACGGTAATCGAGAGCTCGACGAACGGCTGCGGGAACTGACCGCGGTGCACGGTCGCGCGATCGACGTACGGGATCGCTTCGATCCGCTTGCGGATCGCGCCGCCGTTCAGGAGCCACACGTTCGCATCCGGCGCGATCGCCGCAGCGGCGCGGACCCTTTCGTCCGAGACCGGTGACGCGAGCGGAACGTCGATCCCGACCCGGGCGACGCGGAACCACGGCGAACGCGCCAGCCACGCGCCGCCCACGGCGACGAGAACGAGCAGCACCAGCATGAGGATCCAGAACGGCTTGACGCGGGCGGCCAGCGACGGTTTGCGCCGCCGCGGCAACGTCCGCGGGCGAGCGTCGCTCTTCATCCGAGCACGTACCGCTCGATCGCCTCGGCGACGCCGTCGTGGGCGACGTCGGCGACGACGTGATCGGCGTGGGCGAGCAGCTCCGGCGGTCCCGAGCCCATCGCGACGCCGACCGCCGCCGCGTCGAGCAACGGAACGTCGTTCCATGCGTCGCCCACGGCCAGCGTCTCGTCGAGCGGAACCCCGTAGCGCTGCGCGATGAACGCGAGGGCCTCGCCCTTGTTCACGTGAGGATCGACGACTTCGACGAAGTCGACGTGACTGCGGGTCAGGTACGCGCGGTCGCCCAGCAGCGGGCGCAACGCCGCGAGGTGCTGGTCGGCGCGGTCCGCGTCGTCGACCAGCACGATCTTGATCGACGGCCGTGCGGCGAACGCCTCGCGCAGCGACGGGACGACGACGGGTTCGACGCGCGCCAGCGCCGTGTAACGCTCGGAGAAACGGCTGATCTGTTCGACGTAGAGCTGATCGTCCGCGTAGCACTGCGCGTGCACGCCGCGCTCGTGCGCCCACTCCAGCACCTCATGCGTGACGTCGGGGCGAACCGGCGTCTCGCGCAGCGTCGCGCCGCTGCTCGCCTCGAAGACGGCAGCGCCCTGATAACACACCATAGGGCCGCCGATGCCGAGCGCTTGCGCAAACGGGCGTGCCGAGCGGAACATCCGGCCCGTCACGATCGTGACGACGACGCCGCGCGCCTGCGCCGCCGCGACGGCCTCGCGGACGCGCGGGCGCAGAACCAAATCGTCCCCGACGAGCGTCCCATCAAGATCGAGCGCGACGAGACCGATGCGCGTCGTGGAGAGCATCGAATACCGCGGTTCGACGGCGGCGCCGGGAATTCCGCGACGGCTCGCCAAGCCCGCGAAGCGGGCTGCTACGGCGTTGGAGTGCCGCCTAGACCTCGAGCACCACGACGTACCGTCGCGCGGGCAGCAGCGTTTGCGTGGGCGGTGTCGTTCCGAAGCTGCAGATCACGACCTGATGCAGCGTGATCGGCGCCACGCTCGCGACCCTTACGGGCGGCGAAACCGAAGCATCGTAGAAGACGATGTTCGGATTATTGCTGAGCGTTATCTCGGGACCGCCACCGAAACCGCCGCTGCACCTGTCGAGGACGACGGCGACGGCTTGCGGCCCGATTGTAACCGTCGCCCCGGCGCCGATCGTGTGTCCGCTTTCGAGGGCGATGACCTCGGCCGGCACATCGGCCGTCACGGTTGCCGTCTCGTCGGAAGGGATGGTCCCGGTGAAGTTCAGCGTCATCGTGGAGCCGTTGCTCGCCGGCGCGGTCAGCCTGCCGCTCGCGATCGACTGCGTCGTGATCGCAGGCGGCTGCGGAACGGCGCCTCCGCCGCTGCTGCCGCCGCCGCAGCCGGCGACCGCCATGAAGGCCAACGACGCCAAGGAACCCATCGCCCGCGGGGTCATGCGTTCACTCTGCCACGGTGGAGCGCTCGGTGCAAGCATGACGATCGTCCCGTTTTAGCCGGAACCGCGCATTCTGGCAGTGCGCGCGTGCGCTGCTAGCCCTTCGAAGTCGGCCAGGGCCGCGAGGACGCCCGCATCGGCGCGCATCCGTGCGGGCGAGTTCTCGACCAGCGACATGCTGCGCAGGAAGTCGGCGGTCCGGAGCCCCGACGAGAAGCGCGCCGCGCCCGACGTCGGCAGCGTGTGGTTGGTACCGGCGAGATAATCGCCGGCGGCGACCGGCGTGTGGTCGCCGACGAAGATCGCGCCGGCGCGGCGGATCTTCGGCACCCACGCGTCCGGCTCGGCGACCATGAGCGCAAGGTGCTCCGGCGCGAAGCGGTCGATCACGTCGAGCATCTCGTCGTCGTCCGCGGCGTGCACGAGCCACGCGCGCTCATCGAGGACGCGTGCGACGATCTCGTCACGTCCGCTCGCGCGGCCGAACGGGCCGTCCAGCAAGTCGGCGACGCGCTCCAGCAGTGCGCGCTCGCGCGAGACGGCGGCGACGCGCGCCAGCGGATCGTGTTCCGCCTGCGCGACGAGTTCGCCGGCGACCAGTTCCGGCTTCGCGCTCGCGTCGGCGACGACCAGCACTTCGGACGGTCCCGCCAGGCCGTCGATGCCGCAGATGCCGAACACCTGGCGCTTCGCCTCGGTGACGTACACGTTTCCGGGGCCGACGATCTTGTCGACCGCGGCGATCGTCGCGGTGCCGTTCGCGAGCGCGCCGATCGCCTGCGCTCCTCCGACGGCATACAGCTCGTCGACACCGGTGAGCGCGCAGGCGTAGAGCACGGCGGGGTTCACGAAGCCGTCGCCCTGCGGCGGGGTGACGACGACGACGCGTTCGACCCCGGCGACGTTCGCCGGCACGACCGTCATCAGCACCGTCGACGGCAGCGGCGCGCTGCCGCCCGGGACGTATGCGCCGATCGACGCCAGCGGCCGCGATAGGAAGGCGTAGCGCGTTCCGTCCGCAGCACGATAGTCGATCGGGTTCGGCAGCTGCCGGCGGTGGAAATCGGCGATCCGTTCGCGCGCGAGCTCGAGCCCGGCTGCGATCGCATCGGGAACGAGCCGGCGCGCGTCCGCGAGTGACGGAATCGCGACGCGCAGCATCTCGAGCGAGGCGCCGGCGAAATCCCAGCGGCGCGTGTAATCAAGCAGCGCGTCGTCACCGCGTTCGCGCACGTCGGCGAGGATCGCGCGCACGCTTTCGACGACCGCAGCGGACGGGTTCCAGCCGCCCGCGTACAAGCCCCCGAGCGCCTCGCGGTCGGTCGCCTCGACGATCTTCACGCCGTCGTCTCCGCGTCGGCGACCGGTTGTCCGTCTCTACCCGCACCGGCCGCGAAGCGGCTCGCGCCCGCGATCCCCTCGGCGAAGACGACGTCATAGCCCGCTGCGCCTTCACGGCGCAGCGCCGCGGGGAGTTCGGCGTCCCACGCGGCAAACGTGCTGCGCCGGTCGGTCAGCATGCAGCGCTGCGGAAACACGGCGATCTCACGCGCGAGATCCTCCGCCGCCGCACGCGCTCGACCGCTCGGCACGACGCGGTTCGCCAGGCCCCACTGCAGCGCTTCGTCCGCGCTTACCGCCCGGCCGCTGAGGATCATGTCGAGCGCACGGCCCAATCCGATGAGCCGCGGCAGGCGCACCGTTCCGCCGTCGATGAGCGGGACGCCCCAGCGCCGGCAGAACACGCCGAACGTCGCGTCCTGCTCCGCCACGCGGAGATCGCACATCAGCGCGAGTTCGAGCCCGCCCGCGACGGCGTAGCCGGCGACCGCGGCGATGACCGGTTTCGCGAGCGCCATCCGCGTCGGTCCCATCGGTCCCGGCCCCGTGCCGGTCGGTTCGACCTCGTTGCGCCGCTCGTCGTCGCCGAGCGCGCTCAGATCGGCGCCCGCGCAAAACGTCCCGCCCGCGCCCCAGAGCACTGCGACCCGCAATCCGTCGTCGGCTTCGAACGCCGTGAACGCCGCGCGCAGTGCCGTCGCGACCGCGCGGTCGACCGCGTTCCGCGTCTCGGGACGGTCGATGACGATCGTCGCGATCGGATCGGAGCGCTCGACGCGAACGCCCGCGCCGAAGTCTTGGCTCACGCCGGGACCGCGGTCAGGCGATCGAGCAGCGCGATGAGCGCGTCGTACTTCGCGCGGAAGCGCACCGGGTTGACCACGAAACGCGCGGTGCTCTCCGCGATCTCCTCAACGATGACGAGGTCGTGTTCGCGCAGCGTGCTCCCGGTCGCGACGAGGTCGACGATCAAGTCGGCGAGGCCGACCAGCGGCGAGAGCTCCACCGAGCCGTGCAGCGGGATCAGTTCGACCGGCAGATCGCGCTCGGCGAAGAACGACTCGGCCGAGCGCGTGAACTTCGTCGCCACGCGCAGGAAGGTCGGGAACGGCGCGCCTTCGTGATAGCGGTCGATGCGCCGCGCGGCGACGACCAGCCGGCAGTAGCCGAAGCCCAGATCGGCGAGCTCCGCGACGTTGCGGTCGGTTTCCCACAGCACGTCCTTGCCGACGATCCCGCAGTCGGCCGAACCGAACTCGACGTACGCCGGCACGTCGGTCGGCCGCAGAAACAGCAGCGTCGTCCCGTCCGCGGTGGTGACCGTGAGCTTCCGCCCGACGTCATCGGGAACGTCGATCCCGGCAGCGCGCAGACGCGCCGCGGCGTCGCGGTAGAGCGCCCCCTTCGGCATCGCAATCGTCAGCCCGTCCCTAGGTGCCTCGGGAGGCTTACTCATCGCGCATCCCAGTTCGAGGGCGTACGCGGCACGGGCAGCTCGTCCATGCGGCGGCCGACGCGCAGCTCGCGCACGGTCCCGTCGAGCGCGATGACGACGCGCGGAATTCCGTACGCGCGGGCCTCTTCGAGCAACGCCTCGTCGCCGAGGTCGGACCCGGCGTACCGGACGACGTTTCCGGCCGCCCGCTCGCGCGCCGCGACGACGTCCGAGCCGGCGACCAGCACGTCGATGCGATGCCGCCGCCGGCGCACGTGCTTGCCGCGCCGTTCGAGCGCGATCAGCAGCCGCTCCACGCCGGCGGTCCAACCAACGGCCGGCACGTCGAACCCGAACTTCGGCAGCAGCGAGTCGTAACGGCCGCCGCCGCAGAGCGAGAAGCCGATCTCCTCGACGTAGCCTTCGAACAGGAACCCCGTGTAGTACTCGAGATCGCGCAGCAGCGCGAAGTCGACCGTCACGCGTTCCCGGTAGCCGAGCGCATCGGCGCGCTCCAGCATCGCATCGAGCTCGTCGAGCGCTTCGCGCGACTCCGGCGTGCGGCAGATCCCGCGCGCGCGTTCGATCGCATCGTGCCGCCCGCGCCGCTGCGCGAACTCGACCAGCGCCGGCCGGTCGAACTTCCGCAACCCGACGAGGTTGCGCACCTTGATGAGCTCCTTCGCGTCGCGCGCCGCGTCACCGTCGAGTCCGACCCCGTCGAGGATCCCGTCGACGACCCGCGCGTCGTTGATGTCGAAGCGCGCGTCGCGCAAGCCGATCTCGTCGAGTCCCTCGATCGCCATGAACAGCGTCTCGGCATCGGCGTCGATCCCGGCCGCACCGATCAGCTCGACCCCGGCCTGCGTCAGCTCGCGCATCCGCCCTTCCTGCGGCTGCTCGTAATAGCGGAAGACCGGCGCGATGTACGCCAGCCGCAGCGGCAGCGGCGCTTCGCGCATCCGGGTCGAGACCAGCCGCGCAACCGGGGTCGTCATCTCCGGGCGCAGCGCGAGCGCCGTCGAGCGCCGGTCGTTGAACTGAAACAGCAGCTCGCTCGCCTCTTCACCGAGCCCGCGCTCGAGCACGTCGAAGCGCTCGACGATCGGCGTCTGCAACTCCTCGTAGGCCCAGCGCCCGAAGACCGCGCGCATCTGCTGCTCGATCTCGCGCTTGCGAGCCAGCTCGTGCGGCAGCCAGTCGCGAACACCAGCCGGCAGTCGCACGAGTCAAATACCGCCCGGGTACATCACAATCGCCACAGGTTCGACTACCTCGCGACCATCATCGAACGTCGCAACGTGATATTGCACCTTCGAGTAATAGGCGTTGATATCTCCCTGCACGATAATTGATTCGACTGGAACATCCCACAATTCTGCCGCAAGAGTCATAACATACTCCGACATCCCCATAAGTCGGCGATTGGGCCACGCATCGACGGTTCCCGTAAGCGCGTTAACAATGAAGAACCGCGGACTCTGATCGATTGCAAGCACGTCCACTTCCAGAGCAATCCTACTGGAATGATAGCGATCATATCTGAGCCCTGAAATTGGAGAGTCACTCACCAGCACAAAGCGACGGCGTGCGGCGATCCACGCCGCTAGCGCAGACTTGTCTAGAAAGCCGTCCTTGCTCTCGACTAATGCAAGGGGCCCCGGGTCGCCGCCGAGCGCAATCGCCGTCAGAGCCGCATGCGTTTGCGCCGAACCTGACACGTCAAACTCCTTAAGAAGCTGACACTGCTCCGTGGCCCACCGCGAATATGCGCTCACATCCCCGATTGGACGAGCGACGTCGCGAGTCGCCCGCAGCGGTTCGCCTCGCACGATGCCGACAAGACCCTCTATCGTACCACCACGTATTCCGCCATCTGAGACTACGATACAAGCCTCGCTAACAAAAACCGAGCGGTGTGATCTCGCAAGCGCAGCGCGCCCCAGCCACTCTCCCGAATTGCTCGTTATATTGGAAGACCGCTGGTATTCCATTTCACGGAGTTCCCATCGAGGATTCGTCGGAAGCTTGATTCGCTCGAACAACTCCTCTTCGGTAAGCTCGGCTATTGGTCTGCCGTCTAGCACGGTAGACACGGTTCCGTCTTGGTCGACGTCGATTGGCACAACGCTTCCCGGAGCTAATGTCTCCACCAGTTTATTAAGCGCTACATCCGCAAATCTCGGATCTTCCAGAATTGGAGACAACAGATTCTCCAATACGTCAGAGTCCAGACTAACCGAAATCTTTGTTCCGGGCGTAAGCATCCGCTCAGACAGGCTAGCCTCGCGCAGTAGCGGCCTTTCCCACAAGCCATTCATAAATTCTAGCACGATTGTGTCACGCGCAGCACCGTCGAACCTACGCGTCGCGACGGTTACTCGCTGGCCGAGCATGAAGATCGAAAAAAAACCTATACCATACTTCCCTGTTGCCCGAAATTTCGTTCGTAGCAAATCAGGTAGGTCTCGACGGACAAGATCCGCACGCCATCCGGAAACGCCGAAGTTCAGGAGCACGTCCCGGATCGTGTCGACAGACATACCGACTCCAGTGTCAACGACCTGTAACGCAGCGGTATGTGTATCCAATGCCAGGTGGATCCGATCAGTGGCCAGAGTTCCACCCCTGATCGCCTGCACAGCCCGAATCGCGTCGCTTGCGTTCTGTAGAAGCTCCCGGATCGCTATCGATGGGTTATTTCCATAGAGCTCCTTACCACCCAGCTTGTCAATCAACGCCGCAACATCTGAAATCTGAGGCTGTGCATTAAGCGGCATCCACCCAGCGGTGGGGATTAGACGAGCGAGCGCCGTTGAGTTGTGCGCGCCAACCACTCCGCGCGCCGCAAATCGCACCCGAGAAGGATCTGCAGATAGATAGGAGTCGACAGCGGCCAATTCATTGTCAATCATATTGATTGCATCAAAAGCAAGCCACCAAGCCGGTGCGTGAGCAATACCAATTGGCGTCGCGGCCGAATATTCAAGGCGATCTACGACCAACCGCGGTTGTAAGATGCACTCCTGAAAGAGCCAATGGAGTTCAGACGGGCCGTGAATCCCTCGAATGGCACGCAAGAACGTCGGCGCCCTTCTAGCATCGATGTGGGCCGCGTCTGAAAGCCGTAATAGGGCGGCGATCTTCAGGACATCGACGGACCAATCGTGCGGAAAGTCAAGTGCGGCGCCCAATATGCGTGACAATTGCGACGCGACTCTTTCAAAGCTCCACCAGTGACTTGCCGCAAGCTGTCCGATTAAAACTCCGAAGGTCTTCCGAAGCTCCGCATCCTCGATAAGATACAAAGACTCGCCAGTACGAGTGTCGCGCCATCCCTGCGTTGGCAGCAAGCCCCGTTGAATTGCATGGTTTTCGCGAAGCACCCATGCCACTGCCGCTTCCCGTTGTGCCTCGCTAAGGGCATCCGCGGTAAAGCATAGCACCGCTATTCCCTCGGCAAACAGTGGCGATGCCTCAACATCCGTAAGGCCACCAACGTACGCGCTCGCCGACATGCCAAGGTCGTGACACAGGATTGAGCCCCCTAAAATAAACGCCTCGGGCGGGGTGAGAGTAATGCTCGGGCCGGCGATGATGTCGCAAAGGCCCCATAAAGCGTCAAGATGAGTGATGTCATGAACCGTATAGTGTGCCAGGTTCCGCGGTATTTCACCGGCTAGCAATGCCGCACGATGGCGGAAGCCCTGCAATGCAACACGGAGGCGCTGACGCTGTTCGGCGTATGGGTCAGACGATCGCTCGCCGAAGGCTTCTCGCCAGATTCTACTCTGCTCGACACTCACCGTAGCGGCGCCTTCACGGAGAACCTTCGCTGACGTTCGCTTCGCCGACGATCGCAACGAGGCGCTCGCGGACGCGGCGATCGGATGCGACGCCGCGCTGGACCGTCGAGCCGTTGATGTGCAGCACGAGCGGCGTCGTGCCCGACCACTCGGAGATCAGCGTCGCGACGTGGTCGATGTGCTCGCGCGAGCTCACCGTGACGTGCCAGCCGTCGGGCGGCGCCGGCGCCGCGCGTGAGCTACCGCGGTCGAACGGCTGAACGTCGTTCACCGAGACGTTGAGCTCGAGCGGAACCTCTTCACCCGGCGTGGTTCCGCGACGCTCGCGCAGGCGCAGGCGGCCGGTGACGACGACGATCCCGTCCTCGACGAAGCGGGCCTGCAGCTCCGGGTACTGCTTCGGGAAGACGATGCACTCGATCGCGCCTGTCGTATCCTCGATCGTGGCGAAGAGCATCTGGGTCTGTGCCTTCGTCAGCGTTCGGCGTACGGCGGTCACGAGCCCCGCGATCTTCACCGGCGCGTCGTCTTCCAGACTGCGCAGGTCGCGGATCGGGATCGCGCCGGTTCGTGCGAGTGCCTCTGTCACATCAGCGAGCGGGTGGCCCGAGACGAAGATGCCGAGGGTCTCCTTCTCCCAGGCCAGCTGTTCCATCGTCGTCGGCGCCGGCAGGGGACGCAACGACGGGGCAAGCGCAGGGTGCGGCTCCTCGATCATCCCGAACAGCGAGCTCTGGCCCATCTCGCGGTCGCGCGCCTCGCGTGCCGCGCCTTCCAGCGCGCCGTCGAGCGCGTTGAGCAGCTGCGCGCGGTTCCCCGGCAGAGGGTCGAGCGCGCCGCACTTGATCAGCGCCTCGTAGACCTTGCGGTTCACCGCCTTGACGTCGATGCGGTTGACGATGTCGTACAGGTCGGCGAACGACCCGCCCGCATCTCGCGCGCCGAGGATCGAGCGCACCGCGTTCTCGCCGACACCTTTGACCGCCGCGAGCCCGAACCGGATCTCCTGGCCTACCACCGCGAAGTCCACCAGCGACGCGTTCACGTCGGGCGGCAACACCGCGATGCCCATCTTCTTCGCCTCGTCGATGTACTCGACGAGCTTGTCGGTCTTGTCCCGCACCGATGACATCAGCGCCGCAAAGTACTGCAGCGGATAATTCGCCTTGAGATACGCGGTCTGATACGCGATCCACCCATACGCGACAGCATGCGCCTTGTTGAAGCCGTACCCCGCAAACGGCTCGATAAACGCGAAAATGCGCTCCGCTAGGTCGCGAGAGACGTCGTTTGCAACGCAGCCCGCGATGAACTTCTCTTTGTAGTACGGGATCTTGTCCTTCTGCTTCTTCCCGACCACCTTGCGGAGCTCATCAGCCTGTCCCATCGAGAAACCCGCCAGATCACGGGCAATCCGCAGGACCTGCTCCTGATAGCAGTTATGAGTGACCGCGCCGTTCGCGATGAAATACGGTGCGCTCTGGTCCTCCATCTGCAGATCGAAGCATTCGCCTTCGCCGACCTCCTCGATAGAGTCGATGAAGACCGGACGAGTGTCGCCCAGGTACAGCTCTTCGTACGTTTTCGCGTACGTGTCCCAAAACGCAGGGATTCGCTGCAGATACGTGCTTGCAGGCTGCACCTTCGTGAACGCCGACCGCGACGCGCGGTTCAGGCACTGTCGCGCCACACGCTCGGCCATTGCGACGGAGCCGCCGAGGTTGGCTCGTAGATCGGCAGTCAAGACCGGTAGGACGTTTGTTTGCCGTTCCAACTTGTAGTGCTTGTCGGGCAGGAGCGGCATTCCGACCAAGTTTGTGAATCGCGACCGATCGACCACGTAGACCGCAGTATTGCGAACGTAGTAACTGATCTTCAGCGAGCCGAGAAGCTGAGCTACCTGTCGGATAAGCTCCGGAGAAGTCGAGCGGAAATAGGTGGCCGTCCCATAGCACCCGTCGCTGTCCCAAAGGCCCTTCAAAAGAGCAATGCGATCTCGCTCGACGAGTGAGTTCGTCTTTATTGGCAAGCACTTGGCTTCGCAGCCGACTTGCCACGAGCGATCGCCATACACCTCATCAAGCCAAACGTTGAGCGGAGTCGGCCGCGTCTTAAACGCTGGCCGCACGTACCACGCTCGTGTATTGAAGTACACCGTCGTGCGCGCCCCAAAGGCGTCACGGAAGCGCCGGGCGATTTCGTCGGCATTCTCCTTGGTACCGCACGTGACGGTCTTCGAGCTCGGCTTCATACTTCCGTCGCCAACAAGGAGCCCGAGCAGATAGGCGCGGTCCCTGCCGATTTCCCATCCGGGCTGCGTGCACGGCAGGGACCACGCCTCGAAGAGCATTGATCGCGGTTCCGTGTAGAGATAGGCGGAACGGCGTTTATACGCTGAGTTTACGCGGAGATCGCGCGCGTGGACATCGCCAACAGGCGTCGGGAAACGATGATCCTCGGAACACTCAAGCACCGTTCCGGTCGACAGGGTCAGCCGTAGCAATATTTTCTTGCCACTTGGCCACACTGTCGCGGCTTTTCCGCTGCGAACGACACCCTTGTCGAACGTAAGAATGTCGTCACCCGGACGTACGTCTTCGATCCGTTTCATGGTGCCGTCAGCGTACCAAATTGGTGTGCCACCATGTAGGCACGCGATACCGTACGTCTCTGCGAGTATCGGCTCGAGCTTCGGATGAATGTACGATGGAATTTTCCGGCCGTGCTTCCCGGCGATGTAATCCGGTATCCACTCCATCGGTCCCGGCCGATACAGGGCCACGAGCGCGACGACGTCCATGAGACCCGAGGGTTTCAGCTCGGTGCAGACGCGTTTCATCCCGTCGGATTCGAGCTGGAACATGCCGAGCGTCTCGCCGCGGCTGATCATGTCGTACGTTCTCTGGTCGTCGTCGGGCATCGCCGCCAAATCGAACTCAGGGTTCACTGTGCGACGGATCTCGTCCGAGGCCGCTTTCATTACCGTTAAGTTCCGCAGGCCGAGGAAGTCCATCTTCAATAGGCCGACGCGCTCGACCATGTTCATGTCGTACTGCGTGTTGATGCCGTCGTCGCCGATCTTCACCAGCGGGACGTGGTCGGTCAGCGGGTTCTTCGAGATCACCACGCCGGCGGCATGGGTCGAGGCGTTGCGCGCGAGGCCCTCGATCGACGCCGCCGTGTCGAGCAGCTTTCGAATCTGCGGATCGTTGTTGTACGCAAGCCCGAGCTCAGGGATCTGCTTGAGCGCTTGCGGGATCGTGAGACCGCCCGGTCCGGACGGGACGAGCTTGGCGACGCGATCGACGTCGGGGAGCGGGACGCCGAGCGCGCGGCCCGCATCGCGGATCGCCGCGCGCGCCGCCATCGTCCCGAACGTGACGATCTGCGCGACCCGGTCCTTGCCGTACTTGTCGATGACGTACTGGATGACTTCATCGCGCCGCTCGACGCAAAAGTCGGTATCGATATCCGGCATCGAGATGCGTTCGGGGTTCAGGAAGCGCTCGAAGATCAGCCCGAACTTGATCGGGTCGAGATCGGTGATGCGCAGGCAGTACGAGACCACCGAGCCGACCGCCGAGCCGCGGCCGGGGCCGACCGGGATGTCGCGGTCACGGGCGTACTTGATGAAGTCCCACACGATCAGGAAATACGACGCGAACCCCATCGTGTTGATGACGCCGAGTTCGTATTCCATCCGCTCGCGCAAGGCGGCGTCGGTCGTCGCGCGTTCGACCCCGTAGCGCGCGAGCAGCCCCTCCTCGCAGATGCCGCGGAGATAGTCCTCGGCGGTCGGCTGCTCGGCCGTTTCGGCCTTGGGCACCGGATAGTCGGGCAGGTAGAACACTTTGTTCGGGATCTTGATGTCGACGCGCTTGACGATCTCGAGCGTGTTGTCGCACGCCTCCGGGATGTCGGCGAACAGCTCGCGCATCTCTTCCGCCGACTTCACGTAGAACTGGTCGGAGAAGAACTTCATCCGGCTCGTGTCCTGCACGGTCTTCCCAGTGCCGATGCAGAGCAGCACGTCGTGGGCCTGCGCGTCGCCTTGGGTCAGGTAGTGCGAGTCGTTGGTCGCGACCAGCGGGTAATTCAGCTCCCGCGCGATCTTGATCAGTCCCTCGTTGATGACGTCTTCTTCCGGCATCCCGTGCCGCATGATCTCGACGTAGAACCGGTCGCCGAAGATCTCGCCGAAGACCTTCGCGTTCTTTTTCGCCGTCTCGTAGTCGTTCTTGAGCAGCGGCGCCGAGACCAGCGAGGACATGCAGCCCGAAAGGACGATCAAACCCTCGTTGTACTGCGCGAGCAGATCGAGGTCGATCCGCGGCTTGTAGTAGTACCCCTCGAGGAAGCCCTTGGAGATCAGCGTGGTCAGGTTCTTGTAGCCGACGTCGCTGGCGGCGAGCAGCGTGACGTGGGCCTCGTCGCGGACCGTCCGGTCGAAGCGCCCGCGCGGCGCGATGTACGCCTCGCAGCCGATGATCGGCGTGAGGCCCTTCTCCTTCGCGGCATCGTAGAACTCGACCGCGCCGAACATCACGCCGTGGTCGGTCAGCGCAATCCCCGGCGCGCCTTCGTCCGCCGTCTTGCGACAGAGTGTGTCGACGCGACACGCGCCGTCGAGCAGCGAGTACTCGGAATGCACGTGCAGATGGACGAACGAGCTCAACGGAAAATCAACCTACGACGGGAGAACGGGCGCGGGGTACGTTCACTTACCTGAGACCCGTACGGGCGCCCTGCGGACGCGACCGACCCGGTTAGGGAAGAACCGGCCGCTCGCTTGCGAATTTCAACCGCCTCGCGGGGCGAGGCAGCGTGGACGCCACCGTGCGACGAAGGTGGTGCGTCGCGGAAAGCTTTTCCGTCTACACTCCTTCTGATACACCACCTCTAGAGGGCTGGAACAACACAGGTGATCAAGCACGATATCGTCGTGGTCGGCGGCGGGCTCGCGGGGATGCGCGCCGCCGTGGAAGCGGCGGAACGCGGCGCCGACGTCGCGATCGTCTCCAAGATGCACCCCGTCCGGAGCCACTCCGGCGCCGCGCAGGGCGGGATCAACGCCGCCCTGGGCAACCGCGAGGACGATTCGCCGGAGAACCACGCGTACGACTGCGTCAAGGGCTCCGACTTCCTGGGCGACCAGGACTCGATCGAAGCGATGGCCGACGATGCGCCGCGCCAGATCATCTGGCTCGAGCACCGCGGCTGCATCTTCAGCCGCATGCCCGACGGCCGCATCGCCCAGCGCCCGTTCGGCGGCGCCGGCTCGGCCCGGACCTGCTACTCGGCCGACGTCACCGGCCTCGTCATCCTCCACACCCTGTGGGAGCAGCTCGAGCGATTCGGCGTCAAGGTCTACGAGGAGTACTTCGCCACCGCGCTCTGCGTCGAGGACGGGATCGGCACCGGCCTCATCGCCTACAACATGCGCAACGGCGAGCTGGAGCTGGTCAACGCGAAGGCGACGATCTTCGCCACCGGCGGGCTCGGCCGCGTTTACCGCAAGACGACCAACGGCTATGCCTCGACCGCCGACGGGACGGCGATCGCCTACCGCGCCGGGATTCCGCTGATGGACATGGAGTTCGTCCAGTTCCACCCGACCTCGCTCAAGGAAAACGGCGTGCTGCTCTCCGAGGCGGCGCGCGGTGAAGGCGCCTACCTCCTCAACTCCGAGGGCGAGCGCTTCATGTTCAAGTATGCGCCGACCAAGGGCGAGCTCGCCTCCCGTGACGTGGTCAGCCGCGCCGAGTGGACGGAGATCGTCGAAGGGCGCGGCGTCGACGGCTGCGTCTTCCTCGACCTCCGGCATCTCGGGCGCGAGAAGATCCTCGAGCGCCTGCCGCAGATCCGCGAGCTCGCGCTCGACGCGACCGGCAAGGACGCGATCGACACGCCGATCCCGATCCTGCCCGGGATGCACTATGCGATGGGCGGGATCGAAACCGACAAGTGGGGCGCGACCCGCATCCCCGGGGTGTACGCCGCCGGCGAATGCGCCTGCGTCTCGGTCCACGGGGCGAACCGGCTCGGCGGCAACTCGCTGCTCGAGACGATCGTGTTCGGGGCGCGCTCGGCACAGCACGCGTCCGACTACATCAAGAACCTGGGCGACGTGAAGCCGTCGACCAAGACGCTCCAGAGCGAGCGTGACCGCATCGACGGGATCCTCGCCCGCACCGGCGGCGAGCGTCACAGCCAGGTGCGAAAGATGGTCAACGGCGCGATGAGCGACCACGCGTTCATCTTCCGCGACGAAGCCGGCCTCAAGCTCGGGATGGACGAACTCCGCCAGGCACGCGAGGCCGCGACGACGATGACCGTCCAGGACAAGTCGAAAACGTTCAACACCGACCTGATCGGCTTGCTCGAAACCGAGTGCCTGGCCGACATCGCCCAGCCGATCGTGCTCGGGGCGATCAACCGCCAGGAGTCACGCGGCGCGCAGGCGCGAACGGACTTCCCCGACCGCGACGACGAGAAGTGGATGGTCCACACGCTGATGCGGTACAAGGGTTCGACGACCGACCCCGAACCCGACTACTCGCGCAAGGTGGTCATCACCAAGTGGCAGCCCTCGGTTCGGACGTACTAAATCATGGCGTACACCCTCGACATCTTCCGTTTCGACCAGGCGACCGACGAGGTTCCGCACCGCGACCGCGTCGAGATCACCGATCTGCCTGAGACGGCGACCGTCCTCGACGCGCTCGAGCACGCCAAAGCGGAGATCGACGGCACGATTACGTTCCGGCGCTCCTGCCGCTCCGCGATCTGCGGCTCGTGCTCGATGAACATCAACGGCACGACCGGACTGGCGTGCAAGACGCCCGTGCGCACGGTGCTCAAGTCGGACCGCTCGATCGCGATCGATCCGATGCCGAACTTCCAGCCCATGCGGGACCTCGTGGTCCACATGGATCCGTTCTGGGACAAGTACACGCGCCTCAAGCCGTACCTGCAGCCCAAGGACAAGGACTCGGACCACGCGACTGAACGCCGCGTGTCGCCGGAGGACATGAAGAAACTGGTCGCCGTCGCCAACTGCGTGATGTGCGCGACCTGCTACGCGCTGTGTCCCGTCGTCTCGGTCGACCCGGCGTTCGCCGGTCCGGCCGCGATCGCGTATGCGTACCGCTTCATCGAAGACGTCCGCGACTCGAAGCGCAAAGAGCGCGCCGCGCAGATCAGCGACGACTACCTCTGGCTGTGCGCGCACTGCTACGCGTGCTCGTACTGTCCCAAGCACGTCGACCCGCACGACGACATCATCGCGGTGAAACGCGCAACGATCGAGGAAGGCATCACCGACGCCGCCGGCCCGCGCCACGCGCTGGTCGTCGCGAAGACGATCAAGGCGACGGGGATGCTGCACGAGACCGAAGTCATCCAAGGCACCGTCGGCCGCTTCAACATTAGAGGCCTGATCAAGGTCGCGCCGCTCGGAATCCGGTTGGCGCTAGCCGGGAAGATCCCGCCGCTGTTCCTCAAACCCGTTCCGAAGGTCGACGAGATCCGGTTGATTTTCAATACCCTGGAGGCTCCAACACTCTGATGGCTGCAACACTGGACAAGCCTACGATCAAGGGCAAGTCGAAGTCGGCGCAGATGCGCAAGTACGGGTTCTTCCCCGGCTGCGTCGCCAAAGAGTCGTGCAAGGAGCTCTTCAACTCGACGATGCTTCTGGCCGACCGGCTCGGGATCGAGCTCGTCGAGCTGACCGCGGCGTCATGCTGCGGCGCCTCGGTGCTGAACGACACCAACCGCGACGTCGCCCGCGTCCTGAACGCGCGCACGTACGCGCAGGCCGAGGCGCTCGGCCTCGACGACGTGATCACGATCTGCTCGACCTGCACCGGCCACATGCGCGCCGCGAACAAGGAACTGCTCGAAAACGAAGGCCACATGGGCCAGGCGAACGCGATCCTCGGCAAGTTCGGCGCGAAGTACGACGGCACCGTGGTGGTGCGCCATCTGCTGTGGCTGCTGATCGACGACATCGGTCTCGACGAGCTGAAAAAGATGGTCGTCAAGCCACTCAACGGTCTCAAGGTCGCCGCGTTCTACGGCTGCCACATCATCCGCCCCGAATCGGTAAACGGCTGGGAGTCGGCGCGCAACCCGCATTCGCTCGAAGATCTGATCGAAGCGCTCGGCGGCGAGGCCGTCGACTACGCCGGCAAAACGCGCTGCTGCGGGTTCCACGTCCAGCTCGAGAAGGACGGGATCGCGCCGAACATGGTCGGCCAGAACATGCGCATGGCGAAGGACCAAGGCGCGGAAGCGGTGCTCACGCCGTGCCCGCTCTGCCACCTCGCGCTCGACGGCTACCAGGCCGACTCGGTCGCGCGCTGGGGCCGCACCGATCTTCCGATCTTCCACCTCCCGCAACTCGTCGCGCTCGCCCTGGGCGTCGACCCCTCACTGCTGGGGATGAACAAGCACATCATCTCGCCGGGCCTCGTGCTGCAACAGCACGACCTCGCCCCCGCCCACGTCGCGTAGCGTCTCCGCATCGGACGAAACGCGAAGGGCGCTGCAGCGATGCGGCGCCCTTCTCGCGTGAGCATGCTCGCTCGGAGTTGCCGTCGAATGCACGGTGCTGCGAGGGTGTTTCGGCCGGGACCGAGCGTCCCGGAGGGAGCTGAGAATGCGCGTTCGTCTTCTCGCCGCCGCTCTGGCTGCTGCTGTTTGGCTATCTCTTCTGCCCACCGGCGGCCGGGCGCAAGCCATTCCCGCGCCGGTGAACCTCCGCGCTACGAAATCCGTCGCCGAGTGCACGACCTATGCGGGCGGCGGCCTCGCCGGCGTCGCCTGCGAAGAGGCGATGGCGAACAACTTTTATATCTTGATTTGGGACTGGAACGGCGGCGCGATCGACGGGTTCCACGTCTACCAGCGCAGCCGCGTCCGTTCAATCGGGCTACCGCCGCCGATCCAAACGATCTCGCAGCAAGCGCAGGTACGCTTCGCCGTGCTCGATCCGAAACGCGTCGGCACGACCGGGTGCTTCATCGTCACGGCGTATTCCGGGAGCCTCGACGGCGCTCAAAGCCCTCAGGTTTGCCTCGGCGCGAAAAACGCGACCAGCTCGGTCTTTCGCTACGCCTCGCTCGCCCCGTCCACCCAGATGCAGTTCTACGGCTATCATCACGAACGGACGCATCTCAACTACTGCAACAGCGGATCCTGGCCTCAATTTGCCGACGGCACCGGCGCCTGGCGCTCGATGCACACCGTCGCCGGTACGACCGATTGGGGCATCGTGATGTCCGAGGCATCGTGGCATGCAGGGACTGAGCCGCTCGCGTGCCCCGAATTCTTTACGCAGGCCCTTCGACTGGGCTTGATTTTCCAGTTGCCACCGGATCTCGCCACCTTGCGATCGGCGACGCTGTTCGGACAGGTTGCGCCGGCCGATGCGCAGTGCAACTACGCGCTGTACCGCATGGCAACGCAGGTCGCCGTCGTGAGCCAGGGCACGACGGCGAACCAGCCGCCGGGCGGCTTCGCGAGCGCGATCTCCTGCCCGCCTGATGCCGGCTGCTGGCGCGCGAACTTCTGGCTGTATCCGGCCGGCTCCGCGCTCGCGAACTACACGACCTGGCCCGTGTACCCGGGCATGCGACCCAACAACGACGTCACTGCCTTCGTCAAGCAATACGGTGCCGCTTTTTTGATGCAGTCGACGGGTGACGAGATCGGATCACCGGCCGGCAACACGCTCCATCACGCGGACGTCGGCCGCTGCCAAACGATCATCAGGAGCATTCGCCTCAACGTGACCTACATCTCGAAAGGCGGCACATAGGGCATAGGACAGCCGGGAGGCTCCTAGACGCGGCTGCGGCCGTTGCGGCGCTCTTCGACGAAGCTGCCCCAGTAGATCAGCGCCATGAGGCCGACGCTCATGAGGACCAGCAGGAGCGGGATCAGGATATAGTCGGGCACGGAATCCCGGTTCGAGCAGCGTCCCGGCCACCCTCTCGCCCCGCATCATCCGGGGTACAGCGAGCTCAACTGGCCACGTGTCGCGTGGGTGGGATCCGGCGAACCGGTCGGCGCGTTCGGCCACTTTTGCGAAACGGTTCGCCGCCCGCTTTCCGCGCTGGGTTTCACCTTCGAGCCGCACACCGACGCGCACGTGACGCTCGCGCGTTCCGACGGCCGACCCCCGCGATGTTTCATTCGCGCTCGATCGCCGCATGCGCAAGCTCCACGGTCGGGAAAAAGCGGTACGCGTCGTAGCTCGTCGTCGCATCGGCGCGGGCCCCGAGGGGTCCGTAGCGTCCGGAGAATGCGTGCACCAGGCGCGTGACCTCCCACCGGCCCGTCGCGACGATTCCGAACTCTACCGTCACGGTCGCCTCAGTCACCGTCGCAGTACCTTCATGCTTGGGCGGGAGCTTGGCCGGATGGAAGACGACGCGAACGGGCCGGTACTGGCTGTCGAGCGTCATGGTTCCGTCGCCGTGCGCCTCGTCGCGAACCGTCGCGCGAAAGGCGATCACCGTACCGCCGTCGCCCTCGCGCGGCGCATCGAACGCGTACGCGTCAACGCCTTCGGTCAGATACGGTAGCCGCATCCCGAACCTGGTCAAGGGAGGGTCCGGCTTCGCGCTCAAGCGCTGCAGATCGTCGCTGCTGGCGGCGTGTCGCCCGTCGAGATACCGGATCACGCGTTTGCGGACCGGCTTCCCGTCGACCGCGACATACGCCCCATCTTCGAGGTCGTCCCGACGGAACGGTCCGGCGCGGAGCTGCGTGTGGGTCGTGACGTCGAAGGCGACGATTCCGTGCGTCGCCGCGGCGTAGGTTTCCGCAACGCGGCGCGCGACCGCAGCGCCATCCTCCGAGCGCACCGCCGGTGATGCGCCGAGGAGCCCGGCGACGAGCGCGACGGCGCCGAGCAGCGCTGCAGTCCGCGATCGCGCGGTCACGCGGATAGAGTCCGGCACGAATCCCCGGTTCGCGCAGCACCCCGACGGCCCTCTCATTCCAGTTGATCCTAGCGGCGTGCTCCGCGTAATCCTGCGAACGCGAACAGCGAAGCAACGGCGATCAGCACGGCGCCGACCCACGGCATCTCGGCATCGGTCGTCGCGGAGACGTCCGGCGCAGAGATGGTCTCGGCCGTCGAGCTCCCCGAGGCGACCCGCACGAGCTTCCCGCGAAAGAGCTGCGCGCGCGCCGGCGCGCCCGAATGGACGCTCTGGACGAAGTCGCGCCCATCGGATCCCTCGAGGTCGTCGCTAAGGGTGCTGCCGTCGGCGAAGTGCAGGTACACGTACGGCGTGCGGCTGCGCGTACGGCCCATTGCGTTGCCCACGCGCATCACGGCGACCAGGACGGTCGCGGCGACGACGGTGCAGTTCCCGGGCGGCACGACGGCCGACAACGGTGCGGTACAGCTCGGATCGGTCCGGAACGCCTGCGCCGCCGAGGTGTCGGCCGGCGCCAGCTGTCGTCCGAACACGATGAACGCGATCCCCAGCGCCAGCAGCCCGACGGCGAACACGAAACAGGCGCAGCCGTTGAGTGTCAGACGCACCGATGACTCAGCGCTTGGGCACGGCTACGTGCCGGCCGGCTGCGCGACCCAGCTCCGGAAATACGCTGCGTCTTCGACACCGCCGACGGTCTCGGCGACGCGCAGCGGACCGAACGCGTCGATCGCGACGGCGAGCTCGTCGGTGTACGTCTTTCCGAGCGACGCCTCGACGGCGCCCGGCTGCGGGCCGTGCGGCGCGCCGGCGGCGTGCAGCGTCACCGACTTCTCTTCGATCCCGCGGCGCGACATGAAGTTGCCCGACGCGTAGTAGATGATCTCGTCGCAGTCGACCGACGAATGGTTGTACGGTGCCGGCACAGCGAGCGGGTGGTAGTCGAACATGCGCGGCGCGAACAGGATGAACGCTGCGCCCGGCGCGTCCCAGATCTGATGCGACGACGGCGGCTGGTGCAGCTTGCCGGTGATCGGCGCGTACTCGTCGGCGCTGAACGCCCACGGATAGCAGTAGCCGTCCCATCCGACGACGTCGAACGGATGGTTCGCGACGACGTACTTCGCGTGGCGTCCCTTCGCGGTGATGCGCACGTCGAACTCGCCGACCTCGTCGACGGGATCGGGGAGCACCGGCGCACGGAAGTCGCGCTCGTAATACGGCGCGTGCTCGGCGAGCTGTCCGAACTCGTTGCGGAACTTGCGCGGGATCGTGATCTGTCCGGACGACTCCGCGACGAACAGCGTCGTCGGCGTGCGCGGCTGCAGCCGGTAGGTCGTCCCCATCGGCACGTAGAGATAGTCGTGCGCGCGGTACTCGAGCATTCCGAATGAGGATTCGAGGACACCCTCGCCGTTCTGCACGAACAGCATCTCGTCGCCGCTCGCGTTGCGGAAGAAATAGGCCATCGGCTCCGTGACCACCGCGGTCGAGATGACGATGTCGTCGTTGCCGACCAGCGGGACGCGCGCCTCGACGGCGTCGCCGGTCTTCTGCAGGCGGCCGGTGAACCAGTGCCGGTTCCGGACCGGATCGTTCGGGAGGAAGCGCACCATCGGGCGCTCCCACGGCTGCACGTCGAGCGTCGCGGTCGGTGGGCGTAGGTGGTACGCGAGCGAGTAGACGCTCTCGAAGCCCTTCGTGGACATCAGCTCTTCGGCGTACAGCGCGCCGTCCGGTGCACGAAATTGCACGTGCCGCTTGTCGGGCAGACGCCCCTGACGAACGTAGAAAGCCACCCCGAAACCTTCCGCGGGCGGAGCGACGAACCTCGGTCGGCGAAGGCGGCGCGTGCGGGATCGCGATGCAGGTCAACGTGCTGCCGACCAGCCTCACCCTGGCCGTGGGCTCGGGATTCGCGCAGCAGCTCGTGATCTTGCGGCTCGAACCGGGGAAGCTGCACCTGCGCAAGCTGGCGTTGCTCGAGGGCGTCGTCCACGCGCTGCGGCGCGGCCTCGAGCCGGATCTGGCGCTCGCCGAGGTGACCGCGATCGACACCGCGGTGCAGCCGGATCCGCCGGCACTGACGATCGCCGCTTATGCGCTGCTCGGGTGCGGAACCGCGCTGCTGCTCGGCGGCGGCAACACGCCTCGGCGGCGTCCTCGTTACGCTGCTCTCGCTCGGCTGCGGTTTCGCGCTCCGGCGCAGGGTTGATGCGAAACTCGGTGCTGAACGGACCGACCGTGAGTCCGGGGCACACGCCGTCGCTGTCGCTAGTGATCTCGGCGGTGTTGATGGCGTTTGGGATCGCGCTGATCCTCCACGCGCGCTACCGCGACGTCGGCTGGATCGTCGCGTCGTGCGTCGCGACCATCGCGCTGGCGCATTGGTTGCCGGCGCTCGGCGTCACGCAGGCGAGCCCGTTCGCAACCGCGTTTGGGATCGGACTCGTGACGACGCTGGCGGCCCGGTACTTGCGGATCCCCCAGGCCGTCGTCCTCGTCCCTGGGCTGCTCGTGCTCGTCCCGGGTTCGCTCTCATACGAGAGCCTGCTCTACGTCTTCCAGGCTGACACGACCGACGCGCTCTCGCTCGGCGCGCGCGCCCTGCTGTCGGCGATCCTGATCGTCGCCGGCTTCCTCACCTCACAGCTCCTGATGCCGCCGCTGCGGCATGGTGTTTCAGCGTGAGGAGCGACCGAGCGGGTACGATAGCGGCATGCCGTACCTGCGCCTCTCCTCGCTACCGCTCGACGCGGAGACGAAACGCCACCTCGCCGACGAGCTGACCGCAACGGTCCTCGACATCCTGACGGACGAGAAGCCGGAGTGGACGAGCGTTCACTTCACGGCGTTCGAGCCCGGCGACTTCGCGATCGCCGGGCGGCTGGTCGCGGACGGCGGGATCGTCGACACGCACCTGGAGATCAGCGCCCCCGGGGTCGACGAGAAGAGCTGGTTCGCCCTGCGCAACCGCCTGACCGACGTCCTGATCGAGGCGCTCGGGATCCCCGACAGCGAGCGCTGGCACGTGAACGTGAAACTCAACCGCTACGACCCGCACTCGTTCGCGCTCGCCGGCAACGCCGCCGACGAACTCGAACAGATCGGCACCGACGAAGCCCCGGCCCGCCGCGGTTTCGGCTGGGGGCGGCCGGTGGTGCTGCTCGGCTTCGCACTGGGCGCGTTCCTCGGGTTCCGGTGGCTCTCCGAACGCGTCGGCACCGAGGCGACCGCCGACGCGGCGCCGCCGGCCGAGCCGTCTCACCACGAACCGGTTGCCACGCCCCAAGAGTACTAACCCCTTCGACAGGCTCAGGATGACAAAGAGCCCGCTCGATCATCGCTGATCGGCGGGCTCCTCGTTACGGATTATCTGGCGGCGTCCTACTCTCGAGGGACCCTGCGGTCCGACTACCATCGGCGCTGGCGGGCTTAACTGCCGTGTTCGGGATGGGAACGGGTGGAACCCCGCCGCTATGGCCGCCAGAAACTTGATCCGCTCCGCGATGCCGAGCCTGAGCTCGAGGCGATCGCGGGCGAAAGCTGCACAGCGAAGAACTTCCATGGCCAAACGCAATTGCGTTCTTTAGTTGGCGTACTTATTAAGTGTCCGGGCTATTAGTACCGGTCAGCTCCAGCGATTGCTCGCCTTCCACCTCCGGCCTATCAACGTGGTAGTCTCCCACGACCCTTCACTCTTTCGAGGTTGAGATCTCATCTTGAAGTCAGTTTCACGCTTATATGCTTTCAGCGTTTATCTGATCCGAACGTAGCTACCCGGCTATGCCGTTGGCACGACAACCGGTTCACCAGAGGTTCGTTCAACCCGGTCCTCTCGTACTAGGGTCGACACTCCTCAAATCTCCTACGCCCACGGCGGATAGGGACCGAACTGTCTCACGACGTTCTGAACCCAGATCGCGTACCGCTTTAATGGGCGAACAGCCCAACCCTTGGGACCTACTACAGCCCCAGGATGCGACGATCCGACATCGAGGTGCCAAACCTCCCCGTCGATGTGGACTCTTGGGGGAGATAAGCCTGTTATCCCCAGAGTAGCTTTTATCCGATAAGCGACGGCCCTTCCATTCGGTACCGCCGGATCACTTAGCCCTACTTTCGTACCTGCTCGACCTGTCCGTCTCGCAGTCAAGCTCCCTTTTGCCTATGCACTCAACGAACGGTTTCTGACCGTTCTGAGGGAACCTTTGGGCGCCTCCGTTACTCTTTAGGAGGCGACCGCCCCAGTCAAACTGCCCACCTGACGCTGTCTCCCAGCCGGATTACGGCTGTAGGTTAGAATCCCAAGATTTTCAGGGTGGTATCCCAAGGTTGCCTCCCCGCGAGCTAGCGCCCGCGGATCGTCGGCTCCCACCTATCCTGTACAGAAAATCTCAAGACCCAACATCAGGATACAGTAAAGCTTCATGGGGTCTTTCCGTCCTGCCGCGGGTAACCAGCATCTTCACTGGTACTGCAATTTCGCCGGGCCCCCCATCGAGACAGTGCCCAAGTCGTTACTCCATTCGTGCAGGTCGGAACTTACCCGACAAGGAATTTCGCTACCTTAGGACGGTTATAGTTACCGCCGCCGTTTACTGGGGCTTCAATTCAAAGCTTCGCTTGCGCTAACCTCTCCTTTTAACCTTCCAGCACCGGGCAGGAGTCAGCCCCTATACGTCCGCTTTCGCGTTCGCAGAGACCTGTGTTTTTGTTAAACAGTCGCTTGGGCCTATTCACTGCGACCCCCCTCAGCTTTCGTCGTGAAGACTAGACCAAAAGGGGCACCCCTTCTCCCAAAGTTACGGGGTTAATTTGCCGAGTTCCTTAACAGGGGTTCTCCCGTCGCCTTAGCATGCTCTGCCAGTCTACCTGTGTCGGTGTACGGTACGGGCACCTATGTCATTGCTAGAGACTTTTCTTGGCAGCGTGGAGTCAATCACTTCGGACCACAAGGGTCCTCGCACTCGCATCTCGGAGTTGCCAGACGGATTTGCCTATCTGACCCCCTACCTGCTTCGACACACATCCGATAGTGTGCTGACCTATCCTCCTGCGTCATCCCTTCACTTCATAGACTTCAACGAACACCAAACGACCACGATCGCTCGTGGCCGGCCGCTGTTCGAGAAAGTCTAAACTGACGTCGGTGGTAGCCGAATATGAACGGCTTGGCCATCGCCTACGCTTCTCAGCCTCGGCTTAGGACCCGACTCACCCTGAGACGATTGACGTAGCTCAGGAAACCTTAGACTTCCGGCGTGCGGGGTTCTCACCCGCATTTCTCGCTACTTATACCTGCATTCGCACTTGTCGTTCGTCCACCAGTCCTCACGGTCTGGCTTCAGCCTACGCGACAACGCTCCCCTACCGATTACTTGCGTAATCCCATAGCTTCGGTTCGATGCTTGAGCCCCGTTACATTTTCGGCGCCGCCTCACTCGACTAGTGAGCTATTACGCACTCTTTCAAGGGTGGCTGCTTCTAAGCCAACCTCCTAGTTGTCTGTGCGAAACGACTTCCTTTACCACTGAGCATCGATTAGGGACCTTAGCTGATGATCTGGGCTGTTTCCCTTTTGACGATGGAGCTTATCCCCCACCGTCTGACTGCTGCGCGATACGCCCTGGTATTCGGAGTTTGATGGGGTTCGGTAACCCGGTAAGGCCCCTAGCCCTGTCAGTGCTCTACCCCCAAGGTTTAATACGCAACGCTAGTCCTCAAACTATTTCGGGGAGAACCAGCTATCTCCAAGCTCGATTGGCTTTTCACCCCTATCCACAAGTCATCCAATGTTTTTTCAACAACAACAGGTTCGGCCCTCCACATGAGATTAATCATGCTTCAGCCTGCTCATGGATAGATCGCTTGGTTTCGGGTCTACTGATACAGACGAATTGCCCTATTCAGACTCGCTTTCGCTGCGGCTCCGGCTCATCACCTTAACCAAGCCTGTACCACGTAACTCGCAGGTTCATTCTTCAATAGGCACGCGATTAGCCTTGCTTGCGCATTGGCCTTTCACGGTTTGTAAGCACACGGTTTCATGTTCTATTTCACTCCCCTTCGGGGGTTCTTTTCACCTTTCCCTCACGGTACTATGCGCTATCGGTCACGACAGAATATTTAGCCTTGGAAGATGGTCCTCCCAGATTCAGACAGGGTTTCTCGTGCCCCGCCCTACTTACGAACAATCGAGTCAGTCCGAACGAATTCGATTACGGGACTATCACCGTCTTTGGTGCGGCTTTCCAGCCGGCTTCGTCTTTCGATCGGATTTCTTACTGACCTCGAGGTATAGCACCCTCGACTGATTGCCGTGCAACCCCCCTTCACGCAACGCTGCTATGCTTACACGTGCGGGGTTTAGGCTCTTCCCGGTTCGCTCGCCACTACTACGGGAATCTCGGTTGATGTCTTTTCCTCCGGCTACTTAGATGTTTCAGTTCACCGGGTATGCTCTACCGCGACTATTGTATTCATCGCGGAGTACGTGACCATGACGCCACGTGGGTTGCCCCATTCGGATATCCTGGGATCATCGCTTGTTGGCAGCTCCCCCAGGCTTTTCGCAGCCTGCTACGTCCTTCATCGCCTGTCGTGCCAAGGTATCCACCTGTGTGCTCTTATGTACTTACTAAGACGCGTTCTTAAGGAACACAATTTTTGAAATTGCAGTCCATGCTTTCGCATGGACCCGCTCTCATGTTTGGCACATGAAAGTTCTTCTCTATGCAGTTTTCAAGGTACGAGTGCTTGACTCGTGGTTCGCCGGCGATCGCATCACGTTTGATGATGTGCGAATCGCTGCGCTTCCCGGGCCGTGCCCTCAAAGCTGAACAGTGCAGTCCCGACGAACGACACGCATGCGTGCCGATCGTCTTGCGGGAGACCCTCGATGTGAGGGCCGCGCAACCGATGCTGAAAAACATCGGACTCGTCGTTCTCATCCAGCCCTTAGCCATAAACGGCCGGGTGAACCCCGAACTTCGAGCTTCGTCTGTGGTCGACAAAAGAATGTATACGCCGTTGCGATCGCGCTAGGCGAGATCCAACGACATGTACTCCTTAGAAAGGAGGTGATCCAGCCGCACCTTCCGATACGGCTACCTTGTTACGACTTCGTCCCCCTTACCTAGCACACCTTAGACGCCTTGCTCCCTTGCGGGTTGCACGGGCGGCTTCGGGTACACTAAACTCAGGTGACGTGACGGGCGGTGTGTACAAGGCCCGGGAACGTATTCAACGCAGCGTAGCTGATCTGCGTTTACTAGCGATTCCGACTTCATGAAGGCGAGTTGCAGCCTTCAATCCGAACTGAGGGCAGGTTTAAGAGATTAGCTTACTATCACTAGCTCGCGACTCGTTGTCCTACCCATTGTAGCACGTGTGTAGCCCGGGACGTAAGGGCCATGCTGACTTGACGTCATCCCCACCTTCCTCCGACTTCTCATCGGCGGTCTCGCGTGAGAGATCCTTGCGGACCAACACACGACGAGGGTTGCGCTCGTTGCGGGACTTAACCCAACACCTCACGGCACGAGCTGACGACAGCCATGCAGCACCTGTCTGTACGTCCTCTTGCGAGGAAGCCTACTTTCGTAGGATTTCGTACGATGTCAAGCCCCGGTAAGGTTCTTCGCGTTGCGTCGAATTAAACCACATGCTCCACCGCTTGTGCGGGCCCCCGTCAATTCCTTTGAGTTTTAACCTTGCGGCCGTACTCCCCAGGCGGGATACTTATTGTGTTAACTGCGGCACAGATGGAGTCGATACCACCTACACCTAGTATCCATCGTTTACGGCTAGGACTACCGGGGTATCTAATCCCGTTTGCTCCCCTAGCTTTCGCTCCTCAGCGTCAGAACAACCCCAGGTGATCGCCTTCGCCACTGGTGTTCCTCCCGATATCTACGCATTTCACCGCTACACCGGGAATTCCATCACCCTCTGATTGCCTCAAGACCAGCAGTATCGGTGCCGTTCCCTGAGTTGAGCCCAGGTCTTTCTTCACCGACTATCTGATCCGCCTACGAGCGCTTTACGCCCAATGATTCCGAATAACGCTTGCCCCCTACGTCTTACCGCGGCTGCTGGCACGTAGTTAGCCGGGGCTTCCTCCAAGGGTACCGTCATTATCTTCCCCTTCGACAGTGGTTTACGACCCTAAGGCCTTCTTCCCACACGCGGCGTCGCTCCGTCAGGCTTGCGCCCATTGCGGAAAATTCCTCACTGCTGCCTCCCGTAGGAGTCTGGGCCGTTTCTCAGTCCCAGTGTGGCTGGTCGCTCTCTCAAACCAGCTACCCATCGGAGCCATGGTAGGCCGTTACCCCACCATCTAGCTAATGGGACGCGGTCCCGTCATCGAGCGGATTGCTCCTTTTATCGCCAAGGGATGCCCCTCGGAGACGTATGCGGTATTAGCTAACCTTTCGGCTAGTTATCCCCCACTCAACGGTAGGTTGACCACGCGTTACTCACCCGTCTGCCACTAGGTATTGCTACCTCGTTCGACTTGCATGTGTTAGGCACGCCGCCAGCGTTAATCCTGAGCCAGGATCAAACTCTCCATAAAACTTCATGGAGCTTTTGAAAAGCTCTATCTTCGCTGACTGTTCGACGCGCTCGATCGCTCGAGCTCGCCGATCGACCCGGATTGCGAGTCCGGATCTTCGCCGCACGCCTTGCGGCGGACGACGTTCGTCATAAATTGTACGGGACTCGTGCTTGGTGCGGGACTTCCCGGTGGAGCCGGGGGAACCGCAGCACGAATCCTACTCATCTCTGAACCCCGACAAACAAAAACGCGGACCCTTTCGGGACCGCGCACCTGCCTGTCTGGGCCGGAGACCCACAGACTTATGCGCTACTGCACTGTTCAGTTTTCAAGGTACGGACGCTTCCGCCAAGCCCGTTTCGGACCGGATCACTGACCGCACCAAAGGAGCGAGGCGTCAGAGTCAACGAGAAATAGACTATCACCGCGTGTCTACCATGTCAACAACCGGGGCGGGTCTTTTGTCCACCGCTCTGTACACATGGCTAATCGCCCAGCGGCCGCCCGCTCGCTGCTCGAAGGCTCTTCTTCTAATAGGCGCCGGCGTGAGGCTCAGTCCATCCCGGCGGCGAGGTCGTCGGCGGCCTCCGCTGCGACCTTCCGAGAGACGGTCTTGGCTTGGGTGAAGAGCAGCAAATAGTCGTAGCCGCCGGCTTTGGAATCGGTCCCGCTCATGTTGAAGCCGCCGAACGGCTGCCCGCCGACCAGCGCACCGGTGCACTTGCGGTTCAGGTACAGGTTCCCGACGAAAAACTCGTCCGCGGCCCGCCGCAGACGCTCCTCGCTCGCCGAGTACAGGGCGCCGGTGAGCCCAAACTCGGTGTCGTTGGCGACCTCGAGCGCGTGGTCGAAGTCTCGCGCCCGGATGACCGCCAGGACCGGGCCGAAGATCTCCTCTTGAGCGATTCGCGCGCGGGGCGCGACGTCGGCGATTACCGTCGGCTCGATGAAGAACCCCGCGCCGGGAGCCCGCCCTCCGCCGGCGAGCAGACGCCCCTCGCCCTTGCCGACCTCGACGTAGCCGAGGATCACCTCGGCCGCCTTCGCGTTGATCACCGGACCGACCGCAGCTCCGTCGACCGACGGATCCGCGACCCGCAGCGCCTCGACCGCCGGGACGAGCTTGGCGAGGAAAGCGTCGTAGACGGCGGCATCGACGATCGCCCGCGAACACGCGGAGCACTTCTGGCCGGAGAAGCCGTAGGCCGCCGCGACGACGCCGGCGACCGCGGCGTCCAGGTCGGCGTCGTCGGCGACGACGATGGCGTCCTTGCCGCCCATCTCGGCGATGACGCGCTTGATCCAGCGCTGGCCCGGCGGCGTCTTCGCCGCCAGCTCGTTGATCCGCAGCCCGACGCCTTTCGACCCCGTGAAGGCCACGAAGCGGGTCCGCCGGTCAGTTACCAACGCCTCGCCGACGGTCGGCCCGTCGCCGGGGACGAAGTTGAGCACGCCCGGCGGGAGGCCGAGCTCGTGCATCAGGTCGACGAAGCGGGCCGCGATGACCGCGGAGTCGGACGAGGGTTTGAGAATCGCCGCGTTCCCGGTGACGATCGCCGCCGACGTCATCCCGGCCATGATCGCGAAGGCGAAGTTCCAGGGCGGGATTACGACGCCGACGCCGAGCGGAAGGTACGTCAGCCAGTTCTTCTCCCCGGCGATCGGGGTGAGCGGCGGCGGGTGCGCCAGCCGAAGCGCTTCGCGGGCGTAGAACTCGAGGAAGTCGATCGCCTCGGCCGTATCGGCATCAGCCTCGATCCAGGGTTTGCCGACCTCGAGGACCAGCAGCGCATTCCAGTCGTCCTTGGTCTCCCGGATCCGGGCCGCGGCGGCGAACAGGAACTCGGCCCGCTCCTCAGCGCTCCGCGTCTTCCACCGGGCAAACGCCGCGGTCGCGGCGTCGAGCGCCTGCGACACCTGCGCCGCGCTCGCCTCGTCGACCACGCCGACGACTTCGTCGGGCCTGGCCGGATTGATCGAGGTGAATCTGCCGGCACCGCGCACCTTCTCGCCGTCGATCACGAGCGGATACGACCGGCCGAGCCCGGCGCGCGCGCGAACGAGCGCTTCCTCGAGCGAGCGGCGGTCGGCGGGATCGGAGAAGTCGCGGATCGGTTCGTTCCGGAACGGCGATACGGTGCGGGGCGCGGTCAACATAACCCCGACGGCTCCGCTATCCGAAGTGCCGTTCCCTGTGTTCGGCCGCCGGAACGAAGTCGTAGCGGACGCCTCCGGGACCTGAGAGAATAATCCGGACATGGTCTACGATATCGCTGTCGTCGGCGGGGGCATCGTCGGTCTCGCCACCACGCGCGAGCTGCTGCTCCGCCATCCGCACCTGCGCCTCGCGAACGTCGAGAAAGAGGACGTCTGGAGCAAGCACCAGACCGGCCACAACAGCGGCGTCATCCACTCCGGCATCTACTACAAACCCGGCTCGCTCAAAGCGAAGCTGTGCATCGAGGGACGGAAGCTCGCCTGGGAGTTCTGCGACGCGAAGGGGATCGAGTACAAGAACGTCGGCAAGCTGATCGTTGCGACCGAAGAGTCCGAGCTGGGCCGGCTCGACGACCTGTGGGACCGCGGTCAGCAGAACGGCGTCGAGGGGCTCGAGATGCTCGACGCCGGGCAGATCGCCGTGCGCGAGCCGCACTGCCGCGGGATCAAGGCGATCTTCTCGCCGGCTACCGGGATCGTCGACTGGGGTCTCGTCTCACGCAGCTACGGTGAAGATGCCCGGGAGCTCGGCGCCGACATGTACCTCGGGCACGAGGTCACGCGGATCGAACGCCGCGGCGACATCACCGTGCTGAAGACACCGAAGGGCGAGATCCAGGCGAAGTCGGTCATCACCTGCGGCGGCCTCTACAGCGACAAGCTCGGCCGGATGACGGGCGGCAGCGTCGATCCCAAGATCGTTCCGTTCCGCGGCGATTACCTGATCCTCAAGCCCGAGATGTCACATCTGGTCAAGGGCAACATCTATCCCGTCCCCGACCCTGAGTTCCCGTTCCTCGGCGTGCACTTCACGCCGCGCATGGACGGCTCGATCTGGCTCGGTCCGAACGCGGTGCTCGCGTTCGCGCGCGAAGGCTATTCGTTCTTCACGATCAATCCGGTCGAGCTGTGGGATGCGCTGACGTATCCCGGCTTCTTCAAGATGGCGACCAAGTATTGGGAGATGGGCGCCGGCGAGATGTACCGCGATCTCGTACGCTCGGCGTACGTCAAGGCGCTGCAGCGCTACATCCCCGAGCTGCGGCCCGAGGACTGCCTCCCCGGCCCGGCCGGCGTGCGCGCGCAGGCGATGACCGCCGACGGCGCGCTGGTCGACGACTTCGTGTTCGAAGGCGCGGACGGCGTCGTCCATGTGCGCAACGCACCGTCACCGGCGGCGACCTCGTCGCTCGCGATCGGCAAGTACATCGCCGACGACGCCGAAAAGCGCTTCGACCTCTCGAAGACGTCGATTTCGGTCTAGCCATGCCGGTTGATTTCGTCACGATCGAGTGGCTCGCGGAGCATCGCGGCGATCCGCGGGTCCACGCCGTCGATGCGCGCAGCGTGCCGCACGGCGGCGTCGTTGCGATGCCCGCCGGGCGCGAGCAGTATGCCGCCGGCCACATCCCCGGCGCGGTACACCTCGACTATGCGGACGACCTGAGCGATCCGGCGACGCCGTACGCCGCGCGCGTCGCCCCGCCCGAAGCGTTCGCGCGCGCGATGGGCGAGCACGGCATCGGCGACGACACGATCGTAATCGCGTACGACGCCGGCACGATCCCCTTCGCCGCGCGCCTCGTCTGGATGCTCCGCTACTACGGGCACGACGAAGCCTACGTGCTCGCGGGCGGGTTTCCGGCCTGGACCGCTGCGGGCTACCCGGTCAAGTCCGACGTGCCGGCGTACGCGCCCGCGACGTTCACGCCGCGCGCGCGACCCGAGCTGCGCGCAACGCGCGACGAAGTGCTCGCGATCGCCGAAGGCCGCAGCCCCACGCAGCTGCTCGAGACGCAGCGCGACCAAACGTACGCGCAGCGTGACCGCGACATCAAAGGCGCTCGCCGGCTGAGCGGAAACCTGCTCCTCGAAGACGCGCGCGGCGGGCGCGTCGCGGATCCCGCGACGCTCGAACGCCTCGTGCGCGAAACCGGCCTGGATCCGCACGCGCGCACCGTCGTCAGCTGCGGCAGCGGCGTCTCCGCATCGGGCGCGTGGCTCGCGCTACGCGAGGCCGGCTTCGACGATATCGCGGTCTACGACGGCTCCTGGATGGAATGGGAGCACGACGCCCTCCCCACCGTACCGAAGCCTACGTGACCCGTAGCCACTGTCGGCCTGAGCCAACCCCGATGTCACCCTGAGCCTGTCGAAGGGCGCTCCGTAGTTTGCGCGATGCGGGTCGCGCCCGACTCAAGCTTCGTTTCGATACCCAGGCCGCTGAAGGAGATACACCGACCGCTTTAGGGCGTCATCACTCCGCTGCGCTTGCTTCCAAGCGTCGGTTTCATATGGCTCCTTCGCCATTCGCACGGCGAAGTCTAAAAGAGCCTCATGGAAATATTGATACTCCCGCACCTCCCCGAGGTGGTAGCACACTTCCAACTGTTCGAGATCCGGGAATCCCATCCGCGGCGCAACGCGCCGAAGAGCATCGAGTAGGGGCTTCTCGTCAACCGGATCGTAGACGCGCCCCCAGGTGACGACGGCCCAATCGCCGCGTTTCCGATCTCGCAGCTTTACCGCGACGACGTCCTCCACCGCTTCGCTACTGGTCGGGGCGCGCGAGGGCGACGATCTCGTTGGCTTCGCGGTGGTTCGTCCAGAAGCGGTGGCCGTCGAACGCCAGCGCGCGCGCCGGGAACGGAATGACGGCGAGGTCGTCGCACACCGGCGTTGCGCCCCGGGCGTCGACGCGCGTCAGCCAGTACGGTCCATGCTCTTCATCGTCGGTCGTGACGCAGTAGAACTTCCCCTCGACGACGACGAGACCGCAGATGCCGTGCGGCACCTCGACCGCGCTGAGGATCGTGCCGGCGGCGTCGACGCCGAGGATGCGCTTGTTGTACCACTGGCTGACGTACAGCACGTCGCCGTCCCAGCCGAGCTGTGAGCCGGTACCGTCGGGCGCGCGAAACTTCCCGTGCGCGAAGCCGCGGCCGGGGATGTAGCGGCGCACGACGCGGTCGTCGTCGGGACCCTCGCCGTAGATCACGATGAGCTCGTCACCGGCGACGGTCATCCCCCACGGTACGCCGGGGACCTCGGTTTCGTCGTGCGCCGTCCATCGCGCCGGATCGATCGCGTAGATCCGCTGCGTCTGGCGCGAACCCATCCACAGCGTCGTCCCGTCGAAGGCGAGCGACTGTGGCTTCGGCGCCGGCGACGGCAGGCGCAAGAGCTCGGTGATAGCGTCCATCGGATCCTCTTCTCGGCGCAGCGCGCCGCTACGGGCGCACGGTACGGCTGGGACACGTCTTCGCAACCGGGCAGCGCGGACATTCCGGCCGAGCGTTGCGGCAGATCGTCTTGCCGTGCCGCCGCAAAACCCCGTACGCGCGTCGCAGCGACTCGGCATGCGCGCCGAAGACGCCGGCGAGCGCGGCGCACGCTTCGCGATAGGCGCGTGCGTACGCGAGCCCCTTTGCGACCACCCCGTAGCGTTCGAGAACGCGCAGCCCGTTGGAGTCGATGCTCGGAACGACGGCGATCCCGGAAAAGAGCAGGATGCGGTCGACGCCCGGAGCCCCGATCAGCGGATACCGCGCGAGCAGCTTTTTCGCCCGCGTCAGCGGCAAGCTGCGCAGCGTGCCGAGCAGATCGCCGTCGGCCTCTTCCAGGGTGATCTCGGCGATCTCGCGCCACCGCTCGACGCGCTCTTCCGGCCGCATCCCACCGTCGCGCGCGAGCGCGAGCAATGCGCCATGGTCGGCGCCGAGCAGCGCCGCCGGATCCGGCGCGAGCACGTTGAGCCTCGCGTAGACGTCGTCGCGACGCTCGTCCGGGATCAGATACCCGGCGTTCTCGTGCAGGACGATCGCGTAGGGATCGGTCAACGTCGCCGGCGGCTCGCCGTCGTGACGGATGAGCGCGTCGATCAGCCGGGCGAGGTTCGCAGCCATCTCAGCCGTCGCTGCATCACACGCCCAGGTACGCCTTCTTCACCTGCGGGTCGTCGAGGAGCTGTGCGGAGGGGCCGCTCAGCGTGATCCGTCCCGTCTCGAGCACGTAGGCGCGCGAGCTGACCTCGAGCGCCGTCTGCACGTCTTGCTCGACGATGAGGATCGAGACGCCGGTGGCGTTGATCCGCGCGAGCAGCTCGACGAGTTGGTCGACGAGCACCGGCGCCAGCCCCAGCGACATCTCGTCGATCAGGAGCAGCTGCGGACGCGCCATCAGCGCGCGCGCGATCGCGACTTGCTGCTGCTCGCCACCGGAGAGACGTCCGGCGAGGTAGTCGTACCGCTCGCGCAGTCGCGGCAGCAGCGTCAGCATCCGCTCGAGGTCGGCATCGACCTCGCGGTCGTTGCGCAGGTACGCACCCATGCGCAGATTGTCTTCGACGGACAGCGAGCCGAAAAGACGACGCCCTTGCGGCACCTGGAGGACGCCCGCGACGACGATGCGGTCCGGTTCCAGCCCCGTCAGCGACCGCTCCCCGTACCGAACGGTACCGCTCCACGTCTTCACGACACCGCTGACGGCACCGAGCAGCGACGATTTCCCGGCGCCATTGGAGCCGATCAGCGCCACGACCTCGCCGGGCTCGACGTGCAGCGAGACGTCCCAGAGCACCTGCGTGTCGCCGTAGCCGGCGCAGAGCCCGTCGATGACCAGCGGCCCCACCGCCGTGCGTGACGCGTTCGCGGCAGCCGTCACGCGCCGGCCTCCGGCGGATGCATGCGCGCCGCCTCCTCGCGTTCCGCTGCGATGATCCTGAGCTGTTCTTGGCGCTTCACCCAGCGAGAACCAAGATACGCCTCGATCACTTGGGGCGAGGCGAGCACGTCGGCCGGAGCGCCTTGCGCGATCTTCCTGCCTTCGGCGAGCACGACGATCGTCGTCGAGATCGAGACGATCGCTTTCATCAGATGCTCGACGACGATCAGCGTGACACCGCGCCGGTTGACGTCGCGCAAGAGCTCGAGCGCCTCCTCGACTTCGGTCGCGTTGAGCCCGGCCATCACCTCGTCAAGGAGGAGCACGTCGGGATCGAGCGCGAGCGCCTTCGCGACCTCGAGCCGCTTGCGGTCGGGGATCGTCAGGTCGCTCGCCGCACGCTCCGCGACGCGCGCCAGACCGACGAACTCGAGCAGCTCCTGCGCGCGCTCGAACGACGCGCGCGTCGAGCGCTTTCCGCCGTAACGCCCGTACATCGCGCCGACCGCGACGTTCTCGCGCACTGTCAGGCTTGCGAACGGCTTCACGACTTGGAACGTACGGGCAATTCCAAGATGGCAGACGGCGTGCGTCGGGACGTCGGCGATGCGCCGCCCATCGTACGTGACCGACCCCGTGGTCGGCTTGTAGACACCGCTGACCACGTTCATCAGCGTCGTCTTGCCCGAACCGTTCGGACCGATGAGCCCCAAGACCGACCCGTGCTCGACGTCAAAGCTGACGTCCGAGAGCGCCCACAGGCCGCCGAACCGCATTCCGACATCGGTGATGCGGAGCGCCACGCCGGCGGCGGTTTGGCCGGCGGCCGTCATGCCTTGAACGCCGTCAAGCTCTTGAGCCACGTGCGTGCGCCACCCTTCAAGCCGAACAGCCACACCAAACCGCGCGGCAGGATCAGGACGACGATCACGATCATCGCTCCGAAGAACAGCGTGTGGATCTTGATGAAGTATCGCTGCAGCAACTCGTTCGCGCCGGCTAGGATCAGTGCGCCGATGAACGGTCCGGCGACGGTTCCGACCCCGCCCAAGATCGCCATGACGATCGGGAAGACGTTCGAGTCGATCGAGAACGCGATCGACGGGTCGAGGAAGCCGTTGGCCGGCGCGAACACGGCTCCCGCGGCGCCGGCCATCATCGCGCTGATCGCCCACGCCGTGATCTTGTAGCGCGTCGCGTCGATCCCGAGCACCGCTGCCGCTTCCTCGTTCTCGCGGATCGCGACGAACGCGAAGCCGAGCTTCGAGCGCGCGATGAAATACGTTCCGAGAATCGTAGCCAGCGCGACCAGCCACATCGCGTAGTAGTAGACGTAGAAATGCGCCTCGTCGACATGATGCACCGCCAGCCCGCTGCTGGCTCCGAGCGCGTCGAGGTTGGCGACAATATCCGACAGCGCCAGCCCGATGCCGAGCGTTGCGATCGCGAAGTAGTGTCCTTTGAGACGCAGCACGGGCAGTCCGACGACGACCGCGAAGAGCGCATTGACCACGCACGCGAGCGCGACGTCTGCGAACAGATTGTCGATGCCGTGGGCCGAGAGCACGGCCGAGCAGTACGCGCCCGCGCCAAAGAACGCCACCTGGCCGAACGAGACGTATCCGGTATAGCCGCCGATGAGGTTCCAACCGTACGCCATCGCCGCGTACATCAGGATGTTACGGAAAACGATCTCGAGGTAACCGTTGTGGCCCAACGGCACAGCGAGGAGGACCACCATCAGGGCCAGGGCGACGGCGATGGCGATGGGGCTGCCGGTGATTCCACCGAGCCCGATGCGGCGCAGCACTGCCGTCGTCATCATCGATTCATCGCAGCCTGTCCTGAGCTTGTCGAAGGATCACGCCGTTGCCTTACCCATGATCCCAGTCGGCCGTACGATCAGCACGATGAGCAAGACGACGAGAGCGATCGCGTCTTGTAAGCCCGAGCCGCTGATGTGCTGCGTTCCGATCGTGAAGTCGAGCTGCGTCGCGAACGCCTCGACGATCCCGTACACGAGGCCGCCGATGAGGGCGCCCTCGACCGAACCGAGGCCGCCGAGCACGCACACCACGAACGCTTTGATCAGAAACGGATCGCCCATCCCCGGATTGACCGCGTACGACAGCGAGATCAGCGTCCCGGCGACGCCGGCGAGCCCGGCGCCGAGTCCGTACACGATCGCGTAGATGTGCGCGACCCGCACGCCCGAGAGCTGCGCCGCGCCGATGTCCATCGAGGTGGCGCGGATCGCACGGCCGGTCTTCGAGCGGGTCAGCCAAAGCTGCATGATCCCGGTGATCGCCAGCGCGGCCAGCAGCGTGAATAGCTTCGTCCAGGGGACGGTGACGTCGGCGATGGTGAAGTTCGCACCGGAGTAGGCCGTCGTGACGCCGCGCTGATCGCCCGTCCACACGATCAGCGCGATGTTCACCATCAGCAGCGACAGCCCGAACGTCAGCAGGAAGGTGGTGAGGATCGGAGCCCGCGCTACCCAGTTGATGAGGTAGGTCTGGATCAAGTAGCCGAGCGCGAACAGCACCACGAACGAGATCGGCAGCGACAGGAACGGGTCGACGTGGAAGCTCGCGAAGAGCTGGTACGTCAAGTACGCCCCGAGCATCAGGAACGCACCGTGCGCGAGGTTGATGATGTTCATGATGCCCCACACCAGCGAGAATCCTAGCGCGACGACCGCGAGGATTCCGCCGGCGAGGATTCCGTTGACCAGATCCTGCGCGAAGAGGTGCACGGCCGGGTCAGGCTAGCGCTGACCCCAAGGTGGCGCCGGGTACTTCGGCTTTCCGTCCGCGGTCAGCGCGGGCCACACCGTGGTGAGGCGGCCGTTCTGGATCTGATTCACGACCATCGGCTTGAACAGGTTGATACCCCGGCTGTCGAACTTGATGATGCCGTAGAACGTCGTCACGTCGAGCTTGGCGAGCGCGTCGCGCACTTTCTCGGGATCGAGCGAGCCCGCTCTCTGGATCGCGTACTGGAACGCCAGGCACGCGGCCGAAGACTCCGCGTTGTGATAGTCGGCGCGATGGTGGTACGCCGCGTCGATCGCCTTCGCGTACTCTTGCGCGCTCTGGTAGAACCCCGGCACACCCTTGTATTTGACCGCGTCCGACCACTGCGCGCCGCCGAAGACGTCGTTTGCGTCCTTGCCCAGCGAACTCGCGAAGTCGGGCGTGTCGGGACCGACCGAATAGCCGTAGGCCCTCGCCATGACGTTCTGCTCTTTGAGGCCCTTCTGCACGAGCAGGGCGTCCTGGAGATGACCCGCGTTCAGGATCACGTCGGGATTGGTCGCCTTGAGCGCGGAGATGATCGAGGAGACGTCGGTCGCTGTATCCGGGTACTTATTGTTGTAGACGACTTTCATTCCGTTCGCATTGGCCCATGCAGCCGCACCCTGCGCGACCTCCTGCGAAAAGGCGTCGCTCGCCGCGGTGATCCCGACGGTCTGCGCGGGCGGTTTCTGCGCCTTCGCCATCTGCAGGATGCCCTCGAGGTATCGCTTCGCCGGCGAGAGGACGCCGAACGTGTACCTGAAGCCCTGATTGAAGATCTTCTCGGCCGCGCCGTTCCCCTCGACCATCGGGATTTTCTTGCGTTCGGCGATCTGCGCGACGGTGAAACTCGTTCCCGACCCGTAGGGGCCGAGCAGGAAGTTCACGTGGTCCTGATCGATCAGGCGTTCCGCCAGCTGCGCCGCCGTGTCGTTCTTCGACTCGTCGTCGTAGTACTTGATGTCGACTTTGTACGTCTTACCGCCGACTTTGATACCGCCGTGCGCGTTGATGTAGTTTTTCCACAGCTCGTACCCCTCTTGCGTGAGGTGGCCTTCCTTCGTCAGGTTTCCGGTCAGCGAGACGGGAGAACCGAACACGATCGTATCGCCGGCGGCTGCCGCGGGTCCCGACGGCGCCGCGAGGCCGACGGCCAATGCGAGCGCGGCAAGAGCTGCGATGGGGCGAAGCTGCATGGAACACGTCCTCCGGCGGAAACGGGCGGAACAAAACTGCACGGTCGATGCGCCCCTTCGGGAACGATTCCTGCCTGGCGTGCCGTCCAGGCCGGAACTTTGCCCTCGTCACCCTGAGCTTTGTCGAAGGGCGCGCTCGGGAAGCGCGGCGCGGAGCGATGCCGCGTAGACGCCTGCCTTGCGCGCCGCTTCGGCTCCGCGGGAACCGGCGTACGCGTCGATCAGCGCGCTCCCTACGATGACGCCGTCGGCCACGGCGCCGACCGCTGCGACCTGCGCGGGCGTCGAGATCCCGAAGCCGACCGCGAGCGGCAGCGTCGTCGCCGAGCGCAGGCGTTCGATCGTCCGGGCGGCCCAGGCGACGTCCGGCTCCCGCCGCGCGCCGGTGACGCCCAAGCGCGAGACGAGGTAGACGAAGCCGGTCGATTCCGCAGCGATCCGCGCGGCCCGCGTCGCCGGCGTCGTCGGCGCGATCAGCAGCGGGATCGCGAGTCCGGCGGCACGCAGCGGCGGAGCGAAGGCGTCGAGTTCCTCGAGCGGGACGTCGGGGACGATCGCACCGACCGCGCCCGCGTCGCGCGCGTCACGCGCGAAACGCTCCGCACCGTAGCGGTCGACCGGGTTGACGTAGGTGAAGAACAGCACCGGCGCCGCGCCGCGCGCGTGCGCGGCCGCCGCGATCTCGATCGAATCGGCGAACTTGATTCCGGTCGCCAGCGCGCGCTGTCCCGCGGCGGCGATCGTCGGACCGTCGGCGAGCGGGTCGCCGTACGGGATGCCGAGCTCGATCAGGTCGACGCCGGCTTGCGTCAGCGCGTCGACTACCGCCAGCGTCGTCTCGCGATCGGGATCGCCGGCGACGATGTACGCGATCAGCGCGGCGCGGCGCTCGTTGCGCGCGCGCGCGAAGACGTCCCCGATCCCGCCGCTCGCGATCACCGGGCGACCTCGGCCCCTTCGAGCGCGGCAACCGTTCGCACGTCCTTGTCGCCGCGGCCGCTCAGGTTCACGACCAGCAGGCCGCCGGGGCCGCGTTCGACGGCGAGCTTCTGCGCGAACGCGATCGCATGCGCGGACTCCAGCGCCGGAACGATCCCTTCGCGGCGCGCGGTGTGGTGGAACGCCGCGAGCGCCTGCGCGTCGTCGATCGCGACGTAGCGCGCGCGCCCGCTGTCCTTCAGATACGAATGCTCCGGGCCGACCCCGGGATAGTCGAGACCGGCGCTCACCGAATGTGTGTCGCGGACTTGACCCTCATCATCCTGCAGCACGTAGCTGCGCGAGCCGTGCAGGATGCCGACGCTGCCGGCGTTCAGCGATGCGGCGGTGTCGATCGACCCGACGCCGTGACCGGCCGCTTCAACGCCCCACAGATCGACCTCAGCGTCGCCGACGAAGGCGTGGAAGATCCCCATTGCGTTCGAACCGCCGCCGACGCACGCCACCACGTCGCTGGGCAGCCGCCCGTAGCGCTCGAGGATCTGCGCGCGCGCTTCGACGCCGATCACCTTCTGGAACTCACGCACCAGATACGGATACGGGTGCGCGCCGACCACCGAGCCGATCACGTAGAACGTATCCTCGACGCGTGCGGCCCATTCGCGAAACGCCTCGTTGGTGGCGTCCTTGAGCGTCCGCGTCCCGCTCTCGACCGGATAAACGGTCGCGCCGAGGAGCTTCATCAGGTACACGTTCAGCGCTTGACGCTCTACATCGACGGCGCCCATGTAGACGTCGACCTGCATCCCGAGCTTGGCACCGATCGTCGCGGTCGCGACGCCGTGCATGCCCGCCCCGGTCTCCGCGATGAGCCGCCGCTTCCCCATGCGCCGCGCGAGAAGCGCCTGGCCGACCGTATTGTTGATCTTGTGCGCGCCGGTGTGGTTGGTGTCCTCACGCTTGAACACGATCGGCGCGTGCGGGCCGTCGACGAGCCGCTCCGCGTGGTAAATCGGCGAGGGCCGTCCGACGTAGTCGCGCAGCAGCGCCTCGTACTCCGACCAGAACGCGGGATCGGCAAAGGCTTCGCGCGTCGCCTGCTCGAGACGCGCGAGCGCCTCCATCAGGACCTCGGGGACGAAGACCCCGCCGAAGCGGCCGAAGTAGCCGCGCGCGTCGGGAAGCTGGTGCTGATCTGCCTCGATGCTCATGCGCGTTCCACGGTTTCGGCGTCGGTTTCGCGGACGGCGCGCACGAACGCGCGGACCTTGTGCGGGTCCTTGGTGCCGTTCGTTTCGACCCCGCTGCGCACGTCGACCGCATACGGACGGACCGCGCGGATGCAGTCACCGACGTTGTCGGGCGTCAAGCCGCCGCTCACGACGAAGCGCCGCTCGCCGGCGAGCTCGCGCGCGATCTCCCACGCGAAGGTGCGCCCTGTTCCGCCGCTGACGCCGTTCGCGGCGGCGGCGTCGAACAGCCAGGTCGCGTGTCCGAACGGACGGGCGAAGGCCGCAAACGCCGCGGCGTGCTGCGCGTGCGCGGGGCCCACGTGGTAGGCCTTGAGATACGGACCTTCGGCGAACGCCTCGCAGGCGTCGGCCGGCTCGTTGCCGTGGAACTGCGGGATCGCGCCGGCCTTGAGCGCCTCGTCGACGAGCGACGACGTCGGATCGACGAACACGGCGACGAGCGTGACTAGCGCCGGGACGCTCGCGGCGATCTCGCGGAAGCGCTCGACGCTCACCGCGCGCTCGGAGCGTTCGGCGAGGATGACGCCGACTGCATCGGCACCCGCGTCGACGGCGAGCGCGACGTCGGCCGGGCTCGTACAGCCGCAGATCTTGACGCGGGTGCGCAATTAGACCGCGACCACTGCGCCTTTGAGCGCGCGAATCGCGTTGAACTTGTCGCCAGCACGCATCAACGACTCGCCGACGAGCACGCCTCGTGCACCGTGCGCGACCAGCCGCCGAACGTCGTCTTGCGACTTCACGCCGCTCTCGCTGATCACCATCGCCTCGCGCGGGACGAGCGGGAGCAGCTCTTCGGTGACGGCGAGATCGGTCTCGAACGTGCGCAGGTTACGGTTGTTGATCCCGAGCAGGGTCGCGCCGGCGGCGAGCGCGCGGCGCAGCTCGTCTTCGGTGTGCACCTCGACCAGCACGTCGAGCGCATACGTCTTCGCCTGCTGCATCAGCTCGGCGAGTTGGGCGTCATTGAGCCCCGCGACGATCGCCAGGATCGCATCGGCGCCGTAGGCGGCCGACTGCACGACCTCGTAGGCCGTGCAGAGGAAGTCCTTTCGCAGAATCGGCAGCGACGTCGCGCTGCGTGCGATGTCGACGTATGCGAGATCGCCGAGAAAGTGATCGGCTTCGGTGAGGACGCTGATCGCGTCCGCGCCGGCGGTCTCGTACGTGCGCGCGATCTCGGCCGGATCGAGATGCGGCACGATCAGCCCGACCGACGGCGAGGCACGCTTGATCTCCGCAACGATCGCCGGACCGCGCGCGGCGGCAAGTGCGGCACGGAAACCGCGCCGCTCGCCGAGCCTGCTCTGCGCGCGCTCGCGGAGCACCTCGACCGGCTCACGCGCCTCGTCGACGGCGCGCGCCGTCGCCTTAGCCGCGTAGAGCTTCTCGAGCATATCAGTCATATTGTCACCGGTAGTGGTTCCGTGTCATCCTGAGCTTGTCGAAGGACGGTCATACTAACTCCGTTTCACGTTCTGCGCGAAGAGCTTCGAGCGCCGCGCGTGCCCGGCCGGTCTCGACAGCGGTGCGCGCGCGTGCCATCCCGTCGTCGAGCGAGACCGCCTCGCTCGCGACGACGAGCGCGAGTGCGGCGTTGAGGAGGACCAGGTCGGCGCGCGGGCTTCGCTCGCCGTCGAGGATCGCGATCAGCGCGGCCGCGTTCTCCGCCGCGTCGCCGCCGCGAATCTCGGCGCGCGTTGCGCGGACCCCGTAGTCGGACGGGTCGAGCGTCCAGTGGCGGACGCCGTCGCGGTCGAACTGCACGATGTCGGTGGGCCCCTCGCCGGAGATTTCGTCGAGCCCGTCCGCGCCGTGGATCACCGCGCCGGCTTCGGCGCCGAGCGTGCGGAGCGCGTCGGCGACCAGCGCGACGTGCTCGGGGCGGGCGACGCCGATCACCTGGCGGTTCGCGCCGGCCGGATTCGTCAGCGGGCCGAGCACGTTGAAGATCGTGCGCACGCCGAGCTCCCGGCGAATCGGCCCGACCGCGCGCATCGCCGGATGGTGCCGCTGCGCGAACATGAACGTGATGTTGTGGGCGCGCAGCGCGCGCGCCGACGCCTCCGGGGACCGATCGAGATCCACGCCGAGCGCTTCGAGGACGTCGGCGCTGCCGCAGGCGCTCGACGCGGCACGATTGCCATGCTTGGCGACCGGTACGCCGCACCCGGCCACCATGAACGCGGCCGCGGTCGAGATGTTGATCGTGTGCGCGTTGTCGCCGCCCGTCCCAACGATGTCGAGGACGAGTGGAAGCCGATGCTCGACCCGCACGCTGCGCTCGCGCATCGCGCGCGCCGCGCCAACGACTTCGTCGACCGTCTCACCTTTCGCGGCGAGCGCCGCCAGCAACGCCGCAGCCCGCACCGGCGAGAGCGTCTCGTCCATGATCGCGCCGACCGTCGCCGCCATCTCGTCGGCGCTGAGATTGTGCCCGGCCAGCACGCCGCGCAGCAACGCAGGATAGTCGGACGCCGTCATAGCCTGTCCTGAGCTTGTCGAAGGGCGCGCATCTCCCGCACCACGTTCTCCGCGAGCGCCCGGCCCTCGGCGGTCAGCACCGACTCCGGGTGAAACTGCACGCCGGCGATCGGTAATTCGCGGTGCACGAGCCCCTGGATCACGCCGTCTTCGCTCGTCGCGTTCGCGCGGAGCACCGGCGGAAAGTCGAGGTGGCTGACGACCAGCGAATGGTACCGGGTGGCGGTAAAGGGCGAGGGCAGCTCGGCGAAGGTTCCGCGGCCGTCGTGCGTGATCTGCGATGTCTTGCCGTGCATTTGGGAGGGTGCATGCACCACGCTTCCGCCGAACGCTTCGCCGATCGCCTGCAGCCCGAGGCAGACGCCGAAGAGCGGCCGCCGCTCGCGTGCGGCTTCGTGCACGATCGCGAGCGTCCGGCCGGCGTCGGACGGGCGGCCCGGGCCGGGCCCGACGATGACGCCGTCGTAACGGCCGGTGACCCCGTCGTCCAAGCGCGGGTCGTCGTTGCGGATCACCTCGACCTCGACCCCGTCGACCCCGCCGAACAGGTGCGCGAGGTTCCAGGTGAACGAGTCGTAATTATCGACGAGCAGTAGCCGCGTCATGGGTCGATCCCAAGCACGGCGCGGACGATGCCGGTCTTCGCGAAGACTTCGGCGTACTCGGCACGCGGGTCGCTGTCGGCGACGATCCCGGCCGACGCCTGCCAGTACGCGCGACCGTTCGCGACCGCGACCGAACGCAGGATGATGCACGAATCGAGATCGCCGTCGAAGTCGAGATGCGCGACGCTGCCGGCATAGAAGCCGCGCGCGAGCGGCTCGAGCCGGTCGATCAGCTGCATCGCGCGGATCTTCGGCGTCCCGGTGACGGTGCCGGCGGGGAACGACGCGGCGAAGAGGTCGAGCGCGTCTTTGTCATCGCGCAGCTCGCCGACGACGTTCGACACGATGTGCATCACGTGCGAATAGCGCTCGATCACCATCAGCTCGTCGACGCGTACGGTCCCGATGCGGCAGACGGCGCCGAGGTCGTTGCGCGCGAGGTCGACGAGCATCACGTGCTCGGCACGTTCCTTCTGATCGGCGAGCAGCTCCTCGGCGATGCGCTGGTCGCGCTCCGGATCGGCGGCACGCGGGCGCGTCCCGGCGAGCGGCCGGATCCGCGCCGTGCGTCCGTCGAGCCGCACGAGAAACTCCGGCGAGGCTCCGAAGACGGCCCGGCCCCCACCTTCGACGAAGAACATGTACGGTGAGGGGTTGCGCGCGCGAATCTGCCGGTAGAAATCGAACGCCGTCCCGGCGAGCGCGCACGAGAAGCGGATCCCGACCTGCAACTGGTACGCCTCGCCGTCCCGGATGAACTCCTTCGCTTGCGCGACGCGTGCCAAGAAGGTCGCTTCGTCCATCGACGCTTCGACCGGACCGTCGGTGCGCACCGCGCCCGGGATCGTCGGCCGCTGATCGAGCAGGCGCGCGACGTACGCGTCGAGGCGCGCGTCGACCGCCGGACGCTCGCCCTCCTCGCGCGCAAATCCGATCAGCGTGACGCGGTGCGTGAAGTGGTCGAAGACCAGCCACGTTCCGGGGATCACGACCAGCGCGTCGGCGAACCGCACGTCGGCCGGCGGAACCTCTCCCGCGTCCTGTGCCCGGCGCAGGACCGGCTCCAGCGCACGCGCGGCGTCGTACGTGAACGCGCAAACCGCGCCGCCGGGGAACGGAAGATCGTCGCGATCGAGCGTGTACCGCGCGACCGCCGCCCGGATACGCTCGAGCATCTGCGCGTCGCGGTCGATGGTGAACGACTCCAGATAGTCCAGGCCGATGAACGAGTTGCGGCTGATCCGTTCGGTGCCCTCGACCGACTCCAGCAAACACGAACGCCCCGGCTGGGCCAGGGCGAGGTATGCGGAGATCGGCGTGATGCTGTCCGCGACGAACGATCGCGTAATCGAGGTCAGACTCAGCGGGTCGTCCGCAGCCGTCGTGACTAGCATAGGAGGGTAGCCCCTACTCTAGCAGATTCTCGGCCGCTGGCTAGGGCAGCGAGCCCCAATCAGCGGCCGAGACCGGTGCTAGAGGGCTACTTTACGAGCTCCAATATCGAGAGTTCTGCGGCGTCGCCGGGGCGGACGCGCGACTTGGTGATGCGCGTGTAGCCGCCGGTCTTGTCCTTCAGCGCGGGCGCGATCTGGTCGAACAGCTTCTTCGCGACCGCCTCTTCGGTGAGGTACGAGGCTGCGAGACGCCGCGAGTGCAGGTCGCCGCGGCGAGCCTGCGTGATGAGGCGCTCGACGACCTTGGAGATTTCCTTGGCCTTGGTCGAGGTCGTCTCGATCTTCTCGTACTTGAAGAACGAGGTCGCGAGGTTGCGGAGCAGTGCCTTGCGATGACCGTCCGTACGCGAGAGGCGCTTGTTGGCGACTTGGTGCGGCATGATTCCTTATCCTAAGGCTGGCGGAGCGAGAGTCCCCGCTCCTCCAGGACTTGCTTGATCTCGTCGAGCGACTTCTTGCCGAAGTTGCGCATCTTGATGATCTCGTCTTCCGTCATGTCGAGGAGCTCTGAGACCTTCGAGATGCCGGCGCGCTTGAGGCAGTTGAACGAGCGGACCGAGAGGTTGAGCGTCTCCACCGGAACGTCCCACTCACTGGCCGGAGCGGTCGCGACGGGCTTCTCTTCGGTCGAGAAGCCGATGAAGAGGCGCAGCTCTTCGGTGAGGATCTGGGCAGCTTCGGAGAGCGCATCGTCCGGCGTGATCGAACCGTTGGTCTCGATCTCGAGGGTGAGGCGGTCGAAGTCGACCGACTGTCCGACGCGCGTGTCGTCGACGCTGAAGTTGACCTTGCGGATCGGGGAGAAGATCGAGTCCATCGGGATGAGCCCGATCATGTGCTCGATGTTGCGCTGCTTGTCGGAGGTGACGTATCCGCGCGACTTCTCGATGCCGATTTCCATCGACAGCTTCGCGTCTTTCTTCGAAAGCGTCGCGATGTGATAGTTCGGCTGCAGGATCTCGACGTCGGCGTCCGGAGCGATGTCGCCCGCGGTCACTTCCTTCGACCCGCTCGCGCTCAGCGAGAGCACCTTCGGATCTTCCGTGTTGAGCTTGATCGGAAGGCCTTTGAGGTTCAGCAGCAGGTCGACGGTGTCTTCGACGACCCCGGGGATCGTCGAGAACTCGTGGAGCACGCCGTCGATCTTGACGTAGGTGACGGCGGCGCCTGGGATCGACGAGAGCAGCACGCGGCGCAGCGCGTTGCCCAGCGTGATCCCGAAGCCGCGCTCGAGCGGCTCGATCACGAACTTGGCGTAGTTCTCGCGGCGTTCGCGGACTTCGATGTTGGCGCCGGCCGGCGCTTCGAGGACGGTCATATTTTCGGTGTTGGTCTTTCTCCGTTTACGTTATCCGCCTCAGGTCTCTGAGACGATCGCACGCCTAACGGTAACTACTTGCTAATCTTGGCAGAGCGGTAAGAGTGGCTGGAGCGCGAGGCGCCGGATGGCGAAGCGTACTACGGTACGCGAGTCATCCGGCAACGAAGCGATCCGGCCGCTATTACCGCGAATAGAACTCGACGATGAGCTGTTCGTCGACGGGCGTATCGATTTGCTCGCGGCTCGGGAGCGCGAGCACTTTTGCCGTGGCATCGGTCTCGTTGAACTCGAGCCACTCGGGGTGGCGGCGGTTCTTCGCGGTCTCGATGTTGGCGAGGAGGAGGTCGGATTTCATCGAGCGCTCGGAGATCGAGATCACGTCGCCGGCCTTCACGATGATCGACGGGACGTTGATGGTCCGGCCGTTCAAGCGAAAGTGGCGATGCGTGACGAGCTGGCGCGCCTGCGCACGGCTCTGCCCGAGGTTGAGCCGGTAGATGACGTTGTCGAGACGGCGCTCGAGCAGCTGCAAGAACGTCGCGCCGGTCTTGCCCCGGACGCGCTGCGCTTCGCGGAAGTAGTTCGTGAACTGCGCCTCGAGCACGCCGTAGTAGCGGCGCATCTTCTGCTTCTCGCGCAGCTGGCGGCCGTACTCGGAGATCTTCTGACGCGTCTTGGTGTTCAGCGTCTTCTGACCCGGTGCGGTCCCGCGGCGCTCGACGGCGCACTTTTTGGACAGACAGCGGTCGCCCTTGAGGAAGAGCTTGATCTTTTCGCCGGTCTTCGACGTCGCGGTCTCGCGGCGGCACAGACGGCACACGGCTTCAGTGTAACGGGCCATTCTTTTTCTCTAACTCCCTTACACTCTGCGGCGCTTCGGCGGGCGGCAGCCGTTGTGCGGGATCGGCGTGACGTCTTTGATGAGCGTGATCTCCAGACCGGCGGCTTGAAGCGAGCGGATCGCGGCTTCGCGACCGGCGCCCGGCCCCTTGACGTAGACCTCGGCGGTCTTCATCCCGTGGTCCATCGCCTTGCGCGCGACCGCTTCGGCGGCCATCTGCGCGGCGAACGGCGTCGACTTCTTCGACCCCTTGAACCCGAGGTTGCCGGCGGATGCCCACGCGATCGTCGAGCCGGTGTTGTCGGTGATCGTCACGATCGTGTTGTTGAACGACGAGTGGATGTGCGCGACGCCCGATCCGACGTTCTTGAACTCGCGCTTCTTGCGAGTCTTCGTTTGTTTCTTGGCGGCCAAAAGAAAACTACTCTCTGGTGGTTTATCTTGCCGGGCGCGGCCCGGTGTCGTCGCCTCGACCGGCACGCGAGCATCACGCTCGACGTCCGACCTTTTGATCCAACCGCTCGGCGAGAACGGCGGGCGCGCGAACGCGCGCTGCGTCCGCGGGCGGACACAACGGCTTACTTTACCACAGGCCGGGGCGAAGTTCAACGGGCCGAAGGCGGCGGCCAAGACAACCAAGCGTATCGGGCGCACCCCGAACGCCGCAAGCCGATCGGCCAGCCGGCGAGCGGCTTCTTGAGCGCCAGCACGGGGCACGCGCGACGATCTGCGCGACATGGGTCTGAAAGCGATCGACATATGATGGCAGCGTGACCCTCCGCATCGCACTCTAACCGTCGCCCTCGGCGCTTTGGCCTCGAGCCGGCCTCGGTGCACTGGCACTGCCGGTCGATCATTGCGCCGCGGTGCGTTTCGCCGCGATCCGAGGAGTCCATTATGAAAACCCACCATACCGCGATCGCGACGATCGTATCGGCTGCTGCCTCGATGGTGATCGGCCTTGCCTCCCCGGCCCTGGCCGGGATCGTCAACGGGAGCTTCGAGGCACCCGTCGTCGTGCCGAGCTACTCCACGTACGGGCCGGTCACCGGCTTCAGCTGGATCGTGTACAGCGGCAGCATCGACCACGGCAGACATCCCGGCGGGACGGACTGTTTCTTAGGTAACACGACCCAATGCGTGGACCTCAACGGTGATTCCGCGGGAGCGATCAAACAGAGTTTCGCGACGGTCGCCGGGCACAAGTACCGCGTCACGTTCTACATGTCGCGGCATCGCCAGCTCATCCTCAGCAACCGCCCGGCGACGTTGAACGCCCGGATCGACGGCGCGGTCGTCCAGAGCTTCACGCACAGCGTTATCGGCGGGTCGACGGCCTCGAGCGGAGGCTGGCAGCAAAAGTACTTCGACTTCTTCGCGGGATCCGGGACGACCGAGCTGGCTTTCGAGAGCACCACCAATGACGCGAACGTAGGAGTGGCGGCCGGCCCTCAGATCGACAACGTCAGCGTTACGGAGCTCGCTTCGTACGACATCGCGGTCAAGAAGAGCCACCAGGGCAACAAGTACATCGTCGCGGTGACGAATCCTGGATCGGCGATACCGGTCGGCGCGAAAATCGAGGTCATCGACGTCGTGCCTCCGGGTCTCACACTGACGGTCGCCGCGAGCAATCTGCCCTGGACCTGCACGCCGGCCGGCACGATCGTCGGACCGGACTCGATCACGTGCACCTATTCGGTCACGACCGCGATTCCGACATCGGGCAGTCTGCCGGTGCTTCAGTTCGTCGCATCGCCGAGCCCCATGTCGCCGGACTGCCCGAACTGCGTACGAGCCAGACTCTATCTTTCGAACGTGATCGGGTTCGCCGAGCTCGAGGCCCATCTGCAGAAAGGCCGGATCGTCACGCCGATCTGGAGCCCGAAGAGCTTGGTGCTGGTGAGTGAATCAAACCTCGCCAACAACGTCTCCTGCATCAAATAGCAGCGTCCGCGACGCGCGGCGCACCGGCCGATGATCTTCGCTCCACGGGGACGAAGGTCGCGGTCGGTGCGCTTCAACCGCCTCTCCGGCCTCTGGATCGGAACGATCGCCGCGTTCGCGCTTCTCGCCGCGCTGGCGGCGGTGCGGGCGGCAGACTGGAGCTACGGCGCCGACACCGGCACGTTCGTCCAGATCGTCCTCGACGCGTTCGGCGGCATGCACAACGGGGTCGAGCAGACGACGCATTACCGCTTCCACTGGTCACCGACTCTGGTGCTCCTGTGGCCGTTCCTCGCCGCGACCCACAGCCTCTGGGTGCTCCAAGTCATCCTAGCCGCCGCGGCCGTCGCGTGCGCGCCTCTGCTGGCGGCGATCGCCCGGGCGCGCGGGCTCGAGCGCGGTATCGCCGACCGGATCGGCGCCGTGGCGCTCGTCTACCCGCCGCTGGTCGCGGTGGGGTTCGGCGAGTTCCGCGACCTCGGGCTCTTGCCGGCGCTTGCGCTCGGCTGGTGGCTCGCGGTCCAGCGCCGCTCGTGGGGCTGGGTCGCCGGGCTGGCGCTGCTGCTGGCCGGGCTGCGGGAAGACGTCTGCCTCGAACTCGCGCTGATCGGGCTGGTCGTAGCCGCCGATGGGTTCCTCCGGCGTGACCGCGGCCTGATCGCCGCGGGCCTCGGCTCGGCCGCGCTCGGCGTCGCGTCGGATGCGATCTACGCGCTCGTCGTCCTCCCGCGCGTCGGACCCTGGCCACCCTCGCACTTCTACGTCTATCCGTTCGCGAACGGGCCGGCCGAGCTGCTGCTCGCACCGCTGACCCATCCGCTCGCCTTTGCAGCGGCGATTCTCACCCTCGGCCGGCTGACCTACGTTCTCGAAGCGTTCGTCCCGCTCGCGTTCGTGCCGCTGCGTTCGCGCTTGGCCTGGCTGGCCGTTCCCGGTTTCGCGATCGTGCTGCTCGCCAACAGCGGTTTGGTCTGGCGGATGGGAATGCACTACGCGGCGCTCTGGATCCCGTGGCTTTTGATCGCGTTCGCCGCTGGGATCTCGACGCTCGCGCGACCGCGCCGCTGGACCACGATCGCGTTCGTGCTCTCTGCGGTCGTCCTGATCGCGTTCAGCCCGCTCCACCCGCTGCATTATTTGAAACCGTCGTACCGCGCGCTGGGCGATGCGCGGACGGTGCTGGCCGCCGTCCCCGCCGGCGCCTCCGTCAGCACGCACGACGAATGGTACACGGCGATCGCGGCAGAGCACCCGCGCGCCGAGGTCCTCGGCACGCAGTTCGTCGGCGGCGGCGCGGACTACATCGTCTTCGCGGCGGATTTCCCCAACCTGACGACCCAGTTCATCCTCAAATCGAAGATGCCCGAAACGATCGCGTGCCGCGACTACCATCTGGTCATGCAGCGTGGGGCCGTCTTTGCATACAGGCGCGGCGGTCATCCGCACAGGTGCATCTAGCAAACCGCTCGGCGACCGGCGCAACGGCGGCGACGGCGCTTGGGTCGAACGGAGAGTCTCACCGAACCCGACAGGAGAACCGCTTTGATCGCTTGGCTCGGCACCGGTTTACTCGGCGCCAACTTCGTTCGCAAGATGCTCGAGCGCGGCGAGACCGTGCACGTCTGGAACCGCACTCCCGAGAAGGCGCGCGCGCTCGAGGCCGAGGGCGCGAAAGCGTTCGACACCGCGGCCGAAGCCGTGCGCGGCGCGAGCGAGATCCACCTGACGCTCAGCGACGATGCGGCGGTCGACTCGGTACTGGACCCGCTCGCCGATCTGATCCTCCCGACGGCCATCATCGCCGATCACACGACGACCGCGCCGACCCCGACCGGCGAGCGAGTCGAGCGCTGGAAGCAGCGCGGTCGCACCTACGTGCATGCGCCGGTCTTCATGGCGCCGAGCCACGCCCGCGAGGGGACCGGTCTGATGCTGCTCTCCGGCGATCCGCACGTCCGCGAACGCGTCAAGCCCCTGCTTGCGCCGATGACCGGCAAGATCATCGAGCTCGGCGACGACCCGACGCGCGGCGCGTCGTTCAAGCTGTTCGGCAACATGATGCTGCTGGTGATCACCGGCGGACTCGCCGACGTCTACAAGCTCGGCCGCTCGCTCGGAATCGACCCGAAGGACGCGTTCACGCTGTTCACCGAGTTCAATCCGGGGATGGCGGTTCAGGGGCGCGGCAAGCTCATGGCCGACGGCAAGTTCGACAACCCGAGCTTCGAGCTCACGATGGCGCGCAAAGACCTGCGGCTGATGGAAGACGAAGCGGCTCGCCACGGCGCGAAGCTGGACGTCGTGCCCGCGGTCGGCGCGCTCTACGATCGCTATATCGCCGCCGGCTACGGCTCGAGCGATTCCTCGGTCGTCGGTTCCGGCAAAGCGTGAACCCGCTCTACCTCACCGAAGGCGACGTCGTCGCCACCCTGACGATCCGCGACGCACTCACCCTCGTCGAAGACGCCGCACGCGCGCTCGCCGAAGGCCGCGCGCAGAATCGTCCGCGCCAGCGCGCGTATCTCCCCTCGTCCGTGATCCAGGTGCTCGCCGCGTCGTACGGATCGCGCATGGGCCACAAGACGTACACCGTCGCGATGAAAGGCCGCGGTGCACGCTTCTGGCACACGATGTTCAACGATAACGGCGAAATGCTCGCGCTGATGGAGGCCGACGCGCTCGGCCAGCTCCGCACCGGCGCCGCCTCCGGCGTCGCAACGCGCTTCCTGGCACGCGACGACGCGCACACGCTGGCGGTGATCGGCACCGGCTGGCAGGCTCGGACGCAGCTCGAAGCGTGCTTCCACGTCCGCCAGTTCACCCGCGTCCTCGTCTACGGCCGCAACGCCGACCGCCGCGCGGACTTCTGCGAGCAGATGGCGGCGCGCATTGGCCATGCCATCGAACCGGCCGAGAGCGCACGCGACGCGGTCGCTGAAGCCGACGTCGTCTGCACGATGACGAACTCCTCGACGCCGGTCCTCGAAGGCGCCTGGCTGCGCGCCGGCACCCACGTCAACGCCGCCGGCTCAAACCGCGCCAACGCCCAAGAGATCGACGTCGAAACGGTCACGCGCGCGAGCGTCGTCGCGGTCGAAGACCTCGCCCAAGCAAAAGTCGAATCCGGCGACCTGCAAGCCGCGAACGAAAGCGGCGCGTGGGTGTGGGAACACGCCACACTACTCAGCGACATCATCGCCGGCCACGCCCTCGGCCGCACCGGCGACGATCAGATCACGCTCTTCGAATCGCTCGGCATCGGCCTGTGGGACCTCGCCGCCGCCTCCCACGTCTTCGACGCCTGCATCGTCCAAGGCCGCGGCACGAGGCTCCCGATCCCCAGCTAGAAAGCGCCCGGGATCAACCTTGCTCTGATTCGACTTGACGCGTGTTTGTGTTGATGATGACGGTTCGCGTAAGAGGAGGGCTCGGCGCGTCCGAGGTCACGTTCGGCATGATCCGCACCGCGATTAGCGGGTCGGGGATTGCTTCCAGGCCTCGCGTCGCTACCGACTCGCTCTCGAGCCAAAGCGCTTTGCGTTCACCGGCGGTATGGTCGGGCGCCGTCGCGTCGGTAGCGGGAACCGCAAACGCCGCATCAGGAGTCGGCGCGACGACGAAGCCGGGCGCATGGTTCGAGATGATTTGATCGATGTCGTCCTGAGAGAGCTCAGCCATCGGATCTTCCCATTCTGCGACCTGTCTCTGCCGGCATTTTCTTGCCTCCACGTCGAGCGAACGCCACGTGCGCCCTCACCAGCCGAGCCCTAACGACGTGTACTCGAACATGATCTTGCGCTCGATCGCTTCGGCAAGCGCGCCGGTCTGTCCGTGCGGTATTGAGGGCAAATAGTCGCGATATTTCGCTTGAAACAAAGCGCGGGCGGGTGCATCGCCCGAGCTCACGTTCTTCCAGAATGCCTCGTGGAGAGGTCCGCCGTTGAACGCATACGGCGGAACGACCGGTGAATAGTGCGTCCCCGTGCACCCCGCGAACGCGCGGGTACCGCCGTCGAGAAATTTCAGGGCCAGCGAGTCCGCGATACCGCGCGAAACGACGCCCGGCGCACTCGGACTCGCCGAAGCCTTTAGCGTCGTAGTCAGAGCCCCCCAACAGCATCCGGTGAAAACCACCTGACCGGAGACAGCAGCGACCCCGCTCGGGTCGACGGCCACCGGATACGCGACGCCGTCTTCGCCCCAAAAGCGTGTGCCGTCCGCATCGCTCCCGTGGAGCATGAGGTAAACCGACTCGCCGCTCAAGCTATACGGCGGCGACGCTCCGGGCGGCGTGTCTTTCGACGTCGGCATCGGCGGGGACGATGCGGGCACACCACTCCATATGCGGTCGGCGAAGGGACGCTTCACGTTACGAACCCCCCTGCCTACCCTGGTCGTCACTTCGGTCGCAGCTAAGCACTTCCAGACGAACGCCTCCGAGCCGGCGTCCGGAATGCGGGACGCGGGGAGCGTCGGCAACTCGCCGCTCGACGTCGAACCGTACCCGTCGTCACTCCAGACGATGAACTGGTCGAGATCTGCAGCGCGGGAGACCGAAGCCGCCAGGACGGGCGTGAGCGTATCGAGCCGTTCTGCGGGCACCACGTCGAGCCCACCGACGATCACGATCCCCTCGTACGGCGCCGCGGCTGTACGTGCACGGACGGCGGCCAAAGCGGCGTCCGGTGTTGCCGTTTGCGCGCCGGTTAGGTCTAACACCGTCTTGGTGCCGCCGATGGCCGCCGCGATCGCTGCGGCCGCAGGCACGCCGATCTTCGTTCCCAGCCTGTCCGTCGATGTGACGAAGAGAAGATTCGGAAGGACTCGCCCCGACGCGAGCGCCCATCCACTTGGTTGCGGCACTGCGGTCACCGTCAGCTCATCAGCGCGAGCGCAGCATCGTCAGAGACTGTCGCACAATCGCCGCCAGGCAACGGTTCGCTCAGCAATGCCGCCCGGTACGCCGATAGCGGATGACTGCACGCCGGCGTGTTCCGTACGTACGGCGACGAGTCGACTCCGACGGTCGTATCGACGTGTGTGTACCAAAGGTCGGGCGGCATGTCCGGGACGATGTCCGGAGCGTTGTCGATCCGCCACGACGGCAAATGCAAACCGTTGTATGCTGCCGCGAAGTCCGGATCACCAACTCGCGGTGAAGCGAACGTGTATACCTTTGGACTCGGCAATAGCTTCTTTACGGCGTTCTCGACGACATAGAGCGTGAGCAGCGCCGCTCCAAGGCTGTGACCGACGAGCCGCATGCTGGTAGGTACCACGGAGTCCTGCGCGCTCGACTGTGCCACGACTGCTGCGACCATCTCGGCAAAGCTCGCACCCGGCAGAGCGTCCACGCCTGGGATCGCCGGTTCGACGCGAATGCTATCGTAGATCGTCGTAAAACCCATGTGCGTCCGACCCGCATTCGGAGCGTGCTTGAACTCGACCAGCCACGCGAACGCGTTGTTGAACCACTCCAGAGCACTGTCCGTGCCTCGAAACGCGACGAGGTGCTCGCCAGGATCGGCCGTCTTTTGGGCGATGATTCCGTAGAACTGCGGCACCCTGGAGAGCCAGAAGTCGGACATTTGGATCCACGCAACCAGGTCGTAGCCGAGCGGCAAGGCAACGGCGGGTTTGAGCACGCTCTTGTCTCGCTCGTACGCGGCATAGACCGCATCGACGAATGGAATCTGCGCGACCGCGTCGCTCGCGTCGAACCCAGGCGGGAAACTCATCTCGGCCAATCCTCCGGGACGGGGCGTAGCCGGTCCCAGTCGAGCATACAGCAATATTCGACGCTTGTCTAGATATGCTAGACAAGCTCTGTACGGCACTGGAAACCGAGCGACCCCGGACAGGATGTCCGGGGCCGCGTGTCCGCTTTACTTCTTGGTGGCGGTCTTCTTCTTGCCGGCGACCGTGCGCTTCGGACCCTTCCGGGTGCGGGCGTTCGTCTTCGTGCGCTGTCCGCGCACCGGCAGTCCGCGACGATGGCGCAGGCCGCGGTAGCAGCCGATGTCGGTCAGCCGCTTGATGTTGTTCGCGATCTCGCGCTTGAGGTCGCCCTCGACCTTGAGCGTCTCGACGACTTCGCGCAGGCGCTGCTCGTCCTCGGTCGTGAGGTCCTTGACCCGCGTGTTCGGGTCGACCCCGGTCTGCGCGAGGATCTTCTTCGACGTCGGGAGCCCAATGCCGAAGATAGCCGTGAGTCCGATCTCGATGCGCTTGTCGCGCGGGAGATCGATGCCGGAGATACGAGCCATTATCCCTGAACCTGCTTGTGCTTCGGATTGACGCTGCAGATCACGCGCACTTTACCTTCGCGGCGGATGATCTTGCAGGCGTCGCAAATGCGCTTGACGCTCGGTCGTACTTTCATGATTCTGCTCTTGCTGGGTGACGGGTGCGGCCGTGCGCCATGTCAGGCCGCGACCTCTTCGGAAGGACGGTAGCGAGCTACGTCCGGGTGCTCGGCGACGTCCCGCAACGTCAGGATCTTCGGACCTTGGTCCGTGATCGCGATCGTATGCTCGAAGTGCGCCGCTAGTTTACCATCCTCGGTAACGACCGTCCAGCCGTCCTCGAGGGTTGCGACCTCCCAGGTCCCTTGCGTGATCATCGGCTCGATCGCGAGCACGAGCCCCTTGCGGAGCAGCGTCCCCTGGCCGGGGTTGCCGTAGTTGGGGACCTGCGGGTCCTCGTGCATCTTGCGGCCGACGCCGTGTCCGACGAGGGCCCGAACGACGCCGTAGCCGTGAGCCTCGGCGTGCCGCTGGACGGCGTGGCCGATGTCGCCGAGGTGGTTGCCGACCTGCATCTGCTCGATCCCGAGCATCAGGCACTCCTGGGTCACGCGCATCAAGCGCTTCGCCGCTTCATCGACATTGCCGATGGCGACGGTGACGGCCGAGTCCGAGACGTAGCCTTCGAAGGTGGTCCCGATGTCGATCGAGAGCAGATCGCCGTCCTGCAGCACGCGATCGCCGGGCATCCCGTGCACGACCTCGTCGTTGACCGATGCGCAGATCGCCGCCGGATAGCCGTGGTAGCCGATGAACGTCGGCACACCCCCCATCGAGCGGATCGACTCGTCGGCGAGCTGGTTGAGCTGGCCGGTGGTGACGCCCGGCTTCGCGGCCGCCATCAGGGTGGTGAGCGTCTTCGAGGTGATTTTTCCGCCGCGCCGCATGATCTCGATCTCGCGCGCCGACTTGATGCTGATCATGCCGCGCCGTTTCGCGAGACGTTGCCGGAGACGAGCTTCGTCAGCTGTGCGGTGACGTCATCGATCGGCGCGAGCGCGTCGACGCTCACCAACCGCGGGTCGGCGGGGTCGTCATAGTAGGCGATCAGCGGCGCGGTCAGCGCGTCGTACTCGGCGAGGCGCGTGCGGATTGTCTCTTCCTTGTCGTCGGGCCGCTGGATCAGCGGCTCGCCCGTCTGATCGTCGATGCCGGGGAGCTTCGGCGGGTTGTGCCGGACGTGATAGGTGCGACCCGACGCGGCGTGCGTCCAGCGGCCGGTGAGCCGTTCGGTCAACACGCTGGGGTCGACGGCGAAGAGGACCGCTGCCGCTGACTTTCTCTTGCGCCGCAGCAGCTCGTCGAGCGCCTCGGCCTGCGTGGTCGTGCGCGGAAAACCGTCGAGGATCACATCGCCGGCGGCGTCGAGCACCGGCTCCATCATGCGGATGATCAGCTCGTCGGGAACGAGCTTGCCGCTGTCCATATAACCCTTCGCCTCGACGCCGAGCGGCGTTCCCTCACGCACGTTCGCGCGCAGAATATCGCCGGTCGAAACCTGGCGATACCCGAAGCGCTGCTCGAGCACCTTCGCTTGCGTGCCCTTACCGGCACCCGGAGGGCCCAAGAAAATGAGGTTCACTTATTGATGAACCCGCGGTAGTCGCGCATCGCGAGGCGGGCTTCGATTTGGGTGATCGAGTCGAGCGCGACGCCGACGACGATCAGCAGCGAGGTCGAACCGATGTACAATCCCGAGACGCCGACGTCGCGCTGGAGCGAGGGCAGCACGGCGAGCAGGCCGAGATAGATCGCGGCCGCGGTCGTGATGCGAATCAGGATCTTGTTGATGTAGTCGACCGTCGGCTGGCCGGGGCGGATCCCCGGGATGAACGAGCCCGACTTCTTGAGGTTGTCGGCGATGTCTTTGGTGTTGACCACGATCGCCGAGTAGAAGAACGTGAAGACGACGACCAGCAAGAAGTAGGTGGCGTTGTAGAGGAACGAGTTCGGCCCGAAGTAGGTCGTCATGAAGAACGAGATGTTGCTGGCGACCCCGGTCGTCTTGCCGCTGGTTCCGAACCACGAGAGCGCTTGCTGCGGCAGCAGCAGGATCGAGATCGCGAAGATGATCGAGATGACGCCGGCGTTGTTCAGGCGCAGCGGAATGTAGCTCGAGCGTCCGGCGTACATCTTGCGGCCGATCACGCGGCGCGCTTGCTGCACCGGGATGCGGCGCTGGCCCTGGTACATGAACACGATCGAGACGATCGTGACGAGCGCGATGCCGACCCACAGGAGGAGGCCCAGCCAGTTGACGCCGCCCTTGTTGGCGAGCGAGAACGTCTGGCCGACCTGCGTCGGGAAGCGCAGCACGATGCCGACGAAGATGATCAGCGAGATGCCGTTGCCGATCCCCTTGTCGGTGATCTGCTCGCCCAGCCACATCAAGAACATCGTGCCGGAGACGAACGCGACCACCGCGTACACGATGAACTGCCACGAGTGGTCGAAGAACACGCCACCGCGGCTCATCGCGATCGCCATCGAGGTCGCCTGGATCGTCCCCAGCACGATCGTCAGGTACCGCGTGTATCGGCTGATCGTCTTGCGGCCTTCCTCGCCGCCCTTTTTCGCCATCTCCTCGAGCTGCGGTATCACGACCGTCATCAGCTGCATGATGATCGACGCGTTGATGTACGGCGTGATCCCCATCGCGATGATCGAGAGCTTCTGCAGGGCACCGCCCGAGAGGAAGCCGAGGAACTGGTAGAACGCGCCGTTCGCGATCAATCGGTTCCACTGCGCCTGGTCCACATTCGGGAGCTGCACGTGGATCATGAAGACGAAGACGGCGAACGCGAAGAACACGAACCCGATCCGCTTGCGGATGTCGGGCACGGTCAGGGCGTTGCGAAGTGTAGTGAGCACGAAGCCCTTTACTTGGGTTGAGCGGCTTCGGTGTCGCCGAAATCGGCGCCGGCGGCGCCGAGCGCTTCACGCGCCGACACCGAGAACAGGACGTCGCGGAAGCGCAGCCCCGTCGGAAGCGTGCCGCCCTTGGCCTTCGACTTGGTCGAGCCGCCGAGGATCTTCACGCCGTCCCGCAGGTTCTTGATCTTGCCGGCCTCGCGCAGCGACTGCGGGCTGACTTCGACGGCCGCGTCCCAGCCGGTGAGATCGCCGACGTTGAGCACCGCGAACGTAGAACGGAAATGCCCGATGTCGCGCGCCTTCTGCGAGTAGCCGCGCTTCGTCGGAAGACGGCGCGCCCACGGCGTCTGGCCGCCTTCGAACGAGGGACCCTTGCCGCCGCCCGAGCGCACGGTCTGACCCTTGCCGCCTTCGCCGCCGGTCTTGACCATGCCCGAGCCGTGCCCGCGGCCGACGCGCGTGCGCTTCGGACGGGAGTGCGGGTTCGGCTTGAGGGTCGCGAGCGAAAACACGGGCTCAGGCATCGACGGTGCGGCGGCCTCGGCTTTCGGTTTGCGAACGCTTTTGGAAGTAGCCATTATGCAAAGATCTCTTGGACCGTCTTGCCGCGCAGCTGCGCGACCTTCTCGGCCGTCTTGAGGGAGCTGAGCGCCGCGAACGTCGCGAGCACGACGTTGATGGGATTGTTGGTCCCCAGCGACTTGGTGACGATGTCGTGGATACCGGCGAGCTCGAGCACCGCGCGCATCGCGCCGCCCGCGATGACGCCCGTCCCGGGCGAGGCCGGCTTGAGCATCACGTGGCCGGAACCGACGTGCACGTTGACCTGGTGCGGGATCGTCTTCTCGACCATGGGGACGGTGATCAGCGCCTTGCGGGCCTGCTCAACGCCCTTGCGGATCGCCTCGGGGACTTCGCCGGCCTTGCCGATCGCAAAGCCGACGCGGCCCTTCTTGTCGCCGACGACGACGAGCGCCGAGAAGCTGAAGCGCTTACCGCCCTTGACGACCTTCGCCACGCGGTTGATGCGGACGACGGTCTCCTCGAACCCCTGGTTGTCGCGGTCGCGACCACCTCTGTTGTACATGCGCTAGAACTCCAAACCGGCTTCGCGCGCTGCCTGAGCGAGCGCTGCGACGCGACCGTGATACTTGTGACCGGACGTGTCGAAGACCACGGCGTCGATCCCGGCGGCCTTCGCGCGCTGGGCGATCGTCGAACCGATCTTCTGCGCGGCCTCGACGTTCGTGCGCGAGCCGAGGCCGTCGGCGACGGAGCCCTCGCGCGTCGATGCGGCGACGAGCGTGTGGCCCTTCGTATCGTCGACGACGAACGCGTAGGTGTGGTGCAGGCTGCGGAAGATCTGCAGGCGCGGGCGAGATTCCGTGCCGACGACCTTCTTGCGAAGACGCGTGTGGCGCTTGAGGCGCTGCGCGTTGCGTGAGACGGGCATTATTTCTTCCCTGCCTTGCCCGCTTTACCGAGCTTCTTGCGGACGATTTCGCCCGAATAGCGAATGCCTTTGCCCTTGTACGGCTCGGGGGGCCGGAGGCCGCGGATCTCCGCTGCGACCTGGCCGACGCGCTGCTTGTCGATCCCCTCGACGTGCACGCGGTTCGTCCCCTCGACGGTGAACGCGATCCCGTCCGGCGCGGCGTACGAGACCGGGTGCGAATACCCCAGCGAGAAGTTCAGGTCGTTCCCGGCCTTGTTGACGCGGAAGCCGACACCCTGGAGCTCGAGCGACTTGCGAAAGCCCTTCGTGACCCCGTCGATCATGTTTGCGACGAGCGTGCGCGTGAGGCCGTGCGCCGAACGCCCGGGCTTGTCGTCGCTCTTGCGCGCGACGACGACCTGACCGCCGTCGATCGTCACTTCGATGACCGGCAGGATGTGCTGCTGCAGCGCACCCTTGGGGCCATTGACGAACACGATCGAGTCTTTGAGCGTCACGTCGACGCCCGACGGAACCGCGACCGGAAGCTTACCAATTCGTGACATGATCGATTACCAGACGTACGCGAGGACTTCACCGCCGAAGCCTTCGCGCTTAGCGCGCTTGCCCGACATGATGCCCTTCGAGGTCGACATGATGACGAGACCCAGCCCGCCGAGGACGCGCGGGATCTCCGTCTTCGAGGTGTAGACGCGAAGACCGGGACGGCTGATCCGGCGGAGGCCGGTGATGACCTTCTCCTTCTCAGGGCCGTACTTGAGCGTGATGCGGAGCGTGCCTTGCGGGCCCTCCGCCTTCAGCTCTTCGAGGCCGGTGATGAAGCCTTCGTCGAGCAGGATCTGCGCGACAGCCTTCTTCATCCTCGAGGCCGGGATGTCCACGGTCTTATGGTTCACGTTGTTCGCGTTGCGGATGCGCGTGAGCAGGTCCGCGATCGGATCGGTGATTACTCCCATGATCTTACCAGCTGGCCTTCGTGATGCCGGGGATGAAACCGAGATGCGCGTTCTCCCGGAAGCAGATCCGGCACATGCCGAACTTGCGGTAGTACGCGCGGGGGCGCCCGCAGACTTTGCAACGGTTGTGCGCGCGCACGCTGAACTTCGGCGTGCGCTTCGACTTCTCGATCAGCGAGGTCTTGGCCATTATCGCGCCCCTGCGGTTTGGGTACCGGCCGGCTTCTGCAGCGGCAAGCCCATCTGGGTGAGGAACTCGGTCGCTTCTTCGTCGTTCTTGGCCGTCGTCACGATGACGATGTCCATTCCACGCGCCTTCTCGACCTTGTCGAAATCGATCTCCGGAAACACGAGCTGCTCGCGCAGACCGAGGTTATAGTTGCCGCGGCCGTCGAACGACTTGCGGTTCAACCCGCGGAAGTCGCGGATACGCGGCAGCACGATGTTGAAGAGCTTGTCGAGGAACGTGTACATGCGGTCGCCGCGCAGCGTCACCTTGGCACCGATGTTCATGCCCTCACGCAGCTTGAACGCCGCGATCGACTTCTTGGCCTTGGTGATCACCGGCTTCTGGCCGCTGATCGTCGTCATCTCGTCGACTGCCTTGTCGAGCGCCTTCGAGGTCTGGATCGCCTCGGTGACCGACATGTTGATGACGACCTTCTCGAGCTTCGGGATCTGCATCGGGTTCTTGTAGCTGAACCGCTCCTGCAGCTTCCCTCGGACCTCGTTGGTGTACTTTTCTTTCAATCTTCCTACCATGACTAGCGGCCCTTCACGGGGACGAGCAGCTGCTCGCCGGATTTCGCGACGCGCACCGAGGTGCCGTCGGACTGACGGATACGGCGCACGCGAGTCGGACGATCCGTCTTCGGATCGATCACCATCAGCGCGGAGAGCGGGATCGGCATTTCCTTTTCGAGGATGCCGCCGGCTTGCACGCCGGTCGCGCCGGGCTTCGTGTGGCGCTTGACGACGTTGAGACCCTCGACCGTCGCGCAGCCGTCCTTCGGCCATACGTGCTTGACGATCCCGCGCTTGCCTTTCTCTTTGCCGCGCCGCAGGACGACGGTGTCGCCCTTGACGATCTTCTGCTTCGAGAGGCTCTGCCGGTTCACCGGACTGCCCATGCTAGAGCACCTCCGGCGCGAGGCTGGCGATCTTCAGGAAACCGCGGTCGCGGAGCTCGCGGCAGACGGGTCCGAACACGCGCGTCCCGCGCGGGTCGAAGTTGTCCTTGTCGCCTTTGATGATCACGCAGGCGTTCTCGTCGAACTTGATCACCGAGCCGTCGGGCCGGCGGAACGGCGCGCTGGTGCGAACGACGACCGCCTTGACGACCTGGCCCTTCTTGACCGCGGCGCCCGGGATCGCGCTCTTGACCGTGCCGACGATAATGTCCCCGACGTGCGCGTACGCATGACGCGAACCGCCGCTGACGTGGATGCACAGCAGCTCGCGCGCGCCTGAGTTGTCGGCCACCTTGAGCCGTGTCTCTTGCTGGATCATTACTTCGCTCGCTCGAGGATCTCGACCAGACGCCAGCGCTTGTCGCGTGACATCGGGCGGCACTCTTGGATGCGCACCAAATCCCCCGACTTGGCCTCGTTCTGCTCGTCGTGCGCCTTGAAGCGCGTCGAACGGCGGACGACCTTCTTGTAGACGGGGTGCGGCACGCGCGTCTCGGTCACGACGACGATGGTCTTATCCATCTTGTCGCTCTTGACGCGGCCCTGTTTGATGCGACGCCGGTTGTCGCGTTGCGCCACTTCGGCGGTTCCCACGGTATTAGGCTGCTCCATGACGCGCCTTGTCCTGAGTGTTTCTCATGTCATCCTGAGCTTGTCGAAGGGTCTTCTCGGAGATCGCGGTCTGAATCTGGGCGTACGTGCGGCGGACGAGCTTCACGCGGGAGAAATCGCTCAGATGCCCGGTGCGCAGCGAGAAGCGAAGGTTGAAGAGCTCTTCCTTCGTCTCGCGGGCACGCTGCTCGAGCTCCGCCAGGGGCAGTTCGCGCAGGCTGCGCAGGTCGTTGCGCTTCATCAGATCGCGACCTCCGCTTCCTGTTCGGTGCGGGTCACGATCTTCGTCGAAATCGGCAGCTTCTGGGCCGCGAGCCGAAGCGCTTCACGCGCCGTCTTCTCGTCCACGCCGGCGAGCTCGAACAGCACGCGGCCCGGACGGATCACGGCCACCCAGAACTCGGGATTGCCCTTACCGGAACCCATGCGAACCTCGGCCGGTTTCTTCGTCACCGACTTGTCGGGGAAGATCTTGATCCAGACCTTGCCGCCGCGCTTGATGTGACGCGTCATTGCGATACGCGCAGCCTCGATCTGCCGGTTGGTCATCCACACCGGCTCGAGCGCCTGCAGGCCGTACTCGCCGAACGTCAGGGTGTTGCCGACCAGCGCTTTGCCGCGCATGCGGCCGCGGTGCTGACGGCGCCACTTTACTCTCTTCGGAGTGAGCATCGCTTACTGGCCCTCGTTGGTGGTGTCGAGCTGGGGTGCCGTGTCATCCTCAGCTTGGGCAGTGTCATCCTGAGCTTGTCGAAGGGCCGGCGCCGGTTCCGGATGCGTCGCGGTCGGCGCCGTTGAGGGCGCGCCCGGACGCTCCTGTGCGTCGGTGGTGTGCTGTGATTCGGGGTTGGGCTGCGAGGTCTCGGTCGTCACGCCCGCGCCGTGCTCGGCGTCCGGTTCGTGCGTCACCGCGCCTGCGTGCGGCGCCGTGTGGTGATGCTCGGCTGCTGCGCCGCCGTCGATGACCGACTGCAGCGAGGGTCCTTCGGTCTGCGCGGTGCGGAGCGCGTCGCTCGTGTCGATCGCCGGAGCGTCGGACGCCGGAGCGTCGATCACCGCAGCGTCGCTCACCGTAGCGTCGCTCACCGAAGCATCGGTCACTGGAGCATCGGTCACCGGAGTGTCGGTCACCGCTGCGCTGCCCGCCGGACGCGGAGCACGGCCTTCGCCGCGTCCCTCGCCGCCGGCGGCACCGCCGCGACCGCGACCGCCGCGCGTCCCGCGCCGGTTGTCGCGGAAGCGAGCGCCATCGCCCGAACGTCCGGCCCCGCCGGGACCGTCGCGTTCGCCGCGCGGGCCTTCGGGGAGCACTTCGCCCTTGTAGATCCACACTTTCACGCCGATGCGGCCGAAGGTGGTGAACGCCTCGACGTGCGCGTAGTCGATATCGGCGCGCAGCGTGTGCAGTGGCACCTTGCCGTCGTGGTTGCGCTCGGTGCGGGCGATCTCGGCGCCGCCGAGACGGCCCGAAACCTGGACCTTGACGCCGCGCGCGCCGGCCTTCATCGTGCGCATGATCGCCTGCTTCATCGCACGTCGGAACGCGATGCGCTTCTCGAGCTGATCCACGATGTTTTGGCCGACGAGACGCGCGTCCAGCTCGATCGTCTTGATCTCGACGACGTTCACCTGGACTTGCTTGCCGGTCAGCGTCTCGAGGTTACGCCGGATCTCGTCGATGCCGACGCCGCGCTTGCCGATGATGATGCCGGGCTTGCCGGTGTTGATGATGATGCGCGCCTGGTTGGCCCGCCGCTCGATCTCGACGCGCGAGATCGCCGCCGCACGCGTCATGCGCCCGAAATACTTCCGGATCGCGACGTCTTCGTGCAGCCACGCGACGTAGTTCTTTTTCTCGAACCAGCGGCTGTCCCACGTGCGGGTGATGCCGAGCCGCAGGCCAACCGGGTGAATCTTCTGTCCCATGGTGTCCTTACGCCCCCGCGCCCGCGGCGGCAGTCTTCTTGCGGCGCGTCGTCGCCGGCTTCGGCGACGCGGCCTTCTTCTTGCCCGCGACCTGCGCCTGACGCTGCGCGCGTGTTTTCAAACTGATCGCCGCGCCCGAACGCTGCTTCGGCTGCTTCTTCGGAGGCTGCGACCCGACCGCGATCGTGACGTGCGAGAGGCGCTTGCGCTTGAACGCCGCGCGGCCTTGCGCGCGCGGATCGAGCCGCTTCGTGAACCCGCCGCCCGGACCGCCGTCGACGGTGATCCGCGTGATGAAGAGCCCGTCCGAGCTCATGTCGTGGTTGTTCTCCGCGTTCGCGACCGCGCTCTTGAGGAGCTTCGCGAGCGGTTCGGAGGCGAACACCCCGGCGAACTGGAGCAGGACCAGCGCTTCGCGCACGGTCTTGCCGCGGATCGCGTCGGCGACTCGGCGCAGCTTGCGCGGGCCCATCCGGGCGAACTTCAGGTGCGCGACGGCTTCGGTGCGTTCGGTGACGGCGGTGCTCATGACACCTTAGCCTTGTCGCCCGCGTGCCCTTTGAACGTGCGCGTGGGAGAGAACTCGCCGAGCTTGTGGCCGACCATGTTCTCGGTAATGAACACCGGGATGTGCGTCCGGCCGTTGTGCACGGAGATCGTATGACCGACCATCGCCGGAATGATCGTCGAAGCGCGCGACCACGTCTTGATGACGCGTTTCTCGCGCGTCGAGTTCATCTTCTCGACTTTGGTCATGAGATGGTCCGCGACGAACGGACCTTTCTTCAGTGAACGCCCCATGCTACTTGCTCTTCCGTTTCCGAACGATCATCTTGGTGGTGCGCTTGTTGCGGCGCGTCTTCTTGCCCATCGTCATCTGGCCCCAAGGCGTCGTCGGTGGACGACCCGAGGTCGAGCGTGCCTCGCCGCCGCCGTGCGGGTGATCGACGGGGTTCATCGCGATACCGCGCACCGACGGGCGCTTCCCGAGGTGGCGCTGGCGGCCGGCCTTGCCGATGATCTCGTTCTCGTGGTCGAGATTGCCGAGCTGGCCGATCGTGGCGCGGCAGACGACCAGGATGCGACGCACCTCGCCCGACGGCATGCGCACCTGCGCGTAGTCGCCTTCCTTTGCCATCAGCTGCGCGGCACCGCCGGCCGAGCGGACGAGCTTCCCGCCTTGTCCAGGCTGCAGCTCGATGTTGTGGATCACCGTGCCGAGCGGGATGTTGCTGAGCGGAAGCGCGTTGCCGGTCTTGATGTCCGCGGCCGGGCCTGACTCGACCGAATCACCGACCTTGAGCAGCGCGGGCGCGAGGATGTAGCGCTTCTCGCCGTCGCGATAGTGCAGCAGCGCGAGCCGTGCGGTGCGGTTCGGGTCGTACTCGATCGCTGCCACCTTGGCCGGGATCCCGTCCTTGGAGCGCTTGAAGTCGACGATGCGGTACTGCTTGCGGTAGCCGCCGCCTTTGTGGCGCGTCGTGATATGGCCGTTGTTGTTGCGGCCCGAGTGCTTCTTGCGAACCTCGATCAGCGATCTCTCGGGATCCTTCTTCGTGATCTCGCTGAAGTCGGCGGTCGTGATGAAGCGGCGGGCAGCGCTGGTCGGTTTATACTTTTTAACAGCCATCTTATTGCTCGAAGTAGTTCACGCCGCCGAGAGCGATCTTTTGCCCCGGAGCGATGGTGACGATGGCTTTTTTCCAGTCGGACTGCAGCCCGCTGGAGCGCTTGCCGCGGCGCGCGAAGTTCTTCTTCTTCCCGCCGATCTTGATGGTGTTGATCTTGAGCACGGTCACGCCGAAGATCTCGGCGACCGCGGACTTGATCTGCGTCTTCGTCGCATGCGGGTTCACCTCGAAGGTGTACTGCTGCGCGACCGTGCCCGCCATCGACTTCTCGGAGATCAGCGGCGCAATGATGATATCGCGGGCTTCCATTACTTGTTCTCTCCGGAGAATTTCGCCGACAGGGCTTCGTGCGCGGCGGTGGTGATCACGAGCCGGCCGTAGCCGACCACGTCCTTCACGTCGAGCTCACCGGTGTGGGTCACCGTCACACGCTCGAGATTGCGGCCCGTGCGGCGCAGCGACGCGCCGACCGTCGCCAGCTCGTCCGTCGCGAACACGACCAGCGTGCGCGCCCCGTCCTTCGCGGCCTTCGGCGAACCGAACAGCAGCGTGGCGAGCCCCTTCGTCTTCGACACGTCGAACTTCGTCGTGTCGAGGACGGTCACGCCGCCGCTCTGGTACTTGTCCGAAAGCGCGGCGCGCATTGCGGCGCGGCGTTCCTTCTTGTTGAGGCTCGAGACGTACGAGCGCGGCTGCGGTCCGAAGACCACACCGCCGTGCGCCCACTGCGGCGAACGGATCGAACCCTGGCGGGCGCGACCGGTCCCCTTCTGGCGCCACGGCTTGCGGCCGCCGCCGCGCACTTCGTCGCGCTTCTTCGTCGAAGCGGTACCGGCGCGCGGGTTGGCCAGCTCGCGGAAGACCGCGCGATAGATCGCGTTGGCCTTACCGTCGGTCGAACCGCTGAACGCAGCGGGCGTCTCTTGTTCGCGCACGACCTTGCCCTGCGCGTCGATCACCTGCGCCATTATGCGGTCACCTTCGTCTTGACGGACAGCTGCACGATGACGAGGCCATTCTTCGGGCCCGGCACCGGGCCGCGCACCAGCAGCAGATTCCGCTCCGTGTCGGCGCGGACGACTTCGAGGTTTTGATGCGTGATGCGGTCGACGCCGTAGTGGCCCGGACGGCGGCTACCCTTGGGGGTGTGGCCGGCGTTGGTGTCGCCGTTCGAACCGGGCTGACGATGGATCATCGAGCCGTGGCTCGCACCGCCGCCGGAGAAATTGTGGCGCTTGATGCCGCCGGCGAAGCCGTGGCCCTTCGAGATCCCTTGGACGTCGACGCGATCGCCCTGCGCGAAACCGTCGACGGTGATCGTCGCGCCCAGTTCGACGCCCTCGATCCCCGTGCGGAACTCGCGGATGTCGCGCTTGGGCGCGAGTCCGGCCTTCTTGTAGTGTCCCTGGAGCGCTTTGGTCAGCCGCGACGGTTTGACGTCGCCGAACGCCAGCGCGACGGCTTCGTAGCCGTCGGTCTCTTTCGTCTTCTTTTGTACCACGGTGCACGGACCAGCTTGGATCACGGTGACCGGAACGCTCCGGCCGTCTTCCGTGAACACGCTGGTCATCCCGACCTTGCGGCCGATGATGTTCTTCACGTTGATCGATCCCTTACGGATATCCACGGATCCTGGCGTATCATCTACACCTTCGCCGCGGACGCCGAAAAGGCGCCCGCGTCGCGGACCACAACCGGGATAGTGTACCGACCTTTCCGCACGACGTCAAGCTCGGGGCGGCCTGGCGTTCCACGGGGCCCGGCGTTCGTTCAACCTCGATGTCACCCTGAGCTTGTCGAAGGGTGGGGAGTGGTCGGCCGGTACGGGTAGGAGACATGCATGATTGTGCCGGTCTCCGCGTTGTCGACCGCTCCGGTTCAGACGCTTGCGCTGCCGCCGTACATTGGCCCGATTACGGCTCGGGATCCGGATGCGGATGGGGACAACGACCTCGGCACGATCGTCGACACGTTCGCCTAGACGGCCTCGCTCAGGCCCAGTTCATTTGAAGATCAGGTGCGCCACGCTGGGCTCGAGGTTCCAGTAGATGATCGCGAGCGCGGCCAGGTCGTAGGCGGCATGCGCGCACATCAGCAGCCAGAGGCGGCCCGTGAACGCGAAGATCGTCCCGAACGTGAGTCCGGTGACGGTCGCCTGTTCGACGCCGGCGAGCCCCTGATCCGGGTAGTGGAGGAGCGCGAACAGCGCGGTGGTGGCGAGGACGATCGCGGCCTTCGAGCCGGCGCCTGAACCGAGGAGCTTGACGAGGCGCTCGAACAGGAAGCCCCGGAAGACGGTCTCCTCGCCGAAGCCGGCGGCCAGCATGGCGGAGACGGCGAACGGGAGCATGGCGGTGTTACCGGCCAGAGAGTGGTACGCGTGATTGACGGGGTCGGCGCCGATCAGCGGCATCACCACCGCCTTCGTCACGAGCTTGAGCGCGCAGCCCAACGCGACGCCGAGAACCAAGTCGGCGATCCAGCTTCTCGGCCGCACGTAGCCGATCTCTCGCCATGGAGTCTGTGACAGTCGAGCCCAGAGGAGCACCAGGAGGCCGCCCGCGGGGACGACGACGACGCTGTCGACGGGGAGGTTCCCGGCCGCCAGGATGAGGACGATCGCGAGGATTCCGAGCGGGCCGAATCCTCGCAGAGCGGCGGCAGTGTCGCTTGGCATGCTAACCTGCACGTACTCGCGTCCGGATCGAGTGATGCAAAAGGGTGCGCTGCGCCCGACGGCAAGAGCCTCGAGGAGCTCAGCGAGAAGCGTCTGGCAGCGTAATTCCGCGGTAAATCTTCTCCCAGTCGAGGACCAGACCGTCGAAGGGTTCGAGCGCCCACGCACCGCGCGCATCGCGCTCTTCGACGGTACCGTTCGCGCGATGGAGCACTACGCGGCGTTTTATTGGATGCACGACCATCACGACGCGCGCGCCGAACTCGAGATAGATCTCGACTTTTCGACGTAGACGCCCCGGACGATCGCCGGGCGACATGATCTCCACCGCCAAGTCAGGCGCGATCCGCGGCCGTTGAGACTCATCGTCCATGCTTGACGGCAAGCGGGCGTAGGACATGTAGTCGACGTCGGGGAGAAGCGACGACCACTTGCCGTCTGGGCGTAGGAAGTAGAAGCGTACCTCCGCTCCCACTGAACCATGCTCGCCGGCCCATTCGTCGAGCTGCGCACCGATACGGACCGCGAGTCGCCCGTGCGGACGATAAGGGCTCACGTCGGGCTGTGTCTCGCCGTCGAGGACGTCGAGGTACGGTTTCTCTTCGTCCAGTTTCGCGAGCCAGCGGGGAATCGGTGTGCTAACCATCTCACACCGAGCCTATCACGCGTCCTGAGGCGCGAACAAGGACGCGGTCTCCGGTCTATCCGTAGAACTACGGACGCCGCACCTGAACGCCATTGCCTATCATCAACGCATGGCGACTATCGGCATCTCCACCGTCGGCGACCTCGACGGCTTCGTTCGAACGGCCAAGAGTCGATCGGTTCCCGATGACGCCCTCGTCGCGCTCTTGCGCCAGAACGGCTGGTCGGAGCGGCGCATCTACGCCAGCCTTTCGGCATACTACGGCGAGTTGCTCGGGGTCGCGCCGCCGAGCCGCAGCGGCCGCGGCGAGCAAGCGCGTGAAGCATTCCTGTATCTGCTGAACTTCATCACGCTGGGATTCTGGACCGTGGCGCTCGGCCGGATCTTCATCGAGCTGATCGCACGCCGGTTCCCGGATGCGGCGCATCCCGTCTACGGCCATTCGGTCGTCTACGACGTCAGCTGGCAGCTCGCGACGCTGATCGTCGCGTTCCCATGCTTCCTCGTGATCGGCCGGCTCATCGCGGGCGAGCTGCGCCGCCGTCCGGACGCCTTCGACTCGGGGATCCGTGCGTGGCTCACGCACGCCGCGCTCGTGATCGCCGGTTTGATTATGCTCAGCGACGGAATCTTCTTCGTCAGCGCGTTCTTGCAGGGCGAGCTGACCACGCAGTTCATTTTGAACACGATCGTGGTCATCGGCCTGGGCGGCGGTGTCTTCGCCTACTACCTGCGCACGCTGCGCCCCGCGAACGCCGAGTGACGACCACCGAGAAGATCGGCACGCTGACCGCGTGCGTGCTCGTCGCGGCCGGCGTGATCGCGGGGTGCTCGCTCGTCGGTTCGCCCCAGCACGCGCGTGCCCAAGCCTTCGATCGCCAGCGCAGCGACGATCTCGAGCGGGTCGCGCAGCGACTGCGTATCCGTTACGCGACCGCCGGGCCGTCGCGATCGCCGCTGCTGCCCCCTGCGCTGCCGCACGATCTCCGCGCCTTGCGGTCGGATGGTTCCGATGCGACGCGCGACCCCGCGACCGGCGCGGTGTACCGGTATCTCCGCGACGATGCGCGGCGGTTTCGGCTGTGCGCGACGTTCGCGCTCGCGGGCGAAGGCACGATCGACACGGTCGTCGGATTCGAGCGGCATCCGGCCGGGCCGAGCTGCTTCAGGTTGGACGTCCTCGAAGCCGGCCCGCCGGGGGATGCGGTGCCGGACCGCTGAAACCGGCGGTATGACCACAACCGCCACGCCGGGCACGCACCGAGCGAACGTGCCGGCGCCCTCGCCGACCGACTTCCTCGGGATCGACGCACTTCTCCACGATGACGAGCGCCTGATCCGCGATACGGTCCGCGCGTTCGTGCGCGATCGCGTCCTTCCGAACATCGCCGAGTGGTTCGAGGACCATACCTTCCCGCGCGCGATGGCGAAGGAACTCGGCGACCTCGGGCTGCTCGGGATGCATCTGCACGGCTACGGCTGCACGGGGACGACCGCCGTTGCGTACGGCCTCGCGTGTCTCGAGCTCGAAGCCGGCGACTCGGGATTCCGCTCGTTCGTCTCGGTGCAGGGCTCGCTCGCAATGTACGCGATCTGGGCGCACGGTTCGGAAGAGCAGAAGACGACGTGGCTGCCCCGCATGGCGACCGGCGATGCGATCGGCTGTTTCGGCCTGACCGAGTGGGATTTCGGCAGCGACCCGGGCGGAATGCGCACGACCGCGCGGCGCGACGGCTCGGACTACGTGCTGAACGGCTCGAAAGCGTGGATTACCAACGGCGGCATCGCCGACGTCGCGATCGTGTGGGCGAAGGCCGATGCGGAGGACGGCAAGAGCGGTGGGACGATCCGCGGTTTCGTCGTGCCGAAAGGCACCAAGGGTTTCTCGACGCGCAACATCGAGAAGAAGCTCTCGCTGCGCGCCTCGATCACGTCGGAGCTGAGTCTCGAGGACTGCCGGCTACCGGCCGACGCGATGCTGCCGAACGTCAAGGGGCTGCGCGGTCCGCTGTCGTGCCTGAACGAAGCGCGCTACGGTATCGTGTGGGGCGCGCTCGGCGCGGCGCGCGCGTGCTACGAGAGCGCGCTCGAATACGCGAAGACGCGCGTGCAGTTCGACAAACCGATCGCGGCGTTCCAGTTGACGCAGGAGAAGCTCGTCAACATGATGCTGGAGATCAACAAAGGGCTGCTGGTCGCGCTGCACGTCGGACGGCTCAAGGATGCCGGCAATGCCCACTCCTCGCACGTCTCGTTCGGCAAGCTCAACAACGTGCGCGAAGCGCTGGCGATCTGCCGCGAGGCGCGCACGATCCTGGGCGCGAGCGGAATCACCCTGGAATACCCGGTGATCCGGCACATGAACAACCTCGAAAGCGTGCTGACCTACGAAGGCACGAGCGAAGTCCACACCCTGATCCTCGGCCAAGCGATCACCGGCGAAAGCGCATTCAGCTAACGAGAGGCCCCGTCCGCGAGGACAGGTACCTCCCGCCACGTTCGGCTGCGGTTAATGGACCGACACGGTCGCATTGCCGTCGGAGCAATTCGTGGCGGCGCTGCTGCTGCAAACGCGTACCTGGAACGTGTCGCTCACCGTGCCGGGGTTCAAGCCGACCGAAATCTGCCCCGAGCTGAGCACGGAAGGTGTCGCGTTCGAGGTGTGCCAGGCGTTGGCGCCAGCGCCCTGAGTGTACTTGAACTGCACGATGTCACCGGACGCAAACGAGTTGCCAAAGATGGTCAGTGTTTGCGTTTGGCCGTTCGCCGTCATCGACGTGGGCGAGAGCGACGAAACGCTCGGCGTCACCACCGCTGGACTGACCGTCACGGTCGCGTTGCCGTCAGAGCAATTCGTGGCGGCGCTGCTGCTGCAAACGCGTACCTGGAACGTGTCGCTCACCGCGCCGGGGTTCAAGCCGACCGAGATCTGCCCCGAGCTGAGCACGGAGGGCGTCGCGTTCGAGGTGTGCCAGGCGTTGGCGCCAGCGCCCTGAGTGTACTTGAACTGCACGATGTCACCGGACGCAAACGAGTTGCCAAAGATGGTCAGTGTTTGCGTTTGGCCGTTCGCCGTCATCGACGTCGGCGAGAGCGACGAGACGCTTGGTGTCGCGACCACCGGACTCACCGACACGGTCGCGTTTCCGTCAGAGCAATTCGTCGCCGCACTGTTGCTGCACACGCGGACCTGGAACGTGTCTGTCACCGTGCCCGGGTTCAAGCCGACCGAAATCTGCCCCGAGCTGAGCACGGAGGGTGTCGCGTTCGAGGTGTTCCACGAGTTCGCACCGGCGCCCTGAGTGTACTTGTACTGCACGATATCGCCGGATGCAAACGAGCTACCGAAGATCGTCAACGTTTGAGTCTGGCCATTCGCCGTCATCGACGTCGGCGAGAGCGACGAGACGCTCGGCGTCACCGCCGCTGGACTGACCGATACGGTCGCGTTGCCGTCAGAGCAATTCGTCGCCGCGCTGCTGCTGCACACGCGGACCTGGAACGTGTCGCTCACCGTGCCTGGGTTCAAGCCGACCGAGATCTGCCCCGAGCTGAGGACGGACGGTGTCGCGTTCGAGGTGTTCCAGGAGTTCGCGCCGGCGCCCTGAGTAAACTTGTACTGCACGATGTCGCCGGACGCGAACGAGCTCCCGTAGATCGTGAGCGTCTGCGTTTGACCGTTCGCGAGCATCGAAGTGGGTGAGATAGACGAAACCGTCGGAAGAAAATCCGGTGGGATGACGAGGACAGAAGCGGCACCGTCGGAGCAGTTCGTTGCGGCGCTGCTGCTACAAACCCGCACGTTGATATTGTCCGATACCGTCCCTGGGTTCAATCCGACCGAAATCTGATTTGGGCTGTTGATTTGGGGCGTTGCATTCGATGTGTTCCAAACATTCGCCCCTGCACCTTGGCCCCATTTGAACTGCACGATGTCGCCCGCGGCGAACGAGCTGCCGTTTATCGTGAGGGTCTGTTGCTGGCCATTGGCGAACATCTGCGTCGGCGACACTGATGACACGGTCGGCGAGCCGCCGCCGCCCGACGTCGTGACCACGACATTCTTGCTCCCGTCAGAGCAGCTCGTCGAGGTACTGTCGGTGCAGATGCGTACAAAGATCGTATCACTGACCGTACCGGGGTTCATGGACACCGTGATCTGCGAAGCGTTGACCACGTTCGGCGTGGCATTCGACAGATGCCAACTTCCCGCACCTAAGCCTTGACCCCATTCGAACTCTACAACGTCGCCGGCGGCGAACGAGTTGCCGTTGATGGTCAGGACCTGTGCTTGACCGTTTGCATTCACCGACGACGGCGAAACGGACGAGACGGTCGGCACACCCGACGATGGCGCAGAAACGACGACGTTGACCAACCCGTCGGAACACGCCGTTGCTGCGCCGTTGCTGCATACGCGTACGTCGATCACGTCCGACACATTGCCGGGGTTCATCGAGACCGCGATCTGATTAGGATTGTTCACGGTCGGCATAGCGTTTGACGGATTCCACGTGTTCGCGCCGAGTCCCTGACCCCACTTGAATTGCACCACGTCGCCAGCCGCGAACGAATTACCGGAGATCACGAGCGTCTGCGCTTGACCGTTGGCCGTCATCGACGTCGGTGACAGCGAAGAGACGAGCGGGGTCGGGTTCGGACCCACTATCGTATTAGTTCCGGCTTGATGAAGCCATGCAGTAATTCCGTACGGGCGTCCCGTGACAACTCCATTTTCGACACTAAGCATATTGACGCCCGTCGAACTGTTGTTCTGCTCCATCACATAGATCGTTCCCTTGCCGATTGAGGGGATCGATGCGCCGGTCACGACCGATGTATGCCCATAATTGCACTTTGGAACGACCACGTCGCAATTCGGGACCTTGGTCGATGACACCGAATTGCCGTCACCGTACTGGATGATATCCCCCGGTACTGGAAGCGGACCCATACCGTTGTTCGGAATCTTCGCAAGAACCGGTCCGCGATAGTTGGTCGCGATGTCGAAGCCGTCCGCGCCGTACACCGGGATACGATATGCGATATACATGAAGCGCATGCTCAGCTCGACGCATTCCCACTCCAACGCTTGATTTGGTGAATTGCCAAATCCCGTGAACGTGACCGACAGGTCCTTCTGAATCTTGTCTAGCGGTAGCGGCCCACATGCGCGGACCCCGAGGTACACAGCGCCTGGGTCTGGCAACGGTTTAGAATTACTGTTGTGGAAGGAGTCGCATAGGTGACTCACTCCGGCAGAGTCGTTCCACCATGGTGGTGCCGGTAATGATGCTCCACCCCCGAAGCCTCCGGTACTTACAGACCCTTTATAAATGCCCCCGGCGACCCCGATGGCGTAAACAGTCGACGCGGAATTTGAGGATAAGCTGACTGCCGCACCCGGCTGGACTGTCCACGTCGTCGAAGACAAATCGTAATAATAGATTGGATAGCTTCCGTCAGCGTTCTGGAGGTATCCGAGCGCAAAGATACCCCCGATGATCGTAGGTGCCACTTCGATCGCCGCGCCCGGAACTTGAACGAACCCTGTGCTGGGCGAATAGTAAAAGATTGAATTGCCGGCATTCACGACCCAAATGCCGCCCGGCGAAAGGCCGCCCGTATATGACCCAGTGTCCCAGGACGCAGCAACTCGTACCGCCGCCCCGGGCATCTGCGTCCAGGCTCCGCCAGCAAAACGCCAGATTCCCCGGCCGTACGGGTTGCCGCCCTGATTCGAGATGACATAAACCGAGCCGTCTGCGCCAACGGAAATATCGCTCGCACCACCCGCGATACCGTTCCACGTTGTCCCGTCGAATGAATAGATGCTGCCTGCGGAGTTAACGACCCAAGGCGTTCCGTCGGGTCCCACGGCGATGCGCATCGCGGCGCCGGGTACGTTCGTCCACGTCCCATTCGCGTAGTGCCAGATCGATCGGTCCGGTCCCGACCCGAGGCTCGAGAGCACCCAAACGGATCCATCGGGGCTCGTGGCTGCGACGATTGCGCCCCCGGGAAGTTGAGACCAACCAACGGGTGCGATTGCGCTCCTCGTCGAGCGGAACGACGTCATCACGGACGACGGCAAACGCTCGGTCTTCACCATCGCCGGCGGCCGAATCGATCCCGGCGAAACCGACATGGCGGTGGGAACAGCCACACGCGTTGAAGGCATGATATGGCTCGCGCGACCACCGCAACCGGCTGCAATAAGCAAAAGTCCGAGGCTGATACCTCGAAAAAGCGATACCGTCGCTTGCATTTGCTAGCCCCCCGCTGCGTTGCCACCCCGAATCGGAAAGGCTCCGACCCGCGCTTGGTCAGTTCGGCCGAGTCAAGCTGGCACCTCCGGTCATATTATGACTTCGCAAGGAAAAAGCGATTTCTTAACCGTCCGTCGTGGTTACCATCTAAACGGACTGTGCAGATTTCGTGACGCCACGACGAACGGTCGGCTCTATTGAACTAACTGTCGTCGAGGAATGACGCGTGACGTCGCAACAATCGGGCTAGCGTTTTAGGACGCGGGCGAGTTTGTCGAACAGGCCTTCGATCGCACGCTCGTGCTGTTCTTCGAGCCGCCGCCACAGCAGCCGCCCCTGCACGTCGTCGAGCGTCGCGGTCAGCCGGTGCCGCACCGTCACCTTGCGTCCGTCGACGTCGAGCGAGAAGCCGTGCGTGCCGTCGACACCTTCGGTGTCGATCCGCCATACGATGCGCTTCTCGGGCTCCACGTCGGCCAGCACCGCGTGCAGGCCCCCGTGCCACTCCTCCGTCGTGCCGGGCGTCAGCGGTCCCGGGCTGCGTATGAACGGCTGCGAGGCGAACGGCCAGATGCGATCCTGCGACGTGCCGAGCTCGGTGAGCAACTCGTAGATCCGTCGCGCGGTTCCGTTGAAAGTCCGTTCGTACATCACGTCGATCGGCGTCGGCATTTCCGGTGCTTTCCCCGGCAAAAGAAAAACCCCGGCTTTCGCCAGGGTCTTCTGTCAGGGTGACGTTGCCTCTAGGCTTTGAGTTCGATATCCACGCCGGCGGGGAGATCGAGGTGCATCAGCGCGTCCATCGTCTTGGGCGAGGCCTGCAGGATGTCGATGAGGCGCTTGTGGGTGCGCATCTCGAAGTGCTCGCGCGACTTCTTGTCGACGTGCGGCGAACGGTTGACGCAGAACCGGTTGATCTCCGTGGGAAGGGGCACCGGACCGCTCACGAACGCGCCCGTGCGCTTCGCCGTGTCGACGATGCGCTCGGCCGACTGATCGAGCACGCGGTGATCGTAGGCTTTGAGTCGGATCCTGATCTTCTGCTTCGACATATCTTCGTTTCTCTCGTGGCTAGTCGGAGACCGACGTGACGACGCCGGCACCGACGGTGCGGCCGCCCTCGCGGATCGCGAAGCGGAGGCCCTCTTCGCATGCAATCGGCGTGATCAGCTCGACGTCCATCTGGACGTTGTCGCCGGGCATCACCATCTCGACGCCTTCCGGCAGCTTGATCGTGCCGGTCACGTCGGTCGTGCGGAAGTAGAACTGGGGACGGTAGTTCGCGAAGAACGGGGTGTGGCGTCCGCCCTCTTCTTTGGAGAGGACGTAGACCTCGGCCTTGAACTTCTTGTGCGGTTTGATCGAGCCCGGCTTGGCGAGCACCTGGCCGCGCTCGATGTCGTTGCGCTCCACACCGCGGAGCAGCACGCCGACGTTGTCGCCGGCGATGCCGGCGTCGAGCAGCTTGCGGAACATCTCGATGCCGGTGACGACGGTCTTGCGGGTCTCTTCCTGCAGGCCGACGATCTCGACTTCCTCACCGACCTTGACCTGACCGCGCTCGACGCGTCCCGTGCCGACCGTGCCGCGGCCGGTGATGGTGAAGACGTCTTCGACCGGCATCAGGAACGGCTTGTCGACCGGACGCTCCGGCGTCGGGATGTAGTCGTCGACCGCGTCCATCAGCTTGAAGATCACATCGGCATCAGGGTCGCCGCGCTTGCCGGACGATGCCAGAGCCTTGGTCGCCGAGCCGCGGATGAACGGGATGTTGTCGCCGTCGTAGTCCTGCTTGGAAAGCAACTCGCGGACTTCCAGCTCGACGAGCTCGAGGAGCTCTTCGTCGTCGACCAGGTCGACCTTGTTGAGGAACACGACGATCTTCTGGACGCCGACCTGCTTCATCAGCAGCACGTGCTCACGTGTCTGCGGCATCGGCCCGTCCGTCGCCGCCACGACGAGGATCGCCCCGTCCATCTGCGCCGCGCCGGTGATCATGTTCTTGATGTAGTCGGCGTGACCGGGGCAGTCGACGTGAGCGTAGTGACGCTTGGCCGTCTCGTACTCCTGGTGCGAGATGGCGATCGTGATGCCGCGCTCCTTCTCCTCGGGCGCGTTGTCGATGTCGTCGACGTTGCGCCTCTGGATGTTGCTGTGCTCGGTCGCGAGGCAGTTGATGATCGCAGCCGTAAGCGTCGTCTTACCGTGGTCGACGTGTCCGGTCGTCCCGATGTTGACGTGCGGCTTCGACCGCTCGAACTTTGCCTTTGCCATGATGCCTTGTTTTCTGGTCCTTTAGCTGCGTGTTGTGACTAAGCGGTGGCGAGTTTCTTGCCTTGCGCCTTGGCGACGATCTCTTCTTCGACCGACTTGGGCGCTTTCTCGTAGCGGGCGAATTCCATCGTGTAGGTGGCGCGGCCCTGGGTCGCGCTGCGAAGGTCGGTTGCGTACCCGAACATCTCGCTCAGCGGAATGTTCGCCTTGATCACGACCGCCCCGCCGATCGCCTCGTCCTGCGATTGGATCTGGCCGCGACGGCGCATGAGGTCACCGTTGACCGCGCCCATGTAGTCGCGCGGTGCGGTGACTTCGACGCCCATGATCGGTTCTAGGAGAATCGGTCCCGCCGCACGGTTCGCCTCTTTGAACGCCATCGAGCCGGCGATCTTGAAGGCCATTTCGCTGGAGTCGACGTCGTGGTACGAACCGTCGAACGCCGTCACCTTGAAGTCGAGGACGGGGTAGCCCGCGAGCACGCCGGACTCGGCAGCCTCGCGAATCCCTTCCTGAACCGGCTTCTGGTACTCTTTGGGGACGGCGCCGCCGACGATGGCCCACACGAAGACATAGCCCGTGTTCGGCGCGCCTGGTTCGAGGCGGATCCAGACGTCGCCGTACTGGCCCTTACCGCCGGTCTGCCGGATGAACTTGCCCTGTTTTTCGACCTTCTTCGTGATCGCTTCTTTGTACGCGACTTGCGGCTTGCCGACGTTCGCTTCGACCTTGAACTCCCGTTTGAGGCGGTCGAGGATGATCTCCAGATGGAGCTCGCCCATCCCGGCGATGATCGTCTGCTGGGTCTCCTCGTCGGTCCGCATACGGAACGTCGGGTCTTCTTGTGCGAGACGTGTCAGCGCGATGCCCAGCTTGTCCTGATCGCCCTTGGTCTTCGGCTCGATCGCCTGCGAGATCACCGGCTCCGGGAACACGATGTTCTCGAGCAGGATCGGGTGCTTCTCGTCGCAGAGCGTGTCACCGGTGCGCGTGTCGGAGAGGCCGACCGCCGCCGCGATGTCGCCCGCGCCGATCGCGTCGATATCTTCGCGATGGTTCGCATGCATCCGCAGGATACGCCCGATGCGCTCCTTGCGGCCGCTGCGCGCGTTGTACACGTACGAGCCCTTTTCGAGCACGCCGGAGTACACGCGGAAGTACGTCAGGTTGCCGTACGGATCGGTCGCGATCTTGAACGCCAGCGCGGAGAAGTACTCCTCGTCGCGCGGCTGGCGCGTCATGTCGGAGTCGTCCTTCGGATCCTTGCCGGTGATCGGCTTCGCGTCGATCGGCGATGGCAGGAAGTCGACGACGGCGTCGAGCAGCGGCTGCACGCCCTTGTTCTTGAACGCCGATCCGCAGAGCATCGGCAGGACCTTGCCCTGGATCGTCGCCTTGCGCAGAGCCGCGTGGAGGCGGTCGACTGGGATCTCCTGGCCGTCGAAGAACATCTCGAGCAGCGCATCGTCCTGTTCGGCGATCGCCTCGATCAGCGCCCGGCGCCATTCCTGCGCGGTCGTAAACAGCTCGCCGTCGGCCGCGGTGACCGGCGTCCTGTCGGACATCGAACCGAGGTCGTCCGTGTAGATGATCTTGCTCATCGTGAACAGGTCGACGACGCCCAGGAAGTCGGCCTCGGCGCCGATCGGAACTTGGATCGGGGTCGCCGGCGCGCCGAGGCGCGCGCGGATCTGCTTGACGCAGTTGAAGAAGTCCGCGCCGACGCGGTCCATCTTGTTGACGAAGATGACGCGCGGAACGGCGTACTTGTTGGCCTGGCGCCAGACCGTTTCGGACTGCGGCTGCACCGCGGCGACGGAATCGAAGAGCGCGACCAAGCCGTCGAGGACGCGCAGCGAGCGCTCCACCTCGACGGTGAAGTCCACGTGGCCTGGCGTATCGATAATGTTGATACGCGTCTCGCGCCAGGTGCAGGCGGTCGCAGCGGACGTGATCGTGATCCCGCGCTCCTGCTCCTGAACCATCCAGTCCATGGTAGCGGCGCCGTCGTGGACCTCGCCGATCTTGTGCGTGCGGCCGGTATAGAAAAGAATCCGCTCTGTCGCCGTCGTCTTGCCGGCGTCGATGTGAGCAGCGATCCCGATATTGCGGGTTCGTTCGAGCGGATATTCGCGCTTGAGAGGCATGATGCTAAGAGAGGGTGCCCATCACCAACGGTAGTGGGCGAAGGCCTTGTTGGCTTCAGCCATCTTGTGCGTGTCCTCGCGCTTTTTGATCGACGCGCCCTGGTTGTTGGAAGCGTCCATCAGCTCGTTCGCGAGCTTCTCGGTCATCGACTTGCCGGGGCGCGAGCGTGCGAACGTGATCAGCCAGCGCATCGCCATCGCTTGACGGCGGTCCGGACGGACCTCCATCGGCACCTGGTACGTCGCGCCGCCGACGCGTCGCGGACGAACCTCGACGAGCGGCATCGCGTTGCCGAGCGCCTGCGTGAAGATATCCATCGGATCGCGGCCGGTCTTGGTCGCGATCAGCTCGAGCGCATCATAGGTGATCAGCTCGGCGACAGACTTCTTGCCGCGCAGCATCACCTTATTGATGAAGCGCGCGAGCACTTTCGAGCCGAACTTGGGATCGGGCAGAATCGGTCGTTTGGGGACGGGGCCTTTACGCGGCATGAGAAACGCGGTTCCTTACTTCTTCTTCGTAGCGCGCTTGGCGCCGTACTTCGAGCGGCCTTGCTTGCGGTTCGCGGCGCCCGAGGTGTCGAGCGTTCCGCGGATGATGTGATAGCGCACGCCCGGGAGATCTTTGACGCGCCCGCCGCGGATCAGAACCACCGAGTGCTCCTGAAGATTGTGGCCGATCCCCGGGATGTAGGCCGTGACCTCTTCGCCGTTGGTCAGGCGCACGCGCGCGACCTTACGGAGCGCCGAGTTCGGCTTCTTCGGGGTGATCGTCTTCACTTGAGTGCACACGCCGCGGCGCTGCGGGTTTCCCGCGACCTCGAAGGTCCGGTTGGGCAGGTCGGGGTGGCCCGGCTTGGGTCCGGTCGAAACGACGCGGAAAGCCGGGGTCTTCACCTTTTTCTGCTGTTTCTCGCGGCCCTTACGGACCAGCTGGGAGATCGTCGGCACTCAGTACTCCGGAACGCACACGAAAGCGGCCGAACCACGGCGGTCCGGCCGGAACCTCCGAAGCATACCACCTCCCGTGGAGAGCGTCAACGCGGAAGCAGCCCGCCCGGGGCCACCCCCTTGTCATCCTGAGCTTGTCGAAAGGTTGCCGAGGGATCAGCCTAAGCAAGCGCCTTTCAGACGAGGCCGACGCCGACGGAGCGTCCACCGTCGATCAGCAGCGTCTGGCCGCTGACGTAGCTCGATTCGTCGCTCGCGAAGAAGGTCGCGACGGCGGCGATCTCTTCGGGCTGTCCGATGCGGCCGAGCGGGATCGCGCTCACCGCCTTGTCGCGGACTCGGTCGGGGACGACGTCGGTCATCGGCGTTTCGATGAAGCCCGGCGCGAGCGCGTTCACACGGATACGCCGCTTCCCGAGTTCGAGCGCGAGCGTGCGAGCGAGCGAGACGACGCCGCCCTTCGACGCGGAGTAGTTCGCCTGACCGATGTTTCCGAGCCACGAGCGCGACGAGGTGAGCACGATCGAGCCGCCATCCTCCATCTCGCGCGCGACGGCCTGGGCGACGATGAACGAGCCGGTGAGATTGACGCGGATGACGTCGTCCCATTGCTGCAGCGTCATCTTGCTCGCGAGCGCGTCCTTGGTGATCCCGGCGAAGTGCGCCAGAACATCGATCTTGCCGAAGCGCTCTTTGGCCTGCGCGACGGCACTCTCGACGCTGGCCTGGTCGGCGACGTCGCAGGCGATCCCGAGCCCGCCCGCCGGCGCTTCGGGCGCTTTCAGATCGAGCGCGACGACGTGCGCTCCTTCGTCCGCGAAACGGCGTGCCGTCGCGCGCCCGATCCCGCTCGCCGCCCCGGTCACGATCGCGACGCGGCCGTCGAGGCAGCCTCCCTTGGTTGTCATGGTCATTCTCCTTTCGACCGCGTCTGACCCGGTATCGCCAGCAGCGCGATCAGAGCGGCCAGCACGCAGACGCCGGCCGATGCCGCCATCACCGCGCGGAATCCCGCCAAGTAGCCTTCGCGCACCGCTGCCGCGACGTCCGCCCGGTCGCGCGGCGGCACGTCGGGCGGCACCGTCCCGGCATACAGGCGCGCGCGGTCGTCGTGCGCGATCTGGGCGGTCTGCGGGCTCACGTGATGACGCGCGATCCGGCGGTCGAACCCGCCGTTGAAGACGCCGGCGAGAACGATCCCCAACGCGGCGACCGCCAGCAGCCCCGCGGTGCGGGCGACGGCGTTGTTCACGCCCGACGCGACGCCGCTCTTCTCGTCGGGGACCGCGTCGAACACCGTGGTGGTGAGCGGGGCGACGAAGAGCGCGCCGCCGATACCGAGCAGCATCGCCGCCGGGAAGTACGTCGTCCAATACGACCCGCCGAGGCCGGGCAGCGCGAACGCCACGAACCCGAGCGCCGCGACCAGCGCGCCCGCGACCAGCGGGATCCGCGCCCCGATGCGGTGGGTCAGACCACCCGACCAGCGCGATGCGAAGAACATCGTCAAGACGAACGGCAGCAGCGACGCGCCGGCGGCGGTCGGCGTGTAGCCTTGCACGTCGACGAGCAGATAGGGCAGGAAGTACAGGCTGCCGCCGATCGCGGCGTAGAGGAAGAGCGTGTACAGGTTCGCCGCGGCGAAGGTGCGCGAGCGGAACAGATTAAGGGGCATCATCGGCGCGGACGAGCGGCGCTCGACGGCGACGAACGCGACCAGCAGCGCGATCCCGACCACGACGGCGGCGATTCCGAGCACACCGGGCCGGCCGCCCTGCGCGCGGATCAAACCGAAAGTGAACGCGCCGAGCCCGAGCGTGGCGAGGGCGGCGCCCGGGACATCGAGCCGCCGCGGCATCTCCTCGTCGCGGCTTTCGGCGTACCCGCGCCACGAGATGACGATCACGGCGATCGCGATCGGGATGTTGATCAGGAACACCCACCGCCACGACGCGTGCTGCGCCAGCCAACCGCCGATCACCGGTCCCAGCGCGCCGGTGATCGACGCGAAGCCCGACCAGGTCCCGATCGCACGGCCGCGCTCGTCGCCGGTGAACGTCGCGCTGATGAGCGCGAGCGACTCGGGCATCGCGCAGGCGGCACCGATCCCCTGGATGCAGCGCGCCGCGATCAGCACGGAGACGTTCGGCGCGAAGACACACGCCAGCGAGGAGAGGGCGAAAATGACGATGCCGCTCAGGAAAAGGCGCTTGCGGCCGTAGAGATCGCCGAGCGACCCGCCGAGCAGGATCAAGGCCGACAGAAAGAGCGAGTAGCCCTCGATGACCCATTGCATCTGCGCGGCGTCGGCCCCGAGTTCGCGCTGAATCACGGGAAGCGCGACGTTGACCGCGCTCCCGTCGATGAACGTCATCGCCGAGCCGAGGATCGCCGCGACGAGGACCCACGTCTTCGCCGACGTCTTCGCCACGAGGACGATGATCGGGTATCATGGTGGCCCACCCCTGCACGCTGAGAGGAGACCGATGAGCGAGATCGCGTGGCTCGGATCGCTCGACGAGGCGCTGCGCGCGGCGCAGGCCGGCGAGAAACTCGTGTTGCTGGACGTGTTCAACCCTGGTTGAGGGGGCTGCAAAGCACTGGATACCGTGACGTATCCTGAGACCCCGGTGCGCGAGGCGATCGAACGCCTCACCGTGCCGCTTCAGTTGGACAACACCGCCGACGCCAGCCAGGCCGTCCTGGACCGGTACCGCCACGTCTGGACGCCCGACCTGCGCATCCTCGACACGGACGGCACCGAGCTCTACCGCTGGAACGGTTACCTGCCGCCCTACGAGTTCGCCCCGCAGCTGATCGCCGCGGTCGCCCACGCGCGGCTGCGCCGCAAAGAGTACGACGCGGCGAAGGCGCTCTACGAGGAAGCGCTGCGCCGGTTCCCCACCGCGCTGATCGCCGCCGAAGCGCAGTACTATGTCGGCGTGAGCGCGTACCGAGCCTCACACAACGCGAACGATCTGCTGCATGCCTGGCACGAATTGGAGAAGTCCTATCCCCAAAGCGACTGGACCGTCAAGCAAAACTTCTAAGGCCGCGAAGAAGAAATCGCCGCCGATACGGATCCCCAAGCGCCCGACGCCCGAGGACCGCATTCCGCGCGTCGTCGAGAATCCGACGCTCAGCGATCACCTCGCAGTGATGACGCGCGCGGTGATGCAGGCCGGCATGTCGTGGGCGTTCATCGACGTGCGCTGGGACGATCATGTCGCCGGGTTCGAGAACTTCGCCGTCGACAAGGTCGCGGCATACGGCGACGCCGACGTCGACCGGCTCATGAACGCCGACGGCGTTGTCCACTCGAAGTCGAAGATCGAAGGCACGATCCGCAACGCCCGGGCCCTGATCGAGTTGGAACGCGAGCACGGCTCGATCCGCGCATACCAGACGTCGTTCGCCGACTACGACGCGATCCGAAAAGACACGAAGAAGCGCTTCGCCTTCATGGGCGATCTGAGCACGTACTACTGGCTGTTCCGAACCGGCGCGCCCGTCCCCGACCTCGAGGAGTGGATGAAAGGCCAAGAGCGCGACCACCCCCGCATGCGCGAGATGGTCCGCCGCAACATCGCCTGACCCCGTAACCGGGCTGTAACCAGCGCTCGCTATCGTTAGCGTAGGCGATGGGGTGCATGACGGCTCGCACCCGACGAGGTGCAGCCGTCACGGCCTTAACGTCGCTCCGGCGCACCCGAGGAATCGGATTCCGCTTCTTTCGTTGTGCCTGTTACGCCGAGAGGTGACGATGATCGCAAGCTCTACGCCCGTTTCCTTCACGGTCAGTGCGGCCGGCGCCGCGCCCGGATTTTACTTCGAAGCCCAACTTACCTCGAATCTGTGTTGGGCGGCGTCCATCCGAATGGTCGCGAATCGCATGGGGCTGCCGGCCCGGCACCTGCAATGCGAGATGCCAACGTACTACTTCGGAGCGGACAATTGTTGTCCGCAACCCGACGAGTTCTCGGACTGCAACAAGCCGCTTGACGTCACCGCCTTTGCGGGCGTCGCGAGCGACTGGGGGATCAATGCCACGTTGCACGACGCGCGTCCGGGCACCGTTCCGATCCAGTCGGTGATCGATCAACTGACGGCCGGACGGCCCGTGCCGGTCTTCTTCGCTTGGACGGACGGCGGGCGCCAAGGCCATTTTGCCGTCGTGGGCGCGGTCAACACGGCTGGCCCAGAACCGCTCTTTCTGATGCTCGACCCCGGCCAGCCCGGCCCGGGCACCGTCACGGCGCGCGGTCTCGCGACCGCGTACGGCTCCGGCGAATGCATCATTGCGTGGCAGTTGGGTTAGGAGCATGGCACAATCACTTTCGCTCGGCGCAACCGCAGCACCGAAGATCGTAGCTCAGGTCACCCCAATGCTCCAGGTGTTGGGAAGGGCGGGTCGATTTCGGCTCGGCGAATCGTTCGAACTCTGGCACGTCGACCGAACCCGTCTCGCCGACGCAGCAACGCTCGACGATACCGTCGTTTTTTCCGGATCGGCACATCATCAAATCTACGCCGACGACGACAATGGGCAACACTTCGTCGCCCTGACGACGGTCGACGACGCACTCGGACAGATGACGGTCCACTCCCTCGGCAGCGGCGATCTAGCGAGATCCGTATCGGCTGCGATCGGCTACTTCGACGACACGGAGGCTCGCGACTCGACCGAGGTCGCGCGCCTGCTCAGCGCAGCGTCGCTGCACGTGCGCGCCCTATGGCTCCCCGAGTCGTCGTCGGTGTACGTGCTGCATGCTCCGGAACGCCGCATTGAAGGGCGAGGTGGACCGCATTCCGCGCCTGATCTGCTGCACTACCTGCAAGTCCTTGCCACCCGCATTCCATCAGGAAGGCACACACGATGAAGCGCTTTACCGTCGCGACACTGAGCATGGTGCTGCTCGCGATTCCGGCGATTGCCGGCGCGCAATCTCAAGTCGGACCTCCCGCGCCGACGCCGACGCCATTGCCCCCCGGTCCGCATTTCAGCGCGACGAGTTCCGCGGTGTTCAAGGCGACAGGTCCTTTAAACGTCCTCTACGTCGACTACGATCCTTTGCACTACACAAACGCCAAGGTCATCGTCACGACGAAGACGATCGATGCGCCCGACATCTCCAAGGTCTTCGCTCCGCTGACGGGCGGCAGCACCAAAGGCGTCGTGCCTACGGTCGCCGGCGACGTTGCCGCGGTGGTACGTGCCATCAACGGAGACAGCGAGCAGGCATGCATGAAGCTGGGCACGTCGAGCGCCGCCTATTTCACCTGCCGCGCCAACGACGCGGACGTCGAAATCACGACCCTTGCCGCAATCTACGCACGCGACCTTGCGCGCGCGGATGCGCTCCTCGATCCTGCATCCGGAGAGATTGCCAAGGAGGTCGCGAAAGATGATCAGCTCCTTTCCGGTTCGCCGCGCGGCGGACTGAGCCCGACGGTCACGATACCGAACCGTGCCAAATCCGAAGCCGCCGACCTCGCCGGCCGATTGTCTTCGGATCCGCATCACGGATGGCAGGACGTTATCGTGAACGGTTACGACCCGAACAATCCGGCCGGCAGTCCTACGCCGCCCGCTCCGACGCCCTTCTTACCATCGCAGGGTCGGCCGGCGCGTCCGAGCCCTCGCTGTGCCCCCGTTGCCGCGCTACCTCCACCTCCCGCCTCGGAGGTTCCCGGCCTCATCGAGATCACGGATGGTTGCGCGACGCTGTTGGCAATGGACCTGGACCGGCTTAGCAAAGATGCCAACGCCGCGCGCAACTCCGCAAACGCGGCCGGGCGGGCAGCATTCGACGCCCCCATTCAAGCACTCGACGCGAAGCGGAAGCTCCTGGCCCCCTACGTCACAGGTGGGACGGACGCAACGACGATCGCGACCTATCATGCTCGACTGGCCCAGATCGATGCCTGGGCGCGGCGCTTCTACGCCGTGAATTCCAACGATTTCAGCATCGGAACATCGACGCCATGCAACACGGGTGCCGGCGGCTCGACGGCGACCGTCCACTTCACCGCCAACGACCGCTTTGCAGGGACGATCGACCCGAAAAAACCCGAAGTCGACAAGGACGTTGTCGTTGTTACGTGCTATTCGCCGCTCGTCGTGGGTGCCGCGGGAGGGTGGAGCTTCATCCCACAGACGACGTACTTTGTTTCACAGTCATCGGTGCAAACAAACGGTCCGTCGACTGGTAACCCACCCTCACCCGCCCCGGCATTTCAGACAACCTATCAACTTCAGCAGTCTCAGAATCCCGGGCGCACCATTGCCGGAGTCTTCCTGCACCGGTGCCTGTGCCAAAATCCAAGCGACGGCGCGAATGCGTATGCGTCTTTCGCGCTTGCTGGCGCGGCGAAGGACTTTCCGAACGTCCTCCTCGGCCTCAGCATCGGTTTCAACCATCAGTACTTCCTGACGGTCGGCGGTAATTACGGGAGCGACACGACGCTCACGAGTCCAAACAAGGTCGGGGACTTCGTGCCGTCCGGATACTCCATCCAGACCGGAAAGCGTTACGTCGTAAAGCCCGCGATTACTTTCGGAATCGCTACCGGCAAGTAAGGAAATACGCACCCTTCGTTCGCAGATCACGGCGAACGAAGGGTGCGTAAAGGGGGACCTCGTGAAGCCTAGTGCGTGACATCCGACTGAGACTTCCAGATCTCGTTGGCTTGCTGGCGGATGACGGCGGCGGTCCAGTTTGGTCGAGGGGCTACTCGCCCGCGGCGCCGGCCGCGGCGGTCGGCTGCGGGCGCGGTTCGCGCTTGCGCACGCGATCGGCGCGTAGGTTCAGCGCGAACGTCGTTCCGGCCGGTGACGTCTCGGCGAGTACGAGCGTTCCGCCGGCCCGTTCGAGCGCACGCTTCGCGATCGCGAGCCCGAGACCCGAACCCTCGACGTCGCCGCGGGTCGCGCCTCGGTAGAAGCGATCGAAGATTCCCTCGCGGTCGTCGGGATGGATACCCGGCCCGAGGTCGGAGACCGTCACCGCCACGCCTTCGTTGGCCGCGGCCGTCGCGACGCGGATCCGCGTTCCCCGCGCGTACTTCATCGCATTGTCGACGACGTTCGCGATCGCTTCCTGAACCTCGCTCTCGTTCCCGATCACGGCCGCATCGACCGCGCAGTCGAGCTCGATCTGCAGCGAGGGCTCGAGCAGTCGCCGTGCGTCGACCAACTGCTCCAGCAGCGGGCAGAGCTCGAAGAGCTCCGGCGGACGGACGTCATCGCCTTCCATGCGTGCCAGCAGTACGAGGTTGTCGATCAGGGTGCGCATCCGGGCGCCCTCGATCGAGATCGCCGAGAAGATCCGCCGCGAACGCTCGTCGCCCGCATCGGCCTTGCGCTTGAGCAGATCGATGTAGCCGAGCACGATCGTCAGCGGCGTGCGCAGTTCATGCCCAGCGTCGGCGACGAACTGCCGCATCTGCGACTCGGCCTGCGCGCGCTCGGCGAACGCGGCCGCGACCTGCGAGGCGGCGGCATTGTACGCCACGGCGATCGCGTCGAAGTCGCTCTTCCCCGCCACGGCGATCGGCTGCGGCGTGAAGTCGCGCGTCGCGAAACGCTGCAGCGCGCGCGTCACCTCGACCAGCGGCTGCAGCACTTGGCCGGTGACGTAGCGGCCCGCGAACCACGCGAGCACGCCCGCCAGCGCACCGACCAGCACCGCGCCGGCCAGCAGCCAGAGCGCGACGCGCTGGGTTGCGTCGGGATCCGCGCCGACGCGCAGATCGCCGTTCAACAGATCGATGCGCTGAAAGTGGACGCTGAGCGCTGCCCCGATCGCGAAGCCCATGCGGCTGCCCTCGGAGCGGAATTCGCGCGGATCCCGGTTCTCGAACACCTGTCCGTTCACGACGACGTACGGCGGGATCGGTGGACCGGAGGCGGCCGGCAGCCGCGCGTCGAGCGTTTTTCCCGGCGCCGCCGACGGCGCCGGTGTCGCCAGAGACGGAAGCATCAGCTGCGGCGCACGGGTCGTGCTCGGCGCACCCGGCGGCCGGCCCTCGCGCGGAAACGGGCCGGCGGCGACCATCCGGATCCCCGGATGCGCCAGCCGCTTCTCGATCTCCACCGCGGCGTTGACGAACGACTGCCGCTGCATCGCCGCCCGCAGCGCGAAGGCTTGCGCGTCGCGCGCGTCGGTGTCGATCGTGTCTTGAATACCGCGGACGTACACCATCATCGCGACGACGGCGAACGCGAGCGAGACCGCGAGCACCATCGACACGCCGGCTGCAACGTACCAGGCGGTCAGCCGGCGCGCAAACGGCGTGAACATCAGTGTGTGCGCAGCGCGTAACCGGCGCCGCGGATCGTTCGGATCAGCTTCGGCTCGAAACCGGCGTCGATCTTGGCGCGCAGATACGAGACGTACGTCTCGACGGCGCCGGGGCCGACGTCGCGGTCCGTTCCCCACACGAGGTCGAGCAGCTGGTCGCGCGTGAACACGCGCTCCGGGTTGCGCACGAAGGTGAGCAGCAGCGCGTATTCGCGGGCCGACAGTTCGATGCGACGGTCGCCGCGCTTCACGTCGCGCCGGTCGAGGTCGATCGTCAGGTCGGCGTAGGAGACGATCGACGGCTGCTCGAGACGCGGCCGGCGGAGCGCGGAGTGCAGGCGCGCGGCGAGCTCCGACATCTCGAACGGCTTCGGGATGTAGTCGTCGGCACCGCGCCGCAGCCCGGTGATCCGGTCGTCGGTATCGGCCTTCGCGCTGAGCATCAGGATCGGCGCTTCGGTGATCCGGCGCAGCATCGGCAGCAGCTCGAGGCCGTCGACGAACGGCAGCATGACGTCGAGCACGATCGCGTCCGGGCGCCACTCGCGCACGAGCTGCAGCCCGGTCCGCCCGTCGGGGGCCGACCGGACCTCGAAGCCGTCCTCGGCGAGCCCGAGCTCGAGGAGATCGCGCAGATGACGCTCGTCGTCGATCACGACGACCCGGGGTGCAGTAGCGGCCATGCTGCTACTGTTTGACGCTGCCGCCACTGACGCTTCCGCCCCCGGTTCCGAGGTCCGGCGGCCGAACGACGAACAATCCGATCGCCGGCGTGTAGTAGAAGGCGTTGCCACCGCCGGCTCCGCCTGCGCCGCCACGCCGGGCGCCGTTCGGACCCGGGCTCGCGCCGGGCGCCGGGGATCCGGCCGGTGCAGCCGTAGCGGCGGTCCTGGGTGCCGCCGACGGTGCGGGCGAGGCCGCGACTTGGACGCCCGCTTGGACGTCGAAGCCCTTGGCCTTCGCCTCGGTGGTCGTCATGACGGTGCCGTACGCGCACGCGGACACGGCGCGCACCGGCAGCAGTGCGGCGATCAGCTCGGGCGGCGGCGTGAACTGCTGCTGCCGCTGTTGGCTGTCCGGCGACGCCGCCGTCACGCGGTCTTGGAATCCGGGCGGGCCGCCACCCGGGCCGCCGGGTTCGCCGCCCGGTCCGGTCCGCGGGCCGCCGTTGCCGCCGGTGTTCGCGCCGGCCGGCCGCGCGGCACGAATCTTGTCGAGAACGGCCTGCGGGATCGACGGATTGAGCCCGAGGTACCACGTGCCCTTCGGATCGCCGTGCCCCGTCACGGTGAGGCCGGTAACCGGCGGGAGCGGTTGACCTGCAGCGTACGCGGTCGCGGCGATGCCGAGCTCGGCCAGCACTTTTTGCGCTTCCGGCTTCAGGTCGGCGGTGCACTCGGCGCGACTCGCCGCGATGCTGAGCGGGTCGACGCCCGGAGGCGGCGGGATGAAGTTGACGCGTCCTAAGCCGAGGCCGCCGCGCTGTTGGTTCTGCGTGCCGGCCGCGCCCGCGGTCTGCGCGCCGCGCGCACCGGTCGCCGAACCGCGCGAGAAACCCGCACCCGGACGTGCGCCGGTGTTGAACGAGTAGGTCACCGTGAACTGGCGCGGCGCGTTCGGATTCGCGGCCTGCAGCAGCGTACCGCCGCCGCTGAGCGGGATCGGCTGCGCGTACAGCAAGGTCGAGAAGTCGCCGGACTCCGTGTTGAACAGGTTCGAGGCGAACATGGTGAGGCGGCCGATGCCCAGCGCGTGCGAAAGACCGAGGTTCACGATCGTGTACGGAGCGATGCGCTGGTTGTTGCCCGGCCCGACGTACCGCGCGTTGGCGAGGAACTCCATCCCGCTCCACGGCTGCAGTGCGTCGATCGTCAGGTTGCCCGTGTGCAGCGGGCGCCCGGGGATCTGCGAGTCGAGGATCAGCGTGCTGTCCAGCCCCGTGAAGCGCGGGTCGGCCGCGGTGATCATCGACGAGGCGGTGGTGAACGACGGGATCACGACGATGTTCTTGCCGATGCCGAAGCGGCCCGTCGCGGTGAAGCCCTGATAGACGCGCGTCGTGCCGCCGATTTGCTGCGAGACGTAGAGCGACTGCGCGGTCGGCGCGGCAAACCCGGGGCAGACCTGCCCGAAGTATCCGGTGACCGCATTGAAATACGGATCGCCCGGGAAGAGCCCGAGGCTGGCCGCGGTGACCTGCGCGTTGACGAGCTGGCCGGCTTGCGACTGGCGGTACATGTTCAGCGAGATCTGCCCGTGCGCCCATGCGTGCGTCCAGCCGGCGTCGTAGCTGATCGCTGACTGGGGTCCGGGCTGATCGCCCGGGCCGCTCACTTGCGCGGTATTGGCGAAGCAGTTGACGCGCGCGGAGTTCGGATCGCTGAACGATCGCACGAGGCCGTTCGCCGCCTGCGAGCTCCCGACGCTGACCGACGCGTTGTAGCTGTCGTTGTTGGTCGGCCGCCAGCTCCCGCTGAACCCGCCGAGCAGCGACCCGCCGCTGCCGGACGTTCCCGCGTACGAGAGATTCGGCCCCAGCGTCAGCTTGTCGTTGACCTTGAACGTGTCGGCGAACTGCACTTGGCGCGAGGCGGTCGCGAAGGTCGACGGCTGCACGAACGCGACGGCCGACCCGCTCAGCACCAACGGCGTGAACGTGGTGACGCCGGCGAACGTCGAACCCGAGAGCGTGAACGTGTGACGGTCGCGCGTGAGCGTGGCGCTCGCCGCGATGCCGCGCGCGAGGCTGCCGTTCATGGTCGAGAGCGGGCTGAGCAAGGGGCCCACCGTACACGGCTGCGGCGCCGTGGCTGGGCACGTCTGGAAGATATAGCGATTGAGGTCGTTGGTCAGCGAGGTGTTGTTGTTGACGTACGCGGTGGCCGTGATCGCGGTCTCCCCGATCAGCGACTGCACCGTGCCGTACGCGAACCCGAACCTGCTGGTGTTGCCGTTGTCGGGGCCGATCCCGCAAGGGAGCGGCGTGACGAACTGGGTGCAGAGCGACGCGGTCGCCTGATGGTTCTGCAGCGCGGTGAACATCAGCGTCGTGCGATCGGTCAAGCCGTAGCGCAGCTTCAAGAAGTCGCCGATGTTGGCGTTCTCGCCGGCGTGCGCGTAATCGATCCCGCTCTGATCGGTATAGTCCTGGAAGGTGAGCGGGCTGTTCCCGGCACGCTTCGTGTGCAGCAGTGCGATCCCCAGCTTCCCGATCGATCCGGTCTCTCCGATCTGGTAGTTGTACTTATCGAAGGTGCCGTACGAGGTGGCGACTTTTGTCTGCCAGGTCTGCGTCGGCTGGAGGGTGCGGAAGTTCACCGAGCCGCCGAGCGCACCGGCCTGCGCGCCGAAGCTCACCCCCGCCCCCGAGAAGAGGTCAGTGTTGATCGAGCGCAGGTTGACCGCCGAGCCCGGCGCTCCGAGCGGGATGCCGTCGAGCGTGATCGCGGTCTGCGATTCGTCGTGACCGCGCAGCGAGATCGTCTGCGGCGCGTTGGGGTCGTTGGAGTCCTGCGTCACGTCGACGCCACCGATCGTCGAGAGGGCATCGGTCAGCGAGTCGGAGATCCGGCGCACCGCGCTGTTCTCGTCGACGTCGGTCGTGGTAACCGTCACGCGCGCGCGCACCGAGCCGATGATCTTCAGCCCGCTGGTGTCGGTCGTGCTGGACGTCGTCGTCTGCGGGACGGTCGGTTTCTGCGTCCCGAGGTCGACGATGACCGCCACCTGCTTGTTGCCGAGCACCTCGAACGCCGCGGAGGTCACTCCGGTGAAGCCGCTCTTGCTGACGCGCACGCGGTAGATCCCGCTCGGCACGTCGGTGTACTTCACGATCCCGCTCTTCGTCGTGAGCGCGCTCGCGACGGTCGGGCCGATCAGGAAGACGCGGGCGTTCACCAGCGCTTGCTGCACGCCGGCGTCCTTGACGGTGATTTCGATGATCCCCGTGTCGCTCGAGCTCTGCGCGCTCGCGGGGGCGATCGTCCCGATCGTCCCGGCGAACAGCGAAAGCGCGAGCATGACCGCGGACCACCGGCTGCGTGCCCTGCTCATTTCGTGCGAAATCCTGTCATTAGGGTCTGTGCTCTCCCTGAGAACGCTCTTCGACATACGAACGTTTAATGCACGCGGGCGGCGATCGCCGCCAAGAACCGCGTGCCGAAATCGGCCAGCTTCTTCTCCCCTACCCCGCTGATCGAGCGCAGCTCCGCCGGGGTGCGCGGAACCTCGCGTGCCATCGCCCGCAGGACGGCGTCGCTGAACACGACGTACGGGGGGACGTCCCGCTCGGCGGCGATCTCTCGGCGGAGCGCGCGCAGCACGGCGAACAGCTCCCGATCGTAGGCTTCGTCGCCGGCCGGTCCGGCGGTGACCGTCCGCCCGCGCCTGCCCGGGGCCGGCGCGACCGCCTCGCGGACGGTGATCGGCGACCGCAGCGCGAGCGCACGCTTCCCGGCGTCCGTCAGCGAGACGACGTTGTGACGCGCCGCGTCCTGGGCGATCAGGCCGAGGCGCAGCAGCTCGTCGGCCAGGTGGCGCCAGACACGGCGGTCGCGGTCCTTGCCGATCCCGTAGGTCGAGAGCCGCTCGTGAAACCAGCGCTCGATCTTCTCGGTCTTCGCGCCGACCAGGACGTCGATGACGTGCGCGATCCCGACTCCGTAGCCGTGCGCTTCACGAACGCGGTAGACGCACGAGAGCAGCTTCTGCGCGTCGAGCGTGGCGTCGAACGAGGCCCGCGGCTGCACGCAGTTATCGCAGTTCCCGCAGTGCTCGTGCGGGTACGTCTCGCCGAAGTACGCAAGCAGCTCGCGCCGCCGGCATTCGTTCGAGTAGGCATAGCGCTTGACGCGCTCGAGCTGCTCGCGGGCGGCGGCCCGCTCGCCCTCGGGCTTCTCCTCGACGAACCGCTCGACGCGCGCGATGTCGCCGTACGCGAAGAACCACGCGCACTCGGCCGGCAAGCCGTCGCGGCCGGCTCGCCCGGTCTCTTGGTAGTAGCCTTCGAGGCTGCGCGGCACGTCCCAGTGCACGACGAAGCGCACGTTGGACTTGTCGATCCCCATCCCGAACGCGATCGTCGCGCACATCACGCGCACGTCGTCGCGGATGAACGCTTCCTGCCGCCGCGCGCGCGTCGCCGAATCGAGCCCGGCGTGGTACGCGAGCGCGGGAATCCCGGCGGCGTTCAAGACGTCGGCCAGCTTGTCGCTGTTCGCCCGGCTGCCGGCGTAGACGATCCCGGACTCGTCGTCCGGCCGAGCGGCGATCCATTTCACCAGCGTGTCGGCGGTGCGCGTCGCGTGCAGCACGCGATACCCGAGGTTGGCGCGGTCGAATGACGCGACGTGGACCGCCGGGCGGCGCAGCCCGAGCTGCGCGACGACGTCGTCACGAACGCGCGCGGTCGCGGTCGCGGTGAACGCGCAAAACGGGATGTCGGGGAAGCGATCGCGCAGCGGCGCGATGCGCCGATACTCCGGACGGAAATCGTGGCCCCATTCGCTGATGCAGTGGGCCTCGTCGACGACGAACCGGGCGACGTTCCAGCGTTCGAGATCGTCGCTGAATCCGGGCAGCGTCAGCCGCTCGGGCGCAACGTAGAGCAGCTTGTAGTCGCCCCGCTCGAGCCCGTCGAGGCGCCGCCGCTGTTCCGCCCGTTCGAGCGACGAGTTGAGCGCGGTCGCTGGCACTCCGGCCGTGTCGAGCGCGTCGACCTGATCTTTCATCAACGCGATCAGCGGCGAGATCACGACGGTCAGCCCGGGCGTCAGGACCGCCGGGAGCTGGTAGCAGAGCGACTTCCCGCCGCCGGTCGGCAGGAGTACGAAGACGTCGCGCCCGTCCAGCACATCGCGAACGATCGCCTCCTGCGACGGCCGGAAGGTGTGGAACCCGAACCAGCGTTCGAGCGCCTCGCGCACCTCCGCCGTCTGAACGACCATGAGTGTCATCGGTTCGCCGTCTGCGCCGTCGCGACCGTCCCGCAAGGCTGATGACTTATCCACAAGGGCAGCGGGGTACCGACCGCCGTACAGCGTTCGTCAGGAACAGCGAGCAAAGGTAGGGGTACCTTGCGGGTGGGGATCTTTCTGCGGACGCTTTATGAGTGGTCCGAAAAGCCGTGCGTCCTGACGGTCCGCGTCGCGTCGACCGGGTCCGAGCTGCGCCTGACCGGGATCCTCCGGTCGTACTTCAGCCTCGCGTCGCTGCACGGCTGGGCGCTCGTGCCGCCGCAGCAGCACGGCGGGTTCGCCGCGGTCAAGCTGACGCAGCTGAACATCGCCGACGCCGTCCAGCGTGATGTCGTGCTCGACGGACGCGCCCGGCGATTGCGCTTCTGCGCGGACGCCGAGGTCGTGTTCGAGCTCGAACGCGACGACGCGATCCTGACCGCGCCACCGCGCTGCGTCGGCCGCGGGCGCTATCTCTACGTCGGCGGCCGTCGGCGCCGCGTCGCGGAACCGTGGATGCTCCGCTAGGCGTGTTACCATCGTCGGGCGATGCTGCTCTTTTTCGCCGCGCTGCTCGAAGCGCTGGCCGGCGCCCGCGCGGCGTGGCGAATGCTGGCGACGGCGGGCGGTGTCGCGCTCGCGCCGGCGCCTCCCCAACCGCCGGGAACGCTCGCCGCGATCGTGCCGGTGCTCGACGAAGAAGCGCGCGTCGGTGCATCGCTCGCCGCGCTCGCGTGCTGCGGCCCCGAGCTCGTCGAGATCCTGGTCGTTGACGGTGGTTCGGCGGACGGAACGCGCGGCGTCGTTGCCGCGGCTGCGGCGCGCGATCGCCGCGTGCGATTCATCGCGGCACCGCCGGTGCCGCCCGGCTGGAACGGCAAAGCCTGGAACCTCGAGGTCGGACTGCAGGCGACGCGCACGCCGTGGATCGCGACGGTCGACGCGGACGTGCGGGCCGGCCCGACCGTGCTCGGCGACGCGGTCGCTCGCGCGCAGCGCGACGGACTGGTCGCGCTGAGCGTCGCGACGCGCCAAGAGCTGGCCGGCGCCGGCGCCGCACTGCTGCATCCGGCGCTGCTGACGACGCTGGTCTACCGCGCCGGGCTTCCGAACGTCGCGACCGGCGACCCGGCGCGCGTGCTCGCGAACGGTCAGCTCTTCGTCGCGCGGCGCGACGCGCTCGCCGGCGCCGACGTGTTTCGCGCCGCGCGCGCATCCCGCTGCGAGGACGTCACGGTCGCGCGCGTGCTGGCGTCGGCCGGTGGGCGCGTCGGCTTCTACGAAGGCGATGCGGTCGTTCGCATGCACGCATCGTGGCGCGACTGCGCGGCGAACTGGCCGCGCTCGCTGACGCTGCGCGACGCGTTCGTCTCGCCGGCACGGCTCGGCCTCGCGCTCACCGAGCTCCTCCTCGCGCAGGCGCTTCCGCTCCCCACGCTGCTCGTGCTCGTCGCGCTCGGCGGACGCGTGCCGTACGGACCGGCGGCGACCGCGCTCGCGTTGGCGCTCGTCGCCATGCGGATCGGCGTCCTGGCCGGGACGCGCCGCGCGTACGTCCGCCCGCCGCCGTCGTACTGGCTCTCGCCGCTCGCCGATCTCCCCGCCGTCGCGCTGCTCGTGCGCAGCGCGCTGCGTCGCAGGCACGTCTGGCGCGGCCGCGTCCTCGCTCGCGAGAACGCCGCATGAAGCGCGTCGCGTGGACGTTCACGGCGCTGCACGTGCTGGCGCTGCTGCTCGGGCTGTTCGGGATCCTCGTCGCGATCCCGCATCCGGAGCTGTGGACCGGACGGCCCGGCGATGCGGCGTTCTTCGCGTTCGCGATCGACAAGACGGGCGGTGCGGCGATGCTGCTCGGCGCGATCGCGATGCTCGCCTACGGCTTCTGGACGCTCGGCGCGCGGCGCACGCTGCTCTTCTTCGTCGCGGCCACCGTGATCTCGGCGGCCGCCGAGCTGACCGGCACAAAGACGGGGTGGCCGTTCGGCGGTTACGAGTACACCAACTTCCTAGGCTGGAAGCTGTTGGGACGCGTGCCGGCCGCGGTGCCGCTGTCGTGGTTCTCCATGGGCTTCGCGTCGTTCGTACTCGCCGACGCGTTCGCTGCGCAGCGTGCGCGGCCCAATCGCCGGCTGCTGACCTCGATCCTGCTCGGCGCGTGGCTGCTCACCGCGTGGGATCTGGTCCTGGACCCGTCGATGGCGGCGCCGCGGATGCAGTACATCCACTTCTGGATCTGGCACGAGAGCGGTCCCTACTTCGGGATGCCGTTGCGCAACCTCGCCGGCTGGTTCGGCACCGGCCTCCTCTTCATCGCGGTCGGACGAACGCTGTGGAACGAGCGCGAGCCGCCCACCGCGCCGGTGGCGCTGCCGTTCGTGGTGTACGCGTGCAACGTCGCGTGGTCGATGGTGCTCGGCCTGTGGGCCGGCATGTGGCCGGCGGCGCTGCTCGCGATCGTGCTCGCGCTGATCCCGGCCGCCCGATGCGTGCGTATCCGCCGCCCGGGATGATCGGCCCGCGCGCGATCGCGTGGTGGTCGTTGCGCACGCTGACCGGCGACGTGCGGGTCGAGGGGCTGGAGAAAGTGCCGCGCACCGGTCCGGTGCTGCTCGCGGCGCACCATTATCACCATCTGCTCGACGGCGCGGTCCTGGTCCGCCATCTCGGCCGTCCGCTGCACATCGTCGTCGGACTCGACTGGGCCGCCGGCGCCGCGCAGCGCCGCTGGATGGAGCGGCTGTGCGGCTGGGCCGGCTACCCGGTGATCCTGCGGCCGGCGACCGCCGGCACGCGCGGCGGGTACGGCGCCGGCGAGGCGGCGCGCTACCTGCGGCGCGGGATGCGCGACGCTGCCGCGCTCCTGGGCGCGGGGCGGGTCGTGCTGGTCTTCCCCGAGGGCTATCCGCTGGTCGATCCGACCGCTTCCGCCGCGACGCCGCGTGACCGCGACGCCGAGGGGTTCTTGCCGTTCGCCCGCGGGTTCCGAACGGTCGCCGGACTGGCACGCCGGAACGGGGCGGACGAGGTCGCGATCGTACCGGTCGGCTTCCGCTACGAACGCCGCGGGCGCAAATGGAACATCGTCGCTCGCGTCGGAGAGCCGCTCGGCCCGGAGGCCGGCGTCGCCGCCGTCGAGCGGGCCGTGCGCGAGCTTTCCCGCTAGCGCCCTGGTAGGGCCGTCAGTCGCAGCGCGGGTCGGTGAACGAGCCGCGCGTCCGCGCGGTGCGCAGGACGTCGGCGATCTCGCGCGGCCCCGACCGCTTCGAGAGCACGCAGTTCGCGCCGGCGAAGCGGAGCCGGTCGGCCCGCTGCCCCTCGCCGTTGGTGTAGGCGCAGATGAACGCGCGCGGGAGCGCGGCGCGCATCGCGCTGACCGCGTCGGCCGGGTCGACATCGAGGAAGTCGGTGTCGACGAAGAGCGCGTCCGGACGGGTTGCCCGGATGTCGTCGACGTCCAGGTTCGGCGCGACTCGGACGACCCGAAGTTCAGCGCCTGCCAGTACGTCGCTCAAATAAGGGACGAAGAGAGATTGCGGTTCTACGACGTACGAATCCACGGTTGTTGGGTACCGCTACGGCGGTCCCGTCACACGGAGGCTTGCGGCCTATGAAACGTACGGTCTGTTAGGCCAACCCAGTCTTGATCGCGTGGACAGCCGCCTGGGTACGCGCCGTGATGTTGAGCTTGGCGAAGATCCGGCTGATGTGGTTCTTGACCGTTTTCTCGGAGAGGTGCAGCTTCGCGCTGATCTCTTTGTTCGACATCCCGCGGGCGATCAGGCGGATGATCTCCGTCTCGCGGACCGAGAGCTCGTTCTGCGCGGCGCGACCGAAGCCGTTCGACCGGCGTTTGAGGACGCCGCCCGCGACGCGGGGGTCGACGTACGCGTGCCCGCTCGCGATGCTCTTCACGGCCCGGATCAGCTCGGCCGGGAGGATGTCCTTGACCACGTAGCCGTCGGCGCCGGCCGAGAGGCAGCGCTGCATCACTTCGGGCTGCACGTGCGTGGAAAGGACGCAGACCTTTGCCTGAGGCGCATGCTCCCGGCAAGTGCGCATCGCTTCGGAGAACTCGACGTGGTGGCCGTCGAGGTCGAGCACGATCAGATCGGGACGCAGCCGGCGGAGCGGCGCGTTCACCATCGAATCAGAGTCACCGACGACATCGATCTCGGGATCGCCGGCCAACACCTGGCAGAGGGCCTTGGCGAAAAGCGCCTGGCCTTCGACGACGAGAACGCGAACGGGCTTCGTGGACGAAAGGGTGGGGGCGGCGATCGATCCGAGCATCTTTTTTCCTCAGTCCTTTGGGGAAGGCCGAATGACTGTCCCGGCCACTCATAGTGTGGCCAACCAAGGTGCCGTTGGAACTCCCCAAAATTGGGGGTTCTGGCCTAGGGCCTAGGGTTAGGGACCGTGAGGACCGGGCAAAGCGATAGGTATAAAGACGTTGAGAACGCGACGCACCTCGCCCGCCGCGGCGGCGATCACCGCCGTCCCGGAGTCCGACCGAACCGGAGCGTTCGTCGGAGAACTCGCTTCGCTTATTAAGGCGAGCTACGTCGTCTTCGCGCGCTACGACCAGAACGGGCTCCAGAACGAGATGGTCCTGGCGGAAGATCGCGGGAACGCCGGCCGCCAGACCGAGTGGCTCCAGGCCGAGCGCCTCCTCCAGTCACGCTCCGAGGCCTCGATCCCGCGCGTGACCGACGCCATGATCGCCCTCGACGGGATGCGCGGGCTGGTCGCGGTCTACGGGGTCGACCGCACGATCTTCGGCCTCGCGATCGTGGCGCGGCCGCGGCCGTTCACCATCGAGGAGCTCAAGCTGCTCGAAGCGACGCTGCGTTCCGGCTCGGAGCTGATGCGGCGCCTCTCGACCTTCGAAGGCGAGCAGAGCGCCCAGGAACGGACCGCGGAGCGGGCCTCGCCGGCGCAGTTCGTGCTGAGCCGCGACTACGCGATCGAGTCGAAGTGGATCCCCAGCGACGATCCGACCGACGTGCTGCAGAACATCCTGGAGCTCGCCGAGACCGCGCTGCCGCCGGTCGTCGAGAGCGCGGTCCGGAGCGTGACCGCATCGTGGACCAACGACCCCAGGACCTGGGAGCCCGGGACGATCGTCCCGCTCCCGTTCATGGTCGTCCGCGTCGCGCCGTTGGCCGGCTCGGCCGGGCCGAAGATCGGCGTCCTGGTCGAGCGCTACCGCTCGCGCAACCCGCTGCGCCATGCGGCCGACAAGTTTGCGATGAGCTCGCGCGAGCTCGAGGTGCTGTCGCTGGTGCTGAAGGGCTTCGGAACACCGCAGATCGCGACCGCGCTCGACATCGCCGAGTCGACCGCTCACGACCACATCAAGCGCATGATGCTCAAGACCCGCGCCCGCAACCGCGTCGAGCTCGCCGCGAAAACCCTCGGCTGGCGAGGCGCCTAGTCCTCAGCATCCCGCCGGCGAGCCGGACCTGACGGCGCTCTGGAAGCAATGAAACAGGACGTCGACGTCCGCGTCGCGCCACGGGCGTGACGGCACGGCGTGATCGGAGATGGCGCGTCCGTTGCGATCGCGCCCCGTGTCCAGGACGGTCGCGAACGTCCCGCGGTCGACGGACGCGGGCAGCGGGGCCGGTCCGGTTGCGCCGTGGCAGCGCAGACAGCCGGCGATCCGCGCCGGATACAGCCCGCCGGACGGATCGGCGCCAGGCGGAATCGTATCGGGGATGCGGTCGGAATCGAAGCTGAGGCGTCCGGTGAGGAGCATCAGGCGGCCCACGACGCCGAGACGAAACGGCGGCACGGGCCGCTCGATCGCCGGCGCGGCGCGAATGTACGCGATGATCGAGGCGACGTCGTCGTCGCTCATCGCCGCGTAGTCGAGCGACGGCATCATCAGCAGGCGCATTCCGTCGGGGCGAAGACCACGTCGAATCGCGCGCTCGAAATCGGCGGTGCCGTAGGTCGCGCCGACCGACGGGTTGCCGCGGGTGAGGTTCGGACCCCAGAGCGTCCCGACCAGCTCGCTGCGCAGCACGAAGTCGCCGCCGAGATCGCGCGCGTGGCAGGCGGCGCAGCGGGCCGCCGTCTGGTAGAGATACTCGCCGCGGTCGCGCGACGCGCGCGCTTTCGTCAGCGCCAGCCCGCTCCGCCCCGTCGCCCGCACCTGCACGGCGTCGCGCGTCGTGACGTAGACGTACGCGACGCCGGCGAGCACGGCCAGGACCAGCGCACCCGCCGCTGCAACCAGGAGAGCTTTCCTCATCCGGACCGTCTAGGCCGGACCGGTAACAATCGCTGCGGTGCCGGTGACCTCGTTCATCCGTTCGGTGCGGTCCGGCGCGAGCTCGAGTGCGGCCCGGAATTCCGGCGAGAGGAACGGCCGTTCGGCGACCCGGTAGAACGCGTACGCCAGCCCGACCACGAGCGGGATCAGCGCGCCGTACACGACCGCGCTGAGCGCGGTGCCGGCGTGAAGGCGGAGCAACAGCGCGGCCGCGACCAGCACCATCGGACCGTGAATGAGGTACAAGCTGTACGAGAATGTCCCGAGCGTGACGACGGGCCGCAGCGAGAGCAGCCGCGCGGTCAGCGGGACCGCCGAGCCGCCGGCGGTCACGAACAATAGCGCGACCGCCGCGCCGACGATGAGGTCCGAGGGCCACACCGAACCGTCGGCGGCGGCATCGCCCGCCGGAAGCATTGCGGCGATCGCCGCGACGCCGGCCGCGAACGCGATCCAGCGGAACGCGGGCGCGATGCGCGCGCCGCTGGCGGTGACCTGTGCAGCAAGCACACCCATCGCAAAGAGTCCGAGGAGCCACGGCGCCGTGTAGGCGAGCGCGCCGTGAAACAGGAGCTGCGGTGCCAGACCGATCACCAGCGCCACCGCGAGCTGCGCCCACGGGCCGAAGCGGCGCCACACGGGCACCAGCAAGAGCGCGAACACGACGTAGATCTGGCACTCGAGCGCGATGCTCCACATCGGTCCGTTCAAGTACTCGGCGAGCGCCGGAACGAGGTTGTGCACCAGCGCAAGGTGCGAGACGAGGGCGACTCCGACGTGCCAAACCGGAACGTGCTGGCCGCGCAGCAGGAGCGCGATCCCGAACGGGATGAGCGAGAGAAACAGCGCGAGCACGTATGCGGGCCCGAGCCGCCGCGCGCGGCGCCGAGCAAACTTTGCGACGTCCATCGAACGATCGGAGCGCATCGCGACGGGCAACCCGAGGCAGTAGCCGGAGATCACGATGAAGATGCTGACGGCGAAGTGCCCGAACTGCAGCCAGGGCAGCGTGAGCGGCAGCAGGACGCCAAGCGTTGCGCCGGCGTGCGCGACCCCCGCCTGCCAGACGTGGTACAAGAACACGTAGAGCGCGGCGACGCCGCGCAGTCCTTCGACGTGCGGGAAATACGTTCGTGTTTGTGGTTGTTGAAGCATCCGTGCCCCCTGGGCCCTGAACCCGTTAGCGAGCGCCCGTCGCGCTCTCGTGGTCGCCGGAACACCGCGCCCGCGACGCTCCGGCGACCGCGCCCAGAACTACGCCGTCCCCGGAAGCTCGCGCAAGGCGGCCGACCCGGTGGCGAAGTAGTCGCTGTAATCGTCGATGTTGGCCGTCGACCGGTTCATCACCGTACCGATCAGCTCGTTGACGCCCACCGTTTCGAGCCGCGCGATCGCGCGGCGCGTGGAGCGGCGGTCGGTTTGGTTCGCCGACAGGATCATCACCGTCCCGTCGGTCTTGTTCGCGAGGATCGCAGCGTCGAAGACGGGGACGAGCGCCGGCGCGTCGACGATGACCGTCGCGTAGCGTTCGCGCGCCTCGCGCAGCAGCGCGTCGAAACGGCTGGACTGCAGCAGCTTGATCGGATTGGGTGAATGCGTCCCGCTGGTCAGGACGTCGACGCCGGGCCGGTCGGTGCGCTGCACCGCCTGCGAGAGCGATGCGCGTCCGACCAGGATGTCGGTCAGGCCGAACTCGTTGGGCACGTCGAACTTCTTGTGCAGCGAAGGACGCCGCATGTCGGCGTCGATCACCAGCACGCGCGCCTCGCGCTCGATGCTCGAGACCGCGATCTCGCCGAGCGCGCCCGCGATGTTCATCGCGACCGTCGACTTGCCGTCGCCCTTGAGCGGGCTCGTGATCGTGACGCTGCGCAACGGCCGGTCCGAGCTGTAGCGCATCGCGAGCACGAGTTGGAAGTACGATTCCATCGCGGCGTTGCGCACGTTCGCGGGGACCGCTTTCGCGCCGTCGCCCGAGGGCATCAGCGGGATCGAGGCCAGCACCGGCAGGCCGAACTCGGTCTCGACGTCGCGCTCGTCGCGCAGGCGGCCGTCGAACCAATCGACGAGGAACACGATGCCGAGCGCGAGCAGCAGCCCGACGATCGCGCCGATCATCAAGTTGGTCGTGACGTGCGGGGTCTTCGTCGCGAGCTTCGAATCCGCGTACTGCGTGACCGTGACGTCGCTGATCCCCGTGGTCCGCGCGATCGTCGCGTCGTTGAACTTCTGCTGCAGCGCGTTGTAGGTGTCTTCCGCCAGCTTTTTCTCGCGCTGGAGCCCGAGCATCTGCGCCGACTCCGCCGGCAGCTTGGCGAGTTGCGGGTTGATCGCGGCGCGCTGCTTCGTGAGCTGGAGGAGTTGCGTCGAGTCGCCGGCGCTCATCGCGCGCGCGGCCGCCAACTGCTGGGAGACCTGCTGGTAGACCGGGTTCGCGATCGTGCTCGTCGTCGCGACGATCGTCGCGGGCTGGCGCGCGATCTCACGGTTCAGGTCGGAGATCTGCTGCTTGAGGGAGATCACCTGCGGATGCGAATCCGTATACTGCTGCCGCGCGCTGCCGAGCTGCACCTGGAGCGCCGCGAGCTGGCCGCGGAGCTGCGGTAGGACGGGGTTCTGCGCGACGCTGGAGCCGCCGCCCGAGGTCGCCGACATCCCGCCGAGCTGCGAAGAGAGCGAGCCGATCTGCGCGTCGGCCTGCTGCTTCTCGAGCTGGATCGAGTTGATCTTCGCATCGGTGTTCGACGCGAGGCCGACCAGCGCGGTCGTCTGCGCGCCGAGATCGGCGATGTTGTGCGAGGTCTGGAACTTGCTGAGGTTGTTCTCCGCCACGTCGAGTCGGCGCCTCGCGTCGGGGAGCTGCTTCTGAATCACCTCGAGCGCGCCGGTCGCGGAGCTCGCGACGAGCTCGGCCTCACGCGAGACGAAGACCGTCGCGAAGTCGTTCGCGATCTTCTCCGACATCACCGGATCGCTCCAGGTGACCTGCAGCGAGATGATGTTGGTGTTGGTGACCGGCTTGACGCGCACGGCGCCCTGCAGCGAGCGCACGTCGGTCTTCAGATTCAGATCGTCGATGACGTGCTGCACGACCGGCGTCTCGCCGATGAGCTCGGCGTACGTCTCGGCAGATTGGGCGGCGTTGGCCAGCAACAGCGCGTTCAGCACCGGGAGGCCGGTCTGCGCCTGCTGCGGGTTTTGTGCGACCGCGGCGGGGTTGCCGGCGATCATCTTCACGTCCGTGGTGTACTTGCGCGGGCTCAGGAACGTGGTGAGCGCGACCGTCAGCAGCACCGCGCCGAAGACGCCCACGAAGAGCCAGCGGCGGCGCAGAACCGTCGCGATGAACGTCTGCCAGATCGCAACCGGATCGACCTCGACCTGCCGCTGCGCCTGGTGGTGCGGCGGGGGCGCGAACGTCGGAACGGCCGGTGGGATCATCGTCGTCCCCGCAAGCCGCGGCGCTTCGTACATCGGAATCCTTTCCTAGAGCCCTATCAGCCGTCCGAGGATCGAGAAGATTGCCATCGCGCCCGTGCTCAGCGACTTCGCCTCCGGGATGTAGATCTTGTCGTTGACCTGCAGCTGCGGGTCGTACCGCTGATCGCCTTTTTCCGCCGCGAGGAAGTAGTTGAGCTCGTACACTCCCGAGACTTTACCCGTCGTGGGGTCGGTTCTCGTCAGATGGATGCGCGAGAGATCGGGGCGCGACGCGGCCTCGGCGCCGGCGCGGGCGATCGCCATCGACAGGTGGTCGCCTTCGTTGATCTCGACGTTGCCGGGACGCGACACGGCGCCGAGCACCTGAACCCTTATCGTCTCCGCCCCGGAGATGTAGACGTACGCGCCCTCTTCGATATCGACGTTCTGCGTCGGATCGCCGTCGCGAAGCAGCTTCTGGACGTTCGCGGTCATCATCGAGCCGTTGCTCTGCTGCACGCGCGCGACCGGGGGTTTTCCGCTGACCGTCGCGAGCCCGCCGCCGGCTGCGAGCGCGTCACTGAGGCGGCCTCCGCTCCGAATCTGGTACTTGCCCGGATTCTTCACGTTGCCCAGCACCGTGACGTTGACCTGACCCTGCTGCTGGATCGCGAGCGTCACCGACGGCTTCTTGATGTACTTGCGCAAGGCGGCGACGAGCATGTCGTGCGCCTCGGGGACGGAGAGGCCGCCGACCAGGACACGACCCGCCAGCGGGTGCTGGATCGTCCCGTCGGCCTGCACGACGGCGGTGAACGGCTGCTCGCCGTAGACGTTGATGGCAAGGACGTCGCCCGGGTGAACCGTGCTCGAGACGGAGACCCCGGTCGGAGCGGTCGGTACCGCGGGCGATGGGGCCGGCACCGGCACGGCGGCCGGCGGCGACGCTTGGCCGAGATCGGCCGAGCGCACGGCAAGCGGGCTCGCCGCGAGCAGGAGAGCCGCGGACGCCGCGGACAGAGCACGAACGAGATGGGTGCGAAGGATCATGACGATTCACCGGGGTCCGGCAGAGCGAGGAGGGTTTGGATAGCCACGGCGTCGGTCGTGGCGGCCGTCCTGTTCTGGGTGGCCACCAGCAACGAACTGTATGAGATAACTTCGCCGTCGCTGCTCTCGTTCCACGTGCTCTTGCGGAAAGCGTACAGTATCGCGGCCTTCGCGCTGGTCGGGTTCACCGCCGACAAGGCGCTGGGCTCGAGCACGCGGGGTCCGCTGCGGGCCGCGCTGCTCGTCGCCGCGTACTCCGGGGCGATCGAGATCGTCCAGGCCGTCCGCGGTTCGAACGAGGGGCTCGTCTGGAACGCAGCCGACGTCGCGTTCGGCGCGGCCGGCGGCTGGCTCGGGGTGATGCTCGGGCGCATCAGACGCGCGCGTCGCGGCGCGTGACCGGGTCGTTCCTCAACGTGGTGCCCATCGCGAATCCTTTCGTGGCACGGGCTTAGGTCAGGGGCCGATCCGTCGGCCTTACGGACAGGGCGGTGGCGGCGGGCAGGTGCAGACGTGCGGCGGCGGGGGTCCCGTGATCGTACCCGTGCCGGGAACGAAGCTACCGGGGATAACGCTGTTGTTGCTGCTGCTGTGGATGAGGAACGGCAGGAGCGCGGCGAGCGGGAGCAGGCCGAAGCCGTGGTGGGCTACCGCCGGGATCGCGATCGGCGGCGCGACGGCGGCGACGACCGGCGGGGGCTGCACGTCCGCGACGACGGTTTGATCGACCGGCGGCGGGACAGCGACGGCGGCGACGTGGGGGACCGGGAAGTTGCGGACCGCGGCCACGCGCGGGACGTTCCGCCGGATCACGGAGAGATTGCCGCACTTGGCCGGCAGGAACACCGCGATCAGCTTGTCGTTCGAGTGCAGGTCGACCTCGACGCCCTTCTGGTTCGGCGGGATGATGACGTCGTGCAGGACGTGGACGCGGCCGGCCGAGGCCCAGGTCATCGCGTCGAGATGGCGGGGAACCGTGACCCAGTTCGGCTTGCCGACCTCGAGCGCGAGCCGGAACTGCTCGTACTGCTCGGTGGTAAGACCGATGGCCATCCCGGCCTGGCGCATCATCCCTTCATTCTTCGTGAAGTTGCTCTTGAGCTCGGCGGCGTTCGTGGACTGCCCCATGACGGGTGCGCGTCCGAGGGTCGCGATCTCGATGGGCTGGGCGAGGGCAGGCAAGCCGGTCATCATGACCAGCAGCGCTGCTGCGACCGGGCGGGTGATCCACATCGTGCTACTCATCTCCATATGACATATTCTTCCTAGATGAGTGTTGCCCGAGCGCCTGCTCGGGGTAGCGTGGCTGCAGTCCCGATTGTCGAAGGACCAAAGTCCCTAATCGGGGGGCTCAGTACATTGAAAGGGTCCCGTCGACCCGTGCTTTGTCGACCGCGCGCGAGAAAAGCCACAGCGAGAGCGGCATCAAGATGATCGAGGCGACCAGCAGCCAGATCGCGTCGGGTGCCGCCTTCGAAAGCGGAACCCCGGCGATGGCGGCCCGGAAACCGTTGAGCGCGTGGGTGATCGGGAGGCACCAGCCGATGACCTGCAGCGCCACCGGCAGCTTCGCGAGCGGGATGTAGACCCCGCCGAACAGCATCGCGCTCGAGTTCGAGATCCACTCGACCGGACCGGTCTTCTTGATGACCATCGCCAGTGCCGCGGCGAGGACCCCGAGCGGCGAGACCGCGGCGACGGTGAGCACCAGGAAGACCACTGCGGTCAGCGCGTCGATCCGGGAGAGGTCGAGGCCGAACGGGATCGCGATCAGCAGGAAGACCAGCGTCTGCAGGACCGTCAGCGTGAACGACCAGAGCCCGCTCGAGAGCACCAGCGTCGGGAGCCGGGTCGGCGTGGCAAGCAGCATCTCGAGCGTGCCGGTCAGTTGCGCGTCGCGGATCGATTCGGCGAAGCTGTTGAGCGCGATGGTCTGGAAGCGCAGGAAGGCGCTGTTGATCGCCAGGTACTGGAAGTACGTCATCACGACGCCGCCGGAGTCGACCGGGCGGTTCACCAGCCGGGAGATGTACCACGCGACGACGACCTCGACGATGATGCTGGCCCAGCTCAGCGCGAAGTTGCCCGGATAGGAGAGCGCGACGCGGCGGTCGCGCGCGAAGATCGCGCCGACTTTCGCCCAGCGCCCGCGGCGCTCAATCGTCGCGGTCATTCGTCATCTTCTTGAAAACGTCGACGGGTTCGGGCTCGAGCAGCCGGAAGTCGCGCAGCACGCTTCCATTCGCCGAGACCGCCCGCATCAGCGCGCCGAGCGTCCCGTCGAGCTGGTCCATCTCGATCTGGACGTCGACGCCGCGCGGCGTGTGCTCGACGCGCAGATCGCGAAAGCCGGGAACGTTGCGGGTCCGCGCGAGCAGCGCTTCGTCGACCTGATCGAGGCTGACGCGGTAACGCGCGATGGCGTGCATGTCGACGTCGAGTTCGCGCGGCGGACCGATCGCGACGATGCGGCCGCGGTTCACGACCGCGACGCGATCGCACAGCTGCCACGCCTCTTCCAGCAGGTTGGTGGCGAGCACGACCGTCTTGCCGGCTTCGCCGACCAGCCGCTCGCGGATCAGCGCGCGCAGATCTTCGGCGTGCACCGGGTCGACGGCACGCGTCGGTTCGTCGAAGAACAGGATCTGCGGATCCGCCATCAGTGCCCGCGCCACGGTCAGCCGGACGCGCATCCCCGACGAGTATCCGCCGAAGCGGCTGTCGAGGTGCTCGGTCAGGTCGACCAGCGCGACGCACTCTTCGATGCGACGGCGCAGGCCGGCGCCGTGCAGGCCCACCAGGGCGCCGAAGAACTCCAGGTTCTGCCGCGCCGTCAGGCGGAAGTAGAAGCTACGCTCGTCGCTCGTGCACAGGCCGATCCGGCGCTTCGCCTCGTACGGGTCGCTGATCACGTCGATGCCGTCGATCGTCAAGCGGCCCGCGTCCGGCACGATCAGCGTCGACAGCAGCTTCAGCAGCGTCGACTTGCCCGCGCCGTTGGGGCCCAGCAGACCGAAGAGTTCGCCGCGGCCGACGCTCAGCGAGACGTCGAAGAGTACCTGGCGCCGCGGCATGCCGTGGACGAACGAGCGCAGCATCGCTGCCGGACCGTGCGACGCGGGAAAAGACTTGTCGACGTGCTCCACCGTGAGCATCTGGTCCATCATGGCTCCCCGGGTTTTGCCCCGAAGGACGCGGGGAGTAACGGGTTGCCCGGTCGCTGCGCCGAACCGCGCCGCTCATGCGCGTGATGCACGTCGCCGCCGATCTCGGCACGTACGGGGCGGAGCGCTTCGTCGCGCAACTGCTCGAGCGTCTGTCCGAGCCCGGCCTCGAGCTCGCGGCGCTTACTTTGGCGGCGGCGCGCCCCGGCGACGCCCCGGACCGCGTCACGCGCTTCTCCGCGGGCCGGCGCGGGCGGTTCGACGCGACGTTCGCGGCGCGAATGACCGCTGCGATGCGCACCTGGCGTCCCGACCTGGTCCACACGCACACGCACGCGGGCAAGTACTGGGGCCGCATCGCGGCGATCGCGGCCGGCGTCCCGGCGATCGTCCACACCGAGCACAACAGCGAGTTCGGCGCGCCGGCGCCGTTCTGGTGGCTGAACCGCCTGCTGCTGCGGCGGACCGACGCACTCGTCGCGGTCTCGGAGGCGCAGCGCGATCGCCTCGTCGCCGACGAGGGAGCCGACCGCGCGCGGATCACGGTCATCCCGAACGGGATCATCGTCGCGGAACCGGATCCCGCGGCTCGAGGCTGGGCCCGCGCCGCGCTCGGGGCCGCCGAGGACGAGCGGATTCTCCTCCACGTCGGACGGCTGAGCGCCGTGAAGAACCAGGCTCTGGCGATCGAGGCGCTGGCGCTGCTCCCCGGCCGCGTGCGGCTCGTGCTGGCGGGTGCCGGCCGCGACCGCGACGCGCTCGAGCGGCGCGCCGCCGATCTGGGCGTCGCCCTGCGGACGACGTTCCTCGGCTACCGTGACGACGCGGCGGCGCTGGTCGCGGGCGCGGACGTCGCGCTCGTCACCTCGCGCAACGAGGCGATGCCGCTGGCCGTCATCGAGGCGCTGCTCGCCGGCACGCCCGTCGTCTCGACGCCCTGGCGCGGCGCGGCCGAGATGCTCGGTGGCGGCGCGTACGGCGTGGTCGCGCCGGATTTCACCCCGGCCGGTTTCGCGGCTTCCGTGCGCGCGGTGCTGGACGATCCCGCGGGCTCCGCCGAGCGCGCCGTCGGCGCGGCGTCGTTCGCTCGCGCCGAGTACGACATCGATACCGCGGCGCGGCGGCACCTCGCGCTTTACCGCGAGGTGATCTCCCGCAGCCGCTCCGCCAGCCGCGCCATCTCCGCGCCCCGGTCGTAGTTCGCGCGGACGAAGGCCGGGCCGCTCGCGCGATAGCCTGCCGCTAGCGCCGGGTCGTCGAGCACGCGCCGGATCCCGGCCGCGAGCGCCGCGCCGTCGCCCGGCTCGACCGTCAGCCCCGCGCCGGAGCGCTCGACCAGGCGTTTCGCCTCGCCGGCGGCGCTGAGCACGATCGGCGTCCCGACCAGCATCGCGTCGAAGAGCTTCGTCGGCAGGCTGTCGGCGATCGTCGCGACCAGCGGGACGACGGTCAGCGCCGCGTCGGTCATCGCACGCAATGCGTCCGGGCGCGGCAGCGGTCCCGTGAAGACGACGTTCGTCAGCGCTTCGTCGCGGGCGCGGGCGCGCAGACGGTTCGCGTCGGCGCCGTCCCCGATCATCATGAAGCGGATCGAAGCCTCGGCCCGCAGCGCCGCCGCCGCGTCGAGCACGACGTCGAGCCCCGTCGCCAAGCCCATGTTGCCGACGTACACGATGTCGCGGACCCCCGGCAGGGCGTCGTAGGGCGGCCGGTCCGAGGCTTCGATCGCGTCGAACCCGTTCGGCGTCAAGGCGATCTTCGCGGCGGGAACGCCGCGCGCGGCGATCTCGGCGGCCGCGGTCTCGGTCACCGGCGTGATCAGGGTCGCCCGCGCATAGAGCGCATCGGCGACCCGGCCGACGACGCGCGCCAGCGTGGAATCCGCCGCCCACGCGCCCATCTTCACGGCGACGTCGGGAAAGACGTCGCGGATGTCGACGATCAGCGGCGCGCGGTGGGCGAAAGCGCCGAGCAACGCCGGGGCGGCGAGGGTGATCGGCGGCGACGAGACGATCACCAGATCGTAGCGCTCGCGCTCGGTCGCCATTCGAAGCGCGATCCCCGCCGCGACGGAGAGCCAGTTCAGGATCCTGCCGCCCGGCAGCGCTCGCCCGGCATACGTCCACACGCGCTCGACGGTGACGTCCCCAGAGACCTCGACGAGATGGCCCCGCCCGCGGTACGCGGTCTGAATCTCTCCTTGCGGAAACGACGGCATCCCGGTGTAGACCCGAACCTCGTGCCCCGCGGCGGCCAAAGCCTGCGCCATCGCGGCGACCCGGTTGGCCGCGGCGCACGGCTCGGGCGCAAAGAATTGAGAGACGAGCGCGATCCTGCTCACCGCAACGCTGTACCCATGGAGGGGACGCACGGTTGCTTTTCGGCCGCCAACAGGTTAGACGGTTCCTTGCTCGGGGAAACGCGGTTGTTGTGCGGTTGGAACGGATTTCGATCGAGCGCCTGGCCGACTTCGATGAGCTCGTTCCGGAATGGGACGCGCGCTGGCGGCGAAACTCGCCGGCGGCGGGATGAGCTCCCGCGAGTTCGCGCCCTCACCGTGCTGCGCGATCGACCTGCCTACCGACTGGACCGCGTTCCTCGCGACGCTGAGCAAACCGACGCGACGGGCAACGCTCCGGCCGTTCAAAGTGCTCGACGAGCAGCTTCCGGGCTGGCGGGCAAGCAGCGCCACCGCGGCCGACGTGACGTCGCACGTCGACGCGGCGCTCGACGTGAACGGCCTGCGCTGGGGCATGACCGCTGCGCGCCGTGCGAAATACCGGCGGCTGTTTCTGGCCGCGTTCGCGCGCGGTTGCGCGCGCATCGACGTGATCTGGGACGGTACGCGACCGATCGCCGCGGGCGTCTCGTTCCTCGATCTCGAGCGCGGCACGTGCGGCCTGTACCTGGTGGGCTACGATCCCGAGTACGCGCGCTTCAGTCCCGGGAAGGCGGTGCTCGCGACACTCGTTCGGGAGGCGATAGCGCTCGGCTGCCGCACCTTCGACTTCATGGGCGGCGGTGAGTCGTACAAACAGTCGTACGCGACGCGGGAAAGCGCGAACGCGCACTACGCCCTGCGCCGGCGCGGCGCGCGCGCCGCGCTCCTGGCGGCGGTGCAACCCGGGTATGCGGCGATGCGCTACGCGCTCGTTCGCTTGACGACGCCGCGCCGCGCGGCATGAACCTCGCCGCCGCTCCGCGCAGCCTGGAACTGATCCGGATCGACGACCTCGCGGGTTTCGACGCCTTGCGTGGCGCGTGGGACGATCTGCGCCGCGCGGATCCGTACGCCTCGGTGTTCCTCTCGTCGGCGTGGCTGCGCGCGTTTCTCGCGGTGAGCCCGCTGCCGTGGAGCATTCTGGCACTGCGCGACGGCGGCCGCCTCGTCGCCGCGCTGCCGATCTCGCTACGCGGTTCGCCGCATCCCAAACTGCCGATCGCGCGGCAGCTCACCTTCGCCAGCGCGCCCTTCGCCGACTATCAAGGGATGCTCTGCCGCCCCGCTGACGAGCCGGAAGCGATCGAGCGATTCGCCGACGCGCTGAGCGCGACGCCGTGGGACATCGCGAGCTTCACCGACGTCCTCGATCCGCGCTTCGCGGCGATCGTCGAGCGGCTCCGCGACGGCGGTGCGACGCTCGAGGAGTCCGAAACCACGCCATGCAGCGCGATCGACCTTCCTTCGGACTGGACCGAACTCTTGGCACGGCTCAGCAAGCCGACGCGGCGCAGCACGCTGCGCCCGATGAAGATGATCGCCGAGAGCCTGCCGAACTGGCGCGCGACCGCCGCGACGGCCGCCGACGTCGACGCGCACATCGAAGCGCTCCTCGACCTCAACGCGCTGCGCTGGGGCACCACGGCCGACCGCAACGACAAGTATCGCCGGCTCTTTCGCGCGACGTTCGCCGCCGGCTGCCTGCGGATCAACGTGCTGTGGGACGGCAACCACGCGTTCGCCGGAAGCGCGGCCTTCGTCGATCCGGAACGCGGCGTGTACGCCGACTACTTGCTCGGACACGATCCCACGTACGGACGGTTCAGCCCCGGGAAGGCGATCCTCGGGACGTGCATTCAAGAAGCGATCGACGGCGGGTTTCGCACGTTCGACTTCATGCGCGGCGGTGAGGCGTACAAAGGTTCGTACGCGACCCGCGAGACGCACAACCGGCACTTCGCCCTGGCGCGCGGCAGCGCGCGAGCGCGCCTGCTGCGGCTCCTGCAGCCGCTCTACGACGCGGTGCGCGCAGCAGCCGTGCGCATCCGCACGCGGCGCCCCGCCCCCTGAGCGGGCCGGTGCGCATTCTGCAGCTCGCGAGCTTCTACGGAACGACGGCGGGCGGGTTCGTACCGCTGATCGACGCGTTGGCGCGCGCGCTCGTCGCGCGCGGCGATGAGGTCGCGCTCGTCGCGCCGCGCGTCGCGGATGCCACCTGGCACCCCGCGGCGCGGGCGGCCGGGATCGAGCTGCACCTGGTCGACGATGCGGCGGACGCCGTGCGGTTCGCGCGCGCCTGGCGCCCCGACATCGCGCACGTGCACTTCGCCGATTGGGCGACGCACGCGACGACGGCGCTCTGGACGTCGCGCGCGCGGATTCTGTGGCACATCCACTCCAGCGTCACGGCGCACGAGAACGGCCGCGCCGAACGCACGGCGCGCACCTTCGCCAAGTACCGCCTGATCGGGTCGCGCGTCGAGCGGTTCGTCGCCGTCTCCGCGGCGATTCGCGACGAAGTCGTGCGGAACGGTGCCCCGCGCCGGCGCGTCGCGCTCGTCACCAACGCCGTCGACGCGACGCGCTTTCGGCCGCCGTCGCGCGCGGAGCGCGACGCGGCACGCGCAACGCTGGGTCTGGGCGATCGCCCCGCGATCCTCTTCTTCGGCCGCGACCCGCGCATCAAAGGCGCCGACGTCCTCACCGATGCGCTGAGCGATCTCGAGCATCCGGTCGTGATCGCGGTCGCGACGCCGGCGGACGCGCGCGAACTGCTCGCGCGCCGCGCGGACGTGATCGCGATCGAGCGCACCGACGACGTCGTGCCGCTGCTCTGGGCGGCCGATGCGCTCGCGATGCCGAGCCGCGCCGAAGGTTTCGGGCTCGTCCTGCGCGAGGCCGTGCTGAGCGGGTTGCCGGCGGCGGCGAGCGACCTGCCCGCGCTCCGGGAAACGGCGGCCGGCAGCGCGTCGGTGCACTTCGCCACGCCCGAGGACGCGCAAGCGTTCGGCTCCGCGCTGGGCGCCGCGCTCGCGACGCCCCACGGCGGCGATGAGGGCGCACCGCGAACGGACGACAGTCTCGCGCGCTGGGCGAGCGAGGTACTGGCGCTCTACCGCGCCGGGCGTTCCTGACGCTTCGGGGTCAGCCAGAAATGCGCGTTCACGACGCTCCCGGCCGACACGGCGGCCAGCCGCAGTCGCGAGCGCAGTGAGCGCGCCGGAGCCGGTTCGCGCGTGACCGCCGTCGCGAGGCCGAGGCGGTCGAACTCGCGCTGCCACGTCTTGGCGCTCATGAAGCAGACGCCGGTTCCGGCGGTGTTCGCGCCCAAGCGCGCGACCACCGGGGCGAGCGCCTTGCTCGAGGTCAGCCGGAACACGACGTGGCTGGGAAGGTTGTCGACGAGCGCGCCGTTGTAGGTGATCTCGGAGACGGCGATCCGGCCGGCGGACGTGAGCATCAAGGCCGCTTGGCGCAGGCTCTCGCGCTGCAGCCGCCGCGTGTCGGCGTAGCTCGTTCCGATGAAATGGTGCAGCGCGAAGTTGAAGAACGCGACGTCGAACCGCTCGGCCGGGAAGATGGCCTGTAGGTCCGTCGCCGAACCGAGCACCAGCCGCTTGCGCGGATTCTCGGCGTTCGCGTAGAGCAGCAGATCCGCATTGTCGAGCACGACGCCGGTGCACTCCGGGAACTCCGTGAGGACGCGGTCGGCGAAGAATCCCTTCCCGCCGCCGATGTCGAGGAAGCTGAACCGGCCGTCCGGGAAGTCGCCCCGAATCCGCGCGGCGATCGCGGCGAACGCGGCGTCGCTGACGTAGTCGTGATCGAACGTCGCGAGCGCACTATCGGCCAGCTTCTTGACACTCATCCCCAACTGCGTTCGCGCCGATGACCGGCGCCACCCCGCGGCGAATACCCGACCATGCCGCTAACGACGCTCGATGCACTGCTCCCGCTGCTGCGGTGCCCCGTGTGCGCGTCGCCGCTCGCTGAGAAGGGCCTGCGCTGCACGAATCCGCAGTGCAAACAGGCGAGCACGCCGTTTCACGTCGCCGGAGGCCAGCCCGTCCTGGTTGACGCGAGCGATTCGATCCTGGATCCCGCCGCGGTCGTCCCCGCAGCGCCGCGCCAAGTGCGTGGACTGCGCGCGCTCGCGAGCGCCTTCGGGCCCAAGAACCGCGTCGCGCCGCGGATCGCGCAGCTGATCGCGGACGAGATGCGCCACGTCACCGGACGCCGTCCGATCGTGCTCGTCATCGGCGGCGGCACGGTGGGAAGCGGGCTCGAGAGCCTGTACGACGCGCCCGGCCACGACGTCGCAGCGTTCGACATCTTCCCCTCACCGAACACGCAGTTCGTTGCCGACGGACATCGCATTCCGCTCGCCGACGCCTCGGTCGACGCCGTCGTCGTGCAGGCCGTGCTCGAGCACGTGCTCGACCCGTGGCGCGTCGCCGCCGAGATCCATCGCGTGCTGCGGCCGGGCGGCGTCGTCTACGCCGACACGCCGTTCCTGCAGCACGTGCACGAAGGCCCCCATGACTTCACGCGTTTCACCGAGAGCGGTCACCGCTGGCTGTTCCGGCACTTCACGCTGATCGAATCCGGCGTCGTCGCCGGCCCCGGCGAACAACTGGTGTGGTCGCTGAGCCAGGCGACGCGCACGATCGTTCCCGTGCGAGGCGCCGCAGCCGCCGTGCGGCTGGCGGTCCGGCCGTTCGCCGCGCTGATCGATCGGTTCGGTTCCCGCGCGCACGCCGTCGACGGCGCGTCGAGCGTCTACTTCTACGGCCGCCGGGCCGACGCACCGATCGCGCCGCGCGAGATGCTGGTTCACTACAGCGGCGCACAGCACCCGATCAGCCGGACGGTGTAGACCTATGGTCACGTCGCCCTCGAACGCGCGGCTCCGCATCGCCGCGGCAAGCGTTGCAATCGTCGTCCTCTACGGCGCCCAGGTGTGGGCGGCGAAGGCCTCGGGCAGCGACCCCCACGCCGTCCACGCGCTGGTCATGATCGTAACCGGGTTGCTGCAGAGCGCCGCGCTGCTGCAGCTGTACCGCGACGCCGGCCGGAGCTCCGCGCGGTCGATCGTGCTCGCCGTTGTGCCCGCGGCGATCGCGCTGCTCGTCCTGTCGGCGCTTGCGCCGAATACGGACGACGACGCGGCAGCGTACGTCGCGTACGCGAAGCTGCCGGCGTTCGCGCAAGCCTACGCACCCTCGCCCGTCGCGATCTCGAGTCCCGGTTTCGAGCGCGTCGCAAGCACGTGGCCGCAGTTGCCGCCGCTCGTCTACGGGCCGCTCTGGCTCGCCGTCGACCGCGCCCTGGTCGGCTGGGCGCCGAGCTTTGCGGCGGCGCTCGGAATCCTGCGCGCGGTGAACGTCGTGCTGCTCGGCGCGCTGGTACTGGGCCTCCGGCGCGCGGGGTGTAATGCGGCGACGCTGGCCGTGACCGCGCTCAATCCGATGCTGTGGTTCTATTTCGTCGTCCAGGCCCACAACGATCTCGGACCGCTCGTGCTCGTCGTCGCCGGGACGGCGATCGCTCGGACGCGGCCGCTGCTCGGGGCGCTTGTGGCGGGTGCCGCGGCGCTGATCAAGATCGTCTTCGTCGCGATCGCGATCCTCGCATACGCCGGTCGCCGCGCGTGGCCGCAGACGTTGGCCTACGCCGCCGCCTCGCTCGCCGTCACGGCGGTCGTGTCGTGGGTCTTCGGCGGCGCGGCCTACCTGCACGCGATGACCGAGGTCGGCCACATGCAAATCGCGACGCGCGCAGACCTTCCGCACCTATTCGCAGCGTCGCTGCACGCTGTGCTCGCCGCGATCGCGGCGGCGGCGATCGTGGCCGCCGTCGCCCGCAACGCCTTCGTGGCGCCGGCGGCCTATAGCTTCAGCGCGATCAGCACGATCGTCTATCCGTGGTACCTGGGGTGGTGCATTCCGTATGCCGTCCGCATTCCGACGTTCACCGGCGTCTTCTTCGTCTCGCTCCCGGCGATCGCGCACCTGATCGACCCGCATTTCTCACTCTCGCCGGCGCGTTCGTTCGCGCTGCTGGTGCCGTACTACGCGGTCGTGATCGTGCTCGTAGCGCGAAGCATCGTGAACGCCCGGCGAACCCCGCTCAACGCACCAGAATAGCGGCCGTCTCCGGGCCGAGCGAATTCGGCGCGCCGCTCTCCACGCGCGCGCGGCCGCCGTGATAGAGGCTCTGAGGGTCGAGCGCCACGTGGTTCGCGTACGCCACCGCAAGCCGGGGGATCGAGGCTGCCGAACGGAACGATGCGTTTACGACGGCGGCGCACGGCCCGATCGACCGCGCCGCGATGGCGCACTCGCCGAACTCGCGCACGTAGACGCCGTCGCGGCGCAGATCGTCGATCGACGACGGCGTCGCGCGTGGCGCCAGCGGCACGAGCTCGATCTCGGGATAGAGCGACTCGCCGTCGGACTGCTTGACCGCCATGAGGTAGACCGAGTAGCGGGGATCGTACGTCAGGAGCCAGGCGGCGTACGCATAGGTCCGGTGCGGCGGGGTCGTGTCGCCGGTGGGAAAGCAGACCGCGCTCTTGCCGTGCGACATCACGTTCAACAGCGCGTTCTCCTCGCGGCGGAATTTGTCGTTGCGATCGGAGTACAGGTAGTTGCCGCTGTTGTTGAAGCAGCCTTCCTGCTGTTCGGACATGACGAAGGGCAGGTCGAGGAACCGGCCGTCGTACGCGGGCCCCGTGCCGCGCGGATCGCCACCGTTGATCATCAGCGGCTTTCCCGCCGCCTTGAGCATCGCCGACTCGCCGGCGATCCACTGCTCGTCGCTGCGGATCTCGACGCCGAACGCGCTGAATGAATAGTACAGGTTCGAGCCCAGCTTGCCGTCGATGCCGGTGAAGGGACTCCCGGAATCGTCCGCTTCGAAGCCGTCGAGCAGCGGCGAATGGCGTAGGATCTCCGCGGTCGTCGCGGCGTACGCGCGCCACGCGACCGGCGACGTGACGTTGAAGATCTCCTGGTACTGAAAATAGGGATTGAAGTACTTCCGCACGCGCGCGCCCGTCGCGTCGTGGATGAACGCGCGTTCGTCGCTCGCGACCAGGTCCGCGATCGGGCCACCGCAGCGGCCGGACGGCGGCACGAACGGCGGCGGGCAGTGCGTCGCGTACGTCGGGTCCGTATACGCGATCGCCATGCGCCCCCCGGCGCGCTTGAACCGGTCGGCGTGTTCGGCGGTGTAGCCGTCGTCTTCGACGATGTCGACGTGCGCCGCCATGTATGCTGCCGGGACGTCGGCGTTGAAGTCGTTGAGCCCGTAGTACGCCTGAACGCGAACGTGGGGCACGAGCCGCCACGCCGCCGGATCCGGACGCGGCGACGCCGCCGTGCCGAGGACGACGGCGCCGAGCGCGAGGCACCGGCGAAGCTGCATGTCGGAGTCCTTGTACCCGCGCCGGACTCCGGCCTGGCAGCCCGGCCTACTGTTTCAGGATCACCGCCGTCATCGGTTGCAGCGTCGTGGGAAGCGTCGTGGTCCACGTCGCGCTGCCGCCGGCGTCGGCAGGCAGGTTGTCCAGCACCAAGGCGCTGGAGTAGCTATGCGCCAGCGTCGGTATCGTCACGACCCCGCCGCTCGTATAGTCGCTCGACTCCGGATTCAGCACGACCGCGCAACGGCCGATGCTCGAGCCGTTCTGATAGCACTGGGCGAACTCGCGCCGGAAGGCGCCGCCCGCCGGCGAGCCTCCTGCCGTGTGGCCATCGGCGATCTGCAGCGTCGTGATATCCGTGCCGGTCGCGGTCTGGTACGGCTGCGTCGGCACGATATTGTACTCGGCGACGAGACCGTCGAAGTTCCCGTCTCCGTCGGTCATGAACGGATCCCCGTTGCCGGGATCGATCTGGTTCCAGGCGAGCGTGTAGCGCGGATCGTAGATGAGCCAAAGGCCGCCGAGATTGTAGATTCGGTCTCCGACCGGGTCGAACGTGCAGCCGCTGCTCCCGTACGAGCAACCCGTGTAGTCGTCGATCAGCGCGAACTTCTGAAGGCTTTGCACCAGCAAGATGTTATCGGCGATCGGGATGAACGTGTACTTCTCATTTTGTTGGTTCAGGTTCTTACGGCCGCTGAGCGTGACGAAGGCGCCTTCCACCTCGCCGCCGAGGACGCACGGTGATTGCAGCATTGCGGTAACGGACGCCTTTTGTGCCGGACCGTTCGTCGAGTCGAGCGCATCCCACGACGGGCCGTTGAAGATCACCGGCTTCGACGCCTTGCACGCCATGGCGATCATGTCGTTCCGGTATGTCGTCGCCCCGAGCGAATCGTACTCGGCCGACGTCGCGCCGAACGTGAAGAGGAAGTCGGTATAGAGCGGACTTCCGTCGTCCATCCAGGTGACGTCGAAGAAGCTATTCGCACTGGTCACGCCGGACGTGTACGTCGCGTAGGCGGATTGGGCGTGCGACGAGCCCATATACGGCGCTTCCTTGTAGAGGAACGTACTGCTGGTACTGCAGGTACCGCCGGACCAGCCGTGCAGTCGCGCTCCGGCCGGAGCGGCGTAGCACGCAGGCGCGCTGCTGGTCGTCGCCCCCGACGCGTGCTGCCAAGCGGAATCGTCCGAGCTCAGCGCCGTGCCGAGCGGCGTGCCGCAGGAGCCCGGCGTGTTCTGGCTCGTCGGTCCGAACGGCGAGTTGCAAGTGTAGATCAAGACGGGATCCGTGTACCACATCGCGTGGCTGCCGCCCGAGGCGCGGAAGCTTGCGGCGAGCGAGTAGTCCGTGCCCTGCGTGACGGCCCAGTCGACGTGGCGCAGCATGTACTGGAGCGACACGCCGCTGTTCTTCCCCGGCTCGTAGTACGCGGCGGTGAGGATGTGCGCCGGACCGCTCTGCGACGCCGTCCACGAACTCGTGCCGTAGTGGGAAGAGATGTGGCCGGCGGAGAGCGCGTGATCGTAGATCGCGACCTCATCGAGCGTCCCGTTGAACACGCTGCGCGTCGTCGACTGCGTCGCACCCAGCGCCAAGCCATATGTGCTGATCCCGGAGTAGCTGACGTTGCCCGTCGCGCTCGTCGTCACGTTCTGCGAGCCGTTGACGTAGATCCTGGCGGTGGTTCCGTCGAACGTCGCGACGACGTGGTAGATCGTGCCCGCGGAGAGCGTCGTAGAGCCCGTCAGACTGACCGAGGATGGAGTTCCGGTCGAACTCATAGCGAAGACGAACGCGTTCGAGGCCGAGATCTGGAGCGAGTACGCCTGCCCCGTCTGAGGACCGTACGAGACCAAGTCGACGGTGCCTCCGCTGTTCACCGCCGTCTCCTTGACCCAGGCCTCGATCGAAAGCGCGGTGGGCTGCAGCAGGGTGTTCTGCGGCACCGTCGCGATCGAGTTCGCACTCCAGCTGCCGCCCGGGAACGTCGCGGCTGTATCCGCGCTGTTGGAGAGTAAGCCGGTTGCCCGCTTCGTTATCCCGCTGCCGTACGAGCCGTTGATGCGGTTGTTGGTCGCGTCGTACATCTTCGCGCCGGCGTCGTCCAGACGGTAGTACGCGGACGGATTGTCGGTCATGACCTGCAGCGCGTACGGATCGTCGGGGAAACTCATCGCGGCAGCGTAGTGGCTCGCCGCCTGCGTCGAGGTCAGCGCTGCGTTGAAGATCGAGACATCGTCGATCGTTCCGTTGAAGAGGACGCGCGACGTGCTCTGGCTTTCGCCGATCGACAGGCCATACGACCCGATCCCCGCGTACGAAATCGCCGAGCCGCCGGTGAACGATCCGTCGAGCACGCCGTTGACGTAGAGGTTCGCGTTCGAGCCGTCGTACGTCGCAACCACGTGATACGCGGCTCCCGGCGTCAGCACCGTCGAGCCGACCGCCTGGGCTGTCCCCGCGCCGCCCGAGGTCTTGAGCCACACCTCGAGCGTGTTCGACGAGGTGAGCTGGAGCGTATACCCTTGACCGCCGCTTTGGGACCCGTACGAAACCAGGTCGACGGTGCCGCCGCTGTTGACCACGTTCTCCGAGACCCATGCCTCGATCGACACGCTCGTCGGCTGCAGCGTGCTGCTTTGCGCCACGGTCGCGATGCCGTTCGCACTCCACGCACCACCTGGGAACGCCGCCGCGGGATCGATCGTGTTCGGAACCAGCGACGTCGCGCCGCGCGTCACCGCAGAGCCGTAGGTGCCGTTCAATCCGTTGGGGCCGGAATCAACCATCGTCGAACCCGTGTCGTCGAGACGGTAGAACGCGACAGGGTGATCCAGAATGACCGCGTTCGGGTATGCCGCCTCATTGATCGTACGCGGCCTGCGGTGAGCGCCGACAGGACCGCCAGCGCCTTGCGAACCCGCCGTCGGCGGCAGTGCGCGCATCGAGTGACCACGGCCACACGCCGTCAGCTCAAGCGCAAGCGCAAGCACCAGTACCGCTCCAGAGAGCGTACGCGCAAATCGCATCTCGAACACCCCGCTCGACGTAGAAGATTGCGCGACTATTAGCACTCGTGAGAGCAGCCTACACCACGCGGTTTCACCATACGCCGCTCCGGCGCCGTAGTCAAGCGTTTCGCAATACCATCGCTGCGCACGCGATCGCGTGACGCGCGGCCGGCGAAACTAGCGAACTAGGATTACCGCCGTCTCCGGGCCGAGCGAGGTTACCGGTCCGCCGACGACGTTCGCCTTGCCGCCGTGATAGATGCTCTGCGGGTCGAGGACGACGTGCTGGCCGTAGGCGATCGAGAGCGCCGGCAGCGCGGCCGACGCGGTGGCCGACGAGTTGACGACCGCGGCGCACGGGCCGATTGGTTGCGCCGCCACGGCGCACGCGCCGAACTCGCGCACGTAGACGCCGCCGCGCCGCAGCTGCCCGATATCGGTTGCGGTGACGCCGGGCTGCCCTGGCACGAGCTGCGTCTCGGGCCAGAGCGCGATCCCGTCGGAGAGCGGTACGTCCGTCTCGTACGCGGAGTACGTCGGGTCGTACGTCAGCAGCCATGCCGCGTACGCATAGAGACGATGCGCCGGGGAGCCGTCACCCGTCGGATAGACGACGGCGAGCTTGTGATGTGACATGACGCTGATCAGCGCGTTCTCTTCGAGCTGGAACTTGTTGTTGACGTCGCTGTACAGGTAGCCGCCGCCGTTGTTGAACGATCCTTCGAATTGCTGGCCGTAGACGGACGGCAGGTCGAGAAACGTCCCGCCGTAAGCAGGCCCCGTGCCGCGCGGGTCGCCGCCGTTGATCATCACCTGCTTGCCGGCCGCGGCGAGCATCGCGCTCTCACCGGCGATGTACTGCGCGTCGCCCGCGATCTCGACGCCGAAGGCGTTGAAGCCGTAATAGAGGTTCGAGCCCAGAACGTTGTCCGGACCGGTGAACGGGCTGCCGGAGTCGTCGGCCTCGAAGCCGTCGAGCAGCGGCGATGCCGCTAGGATCGACGCCGTCCAGCGCGCGTACGCCGCGCGCGCCGAAGGTGCGGCGACGTTGAAGATCTCTTGGTACTGGAAATAGGCGCCCCCATAGCGGTTCACCCGAGCCCCGTTCACGTCGTGGATGTACGCAGACTCGTCGCCCGCGATCGGGCCCGTCATCGGTCCGCTGCAGCGCCCGGCGGGCGGCACGAACGGCGCGGGGCAGTGCACGTCGAACGACGGGTCGGTGTAAGCGATCGCCATCTTTCCGCCGGCGCGTTTGAACGCGTCGGCGTGCACGGCCGTGTAGCCGTCGTCCTCGACGATGTCGACGTGCGCCGCCATGAACGCGGCCGGTACGTCGACGTTGATGTTGTTGAGCCCGTAGTACGCGTGCGTGCGCACGTGGTCCGGGAAACTGCCCGCCGCAGATGCCGCCGCGATCGTGAGCGTCGCCGCGGGTGCGGCGATCGAGGTCCCGGTCACCGTCGCGACGACGTGCACGGCCGAGACCGCTGCGGAACCGTTGTACGCGATCGTCGCGCTATCGTTCGGCGACGCCAGCACCGTCGTCGAAAGCACTGTCGCGCCGGAATGGTCGTCGCTGCTGAGCACGAGCGCGCTCGCGTACGGCTCGGGACCGACGATGGTGAAGCCGGCGGCGTCGATCGCCTTCACGACAACCGGGATCTGCGCGGCCGCGCCGGCGGTCGCGGTGGCGGCGCCGAGCGTGATCGCAAGCTTCGCCGGGACACCGCCGAACGCGATCGAGACGACGTTCTGCTGGCCCGCGACGACGTTCGTCGTCGTCGCTCCGGTCGCAAGCAGATTGCCGGCGGCGTTCGGCTGGTCGAAGAGCCGCGCCGAGATCGACTGCTGACCCGTCGACAGCTGAAGCGTGATGCTGCACATCGTCGTGCAGTTCACGGTCTGCTGCTGCGCGCCGTACACGATCGTCGCCGATTTCGTTCCGGCCGACACGTACCGCACGCGGCGCGCCGCGCTGCTGCTGCTGCTCGCACTTGGGATCGCGATCGTGAGCACCAGCGACGCGGGCGCAGTGCCCGCAGTCGTTCCGCCGCTCGGCGCGACCGGCGGCATCGCCGACGAGCCGCCGCCGCCACCACAGCCGGCCGCGAACGTCGCGGCGAGGCAAAGCGAAAATACGCTGGCGTAACGACGAGTCGCGCCCATCAAGGACCCCCGAGCAAGCGGTGCTGCCACCATCCCTCGACGAGCTCAGGACAGTGCGTCCCGGCAGACCGTTGGTGGCAGTACCTTCTATCGGTGGTCCGGAGCCGGTGCTTGAGGCGTCGATGCGCGATGTGACGCGGAACGGCGCAGCCCGCGCGCGATGCGGTCGCGCAGCGCACGGACGGCGCGCCCCACGTTGCGGAGATCGCGATACGTGCGCTTGCCGTCGACGACGAGCGTGTCGCCTGCGAAGCTGATCGTGTGGAAGCCGTCGGCGAAGCGGCCGGGCGGCGGTTCGAGCCGCCGGACGACGGTCTCGCGATAGCCGGTCGGGCTCAGCGCATCGACACGCGCGACGACCACCGCGCCGCCGTACGTGCGCGAACAATCTTGACCGGTTCGATACAAAACACCGTCGACGACGAACGGCGGACCGGCCGGTCGCGCGCACGCGACGTCGACGACGATGGGGTTGAGCGGATGCGCCGTCCACGGCCCGCGCGGCGCGGGCGCATGAAACGCGTGCAGCGCGAGGTTCGCGCCCGTCGCCGTGCGCGTGGCGAACGCCCACCAGCGGCCCTCGTGCGCGAACAGCGTCGTGTCGACGCCGTCGAAGCCCGGCAGCAGCGCGCTCTCGCGCTCCCACCGGTCCGGAAACGCGACGCAGCGATACAGCGCGACCTCGTTCGCAGCGCAGCTCTCCGGCATCAGGTAGAGCTCGCCGTCGATCTCGACCGGGAAGGGGTAGCTGAGATGCACGGCGGTCTCGAGCGCGCGCGTGCGCCGCACGACGCGATCGGCGCCGTCGAGCACGAGGGCGTCGATCACGCCGCGGTTGCGCACGTAGTTGAAGTCCTCGAGGAACAGCACACGCTGTCCGTCGCGCTCGACTACGAACGGATCCGCGACGAACGTGCGGTGCGGCGGATCGTCGAGCCAGCGCACGTCGAGCACCGATCCGTCGAGCAGTGCGCGCGGGCCGCCCGGCGCGAAGCCGACGTTCCACTGATCGACCGTGAAAAACGCATCGCGCATCCCGCTCGCGAAGCGCGCGCCGAGTGCGGTGAGCAAGGCCACGCGATGCGGCGGACGCGCACGCGCCGCTGGAGCGCTCGCCGGGACGGCGGGCACGTCGATCCCGTCGCGCAGCGCGGCGACGAACGTCGCCGCCCAGCGCGCCGCTTCGCCGAGCGCGAGGCGCAGCAGCGTCGGATACCACATCGGGATGCCGAACCGCCCGCTGCGCAAAATCTCGGTAACGGCGCCGCGTCGCCGCTCGAGCACGATCGTGACGGTGGCGTCGCCGCGCACGATCTCGGTTGCGAACGGCAGCGCAGCGCCGGAGTCTTCGCCGAGACGGAACGACCAGACGCCCTGCGGGGGATCGGCGGCGAAGGCGTGCGCGGTGAAGTTGAGGATCGCGTCACAGCCGGCGAGATCGCTGCGGTCGACGTCGACCGGCGCGGTCGCGAGAGCCGGCCCGGCGAGCCGCGCGTCGAATCCGCGCGGCGGCGTCGCGGCACCCGGAACGTCGACGATGCGCACCTCGACCGCGTCCAGCGCGCGAAGCGCGTCGATCGCGCGGCGCTGCCAGTCCGGGACCAGCCTCGCCGTCACCGCGACGGCGATCTTCACGCGCCGATCGCTCTGTGTGCCGGCCGCGGAACATACGGTTCGGGTCGGGCGGCCGGGACGGCAGCCGGCGCGCGCATGCGCACCGCGGTGCGCAGCTGGGCGATGGTCACGAGGACGAGCCACACGTACTTGTACGACTCGAGATCGATGAAGAACCCGACGAACACGAGCGCGCACAGCGCCGCGGTGAGCGCGACGCGGATGTCCCAGAGACGGTCCAGCCGGGGGACGACGCGCAGCATCAGAAACGCGGCGACGAACGCGGCGACGTAGAAGCCGAGACCGATGAAACCGAGCTCGACCGCGACGTGCAACGGCGTGTTGTGCGGGGTGATGACCCAGCCGCTCGGGTGCGCCTGATAGACGCGCAGGAAGTTCGAGTCCAGCGCGTCGATCGCGCCGGCTGTTCCCCAGCCGAAGAACGGCTTTTGCTGAATCGACGTCCAGGCGACGTGCCAGAGGGACGCGCGCCCTGCGCCCCCGGTGACGAAGGCCTCGGCCATGCGCTGGCCGATCGCGGGAACCAGCAGCGGGACGGTGATGAGGACGGGTAGCGCGATGAGCGCGCCGACGATGCGATGGCGCGACAAGGCGATGACGACCGCGACCACGATCACGCTGCCCAGCAGCGCCTCGCGCGACAGGCTGATCAGCACGCCGCCGAGGAGGATCGCGAGCGCGACCAGCGCCCCGAAGATCACCGCCGGCCGCCGCGAGGACGTGAGGGTGACGAACGCGAGCGCGATCGGCGCGAGCAGTGAGTTCGCAAAGTGGTTCGGATCGATCGTGCGATCGCCGATCGTGATCATGAGCCGGCCGAAGTCGCCGGTCATCTGCGGCGAGGTATGGATCACATACATACCGTACACACTCGCCGCGACGCCGCCGAGCACGATGAACATGCAGATGGTGCGCAAATCGTGCTCGTCGACCGGCGCGACCGACAGCACGGCGTAGAGCAGCACCAGTGACGCGAGCGTCTGCGTGAGGAGTGACGCTGCGGGAACGTCCGGGCTCCACATGATGCCCATCAACGTCCAGAGCAGAAAACCGATCCAGATCCAGAGCGCGCGCGGCGGCGCCGACGAGCGCCGCATGACGAACGCGTGCGCCCCGATCGCAACGACCGCGAGGATGCCGAGCAGCTTCGTCAGGGTGCCGCTTCCGCCGATTTTCAGCATGTTGTCGAACGGCACGAGCATGACGTAGAGCCCGTACGGAAAGATGTACGGCCAGCGCAGCGCGACCCAAATCAGCACCGGCGACGCCAAGAATCCGGCGAGCAGCAGCGCTAGGCGCAGGTCGCCGAGGCCGATCTGCACGGCGATCCCCGCCACGACGGCCGCGAGAACGACGGACCCCAGCAGCAGCTGGGTCCGCCGGCTGCTCAGATCAGGATGCGGTAACGAAATGGAGGGGATCACGGCGCTTTCCGCCGAGCGTGTAGACGTCGTACCCGGCCGCCGCCCAGCGCGCCGCCGGGAGGAAGGCGCGCGTATCGATCAGCAGCCGGCGCCGCAGCAGCGGCGCGATCGCGACCGGATCGATCGCCGCGAACGCGTCGTGCCCGACCATCAGCACCAGCGCGTCAGCGCCGCGCACGGCGTCCTCGAGCGACGCCGCGAGCTCGCCGCGATAGCGTTCCGCGACCGGATCGTAGACGCGTGTCAGGTACCCGCGCTCGCGCAGCAGCTCCTCGACGCGCTCGGTCGGCGACTCGCGCGTGTCGTCGACGTTGGCCTTGTACGCGGCGCCGAGGATCGCGACGATCGCGCCGTCGCGCGCCGCGACGTGCTCGACGATGCGGCGCACCACGACATGCGGCATGCGCTCGTTGATGCGCCGCGCCGTCTGGATCAGCTCGGTGACGAACGGGTTCGCGTTGGAGAGGAAGTGCGGATCCACGGGGATGCAGTGGCCGCCGACGCCGGGCCCGGGCGAAAGGATGTTCACGCGCGGGTGCTGGTTCGCCAGCGCGATCGCTTCGTGTGCGTCGACGCCGAGCTCTTCGCTGAGCAGCGCGAGCTCGTTCGCGAAGGCGATGTTGATGTCGCGATACGTGTTCTCGATGACTTTCACCAGCTCGGCAGTCATCGTGTCGGTCGTGTTGATCGCGCCGCTAGTGAAGCTGGCGTAGAGCGCGCGCGCCTGCTCCGCGTCGCCGGGCTTGCGTCCGCCGACGACGCGCGCGTTCTCGCGCAGCTCCTTGACGATCGCGCCGGGGATCACGCGCTCGGGGCAGTGCGCGATCGCGACGGAGTCGGGGTCGACGCCCGCCGCGCGCAAGGCCGGGACGACGACACGATCCATCGTGCCGGGCGGCACGGTAGACTCGACGATCAGCAGGTCGCCCGGATTCAGCACCGCCGCGACGGCGGCCGAGGCGGACTGCACGAACGAGAGGTCGGGCTTGTGGTCGATCGTCGGGGTCGGCACGCACAGGACGTAGGCCTGCGAGCCGGCCGGAATCTCCGACGACAGCGTGAGCTTCTTGCTGCGGAGCGCCTTGACCACGAGGGCGCGGACCGGTTTCTCCTTGACGTGCGCGGCGCCGTCCGCGAGCGCACGGAGCACCCGCGGATCAACGTCGTATCCGACGACGTCATGCCCGGCGAGCGCCATCATCGCGGCGGTCGGCAGCCCGATGTAGCCCAGACCAACAACACAAACGTTCATCCCTGACCCCATGCCGCGTCGCCGCCCTCCGTGGTGCGTGCGTCTTCGTTGCTAGACCTACCCGAAGCTCGGTCGAGCGTAACGGAAGCGGGGGTCGCGATCAGCCGCGCCAGCTCGCGGGCCACCGTCACCACGTCGAACTCCGCGCGCACACGCGCATGCGCCGCATCCGCCAGCCCCGCCCGCAACGCGGGGTCGGCGGCGAGCTCGCGCAGCGCGCCGGCGATCGCCGCGATGTCGCCCTGCGGCACGACGCGACCGCAGCCGTCGTCGACCAATTCGGTGATGCTGCCGGTCGCAGTCGTGAGCACCGGGAGCCCGAGTGCCATCGCCTCCATCAACGCGACCGGGATGCCTTCCATCACGCCGCCCGCCAGCTCGAGGCTGGTCAGCGCCATGGCGTCGTAGCGGCCGGCCCGGATCTCGTCGAGCAACGCGTCGTGTCCCACATAACCACGGAACGTCACGGCATCGCCCAGCTGCAGCTCGCGCACCAGCGCCTCGAGATTGTCGCGCAGATCCCCGTCACCGGCCAGCGTCAGACGCACGTCGGTGCCCCCAGAGCGCACCGCCGCGACCGCTCGCAGCAGGTCGGCATGGCCTTTTTTTCGGACGAGATTTGCCGCGCACAGGAGCGCGAACGGCGTGCCGGCGTGCCGCGTTGGCGCGGCGGGCGCCGTCTCGGGCACGTCGACGCCGACGTGCAGCACGCTGATGCGGGCGGGGGCGATGTCGGGGACGGCGGCGAGCAGGTCGAGCCGGCCGCGCGCGGAGATCGCCCGCACGAATCGCGCCGAGCGGAGCTTGAGCGCCAGCGCATTCTCCTCGTAGATGTCCCACAGGTGCGCGGTGCTGCTCCACGGGATCCCCGCGACCGCCGCCGCGACGAACGCGACCGTCGCCGGCGTCGAAAGCCAATAGGAGTGGACGTGATCGAAGCGGCCGCGCCGCAGCGCGGTGCCGACCGCGAGGCCGAGCGGGATCACGGCGAGGTTCTTGAGCTTCACCCCCGGCCGTCCGCGCGCGAACGCGACCGACGCGATCGCGCGGGCGCTCGCCGCCGGCCGCGTCGCGAGGGCGGTGAGCGCGCCGGCGAGCGTCGCGATCGAGATCAACCCGAGCCGGTGCACGTCGGCCGGGATGTCGCGGTAGCCCGGCGTGCGCTCGCGCGGCGAGGTCGGGAACACCGCGACGCCGCCGGTGTGCGGCGCGAACGCGCGAAGTTCGCGGTCGAGGTACGCTTCCTGGGGGCCGTACGGATACTTCGCCGCGACGATGGCGACGCGCATGCCTCGGTCTATGCGGCCCGGTGGAAGAGGACCTCGGCGGCGGTCTTGAGGCAGACGGCGACGTCCATGAACAAGGACCAGTTCTCGACGTAGAAGAGATCGCCGCGCAGCTTGGCGGGGACGTCGTCGAAGCCGACGACGCGTTTCCCGTAGACCTGAGCCCAGCCGGTGATCCCCGGCGAGACCAGGTGGCGTTCGGCGTAGCGGGGGTACTGCTGGACGAACTGGTCGACGAAGACCGGCCGCTCGGGACGCGGGCCGACGATCGACATCTCACCGCGCAGGACGTTGATCAGTTGCGGCAGCTCGTCGAGCGAGGTGCGGCGGATGAACTTGCCGACCCGGGTGACGCGAACGTCGCCGACGATAGCCAGCTTGGCGCCGTCTTTTTCAGCGTCCATCCCCATCGAGCGGAACTTCAGCATGTTGAAGGTCTTGCCGTCGCGGCCGACCCGCTCCTGACGGAACATCACCGGCTCGCCGTCTTCAAGCGAGATCGCGACGGCGACCAGCAGCATGATCGGGGCGGCCAGCAAGAGGCCGATCGAGGCGATCGTGAGGTCGAAGAGGCGCTTCCCCATCCGCGCGCCGGGCTGCGTGGCACGCAACGGCCTGGCGACGATCAGGGCCTGCTTACCGATCGAGTCCATCTCGAGGGCGTAGGAGTGCACGCGGATCCGCGGCGGGGCGAAGGCGATCATCATGCCGTGGCGCTCGGCGGCGGCCAGCACCTGCGGCATCATCGAGGGGGCCAGGATCTCGGTGAAGACCAGCGTGTCGCAGCCCCATTGCGCGGCTTGGTTGAACCAGGGCTGCGCCTCGACCGCCTCGGCGGTCAGCGTGCCGAGCCCGTCGATGTCCGGGACCGCCAGGCGGAAGACGCGGCCGTTCGGCAACGCCCGCATCGCGTCTTCGGCGAAATCGAGCCGCGACGGGTGGCCGACGACGGCGATCCGGCGCGGGTGGAGCATCGTCAGGGCGTCGCGGACGCGGTGGGCGAGCGCGCGGGCCGAGCCGACCAGCACGATCGCGAACAGCAGGGTGAAGATCGTGACGACCCGCGAGGTCGAGATCTGCGGGAAGATCGAGAAAAAGATCATGACCGGCGCCGAGGCAAGCGCGAGCGCGGCGACGGCGTGGTAGAGCTCGTCCCGGACCGACATCGCGAACGAGCGCTGATAGAGCCCGAGCTGCCAGAACACCAGGACCGAGAGCACCGCGGTGAGGATCGCCGGCACGAAGATCTGCCGCATCAGGACTTCCGGCATCCAGAAATGGCGGACGAACAGTCCGGCCAAGTAGGTGGCGGTCAGGAACAGGACGGCGTCGGAAGCGACCAGCGCGGTCACCCAAGCGGCCGAAAACGAATGCACCCCCGGCTTGGCATCAGCGTGGGGGAGAGCGGCGATTTCCTGTTCCAGAGCGACGGCCATGTGGGTGCGATCCTTGCGACGGCGTGTGCGCTTCGGTGCGCTTCCATATGGTCGCCATTATCGCAGGGGCCTAGTTGAAGCTGACGTCCCGAATACGGGCATCCTTTGGGCCCAGGTACTGGGACGTTTTCAGCCGTCAGACCCCGGGTCGAAAGCCCTGGCACTACCCCTAGGAATTGGGGGGTTCAATGGGCCCCCTGAGCGTGAGCGGGGTCACTCCACGCCGGGCAAGGATCGCTCTTCGGGTCGCTCACGCTTCGACAAGCTCAGGGTGACGTTTCGGCGCCGGGCCGCCCATCCTGGGCAGACGCCGACCGTCACCCTGAGCTTGTCGAAGTTGTCACCCTGAGCTTGTCGAAGGGTCTTAGTTTCCGAGGCCGTGAGCGACCAGCCAGCCGATCACGGAGCAGTCGACCATCGCCAGGGCGATGAGGCCGAACATCAGCATCTCGACCGCGTTGAGCCGGCCGGCAGGCGTCCGTCTGGACGTGGCGCGCACACGGGGACGGCGCGCTGGAAAACCCAAGTGCATGGGAAAATCCTCTCGCGAAGCTCGTTGCGGCGGCCGCCGGTAATCTTCAAGATCGGCAGGACACCGCCACAACGTTAGCGCCACTGAGCCCCGTCCGGTTCGGTGTGACGCAGGTCAGTCGGGCCCGATGTCACCCTGAGCTTGTCGAAGGGTGCGCGCGCCAAGGGACCGAGCGCGCGGTGCGGTATCGATCACGTATGCCGATCCGCTTACGTCTTGGCGCATTCGCCCTGTCCGGTTGTCTGCTGGCACCATCGTTGGCGGGCGCGCAAGCGATGCCGTTCAACCAGATCATGACGGCGCTCAACGGCGTGCATCAGTTCTCGGAGGTCGCGCTCTCGCCGGACGGGCGCTTCTTCGCGTTCGTCGAGTCGGTAGGCGACCGTACCGCGACACGCGTCGCGACGACCGCGTTGCCCGGGCTCTCCTCCGGCATATCGTGCCTGCCGCGGCGAACCTGCGACACCAGCGACAAGATCACGCCGACCGGTACGATCACGGAATTCGCAATTCCGACCGCGCTCTCGGGTCCGGTTCTCATCGCCGCCGGGCCCAGCAACACGATCTGGTTCACGGAGGGGAGCTCCAACAAGATCGGCGTGCTCTACTTGTAAGAGCCCCGCAACGCTATCGCCCCTGCGACAAACCGCCGTCGTCCCGGGGTGTAGGCGATCCGGGGTGCCTGTGGGATCGCGAGAACAACGGCGGTTGTCGCGGCCGGCCTTAGACTGGCCCGGCTACGTGAGGCTAACGCCATAGTGCCTCAAAACTGCCGTGCAGTCTAGAATGTCAAATGACCCACGAGAACCGTGCGGCTATATCGCAGAATCTTTCGCAGACCGATCGAGCAAGCCGCGCCGAGCAGCGGCCGCCACCAGCTCGCCCTTGCTCCTTACCTCGAACTTTCGGAACAGTGCGTGCACGAGATTCCGCGCCGTCTTCCACGAGCCACCGCGCAGCGCTGCAATCTCTTTGTACGTCTTGCCTTCCGCTACGAGATCGAGGATATCAACCTGGCCGGAGCTCAGTTTGAGCTTCGTCTCTCGCTCGAATGTGACGACTTCGGATGCAAGCCAATACCGCGGCACATCAGCGAGCGCGGCTCGCATGTAGTCGACGTAGCGCAATTCGCCCGTGAGGTTCGCAAGACGATACGCTACGAGGCACGCACGTCTGCGTAATCCGGAAGCGTCGAACGTTGCAAATGAAGCCTCGAACAGCCGAATAGCGGCTTTCTTTTCCCCTAATGCCGCAAGCAGCGCAGCATCCACCGAGTTTTCCAAAGCGACGAGGCGGTTTTCCGCAGCGACCTTACGCGGGATCGGCGCGACGACATCCCGATACTGTTGAATCAACCGACCTGCGGCTGCATGCGCCCCAACATTGATGAGTTCTTCGGCAAGGGCCAGTGGTACTTGTCGAATGTCGGCAGACAGGTGGTAGAGGCTCACGGTCTCGTAAAGTTGCTGAGCGCGAGTTACGAATTCGAGTTGCGCCTGCTTCTCGCCAATCGATCCGAACAAAGCCGCCATCCTGCACTGTGCCATCAAAACGTAACCGGGCTCTCGAGAGGCGCCTTCCGCGACGCGAACCCAGTCACGTGCTGCAGAGCTGTCGCCATTAAGCTCACACATCACCGACGCATTGAGAGCTGTCCAGAAACGTGGCCTGCTCAGGCCACTTGACGTCCAATCAAACGATCGGATTCGGACTTCCACATCCGGCCAGTCGTTTGTCTGCAATAGTTCTGGACACACCGATGCCAGTCCCTGTAGAACGTTAGCCTCAACGAACCTATCGCGGTGCTTGCAGCGGTCAATGCAAGCTAGGGCCGCTCGAAATGCGTTTCCTGACGCAAGGAAGTCGCTACGCGCATATGCCTGCCAACCGAGATATTCTTGCGCACGCGCATGGATAATGTCGGCGCTAGTCGGAACCGACAAGAAGAGCTCTTCTGCCTCATCCATCCGTCCCTGAGTGTATCGCACGATGCCGTAGTTCAGAGAGACCTCGGCTCGAACGGTCTCGTGCAGTTCTCGTTTTTCCGCGTGGGCACGCTCGAGTATTGCCACGCCGCGTGGAATTTGCCCAAGCCGGACGTATGCTGCGCCGAGCAGCATCTGAGCCGAAACGAACTCGTCCGCGGAAAGAGGCGTATACGCGCATCCCCGCAATGCGTCTATTGCCTTGTCCGGAAGGCCCAACCGTAGCAGGACGCGCGCTCGAAGTAACGCGACCTCGAAGCGCGCCATCTCGCTAGCGGGATGCACCGCTTCGCATAAGCTCATGCATCGTTCGAAATCGCCTTGAAAAAACGCGCGGCGCGCATCCGAAATCGAAGTCCGACCGGCGCTTCGTTCACCCAGATTCGGAACTGTGCCACCTCCACACCGAAGAGGCGCTGGTTAAGCGGACGCTAAGAGCGCTCGACCAGCCTCTTCGTGAGGGTTCGGCGCGGAAACCGCGGCTCCGCCTATGAGCCTTCAGCCGGCGGAACGAAGTCGGACGCGGTCGGAGCACTGGTCGACGTATTGACGCCCGTCGCTTGCGGGGACAACAGCGCCGCCGCGAGGAGGACCGCGGCGAAAAACGGTGCGAGATTCACAGGTTCCACCCTTTCGGCACGTTAGTGCCTGGACTGAACCGGGTGTCATATGACCCTGGTTCACCCAGGCGCTTCGGCGCCGTTAGGCAGCAACCATCATGCGGTGACCCACGGGTCACCCGGCAGGAGGCTCAGCTGGCCCGGTGGCCCGGCGTCGAGTGCCGGCCTCGGGGCTGTTGCGAGTTCGATGAAGCGGCAGACGCCGTTTGCGATGCGGACGTCTTCGACGGAGCCGCAGCGGTGGGTGCGCAGCGCCGGGCTGCCGACCAGGACGGCGAGCGCGCGTGCTCGGGAGATCGCCACGTTGAAGCGCTGGCGGTCGAAGACGAAGCTCACGCCGCGCGACGCATCCTCCGGCGTCGATGCGGCAGTTGCGAAGAATACTACGTACGCCTCGCGGCCTTGGAACTTGTCGACGGTGCCAACCTGGACGCCGGCGCAGGCCGCCCGAGAGGCGAGCTCACGCCTGATGCAGAGCACGTGCGCGTTATACGGCGTTACCACGATGATGTCGGCCGCCGTCATCGGGCGCGTCCGGCCTTCGACGTCGGTGACGGTGCCGTGCAGCAGCGTTTCGATCTCGTCGGCGATCCGGCGTGCCTCCTGCGGCGATTTCTGCGCGTTGAACTCATGCGACACCGGAAGATACCGCAGGCCCGTGCCGGAGAGCCCCGTGCTCGCGACGTTCTGGCGCTGGCGACCCGGGGCCGACTTGAGCTTCCCTTCGTAGAGCAGCCCCGAAATAAAGCTGCAGACGTCGGGATGCATGCGGTAGCTGTCGGTCAGCAGGATCCCGCGGTCGGGCGGGACGGGACGCAGCTCTCCGCCGAGCAGATGTTCCAGCACCGATGCGCCGACGTCGCCGGGGTGCTCGGTGTGCGTGACTTGCGCCAACTGCAATGGATCGCCGAGCAAGACGACGTTGCGCGCCGACGTCATTACGGCGATCGCGGCCGGCAGCGAGACCTGCCCTGCCTCGTCGATGAAGAGGTAGTCCAGGCGCTGGTCCATCGCGTTGGGACCGAACGCCCATGCCGTGCCTGCGAACAGGTGCGCGTCGAACGTCGCGAGCGGCGCGTCCTCGCTGATGAAGTGCGTGCCCGTGTATTCCGTGTCGGGGTCGCCCTTCTTGGACTTCTTCACACCCGCGAACGAGACGCCGCGCACGGCCGCGACCCTCTCGACCTCGTCGAGCAAGTTGTGGATCGCCTTGTGGCTGTTCGCCGTGACGCCGACCGTCTTGCCGCGCTCGATCAGATCGACGATCAGCCGCGCCCCGATATACGTTTTTCCGGCACCCGGCGGACCCTGGACGAACAGATAGCTCTCGTCGAGCGCGTCCGAGGTCGCGCGGATCGAATCTTCGTCGACCGTCACGGGCTGGATCGAGCTGCCGGCGACGCGGCCGGCCAAACGCGGCGTCGCGCGGGTCAAGACGTCGTACGCGGCGCGGTAACGACAGGGCCCCTCGGCGAGCAACGCTTCGGCGAAGCGCGCGATTGCGTCGAGCACCGAACTCGCCGGGATGATGCCGCGCAGGGTGATCGCCGGTGGAAGCGGCACGTCCTTGAGCGAGGGACCGCGCTTCAGCATCAGGCGGCCGAAGTCGTCGCCGTCCTCGATCTGGGTGATCTTCCCGGCGTCGGCCTTCGTGTGCGCGTCGTAGCACTCGTCTTTCCCGACTTTGTGGAGCTGCGCCGGGAAGCGGAACGCGTACTCCAGCGATTGCTTCAGCGGCAACGGCGCGCCGACAAGCTCGAGGCCGACGATCGTCTCGGCGTCGTCCTTGAGCTGGTCGGGATCTTCCTGATACGTGGCGCAGCGGTCGTGAAAGCGCCACCACACGGGCTTGTCCTCGCGCCAGTGGTACTCCAGCATGTGCCGCGCGAGAAAGAACGGCCGCACGCCGTCGAAGCGCGGGTCGTCGCTCTCCGGGTCGAAATCCTCCGGGATGCGTTCCTCGAGCCGCCGGATGAGATCACCGTGCGGAATCTTGCGTTCTTTGATCTCCGCGGCGGGCTTGCCGGCGTACGGCGGGATCTCTACGCCGAGCTGTGCGGCGGCCTGTGCGCGCAACTCCAGCAGCCACGTGCGTAGCCCGTACGTCGAGACGCAGTCGTACTTGTTGTACGTCTCGAGGTCGTCGAGCAGCGCGTCTTTGCGGTGGGCGGCGTCACCGCGGGAGGCCAGCCACGCTTCGAACTGCAGGATCGACTCGTCGCCACCTTTCACGCCGGACGCATCGCCGCGCTTCCCGTAGTACTCCTCGATCTTCTTGATCGAGTAGCTCGGCTGGCCCACGACCAGCGCCTGGCGCACGACGCGGTACAGATCGACCAGCACCTCTTCGCGCAGGATCACGTCGACTTCGGCTTCGCGCGTCGCGTGTCGCAGCGCCAGCTTCTGCAGCGCCGTCTTCTCGTACGAGGCGTAGTGGTAGATGTGCATCGCAGGGTACTGTTCGCGACGCGCCATGACGAAGTCGATGAACGCTTCGAACGCGCGCTTCTCGGCGAGCCGATCGCTCGACGGCCGCTCGGATCGATCGCAGCCCCAGAACGGTTCGAAGTGATCGTCGTCGGCCGTGTAGACGCCGAACAGATACTCAAGCCCCGTGCCGATGTCGTAGTACGGGTCGCCTTCCATGTCGAAGAACACGTCGCCGGGCGAGGTTTCGGGCAGCAGGCAGAAACCGCGGTGGTTTTCGACCGCGTCGGCGATGAACTCGTAGCGGTACGGATTCGGATCGTGCGCGGCGAGCGCGCTGCGCTGCTCGCCCTGCAGGCGCGCCTGGCGGCGGAGCTTTTCGAACGTCGGCGCGACCATCTTCTCGGGGCGGTCGACATCGGGCGCGATCGCGAGCGCGGCCAGCGTCGTGATCCCGGCGCCGTTGAGCCGGCCGGTTTGGAGGCGCGTGATGCTGGCGACTTCGCTGAGGTGGTCGTCCTTCTTCCGCCGCGCCGCGCAGGTGGGATCCCACACGCACAGACTGCAATGGCTCACCGGCAACGGATACGTCGCCGCGTCATCGCCCAGCCGCTGCAGAAAGCGCGCTTTGACGTCGCGGTAGTACGCGGCGAAATCCTCGACGCGGAACGTGTGCCGCTCGCCGTTGCCCAGGATCACGTGCATCGAGCGCGACGCTGCGCCTTGCACGCGCGCGACGTGTTCGCTGTAGTAGCAGAGCTGCAGCAAGAAATACGGCTCGGTGTGGCGCGCGAGCTTGGTGTCCTCGACCTCGTAGTGCCAGTCCCAGCGCCCGCCCTCGAGCCGCTCGTCGATGCGGCGCAGGAAGTCGGCGTGGCCGACCCAGACGCCGTCGAAGAACGTCGCCTGGTAGATGATGCGCGCACCGGACCACATCGCGGCTTCGGTCGCCTCCGCGGCGGCCCAGAGATCGCGGGTGCGCTCGATCGTGACGACGTCGTAGCCGTCGTCGCCGAGCTTCTCGAGGTAGGTGCGCTCGTGCTGCTCGCCCAGCTGCGCCAGGAGCTCCGCTTGGCCCGGGCGATCTTGCGGCCGCGCCAGGCCGTCGCGCAGCACGGCCAGATCGAGCGCCGTGAGGTGTTCGCAGGCGAGGAAGTTGTTGAGATCGGTCGCGGAGAGGACGGTGGCGTTATCGAGCAGTTGCAAGGACCAGGCTCCTTCAGGGCCTGACTGTATCGGCTCAGGGGGCCACCAGGGTGGCACACTGGTGAGCCGCCGGCTGAGTGCGGGTCCTCGTGAGTTCAACCCGGAAGGGCCGCCGACATGTACGAGAAGCAGATCGCGCGCGCCATCGCCGTCGTCGCGTTGGCACTTGCGCCGCTCGCGGCCGTCGCCGACGCCCCTTCGGCGGCAACGCCGCTGAAAATTGAGAGGCTGACGGCGCAGCAGCTCACCAGCATGCCCGGTTCCACGGTCCTCGTACTGCAGACCGGACGCAAGGCCTCGCTCCAAACCTTACGCATCGAACACACGGCCAGGCTAGCACGCTTCGCCAACGCCGGGACGCTGGCACTGCAACTGCGTGGCAAAATGAGTGGCTCCTCCGCTCCGGGCTACGTGATGGTCCCGATGAAGCTCGATCCGCACGGCGCTGCCGACTATCAAGCGTTCTGCGGGACCGTGATCGCCAGCGGATGCCTCTATTTTCCAGGCCCGACGGGATACTTTTCGCATCTGCCCGGACAAGACCAGAACCTGCTCTTCGACTACGATCCGCTCATCACCGATCCCGGCGTGTGCAAGTCACAGGGCGGCATCATCCAAACGAACAATTCGCCGGCCGGTTGTGCCTACGGATATCCGTACACCTACACGTCGCAGTTCAACCCGGGGCCGGTGAAACCCGGACAGCAAATCGGGTCCTTCATCAAATCCACGCAGACGTGCACGCCGCCGGTGACGGTGATCGTCGATCACAAGGGCGCGATCGTCATGCAGGGCAATTTCGCCGCGTCGAACTTCAACGTCGTCACACCCTCGACGTTGACGTGCGTCGTGCGCGTTTCGGTGCCGCCGCTGTCATAGGCGCGGGGGCTATCGCTGGCGGAAGTTCGTCACCGAGACCTGGTACGCGTCCGTCGCCTTGTCGTAGTGCACGCTGTAGCGCGTCGGATACAGGCCGTGCTGGTGGACGGAGGCGGGCTGCGGATACGCCCCGGTCTTGTCCTGGTTCTTCAGGATCCACGCCTTGGTGAACATCACCTCGAAGAAGGCCAGCTCGCCGTTCCAGTAGCCGATGATCGGCGAGACCGTGAACTTTCCTTTGTTGAACTCGGGCGCGCTGCCCAGGATGTCGTGCATTCCCATCCCCGGCACGTATCCGGGCGCGAGGATTCCGCCGGGCGGCAAGATCGCTTTCGCCGGCATCACCTTACCGAGCGGCGAGCTCGGGACGATGCCGCCGCGGACTTTCTCAGTGATCGTGTAGAAGTGCACGTCGAAATGCGGCAGGGTGTAGACGTGGTCGGGCTCGTGACCCGTTGGATGCCACTGCAGGTTCGCACTCTGCACGAGGCCGGCGCCGGTCATCGGGAACGGCGCTTCGGAGCGCTTCGCGGGCGTCCCCTTCACCGCCGCGGCCGGGATCGTGAGGCCGATCGCGACGATCGCGTTCTTGGCATCGCGCGTCACGTACGGTTTTGCGCCCGAATCGGTCCACGGCACCGGCGCCGACATGTCCATCGCCGCACCGGCGAGTACCGGCCCCACAACGAGACCAGCAGTAAAACACCCCGCGGCAATAGCGGCGCCGATTCGTGACATTCGCATCCTCCAAGACCAGTACGGTAACCCTACCGGGAGATACGACGAACCCCGCCCCGAACCCCTACCTGCCCGCGTTAGTGCGGGGCGTCGAGGGTTGCGCTCTTCACCTTCGCGTCGGCGCCGGCGTCGGAGACGAAGCGCAGGTGCAGCGTGCCGTTGCGCATCGCGCGGCGCAGCGCGTCGGTGCCGGTCAGCACGATCGTCGCGTCGTGCGTGGTGGCGCTCTCGGAGGCGGCGTAGCCGACATAGCGCGGATCGCTGTCGCCGGCGAACGGCTTCTGCGAGCCGTCGTCGACGTACACGCGGACGACGCCGTGCGCTTGCAGACCTTGGAGATGCAGCGTCAGCGTCGACGCGGCGCGGCCGGCGAGGACGTCGGCGGCGTTGTGGGTGATCGTCGGCTTCACGCTCATTCCGCATGCGGACGCGAGCGAGACCGATGCGGCCAGCGCCACGAAGAGCACCGGCAGCATCGGCCTCACGAGGTTCACGTACCTATTCTACCACAATCGTCAGAACGCCACGATGTGCGCTTGCGCGGCGCGCAGTGGTACCGGTGCGAACTGCCGCCCGCCGACCTGCGCCGAGAGCGTGAGTTTCGGCGCCGCGTTCGCCGCGAACATCCGCTCCGCGACCGCGGTGACCTCCACGACCGCGCTGGCATGGATCGGGTGCATCGACGTACCGTCGGGCGAGTCGGGGACGATCGCCAGATAGCCGATGACCTGGCCGTCGGATCGGATGTCGATGATCCCGCTCACCCCTTGCGGAATGGTGATGTTCTGGAATCCGATCGCGATGCGCTGCCCGGCGCGCGCCGAGGCGAGCACCTTGCTGCGCTGTTCGGGCAAGACGCGGAAGACCGGATCGGGCCCGGGGATCGTGAACGGGGGCAACTGCTGGTAGATGACCGGCGCGGTGCGCAGCGGGAACGGGCGGAACGTATGCAGCGGGCCGATCGTGAAGTGCGGGAACGGCGTGTGCAGCACGAGCCCGCCGGTGTAGTTATAGCGCAGCTGCGCGGTGTGATCGAGCACGTCGGACGGTTTGATCGAGACCCAGTTCTTGTTCTCGTCGTAGAACGGCCACGCGGTGCTTCCGAAATAGCCCGGCGGCGGATTCGGACGCGCCGGTGTGAGATCGTCTTTCCAGTGCGCCCAGACGCGATCGACGTTGCAATGGTGCGCGTAGAAGATCGGATCTTGTGCGGCAGTCGAGAACGCGCCCATGTCGCCGCCGACCATCACGTGAACGTAGCCGTGCGGCTGGTTTTCGACCGCGCCGCCGCTGCCCGGGTTGCCGCCGAACGGATCCCAGCCGGTCAGCGCAAAGATCGCGCTCATCGTCGCCGCATTCACGCCCGCCGCCGGCAGCGGCGTGCTCGCGCCGAGAGCGCGCGTGCCGTTGTACAGCGAGTTCGAGGACGAACCCGGCGTGGTGAATCCCGACGGCATGACGAGATGCGCGGGATTGTCCCAATCCCAGTACGGCAACCGGAACGTCGGATCGCCGATCAGCTTGCCCAGGATCTTCTCGTGGAAGTACAGATAGGCGCGGTGCCACAGGAAGAACGTCCACTTGTAGTGGATGCCGCCGCCCGGCGCCATCATGCCGTCGCCGCAACCGCCGCACCACCAGCCGTGAATGTTGGCCTGCGCTCGGAACGAACGTCCGTCGGTCGCCGGCAGCGCACGCATCGCGGCGTACGCGCTCTGCAACTTGGTGAGATACGCGGCGCTGAGCGCGTAGGCGCTCGGACGCGTCTGGATCGCACGCGAATCGCCGGCCCAGGGGGTCGGGGGTCCCGGCGGAGTCGGCGGTGCGCAATGCAGCGGAACCGTCGCCGACGCCGAGCGCGGCAGCCCGGCGAGCACGGCCGACCCGCCGGCCGCAGCAGAAAGTCGAAGGAAACGCTCCCGGCCCAGGCCGGAACGGCGAGACTGGTCCATGCTGGCACCTCCGAAGCAGGGGACGGAGGGCCTTGGCCGGAGACACTACCAAGCCCTGGCTGGCTCGTGCGCGCGGCGTCACACCGAAGGACGGAAATCGCCAACTGCAGCGAATCGCGAGACTGCCGTAGCCGACCTACGCAGCGAAGTAATCCTCCGCGAAAGCACCGCCGCAGTCATGGTGTCACCCTGACGCATCCCGCCGGTGTCACCATGTACGCTAGTGTCACCCTGAGCCTGTCGAAGGGCGACACCGCCACAACGTTTCTCTCGAAGGAACCATGACCGAACCCATCGACCTCAAAATAGCCAGCGTCGAAACCTTCCCCGTCGCACTACCAACGCTAGCGAACTTCGCGGTAAGCGGCGGCAGCGTAGCACGAGCCGGCGAACCATCGATCCGCGTGCTGGTGAAGGTCACCGCCGACGACGGCACCTTCGGCTGGGGCGAAGCAACCCCAATCCCATCCTGGACCTACGAGACCCTCGAATCCATCACGTCAACAATAGATCGCTATCTAGCCCCGGTCGCAATCGGGATCCCGGTGTGGGACCTCGACCACCTAACCCGCGCCTTCGACCGCGCAATCAACCGCGGCTTCTCGATTGGCATGCCGCTCGCCAAAGCCGCCATCGACGTCGCCGTGCACGACCTCCTCGGCAAAGCGCTCGGCCTCCCGGTGTACGCGCTCCTCGGCGGCAAACGCGTCGACCGGATCCCACTCGGCTGGATCGTCTCAACCGAAGGCCCCGGCGGCGCAGAAGCCTCGGTGCAGGAAGGCCGCGGCCGCGGCTATCGCGCGTTCAAGGTGAAAGTCGGTCTGCACGGCGAGCGTGACGACGTGCGCACCGTCGAGCGCGTGCGCGCCGCCGCCGGCGACGACGCGTTCCTCTGGGTCGACGCCAACCAGGCCTACTCCGTCGACACCGCCCTGCGCGTCGCCCACGAGCTGGAACGCCTCAACGTCGCCGCATTCGAACAACCCCTCCCGGCGAACGACGTCGACGGCCTGCGCCGCGTGCGCGAGCGCTCGGCGATCCCGGTCGCACTCGACGAATCGCTGCGCCACCCGACCGACCTGGCGACGTTCGTGAAACTCGGCGCGATCGACATCGCGATCGCCAAGGTCCAGCGCAACGGCGGCCTCACGCTCTCGCGCCGCCTCTGCCAGTACGCGCTCGACTCCGGCCTACGCCTAATGGGTTCCGGCCTCACCGATTCCGACATCGGTCTCGCCGCATCGCTGCACCTGTTCGCAGCGTTCGGCATCGACACACCGGTCGACCTCAACGGCCGCCAGTTCATCGAGAGCAGCTACGCCCGCGAGACCGTGCACGTCGCCCACGGCGAAGCCGACATCCCCGATCGCCCCGGTCTCGGGATCGACGTCGACGAAGAGTGGCTATTGCAGCATCTACGTTGAACCACCAGCTTTTGTTAGGCGTCTGCAAAGAAGCGGCTGGCATCCTCTCAGCCGCAGGTTCCTCCGCACTGAAGTTCAACCTCACGGACAGATCCGACACTACCAGGATGTGCCGCTTTTTTTTTGGGCCGCCTCGTCTTACGCCATTGAGCGAAGGGGAAAATCAAGAATGTCTATCCGCTTTCTCGCCGCAGCGGCGAGCGCCGCGTTCCTGTTAGGTGCCGCGACGGCTTGTTCCAGCGACAAGGGTCCGGTTGCTGTCGATACCGTGCAGCTCGCCAAAGATAACGGCAGCGGCAGCCACGGCGACGTCGTCACGGAATTCCACCCGAACGATGGCCCGGTGCACTGCGTGGCCACGCTCAACAAACCCGAAAACGGCACGAAGCTTCACTTCGACTTCATCGCCGTCGACGCGGCGGGAGCGAAAAACCAGAAAATCATAGGCGTCGACCTGACCACCGACGCGGTCGAAAATGTCGCCGACGGTCACTTCTCCTTGCCGAAGCCGTGGCCGGTTGGGAAATATCAGTGCGTAGTCACCCTCAACGGCAAACCGGCGAAGACCGTGGACTACGAGGTCACCGCGGCTTCATAGCCGGAGACCCGCCGCTTCGGAACCTGGGTAGCGCCAGGGTGAGCACATCAAAAACCCTCGAGATACGACTCGAGGGTTTTTGATTGTAGGGTACACGGTGCTATGAGCAAGAAATCTACGGCAATCGAAATCATCCGACCGCTCGCTGTCGGAATCGGCATCTTCGCAGCGACCGCCGCGATCGGCGCCGCCCAAGTCGCCAACCCGTGCGCGCCGGCCATGCCGCCCACCGCTTCGAATTGGAGCACATTCGACCCGACCTACAACAGCGTCGACGTCTGGCAGAGCACCTGGGACACGGGAGCCTACGACCGCAACCACGAGCTGCTCGGTACCGTCGGCAAGTTCACGGCGAACCGCCTCACGATCACGAGCGTTCAGGGCGACACGATGATCGTCGACCTCAAAGAAGGTACCGTGATCCGCCCGACCGGCACGACGCCGAGCGCCGGCCAGCGCGTCGCAATATTCGGATACTGGAGCAACGGCACGTTCATCGCGAACCGCATCATCTTGCACGGCTGATCGACGCGATCGCAACGGCAATCAACTTGCCGAACATACGTACGAGTGCTACAATAATCGTACGCGCGACACGCGCATGACAACATAGCGACTCGGCCGGTGCGCGAACACCGACCGAGTCCGTCACCCGATGGAGATTGGTCCACCGATGACAACCACCCGATTCGGCGCGCCCGCGTCGAATACCCGGGCGTACCGCTACACGCGGCCTGCGTATGCCACCCCCGGAGCGCTCGCGTTCCGCCTCACCCGCCTCGTTTGGCTGACCGCCCGCTTCGCCCGTCGCGAGCTCGTGACCATCGACGATTACCGCCGCCGGTTCGGTATGTCGCTTCGCTCGTTCCACCGTGACGTCGGCATACTGCGCCAAGCCGGCTTCGAGATCGAACCGGTCGTGAAGCGCACCTACCGCACGGTCTGCTTCACCTTCGATTCGGATTGCGCGTAGCGCCCTCGAGGATGCAACGCCTCGGAGGATGCAAATCCCTCGAATGAAACCGGCACGCACCGTCATACGGCTCATCTGCCTTGGCAGCACCCCTCGTCCTCGACGATCCCGCGCTCCTTGCCGAATACCGCAGCCGTTTCGGCGCCCCGACAGAAACATTTCGCTGAGAGGCAAGAACGCTGCGCCGCACAAGGCGCTACATCGACGCAGACCTTGCGCGGGAAACTACCGCCGGTGCCTCCGCCTGATGGATTCAGATCTCGAGTAATGCCGACATTCGAACGTCGGGCAGGTCGCATCGAACTAGGGCGGCGGCGCGGAAGCCTCGATAGGGAAGGCCGCGGTGGCGGCGGCGGCTACAGCGCGTTGCAGGTGAACGTCGGCCCGCACGGCGAGCGCGACGACCTGCGCACCGTCGAGCGCGTGCGCGCTGCTACCGGCAACGCGTTCCCGTAGGCCGACGCCAACCAGCTTACTCCGTCGACACCGCCCTACGCGTCGCGCGCGACTTGGAATGCCTCAACGTCCCCGCATTCGGAACTACCGCTCCCTTCAAACGACGTCGACGGTCCCCGCGCGCGCTCGGCGACCCCCTTCGCGCTCGACGTCGCTGCGCCGCCAGTTTCCTGGAATGTCCACTTGACGCCGCAACCCATCGCGCGACACCGGGAAGCGCGGACCCCGAATCGGCCCGGGCCACGATGGTTGACCTCAAAGCCCGTTGGGATTGGGAATTTGATCTTCCGGAGAGTGCCAGGACGTTGGCACTACGCTCCGCGAAGCTTCGTAGTTGTATGGGTTGGCTTCGCAACAAGACAGCAACTGTAGTAGATCTGTTTGCCGGTACGGGCGGAATGGGTCTCGCGACTCTATTGACCGACGAGCTTCGAGATCGCGCGCGCATTGTACACGTGGCAGAGCTGGACAACGACTACGTCGATACGATACGACTAAACTACTCGTACTTCGGGGCGCATATTGGCTCAGCAGAACAGTTGCCTAAAACGATCAAACCCGTAGACGTAAGTAGCCGACCCGCTCTCGAAGAGCTCGACAAGATCAGCAGACGGGTCGGCGGAGTTACACTACTGTTGGCAGGTCCGCCGTGTCAGGGCTTTTCCAAAGCAAATAGCATCTCGCGCGCACGAACCAACCCCAAGAACCTCCTTGCGCTGGACACCGTGGATTGCGTAAAGGCCGCAATGCCCCAGATCGCCATCATCGAGAACGTTCCGGGAATTCAGACCATTCGATCGGCGAAGCGGACGTCTCTTTCGGTTTCGGAACACATTGAACACGAGCTAACATCGCTCGGGTACTACACGCATACAGTCTTGCTGGATGCGGCTGACTACGGCGTCCCGCAGCATCGACTGCGATCCTTCACGATCGCAATTAGCCACTCGATCTTGGATGCCTACGATAAGACGCAACTCATTCCTAAGCCGCGCTACGGTCCGGGCCGACGCTTCCCTTTCCGCACAGTGCGCGATGCGTTCGAGGACCTCCCATCCCTCGAGAACGGCTCGAGTCGTACAATGTCGACGTACGCCCGGCGCGCAACCACTTCGCTTCAGCGCGAGTTGCGCCGCTACTCAACTACTCTTTTTGACCATGTTACCACTCGGCACGCCCCATACGTGCTGGACCGTTACGCCGCGATCCCCCCCGGCGGAAATTGGAAATCGATTCGGCGTCGCCTTCGCAATTATGCGGCTCCGGATAACACGCACACCAACATCTACCATCGGCTCGATCCGACAAGACCTTCGCGAACGATCGGGAACTTCCGGAAGGCTATGACCATTCATCCATGGGAACATCGCGGCTTGTCACTTCGCGAGGCTGCAAGGCTTCAGTCGTTGCCGGACTGGCTTCGGTTTTTCGGTGACACTCCCGAGGTCTATCGTGGTCAGCTGCGTGGCCTGGGCGCTCGGCAACAGCAAGTTGGTAATGCGGTTTGCTTTCAGTTGACTCGCTATCTCATTTCTCACTTATTTAAAGATGCTTAGGGCAGGAACAATCTGACGCTACGCCACCGTCGGTTCGGGCGCACACAGACACTTTCAACTGCTACACCACGAGTCCAAAGAGGATGCAACGGGTGAACAGCGTGCAGCTTTTTCCAGTCTCCTTTCAGATTTCTGCGCAGCAGCCCTGATGACTCGCCTTGTTCATCCGCCGGCCGCTTCTGCAATGATGCAGTCGCTGCGTGCGATCGGCTACTCATTTGACACCGCCCTCGCCGACATCGTCGACAACAGCATCTCCGCAAGAGCCACCCACATCGACATCAGATTTCGCGCCGATCCGGCATACCTGGCGATCATCGACAATGGCCAAGGTATGACACAGGAGACGCTAATTGCTGCCATGAGGCATGGCGCCTTCGGCCCTGAAGGGATGCGTGACGCAGCCGATCTAGGACGCTACGGACTCGGGCTTAAGACGGCCTCTCTATCTCAGTGCCGTCGATTTACGGTTGTTTCTCTGGCGGCGGGGGCCCTCAGCGCGGCTAGATGGGACCTGGACGAAGTCGAGGCGGCTGACGATTGGGTCCTAGAAGTCCTATCGGCCGAAGAAGCTGCGGTGGTTCCACACGCCGCGAATCTAATGGAGCTCGGTAGCGGCACGGTCGTGCTCTGGGAGAATTTTGATCGGGCCACGGCTGGCGAGGCAAGTCCTGCCGCTGCGCTAGAGCGCCTTGTCGATGAGAGCCGTGACCATCTTGCGCTGATTTTTCATCGATTTCTCCATCCGGATGTCCCGGGGCCTGGCGTCCAACTCGCGATCAATTCATTACCGATCGCGCCAATCGACCCGTTCCTTTCGGGCAATCGCTACACCGAACGGCTTCCGGAAGAGGCGGTTCAACTTGAAGGACAGACGATTCGGATTCAGCCATTTATTCTGCCTCATTTATCGCACATCACGCCGGCGGAGCTCCAAGCGGTTGGCAGCAAGGATCTCCTGCGGCAGACGCAGGGTTTTTACGTCTATCGAAATCGACGGCTGATCATCTCGGGCACATGGTTTCGCCTCATCCGGCACGATGAGCTATCAAAGCTCGCGCGGGTGCGGATCGACATACCGAACGCTTTGGATCACTTATGGAGCCTCGACGTAAAAAAATCCACGGCTACACCTCCCGAGCAGGTCCGTGCCGTGTTGAAACGCATTATAGACCGCATTGCGGATCGTAGCCACAACGTCTTTCGTGAGCGGCGGCGTCGCGTCAGAGCATTAACCATAACGCATCTCTGGGAGCGGGTCCGAGTCCGCGGCGGCCTCGCGTATCAACTAAATCGCCTTCACCCCGCGATTGAGGAAACGCTGGACTCCTTGCCGGCTGACCAGCGCCTAAAGGTGCAGCAACTCCTTCGACTCATCGAGCTCGGCTTGCCGGCAGATTCGATATATTCCGACATGGCATCAGACGAGGTAGTACACCCTGATTCTCCCGAGGTTCGTCAGGAGCTGCTGCAGCAGGTTACCAACTGGCTGAGCACCGCCGGTGACAATCTTACGATCCGGGAACATCTGCTCGCCGCGCTTCCGGCGCTCGAGCCCTTCAGCATGTACCCGCGAGTCACCAAGAGCATCATCGAGGAGCTCACAAATGCTAACTGAGCATGCGCGCAATCTGGAAATCGCCGTGCTTGCCACGCTTCCGGCTGTACCCCGTCCCACGGAAAACGCAATCCTGGAACGCGCCGCCTCGCTGCGCACCGTGTTTTTCGTATCCGACGCGGAATTCGGATCAGTCTTGAAGACGCTCCACGAGCAACTCGTTATTACAATGGAGCTCGGTACGTACATAACGGCGGAGCATCGCCCCTGGCTAAACGACCGAAGGGCAAGTCTCACCCCGTTCTACTGGGAGCGCTTTCGCAACTTTCTCATTACCCGCCTCCGCTGGCCCCCCTTGGTCGTAAATTCATTGGACCGCGTCGCCGATGACATTCTCGATCTTGCTGGGGATCCGGAGCGTGATGGAGACTGGGCACGAAAAGGCCTCATCGTTGGCGATGTCCAGTCGGGCAAAACGGCGACCTATACCGCTCTATGCTGCAAGGCCGCAGATGCTGGCTTCCGTCTCATCATCTTGCTCACAGGCACTATAGAGAATCTCCGCAGGCAGACGCAGGAGCGGCTCGATGAAGGCTTCGTCGGACGTGATAGCCTTGAGATGCTCCAGACAAAGGGGAAGATCGCTGGTAAGGACCTCAAGATCGGCGTCGGCCTTCTCAACGGCCGTCGTTTCGCAACAGTCTTCACGTCGCGCTCGAACGATTTTAGCATCAGGATCGCGCGCCAACTCGGGTTTTCAGTTGCGGACCACCGCGAGCCGATTCTGCTCGTTGTTAAGAAGAACACGAGGATACTCGAGAACCTTGGTGCCTGGCTCGAGATCTTCAATGCGGATACCGACGGTAAGATCAAGACACCTCTACTGCTCATAGACGATGAAGCCGACTCAGCATCGATAAACACCAACCCGCTGGCAGACGAAGCGACACGAACGAATCGGGAAATCCGCAAGCTTCTGAGGCTTTTTCAGAGATCATCATACGTAGGGGTTACCGCCACGCCGTTCGCCAACGTCTTCATTCAACCGGATACCGATGACGACGTCGGCGGCGACCTATTCCCACGCGATTTCATATACAGCCTAGAGGCCCCCGATAACTACATGGGCCCGAAGGCCGTCTTCGAGGACGATGGCGACGTTTTTCTTCGCCACTTTGACGACGCCGACCCTTCGTTGCCGCTGTCTCACAAGGCGGACCTGGTGGTCACGCGACTGCCCCAAAGCCTCCTGGACGCGGTTCACAGTTTCTTGCTCTCCACCACCATCCGGGACCTCCGCGGGGAAGGCCAGACTCACCGGTCGATGCTGGTAAATGTGAGTCGCTTTACGCGCGTACAGGATCAAGTTGCCTCCCTTCTCGACGCCGAGCTGCGTGAGATGAAGCGTGAGCTGCGGCTCTATGCGGAACTTTCAATGCACGAGGCTCTGTCAGCATCGGAGCATCTTACTGCGCTCCATGGCCTGTGGTTTGCGGACTATGACACGACGGAGACCTCGTGGGAGTCTATACAGAAGGCGCTCCACTCGTCCGTCGAACCAATCGTGGTCGTCGCAGTTAATCAGCGAACCGGAGCAGCGAGTCTCGACTACAAGACTCATCGAGATGCCGGACTGCGCGTAATCGCGGTGGGAGGAAATAGTCTCTCCCGAGGACTTACACTCGAAGGACTGAGTACGAGCTACTTCCATCGAAACTCCCAAATGTACGACACCCTCTTACAGATGGGCCGCTGGTTCGGCTATCGCCTAACCTATGGCGACCTTTGCAGGCTCTGGCTGACGGAGGATGCGGCGGGCTGGTACACACACATCACAAACGCAACGTTAGAGCTGCGCGCAGAGCTCAAAAAAATGCGTCGCCTCGGGCTTACGCCAAACGACTTTGGACTCAAGGTACGGGCGCACCCCGATTCGCTCATCGTAACGGCGCGCAACAAAATGCGGTCGGCGCGAGACTTCGTGCACTATGTGTCGCTAAGCGGCATGGGGCTTGAAACGGTCCGCCTTCGATCCGGTGCAGAAGTAAATACCAATAACTACGCGGTCGCAACGAAGTTCATCGAAGCTGTCAAGCTTGCGGGCTCCACCGCTTCTTCCGCTCGGAATTGGCACTTCTGGCGCAATGTACCCAAGACGCTCGTAGCAACGTTTCTCTCGGACTTCTATAGCGATCCGCTAAATTTCAACTTTCAACTCGACGCGATCGCCGAGTTTCTCGGTGAGACAGACGAGCAACTGCTCGACAAATGGGATGTGGCGCTCGTAAGCATTACGTCGGGGCGACACGGCGCTGAGATGTTCGCCGGATTGCCGATCAATCCAGTGGATAGACGGCTTGTTATTGTTTCGGAGTCTGGATCAATACTGATCTCGGGAAGCAAAGCTCGTGTCGGTGCCGGCGGCGATGAGCGAGAAGGGATCGACGAGGCCGCCCTTGAGCTGATTCGCAAGGAATACGGGGCCGGCTATGTTCCAGGTTCTGCGTATCGCGACGTTCGTAGGAACCCGTTGCTGCTGATCTACCTGATTCGCGGATATACGGGTGCAAAGGACGCACGGATACCGTTTCGGCCCGGCGACGTTCCACTAGTCGCGCTCGGCCTCAGCTTTCCGCGCTTCAACGATCACGATGTTAACAGGCGGGCAAAATACAAGATCAATGTCGTCGAATGGCGCAATCGCTTCCAGAGTGACCTCGAAGACGACGATGACGTGGCGATCGACGATCATGACCCCGATTGAACATGCCTGGCTGGCCCTCGAGACAATGGCCGAGTTCGGCGGCGCTCGAAGGCTCGGTGCTGAATCGCGGCACGACTTCTACGCCCTGCTTGACGCGGAGGGTCGCCGTGGTTTGCTCTTGATTTCGACGGCACGCCCACCAAACCCGCCCGCCTTCGACGCCGTCCACATCTCAATAGGTGAACGTTCGGATTCCCGTTGGTCTCTTACCATCCGGCTTAACGTTCCGGGCCTAAGCAGCGTGTTCGCAGAATTGTGTCAGAGCATCGCGAATAGCAGCGAAGGCATCGCAAATGCGGATGTTCCCTCATTCGTTGTCTCGCGGTTAATCAAGTGGCGCGAGCTGCTCGATGCGGCATCCGCCGGCACACTTGGGCTGCAAGCCCTGCGAGGGCTGGTTGGCGAGCTGATCGTCATGCGGGAATGCCTTAGGATCGTGGATCCACCCGCCGTTGTCGACGGCTGGCTCGGGCCATCAGGTGCGCCGCAAGACTTCGCTTTGCCCGGCGCCCTCTTGGAGGCAAAGGCCATCAGGCCGACAGCTGTCTCGATCCCCATAAGCTCCGTAGCACAACTCGACGTCGCTCCAGGTGTCAGGCTATTCCTCGCCGTCGTTACCCTTGCATCGCTCCAAGGGGAAGCCGTCGACACATTCTCGGCGGCAAGCCTTGTCTTGGACTTGAGATCGCGCTTAAAGGCGTTTCCGGTCGCCTCCGCTGAATTCGATGCCCGACTTCGACGCGTCGGCTACGACGATCTGCCTGCTTACGACGCAAGTCAGTTCCGAATCGACGCGATTCGATACTATCAAATCCTTCCTGACTTCCCCATGATCCGTCGATCGCAACTTCCCGACGGGATCCTAGAGGCGAGGTACGACCTATCATACGCCGCATGCGGCCCGTTCGAGGTGTCGCTGGAGGACGGCCTGCTTGGACATTGACGACTTCCGCGCCGACTTCCTGAATCAAGTCGCTGTTTGCGCAGCCGCCGACTCAGACTTCACGCATTCTGCTTTCGTTCAGGTCGCCCTAGAACACCTCGAGGAAGCTGGCGAAGTTGCTGACTTCCAAGCCTCGTATTTTCGCGGCCTCGTGTCCCGGCACGCGGTCGCCATTGATGGATACTCATTTGACAAGGCTGATGGGTCGTTGCGTGTTTTTCTGGCGGACCCTGGCCTTTCTGCACTCGAAACGCTCACTCAGACCAGCGCCCGCGCCCTATTCGGCCGCCTCCGCGCCTTTGTCGAAGACGCGTTTAGCGGCTTGCTCGAAGATGCCATTGACGACAATTCGCCGGCCCGGGCAGCTGCCGATGACCTGAAAGACTTTGCGCCGACGGTGTCTAGGATCCGCGCATATCTCCTCACTGATGCGCTACTCAGCTTGCGCGTAAAAGACTGGCCAGAGGAACAGTTACGCAACGTCCCGGTTGAGTTCCACATCTGGGACATCAATCGCTTCTTCAGAGCATTCAGCTCCCGCACTGGGCAAGATGAATTGCTCGTCGACTTTGCTAGCGCTGCTCCGCCAGGCATACCGTGCCTGGACGCGAGCAGCGTCGACAGCCCCTACGCCGCGTATCTTTGCGTAATCCCCGGATCAACGCTAGCCGACATCTACGATCAATATGGAAGCCGCCTGCTCGAAGGGAACGTCCGTTCATTTCTGAGCACGAGGGGTCGCATAAATAGTGGGATCCGTCGCACGGTCCTCACAGAGCCGTCTATGTTCTTCGCCTATAACAACGGGATCGCGGCGACGGCCAGCGCCGTCGAGATCGTACGTGGACCGGATGGCGCGTTCATTACAACGGCTCGGGATCTCCAGATCGTGAACGGCGGACAGACCACGGCATCTCTGGCGGCTGCGCGAAGAATGGATAAAGGCGACTTGCAGGCGACGTACGTGCCGATGAAGCTTTCCGTCATCGATCCCACGGCGTCCGGAGAAATGATCCCCCGGATCTCGAGGTTTGCGAACAGCCAAAATGCGGTAAGCCAGGCAGACTTTTTTTCGAATCATGAGTTTCATCGCCAGCTAGAGCGCCTTTCTCGCCGCCTTTGGGCTCCAGCAAGACCTGGGTCGCAACATGAAACTCGTTGGTTTTATGAGCGGGCACGGGGCCAGTATTTGAATGCCACTGTTGAGATGACCCTCGCCGAACGCAGACGCTTCGTAGAAATGAACCCACGGGAACAAGTAATCACCAAGACCGACCTTGCGAAAGCCGAAAACTCGTGGGGACAGTTACCACATATTGTAAGTCGCGGTGCGCAAAGTAGCTTTCTATACTTTGCAGGCACGATAACGGACCAGTGGAATAAAGCTCGCGACGATTTCCACGAGGAATATTTTCGCCTGGCCGCAGCTCGCGTCATTCTCTTTCGAACGACGGAACACGTCGTCTCCAGACAGCCTTGGTATTCAGGAGGTTATCGCGCAAACATAGTTACATATGCTATTGCTCGGCTTTCGCATGAAATCTCGAGAGCAGCGATCGGCGCCCTGAACTTTAGGTCTGTGTGGCAACAGCAACGACTGTCCGATGTCCTTTGCGATCAATTGGCCCTTACGGCCGAAGCAATCTATGCGGTGATCACGAATCCTGTAGCAGGGCGTCAGAATGTCACACAGTGGTGCAAGCGCGAGGAATGCTGGCTGAGCGTGAAGGCAGCTGCAGCACCGCTTCTGCCAGCGTTCATGGCTGAACTAGTCCCTCCAACTGAAGTAAGGGCGCATGACCGCACGGCACGAATGCAGCAACAGATGGACTCTGGTATCGATGCCCAAACGCTAGTCGTACAAATTGGGAACGAGTATTGGAGTCAATTGTTATCGTGGTGCAGGACGCGGCGCTTCGTTACGGCCGAAGAAGAGCGGATGCTTCGCATCGCCGCCGGTCATAGCACCGGCTTGCCGAATGAGAAGCAGAGCAAGCGACTCCTTCAACTGGTCGAGCGCTGCAAGAATGAAGGATTTCTAGAGGGCGGCGAGCGAGCCTAAAGCCTTGTAAGCACGGAGGTTCACCCGGAGCGGAGCTGCCGTACGCGGCGCACTATTCGGTCGACTGCGCCGACGACATCAGCACGAATTTCGCATTCCCACACAGCCATCGTTCCATACCCCAGCCTCCGAAGGGACCGCCGTTGTCGCACGTCTCGCTTGGCGTTTTGGATAAGCTTTGGCACCCAATATTCTCGATTGGTCCTTGGGATGACGGAACGGCTGCAGCCCGCGTGTTGGTGCCAAAAGCAGCCTTGGACGAAGACACATAACAATTTGGAAAGAATCAGGTCCGGCCTTCCTGGGAGGTCATGAACATTTTGGAGCGGCCGGAACCCGCGTCGGCGTAGCAGTTCGTAAACACGCATTTCGGGGACGGTCCCGTGCCCGCGAATGCGCCGCATATTCTCAGAGCGATTCATACAGTTCAACGAATCAGAAGCGGAGAGCAACGAGGTGAGTAAACTAAGAGAAGATCGGCTTCTGCAGGGCTTGTGTCCCGAGTGCGGGCGTGAAGCCCGTGGCGACGCGACGAAGCTTGGGCCGGCGTGCCTCGCAAGGAAAGCCGAAGCTTCCCGCCGTTCCCGTCGGTTACAATCTCAACGTAGCGGAGCGACCACCGAGCCCGCATAAGCCTCTCGTAAGATCTGAGTCCGTGCTGGGCGGTCATACCACCCAGGCACATCTCAAGAGATCAATCATCTCTTAGCCATTGCTTCGTTTGGCTTCGGAATGAGGGTCAGCGACCCTGTTCGCACGCCAATCATGAAGCACGTTAAAGTAGTCCGTGTCTTCTGCTACCTCAATCAGATTGCAGTCACCCTGAGGCGGCTGGAGATGATGTCGCTTAGTAGTTCATCAGCGTCGCTTGAATTCAAGCAGTCAAGTAGCCTCGCTCCCCCTATTGAATTGATCTCTTTCATGAGCCTACGAAAGACTGCCCGGTCAAAGAGTATCTTGCTGCCTTCGTACGAATCGATAAGCTTGCGCAGAATGGCCCCGAAAAGTTCTTCAGACTGTGCGGTTGTTGGACGTTCGACAAGGTTTGCTCGCACATCGGCCCGGAACAAGAACACTCTCAGTGCCAGATCTAACTCAACCGACTCAACTCGAGAGCACAGATACGACAACCACCAGAGCCGCGACGCGACGTTATCTCGTTCTGCCTGTCGCTTGTCGCGGGCGAAAAAGTGCTTGTGGATATGAGCCACCGCCGATTCTCGATCAAGCGGCATCGGCCATCGCCGCCGTGCATGTTCCAAGAACACTGTATGACTTAGAAACGCCCACAAGCGCTCGTCCCGCGCCTCATATGGACTCACGGCTGACATTGCCAAGTACACAACACGGCAGTTCTCCACCTCGAAGAGTTCGCTCCCGACTGGGTCCTTCAGATTGCCCGCCAGTGCGTCATCGATGACTAAGTCGCATTCGAACGAGTACGAACCGTCAACCAGTAATTCATCGAACGCTCCACCTCGGTACTTTTCGACATTCGCGGTTACGGAGCGCCGAAGCTCCTCCAGCGCGTTCGATCGAAGGAGTCGGACCTTCACGCCGCCCCAGCGTCGCCGAAAAAGTACGTATCAATAAGTGCGAATGGTTGCTTCATGAGCCGCTGCGCGATCCGCGATTCATCCTCACTTTCTATTTGGCTGCCAACGTCTGTGCAACGCTGCCGAAAGATCCCCGCCCATCTATATTCGTCGTAATCTGCTGTCTGCCGAAGAAGGCTGACACATTGCATCACAGCTGCAAAATAGATAGAATTCAGAAGAATTGCCTGGTTCTGCGGGCTGTTACGCGCAACGTCTATTCGCGCCTTGAGGCTCGGGCTCGCCGCGATCCGAACCTTATCGTAGGCAGCATCTATGCGCCACTCGAAATCCAACAGGGACTCATCCTTTACTAAGACAAATGCAGAACTGATTGGCCGGTACGATTCGCGATCGATGTACACGGATTGGGGCTGATCTAACGCAATAACGGACCCCCGCTTGAAATTGAAGGGACCGGTACCAAACTCGGAGTTGATCCAGTCGCATACGTATCCAGAAATATCCGCGATGGCGACGACGTAGGGATAGATTCCGACGTCTCCGCGCAGCGAGCCACCCCCGAATTGACAAGAGAAAGAGGGTTCCGCGTCGAGTACTGCCTTTCTCAGATATGTGTCGCGACACGAGAAAACAACTACGTATCTCGCGAGTCCCTCTTCAATAAGATCCCTGATTGCCGGCACGCTCAGCGCAAAATGTACGTCTGCCAGCACCTCTGAACCGTTGGTCGCTTGGCGCAGCTGCACGGAAGCCTGAATTTCCCCGTCGACATAGTCGTTGACGCCCGGGCGAAGAACGGGATATGGGAAAGCGCGGAGAACGTCAAACTGCATTGGCCACCACCCGCAACGTGCCATAGAATTCCTCGGGCAACTCAACCTCGATTACTGTACGAGCCCCGGCGGTTACTTCTAGGTGGTCGATGCACCCTTCGATGACTTTGCCCTCAGTCGCGGTCACTATCGGCAACGGATAGTTTACATCGGCTCCCGAATCCTCGAGCTGTATGCGAACGTAGCCGGTTACGGTGCTGCTAAATGCGATTCGTCGACGCGTAGCTGTAAGCGGCACTGCGCGAACGTTTTGCAGCGCGATCGCCGAGTTGCTTGACCGCTTCGACGAAGTCGCGCCGCCGTGTTCGCCAGGCGCGTCGCCCCCCGAAGCGTCGTTTCCTCCAAGAGCCCCCCACCCGCCAGTTCCGTGGCCTCGTCCGGGGCCTTGTCCGTCTCCTTCGGCTTCGGAATCACTGCCCGACTCGTCATCCCGCGGAGCATCGGCGCCAGCATCTGCAGCGATCGGCTTTACTCTGAGGGGTCTCGCTCGAATGATGATCGCGCCGCTCGGATTCTCGTCCTTCCGCTGATCTTTGCCTTCCTCCGCTTCATCAGCAAAGTAGTCAGCCAATTCGCTTAGATCGGTCTGCTCCGACACGGGATCCTGCGCGTACCGCCTAAGCATCTCTCTCACCCACACCGAAAGCTCTCGTAGCGCCGTCCGTCCCTGCGTACGCTTATCCGGCGGCAAACGATCAGGTTCGAACGCGTCGTGCCGGGGCGGTTCCATAGCACGCAGCAGTGCCAAGCCCTTTTGGCTTTTACACTCGAGTAGCGCCACAAAGTCTTTGAAATCGCTGAACCGCCGCAGCCCAGGGAATTCCTCCGTGATCAACATGCCGTTTCGCAGCACGGCTACGCGCTTAGGCAGCCCCGAGCGTACAATGAGCCTTAACTCACACTCACCTAAGTGCTGATTCTCGGTTCTTGCAATAACGACACTATTGTCACTCAGAGCGCTAATATACCCAGCGACATTTTGAAACTTCTCCGGCTCGCCATCCTCTTCGTTTACGGCACGTTGCAGACCCTTATTGGTCAATAACCCACTTAACGTTGTCGCACTGATCGCGTGTGCGCCCTGAATCTGTACCTCCAACTCGCCCCGCAGGATCGCGCCGAAAAAGTTCTCGACGATATTGGCCGCGAGGACATCCTGCCAGTTGCCGGCTTCGTCGAACGCGACGATGCTAAGCGTTGTACCGGCGAATCCTTCGAGTGAGTTGTCGGTCCCCGCTCGACGCAACCATTCCGGTACGATATCCGGACGTCCGATCACCGGTTGGCATTGCTTTCGAACACCCCAAAAGCCCGTGCCACGTCGAGTTTTTCCGTCATCGCCAACGTGTGACATAAGAACGGCTTTGCCCTGAACGTAGTGATGCCAGCGCCCCCCTCCATCGGCCCAGACGGTAGAAAGAAAGACCGTCCGGAGCGCTGATACTGTATACGGCGCGAATTTTCCAATCCCGTATGAACCGCTAGAAGTCTCCGCTTTTCGACTCTGACCGGTGGCCTTCATCATGGCGAAAAACGGCGTGCCGTTTTCGCACGGCCCCCTAACGCCCGTTGTGTTTGAGTCGGCTATCTGCAAAATATTGACGTATGCCTTTTTTAGCAACTTCTGCGCCAGAGCAAAGAACTTGACAGCCCTTTCGTTTTCGTCGGTACGTGCCGAGTCAACACAGTGATCAACTGCCCGACGGAGGGATTCTATGTCCGGGATGTCTTGCGACCGAACTCGGCGCAATTGAATGTCGATCTTTGCCGGGGCATTTATCATGGCGTCGATGGTGTTTTGAGGAACTTCACGCCCGAGGTGCTGAAACGGGTTTCCCGTGAAATGCTCGATGCCCGGATCATTGAAGCCGTCCCATTGACCGGATGTGTCGACCGGAAACTCAAATCCAACTTCAGACATCGAACGCTTCGCGCGTCAGTTTGTCACTGACCTTTGCCGCAAGTAGCCTTGCAATCGGAACCGTCACTGCATTTCCAACCTGCGTATAGCGCTTCGTGCGCGGAACGTTGCTGGGGAACGCAAAATCGTCGGGAAAGCCTTGGAGCTTCAAACACTCCTGCTCCGTCAGCTTCCGAAGCCCCCGGGTATTCATTATGAATGGCACGTTGTGCCCTCCAAGTCCCATGTTCGCGGTAAGCGTCGGACAGACGCCGGGCGCTTTTGCCCGGACCTGGTACTTTCGTAATTGGTACACGCATTTCTTGTCGAGAACCGCTTCGCTGATCATTTTCGCGTAACGGTTTTCGCCATGAAGATAGTAGTCGTCGCTCACATCGGCGTCGAAGCCAATGTAGCGACTCAAGTCTTTTGGCTCTAGATTCCGCTCCTCAGGAAATGAAAAGCGGCCATTGCTGAAATGCTGTGTCGAAAACGCTACCATGAACAGACGCACGCGCTGCTGCGGCAGGGACGTCAAGGCAAACGCGCTCAGTTCCCGACAATTATCTGGTCTGAACCAGTACCCGGCACGCTTAATCGCGGTCTCTAATTCAAGAAACCACGCTCCCCCCTCGCCATAGCGAATGAATGGGGCGTTTTCGAGCACGAGAACCTTAGGTCGGCGATCCTTGAATGCTTCGACGATCCGGATAATTTCGAAAAACAGCCTGCCACGCGGATCAGCGAAGCCACGTCGTGCTCCCGCCTGCGAGAAACTTTGACACGGAAAACCGGCGTGAAGAACATCGACCGGCTCAAGGTCCTGCGTTTTGACGTCCAGATCTGCAACGCTTTGTTGCAGTAAGGTAACACCGCTAAAGTTATGTCGATAAGTCGCACACGCGAACTCATCCAACTCGACCGCCCACGACGTCTCTAAACCCGCGTCCTTGAACCCCAAGCAGAAGCCGCCGATTCCTGAAAAAAGGGCTCCGCACTTTATGTTTATTTGGAAACCACCCTTTTGTGAAACTCGTATTCATGGACGCCATCCAGAGCTGGTGTCCGTGCTCGTAAATGTTGACGCTGAGTGACGCAAATTCCTCGGTGAATCACACGCGAGCGAGGTTGCGCGAGCGACGGCGTCCCGAAATTGCGGCGGTGCGGCGTATCATCTAGCGACTACGCGCGGCGACGAAAATAGCGTATCTGATCGCACTAGCAGGCTTTCTCGCGAAGGTGGCCGTGGCCCACCCCAAGCGAAAACAGAGCTTGGCGCGGGCATTGTTTGGCGCGGAATTGGCCAAGCGCCCGAGGATGCTCGGACAGACGTGTCACAACTATCGGGACCTCAGGAGCAACTCGAAATGGACGGCCAAGGGTCTGGGTCCGTCGCAAGCTCCTAAGCCCCTGTCAAACGGTATTTCGGTCGTTTCGGCGCCACAGGCCAACGCATTTGCTCAACGCGTCCGTCACGAATGAGCGCGTGAAGAATCGAGTACGTTAGGTAGTGGTCCTGGGCATCGAGATTAAGCGCAAGGCCAGCGACCGTCTCGATATCGATATTGCCTAGGCCTCGCCCAGTGGGCGAGCACTCTTCGTTAGGTTTCATCGAATCGATGACGTGAGTTTTGAGTCGTTCAATGAGGGCGCTACCAGCTGTCTCATATTGCTGCATGGACATCATGCTCCGAATAAAGGGCCGGCGTTCCCGTTGTTCGATCGACCCTCCTTGTCTAGCTTGAACCGTCGGCGGGCGAGAATCCTTAAGAGGCGTGCCCGGCTCCGCGCTTGTGGATCTTTCGATGTGCGACCTTTGACGGCAATACAATGCGGGACTGCTGACAAGATAGGAATCGAGGCAACAATGCTACCGCTCGGACGCAACGCCTTGGCGACAACGCTCCAGAGCGCCTTGAACCGCGACGCGGAGCGCGAGACCGGTCTCTTCCTCGTAGGCTTGCTCCAGCAATGGCACACACCATTCGGCTCTCAACATCCCGAGGTCCCTGATCAGCCTAAGACGGGCCGCTTCGTCCAGTGAGCCAGAGCGCGGTTCGAACGGCGTAGTCCAGCGGCGTCCGAAGCCGGGCGCCGTCGCCACCGCCGCTTCGACCTCGGCTTTGACGATGGTCGCGCGTGGTGCGGTCGCAGCGACGGGGACCGGTTCACTGACGACGCCCTCTTCCATCTCAGAGTCCCGCGCAGAGTCATCCGATGGGGCCGCGCTGCTGCGTCGGCTGAGCACGACAAAGGCGATGACCAGAACCACGATGATTGCGGCAACGAAGAGGATCTCCGTCATCGCTAGGCCGGTACGTTCCGCTGGGCGACGAGGTCGCGCAGCACGTTTTCGCGTTCTACTTCGAGCTCGACATCGCCGGGCTCGTGCAGCGCGGTTTCGAACTCTGTCGGCGAGAATTCCGCCAGCTCCCAGAACGCCCGCACGACCGCTTCGCGATACGGCGAGAAATCCGCGACGACGACACCGTCGCGTTCGAGCGACGTGCCTATCAGCATCGCCGCGGCGAGCCATGGCACCGCGGTGACGAGCTTCGCTCGGCCCAAGGTCTCTCCGGCCACCGCCAGCGTACGCGGCTCGACGGAGCTCACGAGCCGCAATCCGGCGCGGTCTGGCTCCTTTTGGCCGCGCTCGGTGCGCAGCGCGGCGATCACGGCCTCGAGCGACGCCCGGAACTGCGGCGTCTCCAAGTCGTCCTGCGCGAGCGGGACGTCGGGCAGCCGCAGCTTCAAGAACAGCCGGTCCACGAGCTCGCTCAGCAGCGCGGTGTGTTGCCGCAGTCGCGCGGTGGCCTCCGGTGCTTCCGCGGTGTCGGGGAAGAGCGCGCGTATGATCATTAGGTGCGCGATCAAGCCTTCGAACCGCGCTTCTTCGAGGTAGTTCACGATCCAGTCGAGACGGTCTTCCGGGAGGCTGAGGTAGAGGGCAGTTGGGGTTTCGATCGCGTCGGGTTCACCCTTCGACAGGCTCAGGGTGACATCGGGACGGGTGACATCGGGATGGGTGACATCGGGGGTGGTGGTGGGGCTGCTGTTGACAGCACCATCCGGGGCGCTCCCGGAACTGAGGGCTTCGGCGTTGCGTCGAGATGCGCCGCGCGTCCCGGTGACGTCGCGTGGTAGTGCGCCACGCACCGGCTGCGCCGGAGGCAGCTCGATGTATGCTGTTTGCTCGCCGGGGGCGAGGGCGCGGCGGCCGTTGGCGAAGGTTGGGCCGGCTGCGGCGTCGAGGACCGAGAACGGCAGCGCCGGGTCGACGATCGGGAGGGCGGAGGCGGAGCGGACGCGGAGCGGTTCTGCTCGGACGATCATCTCGGGGACTTCGTCCCAGGTTACGTGGGCTCGGGTTTCGATCGATGTGCCGGGTGGGAGCGGCGTGTTGACGATCATGCTGAGTTGCACGACGACTTCGGCGCCGGAGGTGACGTCGCCGAGGGTGAGGCCGTTGGCGGCGAGGAGCGGCGAGGTGCCGGCGAAGTCGAGTAGCGGGAGGTCGTTCACCATCGTGCTGCCTGGGGCGTAGACGGTGTGGAGCGGCGTGTCGATGCGGGCGTTGAGGCGCTTTGCGGGGCCGTCGCCGGAGTTGCGCAGCGCCAGCGTGTAGACGATCTCCTGGCCGGAGTCGATCGTCTCCATCGGGTGCGACGTCAGCGTCGCGCCTTCTTCGAACGCGGGCTCTGCGTGCGTCGTCAGCGATACCGCATCCAGCGACAGGGGCACGACGTTGCTGCCGGTGAGGCGCGCGTTGACCTGCAGCACCTCGCCGTCGGCGGCGGTTCCGAGCAGCCGCAGATGCACCGTCGCCTCGCGCGTCGCTTGCGCGGGGACTTCGCCGAACACGACGCTCTCCGCATCGCGCGAGGCGTTGTCGACGCTCTCCAGCCGCAGCTCTTCGGGCAGTTGCAGCCGCACGCGCACGTCCTTGCCGCGATCGGTACCGTCGTTGTGCACGGTGAGCCGGCACGCCATCGTCCGGTTCGGGCGCAGCACCTCGCCGCTCTCCGCCACCAGCTTCGAGCTCTTCGCGGAGAACCGCGGCCGCGACGCGATCGTGTGCTGTGCCGAGCCGAGGTCGATCTCGCCGAGCTGCTTCGTGCGCAGCGCGGCGCGCAGGTGCAAGTGCGACTGATCCTCCACGATCGCCGCGACGCGCGCTTCGACGCTCAGCCGACGCGGCGCGTTCGGTTCCACCGTGTCGAGGTGGATCGAGCGGTCGTCGGCGAGCGCGACCTCGGCATCGTTCTCGGTCACGCGCAGGTTCTCGAGCGCCTCATCCACTTCGAGGCGCACGCGCGCGTCGGTTGCGACGTCGGCGCCCATGTTCTCCAGGTGGATCGTGAACTTCGCCGCATCGCCCGGGACGAGCCGGCGCGGCGTCTCCCGCTCGACGCGGTTGAACGCGCTCGGGAACGCCGGCGTGGAGCGGACGGTCAGCGTGCGGGCGAACGCGCGATGGGTCTTCTGCCAGTCGATCCGCGCCTCGAGCGGGAGCTCCTGACCGTGCGCGCTCGGCGAGCGCACCATGCCCGCCAGCGACACCTCGACCGAACGTCCCGGCTCGACGTCGCCGAGTTCGAACACGCCCGGCTCGCGGTCGGCGTCGACCCCCGGCGCGCCGTCGACGGCGCGCGAGCCGGCGCTGTACGCGATCCCGTCGGGCAGCTTGATCCGCACGCGCACGTTCTTCGCTCGCGCCGTCCCGGCGTTGCGCAGGTGCACGACCACGCGCACGCGCTGACCCGGCACCACCTCGTCCTCGGTCTCGACGCGGAAGCTCGTGTCCTCGCCGTCGAACGACGGTTTCGAGGGAACCTTCAGCGTCACCTGACTGAGCCCGAACTCCGGCAGCTCCTGCGTGCACACGGCGCCTTGCGCGATCACTGCAGTGTTGTCGTCGAGCGTCGGGTCGATCCGCACGCGGTAGCCGACGTCGAGCGTCGCGCCCGGGCCGAGCACCGGCGCGACGATCGTCGGCGCGGTTAGCCCGAGCGGCTCGATCTCCGAGAGCCCGGCGCGCGGGCGGCCGTCGACCACCGCGCTGTGGGGCACGTAGGTCGAATTGGCGGGGACCGGCAGCAGCACCATCACGTCGTGCGCGCTGCTCTGGCCCGAGTTGTGGATCTGCGCGCGCAGGTTCAGCTCGGCGCCCGGCACCAGCTCGCGCACCGGCGTCAGCGACAGCTTCGTGTTGGCGCTCTTGAGCGTCGGCTTGCTGCGCACGAGCAGCCGCACGACGTTCGAGCCGATCACCGGCACCTCGAACGACGCCAGCGCCGCCTGCAGCCCGATCTGCGTCCCGTTCTCGATCGTCGGCGCGACGCTGTACGCCAGCGAGATGCGCCGCTCGCCGCCGGCCGGGACTTCTCCCAGCTTCGCACCGGCGCTCTGGAGCAGCGAGGTCAGCCCGCCCTGCTCGTCGATCTCGACGCCGTCGATCTGCGCGCTGCCGACCAGGTACGTCAGCCCCTCGGGCAACCGGAACCGCACGCGGAACCCGGTCGCCGTCCCACCGCCCAGGTTCCGGAAGGTGAAGCTCGCGTGGATGGTCTGCCCGGGCTCGACGATACGACTCGGCGAGACGGTGAGCGTACGCAGGCCTTCCGGCAGCGGTGCGGAGCCGGGAGCGAAGACGGCCGTCAGCGTGCGCATTGTCCCGGAGACGTGCGAGCAAAGCCGCCCCGACCCTTCCGCCAGGAGCTACGCTGAGAGCACGATCTCTGTTCTGGCTCTTAACCTGGCCCGCCGACGCCGCTCGGGCCCGAGCCCCGCCTAGCCGAGGCGATGCAGAGAGACGAGCGCGCCGTTAGTGTACGACTCCGAACGGCGTCCATCGCTCGCCCGTTGAGAGGATGCGCAGCAGGCTTTGGGCGTCATCGAATAGGTCAGAGGATGATCTTGCCGACGATATTGCCGTAGGTGTCGACGTACCAGATGTTGCCGTCGCCGCCGATCGCGAAGTTGTACGGTTCTCCCCCGCGCGCCTGGATCGGCGCGAGCGGGAAGAACGACATGGTGCCTTTCGTCGAGATGCGGCCCACCGTGCCGCCGCCGGTGTTGTACCAGACGGCACCGTCAGGGCCGGTGATGAGCCGACCGAGAGCGCTTGGCTGACCGCGCGGAAACGTCGTGTGGGCCCCGTCCGTCGTCATCCGATTGATAGTGCCGATGAAATTGTCGATGTACCAGAGCGCTCCGTCCGGCCCGTTGGTGATCCCGAGTGGCCAGCTCACTGCGGTGGGCGAGGCCCCAGCGGTGTACTCGCTCATCGTCCCCGCCATATCGACCCGCCCGATCTTCGAGCCGCCGTACTCGGAGAACCAGATCGCATTATCCGGTCCGGCCGTGAGGTTCTGCGTTTCCGAGCCGCCGGTCGGGATCGCAAAGTCGGTTTCCACGCCCGCGAGCGTGTAGCGCACGATCGCGTTCTGCGAGCCGTCGACCAGCCACAGGTTGTTGTCCGGTCCCGACACCATCTTGTACAACGAGCGGTTGTTGTACGGGATTTTCACTGAATGGCGCGTGATCGTGCCGGTGGGCGTGATCGAGTCGATCGCTTCGTCGAACGTCGCCAGGTCCGTGAACCAGATGTTCCCATCGGCGCCGACCGCGATCGCCCAAGGCTGCGCGTAACTCGGATTCTGCGCAGAGCCCAGGACCTTATACTCGGTGAACGCGCCGCTCGTCGTGACGCGGCCGATCCTCGGTCCGTACTGCTCGGTAAACCAGATGGCGCCGTCGGGACCTTTCACCAGGTCGATCGGCGTTGAGTTCGCGGTTGGCAGCGTGTATTCCACGACCTGCGGCGCCGGCGCGAGCTGGCCGGTCGCCGGCTTTACCGCGCCGTTCGCAGGTACGCTCGCGGTGATCGGTGCGGTCGCGCTGTCGCCGCCGATCCACGCGCCATTGTAGGTCAGCGTCGGCGCGGGATCGCTCGGCGCATTCAGGGTCGCTGTCGTCATCTTCGTGGCGCCCGACGTGTCGCCGTCGGTGACGACGATCGGGTTGTCGTAGCTGCCCGGTCCGACAATCGTGTTGCCATCGGCGTCGAGCGCGGAGACGAGAACGGTAACCGTCGTCGTCGTGCTGACCGGCGGGTTCGGCTTGTCGAACGCGACTTTTAGAGACGCGACGACACCGTCGAACGTCACCGTGAGCGTGTTGGCTTTGCCTTCCACGACGGTCGTTGTCGCCTGGCCGGTCGCGAGCGTGTTGCCGCTGCCATCCGGCTTGTCGTTGAGACCGATCGCGAACGTGTCGAGACCGACCGTCGCCGGTACGCTGCCGACGCATTTCGAGCCGCTGCACGTCACGATGGTCCGTATCGTCGGGCCGCCGGCCCCCGTGACGTCGACCACCGCGGCTTTCGTCGATGGCGAAATGTACGCCGGCCGGCGCTTCGCGGAAGACGGCGTCGGCGACGGGATGAGGATCGAGATCGCGACCTGCACTTGGTGCGCAGATGTCTGTTGCCCGCTGCCCTGCGGAACGACGGAGGCGTGACCGCCGCCGCACCCGGCGAGCAGCAGCGCGGCAAGCGTGGTGCCGACGATCTTCTTCACTACTGCCCTCCGATCGTCAGCGAGGTGACGCTCACAGGCAGCGTCGTTTGCACGCCCCCGCCCCCGGTAAACGTGTACGAGCACATGCCAACGGCTACCGGCGTGATCGTGAAGTCTTTGAGCGATGTCGACGTGTCGGCGGCGGCGATCCCGTTGCAGGACGTGCCGCCGAGCGTAAACAGCCCGTTGTAACCGCTTTGCGTGACGGTGACCGTCTGAGCGTATGCGGCGCCGACGCCCTGCAGTTGCAACGCCGAGACGTTGACCGCGACTGGGGCAGGGGTTGGCGACGGGCTCGGTGTCGGCGTCGGCACGGTCAGCGCCGACTGCGTCGACACCAACGCGAGATCGTAGGTCACGCCCTGCTGAAAGGTCACCGCCGCGACGTTGCCGCCCGCGGGGATGCCGGAACTCGGCGAGCCCGGCCCGGCGATCGCGTTCCACCCCGCGGTCGCGTTCGACGGATCGAACAGCACCAGGTACTCACTTCCCCCGACCTGCGTCGTCGTCGCAATCATCGCGCCGAGCGAGGTTCCGAAGCTGACCGTCGGCGACGATTGCGCCGTGAAGTACGCGATTCCAGTCGGCGTGCTGCCAAGCGTGCGGACGAGGCGGCGGTCGCTCTGGAGCGCGGGCACCCCCGACGGCGGGCTCGCCGAGAGCGTGAGCGTCACGGTTGCTCCGATGCTCGCGGCCGGCAGCACGACGCTACCCGACAAACCGCCGGCGACCGGCGGGAGGATCACCGTCGTCGATCCGGCCGGAGAGACCGAGCCGGACGCTGTCGAGACGGCCGGCGGCCCGGGAGTGGGCGTCGCGGTCGGCGTCGGCGTCGGCGTGGAGGGCGGGACGCTAACCGGCGTCGATCCGCTTCCGCCCCCGCCACACCCGCTCAGTGCGAAAAAGCTCGCGCATATGAAAAAAGCCCCCACCCGTAACACCACGATGGCCCGCGTTCAGCGCAGGATGCTCATCCCCTCCGTGCGAGTCGACGTCGAACGCCGCCGCGAGCTCGCAACCGTCCTTGGTCTCGCACACGTGCGGAAGCCTGCGGAGCCGAGTCGCTCCGACCCTGCCGCCAGGAGTTGCCCCAGACGAGGTTCCCCGGCGCGCCGCGCGAAGCCCACCACTGGACTGCTACATGGCCCACGACATTTTCATTTGTCACGCGCACGCGGACCTCAACACCGCCTCGGCCGCATGCGCGAAGCTGGAAGACGCTGGCGTGCGCTGTTGGATCGCTCCACGCGACGTCGATGCAGGCCCGTATGCGCGTCAGCTCGTGCATGCGATCACGAGCGCCAGCGCCGTCCTGCTGATTTTCTCTAACAATACGAATGCGTCGGAACACATCCTGCGCGAACTCGAGATCGCCTCGAAGCACCAGAAAGTGATCATTCCGTTTCGGATCGAGGACGTTCCACCGAACGAAGACCTCGAGTACTTCACGTTGCGCGTACACTGGCTCGACGCGCTCAGACCGCCGATGGAAATCCGGCTCGCCGAGCTGGTAGCCTTCGTGAAGCGATTGCTCGCAGCGAAGCCGGCGCTGACCGCTCCGGCGGTACCCGAGACGAAGCCCGCTTCGGATCTCATCGCAGCCGAGAAGCGCGAGGCCGAGGTGCCATGGTGGAAGACCCGTATCAGTGTGATCGGCGGTGCGGTCGCCGCTGCCGTCATCGTCATCGTCATCGTCATCGTGATCGCCATCGCGGCGCGGCGACCGTCGCACGTGGCCTTTCCTTACCGAACGTTCGTGCCGATCTCAGGCGGAAACCTGAGCGCACCTCTAGCGATCGACCGCAGCATGCAGAATTGTCCGATGGATCGAGCGGACACGGCGGAGGACTTCAGTCATGGAGCGACTCAGTGGAGCAAGTTTCCCAGCGCTATACAGATCACGCACGGCTTCCTTAGTGTGCGGCCGCAGAAAGGCCACTTTGCCATCCTCTTTCATGACGGCAAATTTCGCGGTGATGCGATCATCTGTGCAAACTCGGCGCCTATGGTCCCCACATGCCCCCGACGTCGGTCAATACAACGGGCGGCGTCCTTTTCTGGGACTATACTGCCCCGAAGGCCCACGATGACTTCTACGTTTTTGAGGGTGAACTATCCAGGAAGCTTCACGGCGTGGCACCGGAGCAACGACAAATGGATGCTCCTCCGCGGGCCAACGCATTCAAACGCTATCCGCACGCAGACGGGGATATACAACTTCCTCGCGGTGCGAACCAGCGGACATACAGCGTCACTCTACGTCAACGGCATAAAGGTGGACACAATGAGCGGCAACCCGCCTGCCGGCGGCTGGTGGGGCGGCATCATCGCCGCACTCGGACCAGACGAAGAGCCCGACGCCGCGTGGAATTTCGGCGCATACGGTGTCGCACTGACCGGGTCTCGTTAGCGGACGAACTCGTCGCCGCGGTCGCACCGGCTGTTCGAAAGGGATTTACTGCGAGCGCCGGGACCGCGTCGACTTCGGCCCGAACCCGGTCAGTACGAGTTCGGACGCTTGGCGCTTGGTCGATGCAGAGCGCCGCTGGAGAACGGTCGATGCGCAACGTGGTGTGGTCGGGATCTTTGATCGTGATGCTGACGACATGCCTGAGCGGCGGGGTCGCGACGGCGGACGAGTCGACGGGTCTCGGCGACAAAATCGGCGCGGCATTATCAGCCGTCAACTCGTATCAGGTCGACATCACATGGCCTGTCTACGATCGAAGTGGATCGCTCGTCGTCGTGCATGGGGTGGGCAGCCGATACCACGAGACAAGGCACCTCGGCGATACGACCGACTCCATCATGCTAGGGGCGACCCTTTACCAGCGCACCCGGACCGGCTGGCATAGGTTCATTTTGAACCCGAACGACTTCGCGACGCTCTCGAAACCGCCCGCGCTCCGTCGCAACGCCGAGCAGCTGCCGGACCGCATCGAAGATGGCATCACCGTCGGCGCAATGCGGACCGCAGCCACAACCGTGCTGCCGGATCTCGATCCGGTATCGAACACCCGCGGTCCCGGCGTGTGCACGTACGACAAGGGCACGTTCTTGCTCCGAGCCTGCACGTTCGACGAAGCCACGTTGCGTTACTCACATTACGACGACCCGTCGCTGACGATCGAGGTCCCGGCCGCAGCGAAGGACGCGCCGGTCGTCAATCTGCCGCCGATCCTGCCGCCGTCCTCCTAGCAGTAACCGCTGTAAAAGCATAGAAACCTTCGGCGAAGAAGTAGCGCAGATGACTTCTGCCGCCACGGTCAACCGGCAAGTTCTGTTGCGATCACGTCCGGATGGGATTCCGCAGGCGGAGAACTTCCAGGTCGTTGAGGGGGCGGTGCCGAAGCCGGGCGAGGGCGAGGTGCTGGTGCGGAACCGGTTCCTCGGCGTCGAGCCGGCGATGCGCGGGTGGGTGAGCGCGGTCGCGAACTATGCCGAGCCGGTGGCGCTCGGCTCCGTGATGCGCTCGTTCGCGGCCGGTGAGGTCGTGCGTTCGCGCAACGCGGACTATGCGGCGGGCGATCAGGTCACGGGGATGTTCGGGTGGCAGGAGTACGCGCTCGCCGACGCGCGCGCGATCTCGCGGACCGTGCCGCGCGACGACATCCCGCTCTCCGCGTCGCTCGGCGTGCTGGGGCTGAACGGCCTCACCGCCTATTTCGCGCTGCTCGAGGTCGGTCAGCCGAAGCCCGGCGACACCGTGCTCGTTTCGACGGCGGCCGGTTCGGTCGGGTCGTGCGTCGGGCAGATCGCGAAGATCGTCGGCTGCCGCACCGTCGGCATCACGGGCGGCGCGCGCAAGACGCAATTGTGCCTTGACGAGTTCGGGTACGATGCCGCGATCGATTACAAGTCCGGCGTCGACCTCGGGGCCGCGATTGCGGCGGCCGCACCGAAGGGCGTCGACGTCTACTTCGACAACACCGCCGGCGCGATCAGCGACACTGTGTATGCGCATCTCGCCGTCGGCGCGCGCATCGTGGTCTGCGGGACGGCCTCGGTGTCGAGCTGGGATCCGTGGCCGATCGGGCCGCGCGTCGAACGGCACCTGCTCGTGAAGCGCGCGCGCATGCAAGGCTTCCTCGCCTTCGACTACGCGGCGCGCTTCCCCGAAGCCGTCGCCCAGCTCAGCGCCTGGATTCGCGAGGGGCGCTTGCGCTACCGCGAGGAATTCCTCGACGGCATCGACGCCGCGCCCGACGCGATCGCCGGCCTCTACCGAGGCGAAAACCTCGGCCGCCGCCTCATTCGCCTGCCGTGACCATGCAGATCGCCGAAACGATCGCGCCGTCAGGCCACGTGCGCGCTGCAATCAACCTCGGGAATCCCGTCCTCGCGCAAAAAGATCCGCGCACCGGGCGGCCGCGCGGCGTCTCGGTGGACCTTGCTCGCGAGCTCGGTCGCCGCCTGGACATGCCGGTCGAACTGGTACCGTTCGACACAGCCGGCAGAGTGTTCGAGGCGCTGCAGCGGGATGCGTGGGACGTCGCCTTTCTTGCAATCGAGCCCGTTCGGGCCAACGAGATTACGTTCACTGCGCCGTACGTCATCCTTGAAGGCGTGTATCTCGTGCCCGAAGCATCGCCGCTGCGGACGATCGACGACGTCGACCGCGCGGGCGCTCGTGTCGCCGTCGTGCGCGGAAGCGCGTACGACCTGTATCTGACTCGGAGCCTCAAGCACGCCCAGCTCGTCAGAGTCGCGACCGCGGCCGAAGCAACGGACGTCCTCGTACGCGATGGCTTGGACGCCGTCGCCGGAGTGAAACAGCCGATCGTCGCGTTCGCCGGCGCACATCCGGGATTCCGCGTGATTCCTGGCCGGTTCATGTTCATCGAGCAAGCCGTCGGGATACCGAAGGCGCGCGACGCCGCCGCTCCCTACCTGCGCGCGTTCGTCGAGGAGATGAAAGCCTCCGGGTTCATCGCCCGAGCTCTCGCCGCCAGCGGCCAAGGCGACGCAACGGTGGCACCAGCGTCGAAATAGCTCCGCGGCGCGGTCTGTATCGTTGTCATCCTGAGCTTGACATGGTCGGGCGGGCGAGCCGGCCTCTGACGTACTCGCGCGTCTCTGCGTCCGGGATGCAGACGTAGCAGCCTTGCAAGCCCCTTGTGAGCAGGACGCGGTACGTGTTCTTCACGCAGTCCGTGAACCGCGCGCCGGCGCGTGTCTTGACCGGACGGTCGTGTGACGCCGAGGGTTGGCCTACCCATTCGTCGCCCCGCCGCACGAGGTCGGGACCCCAGATCACGCCCGAGAAATCGAACTCGAAGCCTTGCGCAGTGTACACGCAGCCGACCTGATCGACACCGCCCGGATCGCTTGCCCAGAACGGGGCCGGAGGGATGCCCTTGCGCAGCTTCCTCGCCTCAGGCTTGGCATTCCACGGCCGACGAAACCCGCCGAGCACGACGTCGTCAAGCAGATCGCCGTTCTCGTCGGGGTCCGACCAGGGCCAGCAGTAGCCCGCCATCAGTCGCGCCGTGTGACCTGCTGCAAGCTTCGTGCGGATGATCGCGTCGAGGTCCGTGGGATCTTCGAGCACGGCGAATTCGAACTGCTCGTCCTCGAGCCGCTCGACGCCGGTTTTCCGGATCTCGAGCGTCTGGTCGAGCCAATCGATGTATTCGTCGGAACCCGCGCAGCGGAACTGCGCCCGAAGGTCGATCTCCTCGCATCGCACGTCGTGGCGGATAGCTGCCTCGCGGATCAGCGCCGCGCTCCCGACTTCGCCGGGTCGGACCGTTTGAAAATCGTCGATGAAGAACACCGAGACCTTCGCCACGTCGACGAGCTCATCGATCTGCGTTCGGTCCGACTTCTTAGCCGCCGGCGTAAATCGGTTGTTGCTGGTCGAACGAATGCGATGCGCTTCGTCGGCCAGCAAGACGTCGACGCCGTCAGCCGCGGTGGCGGAGTAGCTGTTGAAATACTTTACTTGCGCCTTACTGCGCGTGCCGAGGACACGCCAGATGTTCTGCGTGAACGCCTTGCTGCCGGTCGCGTGCTGCACATGGAGCCCGAATCGCGAAAGCGTCCCGAGCAGGTTGAGGGCGATGAGCGATTTCCCGGTGCCTGGGCCACCCTTCACCAGCACGACGGCCTTACCGGTCCTGCCCCGCTGCATCTTCCGCACGAGCGACAAAACCGCGTTGTACGCCACGACCTGCTCGTCGATGAGGCGATACGCCGGTTCGCCGGCGACGAGCGCCGCCGTATAGTCGAGGAGCTTCTTGCTCGGCGAATGCGGCGCGCTCAGCGCCTTCTCCATGATGCCGACGCCCTTGCCCCGGCCTACGTGGTGCCCCAAGAACGCGCCGAACCGGTCGGCATCGGAGTTGACGAAGAGCGGCGACCGCTCGAGCAGCTCCTGAAACTCCGCCCCACGCAAAACGCCGCTGGCGCCGGGATGCATGTTGTGAAGCCACGAGCACGGCGTGAGTGGGATTCCGCCGCGATCGACGTCGTAGGCCTCGGTCATATCCTGCAGATACTGCGCGTAGGTAAGCGCTTGAAGGGACGGGTGCAGAACCTTGCGCATTGCGCCGCCGACGTAGGACTCCACGCAGCCGTCCCACTCGCTGGGGATGGCCTCGGTCCATTGTTTCAGCTCGATCAGGACGGCGGCGGACTCATCCGCCTCAGACAGCCCGAACACAAGGCAGTCGAGGCGCGCCGAGCTCGACGGCAGTTGCAGCTCGAGGACGACACCGTGGTCGCGTATGTTCGAGTAGCGGAGCTGGTGCGCGAGCGCCGCAAGCGAGTTCTTCCACGAGGTGAACTCCGAGGCGGACGCCCGGAACCGATAGTAGTCGTAAAACGAATCGCCAAGCTTCTCCGCGATCCGCTTCTGCACGGCTTCCTCGATGAACTCGCCGCTCGGCCCCGCAAACAGCTGCACGCGCCCCTCTTAGCGGCGGCGCGCGGAGAGCCTCCGGGGCTCGTGAAACTTTCCGCCGGTCAGGATCTAGGCCGCCTCTAATAGGGTGAGCGTGGCGCGCCTAAGGCGACGGCTCAGAGCGACACCGTTAGCGGGAACGGCCGGCTGAGCGGCAAGCAGCGGAGCACCGCGGGCGCGAACGATGCGCGTTGAGCCGCGGCAGCCGCCGTCCTGACGGCGGGCACGCCGAAGTTGCCGCTCAGCAGACGCAAGCGCAGACCGCCGCCTGCCATGAACGTGTACGAGTCCATGCCCAGGATCTCACCCGAGGCCAGGCTGAGGTGATCGCGCCTGCCGTCGGGTGACGTGTAGCCGCCGGGCGCGAACCGCTCCGCGCATGTCATCGGCGCATCGGCAGCGAGCGCCGACGCGATCACGACCGGACGCGCCGGACCGCCTTGGAATTCGTTGGCCGCTGCGATGCCGGTCGGCATGGGGCGCGGCACGCACGCCGCCGACGTACCGTCCTGCATCGTGACGCCGGTGACGCTCGCCGCGAGCACGTCATCGTGCGCTGCGGTATTCACGACGACGACGCTGCGTGCCGGAACGATCGCGGTCATGTGGCCCGCGGCGGTGTCGAGCCGAACGGTGACGGTCGCCTCGGGATAACCGCTCGACAGCAACTGCCCGACGCGCAGATACCAGCGCCGCACGCCCGTCTGATCGCGCATCGGATCCACGCGCAGCACCGTGCTGAGAAGGCAGACGTCGGTCACCGAGAGCGGCGAGACCGATTGAAACGAGGGCGTATCGCCCGGCGGCAGCGTCGCAGCGTGCGCCGGCGCCGTGAACGCGAACGTCAACGCGAGGGCAGCCGGCAAAACAAAGCGTCGCATTAAAGTCAAAAGTGATATCGGCTGGGTGGATAGTCCTCTAGGAAATTCCAAAGGGCATGCAGCCATGTGATCTTGCCGTGGCGGGCCTCGAGTTCGGTACCGAATTCCGGCAAGTAGACGGATTCCAGCACGACCTGACCCGTCATCCAATCCCGGCCGGAACCCGCCGATCCATCGACCGGATCGCGCGTGGGATTGTTGGACAGGTCCAGCATCTCCAGATCTTTCAAGGCCGATGAGGCGGCGAGGATTTCTACCTGGGCTTCCGTGATTTCGCCCCGCGAGAGATCCAGCCAGCGCAACGCACCCAGACGCGGCGAACCCGCCAGAGCCCGAATCGCATCGTCCGACCACGCCTGTTTGCTTCCATCAAGTGAGGCGATCTGACCGAATTGCGGCACGTCGAAGACACCGGAGAATTCGCTGATGTCCTTGAGATTCAGGTGGCGGACCGGCAAGGTCGCGACGATTTCCGCGGCGTTGCGCGCGAAGTCGGCGGCCTTGATGGTCAGCTCGATAGGCCAGCCGATGACGAATTGGATCTCGCCGGGCCATGCGTTCGTGCGAGGAGAAAAATCCGCGCGCCAGCGGGCGAGCAACGCATCGAGGCGTGGCTTCAACGCGTTCGCGGCATCGATGTAGCTGCCGGACCGAAGCCGCTTGTAGTCGGCCGCCAGCGAAAATATCTCCGCACGCCAGTCGCCCGCCTGCGCCAACGCTTCGAGGTACTGCGCTTTGAGCTCGGCATCAGACGGCGCGGCGAGAATCCGTTGCCACAGGTCGGATGGATTCATGGGGATGCCTGCCGCGGTTCGCTGACGAAGCCACGCATCCGCCCGGTCGGGACCGGGATGCTCTCGCTGTGGAGGAACTGCTCGTGGCTGCTGGCCTCATCCTCAAATTTACCGGCATCGGCCTCACCGAATATCGCGCGGTGAACGCCAAACTGAACGTCGACATGACCACGGGGATCGGCGACTGGCCGAAGGGACTCCTGAGCCATTCGGCCGGCGAGGGCGACGACGGCGCCTTCTACGTTCTCGAAGTGTGGACGTCGCGCGAAGCGCAGGGGACCTTCATGCAAACGCGCCTCGGCCGTGCGCTGCAGGAAGGCGGCATCACCAGTGCGCCGCAGATCACCTGGATCGATCCTCTCGTCGCGTATCAAACAGCGAAGAGCTAATAGCTCAGCGGGACCGTCTTCTTTTCGTTGGGTGCGAAGAAGTACGTGTTCGGCGAGATGATCGTGAAGCGGATCTGCACGCTGCGGCTCGACGCGCGGTGATCGGCTGCCGGCGCGGGGACGTAGGTCGAACCGGCGCTCGTCATGTCGACGCGCGCGTCGGCGACCAGCGCCGGGCGGAGGCGTAGCCAGACCGCCATTTGCGCGGGGACGCTGAGTGCGTAGCGGCACGTTCCGTCCGTGTCGGTCTCCGGCTGCGTGCGTCCGATGAGGTGGTTGTCGAGCGCGTCGCGCGCTTCGACGACCAACTCGGCGCAGGTCGGACTGCGCAGGCCGGACGCTGCGTCGTGGATCGCGATCGTGCCGTTTGCCAACGCAAGTTCGCGCGCGAGCGCGGGCTGCGCGAACACGACGACTGCGATTGCGGCGAGAACACCCTTCGACAAGCTCAGGGTGACAATGGTGGGGTGGCGGCTCACGGTGAAAGGGGCCTACCCATGTGAAGGAGCCCGCTCTCTCGAGCGGGTCCTTTCTACCAACGGGGGCGGGTCAGCGGTCCTACCGGTGGTAGCGGAACAGGAACGTTCGGAACGCCAGGGTCTCGTTCGGGCCTTTGGGGTCGTTGTAGTTGTTTCCGTCGGAGGCGTTCGACGAGGGGTCGGCAACGCCGCCGGACCAGGCGTGGTTCATCCCGTGCACGATCGTCCAGTCGAGCATCCCGTTGTCGGCGCTGTAGTGGTCGTAGGCGTAGCCGCCCGGCACCTGGCCGCTGTCCTGTGCGGTCGGCGTCGCGTTCCACACGCCTGGGAATCTGCCGAACGATGCGATCCCGTCGTTCATCACGGCGATCGACGTGAGCGCTTGCGGCAGGTTGAACGGCGCGACAACCGTGTCGGCGTCGCCTTGGAACAGGATCACCGGGATCGGTTTGCCGCCGCTCCCCGCCGCCGCGCGAAACGCGGCTTGTCCCGACGCTGTCGGATCTTGGTTTGGCTGCTGCACCGTCAGCGCGGCATAGCACTGCATCACGTTGTCGGTGGCGCACGGCTGATACTCGGTGCCCGAACCGACCGCGGCTGCCGCGAAGAAATCCGGATATGTCGCGGCGAGCGCGACGGTCATCGCACCGCCCGACGACATCCCCGTGACGTACATGCGCGTGCGGTCCATCGGAACGCGCCGCCCGAGATCTTTGAGCAGCCCCACCAGCACTTCCGGTTCGCCGGTCGTGCGGTAGTGATTGTTCCAGTATTCGTAGCAGCCTTTGGGATTCACGTCCGCGCCGGTCCCGACCAGATGCTGCGGCATCACGACGACGTAGCCGTTCGCCTCGGCGTCTTCGAACCAGCGCGTCCCCGCCTCGAACCCCGCCGGGTCCTCGAGGCAGCCGTGGAGCGCGAGCACGGTCGGATACGGCGGCGCGCCGTTCGACGGCACGTAGTAGACGTACGAGAACGATCCTTGCTTATCGGTGTACGAGCCGCTCCCCGTCGGCGGTAATGCCGCCCCGACGCTCCGCGGTGCCCGTACCGCGGCCGCCGGCGCTGCCACAGGAGCCGCCGTCCCCGCAGGCATGACCGTTGGCATCAGCGTGCGAGCCCCCGGCTCTCCCGAGCAGGCGGCCAGCGTTCCCGCGAGGGTCGCGGCGGTCAAGAGGCATAGGATCCGGCTCATGCTACCAGCCTAGCCGGCCGTGACTGCGTGCGGGATACCGTGAATCGGGTAGGTGACGCTTGCTGGCCCCCGGCCAAATGAGATATAGTCTGTCTAGTCAGACTATATCTGGAGGTGCGATGCCGAAGAGCCAGTGGCAGGTTCAAGAGGCGAAGGGCCGATTCAGCGAGGTAATCGCTGAGGCGCAACGCGCTGGGCCGCAGTCGATCACAAAGCACGGGCGCGAAGTGGCCGTCGTCATTTCATCGGCTGACTTCGAGCGGCTGTCGGATCGCCCGAAATCCTCGCTCGTCGACTTCCTCCGATCGGGACCTGAATTCCAGATCCCAGATCGCGATCGCACACCTGTCCGAGAGATCGATTTTTGAGCGGCTTTCTTCTCGACACGAACGTCGTTTCGGAACCCCAGCGTCCCAGACCAGACGTCGGCGTGCTGGAATGGCTGGCGGCCACCGACGAGGCGACACTGCACCTCAGCGTCGTCTCGATCGGCGAACTGCGAAGCGGTATCGCTTCAGCGCGTGATTCGATAAAGCAGGCTCGGCTCGAAGCCTTTTTCGCCGCCCTGGTGCGCCGGTTTTCCGGACGCATCCACCCGTTCGACCAACCGATTGCCGAGCGATGGGGCGCGCTCAACGGTGTTCTGTCGCTCCGAGGTATCAAACTGCCCGGCATCGACTCTCTCATCGCTGCAACCGCGCTTCACCACGACTTCACGGTCGTCACCCGGAACGAGGCCGACTTTCGCGCCGCCGGCGTTCCCGTCCTCAATCCGTTTTCGTAGGGGTACACCTACGCGATGAGCGGCAACGAAGACGCCGGTACATGACTTTCCGGGTGAGGAGCTCGTATGGCGAACGAAAGCACTGCACGGGCATGGCTTCCGCCACCATGACGTCTCGTGACACTCAGGTCGTGTGTCAGCGACCGAACGATAAACAGCCCGCGACCGCCTTCGCTCAGCACGTCGATTGGCGGGCGCGCGCTATAGGTAAAGCCAGGACCCCGATCAAGCGCATGAAGAACGGGCGCATCACCACTGATATCGAGGGCAAACTCCACGTCGTCACTGCCGTACCGAATGACATTGCCGAGAAGCTCGCTGAAAACGAGCTCGGCGAAATTCATCTCCGCTTCCCTTGCTCCGTATTGGTGCAGCACCCGAACGATGCCTTGCCGCGCTTCGGCAGCGGCGCTCGAATCTCGCACTGCAAAAGCCCAACGAGCGTCTCGCTCTAGCAAGCCGGCCGGGCGCGTCACCGAAACCGCCGCGCTTTCGATGCGAATCGATAGAATTGCAACGTCGTCCAGCACTTCGTCCAGGACATGATCGCTTATGACCGCTGCTGGATTCTCTGCGTTCCATACTTCTGCGCTTTGTAGCGCCTGCCGCACCTTCTGCTCCCCGACCTCAATATCGCGCGTCGCTTCTATCAGCCCATCGGTGTAGAGTACGATCAACGATGAATCGTCCAGGATGATCGCGTGCGAAGTCTCCGATGCGTACGCGTATATCGAGCGGAGGCCGAGCGGCAACCCACTGGCGCAAAGTGTGGTAATGTCACCGGCCGCCGACCGTAGCAGCGGTGGTGGATGGCCGGCCGACGCATACGTAAGGATGAGAGTGATCGGATCAAGGATACCGACGAAGGCCGTTACAATGCCATCGGGTTGTTCCGAACGTAATGCACGGTCGGCCGCATCGAGAATCTCGCTTGGTTCGGCAAGAATTTGAGCTGCTCCGCGAAGGGCTTGACGAACGGCGCCCATCGTGACCGCGGCTAAAAGACCGCTTCCCATAACATCCCCAACGGAGAGAACGATTCGTCCGTCAGTGAGACGGAAGGCATCGTACCAGTCGCCGCCGACGAGCGCTTCTGCTTTTGCAGCCCGGTAAATTGCCCTGAACTGTATCCCAGGAACGATCGGCATCTGGCTGGGGAGTGCAGCTTCCTGAAATGCTGCGGACGCGCGATGCTCGCGCTCGAGCTCCCGCTTGAGATACTCCTGCGCCATATTTGTTCGCGCTAGCTCGGCGACGGCTTCGTCCCGAGCAACGTCATCGCGTTCGGTCGTGCGCTCGGCCAGACGTTGTTCGAGTTCCGCGTTCGTGCGCGCAAGTTCGGCGATGGCGTCGTCTCGGGCAACGTCATCGCGTTCGATCGTCCGCTCCGCCAGACGTTCCTTGAGTTCCGCATTGGTTCGCGCAAGCTCGGCGAGAGCTTCGTCCCGAGCAACGACATCGCGTTCGATCGTCCGCTCGGCCAGACGCTGCTTGAGCTCCGCATTCGTTCGCGCAAGCTCGGCGAGAGCTTCGTCCCGGGCGACGTCGTCGCGCTCGATCGTCCGCTCGGCCAGACGTTGTTCGAGTTCCGCGTTCGTGCGCGCAAGCTCGGCGATGGCCTCGTCTCGGGCAGCGTCATCGCGTTCGATCGTGCGCTCCGCCAGACGTTCCTTGAGTTCCGCATTGGTTCGCGCTAGCTCGGCGAGAGCTTCGTCCCGAGCAACGACATCGCGTTCGATGGTCCGCTCGGCCAGACGCTGCTTGAGTTCCGCATTGGTTCGCGCAAGCTCGGCGAGCGCTTCGCCCCGAGCAACGACATCGCGTTCGATCGTCCGCTCGGCCAGACGCTGCTTGAGCTCCGCATTCGTTCGCGCAAGTTCGGCGAGAGCTTCGTCCCGGGCGACGTCGTCGCGCTCGATCGTCCGCTCCGCCAGACGTTCCTTGAGTTCCGCATTGGTTCGCGCAAGCTCGGCGAGAGCTTCGTCCCGAGCAACGACATCGCGTTCGATCGTCCGCTCGGCCAGACGCTGCTTGAGCTCCGCATTCGTTCGCGCAAGCTCGGCGAGCGCTTCGTCCCGAGCAACATCGTCGCGTTCAATCGTGCGTTCGGCCAGACGCTGTTCGAGTTCCGCGTTGGTTCGCGCAAGCTCGACGATCGCTTCGTCTCGGGCAACGTCATCGCGTTCGATCGTGCGCTCGGCCAGACGTTTTTCGACTTCTGCGTTGGTGAGCTCGGAGAACGGGTCTGGCTTCACCCCCTCCAGTTCCGCCCTATTATTCGGATCGCCCCTCGAATGGTCTGTACTTTAAGCAAGTGGAACATACCGAGCCCTCATTAACCGGGATTCCCCATATGGCAAGCGTATTCGATCCGAAGTCGACGGTCCCCGTCGTCTCAGGAGGTCGTCGGCGGCCTGAACTGTAGCAGTGGCGGGTAATCGGCGGCCGAAGTGGCCACTGGGCGAAGAATAGGTCGCAGTGGTCTTGATCTCGACGACGAGCTTCCATCCGCCCGGAGAGCTCCAAAGAGCATCTTGGTTCCCCGCCGCTACCCTGCCACGATAGTATCCGGGCTCAACAGTGTAGCCGAGTCGCCTTCCGACTTCGTTGACGATATCTTGAAGCGCACGCAGAACGCCAACCCAGAGCGGTAGTAGCGGTTATTGGATATGATCTCTAAAGTCGTACAGTCGCGCGGGTTCGGCGCCGGGACTAGGGGAAGGGACCCGCGCGACTGAAAGCACCAGGCGGTGCATCGGCGACGCTGGAGGATTCGAATGCGCAAAATCTCGATATCGCTTGGGCGCCGCCGCATTGCGATCATTGCCGTGCTTACCGCGGCCGTGCTCGTGGCGGCGCAATCTCGTGTCGCCGCGGCGTCGTTTTCGTATCTCGATACGGCGCAGGTCGCGCAGCTTCGCACGCTGTCGATTCCGCTTCTGCTGCCGCGCAGTTTGCCGGCGGGCTATCGGCTCTCGCATTTCAAAGCCAAGAGCTATCCGTTCGCCGGTCGCGGTACGCCGGGCGGGACGTACGAGCTGGACTTTCTGGATGCCGCGAAACACGACATCCTGCTGATCGTCAGCGACGGCGGCCTCGGCGATCCGCCGGACTACAACGATGCGTCACGGCGCTCGTTCGATGCGCCGCTGCCCGGATTCGGCCACGTGCACTTCGACCCGATGAAGTACGACAGCGGACCGTATTGGTACGGCCAGCGCGTGCGCGTCGACCGCCCGCAGGGCACGCATGCGGTGTTCCTGACCATCACCGGCAGCGCGAGCCCGGCCTCGCTGCGCGCCTTCTGCGCGTCGATGGAACGTTTGCCGAAGTAAGCTCGCCCTTCGATGTCATCCGGAGCTTGTCGAAGGATCAGGATGATATTGGAGGGTGGCTCGGCGTGACAACCGAGCGTGGCGATGCGCGACACGAAACAAAAGAGGCCCGCTCGTGAGAGCGGGCCTCCTCCTTTTTCCCGTTCGCCGGGACTAGAGGTCTTCGGGGTTGATGCCTTTGGGTTTGTACTGCGTGCGCAGGGACGGGGCGCCGACGGTGGAGTCGGATTCGTAGTCGCCTTCGTACGTGACCGTGTTCTCGGCCATCCGCTGGCGCTCGTACGGGCCGAGCACCTTCGGGTTGAGCTCCTGACCGTTCGGCGCGATCACGTCGCCGTACGACGTCAGGTCTTCACTGGGGTTGAAGTCGAGGAACACGTTCTTCGGACGGCCCTCTTCGTCGAGATCCTGACCTTCGGGCTCGATCACGAGATTGCGGTATCGCGACATCCCCGTGCCGGCCGGGATCAGCTTCCCGATGATGACGTTCTCCTTGAGACCGAGCAGCGGGTCGTGCTTGCCCTTGATCGCGGCGTCGGTGAGGACGCGCGTGGTCTCCTGGAACGATGCCGCCGAGAGGAACGACTCGGTCGCGAGCGACGCCTTCGTCACGCCGAGCAGCACTGGGCTGCCCTCCGCGATCTTTCCGCCGTCGGCCTTGATCTTGTCGTTCTCTTCGCCGAACACCGAGGCTTCGATGAGCTGGCCCGGGAGCAGCCGGGTGTCGCCGCCGTCGACGATCTTGACCTTGCGCAGCATCGAGCGAACGATCACTTCGATGTGCTTGTCGTTGATGTCGACGCCCTGCGAGCGGTAGACCTTCTGCACTTCCTGCACCAGGTAGTTCTGCAGCGCGGTCTCGCCCTTGATGCGCAGGATGTCGTGCGGGTTGAGCGAGCCTTCCGCGACCGGCTGACCGGCCGTGACGTTCTGTCCTTCGACCACGATCAGGTGCGTGTTCGACGGGACGTCGACCTCGTGATCCACGCCTTCGGCGTCGGTGACGAAGACGACGCGCTTGCCCTTCTCCTCGCCGAACTTGATTTGGCCCGCGACTTCGACCACCGGCGCTTCGCCCTTGGGCTTGCGCGCTTCGAAGATCTCCTCGACACGCGGGAGACCGGTGATGATGTCTTCCTGCGCGACGCCGCCGGTGTGGAAGGTACGCAGCGTGAGCTGCGTGCCTGGTTCACCGATCGACTGCGCCGCGATGATTCCGACCGCCTCGCCGATGTCGACCTTGAGGCCGGTCGCGAGATTGCGGCCGTAGCACATCGCGCAGACGCCGTACTTCGCCTGGCACGCGAGCGTCGAGCGGATCTTCACCGTCTTGACGCCGGCGGCGAGGATCGTCTTGGCCTTCTCTTCGTCGATCTCTTCATCGCGCCGGACCATCTTGTCGCGCGAGTTCTCCGGGTTGCGGATGTCCTCGGCGGCGCGACGGCCGATGATGCGGTCGTAGATCGGCTCGATCGTCTCTTTGCCGACGGTGATGTCGGAGACGAGGATACCGTTCGACGTTCCGCAGTCTTCTTCGCGGATGATGACGTCCTGCGCGACGTCGACCAGACGGCGCGTCAGGTAGCCCGAGTCCGCCGTGCGCAGCGCGGTGTCGGCGAGACCCTTGCGCGCGCCGTGCGTCGAGATGAAGTACTCGAGGACGGTCAGGCCTTCTTTGAGCGAGGCCTTGACCGGGATCTCCAGGATGCGGCCCGACGGGTCGGACATGAGTCCGCGCATACCGCCGAGCTGCTTGACCTGCGCGATCGAGCCGCGCGCGCCGGAGGTCGCCATCATGAACACCGGGTTGAGCGGGTTCTGGGCGGCCTGCATCGCGCCGGTGACGTCGTCGCCGGTCTTCTGCCAGATCTCGATCGTCTTGTTGTAGCGCTCGTCGTCCGAGATGAAGCCCTGGTCGAACAGACCGTGGAGCTCGTCGACTTCGGCCTGCGCCTTGTCGAGCAGCTCGTGCTTCGCCTGCGGCACGATGATGTCGCTGATCGACACCGTCGTCCCCGACTGCGTCGCGTAGTGGAAGCCGAGCGCCTTGATCGCGTCCAGGAACTCCGCCGTGGCGGCGTTGCCGAACTTGCGATAGCTCTCGGTGATCAGCTTCTTGAGCGCGGCCTTGTCGAGGATGTGGTTGAGGTACGGGTAGTTCCACTCGAGCGGGAACGCCTCGTTGAAGATCACCCGGCCGGCCGTCGTCTTGAGGCGTGTGCCGTTGATGCGCACTTCGATCCACTCGTGCAGACCGATCAGACGGTGGTTGAGCGCGGTGACGGCTTCGGTGCCGTCCTTGAACGCCGGCAGCATCGCCGAGCCGTCTTCGTTGCGGCGCGTCGCGCCGTCCCGTTCGACCGGCGAGCTGTAAAGCGCGTCCGAGTCGAGCTTCGCCTTCGCGGGGCCCTTGTATTCGTCGGGCTGGAACGTGAGCCAGTACAGACCCAGCACCATGTCCTGGGTCGGAATCGACACCGGGTTTCCGAACGACGGCTGCAGGATGTTGTTTGCGGAGAGCATCAGGATGCGCGCCTCCGCCTGCGCACCGGCGCTTAGCGGAAGATGCACGGCCATCTGGTCGCCGTCGAAGTCGGCGTTGTACGGCGTGCAGACCAGCGGATGCAGATGGATGGCTTTGCCTTCCACCAGCACCGGCTCGAACGCCTGAATGCCGAGACGATGCAGCGTCGGGGCGCGGTTGAGCAGCACCGGATGTTCGCGGATGACCTCGTCGAGGACGTCCCAGACTTCCGGACGGACGCGTTCCACCATGCGCTTCGCGCTCTTGATGTTGTGCGCCTGACCGCGGTCGACGAGCTTCTTCATCACGAACGGCTTGAAGAGCTCGAGCGCCATTTCCTTAGGCAAGCCGCACTGGTGCAGCTTGAGGTTCGGGCCGACCACGATGACCGAACGGCCCGAGTAGTCGACGCGCTTACCGAGCAGGTTCTGGCGGAACCGCCCCTGCTTGCCCTTGAGGATGTCGGAGAGACTCTTGAGCGGACGGTTGTTCGGACCCGTCACCGGACGGCCGCGGCGGCCGTTGTCGATCAGGGCATCGACTGCTTCTTGCAGCATGCGCTTCTCGTTCTTGATGATGATCTCGGGCGCGCTCAGCTCCAGCAGCCGCTTGAGGCGGTTGTTGCGGTTGATGACGCGGCGATAGAGATCGTTCAGATCCGACGTGGCGAAACGGCCGCCGTCGAGCTGCACCATCGGGCGCAGCTCCGGCGCGATCACCGGGACCGCGGACAGGATCATCCACTCCGGCTTGTTGCCCGAAGCGAGGAACGCTTCGACGACTTCGAGCCGCTTGATCGCTTTGATGCGCTTCTGGCCCGACGTCTCTTTGAACTCGCGGCGCAGATCTTCTTGGAGCTTGCGCAGGTTCAGGTCGCGCAGCAGCTCGCGGATCGCTTCCGCACCCATCCCGGCCTTGAAGCGCGTGCCGTACTTCTCACGGCTCTCGCGGTACTTCTGCTCGGTGAGGATCTCGCGCTTGGTCAGCGTCGTGTCGCCCGGATCGGTCGTCACGTACGCGGCGAAATAGATCACCTTCTCGAGCTGGCGCGGCGACATGTCGAGCAGGATGCCGATGCGCGACGGCACGCCCTTGAAATACCAAATGTGCGTGACGGGCGTGGCGAGCTCGATGTGGCCCATGCGCTCGCGGCGCACTTTCGCGCGCGTGATCTCGACGCCGCAGCGGTCGCAGATCATCCCCTTGAAGCGAATGCGCTTGTACTTGCCGCAGTGACATTCCCAGTCTTTGGTCGGCCCGAAGATCTTCTCGCAGAAGAGGCCGTCCCGCTCCGGCTTGAGCGTGCGATAGTTGATCGTCTCCGGCTTTTTGACTTCGCCGAAAGACCAGGCGCGAATTTGTTCGGGCGAAGCGAGCCCGATCCGCATCGCGTCGAAATTGTTGACGTCGAGGAGGTTCATCGATTCCTTTGCACAGCGCGCCGGCAGGACAGAGGCGGCCGAGGTGACGTCAGGAGATCCGAGTGGCTGGGGGTTTCGTTGCGGCTGTTGTCGCCCTTCGACAGGCTCAGGGTGACAACAATTTACAACAGAAAGAGACCCCAGGAGACGCCGGGTCCGACGTTCCTTGGGTCCGCGTTATCGGCCGAAGGGCATAGGCAGGTATTGTACCAGAGAGGCCCCGGAAACTCAAGGCGGCTCATCGCCGCTTGGTCAGGCGGCTATCTGGAGGGTTGCGCGAGCGTGACCCGATACGGCTAGGCCGATGGCCGGTCTGCTGATTCGCCGAGTCGCTCTTTCCCTCGGAGCCCTGGTTGGGCTCCTTGTTCTCCTCCTCGTGGTCTACGCCGGCCGCGTCGCTTGGGCGGCTCGAACCGGGGTCGCCGCAGTCCAGGGAACCCAGGCCGGCGTCCCGGTCGATGCGCCGGTGACGATCGCCCGCGACGCCCGCGGCGTGCCGCACGTGCGGGCCGGCTCGCTCCACGACCTCATGGTCGCAGAGGGCTACGCGATGGGTTCGGACCGGCTTTACCAGATGGACATGACCCGGCGCTACGTCGACGGACGGCTCGCCGAGCTGCTCGGGAACCCGGTCGTGCGGGTCGACCGCCGGATGCGGCGTTACGGGATCCGCGAGCTGGCGGCCCAGACGTACGCGCACTGCAGCCTCGAGGAGCGGGCGAGCATGCAGGCCTTCGCCGACGGCGTGAACGCCGCGGCCACCCACGAGCCGGCACCGCCCGAGTACGCGGCGCTGATGATCGGCTTCGAGCCCTGGCGCCCGGAGGACGCGCTGGCGGTCGGCTTCGCGACGGTGCTCGACCTGGACGACCGGCCCGACGACGTCGTCGTCCGCGACCAGGTCCGTCGGGAGCTCGGCGCGGCCGGGACCGACGCGCTCTACCCACTGACCGATCCGAAGTACGACGTCCCGACCAACGGCCGCCCCCCAGGCCCGATCGCGAACCTGCCACCGCTGCCGGGGGTCCGCGCTGCGCAGGTCGCGATCGCACCCAGCGACGAGCGCGCGCCGATCGGGAGCAACGCGTGGGCGGTCGGCGGCGACCGGACGACGACCGGCCGGGCGGTGCTCGCGAACGACCCGCACCTCGACATCGGCATCCCGGGGATCTGGTATCTCTTCGAAGGGAGCGCGCCTGGGATCCACGTCGGCGGAGCGGCGCTGGCGGGAACGCCCGGCATCACCCTCGGGCACAACGAGCACCTCGCGTGGGGCGTCACCGCCGGCGAGACCGCGGCGATGCGCGTGATTCACGAACAGGCGCGCGGCGGCGATGAATTCTTCGAGGGTGGTCGCTGGGTGCGTGCGCGTCACCGGCACGAGGCGATCGCGGTGCGCTTCGGCGGCACCGTCGATGCGGATATTCTGGAGACCGGCCACGGCGTCGTGATCGCGCGCAGCGAAAAAGGCGGTGAAGCGTACGTGATGGACTGGCGGCTGCGCCGCCATCCGGTCTCGACGCTCGCGCCGTTCTTCACGCTGTTGCACGCACGTACCGCCGCCGACGGTATCGCGGCGATGCGCGTGTTGCCGGAACCGGCGCTCAATGTGCTGTTCGCCGACGACACGGGCCGCGTCGCCTATCACTTCGCGGGCAGCGTGCCGATGGAATCGACGTGGGGACGCTGGGCGAGCGACGAGAGCGCACCGGAACCCGCGTATCTCACCTACGATCAATCACCGCACGTTGACCCGTCGCGCAGCGCGCTGGTCGTCACGGGAAACAACCGCCCCGACGGCGCGGGCTCGCCGCGCCTCGCGCCGTTCTGGCCGCCGCCGTACCGTGCGTACGAGATCGCGCAATACTTCCGCAAACACGTCGGCCCGAGCGGCAAACTCTCACCCGATGCGATCCAGCACGAACAGTGGGACCCGGCGTCGCCGGCGGAATTCGAGTTCGCCGCGCTGGCCGCGAACGCCGCATCACGCAAGCACGGCGAGGCCGACCCGGCGGTCGCGCGCGTCATCACCGCGCTGCGCTCCTTCGACGGCGTGCTCACGCCGGACTCGCGCGGCGCAACCGCCGTCGTCGCCGTGCGCCGCGACCTGCTCAGCGCGATCGCCGCGGCGCATCTCCCGGAAAAGCTCGCGAAGGCGTATCCGCCGTCGAGCCCGGGATTCGAGGTCGTGCTCCGGTCACTGCGCGAGCGGCCGCGCGGATGGGTCCCGCACGACGACTGGGACCTTTTCGTGCTCGAATCGCTGCGGCGCGTCGCCACGCAGTTCGGCGGCGAGATTCCGACGTTCGGCACGTACGCTGCGCAGCCGCTGCTGCATCCGCTCGCCGCGTTCGGTTTCAAAGCGTGGAACGGACCGACGATGCCGGGCCGGGGCGGCAGCTTCGCGCCGGCGGTGCAGTGGAACGGACACGCGCAGTCGTTCCGCGCCGTGTGGATCGCCGGCGACTGGGACAACGGCATGATCGACATCGCCGCCGGCGAGTCCGGCGAACCCGGCTCACCGCACTACGCCGATCAGAACGCGAAGTGGATCAGCTTTGCGCGCACGACCCTGCCGTTCTCCGACGCCGCGGTCCGCGCCGCAACGAAGTCGACGCTCACGCTGACACGATGATGCGAGTGCTCGCCGCAGCCCTGCTGGCGGCATTGCTCGCTCATCCCTCGGGAGGCGCAGCGGCGACGTTCAGCGGCCAGCCGCGCGTTACGCAGACGACCCTGACCAACGGCTTGCGGGTGGTCGTCGTCGAGAACCATGCGTTGCCGCTGGCTCAGGTCGCGATGTGGTACCGCTTCGGCAGCTCGAACGACCCGCCGGGGCGTCGCGGGCTGGCGCACGCGCTCGAGCACATGATGTTCCGGGGCACCCATGCGATGCCGGGACCGGCGCTCGATCTCGTCGCGGCGCAGCTCGGTTTCGAAACGAACGCGGAGACGGACTTCGAGTCGACGCACTACTATCAGACCGTTCCGGTGGAGAACCTCGGCGTCGCACTGCACATCGAAGCCGACCGGATGCGCGGTCTCTTGCTACGTCCGCGTGACTGGTCGAGCGAGCGCCGAGCGGTCATCGCGGAGATCGCAGGCTACGAATCGTCGGACGCCGGCGCGTTGGAAAACGCGGTGCGTCGTACGGCGTACGGGGCTTCGCCGTTCGCGCACGATCCCGCCGGTACCGCGGACGATCTGGCGCACACGAGCGCCGCCGATTTGCGCCGGGCGTACGATGCCGCGTACGCGCCCGACAATGCGACGCTGGTCGTCACCGGCGACGTCGAGCCAACCGCCGTGTTCGCACGGGTACGGGAGCTTTTCAGCTCGATCCGCGGTCGGTCGCGCGTGATACACGTTCCGACCGAGCGGCTTGCCGCGCGCGGCTTTACCGTCCGGCGGAAGGCCGTGAGCGAGGACGTCGTCGACGTCGCGCTGGAGTCTCAAGGGTTGCTGGCGTCGGGCGCGGCCGAGGAAGTCGCGGTGGAGTTGATCCAGCCCCGGCATGCCGCGCTGCGCGATCTCTTGGTCGGCGCCGGTCCGTGTTTGTCGTATGACGTCGACGACGATTCGCAATTGCGTGGCGGTCTGTACCACGTCATCTGCCGCGTCGACACGGAGGTGGCAACGCCTGCGATGGCCGTGCGCGCGATTCGCCGGGCACTGATCCACCTCGCCGCGCACGTTCCCGCCAACGCAATCACCTACGCTCGCCGTCGCGATCTTGCCGAGAGCGCCTATGCTCGCGACGCGCTGGCGAGCGAAGCCGACCTGTTCGGTGAAAGCATCGGGCTGCAGCAGACCGACCCACGGGTATTTGACCGCGACGCCGCCCGCGTCTCACCCGCCGCAGTGACGGCGGTCCTGCGGCGATGGGCCAACCCGGTCGGGGTCGGCATCGCTTCCGGCGCGCGACGCTACGGCATCCGCGAAGTTGGATCGCGGAAGCCACGGTCGGAAACCGTTTCACCCGCTGCGACGAACGATCTCCCGGTCGTGCCGAAGTGGGCGCGCGGCACGCCGCGACCGCCGCGGCCCGTGGATACCTCTGGGGTCGACACGTTCGCCCTTCCCAATGGCATGCGCGTCTTCGTCGAGCCGAGGCAGGGCAACGGGACGGTCTACATTCGCGGCGCCTTCGACCGCATGACGAACCTCGAGTTTTGGCGCGCCGACAATGCCTCTCGCCTCGCCGAGCGGTACGCGATGTCGATCGAGCTGGGTCCCCAAACCAACATGCACGGCTACGCGCGCGATCTTCGAACGATGCTGTCGGTCCTATCTGATTTCTGGCGCACCCCGTTTCGCGCGGCCGCCCTCTCGCGCGACGCGACACGTGCGCGTCGCCCGGAGCACGCGTGGATCGTCGTGACCGGCGATGTCGATCCACTCGCGGTGCGTGCGCTGACGTCGCGGCTATTCGGCGGGTGGCAGGTGAAGGGCCCGGACGCCGATCCGCCCTCGCCCGCACCGAACGCGCTGCCGTCGCCGGGCAGCGTGATGACGTTCGGCGCTCCGGCGCCCGGCGCGATGGGCATGCTGATGCAACCCGCACCGGGTCGCGACGATCCGGATTCGAGCGCGATGGCCATCCTCAACGCGATTCTCGGCGGGGACGGAGACTTCGACACCCGGCTCATGCGCGACGTCCGAATCCGGCGCGGCCTCGTCTACACCGTCGCCAGTCTCTACGATCCGCGCCATAGCGCGATGCTCATCGGGTTCGAGGGCAGAAGCCGCGATCTTGCGGCGACGCGCGCGGCCATCCGCGCGGTCGTCGAGGGCTTGCGGACCGGCGGCATCTCCCCCGCCGAGCGCGAGCGTGCCGTTCGAAAACTGCTCGCCAAGGCCCTGCGTCAGGAGGCGACGCCCGACGGGATTTTGGACCGGCTCAGCGCGGCCGCCCGCGAACGGCGGACGCCGGATGACCTCGAAACGCTTGCGGCTCGGTATGCGGCCGTGCGCCTGGACGATCTGGAGCGCGTCGCACGGACACGTCTGCTCCCGGATCGCATGATCGAGATCGACAAAGGCGCTCCCTAGTCACGGTCAGGACGCAGAACGCGTCGCGGTCAGCCGGGTGAGCGTCGACTTTGTCCTGGGAAACGGTCACCGCGCGTCGAACGCTGGAACCACCTAGGGGAGTGGCTACAATGAACAGCCTTTCCAAAGCAGGTCTGGCCGCGGCGGCAGCAGCGGCGTTGCTTGGGCTCTTTGCCGTTCGCGCAAATGCAGAACCCTCGGGTCTCGAGTACGATCAGATCCGGTGGAACTCCGCCGATCCCGCCTCGCATCCGCCCGGCGGCTTCCAGACCGATCTCGCCGCAATCAAGACAGCTCTGCTGAACGGCGAGTTGGGCTCCGCCGACTCTCGTAAGCGTGTGGCGGAGATATTCAAGGAAGCTGCAGATCCGAAGAGACGCCTGGAAATGAGCGCACTCGGCAGAATCCCCGGCGTCGGAATACTGGGTGTTCTCATCGCTTCGAGGGCGTTCGAGGTGAAGCTCCGCAGCGAGCTCATCGGTCCCGTGGAGGCGCAGGTCAAAGCCTTTCGCCTCGAACAACAGCTCGGGAAATGGTACCACGTGACGTATTTCAAGGGCTGGACTCGTCGCGAGGACGTGTCGAACCAAACGGTACTCATCGTCAAGCCCGATCAAGACAAACGTATCTATCTCGATCTCGCGCTCAAGACCTATTCCACATCATCTGCAAATAAGCCGGGACTCAGCGATGCCTCGACGCGCGCAGTCCTTTGCTCACCGTCGACGACGGTCAATCGAGGAGTCCAAGTGCTCGACACCGTTTCGACGGATATCTTCGAGACGACGTTCACTGGGAGCAGCCTCTCCGTGGTGTTGACGCGATACGAATCCCCCTATACCGAGCCCCCGAAGCGCGACCTTGACGGAAACCTGATACCGTTGGATTGCCCGGGCGCGACCCATACCGGACCTGCGATGCCCATCGACCGCGTCGCGCTGTATGAGGTGACGGTCACGCGCGCCGGCGCACGGTCCTTGTCGACCGTCGCCGAGGAGGGGAACATCGCACCCACCGATCCTGATCCAGCACTCTTCGAAGTGCCTGACGGCTTTGTCCCAAAAACGTCTCCGCTCGATATGATCCGTCACCCGTAGGGCATTGCTCGCGCTGCCGGGCGGGGCGCCGGCGAGGAACGAGGGATGCCCGTTCTAGCCGGCGCGACCGGCCTCAAGGCTTGGGGCGAGCGTCCTCGAGGAGCGCATCCCCACCGGTCTCCGTGCGGAGCGCTTCCCCGGTCTCGGTGGTCAGATCGCCCGCGACCTGATCGCCGGTCGTGATCGTCTCGCCGTCGCCCCATGTCGTCACCCCGGGGTCCTCACCTTCGAGCGCCGGGTGTTTTTCTTCAGTCATGATGTATATTCGTCTCCCGCGTCTCGCGCTGCAAAACGTACCGTTCGCGTTCGAGGCCTGACCTCTGGCGCCCGAAAACGCCTCACGCTGCGTCGAGCCTGGCTATACTGCGGTCACCACCCGGCACCCAGGAGGGCCTCCGTGACCGAGTTCCCGACGTTCCCGAGCAATCGCAACGGCAACGGCAACGGCACATCATCCGCGGCGGCGCGCCCGTATTCCGCCCAGGACGTTGCGCGGCTGCGCGGCAGCGTTCACATCGAACACACGCTGGCGCGCTACGGCGCGGAGAAGCTGCGCGCGCTGCTCGCCCAAGACGAGCCGGTCGCGGCGCTCGGGTGTCTCACCGGCGGTCAGGCGGTCCAGTCGGTCAAAGCCGGCCTCAAGGCGATCTATCTCTCCGGCTGGCAAGTCGCGGCCGACGCGAACACCGCCGGCCAGATCTATCCCGACCAGTCGCTCTATCCGTACGATTCGGTACCGAAAGTGGTCGAGCGCATCAACAACGCGTTCCAGCGCGCCGACCAGATCGACACGGTCGAGGGGCGCGGCGGCGAACGCGACTGGTTCGCACCGATCGTCGCCGACATGGAAGCCGGGTTCGGCGGGCCGCTCAACGTGTTCGAGCTGGCGAAGTCGATGATCGCCGCCGGCGCGGCGGGGATCCATCTCGAAGACCAGCTCGCGTCCGAGAAAAAATGCGGCCATCTGGGCGGCAAGGTGCTGATCCCGACCGCACAGGCGATCCGGAATCTGATCGCGGCAAGGCTCGCGACCGACGTGTGCGACGTACCGACCGTGCTGCTCGCGCGCACCGACGCCGACGCTGCGAACCTGCTGCTCAGCGACGTCGACGATCGCGACAAACCGTTCCTCACCGGCGAACGCACACCCGAGGGCTTCTACCGCGTGAAGCCGGGGATCGATCAGGCGATCGCGCGCGGGCTCGCCTACGCGCCGTACTGCGATCTGATCTGGTGTGAGACCTCGCATCCTTCGCTCGAGGAAGCCGAAGCCTTCGCGAAGGGGATCCACGCGAAGTTCCCGGGCAAGATGCTCGCCTATAACTGTTCGCCGTCGTTCAACTGGAAGCTCAAGATCGACGACGCCACGATCGCGCAGTACCGGCAGAAGCTGTTCGAATACGGCTACCGGTTCCAGTTCATCACGCTGGCCGGCTGGCACGCGCTGAACTACTCGATGTTTGAACTCGCGCACGACTACGCGCAGCGCGGGATGACCGCCTACGCCGAGTTCCAGCAGCGCGAGTTCGCGAGCGAGTCGCTCGGCTACACCGCAACACGCCACCAGCGCGAAGTCGGCACCGGCTACTTCGACGAGGTCGCCAAAGTCGTCAGCGGCGGCACATCCTCCACCACCGCCCTAACCGGCTCCACCGAAGAAGCCCAGTTCACCCCAACCGCCGCGTAAGCCCGGCGTCATGCGTTGTACATCGCGCGTCAAGCCAGCCGAATAGCCGAAACTAGGTAGCCGGGGCCTCGGCGCGTTCGAAATGCCGTCTCATCGCGCTCGCTTCCAGCGGCGCTACGACGTGTGCGTAGCCCTCGGGGAGCAGATCGCGAAGAACGTATACGACGTTTCGCGATAGAGCCGATAGCAGGTTCCCACAACGCTTGGTTCGGGTTCCGGCTTCGTCACGTGCTGCGGGGCGTCGTAGGACTTGTCCTCGAGGAGCCAGTGCGTTTGAAGGATCGCCGGCGTCCCGTCGGAGAGGCGGACGAAGTATTGCGCGAACCCCTGAACGCTGCCGCCTCCGACGCGGTCGAGCTCGCGCTTGAAGTGGAGCGTGCGCGTGGCTCGCGCGAAATGCTGCGCGGCAGAGATCGGCCTCGCGTCTGCGGCAACGTCGTCGACCGAATACACGGGGACGCGGGTTGCTTTCCCGCCGCGGGCCAGGACGTAGATGTCTTCGACGGCCAGATTCCGGCCGGCATCGGCGCTCACGCTGACGCGAAAGACCGGATTCGCCTCACCCGGAACGGCGTAAAACGCGGTTACCGGATACTCGACATTCTGGAGATATTCTGCCGCTTGAGGGTGCGTGACGAGCCCCGCTTGATGACGGGCGCTATCCGTGTAGGAGATACGGACGGTCGCCGGTTCGGCATTCGGCGCCGAGACGATGCGCGCCGCGGCAGCTGCACCGAGCCCTTTGGCTTGGACAGACGGCTGCGGCGACGCCGCCGCCAGCAGAAAAAGCGCCGCAAACGCGATCGCCGGTCGTCGGAGACGGTAACGCTGCGCCACGTCGAGGGCGGTTCCAGACATCGCAGGGCACCACCCGCGTGGTTATACGATCGCTTGTAGCGAATGGCTAGATGCCTCGCCGGCGCTCACCTCGCGTCGCCACTTTCCCCGATGTCACCCTGAGCTTGTCGAAGGGCGAACGATCGCGACAAAAAGGAAGAGGCACGCTCTGCCGAGCGTGCCTCTTTGATTTTAATCGGATCATTGTCATCCTGACGCCCCAATGTCCCCCGGGCTCACCTCGGATCACCTACTCTCCTAATGTCACCCTGAGCTTGTCGAAGGGTGCGGTCGGCGCAGTGGTATGGCGTGAAAGACTATTGGGTCTACATGCTGCGCTGCCGGGATGGGACATACTATGTCGGCGTCACGTCGCGCGTCGACATCCGCGTCGCGGAGCACTCGCTCGGTGTCGATCGAAGATCCTATGTTTACGGCCGCCGGCCGGTGACGCTCGTGTATTCGGAAGTCTTCCGGACGCGCTCGAGGCGATCTTCGTCGAGAAACGACTCAAGGGATGGTCGCGCGCGAAGAAAGAGGCCCTCATTCGCGGCGATTGGGACGCGATCCGAAGCTTGTCGCGATCGTTCGCCCTTCGACGTCATCCTGAGCCTGTCGAAGGATCAGGGTGACATTAGGTCAAGTGGCAGTTCGCGGTGAGCTCGGGGAACGTCGCGCTACGTCGCGCGATCGTTCGCCCTTCGACAAGTTAATTTGGGCCGGGGCGGCTCCATAGTTTGGGATCGCCGTTTCCGCGGTCGTGGGGGATCCACGGTCGCGGTGGACTGAAGCATTCCGGCACGCCGGTCGTTATGTCGCTCTGGCCGCTCGGCATATAGAACTCGTTGCAGCCGCCGTTGAGCACGAAGTAGCCCGGTGCGTTGCCGGTACACGGTCCCCAGACGGCATCGTAGACGATGAACCACTTCTCGTTCTTCGCGAGATAGGCGAACCGCAGGGTGCTGGAATGGACGTACCGCCGAATCTTGCGCACCATCTCCAGGTCTTTGCGATTCGGGCGCGGCTCGCCCGCGCGCCCGAGGTCGTCAACGCGATAGCTCGGCGGCGTCATCCGCACATCCTGGCCCGGGTTCAGGACCGCGCAGGTCGTTGCGAATCCGGTGTGTTTCTCGTGCATCAGGACATGGTTGGCTGCATACGCCACGTCGACGCCCGCAAATTCGGCGGTGGCGATCGCACGCGGCCCTCCGCCGTCGCCCTTCGTCGCGCACGCGGCGAGTGCGGAGCAGAGCAGTATCGCCAGCGCGCGCGAGCTCACCACGTCTCGCGGGCGCGGTGCTGCCTGAACGTGATGTTGAGGCGTTCGCCCGTGATGCGGGGGTCGCGGGGGACGCGGTGTTCCCAGTGGAGTTGGGTGTCGCCGGCCATCACGATCATGTCGCCGTGCGTGACGTCGATGCTGATCGGGTCGTGGCGTAGTCCGCTCTCTTTTTTTGGACGGAGTTGGAACGTGCGCGTTGCGCCGAGTGAGAGTGACGCGACGACCAGGCGCGCGTCGCGCGAACCGTCGCGGTCGCCGTGCCAGGCGACCGCATCGTTGCCGTCGCGATAGCGGTTGAGGAAGCAATAGTCGAAAGCCGTGCCGGTGTGGCGTTCCGCCATCTCCCGAACGAGCGAGAGCGCCGGGGTCCACGGCTGCGGCATCTTCTCGCCGCGGCCGGCGGTCTCGCGCGGCACCAGGACGCGCTTGCCGTACATGATCCTGGAGTCGGCGCGCCAGCGCGTGTCGGAGCTCAGCTCGCGGAGGAGCGCGTCGGCCAGCGCGCGATCGAGGAACTCGGGGACGTAGGTGACGTCGCCCCGGTCCCCGACCAGACGCGTCGGGCTGGCGGCGGAGGCGAAGAGCGCGAGTTGCCTGGACATGGAGAATCGAACATCCGTTCGATTCTCCTCGACCCGAATCCTTCGCGCGGGCTAGGGCTTGGCAGCGAGGAAGGTTCGGGCGCCCTCGGCGAGGCGGGCCTGGATCGCTGCGTCGGTGCGGGCCCGGGTCATGCCCTTGACGATGTACTCGTTCGCTTTCGGCGGGAGGTTGCTCCTCAGCCACGCCTCGATGTCGTCGGGGGTCGTCCCGTCCCAATAGGTCGTCGGCACCGAGTTCGACAGGCTGAGCATCTTTTCGAACACGGAGAAGCCGGCGGTGAGCTGGTCAGAGTGCGCCTTGAAGAACGCCCAGGCGAGTTTCGGATTCCGGTTCGCGACCGCGCCGACGTAGCGGCTGCGCAGCGAGCGCTGCTGCGGCGGGACTTCGGCGGAGACGGCGATCTGCAGCGCCTGCTCGGCGAGCTTCGGGTCGTGGACGGTCATCAGCGCCGCGCGATACTGTCCGGCGAGGATCGAGTCTTTGGTGCTCTGTGCGAGCGCGTGCAGCTTGTCGAACGTCGCGGCGTCGGCGTTCTCGGCGACGATGCCGACGACGAGCTGCCGCAGATCCGGCGGCAGCGTGCTGCCGTCGCTCAGCGAGAGGTCGAAGCGCTTTCGCGCCTCGGCCACGGTCGCCGGGTCACCCCACGCGCCGAGCGCGCCGAGCAGCGTGCGCCGCAGTTCGCCGGTCTGCACCGACTCGCCGGGCTTCGCATCCCAGCCGAGTGCGGTGGCGAGCGGCGTCACCAGCGTGCGTGCGTACGCCACCATCGCGTCGTGCTGCGGCGTCCCGCGCGTATCGCGCTCGAGCGACTGCAACCCCTCGACGATCGTCGCCCAAGCGTGCTCGTTGCCGTTGTCGCCCATCGCGTTCGCCAGCGCGATGAACGTCGCGAGCGGCACGCGCCCGACGCGCACCAGCGCCCACTGGTCGTACAGCATCCCGATCTTGTCGTCGTCGGGGATCGTCGCGAACGCGCGCCGATTCGTCTCGAACGTCGCGTCGTCGTACGCCACGCGGTAGTATCCGATATCCGACACGTTGGCGCGCAGCGGCTCGGCGCAGCGTCCCGCGGCGATTCCGCGCTGCTGCGCCGTGGTGAACAGCACGTAGCGCGACGCAGACGTTCCGCTGGCAATCCCGACCGGAACGTTCCAGAGCTGGCTCGCGCCGACGCTCGTTCCGTCGATGAGAAAGCGCCTCTGCGCGAGCGAGACGGTCCGGTTCCCGGCCGCGTCGCACGTCGCCGTCACCGTGATCAGCGGGTAGCCGGGCTGCTCCGTCCAGGCCTTTGCGAGCGCTCCGACGTCTTTCTTGCTCGCCGCGGTCAGCGCGTTCCACAGGTCGGCCGTCGTCGCGTTGGAGTACTTGTGCGCCTGCATGTAGGCGCGAATCCCGCCGCGGAAGGTCGTGTCGCCGAGGTAGGCCTCGAGCATGCGCAGGAACGCTTGGCCTTTGTCGTAGGTGATCGCCGGATCGAACGACGCGTCGGCCTGCAGCTCATCGGTCACGTGCTGCTGGATCGCGTGCACGTTCGAGCGCGCGTCCGCGTTCATGGCCGACTCCTTCGAGGCGGCCTCGCCCTCCCACCAGTGCCAGTCGGGGTTGAACTTGTCGGTCGCCTTCGCCGCCATCCACGACGCGAAGCTCTCGTTGAGCCAGATATCGTCCCACCAGCCCATCGTCACGAGATCGCCGTTCCACTGATGCGCCATCTCGTGCGCGATGACGCTGTAGCCGCGCTGCTTCTGGTTGAGCGTCGCGTTGGGCCGGTGGAGGATGATGCTTTCGTTGTACGTGATCGCGCCCCAGTTTTCCATCGCGCCGCCGAAGCCGCCGGGGATCGCGATGTGGTCGAGCTTCGGGAGCGGGAACTTCACGCCGAAGTAGTCGTCGTAGTACGAGAGGATCTGCTTCGCGCTCTCGAGCGCATAGCCGCCGTTCTGCTCGTCGCCGCGCACGGCCCACACCGACTGCTTCACGCCGTTCGAGCCAAAGCCCGTGAGCGCCGCCAGATCGCCGCCGCTGAACTCAACCAGATACGTCGGCATCCGGGGCGTGCGCGCGAAGGTCACCGTTTGCGAGGCTCTCTGCACCTTCCATGCGACCATCGGCGTGTTCGAGACGACCTTCCACGCCCGCGGCACCGTGACGATCAGCTGGAACGTCGCCCTGAACGCCGGCTCATCCCAGCTCGGAAACATGCGGCGCGCGTCGGTCGACTCGAACTGCGTCGAGAGCATCCGCCCCAGCGTGCCGTCCGGTTTCCGGTAGTCCTGCGCGAACAGGCCGTCCGGCGAGTCCTCGATCTTTCCGGCGTAGACGAGCGTGAGCAGGTGCCGCCCGACCGTCGCCGGACGGGCCAGCGTCAGCGTCGTCAGCTGCTTCTCGTTCTCGGTCGCCACCTTCGCGACGCGCGTCCCGTCGAGGCTCGCCTCGGAGATCGTGATGTCGTGCGTGTTGAACACGATCTGCGAGGTCGGTCGCCGCACGTCGAGCGTGACCTCCTCCGTGCCGCGCAGCGTCTTGGCCTCCGCGTCAGGGGTGAGCGCGATGCGGTAGTCGGTCGGCACGACCGTCTTCGGCAGACGGCCGGGCGTCGTGTCGAAGTTGAACGGTGCGACGACGGCGGCGGCAGGCGCGGCCAGGATCACGAAGAGGCCGACCGCAAGCGCGGACCGGCACAGACGCTGGAGCATGGGGTCGGGATTTCCGGATGATTGCGGAGCGCCCTTTGGCGTCGAGCGCGGCCTGGGCGGGTATTGGGCGATCATGGACGACGACCAAGCGACAGACGGGCTCGACGAAAAGAGTGACGATACGACCGAAGAGCCGACCGACGGCGGCGCGCTCGACGAGTACGACGATGCCGTGCTCGCGGCGGACGACACCGGGATGCTCGCAGGCGAGCGGCAGATCACGCTCGCCGCGATCGAAGAAGGCACCTCCGGAGGCTGACGCGGTTACGTGGGCAGGTAACGTGTAACCCGTGACGTAACCCTTTGCTCGTGAATGGTACTCGGAGTGCGCGCGCCAATCTCTGGGAGAAGGCGATGAGTCTTCCTTTGGCGCGTGACGAAAATTTTGTCGAAGCCAACCGCCGCCCGCTGGGAATCGACCCGCAGTATCTGCGGCTGATCAACGATACCGCGCTGCGCTCGCGACTAATCATGGCGGGGATCGCCGAAGGGTTACAGTCACCGAAGGGCCCGCAGCGGATCAAGTCGATCGTCCGCCTCTATCCCGACTTCGACGCGCCGCGGCCGACCAACAAGCCGCGGCCGGTCCGCGCCGCGACCCCGGCGCACGAGCCGTCGCGCACGGCCTTCGGCCTGCCGACGGTCGAGGAGCTGAACGCGCTGCTGACCCGCATCCACCAAGCCGAGCGCGAGGTGAGCCACGAGCTGCAGGGGCGGATCCACGGTGACATCGACCGGCTCAAGAAGCTGATCGCCACGCTCGAGGGCGACGACTTCGAGCGCGCCTTCCGCGACCTCGACAGCGCGATGCGCCAGCGGCGGGAGCTCGGGACGCAAATCCGCGAGGAAGCGTTCCGGCGCATCGACGCCGACGGTACGTTCGAGCCACGCCGCTATCTCCGGCTGATCGCCCGCGAGCGCGCCTAGACGCCAACGGCGGAACTGTCGTGAGGCCGTTGAACCAAACGGCCAGAACCGGCCACGTTCGCGGGCCGGTACGAGGGGTGGCCCTCCGAGCGGGGGCAGGGAGCGCGAGCAGTGATCCGGAGCGTGGCGCCTGACGGCCGTCCCGATGTCGGCGGAGCGTTCCGCCCGATCGACCGTCCGCGCGTCCTCGAACGCCTGCGCACCGCCGCGCAGTACCGGATCGCGGCGATCATCGCGCCGGCGGGCTTCGGAAAATCCGTCGCGATCCGCCAGTTCATCGCCACCGTCCCGTCGGCGGTCGTCTACGACGTGCCGCCGGACGCCGTCTCGCTCGTGCCGTTCGTGCGCGGCCTCGCCGACGCGCTACAGGAGCTGATCCCCGGCCTGCGCCGCTCGCTGGCGACCGCGCTCGACGGCGCGCGCGGCTCGGACGCGCCGGGCCGCGATCTCGCCGCCTGGGTCGCGACGCACATCCGCGCGCTCGACACGCTGATCGTCCTCGACGATCTGCACTACGGTGAGGGAGATCCCGAGATCTCGCGCTTCGTGAGCGCGCTCGTCGACCGCACCAAGGGCGGGCCGCGCTGGCTCTTCTCCTCGCGCAGCCCGCTCCAGCTCCCGGTCGCGTCGTGGCTCGCCTACGGCGACTCCGACCTCGTCGTCGACGCGGTCGATCTCCGCTTCACGATCGAGGAGGCGAAAGCGAACGCACGCGCGGCGCGCGTCGCCGTTCGCGACGACGAACTCGAAGCGATCCTCGGCATGATCGACGGCTGGCCGGCCGCGCTGACCTTTGCGCTGCGCACCTCGACGCGCGCCCGCGATCTGCGCGCGGTCTCGGCCGGGACGCGCGAGATGGTCTACCGCTATCTCGCCGAGCAGGTGTGGCACTCGCTGGACGACCGCATCCGCGGCTTCCTGCGCACGGCCGCGTTCCTGCCGCGCCTCGAGACGCGCCTCGCCGTCGCCGCCGGCTTCGACGACGCCGCCTCGATCATCGAGTCGCTGCGCGAGCGGGTCGCCTTCATCAGCGTGCTCGACGCCGGCGTCTACAAGCTGCACGACCTTTTCCGCGACTTCGTCCAGCGCCAGATCCAGCTCGAAGGCGACGACGCGCTGCGCGAAGCGCAGGTGAGCGCGGGGCGGCTGCTCGAGCGGATGGGAATGTACGGCGAAGCGCTCGAGCGGTACGCCGACGCGCGCGCGGCGCGCGAAGTCGGGCGCGTGCTCGGCGCGCACCATTTCTCACTGCTCGAGAAGGGCTGCTTCGACATCGTCGAGCGCGCGGTGCGCTCGCTCCCCGGCGCGATCGCATCCGGCAACCCCGCCGTGCTCGCGCTGCGCGCGGCGCTGGAAGACGCGCACGGCCGGGTCGGGCAAGCCGAACGCTGGTACGTCTCCGTACTCGAACGCGTCGGCGACGACGTCGCGTTTCGCGTCGCGGTCGCGGGGCGCTACGCGCTGCTGCTCTTCCAACAGGGCCGCGTCGATGCGCTCCCTGTGCTCGAGACGCTGCGCGAACGCGTCGACCTCGACTCGGCGCAGCGTGCCGGCCTGCTGGGGATGCTCGGGATGACCTACGGCCTGGCCGGACGGCTCGACGAGGCGCAGACCGCGATCGCGGAGGCGATCGAGCTCGCCGAATTCGGTGACGACGGTCTGCGCGCCCGAACCTTCGGCCGCGCAGCGACCGTCGCGTTCTACGCCGCCGACGACGCGGCGGTCGAATACTTCACTCGCGAAGCGACCCGGCTGGCGATCGAGATCGGGGAGTTCGGCGTCGCCGCCCGGTTCTTCACGACGCTCACCGCGATGCACGCGTTCGCCGGACGGATCCCGGTGGCAGCCTGGTATGCGGCGCAGGTTGCTACCAATGCCGAAAAGGCCGGCGACCCGCAGGTCCGCGTGAACGGGCTGCGCACGCTGCTGCAGCTCGAAGCCGAACGCGGGAACGCCGAGCGCGTCGCCGACGTCGACCGCGAGCTCTCTGCGATCTCGTACCGCGGCCCGATCGCGCTGATCGCCTACCTGGTCGGAAAAACGCTGCAATTCGGCTGGGACGCACGCTTCGGTGAGGTGGAAGCGCTGCTCAAGAGTGTCGGCGATCGCGAGCTCAGCCCGCCGCAGAACCGGTTGCGCTACGCGCTGCTCGCCGCGGCGCTCGCCAAGCTCGACGCGCGCGCGGAGGCGCTCGACGCGCTGGCCCGCTACGAGGGCGCCGTCGCATCCGATACCGATCCGCGGTCGATCTACGGGCGCCCGCGCGGCGTCGCCGACCGGTACGCCGTGCTGGCGAACATCGTGCTGCAGCGCAGCGCCATCGCGCAGAAGGGCCTGCGACAGCTGCGGCCCGGCGCGCCCGACCTCGAGCCGTTCGATGCCGCGCTCAGCGCGCTGCTCCATCGCTTGCCGGAACGCTTCGACGAAGCGCTGCGCGCGATGCGCGCGGCCGGGATCGCGGGGATCGCGCGTTTCGTCGAGGCGCTCGGCAGCGCGTCGCTGCGGCCGGAGGAAACGTCGCGCGAGCCCGAGGCGCTCACCCGGGCCGAGCAGCACGTGCTGTGTGCGATGGCGAACGGGATGAGCAATCAGGCGATCGCGGACGACCAGCGCCGTACGATTAACACGGTGCGGACCCACGTCTCGTCGATCCTTCGCAAACTCGGTTGCGCGAGCCGCGGCGAAGCGGTCGCGTCGGCACGGCGGGCAAACCTGGTCTGACGCCGGAAACGGCCTCGTCCTTTCGGACGAGTGTCGGGCGATTCGCTCCTTGCTACGGTGGATGCGTTCCCGTTTCACAAGGAGAGCCCCGTGATCGCAGCCATCGTCGCGACCATCGCCGTCTTCGCGGCCGTCGCGGTCTGCTACGTCCCGCCGATGGGCGGCTAGTACGGACCGGGTCGGCAGCATAACGATGACGGATGCCGTGGTCGACGGGATCCTCACCGTGCTGAAGGCACGCGATGAAGCGGCGTACGAGCATGCGCGCGCAACCGGTGCATGGTGCCGGCGCCTCGCCGAAACGCTGCGCCTGTCGCGTGCGAGGACGGACGCAATCGTTACCGCAGGCGTGTTGCACGACATCGGTACGATCGCGATGCCGGAAACGGTCCTCTTCAAAGCCGGTCCGCTCACCGATGCGGAGTGGATCGTTGCGCGCCGTCATGCGGAGGCCGGCGCTGCGATCCTGGCGGAGCTCCCGGCGCTCGCGGCCTACGCGCCGATCGTCCGCGCGCATCACGAGCGCTGGGACGGCAACGGTTACCCGTTCGGCCTGAAAGGCGAGCAGATCCCGTTCGAAGCGCGCGTCGTCGCGGTCGCGGACGCGTTCCACGCGATGATCAGCGACCGCCCGCATCGACCCGCCATCGCGCAACGCGACGCGATGGCGATCCTGCGCGACGGCCGTGGCACCCAATGGGACGCCACGGTGGTCGACGCCATGCTACTCCTGTTGGACGCGCCGCGAACCGCCGCTGGGCGACGGTACGTAGCGCAACGCTAGCCCAAAACCGGGTGTGGGCCGAAAAAGGGCCGAGCGCAGGGTGTCGCTCGACCCTTTTTCGTTTCTTGGAGTTCACTTCGCTATCTGGCGGACGATGGCGGCGAGAGCGGCGATCAGCGGTGCGGCACCGCGCGTCACGAGGACGTCGATTGGCCGTGCCCCATTCAGAAACGGCTCGTTCCCAACCAGCCAGTCCATCGGCGACCCGCGGCTGAAAAACCTGGAGCGCACGAACGAACACGTCATGAAGTTCTATGATGCGCTTTGCGTATTCCGGACTGATCGCGTGCCGGCGCCGCTTCCAGTTCGTGACCGTCCCGGCCCCAACACCCAGCAGCTTCGCGATCGGCCGCGTTCCGAACGCCGCTTCAAGACGCTCGACCAGAGGAACCACATCGGCAAGCGCTCGAGGATTCTTCGGAGTGGCTATCTCAAGAACCGGCAACGCCCAAATCGCCATTTTTCGACCTCCTCGCCACTGTACCCACGCGTCCCAGAACGAGACTTCCCGCCCCCGTCAGCGGAGCGACGACTAACGTGAGCGACGAAGTGCCCCGAGCGCTCACGCGCCCGGGGCACTTCCGCGGAGGTCCGCGACGGCTTAGTAGTCGTCGTCGGTCGAGTGGGCGAGAGGGCCTTCGTCCTCTTCCTCTTCTTCCTTGAAGTCTTCGTCTTCTTCTTCGAGGACGTAGCCTTGGTCGTCGTCTTCTTCTTCGACCACGACTACCGGCACGTCTTCGTCGACGACTTCGTCGACGACGATCTCGCCGTCGTCCGTCATCGTTGCGCGCAGTCCACCGAGCGGGCTGGCCGGGAGCAGTTCGTCGTCCGGCGCACGGCCACCGCGCGCCGGAGCGGCGCTGATGAGCGGTGCGGCGTCGTCGAGCTCTTCCTCTTCCTCGTCGGGCTCCTCGCCCAGGGCGACGTCGACGACTTCCTCGTCGACTTCGCCTTCCTCGCCCTCGACCGGGAGGCCGATCGCTACAGCGGTCGCCGCCTGCGAGACGCGATCGCGTTCGGCTTCGCGTTCCGCGAGCGCCGTCTGCGACAGACGCGGATCCTCGTCACCCATCAGGAGACCAATCTCCTGAGCGCGCTCCGCCATGTCGTCGTCCGCAATGCGGATCTCGACCTCTTCGCGCTGCTCCGTCAACACCTTGACGTCGAGCGCCAGCGACTGGAGCTCCTTGATCAGAACCTTGAACGACTCCGGAACACCGGGCTCGAGCACGTTCTCGCCCTTGACGATCGCTTCGTACGTCTTGACGCGACCGACGACGTCGTCGGACTTGACCGTGAGCAGCTCCTGCAGCGTGTACGCAGCGCCGTAGGCTTCCAGCGCCCAGACTTCCATCTCGCCGAAGCGCTGGCCGCCGAACTGGGCCTTGCCGCCCAGCGGCTGCTGGGTGATCATCGAGTACGGACCGGTCGAGCGCGCGTGGATCTTGTCGTCGACCAGATGCGCGAGCTTGAGCATGTAGATGTAGCCGACGGTGATCGGACGGCCGAAGCGGTCGCCGGTGCGCCCGTCGCGCAGCCACGTCTTGCCGTCGGCGGGAAGACCCGCGTCCTGCAGCCACTCGCTGATGTCTTCCGAATGTGCACCGTCGAAGACCGGCGTCGCGATGTGGAACCCGAGCATCGCGGCAGCCCATCCGAGATGGGTCTCCATGATCTGCCCAAGGTTCATGCGCGACGGGACGCCGAGCGGGTTGAGCACGATGTCGACCGGCGTGCCGTCTTCCATGTACGGCATGTCTTCTTCCGGCAGCACCTTGGCGATGACGCCCTTGTTGCCGTGACGGCCGGCCATCTTGTCGCCCTGCAGAATCTTGCGCTTCTGCGCGACGTAGACGCGGACGAGGTGGTTGACGCCCGGGCTCAGCTCGTCGCCGTTCTCGCGCGAGAAGCGCTTGACGTCGATGATCTTGCCCTTTTCGCCGTGCGGAACTTTCAGCGAGGTGTCGCGCACTTCGCGCGACTTCTCGCCGAAGATCGCGCGCAGCAGGCGCTCTTCCGCGGTCAGCTCGGTCTCGCCCTTGGGCGTGACCTTGCCGACCAGGATGTCCTCCGGCCGAACCTCGGCGCCGATGCGGACGATCCCGTTCTCGTCGAGATCCTTGAGGGAGTCCTCACCGACGTTGGGGATGTCGCGCGTGATCTCTTCCGGCCCGAGCTTCGTGTCGCGGGCCTCGCACTCGTACTCCTCGATGTGGATCGAGGTGAAGCGGTCGTCCTTGACCATCCGCTCGGAGATGAGGATCGCGTCCTCGTAGTTGTAGCCTTCCCACGGCATGAACGCGACCATCACGTTCTGGCCGAGCGCGAGCTCGCCCTGATCGGACGACGGCCCGTCGGCCAGGATCTGGCCGCGCACGACCTGGTCGCCGACCGCGACGATCGGGCGCTGGTTGATGCACGTGCCGGCGTTCGAGCGGGTGAACTTGAGCAGGTCGTAGACGTGCTCGAGCCCGTCGTCGGCGTGCTTGACCGCGACGACGTGCGCATCAGCTTGGGTGACCTCGCCGGCGGAGCGCGCGAGCACGCAGCCGCCTGAGTCCTTGGCCGCGCGGTACTCCATCCCGGTGCCGACGACCGGCGCCTGCGGACGGAGCAGCGGTACGGCCTGACGCTGCATGTTCGCGCCCATCAGCGCGCGGTTCGCGTCGTCGTGCTCGAGGAACGGGATCAGCGCCGTCGCGACCGAGACGATCTGCTTGGGCGAGACGTCCATGAGCTGGACCTTGAGCGGCGGCTCTTCGACGTACTCTTCAGCGTAGCGCGCGACGACGGCGGGTGTGGTGATCTTACCCTTCTCGTCGATCTCGGTGTTCGCCTGAGCGATGATGTACTCGTCTTCGCGGTCGGCGGTGAAGTAGCGGATCTCGTTGCTGACGATGCCGTCCTTCACCACGCGGTACGGCGTCTCGATGAAGCCGTAACGGTTGACGCGCGCGAAGGTTGCGAGCGAACCGATCAGGCCGATGTTCGGACCTTCCGGCGTCTCGATCGGGCAGATGCGCCCGTAGTGCGAGTGGTGGACGTCGCGGACTTCGAAGCCCGCCCGCTCACGCGACAGACCGCCCGGCCCGAGCGCCGAGAGCCGGCGCTTGTGCGTCAGCTCGGCGAGCGAGTTGGTCTGGTCCATGAACTGCGAGAGCTGCGAGGAGCCGAAGAACTCCTTGATCGCCGCCACGACGGGGCGGATGTTGATCAGCGCCTGCGGCGTGACGGTCTCGATGTCCTGAACCGTCATGCGCTCGCGCACGACGCGCTCGAGGCGCAGCAAGCCCACGCGGAACTGGTTCTGCAGCAGCTCGCCGACGGAGCGGATGCGGCGGTTGCCGAGGTGGTCGATGTCGTCCTTGTTGACCATGTGGGCCTGGACCTTGATCAGGCGGCGGAGCACCGCAATCATGTCCTCGCGCGTAAGCGCGCGCTTGTGTATGTCCGGCGGGCGAAGGCCGGCGGCGGTGTACTCGCGCAGCTCGGAGTCGCGCGCACCTTCCAGCTTGCCGTTGAGTTTGTAGCGGCCGACGCCGGCCAGATCGTAGCGCTTCTCGTCGAAGAAGAGCGACTCGAGGAGCTTCTCGGCGTTCTCGGCGTTCTCGGGCTCGCCCGGACGGAGCTTCTTGTAGATCTCCTTGAGGGCGTCTTCCTTGGTCTTGATGTCCTTGTCTTTTTCCAGACAGTTCGCGATCAGTGCCGACGGACGCTTCACGCCGTCGGTATGCGTGTAGGTGAACAGGTCCAGGATCGCTTCGTCCGACTCCCAGGCGTGGCCGAGGTCGGGGCGCGAGAGGGCGCGCACGAACGTCGTCGCGTAGATCTTGCGGTTCTTGTCGATGCGGACGCCGATCGTCCCCTCGGTCTCGTCGTTCTTCGTCCCGTTGTCGGTCTCGAACTCGATCCAGGCGCCGCGGTTCGGGATGATCGTCGCGTTGAACGTGTCGCGGTTGTTCGTGTCCTTGTCCGCTAGGAAGTACACGCCCGGCGAACGGACGAGCTGGCTCACGATCACGCGCTCGGCGCCGTTGATCATGAAGGTGCCCTTGTCGGTCATGAGCGGGAAGTCGCCCATGAAGATCTCTTGGTCCGGGATCCCCTTGATCTCGCCCGACTCGGCCGTGATAAGACGAACGCGCACGCGCAGCGGCGCGCTGTAGGTCATGTCACGCTCGCGGCACTCCTCGACGGAGTACTTCGGTTCGCCGAGGCTGTGCTCGCCGAACTCCAGCACGAGGTTACCGGTGAAGTCCTTGATCGGCGAGATCGAGTCGAACGCTTCCTTCAAGCCGTCGTTGATGAACCACTTAAAGGAGGCCTTCTGCAGCTCGATCAGGTCGGGGAGCTGCAGGACGTCGATGATCTTCGCGAAGGAGTGACGCCGGCGCTTCGCACCGGGATCCTCGGGGAGTTCGACGGTGAACGCTTCCTCGGGGACATGGAAGGCTGCGCTCGCGATGTTCTGTTGCTTGACCGCGGTGCCGGACCCGTTCGGCGCTGCGGGCGCCGCGTCGGTCTTCTTGCGGCTGCGCGTTGCCTTGGGTTTGTCCGCCGTCGTCTTCGTCGCCATTACGTTTTTGGGGGTCTTCCTGCGTGGGATCACGCGCGCTCGCGCTGTGAACGCGAAAAGGCAACGACCGACCCACCGGAGTGAGGGGTCCTCGCTCGTTCCGTTATGCCGCTATCCGCCGAGGGGCATAGGGCCGTATCCTATCACCGGGCGTCCAGGGGAGTCAAGCGACAAAGTCACCCTGAGCCTGTCGAAGGGCGCGTCCCGGGCCCGGCCAGTCGGCGGGCCCGGTGAGCGAGACGAGCGGGCTAGGCGGCGCCTTCGTTCTGGAGATAGCCGAAGACGGGGACGGTGCGAGCGCTTTCGACGGCGGCCTCGAGGGCGCAATGGCGATCCCGGCTGCAGGCGCAGCGGCCGAGCCGGTCGCCCGAGCAGCCGGCGTAATCGTGGTTCGCGAGCGAGTGCCCGCACGGGCAAAGTACCAGATTGTCCATGCAGCGGTTCTCCCGTGGGTCTCGAGGTGGGTTATCCGGCGGGCTTACGCTCGCATGGTACCCGTGCCGGCGCCGCACAAACTCGCACATTTGGTTCGCTTGCTCGTATCGACGTTACGGTCAAGCTGCGGAGAGCCCCACGCGGAGAAACTCCACCGCCTTGCCATAGCAAGGACACGCGACGCCCTTCAGCCCGGCATCGTCGAGGACGCGCACCCGCGCGTAGCCGTGCGATACGAGCCCGTTGTCGACGAAGCGGCCGAGTGCCGTCACCACGCTCGCACGGCGCACGCCGAGCATCATTGCGACGATGTCCTGGGTGATCTGGATCTCGTCGCCGACCCGGTCGCGCGCCGCGAGCAGCCACTTTGCCAGCCGCTGCTCGATCGTGTGGCGCGCGTTGCACGCGACCCACTGGCCGCGAATCGCCCGGACCGCCGCGAAGTAGCGGCGAGCCGCGTCGCACAAGACGGCGTCGCGATCGAGCGCTTCGAGGAAGATATGCGCGTCGAGGCGCGCGAAGCGGCCGGGCGACTGCACGATCCACGTGTCGGGCGTGCTGCGGGAGCCGAGCACCAACTCGAGGCCGAGGAAGCCCTCGGCGCCTGATGCGTCGACCTCCACGTTTGTATCACCCTCGAGCGGGCGCAGCGTCGAGACGATCCCGGAGAGCGGGAACCACACGGCGTCGATGTTCGCGTCCGGCGGCTGCAGGACGTCGCCGATCCCGCCACCGTGCGCCGTCATGCGGCTCTCGAGCAGCGAGCGCGTCGGGGCCGGCAGGGCGTTCAGGAAGCGATTCTTATTCGCGGTACCGGTGAGCATTGGAATGTCGTACCCCGGACATTTGCGTTTTCGCCGCCCGGTTCGTGTTAGGGACGTTCGGCCCCGTTTCCGCGTTGCGCGTATGGGGGATGCGAAGCTGTTATGGCGGCCGTCCGGTTTCTCTACCTGCTGCACGTCCGCGACGTACGCTGCAGTTATTGCGACACCGCCGTCGTCGATGCCAGCGCCGCGCGCCCACAGTTGCGCGTCGCGGTCGGCGCGCACAAACGGCCGATCCGGCTGCCGGCGCTCGATGCGCTCCCCGCGCCGGTGCTGATGGCGATTCGGTGCCGCTGCGGGCGCGACGTGTTCTACGCGACGCCCGCCGACGCGGTGGCGCTGCTCTCCGATCACGCGCCGGAGTCGCGCACGGTCGGCGACGCGTACGTGCTCTCCGGCGCGTAGCGCTCGCGCGATCGGCCGTCAGGCCGAAAGGCGGTCCTCGCTCAGCTCCATCATCAGGCGAACTTCGGTGCGGGCCTGGTGCGTGCGAATCTCTACCGCGTCCATCAGCGCGCGCATCAGCGGCAGGCCGCGGCCGCGCTCGTCGCGCCGCGTCGCCGGCTTCCACTTTCCTTCATCCTCGACCGTCACGAGCAGCACGTCGTCGCTCAGACTCGCCTGCACGCGCACGAGGCCGGGTGCGACGCCGTAGGCGTGCTCGATCGCGTTCGCCATCGCTTCGCCGGTCGCGGTGAGCAGCGAGAAGCGGCGGTCGGCATCGAGCCCGAGCCCCTGCGCGAAGCGATCCAAACTCCGCCGCACCAGCGGGACTGCCATCGGCAGCGCCGTGAAGGTGAAGCCGAACTCGCTATCGCGCACGTCGGCGGTCGCGATCGTCAGCATCGCGACGTCGTCGTTGTTCACGTGCGTCGCGAAGACGCGCTGCAGGAGCGCGCGGGCCGGCTCGGGATCCGCCCGGCCGGCACTCTCACGGATCGCTTCGAGCAGCCGGCGCTCCCCGTCGACGATGTCGCGCGAGTATTCGATCAGCCCGTCGGTGTAGACCGTGAAGAGCGCGCCCGGCGGCAGCGTGAACGTCCAGTCGGTGGCATCGATGCGCTCGACGATCCCAAGCGGGACCCCGTCCTTCGGGAGGATCTGAACCGAGCCCCCGGGGAGCGCCAGGACCGGAGCGGGATGACCGGCGGACGCGTAGGTGACGGTCGCGTTGTTCGGGTCGACGATGCCGAACGTGGCGGTGACCATGACCGGGTCGGCGCGCATGTTGACGATCGTGTTCGCGCGCTCCAGCACGAGCGCGGGCGAATTCGGGTCGAGGGCGGCGGCGCGGAACGCTTGACGCACCTCGCCCATCACGATCGCGGCGCGCAGCCCGTGCCCGGCGACGTCCCCGATCGAGAACGCGATGCGGCCGTCGGGAAGCCGGAACGCGTCGTACCAGTCACCGCCGACGATCGCCTCTTGCGCGCCGGGCAGATACGCGGCGTCGAACACCAGCCGGTCGTCGACGGGCAACGGCTCGGGGAGCAGCGCGCGCTGCAACGTGTCGGCGACGTGATGCTCGCGCGCGTACACTTGCGCGGCGTCGATCGCGACCGCGATTCGCAGCGCCAGTTCGTCCCACACTTCGAGCCCGTGCCCGGTCTCGCTCGCAGCGGTGGGCCCGGCGATCCGCATGATGCCGAGCCGCTGACCGCGCGCAGCCAGCGGGAACGCCGGTGCGCCGCCGCCGACACGACCGGTGCGCGCCAGGGTGGTGCGAATCTCGCCCTCGTCGACCTCCACCGAGAAGCCGGCAGCGAACGCGGGCACGATCAAGCGGCCCACCGCGGTCAGCGTCTGCGCGTAGTCGAACGATGCCGCCAACTCCCGGCTCGCTGCGACCAGCAGTCGCAGCGCAGCCGCCAAACGCCGATCGTCGATCGCGCTCACCGAGCCGTCCGCACGCGCAGAGACGGGCCCTCCCTCTTGGATGCGGCGTTACCCTCGCTTGCTCGCATTCAAACATCGTCGCAATCGAACATCTCGGTGACGGAATCGAGGGCACGCCCGTAGCAATTCAGGTGCGCGAGCGAGCGCGTTTCGCGCGCATCGGCGACGGGTAGCTTGGTCTTCAAGTGGACCACGAGCTGAGCGAGACCGAACGCTTCTTCCGGCGGCTGCGGTAACCGCCGTGCAGCTGGAACCTCTTCCGTATGCGGCGTGGGAGCCGTCGCTGACGACGCTGCACCTGTGGAGCCAGATCGTCGGGAAGATCGCGCTGCGCTCGAGCGCGCTGCGCAACCACTGGTGGAACTGCACGCTCAAGCCGACGGCGCGCGGCGTCCGGACCGACCTGCTGCAGGCGAACGGAATCCCGTTCGACATGGAGCTCGACTTCGTCGACCACCGCGCGATCGTGCGCGCCGGCCAGCATGACGACGTCACGTTCCGGCTGCACGACGGGCTGAGCGTGGCCGAGTTCTACAGCAGCCTGCGCACAGCGCTCGCGGCGCTCTCGATCGAGGTGCCGATCCTGGCGAAACCATATGGCGTGCCGTCGCTCACGACGCCGTTCGTGGACGATCGCGAGCACCACACGTACGATCCGGTGATGGTCCGGCGCTGGTGGAACGTCACGCGCTGGACGGCGGACGTCTTCGAACGCTTCGCGAGCGAGTTCGCCGGCAAGCAAGGTCCGGTGCAGCTCTTCTGGCACGGCTTCGATCTCGCGCTCGGCCGCTATTCCGGGCGCCGCGCCGCGGGACCGCCGAAGAGCGATCCGGTCGAGCGCGAAGCGTACTCGCACGAGGTGATCGCGTTCGGATTCTGGCCGGGCGACCCGAACGTGCAGGCGCCGACGTACTACACGTACACTGCGCCCGAACCGGAGACCCTGACGACGTTCGCGCTGCGCCCCGCCGGCGCGGCCTGGAACGCCTCCGGGAGCGGTCACATGGGAGCGGTTCCGTACGAAGCGATTCGCAACGCGCCCGACCCGGAAGCTGCGCTGATGGACTTCCTCCACAGCGGTTACGAAGCCGGCACCCGCGCCGCAATCTGGAACGTAGAGGAGTTGGCGCACCGTCCGAGCCGCTCGACGACAACGACGGCGAAGAGTGACTAGCGGATGAGGCCGCGGCGGTAGGCGGTGACGGCGGCCTGGGCGCGGTCCGAGGCGGAGAGCTTCTCGAGGATGTCGGCGATGTGGCCTTTCACGGTGCCGAGGCCGACGTGCAACCGCTCCGCGATCTCGGCGTTGCCGGCGCCGTCCGCGACCAGCCGCAGGATCTCAGTCTCTCGCGCCGTGAGCGGCGAATCACCGGGGCGGGCCGGCGCGCCGCCGAGCCGGCGCAAGACCACGTGCGCAATCCGCGGATCGAAGTAGGCGGCGCCCGCGGCGACCGCGCGCACCGCGTCGATGACGACGGCGGAATCCGACGACTTCACGCAATACGCGTCGGCACCGGCGGCGAGCGCGGCCAGCACCTCGTCGTCGAGCTCGTGCATGGTGAGGATCACGACGCGCGGCGGATCGGGGTGCGCCTTCAGCGCGCGCGTCAGCGCGATCCCGTCCATGCCGGGGAGACCGAGATCGATCACCGCGACGTCGGGCCGGCTTTGCAGCACGGCCTCGAGCCCGGCGACGCCGTCGGACGCCTCGGCGACGACCTCGATCCCGGCGGCTTCGAGCGACGTGCGCAGCCCGGCGCGCACGAGCGCGTGGTCTTCGACGATCGCGACGCGGACGGCGTTCATACGCTCGCCTTCGGCAACGCGATGGTAAACACCGACCCGCGCGGCGCCCGCGGCTCGTAGCGCACGGTTCCTCCGCACTCCTCGACGATGCGGCGCACGATGTACAGGCCGAGGCCCGTGCCGCCGCCCACACGCGAAGCCGGCGAGAAGCGCTGGAACAATGCGGCCCGGGCGCCTTCCTCGATTCCGAACCCGTCGTCGGTTACCGCCGCGACGACCGATCGGCGCTCGTCGGCGACGCGGAGCTGCACGGTCCCGCCGCGCGGCGTGTGCTGCAGCGCGTTGGCGACGAGGTTGGCGATCGCGCGCTTGAGATCGCCGCGCGACCCACGGACGCTCGTCGAGGCCCGCGCGTCGACCGTCAAGACGATGCCGCGCGACTCGGCCATCGCGTGCAGCTCGGAGCCGATCTCGCGTCCAACCGCGGCGAGGTCGAGCAGCTCGCTTTCGGCGTGCCGCTCGCCGGATTCGAACCGCGCGACGAGCAGCAGCGTCTCGGCGAGCCGGGTCAGGTCGTCGATCGAGACGCGGCTGTCGCGCAGCACGGCTGCGTAGCGCTCCGGGAGCACGCCGTACGCGCCGTCCGCCGCCTGGCGCAGCGTCATCGAGAGCGCGGTGAGCGGGGTGCGCAGATCGTGCGAGAGCGCGTAGACGAGATCGCGAATGACGTCCTGGCGTTCGACCAGCGCTTCGTTGCGTTCGGCGAGCTCGCCGAACAGGCGCGCCTGCCCGAGCGCGTCGACGGCCAGCGTCGCAAAGCTGCGCGCCGCCTGCACCGTGAGATCCTCGGGCGCTTCCGCGTTCGACGCGGCGATCAGCACGCCGAAACGCATGCCGCGGTCGGCGAGCGGGATCGCGATCGCGCTGCGCGCGTTCAGCCGGTCGAGCGCGAACCGCCCGAGCGGGTCGACGGCGCGAACGACGCTGACGACGCCGTCGTCCGCGACGCGGTGGGTGAGCGAGCTGATCTCCGGAGCCGGGCGCCCGTCGACCACCTCCACTTCCGTCGTGCCCTCGCGCGCGGCGAGGAACTCGCCGCCGGCTTGCGCCGGGTACCAGAAGGCGGCCGCGGCATCGAGCGCCTGCGGCGCCTCGCGGACGATCGCGCGAATCACCACCGCCGGCGAGAGCGAGGAACGTATGCGGTCGGCGGTCGCGGCGAGCGTCGCTTCGCGGCGCGCCCGGGCTTCCTGCGCCGCGAGCCTTCCGACTCGTTCGGCGCGTTCCTGAACCGCCGTACTGAGATAGCCGACCAGCACGATCGAGAGCATCGAGAGTGCGCGGTCGCCGAGCCCGATGGGGTCCCAGCGGTACTCGTCCTGGGCGGCGTTGATGAACGCGGCCGCCATGTCGGCGGCGAGCGCGGCGATGACGAGCGAAGCGGTGAGGCGGCGGCTCTGCGTCAGCGCGGCGAGCACGATCGGCACGTCGAGCAGGATCGCGACCACGAGCCGCTGCGGTGTGAACGCGTCGACGACGAACGCGGCGAGCAGCAGCGCGAAGGCGGCGACGGCAACGGCTCGCGAGCGCACGTTTGGGCGCTTCGGGGAGCCGCATGCCCGCCCTGCGAACAGATCGGCGTGCGGGAGAGACCACGCTCGGATGTCCCCATGTCGAAGGGAGCGGCGCTCCTCGCCGAGCTCGGCCTGTCGCCGAAGCTGACGATCTACCTGGGCAGCGTCCCCGGCGCGGGGAAGACGCACCGTCTGCTGATGGACGCGCTCGGCGAAGCGAAGGCCGGCCGGCGCGTCGCGATCGGCTGGGTCGAGACGAAGAGCCGCCCGCAGCTCGAGGCCCTTGCCGCGCCGCTCAAGCGCATCGCGCCGCGGCGCTTCGCCGCCGGAACGACGGTCGTCGAGGACTTCGACCTCGAGGCTGCGCTCGCGAGCGACGCGGAGACGATCGTGCTCGACGAGCTCGCGCATTCGAACCCGCCCGGCGCGGCGCATGCGAAGCGCTGGCAGGACGCGCTGGCGCTGCGCGAGGCCGGGAAGTCGGTGTTGGGCGCGTTCAACGTGATGCATCTCGACACGGTCGCGCCGGTCGCCGAGCGCATCATCGGGTATCCGGTCCGCGAGCTCGTCCCCGCCGCGTTCCTGCGCAAAGCCGACCGGGTCATCGCGCTCGACGTCGCGCCGTCGGTCATCGAGTCGCGGTTGCGGACGGGGCGCATCGTGCGCGAGGAGGACATCGAGCGCGCCGCCGCCGGGATCCTGCAGCCGAAGAACGTCGGGCTGATGCGCGAGCTGCTGCTGCGCGTCGTCGACGACCTCACGAACCCCGTCGTCGCGCCGAGCAAAGTCTCGACCGCGCTCGCCGTCACCGTCGGTCCGAGCGATCCCGAGCCGTTCGTCCGGCGCGCCGCGGCGCTCGCCGACGCGCTCGATCTCGCGCTCGAAACCGTCGGGATCGAGGGCGTCGACCCGCGCGCGCTCGCGGACGCGACGCTGCACGCGGACGGCGGCGTCATCCCTCTCCCGCCGGGCCTGGAACGCGGCGATCTGAGCGCGGTGCGCGCTTCGCACGTCATCGTCCCGCGTGGGCCGCTCGCCGACCGCATCCTGAGCAAGCCGCTCGACCGCGAGCTGCTGATCGCCGACGCGAACGCCGGCCCCTCGGGATTCACGGCCGAGGGCGGGCGCCACCCCTACGGTTCCGCGCTCGGCGACCGGCTGCGGATCGGCTACGGCAAGCTGACGATCTACCTCGGCTCGGTGGCGGGGAGCGGCAAGACCTACGCGATGCTGGACCGCGCGCACCAGCTCATCGACGAGGGCATCGACGTGGTGGCGGCGCTCGTCGAGACGCACGGGCGCGCGGAGACCGCCGTTCTGCTCGCCGGGATCGAACAGATCCCGCGCCTGGCCAACGGCGAGATGGACCTCGAGACGCTGATGCTGCGCCATCCGCGCGTGGCCCTGATCGACGAGCTCGCGCACACCAATCTGAACGCGGGTGCGCGCGCGAAGCGTTACGACGACGTGATCGCGGTCCTCCGCGCTGGGATCGACGTGATCACGACGCTCAACGTCCAGCACTTCGAAGGGCTCGGCGACGCGGTCGAACGCCTCACCGGAACGCGCGTGCGCGAGACGCTGCCCGACAGCGTCCTCGAATTCGCCGACGAAGTCGTGTTCATCGACGTGACGCCCGACGTGCTGCGGCAACGGCTGCGCGACGGGAAGATCTACCCCCGCGAGCGGGTCGACGCCGCGCTCGCGCACTTCTTCCGCACCGAGAACCTCGCGGCGCTGAGGGAGCTCGCGGTGCGCGAGATGTTGCGCGCGCGCTCGGAGCGCCCCCGCGAGCGCCCCTTCGCACGGCTCGTCCTCGGCGTCGCGCCGCGCGAACGCGACGCGGCGCTGATCCGGCGCGCCGGGCGGCTGGCCCGCCGGCTCGACGTCGACTTGCGCGTCGTCGCGGTCACCGCGAACGACGACCCGTCGGCGCGCGCCGCGATCGATGCGCTAGCCGCCGCGACCAGCGCCGTGCACGGGACGTTCCTCGCCGACGTCGCCCCGGACGCCGCCGTTCGCATCGTCGAGACACTCGCCGACGGCGACGTCCTCGCCGTCGAGTCGCCGCGGCACAAACGCGGCTTCTTCGGAAAGCGCTCGTTCGCCGTGCGCGTCTTGGCGGCGGGAGCCCGCGAGCTGCTGGTGTTCGCGCCGCGCGACGACGATCCGTCGGCCGCGGCTCAGAGGTAGAAGCTGGCGCCGAACCCGACGTACTTGTAGCGTCCGGTTGCGGCGGTCGGCGAAACGGCGAACGACGTGTCGAGCTGAACGCGCGGGCCGATATCGCGGTAGATCCCGAGCAGGTACTGCGTGCGGGTCGGCGTGCTGGGACCGTTCGCGTGGGTGAACTGTGCGATCTCGAGGTTGAGCCCGGTCGCGTTCGGCAGCGTCACGCCGAGCACGAGCGAAGGCACGAGGCTCGGCCAGCGCTGCGCACCGTTCGTCTGCGACAGCGCGGTCACCGTCCCGGCCAACGAGAACACGGAGTTGAGCGTGTAGCCGGCGTTGAGCGCGTAGCTCGTGGTCGTGCCGCCGGCCGAAGCACCGTTCAGGCCGGTCGGCGCGGTGAAGAACACCTGACCGCCGTAGTTGAATTTCGGCGTGTACCCGAACACGTATTTCAATCCCGCGCCGACATCGGTCGACCCGGTCGTCACGGCGCCGCCGGCGTTGCCGCGCGAGATCTGCGGCGGCGTCAGATCGAACTCCAGCGCGGGGATCGGCAAGCCGACCCGAATCAGCGCTTGCGGGTAGGTGACGGCGTTGCCGCCGCCCTCGTTGCTCAGGTTCTGATAGCCCGTCTCGACCAGCACGTGATTGGGCCGCACGGTACAGACCGAATTCGTGACGCTGGGCCGCGTGACGAGCGCCGAGATCGACGTGCACGGATCGTTCGCGCCGAACGCCGGCCCGATCGGATTCGGCGAAGGCGACGGCGACGGCGATGCCGCCGGCGCGGGCGTCGACTGCGCCGAAGCGATCGCCGGCGCGAGTGCTGCAACCCCGATCGCGAACAGTACCGTCAGAAAACGCATCATCTCTGCGTTTCTCCTTGGCGAACACCCCGGGGGCTCCCCCCGGAACGCGGGCGCCCGCGCTCACCTTGAACCGCCACCCACCCCGACGTCACCCTGAGCTTGTCGAAGGGCGAACGATCGTCACAAAAGGGACGAGGATTCAAATCCCACTCGTCGTCGCCGTGACGTCCCAGCGCGCCCGTGCTCAAGGCTTGCTGATATTTGCCGATCACATCGCGCAGCGGAAGCCTCTACTGATTTGATCGCCCATCCGCTGATTTAAGGCTTCGCCTACTGGTATATTCGCGTTTCCACTGATAAAATGACGAAGACTCCCGATCATCGGACCGCTTTTCCGCGTCCGGCACGACACGAGCCAAAACACCAACCTCTACATTATCGTCACCCCGCACGTCATTCGGGCGGCGCGGTAGCGGCGCAACCGCCGCCGAAGGAGACACGATGCGTCGAGCCGCGTTTCTCTCGCTTTCCGTGCTGACGGGCCTTCTGACTGCAAACTGCGCCGGATCGGCGCCCGCGCAGCCGGCGCCGGCCACGCACGCGCTCCCGCTCTCACGCCTCAAACAAGAGAAGTTGACAAACGCCTTCATTCAACTCACATCCGGCTCGCCGAAGCAGGCCGCCGCACGATTCCGAGCTGTGCTCGCCTCCGGAACCGACCCGCACTATCTTCTCTACAACGACGCGCTGCGCGGCGTCTTCTTGGCCGACCTCTATGCGCGGGACGACCGAGCCGCGGCTACCGATCTCGCCGCGGCCGTCACGCGAGCGGGCGGCGCCCCGGCGGGCCGCAGCGCGGCGGTGCGCGGCATCTGGAAGGAGGCGTGGTTGGACTTCTTGCACGATGCCGAGCCGCCCGAGGCGCCTTGTTCGGATGCGACAGTTGCCGAAGGCATCCAGTTGGCGATGGCCGGACATCTCTCCGAGGCACGCTCGGCGTGGCGCCAACGAGAACGCGACGCCGGCGCGTGCAACGTCGCCTACGATCCCTTACTGTTCGCAAATGGGAGCGACATGAAGAGCGCGCTCACCGGCGTTTCGTACCTGCAGCAAGATCGCTGGCGAGAGGCGGAGACAACGTTGATAGCGGGCGTTCTCGCCAGCCGCACAACCTCGGGTTACACGAAGCTCTTCGCCGGAAACGTCATTGCGATGCAGATGCTGTTCGCGTATCGGGCGCATTTCGAGCGCGGGCAAGGGCATTACCACTGGCCCGTACGGATCTGATGCCGAGGCCGATTAGGAGCCAAGCGCCTCCTAACCGCAGCGTCAGCGCGCCGCTCCCCAGTTTTCGCAGCGCTTCGATCCGGCCTCGTTTTGCGGGTTGAGTAGGAGAACGAAGCTCTTTCTGTCCCATGCATCAGCTGACAAGCCCCGGACAAGGCACGGAGTTGGCCAGCGGCGCGAGCTAACTTTGGGCTGAGGCGTCGATCGGCAAAGAGGGATTGAAGAGCACGCGTATGCACCGGGACGCCCAAGAGCGGGAACCTCGGAGATGCGGCGTCTTCCGACTTAATCGGCCGCCTCCTGATTTATTCGGTCCCTTCCTGATTTATTCGTGGACGAACAACGGAGCATCGCCCTTAAATCAGCAAGCCTCCGTGCTCACCATAAACCGCCACCAAACCCGATGTCACCCTGAGCCTGTCGAAGGGCGAACGATCCACCCCAAAGCGGTGCGCAAGAACGAGGCGCTGACTCGCGGCGATTGGGGCACGATTCGTCGCTTCGCGCGATCGTTCGCCCTTCGACAAGCTCAGGGTGACATTAGGATGGGTGGCGATTCAGGATGAGCTCGGGCGGTGTTTGAGGTCGGGCGTCGCTTTGCGCGAACGTAGCCCTGGAGCCGAAAGGTTCGGCCGATCGGCGGATGGCGGGCGACCTAGCCGAGGCGTACGATCGCCGTGATGTTGTGGATCATTCTGCTCGTCACGATCTGTCCGCTCATTGCGCTGGGCGCCGAGCGCCTAACCGTGCGCATCCCGGTGAAGGCGAAGCGATGAACCCCATCGTCCTCGAGATCGGCCTCGTTGCACTCTCGGCGGTCTCGTTTTGGCTGCTCGACCGCTACGTCATCGCGTGTGACAAGATATGACAACCGATCTGCTCGTCGGTTTGCTGCTGGCAATTGCCGCGCTCGTGTACCTGACGTACGCGATGCTGCGTCCCGAACGTTTCTGACGAGGTAGCGATTCAATGACCGTCGTGGGGTGGCTGCAAGCCGCCGTCGTTTTCGCGCTCGTCTGCCTCCTCGTGAAGCCCGTCGGCGCCTACATGGCCCGGGTCTTCGAAGGCGAGCGCGTCTTTCTCTCGCCGGTGCTCGCGCCGGTCGAGCGCGGGCTTTACCGTCTCTGCCGCATCGATCCGGCGCGCGAGATGGGCTGGAAGCCCTATGCGTTCTCCGTGGTCGCGTTCAGTTTGGTGAGCTTTCTCTATCTGTACGTGCTGCTGCGCGTCCAGGCGTTCTTGCCGCTCAACCCGCAAGGCTTCGGCAACCTCGCGCCCGATCTGGCGTGGAACACCGCAGTCTCGTTCATGACCAACACGAACTGGCAGTTCTATTCCGGCGAGTCGACGATGAGTTATCTCTCGCAGATGGCCGGCCTCGGCTGGCACATGTTCGTCTCGGCAGGGACCGGTATCGCGATCGCGATCGCGCTGATGCGTGGTTTATCGCGCCGCAGCGCCTCCACGATCGGTAACTTCTGGGTCGACCTCACGCGCGCGGTGCTCTACGTGCTGCTGCCGATCGCCGTCGTGGGATCGCTGCTGCTCCTGTGGCAGGGCGTGCCGCAGAACTTCAGCGGCTACACCGCCGTGAAGACGCTCGAGGGCGCCGCGCAGTCGATCCCGCAAGGTCCGATGGCCTCGATGGAGATCATCAAAGAGCTGGGCACGAACGGCGGCGGCTTCGTCAACGCGAACTCCGCCTCGACTTGGGAGAACCCGACCGGCTTCTCCAATCTCATCGAGCTGGTGTGCATCTTCCTGATCGGCGGTGCGCTGACGTACACGTTCGGACGCTACGTGAAAGACCAGCGTCAGGGCTGGGTGCTGTTCGCCGCGATGACGACCCTGTTCGTGGCGGGCTTCACGGCGGCGTACGCAGCCGAAGCGGCCGGGAATCCGATCGTGCATGCGCTCGGCGTCGCCGGAGGCAACCTGGAGGGCAAGGAAGCGCGCTTCGGCATCGCCGCCTCGGCACTGTTCGCGACGATGACGACCGACACGTCGTGCGGCGCGGTCAACGCGGTGCACGACTCGTTCACCGCGCTCGGCGGGCTCATCCCGATGTTCGACATGCAGCTGGGAGAGGTCGTCTTCGGCGGCGTCGGCTCGGGCTTCTACGGGATCATCTACTACGCGATCCTCACCGTCTTCATCGCGGGACTGATGGTCGGCCGTACCCCCGAATACCTCGGGAAGAAGATCGAGCGCCGTGAGGTGCAGCTCGCGATCCTGGCGGCTCTCGTGGTCCCGGTTTTCGCGCTCGTCCCTGCCGGCATCGCTTCCGTCCTGCCGGCCGGTTTGGCGACGCTCAACAACGCCGGGCCGCACGGCTTCAGTGAGATCTTGTACGCGTACTCGTCGATGGTGAACAACAACGGCTCCGCGTTCGCCGGTCTCTCGGCGAACGCGTGGTGGAACGTCTCAGGCGGCGTCGTCATGCTGTTCGGCCGTATCGCCATCATGATCCCGGTGATTGCCCTTGCCGGGGCATTGGCCGCCAAGCGCGCGGTCCCCGCGACGGCCGGCACGTTCGGTACGACGTCACCGATCTTCGTCGTGCTGCTGATCGGCGTGATCCTCATCGTCGGCGCGCTCACGTTCTTCCCCGCCGACGCGCTCGGCCCCATCGTCGAGCACCTCCTGAACCAGCAAGGAAAGCAATTCTAATGGTTAGCCGCTCGCGCTCGCTGTTCGACCGCTCGATCCTGTTCCCCGCGATCCGCGCGTCGTTCGTCAAGCTGGACCCGCGCGTCCAGCTGCGCAACCCGGTGATGTTCATCGTCGAGGTCGGCGCCCTGGTCTCGATCTTCTACGCCTTCCGCGACGCGCGCAACGGGCAAGCATCGTTCGACATCGCGATCTCGGCGTGGCTGTGGTTCACCGTCCTGTTCGCCAACTTCGCCGAGGCGATGGCGGAGGGCCGCGGGAAAGCGCAGGCGGAGTATCTGCGGCGCACCAAGACCGACACGATCGCCCGACGTCTGGCCGATGGGCGGGAGGAGCGCGTCCCCGCGACACAGCTGCGCCGCGGCGACCGCGTCGTGGCGGAGGTCAACGACCTGATCGCGACCGACGGCGAGATCGTGGAAGGGGCGGCGACCGTCGACGAGTCGGCGATCACCGGCGAGTCCGCACCCGTCATCCGCGAAGCGGGCGGCGACCGCTCCTCCGTCACCGGCGGCACCCGCGTGCTGTCGGATCGTATCGTCTACGTCGTCAGCGCGAACCCCGGCGAGTCGTTCCTCGACCGCATGATCTCGTTGGTCGAAGGCGCCCGCCGCCAGAAGACCCCCAACGAGATCGCGCTCTCGATCTTGCTCTCCGGCTTGACGATCATCTTCGTGATCGCGGTCGCGACGCTGGCCCCGTTCTCGATTTACGCCGGAGCCACTCCCAGCGTCGTCGTGCTGATCGCGCTGCTGGTCTGCCTGATACCGACCACGATCGGCGGACTGCTGAGCGCGATCGGGATCGCCGGCATGGACCGCGTCCTACAGCGCAACGTGCTGGCAATGTCGGGCCGTGCCGTCGAAGCGGCCGGCGACGTCGACACGCTGCTGCTCGACAAGACCGGGACGATCACGCTGGGCAACCGGCAGGCTACCGAGATCGTGCTCGCACTAGGCGCCGACGACACGATCGTCTACCGTTCGGCGTATTTCGCCTCGCTGGCCGATGAGACGCCGGAGGGCCGCAGCATTGTCACGCTGAGCCTGTCGAAGGGTGCGGGTGACGGTAGCACCGTCCTGCCGGCCGGCGCGGTCGTCGTGCCGTTCAGCGCCTACACCCGCATGTCCGGCGTCGACTACGCCGACGGCTCGCAGTTGCGCAAAGGCGCCCCCGACGCGATTCGCGCCTGGATCTCGCAGAACGGCGGCGGCCGGACCGACGTGCTCGCGGCCGATGTCGACCGCATCGCGCGCGCCGGCGGCACGCCGCTCCTGCTCGCCGACCGGGGGGGCATCCTCGGCTGCATCGGGCTGCGCGACATCCTCAAGCCAAACACGCGCGTGCGCTTCGACCGCCTGCGGGCGATGGGGATTCGCACGGTGATGATCACCGGCGACAACCCGCTCACCGCCAGCGCGATCGCGCGCGAGGCCGGCGTCGACGACTTCCTCGCCGAGGCGACGCCCGAGACGAAGATGACGCTGATCAAGCGCGAGCAGAGTGAAGGCCGCCTGGTCGCCATGACCGGCGACGGCACGAACGACGCGCCGGCGCTCGCGCAAGCCGACGTCGGCGTCGCGATGAACAGCGGGACCCAGGCGGCCAAAGAGGCCGGCAACATGATCGACCTCGACTCCGATCCGACGAAGCTCATCGAGATCGTCGAGGTCGGCAAGCAGCTCCTCATGACGCGCGGCTCGCTCACGACGTTCTCGATCGCGAACGACGTCGCGAAGTACTTCGCGATCCTCCCCGCGATGTTCATCGCGGCGTATCCGGCGATGGACGCCCTCAACGTCATGCGCTTGAACCCGCACAGCGCGATCCTCTCGGCGATCATCTTCAACGCACTGATCATCGTCGCGCTGATCCCGCTCGCCCTGCGCGGCGTTCCGTACCGCCCGCGCGGCGCGGACGCCGTCCTGCGCGAGAACGTCCTGATCTACGGCCTGGGCGGGATCATCGTGCCCTTCATCGGGATCAAGGCGATCGATCTCATCCTGGGCGGCCTTCTTCACCTCACCGGAGCGAACTAACGATGTCGACCACACCGCAGACCGCGCCCGGGCGCGACAGCACCTTCCGCCATCTGGTCACGTCGGTACTCTTCACGATCGTCACGGTGATCGCACTGGGCCTCATCTACCCGCTCGTGATCTGGGGACTGGGAACGCTGCTGTTCCATCATCAAGCCGAAGGTTCGCTGATCTCCGGTGCCAACGGCACCGTGATCGGCTCCGAACTGGTCGGTCAGAACTTCACCAAGCCGCAGTACTTCCAAGGCCGCCCGTCGGCCGCGGGCAAGGGCTACGATCCAACCTCGACCGGCGGCACCAACTTCGGCCCGACCAGCAAGAAGCTGATCGACGGCACGAAGAGCGCGATCGCCGCCCTCAAGAAGGCGAACCCGGACGCGGCGGGACCGATCCCGATGGATCTCGTCACCTCGAGCGCGAGCGGGATCGACCCCGACATCTCGCCCGAAGGTGCGTACTATCAAGCGCCGCGCGTCGCGAAAGCGCGCGCGATGTCGCTCGACAGCCTCAACGCGATCGTCGCCGCGCACGTGACGCCGCGTCAGTTCGGCCTGCTCGGCGAGCCGCGCGTGAACGTCCTCGAACTCAACCGCGCGCTCGACGCGCAAGGAGTCTCCACCATGTCGACCGGCAAGTATCATTATGTCGCTCTCGGCGCGAGCTACTATCTCTGACACGCGACGATTCGACGACATGGACTTCTTGCCCGACGCCCTCATCGGCATCGTCTCGGCGGTGCTGATCATCCTCTTCTTCGAGGCGGTGGCGCGCAGGCTGGACTCGACCAAACGCAAACGCTGAGCGGTTCAGCAGACGTCGTCGGGGACCGGCCAGGCGACCGCCGGCGTACCAGCGCGGCGGTACGCCGCTAACTCGAGCGGCGCCGACCGCAGACGCGATCGCTCGAGCAATTCCAGCTGCAGCTCGGCTTGTCGCTCGCGCAGGGCGTGGGCGATCTCTTGCGCGCGATGAAGACGCTGCTCGTCCCGGCGCCGACGTTCGTCTGTCATGCGTCCCCGTGTACCCCGTTTCGGGCGATGCGATCCCGCTTGGTAGGCAAAGCGAGCAGCGGGTCGCTCCCCGCCGGTTCGGCGGCGCGTTCGGTAAAGTCTCGGGCAACCGCGCTGGGGGACGGAAGCAAGCTTTGCCCGCTTGTCTAATGAAATTCCCAGAAAGCGAGGGGAGGTTGGCCTACGAGGTGATCAAGCGCGTCAGCGGACGCGCTTACCGCTACCGGGTCGAAAGCTTCCGCGACCCCGAGACGCGCCGCGTCCGCGGGCGCTGGACCTACCTCGGCCGTGTCGACCCCGCCGACGCCGGCCTCCCCGAGCGCCCCGTGAAGCCCAGCTCGCGCGACCGGCTCCTCGATGCCGTGGCCCGGCTGCTCGCGAACGGCGACGCCGAGTCGCTCTCGGCCGGGTCGATCGCCCGCGAGGCTGGGGTCGCGTACGGGACCTTCTACCGCTACTTCACCGACCGCGGCCACGCGGTCCGCGAGGCGCTGCTCCGCCACGGTCCCTCGCTCGGCGACATTCATGCCCGCTTCGGGCAGCCGCCGGGGAGCCGCGACGAGGAACGCGCGCGCGTCGCCGGCTGGCTGCGCGAGACCGCCGACAGCGCGCGCCGCGAACGCGGCGTGGTCCGCGCTTGGCACGTCTATTCGAACGCCGACGAGGCGGTCGTCAAAGCGCGCCGCGAGGCGGTCGACGCCGCCGTTGACCGGGTCGGCACGTATCTGGATGCGCTGCGCGAGCAGCACGTGACCGCGATCTCGTCCGCGCGTTTCGCCGCCTACGCGCTGGTCGCGCTGGTCGTCGCGCTCGGGCGCGACGCCGCCCTCGAGGAGAACGTCGCCGCCGCCAAGATCGAAGGGCTCGTCTCGCTCGCTTGGGAGCTCTGCGGGCTGAGCTGACCGCCGTCCGTAGGACGGATGCCGCCGGTACCGAAGCGGCGCCGGATGCTCGCGCGCCGCCTTACGATCGCCGCCGCCCTCTGCACGTCGCTCGCGGCGCCGGCCTTCGCCGACGCGACCCACTATCGGAAGCCGCCGCCGGCGATCGAAGCGGCGCTCGTGGCGCCGCCGATCCCGATCGTCTCGACCGGGCCTCGGCGCGGTGTTCTGGCGCTCAAGACGCCGCTGCGGTATCCGCCGGTCGCCGACCTCGCGCGTCCGATGCTCCGGCTCGCCGGACTGCGGATCGATCCCGCGACCAACGGGATCCACCATGCGCGCGCGACGACCTCGGTCGCACTCGAGCGCGTTGCCGACGGCCGCGTCGTCCGCGTCGCGCTCCCGCCGGGCGCGCACGTGACCGCGCTCGAGTTCTCGCCCGACGAGTCGCGCTTTGCGCTGACGAACGCCACCCCGTCCGGCACCGAGCTATGGCTGGGCACGACCGCCGACGGACACGCCGCGCCGGTCGCCAAGCTGGCGGTCAACGACGTCTTTCCGAACGCGTTCGCCTGGACGCCCGACGCGACGCACCTCGTCGTGCGTGCCGTCGACCGCACCGGTGCGGCACCCGCCCTCGGCGTCGCGGACGGTCCGGCGGTACAAGAGACCAGCGGCAAAGCCGGCCAGATCGTGACGTACGAGGATATGCTCGCCAACGCACGCGACGAGTCGCTGTTCGAGTACTACGCGACCTCGCGGATCGCGGTGGTCGACGCGCGCACCGGCGCGGTCGCACGCAGCGCGGCGCGTGGGGTTTTCACGTCGGTCGTTCCCTCGCCCGACGGACGGTATCTGCTCGCGTCGCGCGTGCACCAGCCGTACTCGTATCTGTTCCCGTACGAGCGCTTCCCGCAGACGACCGAGGTCCTCGACCTGCGCGGCCGGCACGTCGCGACCGTCGCCGACCGTCCATTAGCCGACCGCGTCCCGGCCGACGGCGTCCCGACCGGTCCGCGCGACGTCGCCTGGAAGCCGTCGTCGCCGGCGACGCTGGCCTGGGCCGAGGCGCTCGACGGCGGAGATCCGCGCACGAAGACGCCCGCGCGCGATCGCATCGTCACGCTCGCGGCACCGTTCACGAGCGCGCCCGCCGAGCTCGCGCGTACCGCGGCCCGCACGTCGTTGGTGGTGTGGCTCGACCGCGACGAGCGTGCCCTCGTCTCGACGTACGATCGCGCGACGCGCACCCGCACCGCGCTGCTCGTCGACACGCACAGCGCGGGCACCGAACCCAAGAGCCTTTGGACGCTGCGCGACGGCGACGTCTACAGCGATCCGGGGACGCCGGTCACCGCGAGCGCCCCCAACGGCGAGGCGGTCGTGGCGCACGCCGGCGACGCGATCTGGCTGCGCGGTGCGGGCTACGGTCCCGACGGGCGGCGCCCGTTCCTCGACCGCCTCGATCTGAGCACCGGCGCGAAGACGCGGCTGTTCCGGTCGGACCTCGCGCCGCTCGAGCAGCCGCTGTTCCCGCTCGATCCCGGGGCGGACCGCATCCTCACCCAGCGCCAGTCGCCGGCCGATCCGCCGAACGTCTACGTGCGGACGCGCGCGACCGGAGCGCTGCGCGCCCTGACCGCGTTCGCCGATCCCGCGCCACAGCTGCGCGCGATCGGGCGCCGCCTGGTGACGTACAAACGCCCTGACGGCGTCGATCTTTCCTTCACGCTGTACACGCCGCCGGGCTGGAAAGAGGGGACCCACCTTCCCACCTTCGTGTGGGCGTATCCCCTCGAGTACCTCGACCGCGGCACCGCCTCGCAGAACACGAACACGACGCAAACGTTCGTCGGCGTCACCGGCCCCTCGCCGCTGTTCCTCGCGCTCGCCGGATACGCGGTGCTCGACAACGCCTCGATGCCGATCGTCGGCGATCCGGCGACGGTGAACGACACCTACGTCGAGCAGCTCGTCGCCGACGCGAAGGCGGCGGTCGACGAGGCGGTGCGCATCGGCGTCACCGACCCCGATCGCGTCGCGGTCGGCGGCCATTCGTACGGCGCCTTCATGACCGCCAACCTGCTCGCGCACTCACGTCTGTTCAAGGCCGGGATCGCGCGCAGCGGAGCCTACAACCGCACCCTCACGCCGTTCGGATTCCAGAACGAGCGGCGCAGCTATTGGGACGCAACCGACCTCTACACCAAGATGTCGCCGTTCACGTACGCGAACGCGATCAAGGATCCGCTGCTCTTGATCCACGGCATGGCCGACGACAACACCGGCACGTTTCCGATCCAGTCGGAGCGTCTGTACGCTGCAATCCAAGGGAACGGCGGAACGGCGCGGCTGGTGATGCTGCCGTACGAAGCGCACGGCTACGTCGGCCGCGAGAGCGTCGAGACGACGCTCGCCGAGATGCTCGACTGGCTGAACCGCTGGATCGGCATGTCGCGGATCACCGCGACCGCGCGCTGAACCGGGAGGAAGCGAGCGCTGCCCCGTTGACTGGGCAATCCTTGCGGGCGTAGTGCGGGCGGGGCGCGTTCCACCGCTCGGCGGTAGAAGCGTGCGCCATTTTCGGCGGTGAGCGTAAGGCGGCAATTCTCTGCATGATTTGCCGCGAATTTTTTACTTAACCCGGATTCGCCAGATGAACCACGCAAAAATCATCTAAGTGGGGATCGGTCCGATGGGCAATCGAGAGTAACGTTCGATCCGGTTGCGCAAGAAAAAGAACCCGGGACGAGTGTCCCAGGTTCCCTTTCTTACGTTGGGCTAAGCGGTTCTGAGTCTGCTACTTACCGTTGTTGAAGTAGCTGACGCAGTCGCCTTGGTTCTTGAACGGTCCCGGTGGGCTCGTGAACTGTTGCCAGCCGCCGTCCATACACGTGTCCTTACTCTCGTAAGTAAACAACAGATTGTTGATCGCCGTGTTGTCGAACTGCACGTCTTCCGCGCCGTTCGATGGGTCGACGACGATTGCGATGTCCGTTACCGTGTAGCTACCGTAAAAGCCCTCGGCCTGCGCGTACGTCATGCCCTGGTAGCAGATCGGAACCGAGCTGCCGCAGATGCCGCCCGACGGGAAGATACATGTCGGCGCTCCGTTCAGCGGATCGGTGCAGTTGAAGACGTTTCCGGAATTACTCCACGTCCCGACTGGAACCGTATCGCAAGGAATCGTCACAAAGAGATCCCCGGACGCGGTTCCGTTCGTGACGCCGACATCGAAGCGCGGCGACCCGAAGGCACAACTGTTCGCGCCCGAAACGAGCCGGACATCCGTGCTAAGATTGGTCAAATCATGGAAGGTCGCCACCGGCGCGCCGAAATCAACGCCTCCGTAGGTCGAGCTACCGTTGGTAGAAGCGTCGACTCCGGTCGGCGAGTTGTGGCCAGGGTGGACGAGAACGCCGTCCCCGAATAACGTGAAACCGCCTGCGGGTGGTTTGTTGTGGTTCTGAAGTACGCGAGATTGCGATTGCGCGGCCGATTGACCCGACGATCCCGTGGGGACCGCAGAGTTCGAACTTCCGGCTCCGCTACACGCAGCCACAGAAAAAAGCGCAACGAGCGCAAGAGGTTGGTAAATGGTTCTCAAGTGTTGCTCCTAGTTTAATGTGCGAAAATCGTTCCCTGAAATAGAAGAGACATTAGCCTCGTCTTCTACACGAAGGTCGGCTCGATGTTCTGGCTCGTCCTCGGCGTCGCCGTCGCGAGCATCGCGCGCACCGCCCACGCGCGATCCTCCACGACCTAGGGGTTACTTCCCGTTGTTGAAGTACGAAACGCAGTCGCCCTCATTCTTGAACGGGCCGGGCGACGTGAACGCCTGCCAGCCGCCGTCCTTGCACGAGTCGGCGCTCTCGTAGGTAAACGTTTGCGCGTTGATCTGCGTATTATCGAACTGTGCCGTAATGTAGGGCGTGGTGAAGCCGTCGACGACGAGCTGGATCCCCGTCACGACGTCGCTGCCGTGTTGCACCTGAAACGCCGCCCAGGGTTCGTATCCGTTCCCGAGCTGCGTCGCGTCGACCATGCTCGTCGGAGAGATGAGATTCGTCGAGTTGCTGTACGTCGCACCGGCGCACGGGTCGGTGAAATTCGGGAACTGTCCGAGGTTCGCGAAGACGTTCTTCCCGAGTACGTTGATCTGGAATCGAGGGGATCCGTTACTACAGGTTCCCTGCGTGAACTTGTAATCGGTGCTGAGGTTGTTCAGTTGGCTGACGGTCAGCCCCGCCGGGATCCCATAATCGACGTAACCATCCGGCTGGGACGGCGACCACACGAGCTGGACCGCGGTCGGAGAATTGTTCCCGGGATGCACGAGCGTCGCGTCATCGAACAGCGCGTACGAGCCGCCGGTCACCTTCTTGTTCCCCTGCGGGGTTCTGGCCTGAGTTTGTTGCGCTGCCGCGTGACCGCCCGCGACGGGCGTTGGGCCGGACGTCCCCGCGCCGCTACACGCCGCGAGTGCCAGGGCCGCAGCGACGACGAGAACCGACGATGCTTTTCGCAAGGTGACCTTCCTTCGATCGATCGATCGATCGATCGATCGAATCGGTGGTCGTAGCTTTTGCCGCGAAGACCGGTCCCGTTCCTTGAGCTAAAAGCCCCACTCCATTCTGGCCGTGAGCCGCCGTTTCCACCCCGTTTGCGTCCGGGAAACTCCGCTCCTCACGAACATACAGGTTTGGCTTCTTGGCGCGTTCAGCGGCGGCGGCGGCGGCTTCTCGCTTGGTTAACGCCAGCGTGTCATTCGCCGCCCTGACTCCCGCGAGCGCCCGGATGGCGGCCCAGGCGCTGACGATAGCGGCAAGTACACTTAGGGACGGTACGATGTAGGTCAGGAAGAAGTTCGCGGAATCAGCGATGTGCACCGGCAATGGGGAAGGGATCGTCAATGGGTTGCTGACGTAAAGGGGAAGGGGCGTCGGTCCAAGGATCGCGTGAACCGGATTAAGCGGGGATTCCCCATATGACCCTGCTATTCGAGTCGCCGCCGGATGATTCCGGCGGTTTCCGGGCGTCTCGGCGACCGGCTCGGTTCGATCGGCACGAAACGGACCAGCTTTTGGGCCTCTGGACGTCCCAAAACCACGTTAAGGGGATATTGACGATGCTAAAGCGCCGAAAATTCATCCAGGGCGTCGGCACTGCCGCCGCCGCTGCGCTTGGGCCTTTCCCGGCCGTTGCCGCGCCGGTCTCGCCGGTCAATGGTTATCAGCCGCCGGCTCTAGACCTGGATTTGACGTACCGCGACACAGTACACCTAGCGCCCCCGCCAAATCCCTTTGCATCAAATCACAATTACTTTATCTACGGCGGCGGCCAACCAATACGGGGGCTCGTCGTGACGATCGAGGTGACGGAGGACATCGTCGCACCGCAAGGCCTGGGGATGCAGTTGAATGCGTATTCGCCGACGGGCGCCAATTGCAAATGGCAGCAATATACGACCGGCTTCAATCCGTCGAAGTCGGCGAAGCTAACGATCGGCTGGGGCTTGGAAAATTGGGCATCGGCGGACTATCAAACATTCTTGATCGAGACGCTCGGCCAACCAAAAGGCAACAACATTTTCAACGTGAATGGCACTATCGGCACCTTCCCCGCCCCGAGCGATCGCATTCCTGCGGGATACAAGATCAGGTACGAACTCCTCTATGATGCAAATGATCCCGGTGGCGCGATCATCGGCGCAAACTACACGGTCCGGGACAAACACTGGTATAAGACGACCGGCCCCCGGGATATCCTTGCATACAAGGTCGCGAAAACCGATCAGCCGGTGCCAAAGGGAGCCTTGGCGCCGATCGTTGCGCTCCAACTCAATCTCGTCGGAAGAACCAACGGCGAGCAGACGTTCGTCCGCACCGGCGCCGGCACGATTACGTATGAAGCGACGGGACCGTTGACACCGCAAGGGAAGCACCCCAGAACCGCCGCCTACCTAGGCGGGTTCACGGCGGAATCGTCGCACATTAGGTACGCCGAGTTAGGATCGTTTCCGAGCCGCCGGATCGTCCAAAAGTTCCGCGCGAAGACGCCCTAGATCGTTCGCCTTCGACAAGCTCCGGGTCGACATCGGGGCGGTTAGCGTTGCGACTGGAGCCTTCCGTTGTTCGAGAGGTTCTCGCGGCGGGCGCGGTCCCAGCTCGCGCGCGTCAGCGAGAACAGCAGCACGTCGACGTGCCGGCCGCGAATGACGGCGCCGCTGCGCAGCATCCGCTCCTCGCGAAATCCGGTTCGGTCGAGGACCGAGCGCGAAGCGACGTTCTCCGGCACGATACAGGCTTGGATCTCGTCGAGCTCGGCCGATTCGAACGTCTCGTCGATCACCGCGCCCAGCGCTTCGCTCGCGTACCCGTTTCCGCGCGCCTCCATCACCAGGCTGTAGCCGACCTCGCCGACGCGCGGGCTGCGGTCGTTCACGCGCAGCGAGATCCAGCCGACCGGAGTCGGCGGGTCGCCCGCCCTCACCAGCCATTCGAAGCGGCCCGTTGCGCCGGGGCGCAGCGTCTTGGGTCGCGTGCGCACCTGGCTCTCGAACTCTTCCGGGCGCACGCGCGGGATGTCCTGATACTTGCGAAGGTCGGGCCCGTTGAGGACGCCCCACAGCTCGCGCGCGTTGCGGCCCTCGACGGGGATCAGCGTGATCCGCTCGGCCTGCAGGGTTCTCATCGTGCGATCGACGTGTCCGCAAAGCCGCGCACCAGGCTCGCGCCGCTCTCGTCGCTCGTGGTCTCGAAGCTCACTTTGTCGCCCGGTCGCGCCAGCAGCACGTCGGGACCGGTCTGGTCGACGATCGTGTAGACGCCGCGGCGCTCGCGCAGCGTGAACCAGACCCGCCCGTTCGCGAACGCGAAGCGGTCGATCGTTCCGCTCACGCGCGGCGTCGTATTCGCGCCCGCGGTGCGATCGCCGAGATACGCGCGATAGGATGCGAACGCGTCCTGCGCCGGCGAGGGCGCGCCGCTATTCCCGACGACCACGTGTCCGCCCGCGGCCTGCACCAGCGCGAGCGTCTGAAACTTCCCGTTGTCGGCGACCGCCGGAACCACCCACGTATTCTGCCCGAAGAGCGAGTACAGGATCGGTTGGGTGGGGAGCAGGCGGCCTTGCTTGATCACCGGGTTTCCGCCGACTGCATCCTCCGCCGCCTTCGAGTTGTACTCGCCCCCGCTCGAAGTGTAGTACGTCATCTCACCGGTCCGGCTGTCGGTGTAGGTGAACCCGGTCATCGATGCGTCGGTACGGTTCGGCGACGTGTGGTCGACGAACCACACGAACCGCTTGTCCGCGAGCAGGATGCCGAAGACGTCGTCGCGGGCGGGGAGGTGGACGTCGCGCTTGGCGACCTGCGCGTTCCACCAGCCGTGCACGTAGCGCCCGAACCAGTCGTTGTACTCGACGACGAGATCGGGCGGATAGACGCGGCTCACCCAGGCAGGGAGCCGGTCGAACTGCTCGCGCGGGATCCGCTCCATCGCGCCGCTGGTGGGGTTGACGAGAACGACGGCGGTGACGCGCTCGCCGCTCCAGCCGATCGTCGGCCGCCCGAGCGTGACGAGATACCAGGGATCGCCTTTGGTGTCGAGCTGCAGCGTCTCCTCGAGCAGCAGCTCGTCCCCGTAGCGCAGCCAGACATGGCGGCGAAGGTTCTCGTTGAAGAGCGCCGAGGGCACGAATCGCAGCGGCGCACGGGTCCGCAATTCGGCCGCTGCGTCGGGGTTCTCCGCGTCGACGATCACGACGCCGGGTGAGGTGCGCCGCGAGATCCACTGGACGACGCCTTGGAAGTTGAGCGGGGCGACCCAGACCAGCCGGCCGTTCTCGGACTGCACGTTGTAGATGCCGACGCGGTAATATGCGCCGAGCTGGCCGACGACTTTCTCGCCGGCGAAGATCGCCGACTCTTCGGGGACGACGCGGACGTGGCGCGGATCGGCGGCCGGCGCCGCGGCGGCGGAGATCTTGGTGCCGGTGACGTCGCGCAACCCGCTCGCATCGACGACGGGCGCGACCAGCATCGCGACCGCGAACAGCCCGAGGATACCGACCGCGGCGATCAGCGGCCACGCCGGCGTGCGGCGCAGCGAGACGACGCGGCGCGAGATCACCATCGTACGTGCCGCGGTGACCGTGGTGATCAGCACGTTTGGCACCAGCGTGATCAGCAGCAACGCCAGCGCCTGCGGGAAGACGAGCGGCGGCAGCGTCAGGTAGCAGTAGGCGCCGACCAGCGGCACGCCGGCGGCGAGCCGGCGGAGCTGTCCGCGCCACCAGCCGCGCGAGAAGTCGAGATTGACGAGTCCCAGCGAAAGAAAGACCGTCGCGAACAGCCAGATCACGCCCGTCGCCCTTGGGCGCTCCCTTGCCGCGCGCCTCCCTGGGCGTGAACGAACGGCGGAGGTGCCCCTTGGAGGTTCGCTACAGCGGGACGGTCACGACGCCGCCCACGTTTTTCAGCTCGCGCCGCAACCATCGCACGCACGAGCAATTCGACGTCCGCGCCGACGACGGCTCGACGTTCCGCGTGATCGACAACGTGAGCATTTCACCGCGGGTCCCGGCGCGGCCGGGCGACCACGTGACGGTGCAGGGCGAACTCGTCCACGACCGCGGAAAGCCGCCGATCGTGCACTGGACGCACCACGATCCAGGCCGCCGACACGTCGACGGTTTCGTCGAGCTCGGCGGCCGGATCTATGCGTGAGGGTTAGCGGCGGCCCTTTTTCGCGCTCGTCGCCTTGCGGGCCGGCGCGGCCTTCTTCGCGGCGGTCTTCTTGGCCGGAGCGGCCTTACGGGCCGGGGCCTTCTTCGCGACGGCCTTCTTTGCGCCGCCGACGGCCTTTTTCGCCGCGCCCGAGGTCTTCTTCGCCGCGCCCGAGGTCTTCTTCGCCGCGCCCGAGGCCTTTTTCGCCGGGCCGGACGCCTTTTTCGCGCCGCGCTTGGCCGTTCCGACGGCTTCCTTGAGGACACGGCCGGCGATGAATTTCAGCACGCGCTTCGCGGGGACGTTCACCGGCTCGCCGGTCTGCGGGTTGCGGGCGACGCGCGCCGCGCGGTCGCGGATCTTGAACTGGCCGAAGGGGGTCAGCTGCACCTTGTCGCCCGACTTGAGCACGGCCGTGATCCGGTCGAGCAGTGCCTCGACGATCTCGGTCATCTGCCGGCGCGGGAGCTCGAAGTCGTCGGCAAGCTCTCTCGCCAGTTCGTTTTTGGTCATAGGGTCCTTTCGTAGTCGCGGTTCGGCTCGTACCCGAGCCGTGTTGCCCGCAGTATACGCCGAAAAACCCCTATTTCCGGCCATTTTCGCAGAAATTCTCCCCCCAGCGGCCTCGGAGCGTTGGGAGTACAATCGCTGTATGAAACCGGACGAAGGGCATCGCTTCAGCCGCGCCGCGGCACTCGGCCTGCTCGGCGGTGCCGTCGGCGTTCTCGCCGCCCGGACCGGCTCCGCGGCGAGCGGCTGCGCCGTGACGCCGGAGGGCGAGATCGGACCGTTCTTCGCCGACGACAGCTTGGCGGGATTCAATCGCAGCAACATCCTGGCCAACCTCGACGGGAGGTCGGTGCAGTCCGGCGTCAAGCTGACGCTCACCGTGCACGTCTACGACACGCGAGCGAGTTGCGCCGCGATGCCGGGCGTGCAGGTCGATCTTTGGCACTGCAACGCCGCCGGCGTCTATTCGGATGAAGCGAGCGAAGGCACCACGTCGCAAACATGGCTGCGCGGCTATCAGCTCACCGATTCCGGCGGGAAGGCGGCGTTCACGACGATCTTCCCGGGCTGGTACGGCGGGCGCACGACGCACATCCACGTACGCGCGCGATCGAAGTACAACTCGGCATCCTCGACCGCGGACGGTTCGAACACGACGCAAGTGTTCTTCCGGCAAGCGATGATCGACACGATCAACACGACGATCGCGCCGTACAGCGCGAAAGGCGCGAACCCGACGACGAACGCGAACGACCACGTCTACACCCGGGAGACGAAAGGTCAGACCGAACTGGCGCTATCGGGCAGCGCCGCGGCCGGATTCTCGGCGACGGTGTCGATCGGGCTACCGATCGCCTAGCGGCGCGTCGCGGTTACTTCTCGTCGTGCAGCGAGGAGCGGATCGCGTTGACCAGCTCGGGACCGGCGGTATGCCCGTGAGTCGAAATAGCGTGTTCGGTCGCGGCTTTGACGACCTCATCCTCGGTCCCGGCGATCGTCAGCGAGCACTTGCTGTCGCTTGGAAAGTCGCGACAGTCGACGAATTTTCTGACAGACGTTTGCATATGTGCCTCCCCTTCGAATTTTCCCCTAGTAGTAGGAGTATATCTACTAGTAGGTTAAAGTCAAGGGAAATGACGGCGAAAAAGGGTGCTCGCCCCCCGGCAGCCCAGGTGTCGGTGAAGCAGCGGATCCTCGATGTCGCGGAGCAGTGCGCTCAGACGCGAGGGTTCAACGGGTTCAGCTATGCCGACGTTGCGGAAAAGCTCCTCTGCACGAAGGCGAGCCTTCACTATCACTTCCCTTCGAAGGCGGAACTCGGTCGCGCCTTGATCGAGCGATATCACCGCGTGTTCGAGCAGGCCCTCGAAGCGATCGACGGGCGGACGAACGAGGCGGGCGAGAAGCTGCGGCGCTACGTCGCCCTGTACGACTCGGTCATGCGCAACGATCGGATGTGCCTGTGCGGCATGTTCGCGGCCGAATACGCCACGCTCCCCGCCCCGATGCGGGACGAGCTGCGGCTCTTCTTCGACGCGAACGAGAAATGGCTCGCGGCGGTGCTCGAAGACGGTCGTCGAGCCGGGGAGCTTGCTTTTCGGGGACCGGCGAAGCAACGGGCGCGAAGCGTCCTCGGGGCGTTAGAGGGTGCCATGCTGGTTGCGCGCGCCTACGGGGACGGCCGTCGTTTTCAATCCGCCGCGAAACAGGTATTGACGGACCTTAGCGTCGAGCGTGCGCAGCCTTCCTGACGCTTCCGGTGCGCCGCCTGCCGGCGCTGCGGCGTCAGCCGAGGCGCAGCAGCGCGGCTCGCCGTGCGCCGCCGGATTTCGCGCGGAAGCGCAGAACGAACGTCGTTCCGGTCGCCTCGTTGCACTCGAGCCGCACCGTGCCGCCGCAACGCGCTGCGGCGCGTTCGACGATCGCCAGGCCGAGGCCCGAACCGTCGATGCCGGCCGTCGCCTCGCCCCGGAAAAACCGTTCGAAGACGTGCGCGCGCTCGGCGGTCGGGATCCCCGGACCGCGGTCGTTCACGCACACGACGACGTGGCCGGCCTCGCGAACGACGTCGACGCGGACCTGGCTGCCCGCCCCGTACTTGAGCGCGTTGTCGACCAGGTTCGCAACCGCTTCGTAGAGTTCGCCGGGATCGCCCATCACCAGCGCTGCGCCGCCGGCAGTGTGGAGCACGACGCTGCCGCGGCGCGCCACGCTGACCTCCGCGATCGCCTCCTGCGCGATCGCGATCACATCGACCGTCTCGGGTTCGACCGCGTCCGGACGTTCGAGGCGCGCGAGCGCCATCAGCCGCTCGACCAGACGCCGCATCCGCCGCGTCTCCGTGCGCAGCGTGCTGAACGCGCGCAGCCGAATGCCGGAGTCGGTGATGCCGCCGCGCTCGAGCACGTCGAGAAATCCGCTGACGACGGTCAGCGGGGTGCGGAGCTCGTGTCCGGCATCCGCGACGAACCGCCGCATCTGCTCCTCGACGCGCACCCGTTCGGCGAAGGCCGCGGCGACTTGCGCGGCGGCGCCGTTGAACGCCGCGATCAGTTCACCGAGTTCGCTGCGGTCGTTCGTCGTCACCGGACGCGGCGTGAAGTCACCGCCCGCGAAACGCCGCAGTTCGACGGTCACCGTGATCAGCGGTGCGATCGCCTGCGCCGTGATCCAGCGCGCCGCCGCCCAGGCGAGGACGAGCGCGGCGACGATCGAGAACGCCAACGAAGCGAGGTAGAGCCGCACCGCCGGAACGAGCCTGCGCATGTCGGGCGCGATGATGATCCTGCCGCCGTCGGGCATGCGCACGAGACGCCCTTGCAGCCCCAGCAGTGACGGGACCGAGAACGCACGCATCACATTCTGCGGGTCATCCCTCGCCGGTGGGCCGGCCGGCATATCCGGCGGCGGCAGCAGCACGACGACACCGCCGCCCGAGAGGCTGCGCTTGACGAGCATCCCCAGCTCTCTCGCGTTCATTTCGGGGTGCGCGGCGACGATCGCGTTCGCCTCGGCGACCCGCTGCGTCACGACGTCGAGCGTCGGCTGGGCCAGGAGGCTGAACGCGAAGCGGGTGAGGACGACTGCGACGACGATCAGGACGACGGCGACCAGCGCCGCGTACGAAAAGGTCAGCCGCGAGCGCAGCGTCGTCACTGCTGCTCTTTGATCGCGTACCCGACGCCGCGGACCGTGTGGATGAGCCGCGGCTCGTTCGCTCGATCGATCTTCGCGCGCAAGTACGAGATGTAGGTCTCGACCGTCGCCGGGGAAACGTCGCGATCGACGCCCCAGACGAGGTCGAGGAGCTCTTCGCGCGTGAACACGCGCTTCGGCCGGCGCGCCAACGCCGCGAGCAGGTCGAACTCGCGTGTCGAAAGGTCGATCCAGCGCTCGCCGCGGCGTGCCGCGCGCGACTCGATGTCGATCTCCAGATCGCCGACGCGCAGATGGTGCACGCGCCGCAGCGCCGGACGGCGCAGCGCGGTATCGATTCGTGCCGACAGCTCGTCGAGGTCGAACGGCTTGGCCAGGTAGTCGTCTGCGCCCGCCTTGAGACCGTCGATCCGGTCGCGCACGTCGCCGCGCGCGGTCAGCATGATGATCGGCACCTCCGTCAGGCGCCGCAGCAGCGGGATCAGCGATAGGCCGTCGATCTTCGGCATCATGATGTCGAGCACGATGCAGTGGGGGTTCCAATCGCGGATCGCGGTCAATCCATCCGGTCCGTCGATCGCGGTCCGGACGTCGAAACCGGCCTGGGTAAGTCCGACGTCGAGCATCTCTCGAATGCTGCTCTCGTCGTCGATGACGACGACGCGCTGGACGCTCTTGGTTTCCATGGCCGCCATTGTCACGGCGGCTCCTGGCAGCAGTCTCCGAGGTGTTCCCAGCAAGATCGCAGGGACAGCCGGAGTCCGGCCTGCAGCCTATTCTCAGGGCGCGCGGACGGGAACCTCAGCAATCGGGAGTACGGTCGGCCCATGATGGTACTCGACGCAGAGACGATGACCGTGCTCCAGCGGCACGATACGGCGCCGTCCGCCACCCGGCGGCCCCGCGTACTGGCGATCGACGACGAGCGCGCGATCCGCGAGCTGCTGGAGACGGGCCTCGCACACCACGGGTTCGACGTACGCAGCGTGTCGCGCGGCGTGGACGGCCTGCACGACGTCGCCGCCTGGAAGCCCGATGCGATCCTGCTCGATCTCGTGCTCCCCGGCGAGAACGGTCTCGAGCTGCTGGAACGGCTCGCGACCGCGACGCGCGCGCCGATCGTCGTGCTGAGCAGGAGGGCCGGGGCCTCCGACAAGGTCGAGGCGCTGCGCAGCGGCGCCGACGACTACATGGCAAAGCCGTTCTCGATGGCCGAGCTGGCGCTACGGCTCGACCGACTGCTGGGGCGACGGCAGGCGGTCTCCGCGGCGGTCGTGCACTACGACGACCTGATCATCGACGTCGAGCGGCACGAGGTGTTCAGCTCGGATATCCCGGTTCCGCTGACGGTCCGAGAGTTCGATCTGCTGCTCGTCCTCGTGCGCCACGCCGGACGGGTCCTCTCGCGCGACGCGCTGCTGCACGCGGTCTGGGGCGACGCCGCGGTCGCGCCGGGGATCGTCGACACGTACGTCTCCTACATCCGGCGCAAGGTCCGCAGCATTACGGGCCGCCCGCTGATTCGCACGGTGCGCGGTGTCGGCTACGCCGTACGCCTGCTCTGAAACTCAGCCGCCGCCGGCCAGCTGCTGCAGCGTGACGAAGCGGTAGCCGCGCGCCCGCAGCGCTGCGATGACGCGCGGCGCGAGCGCGGCTTCGTAGGCGCGTCCGCCGGGCTCTGCGCGGCCGCGGTCGCCGTCGTGGAGCACGACGATCGCACCGTCGCCGGCTTGCCGCAGCAGACGCTCGACCAGGGCGTCCGGCGCCACCTGCGGTGAGGTTTCGTCGAGCATCGCGCTCCACAGCACGACGCGCATCCCGTGCCGCTGTGCCGCCGCGAGCACCGCGGCGTTGCGCGCACCATACGGCGGACGCAGCCAGCGCGCATGCCGGCCAGTCGCCGCGGCGATCGCGTCGTCGGCAGCCGTGATCTCGGCATCGAGCGCGGCGCGCGAGACGATCGCGTTGAGGTGCGGGTGCGTCTCGGAGTGATCTTCGATCTCGTCCCCGTCCGCGGCCATGCGCCGCAGCAGCGCCGGCTCGCGGCGCGCCGCGCTTCCGACGACGAAGAACGTCCCCGGAACGCGCTCCCGCTCGAGCACGTCGAGCAGACGATCGGTGATCCCGCGGGTGGGGCCGTCGTCGAACGTCAGCGCGACGACCCGGCCGCTGCCGTGCGTGACCACCGGCGCGAACGCGGCGCTGCGCGGCGACTCCACCAGCTCGTACAGCCCGAAGAATCCGGCCGCGAGCAGCGCGAGCGCCGCGAGAAACCGCAGCGCCGTCACGACTTGAGCAGCTTCTCCCGTGCTGCCGCGACGGTCTTCTTGAATCGCGGCGGGCCGAACGCGGCGAAGTCCGCGACGACCTTCGCGTAGCGGTCGTCGGCGGTCGAAGTCGACTGCAGCGTCAGGATATTCGGCACCGGCTTGTTCTTGTCGAGATGGATTTGGTACTGGCGGCCCGCAGTCGTCGCAAGATAGTGCGGATCGGTGAAGCCGAACTTGTGCGAGCCGGAACGGTCGCCCACGACCTGCGCGACGCGTATCGTGTAGACGTCCGACGTGTTCCCGCGCAGCGGCCGCGTCTGCAGCTCCCAGATCCCGTCCTGCACGACCTTCTCGAACGCGAACGTCACGTCGTAGCCGGTGATCGGCTCGCTGAACCTCGCGACGCGCGTTCCGGCACGGTTCTGCGCGGAATACGCAGCGCTCGACTTGCCGTTGACGTTGTCGAGACGCCACTCTTCCGTCGCGATCGGCCCCTTCTCGTGCGTCACCGTCTCGACCAGGTGCAACTCCGAGCGCTGCGCACGAACGACGGTGACCGCCCGGTAGCGCTGCGACTCCGCCGAATAGAACATCCTCCAGCCGGCGACCAGTCCGACGATCGCGAGGATGACGATGAGCAGCGTGGTGGGGAAACGGCGCATCTCGTTTCCTAGTACCCCGCAGGGGCCGGTGAAGTGTCAGCGGTGCGCATCGAGTACCTGGTTGACGACGGCATCCGCCGCCGTGTTCTCTTTGCGCCGCACGTGGCGGATGTCGTGCCGCGCGAACTTGCGCAGCAGCACCTTCGCCTCGGCGTGCAGCGGGATCAAGCCCGGATGCTTCACCCGGTACGCGCCCGAGAGCTGCTTGACGACCAGCTCCGAGTCCAGCCGAACCGCGATCTCGTCGACCCCTCGCGCGAGCGCCGCCTTCAGCCCTTCGAGCAGCGCGGTCCACTCGGCGACGTTGTTCGTCGTCACCCCCAAGAAGGTCCCGATCTCTTCGAGCACCTCGCCGTCCTCGTCGTACAGAACGGCGCCGGACGCCGCCGGACCGGGGTTGCCGCGGGAGCCGCCGTCGGCGTAGAGCGTAGCCTTCACGTGGAGAGGGGGAACCACATCGGGCCGCTTAATACCTCCACCGGCCTCCGTCGGGCAGTAGCGCAGCTTGGTAGCGCATCAGTCTGGGGGACTGGGGGTCGCAGGTTCAAATCCTGTCTGCCCGACCAACAACGACAAGGGTTCGCGCTACGCGAGCCCTTTTCGTTTGCCCGAAGGCAGGTGCTTTCGGTCGCGAAGCTGCGCGCGTGGCCTCCGACATCGTCACGTGCAGCCGTGGGTCGCCGAACGCACCGTCAGCGATTCGTGGAGCGCTACTTCGGCAAACCGTGAAGTCCGCTTACAACCGGAAGAGTTCGATGCCCAACCCAAGCTAGAGCGTCATGGCGTGTTCGTGCAGCCGTGATATCCGTTCGAATACTCGCTCTGAAAGAGGTAGGGCGTACCATTCAGCGTCGTGGACAAGGTGAGGAACCTGCAGAGGTCCCCGATCTCCTTATCCTGATACGCGCTGTACCAGCCGTGGCGAAACTCGGGATCCGTAATCATCTCGAACGTTTCGTGCGACATGATGTCCATGGTCGAGTCAACGACGTCGTGTCCGCCCGACGCGTTCGGTCCGTTGATCATGCGGCAGCCCGGCACGTCGGCATATCCCAAGACGCTATAGATGACGGGCCCTGATCCGAAGTTGGCGCTCGAGTGGTAGCCGCAAAACGAAAACGTCGAGTGGTTATCGGGCGAGTAGCAGGTCGCTGTGCGATCCCAGCACGTGTCGATGTTCGGCGGCAGAAATACGTGATAGATATGGTTGTACCCGGTCCCGAAATAGTACGACGTATAATACAGCAGCAGGAGGATATCGCCCTCGCCGACGACCGGGTTCCCCCCGGACGGGAATGGTGCCAGATTCCACAAGGCGCCCGAACCCAGCGTGTAGCGGTTCGATTGGTAGTAGCCGACATACGGGTCGACCATGTGCATGAAATTGCTGGCAGCGAGATCGGTTATCCCGATTGCGGGATTACCCCAGCACGCGGTCGTGCAGCCATCCCAGAACGTCTGGATATAGACCGGGTGGATCTGCGCCGACGAGATGACCGTGCCGCCGTTGTACGGCAAGTCGTCGGGATAGATGACGGTGCGCGGCGCGCGGCGCTTCGATGAGTTCGATGAGACGGGATCGTCGCTGCGCAACGCAATCGGATGCCGTGCTCCAAACGTTGCCTTCGCGAGAATCGCGCTCGCGTTGAGATCACCGGTCATTGCGACCGGCGTAGCAGCTGGAGCGACAGGCGGTGCCAAGCTGAGCGGCGAGCTGTTGACCGTTGTAGGCGCGTTGGAGGCGGCAGGCGCGGGCGTCGCGGTGGGCGCCACAACGGACGGAGCGACCGGCGAGGCGGTCCCGCCACCGCCGCCGCATGCGGTCAGGCCCGTGACAGCGAGTAGGATCATGACGTGGCGAATACTCATAAAGCCACCCCTCCATATGGTAAACGAGAGGACCGAGCGTTCGTGAGCGTTAGTCGCTACTCCTATAGAACAATACGAGCATCCTAGCGCTCGCTCGGCGACTGGGAGGTCGACTCTGAGCCGTACTGGCGCCCCGCCTACGGTTTTTGCGCGGTGAAAGGGCCGTAATAGCTGGGACGGCGCGAGTGCGTCGACGTTCCTCGGAACACGCCGTCGGAACCCAACACGCCGCGGTATATCGCGACGCCGGCCCTCTTCGCGTTTCGTCAGGCCCGGTGCTTCTTCACGTATTGCCAGAGAATATGCTGGATGAGGTTTCCTCGCTTACGATTCTCGGCCGCGGCAAGCCGGTCGAGGCGCTCCAGCAGCGGCGTGCTCAAACGTACCGAGATCGGTGCGCTCGCAGAACGTTGACCGTGCACGAGTTCGGCCTGCTCGATCTCTTCGGGCTGCGAGCGCTCCAGATCGGCATCCAGTTCGGCAGAGGTCCTCTTCGCAGCTGCCGCCATGTTGTGTCACTTCCCCCGCTTACGGTACTCGCGTTGTTCCAGCCTATCCATGTCCATTGCGTGGAATACTCGGAAGCGGCCATCGCTTCGAAACTCACCGCGCAACTTCAGGAGTCGACCGTCGCCCGTCTCTCCGTAAATCTTGTAGTGATCGCCTTCTCGGCGACAAAGATAGCTTGGCTTCTCGCCGGGTACGCCGAACAGAATTTCTTGGACTTCGGTCGACGAGCACGTCGTGACGCTCCAGCAAATGCGAGATGTTCTCGTCATCCCAGTCGAGCGGTTCCCGTATCCGGGCCATCGCCCCACCTCCACCCGTGTAATACATTGTAATACATTCAAGACGCCCGCGCAAGCCCCGTATCGCGTCTGGATCTCTCTAATTTTATCCCGCCAGCAGGTCAACTGTATAGACGGGAATCATCTAGCGATAATTTGCCAGTTGTGCCTACCAAACTAACGGTAGCAGCCGATATCGAACGCTTTGGCAATAATCCGCCTAGCCGCGCAAGTGCTCCGTAAGGAAACGCTCTTCATAACGAATCCGCCAAGCGATGACGAGCGCCATGGGAACGAGCATGAGCAGGCCCCACCACGATCCCAGCGCGAGAGGAGTCGCGAAAACCCAGACGAGCAATCCTGAATAGTATGGATGGCGAACGATTGCGTACGGCCCCGTCGAGACAACCTTCTGACCGGCCTCCACTTCGATGTTCACGGCGGCAAACGTGTTCTCTCGCAAAGCCAGGAAGATGATGAGAAAACAGACGGCGACCAGGGCGTATCCGGCAATCGTTGCGAAAAGTGGAACGTGCGACCACGAAAAGCGCTGATCGAGTGAAGACAGAACGATCGAGCCGGCGAACACGATGACTGCGGCGAGTTGTATCAGCTTCTGACTCGTCTCTTTTTCGGCGGCCGGACCGCGTAAGCGACGTTCGAGAAGTTTCGGATCTGCGCGCTGCAGATACGCCAAGATCATCGCGCTCGAGGCGAGGGAGACGACGAGATAGACCCAACCGTTCATCTCTCAGCCGTTCCGGCTTGTTCGTTCCAACGTTGAACGTTCACGCCCATCACGAAGAGCCACAGCATCAGCGATCCCTCCGCCGCGATGCTAAGGCGAGGTTCCGGCTCACCGGCTTGAACATCTGGTAGAGAAGCACGGTAACGGCGACATAGCCCGCATTCGCGATGAGGTTGGCGGCATCGCTGTAGGCGACCGGAATGCGGCCAACCAAGGACGCTGCGACTATGGCCGTCAGAAAATACAGCAAATAGACGGCACCGGTGGTTCTGGCCCTGGAACGCGTCATTTCGTTCGCCCCTAAAAGCTCTACCAATGCAGGCATACGTTTGTTTCGACGGGGCGACGCGTCGTCGCGGGACCTGTACGATGAGATTGCGTGACGGCGTCGAAGCCCCGACAGGAAGAAAGACGAGAGTGCCGGGTGCGTCAGTTCGTCCTGCTCATCGGCTTTGTATTTCTCGCCGCCGCCGCCGGCTGCGGTGGGGGCAGTGCGCGCGGCCCCGTTCCGTCTTCTGTGGCTTCGCCGGGGACGAGCCTGGCAAAATACCAGGTGACCGTTCGCATCGACGCGCCCAAGCTGGCCGGGACGGCCGGCCGGCGTCGTCCGCAGTACCTTTCCGCTGCCACGACGCAAATGGTCATCGATATCCACCAGAGCGGTGGGTCGATCGCGGGCTACCCCAAGACCGTTGCACTCACGCCGACGTCAGGCGGATGCACGAGTACGCTCGCCAGCACGTCGTGCCAAATCATCGTTTCGCTCGCGGCGGGCAACTACATTGCGGCGCTCACCGCCGAAGATGCGAGCGGCCGCGCCTTATCAGCGGCGCAAAGTATCGCCCTTACGGTCGTCGCCAACGCCGCCAATAGCATCGCGCTCACGCTCTCGGGCATCCCGCACGAGCTCGACGTCGCATCCGGGGCGCGCGCCGTGCACGGCTCGCAGAACGAGGGTCTGCTGCTGTACGGATCGGCCGCGCAAGCTTTCATCGTCACCGCACGGGATGTCGACGGCAATATCATCGTCGGCCCGGGTGCGCCCACCTACGCGATGAGCGTGGTCAGCGGGAGCGGCTGGACGCCGTCCGCTCCGCCTGCGACCACGCCGAATACCTTTACGCTGACCCCTCCGGGCATCAACGGTGCCGGTGCCGTGCTACGCGTTACCGCAACGTATCCCGATACGACCTGCACCCAACCAGGCGCGGTCTGCACGGCGACGTTCTCGGTGAAAAACGACATCCAGACCCTCTTCGTCGCAAACCTCAACGGCGGCACAGTGACCGAATATGCGCCACCGTACACCGGTGCACCGACGACCATTAGCCTCGGCGCGAACAGCCCGTACGCGCTAACGATGGACGCAGCCGGCAATCTCTTTGTTGCAAACCAACTCGGCAACACCGTGAGCCGGTACGCGCCACCCTACACCGGCACGCCGGCAACCATCAGCACCGGCGTCAACGTGCCCCAAGCGGTCGCGCTGGATGCTGCGGGCAATCTCTTTGTCTTGAATTACGAGGTCACCCCGGGAAATCTCTCGTTCGGGTCCGTGACCGAGTACGCGCCACCCTACACCGCCACGCCCACGACCATCCTCACCCCGTCCGGACCCCGCGCGCTAACAATGGATGCCGCGGGTCATCTCTTCGTTGCAGACTGGGGTGGCAGCGTGGTAACCGTGTACGCACTTCCCTACGATGGGCCGCCAACGACTATCTTGAGCGGCGTGAACCAACCCTTGTCACTTGCTGTCGATGCGGCCGGCAATCTCTTCGTCGGAAATTACGCCGGAGGTTACGCCGGAGGCACGGTTACTGTCTACGCGCCACCCTACACAGGCACGCCCACAACCATCAGCACCGGCGTCAGTGCGCCTCGGTCACTCACACTCGATGCTGCAGGCAATCTCTTCGTAGGAAACCACGGGAACAACACGGTCACCGAGTACGTCCCGCCCTACTCAGGGGCGCCCGCCACCATCAGTAGCGGCGTGAACGATCCCTATGCCCTGACGTTCGACGGTATGGGCAATCTCTTCGTTGCTAACGCCAGCGGCGATACGGTGACCGTGTATGCGCCTCCGTACACCGGCGCGCCGACGACGATCAGCACCGGTGTGAAGGCGCCCTTCGCGCTCCTTTTCACACCGTAGCAGCGCCTACAGTTTTTGCGCGGTGAAGGGGCCGTAGGCGCCCGGACGGCGCGAGTGCGTCCACGTTCCTCTGATGACGCCGTCGGAACCCCATACGCCGCGGTACGTCGCGGTGCCGGCGAGGCCGACTGCATTCGTCGCGATGATGTGCCAGCGCCAGGCGATTGCGCGGCCGTTCACCGATCCGTCGGCGGAGCCGATGCCGTTGGGGCCCTTGCACGAGCCGGCGATCGCGTTGCCGGCCTGCCGGAATACGCATACCGGCGCGCTCGTCGCGACCACCGGGTTTCCGAGCCTCCCGGAAACAGCCCACGACCCTGCGAAGTTGGCAGCATCGGCGCTGCTTGCGGACGAAGCGACGATCGCAAATGCGACGAGCGCGCTTCCATAACGAAACTTGGCGATCACGTTCATTCCGCTGCCTCTGCTTTCTGTTCGGTCTTGGTGACAACAAAGAAGCGGGCTCTCGATCGAGAGTCCGCTTCCGTTTTCGATCGAATGATTGCGCGCGCTACTTCTTGCGTCCGGACTTCTTTGCGCCGCCGCGCTTCGGACCGCCCACGGCGTCCTTGAGCCCCTTGCCCGGAGTGAACGCCGGCACTCTGCGCGCGGCGATCTTCAGCACTTCGCCCGTTTGCGGGTTGCGTCCGGTGCGCGCTTTGCGGTCGCGGACGACGAAACTCCCGAACGGGATCAGTTGGACCTTCTCGCCCTGCTTGAGCGCCGTCGTGATCTCGTCGAGAATGAGGTCGACGATCTCGCCGGCCTGACGCTTCGACAGCTCATGCTCGTTGGCCAGCGAGTCGACGATATCGGCTTTGGTCACGTTCTTCAGCTCCACCTCAAGGGTACGTCGCAACGACGCGGCTTCGTACGCCCAGGATGCCGCTCGCTGGGGTGAGGATACGCTCGCGCGCCGCCCGCTCCTTCCGCCGGTCGGCGCAAAAAAGTGCGGCGCAACGGGGGAAAGCCGCGAACGGTTCTCGGGAGAGATGGATCGCATCGTCACCGCCTCGGCCGCGCGCGGCACGGTATCGCTGGTGGCCGGGATCACGTCCGGGCTCGTCGGCCAAGCGCGCGAGCGTCACGATCTCGCGCCGAGCGCGAGCGCGGCGGTCGGGCGGCTGCTCACTGCCGTCGCGCTGCTGGGGGCATCGCTCAAGGGGCGCGAACGGCTGACGCTGCAGGTCGTCGGCGACGGCCCGATCGGCGCGATCACCGCCGATGCCTGGAGCACCGGGACGCACGCGATCGGTGCCCGTGCCTACGCGCGCAACGGCCGCGCCGACCTGCCGCTCAACGCGCGCGGGAAATTCGACGTTGCCGGTATCGTCGGCAGCGGCAAGCTGCAAGTGACGAAGACCTACGCAGTCGGCCAGCCGTACAGCGGGATCGTCCCGCTCGTCTCCGGCGAGATCGGCGACGACGTGGCATCGTATCTCGCCAACTCCGAACAGATCCCGAGCATCGTCGCGGTCGGCGTGCTCGCCGACCCGAACGGGATTCGCGCCGCCGGCGGCGTGATCGCGCAGGTGCAGCCGGGCGCCGACGAAGCGACGGTTGCCGCGCTCGAACGAAACGCCGCCGCGATGGCGCCGGTGACGACGCAGATCGTCGAGGGCGCCGGCGCCGAGGAACTGATGCGCGCCGTCGCCGGCGACCTCGACGTGAAACTGTTCGACACCTACCAGCTCTCCTTCGACTGCCGCTGTACGCGCGACAAGGTCGAGATCGCCCTGCTCGGGCTCGGCAAGGACGAGCTCGCGAAGATCGCGCGCGAACAGCCGCAGACCGAGGCGACGTGCGACTTCTGCGGCGTGACCTACGTCCTCACCGCCGACGACGTCAGGGACCTCGCCGAACGCCTGGGTTAGTGGCGCTCTGAGCCCTTCGACAGGCTCAGGATGACCTGGGGCCGGCGGCGGCTTCGGGGCCTTTGGTGCCGGCGCCGCCGATGCGGGGGCGGAACTCTTCGATGATGCGCCCGTGGCCGAGGTTCGTGTACCACCAGCCGCACTCACAGCGCACCGGCGCGCCGTGGTCGTGCGGATACGGGTAGACGCGCTCGCAACGGGGACAGGTGAACGTCGGGCCGTTGATCTTCCCGGCGTCGGTGTAGGTGATCGCGGGCGGTGAGACCGCGGGACGATGGGTCGCCATATCTTCTTCTCTTCCCCGACTACGGGACTATGCGTGCGAACTTGCGCGAGCCGACCTGGAGAACCGCCGGGCCTTCGGCGGTCCAGCGGGCGCTGGGGTCGGAGGCGACGGTGCCGTCGATGCGGACGCCCCCTTCGCCGATCAGGCGCGCCGCGGCGCGCTTCGACTCGGCGAACCCCGCGGCGACGATCAGATCGACGAGCTTGCTGCGGCCGGCCAGCGGGAGCTCCGGCATCTCGGCCGGGATCTCCCCGCGCTGGATCGTCCGCTCGAACCGATCGCGCGCCGCGCGGGCGGCGTCGCGGCCATGATACAACGCGACGAGGTCCTCCGCGATACGCTTTTTCTCGTCCATCGGCGAGATGCTGCCGTTCTTCAGCCCGGTCGCGAGCGCGTCGACCTGGCTGGAGGGCCAGCGGACAGCCAGCCGCGCGTACTCGGGCAGCACCTCGTCCGGGATCCGCATCGTCTTTCCGAACATGTCGTTGGGCGGGTCGGTCAGCGCGATGTGGTTGCCGGTCGACTTGGACATCTTCTTGTGACCGTCGACGCCGACCAGCAGCGGAACCGTGATGCAGATCTCCGGCTCCTGCCCCGCCTGGACCTGGTACGGCCGGCTGATCAGCAGGTTGAAGAGCTGATCCGAACCGCCGAGCTCGACATCGACGTGCATCGCGACGGAGTCGTACGCGACCGCGACCGGATAGACGAACTCGTGCAGCGCGATCGGCGTGCCGGTCTCGTAGCGCTCCTTGAAGTCGTTGCGTTCGAGCATCTGCGCGACGGTCGTCAGGGAGAGCAGCTTGTAGATCTCGGAAAACGTCAGCTTCGAGAGCCACTCACTGTTGTATCGTAGCGTCACGCGGCTCATGTCGAGCACCTTGCCGGCCTGTGCCGCGTAGGTCTGCATGTTCGCCTCGATCTGCTCGTCGCTCAGGGGCGGGCGCAGCGCGTTGCGGCCGCTCGGGTCGCCGATGCGCGCGGTGAAGTCGCCGATCAGCAGGATCACGTCGTGACCGTCGTCGACGAAGCGCTGCAGCAGCCGCAGCACGACCGCGTGCCCGATGTGCAGGTCGGGCGAGGTCGGATCGAGTCCCAGGTAGACGCGCAGCGGCTGCCCGCGCTCGATGCGCTCGGTGAGTTCGTTGAGCGTCTCGACGTGGTCGCAGCCGTCGACCAGCGCCAACGCGCGTTCGCGCGCGCTGCGAGGGTTCGGCGTCGGATCGGTCATGCGTTGCTCATCAGGTCGGCGAGCGGAGTTCAAAAACCGTCACCCCGCCGCCTCCCTCGTCGGCGTGGCCGTAGCGAACGTTCTGGACGAACGGATGCGCCTTCAGAAACTCTTGAAGGCCCTTGCCGAGCAGCCCCGTCCCCTTGCCGTGGATCAGCCGCAGCGGCGAGTGCCCGAGCATGATCGCATCGTCGATCCAACGGTCGACCAGCGGCTCGGCCTCGACGAACCGCTTCCCGCGCACGTCGATCTCGGTCTGCGCCGTCGACGCCGCCTCGAGCGTCGCCTCGCCACCCTTGTTGTCACCCTGAGCCTGTCGAAGGGTCTTCGTGACGCCCCCGCCTCGGCGCCTCAGGTCGGCCTTCGGTACCGTTAGGCGCATAGCGCCGAGCTGTACCAGCGCGTCGGCGCCGAGGTCCTCGAGGACGGTGCCGTCCTGATCCCACGACGTGACGTGCACGCGGTCGCCCGCGGCGATCGGCTGAGGCGCCTCGTCGCTGCGCGTCCGCTCCGGGCGCGCCTCGAGCCCGAGATCGCGGTGCATCTGGTCGAGCGTGCGCGCAAGCAGGTCGGCCTGTCCGGAGGTCACCCGCGGCGCACGCACATCGCGGTCCGTCCGCTCGGCGGCGCGGCGTTCGAGCTCCGCGGTGAACCCGCGCAGCGCGTCGGCCAGCTGCGCGTCCGCCTTCTTCGCGAGCTCGCGGCGCTCGCGCTCCAGCGCCTCGGCGCGGCGGCGCGCGTTGTCTTCGAGCGAGCGCAGGTGCAGCCGCTCGCGATCGAGCTGCTCGCGCTCGCGCGTCGCGCGGATCCGTTCTTCGGTCACCTCCGCGAGCGCGCGCTCGTAGTCGCGCTCCTGTGTCGAGAGCAGCGCCTCCGCCCGCGCCACGACCTCGGGATCCAAGTGCATGCGCCGCGCCAGCGCGAACGCGAGCGACTGCCCCGGCGAACCGACGTCGAGCTGATAGGTCGGCTCGTAGGTGTCGGGATCGAAGCGCACGCTCGCGTTGGCGACGTAGGGATGGTCGGCGCCGAACAGCTTGAGCTCGGTCGCGTGCGTCGTCGCGACCACGCGCGCGCCGCGCTCGAGAAACGCCTCAAGCACCGCGACGGCGAGCGCGGCGCCGGAGTTGGGCTCGGTGCCGCTGCCGATCTCGTCGATGAGCACCAGCGTCCGGTCGTTCGCGGCGTCGACGATCTCGGCGAGCCGGCGCAGGTGGGCGGAGAACGTCGAGGTGTTCTGCGCGATCGACTGCTCGTCGCCGATATCGGTGCAGACGCGCTCGAAGCGCCCGACGGTCACCGCCGCCGCCGGCACGTGCAGCCCGCACCCGGCCATCGCCACCGCGAGCCCGACCATCTTCAGCGCGACCGTCTTGCCGCCCATGTTCGGTCCCGAGACGATCAGGATGCGGATCGTGTCGTCGAGCGCGATCGACTGCGGGACGGCGCGCTCGTCGAGCAGCGGATGCCGGCCGTCGACGATGCGGATCACCGCCTCGTCGACCAGTTCCGGCGCCGTCGCCTGCATGCGGTGCGCGATCGCCGCGCGCGCCGCGGCGAGATCGAGTTCGACGTAGACGTCGACGTCGGTGACGATCTGCGCCGCCTCCGCCTGCACGAGCGCCGAGAGCTCGCCCAGGATGCGTGCGATCTCGACGTCCTCCTGCACCCGAAGCGCGCGCACGCGGTTGTTGGCTTCGAGGCTCTCGAGCGGCTCGACGAACAGCGTCGCTCCCGACGAGCTGGTGTCGTGAACGATCCCCTGGATCTGGCCGGCGAACTCGGCCTTCACCGGAACGACGTAGCGGCCGTCGCGCATCGTGACGATCGCGTCTTGTATCGCGGTCGCGTATTTCGCCGAGCGCACGATCGCCGCGGCGCGGTCGCGCGCAGCTTCCTGCGCCTGCTGCATGCCGCGCCGGATGCGGCCCAGCGCCGGCGACGCGCGGTCGAGCACGGTGCCGCGCTCGTCGATCGCGTCGGTGACCCGGTTGACGATCAGCGGCAGGGCGCGGAACGGCGCGCACCGCTCGCGCAGCAGCGGCAGCTCGGCTTCGGCCTCGCGGATCGCCTTGACCGCGGCCGCCGAGGCGGCGAGCGCGTCGGCGATCGAGCGCAGATCGCGGGCGACGAGCGAGACCCCGCGCGCCGCCGTCGCGACCGCCTCGTCGACGTCGTCGATCCGCTGCATCGAGAACCCGGCGTCCTGCACGAGCGCGCGCATCTCGGTCGTCTCGCCGACCAGCCGGCGCACGAGCGCGAAATCGGTCGCCGGCTCGCACGCGATCGCGCGCGCGAACGCCTGCGCGGCATGCGTCTGCCCCGCATACCGCTCCCGGATACGTTGAAAATCGAGGACCTCGAGCCCTCGCTCGTCGACCAGCGCGTTCACGACCGGTAGGGCTTCGCTTCTGTGCGCTGCCCCTCCGGCCCGGCCGGCGCAGCTCCGCGGCCGACAGACGAATGTAAGTGGGCTGGTAAGCGTTTCGTAGGTGGGCAGCACTACGGTAGCGGCAGCAACCCCCCGGAGATCACTCCATGCACGCCCCCGTACCGGCCGACGCCGACGACCTGCGGCCAGTCCGCATCCCCTTGTCCGTCAACGACCCGAACGCGGCCCGATCGCTCACCCGGTCGGTCGAGCGGCTCGTCTCTGACGGCCGTGGCGCCGTGCCGGTCGTCGTGGAACTGCACGGCAGCCACCTCCCGGCACCGCTCATCGCCGCGCTCATCGGAAACTTGCGGCGCGTGCGCGAGGTCGGCGGCGGGCTCGCCGTCCACGCCGGTACGCCGGGCTTGCGGAGTGCGCTCGCGCTGCACGGCCTCGACCGCGTCCTCGCGCAGCCGGAAGGCACCGCGCGCGGCGCGTCGCTGCGGCCCAGGCGTTCCACGATCGCCGAGATGGGATGGCCGGTCCTGGCGCTACTGCTCCTCACGGTGACGATCGCCGCAGTCGCGATCGTGCTACAGTTCAGCCCCGGCTTCAGCGGCCTCTGACGAATCGTCCCCGCCGGGATTGGGACCGTGGTTCGTTTACGCCCGCTTGGGTTTCGACCGCCGCCTCTTGGCCGGGAGTTTCAGATATGAAATCGCTGGCTGCGCAACCTCCGGCATCGTCTGAGAGCCGGCGGCTTGCGCCAGCGTCGTCGCCACGAACAGATTGAGACTGACGCCGTTTCGCTCCGCTGCGCGGACGAGATCGCGATGCAGTGACCTTGTAACGCGCACGACGAAGCGACCGCTGAAGTCGTCCGTTGCTACCGGCTCCGGAATCGTTTCGCGATCCGCGATTCGCGCCCCGAGCCAAGCCGCCATTGCATCGTCCAGCATCGCGAGCGCTTCTTGCTGCGTGTCACCCGTAGTGATGCATCCGGGAAGCTCCAGAACGCGCGCAAAGTATGTCCCGTCGTCCTCGCGCACGAATTCGCGCGTATACGGCAGCTTGAGATATCGCTGCATCTCTAACTCCACGCCGCGGAGTATAGGACGATCTCTCGTATCGCGCAAGCCCGCCGCGCAGCGCTATTCGGGTGGGTCGCCGAACGCTGCCGACGCCACGAGCGCGAGACAGAAGACGACCGCGGCTCTCATCAGCGCGCGGCGAGCTTTTCCTTGAGCAGTTCCTGTGCGAGCGACGGGTTCGCTTTGCCGCGTGAGGCTTTCATCACCGCGCCGGTCAGGAAGCCCATCACGTTCGTTTTGCCGGCCTTGTAGTCGGCGACGACCTTGGGGTTCGCGGCGAGCACTTCGTCGACGATCGCCTCGACGGCGCCGCGGTCACTGACTTGCGCCAGGCCTTCGCGCTCGACGATCGCCTTCGCCGAACCGCCCTCGCTCCAGAGCGTTTCGACGATCTGCTTCGCCGCCTTCGAGTTGATCGCGCTCGACGACGTCAGCGCAACCAGCTCGGCGAGCGCCTCGGGCGTCACCTTGCCGGCGGCGAGCGGCGTGCCGCTCTCGTTCGCGAGCCGGGCGAGATCGCCGAGGACGAACGCGACGACCGCCTGCGCCTTGCCGTCCGACGCCGCGACGGCGCGGTCGAACCACGCCGCGAGCGCGGCGTCATCGACGAGCTGCGTCGCGCGCTTCGAATCCACCCCGAGCGTGTCGACGTACCGCGCATAGCGCTCGTACGGCGTCTCGGTCAGCGTCGCGCGCACGCGCTCGACGACGTCGGCCGTAACGTCGATCGGCACGAGGTCGGGGTCGGGGAAGTAGCGGTAGTCGTGCGCTTCTTCTTTCGAACGCTGGCTGTGCGTCACGCCGGCCGCCTCGTCCCAGCCGCGGGTCTCCTGGATCACGCGCCCGCCGCCCTCGACCACCTCGATCTGGCGCGCGATCTCCGACGCGATCGCCCGGCGCACGCTGCGGAACGAGTTCATGTTCTTGATCTCGGCCTTGGTCCCGAGCTCGGTCGCGCCGCGCTTGCGGATCGAGACGTTGGCATCACAGCGCAGCGAGCCTTCCTCCATCTTCACGTCGCTCACGCCGAGTTCGCGGAACGTGCGCGCGAGCGTCTCGAGAAACGCGACCGCCTCGTCGGCGCTGCGAATGTCCGGCTCGCCGACGCACTCCATCAGCGGCACGCCCGCGCGGTTGAAATCGATCAGCGAGGAGGTCGCGCCGGCGAGCCGGCCGTCGGCGCTCGCGTGCGTCGACTTCCCCGTGTCTTCTTCGAGATGGATGCGCGTCAGGCGGCACTCGCCGCGCGTGCCGTCTTCGAGCCAGTAGCGCACGACGCCGCCCTGCGTGAGCGGCATGTCGAACTGCGAGATCTGATAATTCTTGGGCATGTCCGGATAGAAGTAGTTCTTCCGGTCGAACTTCGAGTGCGGCGGGATCGTCGCGCCGAACGCGAGCCCCGCGCGCAGCATGTACTCGATCGCCATCGCGTTCGGCACCGGCAGCGCGCCCGGCAGCGCGAGGCACACCGGACACACCTTGGTGTTCGGCTCGCCCCCGAACTCGTTCGGACACCCGCAGAACATCTTGCTCACGGTTTTCAGCTCGACATGACACTCGATGCCGATAACGGCTTCCCAGTAGGGCGCGGTCATCTCTGGTCATCCTTCGACAAGCTCAGGATGACAGTGGTTGGGCTCGGGATGACAGGGGGTGGGCTCAGGATGACAATGGGGGTCAGTTTTTCGGCGTGCATCGTGGCGCGTTCGTAGGCGTGGGCGTAGCCGAGGAGGGCGCGTTCGGTGAAGAGGGGCGTCGTCATCTGCAGGCCCATCGGCATCGGCCGCGTCCCGTCCTCGGGGAGCGCGGCGCCGCACGGGACCGAGAGCGAGGGCAGGCCGGCGAGCGAGCCCGGGATCGTGTAGTAGTCCATCAGGTACATCGTCACCGGATCGCTCTTGGCGTTGAAACGGAACGCGGGCGAGGAGGCGGCGGGCGAGACGATCACGTCGCAGCGCTCGAAGGCGCGGGCGAAGTCCTCGGCGATCCGCGTCCGCGCTTTCTGCGCCTTCAGATAATAGGCGTCATAGTAGCCCGACGAGAGGGCGTATGTCCCGATCAGGATGCGGCGCTTCACTTCGGGGCCGAAGCCGGCGGCGCGCGTGCGCTCGTACATCTCGCCGACGTCCGCACCGTCCACACGCAGGCCGTAGCGCACGCCGTCGAAGCGCGCCAGGTTCGAGGAGCACTCGGCCGGCGCGATCAGGTAGTACGTCGCCAGCCCGTATTCCGCGGTCGGCAGGGTCACGTCGACCAGCTCGGCGCCGAGCCGCACGAGGTCGGCGTACGCCGCTTCGTACACCGCACGGCTGGCCGCGTCCAAGTCGCCCAGCCCGAATTCCTTGACGACCCCGACCCGTACGCCGCGCAGGTCCTCGCGCAGCGCGCCGGCCGCCGGCTCGACCTCGCGGTCGACGCTCGTCGCGTCGAGCGGGTCTTTCCCGGCGATGACGTCGTAGACGAGGGCCGCGTCTTCGACCGAACGCGCGAACGGTCCGATCTGGTCGAGCGACGAGGCGAAGGCGATCAGCCCGTATCGGGACACGCGCCCGTACGTCGGCTTGAAGCCGACCACGTTGCAGAACGCGGCGGGCTCACGGATCGAACCGCCCGTATCGCTCCCCAGCGAGAGCGTCGCTTCGAAACCGCCGACCGCCGACGCGCTGCCGGCCGACGATCCGCCCGGTACGCGGTCGAGGTCGTACGGGTTGCGGGTCAGTCCGAGCGCCGAGTTCTCGCCGGACGAGCCCATCGCGAACTCGTCGAGGTTCGTTTTGCCGATCGGGAGCGCGCCCGCGTCCAGCAGCCGCTGCACCGCCGTCGCGGTATACGGCGCGACGAACGTCTCGAGGATCTTGGAGCCCGCGGTCGTTCTCGTCCCCATGAGGCACATGTTGTCTTTGATCGCCACGGGGACGCCGGCCAGCGGCAACTGTTCGCCGGCCGCGACGCGCGCGTCGACCGCGCGGGCGCGCTCCCGCATCAGCCCAGGCGTGAGCTCGAGGTAAGCGCCCAGCTGCGCGTCGACGCGCTCGACGTGCGGTATGAGCGCCTCGGCGACCTCGGCTGCCGACGTGGTACGTGCGTTTACATCCCGTGCAATCGCGCGGGCCGAGTCCTTGAGCGGGTCCACTTCAGCCCTCCTCGGCGATGATGCGCGGAACGCGGAAGTAGGGACCCTGGACCTGGGGCGCGTTCTGGAGCACGACGTCGCGCGCGAGGATCGTCTCCGGACGGATCGCGTCCTCGCGCTGCACGTTGCGTGACGGGACTACCTGTGCGGTCGCCGCGACGTTCTCTGTGTCCAGCTTTGCAAGCGCATCGACATGGGTCATCAGACTCCCGAGCTGCGGCCCGAAGGTCGCGATCTCGTCGTCGGTGAGCGCCAGCCGCGCGAGCCGCGCGACGTGGCGAATGTCGATCCGATCCGTTGGCATGACTCGCCACGATTCGCCTTGTCGCGGCCCGGCTCCGTCCCCGCCGCCGGCGCGTTCCGGACCATTGCGAGCCTGCGCACAGATGGTAAAGTTTGGCACTGCAAGTAGGGGAGCGGCGTACCCTCGACGTAACGCGATGGACGGCTGATGGGGGTTCCCCTCTGGGAGTTTCCGTCGAGTCGCGCCCCGTTGGGGGGTACGGAGCCTTTGAGTTTTTGTCGTCTGGTACATGAGCCCGGGTGTACTCGCCGTTGTTTCGGCCGTTGGTACGCCGGGCTTTCCTTTGAGGTTTACGCGTGAGACGTCTTGCTTCGGCCTCCCTCGTGCTCTTCGGAGCGGTGGTGGCTCTCGTTGCATGTCAGGGAGGTGGCTCGAACCCGCCGCCGTTCCCGACTGGTGACTCACCGTTTTGGACCGTGACGTCATCATCGGTCGCCGTCACACTCTCGCCCGCAAGCGGACCCACGACGTTACCGTTGCCCAGTTCGCACGGCTTCAGCGGCGCCGTCACGGTGCCGGCGCCGGCGGCGACGACCTCGGCGAATCTGACCTTCACGCTGCAGAACTTCGCGCCGACCGCCGACGGCGTCCCGGCCGTTTCGAAGGATCGGTCGGTTCAGGGCGGCCGCAGCGTTCGAGCGCTGCCCGCGCACACGACGATCGTCTATGTCGGCGTCAAGTCGGATCAGGATATCGTCCTCCCGAGCGGCCTGTCGTTCTCGCTGACCGTGCCGCCCGCGTTCATCACGCCGGGCCAGTCGTACTACATCGTGTTCTATGACAGCACGATCCCCGATTGGGTCGTCTACGCAGGCCCCGCCACGATTAGCGGCAGCACGATCACCTTCACGGCCGGCGCCGCGCTCACGCTCAAAGCGAACGTGCGGTACTGGTTCGCGCTGATCACGACCACGGGCGTCATCCCGACGCCGACCCCGACGCCGAGTCCCACGCCGTCGCCGGTCGGGCAGACACCGTCGCCGACACCCACGCCGTCGCCGACGCCGTCGCCGGTCGGCCAGACGCCGTCGCCGACGCCGACCGCAACGCCGACACCGTCGCCGACTCCGACGCCGGGCGGTCCGACGCCGACACCGACGCCGACACCGACTCCGACACCCACGCCGACACCCACACCGACTCCGACACCCACGCCGACACCCACGCCGACGCCGACGCCCACACCGACGCCAACGCCGACGCCAACACCGACGCCCACCCCCGTCCCGGGGTCGCTCAACGTGAGCCCGTCGCCGACAGTAAACGTCCCAGGCACGGGCGCCGGTAATGCGCAAACCGTCACCGTCTCAGAGAGCCCGTATGCGGCGCCGAAGGCGTTCAGCCACACCGACACCTGCAATCCGGGCGCCGGTCTGATCGCGACGATCACGCCGGCAACGGTGCAGGGACCGTCGGGCAACTTCACGGTGACCGGCTCTAAGGCCGGCACCTGCACGGTGACCTTCTTCGACGTCTTCAGTCAACAGACGACCGTCAGTATCGTGGTCACGACCAGCGGGTTCATCATCCAAGGCGGTCACTGGTGACCGCGCTCAAATCATCACCTCATCAAGGAGCGATGTCCGACATGCGTAAGATCCTCAGCCTAGCAGCCGTCCTGGCGCTCGCGGCTTGCGGCGGGGGCGGCGGCACTGCGCCGACGTCGCCTCCTCCTCCACAGCAGACGACTGCGCCGACCGGAAATCTGGTTACGCCGCAGTTCTCGCTCACCATCGGCGGGAAATCGGGCTCGAGCACCGGCCGCAACCCGCAGTACGTCAACGCCACGTCGACGGCGTCGGTATCGATCACGCTGATCAGCAACAACGGCACCCCGACGACGGTGACGAACCCGACGGTCAATACGGACATCACGCCCCCCTGCACTCCATGCACGGTCCCTGGACCGCCGTCGCCGCCCGGCACCGACCGGTACTCGGTGACCACGTATGACGCGGTCGGCGGCGCGGCCGGTACGGGACACGTGCTGTCGACCGCGACGAAGGACTTCACCATCACCGCCGGCTCGGCCAACACCGGTCTGACGATCACCCTCTTCGGCGTCGTCAAGACGTTCTCGATCAGCGGTGTAACGTCGCCGAACGCGGGCACGACCCCGGCCGACGCGACGCTGACGGTAAACGCGCTCGACGCGGCCGGCGGGACGATCACCGGGACCTACGGCGACAACAGCACCGGGGCCGCCTACATCAACAACCTCGCACTGAACGGTACGCCGGTCACCGTCACGATCAACGAGACGAACCCCCTCGGCGCGACCCTGGTCGCAGGCGGCTCAACGCCGGGTGCGACGCAGAACTCGAACACCAGCGTGACGCTGCACAACAACACCGACACCATCAAGGTGCACTACGCGGGGCTCGCGGAGAACGTCAAGACCATCACGGTCTCGGCGACCGGCGCGACCACCAACAACTCGACGACCTTCCAGCCGACGCTCCAACCGATCTCGCCGGCCAGCGGCACGGAGATCGACCTCTACGTCGATAGCACCACGGGCGGTACCGGTTCGGTGGGGACGTCGACGTACACCGAGCCCGGCTTCACCGGCGCGACGTACCAGCAGGGTTTCAGCTCGACGTTCACGATCACGAGCGGTTTCTCGACGACGTGCAACAAGATCGCGACCATCTCGCAGGGTGGCGGCGCGAACGTCGGTATCTTCACGGTATCGGCGCCGACCGCGGCAACGCCGCCGACCGCCGGAAGCTGCGATCTCACGATCAACGACAACCTGACGCAGGCAGGGCACACATCGACGGCCACGACCGTCGTCACGTACACCACCTCGTCGGTCGGCGCGAGCTCGAAGCACCGCAAGTAGCCCGAGCGGCTACCGCAGCACCGTCCGTCGTCTCCGGGGACGACGGGCGGTGATTTCTCCGACCTCGGATTTCACGTTCAGTCTTCAGCGACTGAGGAATGGTGCCCATGACACGGCTCGGGAACAAGCTCTTCTCTTCGGTGCTCTCGATCGCAGTCGCCACGTCCCTCGCGGCGTGCGGCGGCGGCGGCTCGCACGTGAGTGCTGTGCCGCAAGCGCAGCCCACCACGAGCAGCAGCGCGGCGTACACTGGGCCGCTCTCCGACGCGACCTTCAAGATCACGATCCCCGTGCCCGCGACCAGCGCCAAGGCGCGGCGTCCGGCCTACGTGTCGTCGTCGACGACGAAGATCGTGTTCACGCTGAACAGCGCGACGATTGCCGGCATGACCGGCGCCACGCTAGCGACGTTCAACACCACCAACCTCGGGGCGAAGGCCGTCACGCTCAATAGCGCAACGTGCCCGGGGTCCGGGCCGTGGACATGCACGCTCACGATCAAGCTGCCGCCGGGCACCGACAACGTCACGATCTCGGCGCAGGACGGCTCGAGCAACATCCTCTCGCAGCAGGTTCAGAATTTCGTCGTCGTCGTCGCTACGGCGAACTCGTTCAGCACGACGCTCGACGCGAACGCGGCGACGATCACGGTGACCGGCAGCCAGGCCTGCCAGATCGGCACCGTCGGCACGGCGTACGGCTCGGTCGGCACGACACCGGTGACCTTCACGGTCTCCTACACCGACCTCGCCGGAAAGACCATCGTCGCACCCGGGCTACCGAAGCTCGAAATCCAAGACGGCTCGGCGGTCTATCAGTCCGCGTCGGGCACGATCGGCAGCGGCGGCACGGGCGTCTCGTTCACCATCAACCAAGCCGCGCAGACGTTCACGATCACGCCGAACAGCACCAGCTCGAGCGTGACCATCAACGTCAAAGCGATTCAGGCCGATTCCAACGTCCCCGTCGACACCAACCCCGACGGGCTCTCATTCGCGCGGACGAAGTCCTATACGTTCCAGACCGGCGTGGCGCCGCCGACGCACAATTTCCTCGGCGCGATCGAGCAGCTCACGCTGAGCAGCGGTCAAGTCGATTTCTTCAACGTCACGCTAGGCGGCAATAGCCCAGGATCGGACACCTTCGCGGCGTTCTCGCCCGCGACGCTCGCCGTGACAGCGTCGACGAACCAGGCCGGGGTCAACGACGTCGACAACCCCAGCGACCTGCGCTGGGACACCAACGGCGATCTTCTGATCGCCAACGGCGGCGGCGCTCCCGGCGACAACGGCAACATGGCGTGCGTCCCGGTCGGCGCGATCGCGACGGGCGCGAACGCCTCGACCACGGTGACGGCGAACGTCGATGCGCCGGTCTCGATCGCCTACGACACCCGCGACGGCAGCGTCGCACTCGCCAACAACCCCACGAGCGCATCGGTGCAGCTCTCCGAATACGCGTTGACCGGGAACTACACTGCGTCGAGCAACAACCTGACCGCCTCCGGTTTCGGCTCGCTGGGCAGCGTCACCGAGATGCCCTCGCTGACCAAGGGCACCTACGCCATCTCGCTGGCCACCGGGGCGGAAGAGGATCCGGCGCACGCCGGGACGACCGGGACCAACAAGGTCGTGATCTTCAGTCCGACCGGGGTGTCGACGACGCTCAGCGACGACGTGACGTTCACGATCGACGAGCCTTGGGGACTGGCTTGGGACGCCGCGCACAGCCAGCTGGTCATCGCCAACCACTCGACGTTCCACCGCCTGCTGAGCTTCTACAGCGATACGGGGACCCTGATCAAGAACGTCAACGTGACGCATCGCATGTCGGTCGTCGCCGCCTCGGCCGACGGGCACGTCGCGGTCGCCTATACGACGTCGTTCGGCTACATGCAGGTCCAGGTCTACGCGAACGCCGCGGGCGCGACAGCCCCGACCGCGGTCTTCGGACCGATTCCGTACAACGGCACGACGACGTCCTGCGGCTCGACCTACATCTACGGCAACGGGACGACGATCGTCAACGCGCTCAAGTGGCTCTCGAACACGAAGCTGCTGGTCGCGGTGCAGTCGAACAACTCGGGCACGCCGACCTCACTCAACGGGTTCTACATCTACGACATCACCGCTTCGGCGGCCCAGGCCGGCTTCGACGACGTCAGTTGCGCCGCGTTCGCGGCGGCGCCGGTCAACACCGGATTCGTTCACGTCAACAACAAGCCGCTCGGCGCGGCGTTCAAACCGTAACAGAAAAAGGGGGAAGTCTTTGAGTCAACCTTACGTTGGTGAGATCCGAATGTTCGGCGGAAGCTTCGCACCTGCGGGCTGGATGACGTGCGACGGCCAAGTGCTGCCGATCTCCGAGTACGACACACTCTTCAACCTGATCGGCACGACGTACGGGGGTGACGGCCAGAGCACGTTCGCACTGCCAAACCTCGCGGCGCGCCTACCGCTGCATCAGGGCAGCAACGGGACGAGCAGCTACACCGTTGGCCAAAACGGCGGGGTCACGTCGGTGACGTTGACGACCAACCAGATTCCGGCCCACACCCACCCGATCATCGCAGACAACAACGCTGCCACGACGGGCGCCCCGAACAACGCGTATTTTGCGAACTCCTCGCCGAACAATCTCTTCACCGTTCCCAACGGTCCGGCCAACCCCGAGCCGCCGATCTTCCGGAACTTCAACGCGGCGGTGCTGCCCAGTCAAGGCGGGAGCCAGCCGCACGACAACATGCAGCCGTACCTCGCGCTCACGTACATCATCTCACTCTTCGGCATCTTTCCGAGTCAGAACTGATGTCGAATCCATTCGTAGCGGAGATCCGCATCTTCCCCTTCAACTTCGCGCCCAAGGGCTGGGCGTTCTGCAACGGGCAGCTCCTGCCGATCTCGCAGAACACGGCGCTCTTCTCATTGCTCGGCACGTTCTACGGCGGCGACGGGAAGTCGACGTTCGCGCTCCCGAATCTGGAAGGCTCCGTTGCCATGCACACGACGCAATACAGCGGCGGCGGCCCGTTCGGCACGTTCGACATCGGCCAAAGCGGCGGGGAAGACACCGTCACGCTGCTCACCTCTGAAATGGCCGCTCACACCCACACCATGCAGGGCGACGCCGACAACAACAACTCGACGGCAGTCTCTCCGAGCGGTGCGGTGCCGGTGAACGCGTCGCCGATACTGAGCTTCTCGAACAGCGCGACGCCGCAGACCGGCCTCATGAACCCCAGCATGGTGAGCATCGCCGGAGGGAGCAACCCTCACAACAACCTCATGCCGTACCTGACGCTCCAATACTGCATCGCACTCCAAGGGGTCTACCCGCCGCGCACCTAGCGCGTCCGGTATGACGGCATAAGGAAAGGAAGAGATGGGAACTCCATTTTTGTCTGAGATCAGGATCATGTCGTTCACCTTCGCGCCGAAGGGGTGGGCGCTGTGCAACGGCCAGTTGCTGCCGATCAACCAGAACCAGGCCTTGTTCTCGTTGCTCGGCACGACGTACGGGGGCGATGGGCGGGTGAACTTCGCGCTGCCGGACCTCCGGGGCCGCGTCTCGATGCACATGGGCTTGGGGCACACCCTCGGCGAGCGCGGCGGCGAAGAGTCGCACACGGTCGTTCAGAGCGAGATGCCGGCCCACACCCACATCGCCACCGCCGACGTCAAGGTCGGCGACAACCAGACCGGCAATATGACCAATGGGTATCCGGCCAACACCGGCGGGACAAAAATGTTCTCGAACGGCAGCAACAACATGGTGCCGATGTATCCGCAGATGGTCTCGACGGTCGGCGGAAGCCAAGCTCACGAGAACCGGGAGCCGTACCTGTGCCTGAGCTTCTGCATAGCCCTTCAGGGTATTTTCCCGAGCCAGAACTAACCGTTCCTCACCCCCAAACCCCTCCAAAAGGACCACAACACATTGAAGCGCGCCCCGTTTCTCGGGGCCTCCGCGGCCGTGCTTTTAGCCGGCTGCGGCGGTTCCCATGTGATGCGAGCGCTTCCGGGTGTCGCGCCTTCTTCGCTCAATCCTACCTCCGGTCAAGGCGGTCGCCTCGTCCCGGCGACCGCCGATCCGATACCGGACACCGTCTTGACCCGGCCGATCATCGGCGAAGCCCGCCGCTTCGACGGGACGGCGGCGCCCAGCGGGTGGTCGTTCGCCAAGGGTCAGACCGTCAATGTCGCCGACAACAAACCGCTCTTCTCGATACTTGGCACGATCGCCGGGGGTGACGGTCGTTCCACGTTCAAGTTGCCGAATCCGAGCTTCGGCGTCATCATCGCGGTCGCCGGGATCTTCCCGACGAGTCCTGGTGTCGTCGCCCAATCGGGACGGCACATGACGCCCACCGATTCGCTGGGGCCGAACGCGCGCGCGGTAATGCCGCGCATGCCGAAGCCCCCGTCCCAGCAGCTATTGGCCGATCGGCGCCTGCTGACGTCCGGGATCCGCGTCGGGCACGCGTTCCCTGTCCCCGTTTCGCCGGACCTGGCGGCGCGGATCAAGGGCGCGACCCAAGACGCGCGAAGCGCGGCGATCGAGGCGCTGAGCTCATCGAACCGCGCTCGGCTCGAGGCCGCGGTTCAAGCCGCGGTCGACGGGCGCATCAGCGTGTACGGTGCGGTGAGCGAGATGATATCGTCGCTTACTTCCGCTGAAGCCGATGCGCTGCTGCGGGTCAACGACGCCATGATACGCCCGTTCAACGACCAGGCGTTCGCGAGTTCCTCTCGCGACGCGCAGATCGACGCCGGGCACTTCCTGGTCTCGGTAGCGATCACGCGTGAGCAGGCCCGCGCGATCTTTGCCCGCGAGCGCCGCACACTCTAGCGTGGGGAGGATCGTCAACTTCCACCTTCCGGCGGACGACGTGGAGCGAGCCGCGACGTTCTACCGGGAGGTGTTCGGGTGGGAGTTCGTTCCCTTTCCGGGTTCGCCGGTGCCGTATCTCATCCACCAATTCGCGGACGGCGACGGGGCGGGCGTCCCGGCCGCCATCACGCAGCGCCAAACGGTCGTGAAAGCACCGACCCCGACGATCGAAGTCGACAACATCGATCAGGCGATGACAGACATCGCGATGAAGGGCGGCCAGCAGGCCCGGATCGAGGAGATCCCGGGCCTGGGCCGCTTCGGGTACGCGATCGACTCCGAAGGGAACGTCATCGCGCTGCTCCAGCGCGAAACGTAGCGCCTACGTTCCGATCTGTTCTGCCATAATCAGGACGTCGAACGTCCCGAGCCCGGTCGTGTAATCGTATCCCGGCAACGCGGTGTACGCACCGTTTCCGCCGGTGATGATGTCGTGGAACCCGCCGAGCGCCTGCGTCGGCGGCGGCCCGGTCACGGTGGTCGCGCCGCTCTGGTTCTGGAGATAGTCGCGGTACAGCCACGGAGGGGCGTAGCCCAGCATGTTGACGGTCCACGACATCATCCGCGCGTACGCGCCCATCGTGAGCGGCGACGCTTCGCTCGTTCCGCCGATCGCGCAGCCGGCGCTGCAGTTGCCGACGCCCGGGATATTCGGCGCGTACACGTTGTATGCGCCGGAGAACGCATCCGCCGCCATCGCCATGTCGGGGACGCCGCGCAGGTTCGTCGCCGCGAGCCCGGTGCTCGAGGGGATGACCGCCTGCTGCCAGCGCGTCGAGTTCTCGAACTGGCTCAGCCCGCCGCCGCCGGCGTTCCAGGCGGTTTCGCCGGCGTAGCTGCCGTCGGAGTTCGCGACCACCGTCGTGCCGCCGACGGCGACGACCCATGGCGAAACCGCGGGGAAACTCACCATCGGCGGACCAGACCCCGGCGCGCCGTTGGTCGGCGCGAGGGCGCATGACGATCCCGTATCGCCGGTCGAGGCGAACATCGTCTGCCCCTGCGCGGCGGCCTGCATGAAGAGGTTGTCGTCGATCTTCATCGAGCCGTCGAGCCACGCTTGGTACTCGCACTCGCCGAACGATGAGTTCCCGAGCCGGGCGGCGTTGTCGCCGACCCACTTGCTGTACGCACTGGCGATGTCCGAGTCAGAGAGCGAGGTCGTCGCATAGATGTACAGGCCGAGGACGTTCTGCGCCATCCCGGTCGAGCTTTGGGTGTCCAGGTCCCACTCCACGACGCCGGCGGTGTCGGGGCTCGGCAGACCGACTTGCACGATGGTGACGGGAACTTGCGGCAGATTCTGCTTTGCCTCGGCGAACCGCAGATCGCTCACCACTTGCGAAACATCGCCTTCGGCGATGACCGCGACCTTCGTGTCCGACGCGTCGGGGACGTACGCAACGTCGTAGAACTTCTGCACGTCCGCCGCGTTGAACGTCGGCGCGCACTGCCCGGTCGGGGCGGCGGTGATGAGGCACGACGCATGGACGCGGGTCAGATTCGGCCGTACCGTCATCTTGGCCGCGTTCGTCAGCCCGAGAACGGCGCTCACGACGCCGCTGAGCGAGGCCGGAACCAGCGCCGGTTGCGTGTTGACGTACACGTTGGCCCCGCCCAGCGAGAACGACTCGAGCGAAGTGTTGAACGCCTTCGCGACCTGTGCCGCGGTGCCGTCGGCGCTGACGAGTTGCGTGTCGGCGTGCACGTTGCCGAACCCTTGGCCCTGGAGATACGAGACGACCGATTGCAGCTCGGCCGGCGTCGGTCCGTATGCGGCGGCAAACTGCGCGGGCGTCATCGGAGCCCGCTTCGCCGGCGACGCGATCGCGGTCGCGAGCTGGTCCGCGTTGTGCAGGTTGAGCCCGACGCGGATCGTGATCGGCGTCGAGGGCGAGAGCGCGCCGCGGTCGACGGCGCCGGGGATCGTCGCGCCGCGCGTCGCGGTCGCGGCCCAGCCCGCCGGAACGGCGATCGCCGCGTCGCGCGGCGAGCGAGCAAGCGCTTGTGACGAGACCGGGAGCAGCGAGCTTGCCCCGTGTCCTCCGGCACATGACGCCGTGAGGACCCCCACGGCAGCGGCGATAGCGGCGAGTCTGAGCATAGAGTTCCAATCCTCCTCACGCTCAGCGTACGAGCCGGCGCGGGCCCCCAGACATACCGTAAACCGGGTAGACCGCGCCCTAGCCAGCTTCTCCGGCCCGGCGAACGGCGACGACTTGAGGCCGCATGAGGTGCTCGAACCCGGGAACGACCGGCGTACGGGCGACGACGGTGAACCCGAGCCGCTGGAGCAGGTTCCCGCTGCGCGCGTTCTCCGGATGGAAGTACGCGGTCAGCGCGGTGAGCCCGCGCTCCTCGAACACCCAGCGCACGACCCGGCCGACGGCCTCGCTCGCGTACCCGCGGCCCTCGTAGGCGCGGTCGACGGTATAGCTGAGCATCGCGCCGGGCGGGTCCTCCGTCGAGAACCCGTCGAGCGAGACGACGCCGACCAGATCCGGCCCGTCTTTCGCAAAGGCGAGGAACGACGGCGGATATCCGCTGCGGCGCTGCTCTTCCCGCTGCGCTGCGACCCAGGCGGCGTGAAACGCCGCGTCATCGGGGCGGTCGGGTTCCCAAGGGGCGAAGCGCTCGGCGTTGCGGCGGTAGTAGTCGCGCAATGTTTCGGCATCGTCATCCTCGGGCGGGCGCAGCGTGAGCCGGGCGGTTTCCAGCGTGGGCGTCATCGTGACCGCAGCGATGCGTAGACGGGATCGAGCCAGTGCGTGGCGAGACGTTCGATCTCTGCAGACGCTTGCAGCGGGCTCGTCGCCGATTGGAACGGGCTGCCTTCGCCCTTGGCATCGATCGTTGCGATCTCGTGCAAGCGCCGTGTCTCGTCCGCGTTCGGCGAGACGCCGAACAGCGGCAGCACGTCCGTGAAGACGGCACCGGGCAGGTCAGCGTAGTCGACGAAGCGCGAGCGACCCCCTGACGCGTTCTCGAGCGCGGCGTTGCAGAACGCGGCCACCATGCGCGCGCAGAACTCCTCGGGCGAGATCGACGCCACCGCACTCGCTTGGATGCCGGCGATGCGGGGATCGATCGTAAACGGGACGATCTCCGCCCCTGGATTCTTCTCCTGCGATCGCATGACGGCGCGCGGCTCCCGGAACGCGAAGACCCACGGCGTCGTGGGAAACGCCCGTGCGATCAACGGCAAGTCGACGACATGCCACGCGTGGAACTTCACGAACGATCGGCACTCGCCGCGGCGCGGACGGGTCAGCGCGCCGGTTATCGCGCGTAACAGGCGCACCGCCGATTCATCGTCCATCATGCCCGCGCGCCGGAGCCGCAGCACTCCGTCCAGCGGCTGCGGCTCCGAGAGCACGATCGTGTCGGAGAGACGCGAGAGCATCTGCGCGATCAGCGTCGATCCGCAGCGGGACATGTGGAACACGAACCCGGTCGGCTCACCGTCGGGCAGGGTCTGCGGAAATGCGTCCAGGACGTCGAGCGGCGTCGTGCGCAGGAACACCTGATTGAACGGATGCTGCATCGCACGATACGCGCTCTGTTCGAAGAACGGATCGGTGAACCGCTCATCGATCACCGCCCAATCCACCAGCGGTTCGGCAGCGCTGCCGTGAACGCGAATCGGCGTCCACCCCTCGAGGCTCGCGTGGTCTAACGAACCCACCGCAACGACCATGCGCGCTGCGCCGAGGCTTCGGCGCCCGCGATATCCGACTCGGTGACGTCACATCCGATCTCCGATGCGAGCCGCAGCACGTCGGCGGCGAATCGTGCCGGTTCGACGCGGCGCAGCCGCAGCGCGAGCTCCGGATCGCCGTGTACGCGCGCTCGCAGCGCCCGTAAACCTTCAACCGACATCGTTATTCACTCCGATGTGGCCCATGCTTCGACAAGCTCAGCATGACAATGGGGCGGTGAGCATTCGCATGAGCGCGGGGTTGACGATGCAGTCGACCACGAGATGGATGCGCGGGCCGGGACCGGGATTCGTGACGCTGTGCGCATTCAACACGTCGAGGTACCAGCATTCACCGGGAGCCATGTGCAGCGGCTCTCCGGCCAGCACGAACTCGACGCCCGGCCCGGTCACGACCGGGACGTGAAGCCGGACGAAGCCGTAGTCGACGCCGATGTTGTGGTCCTCATGCTCGAGGATGCGCGCACCCGGGCCTAGCCTCAGCAGGCGGACGGACTTCGTTTCGCGGCCGATCTCCGCGAGCACGCCGCGTACCGCCGGACAGCGCTTGAGGTACGCCGTATCGGCCCACGGCGCCGTACCGGTCGGATCGGGTGGGGCCGGCAACCGACCGTACGGAGACCGCAGCGATACGTAGCTCCAATCGCCCTCGTAGTACGCCTTGTTGAAGTGCTTGCGCCACGCGCCCTCGTCGAACGCCAGCGCCTCGACCGCAAGCGCACCCGCATCGAACGCGAACGGCAACCGCAGGCGTGACGGCAGTCCGGCCGGCGCATCTGTTGACACCGTCGTCTCTTCGTCGGCTCATTGCTCCGCGCCCTGGTCGGGAACTCCATGCCGACCGCACAGATGCCCGCGCACGCGCACACGACGACCGAATGGAGGACAACTGCCCACTCGTCGCGCGTGAAGCCCAACGTCCCCGTGCTCACCGTGCCCGGTCACCGAACCCGATGTCACCCTGAGCCTGTCGAAGGGCGAACGATCTCCGCATAAACGCGGGCACGTGCATGATTGCGGCGCGATCCGAGGCTCGGCACGATTGTTCGCCCTTCGCCCTGAGCTTGTCGAACGGTCAGGGTGACATCGGGGCGAGTGGCGACTCGCGATGAGCACGGGCATGAAGCGGAAGGCGGCGTTAGCCGCCCAACCTTTGCGGTCGCTCGAGGACACCTATTGTTCGACGAAGTCGGGGTACTCGCTTTCGCGTACCTGTCGTCGTTGTCGACGTCGCACCCGACATCGCTCGCGAGCCATTGCACCTCGGCGGCGAATCGCTCCGCGGTGACGCGACGCAGCCGGAGCGCGAGCTCGGGGTCGGCGTGCACGCGCGCGCAACGCCTGCAGACTTTCGGCCGACATGACGGGACCTTCGCCGCGTCGTTTCTCTGCGTCCTGGTCGGGATTTCCTAGCCGTTCGGCGAAGCACGGAGCAAACGCACACGACGCCCTATAGGGGTGATCCATGGCCGACGGCTTCCTTGGCGAGTCGGATGTTTGGCGGCAGCTTTCCCCCGAACAGCTGAGCCTTGTGTGAAGGCCAGCTGCTATCCATAGCGCAGAACTCGGGACTCTTCTCGATCATCGGCGCGACGTACGGAGATGCTCAACGATTCAGCGGTCGAAGTCGCATAAACTGCCGAGAATCGTACGTTCCCTACGGTAAAGTCTGACGGCGGTCCATAGGGGACGGCTAGACCTTCGGCGTATCGGCGGCAGAACGGCTCATGGATTCCATGGGCCTCGCCCCGTCGGGGGATGCGGTGCAGGTGGTCGGTCCTAGCTACGGCTGTTTGTAACGCCGGGCTTCCCCGTGAGGTGTGCGCGTGAGACCTCGTGCTTCCGTCAGGGTTCTCTGCTCGGCGCTCGTGTGCGCTGCGGCCGCGTCGCTCGCGTCGTGCGGAAGCGGCTTGCACAGCGCATCGGTACCTCAGCCCGCAGCTACGGCTACGACGGCCCCTTACACCGGTCCGCTCGCCGGCGCGACGTTCACGATCACGATCCCGCCGCCGCCGAAGCCGAACAGCACGCGGCGCCGTCCGAATTACGTCTCGTCGTCAACCTCGAAGGTCGTCTTCACGCTGAACACGTCGAGCATCCTCACCGCGGGACAAGTGACCTCGTTCAACGCCGGCAACCTCGGCACGTTCGCCGTGACCCTCGGCAGTGCGACGTGCCCAGGGAGCGGGCCGTGGACCTGCACGCTGACGATCAAGCTTCCCCCGGGCAGCGACAACCTCACGATCTCCGCTCAGGACTCCTCGAGCAACATCCTCTCGCAGCAGATCCAGACGTTCACCGTCACGGCCGGCGGCTCGGCGGCCGGCGCCAACCACTTCAGCACCACGCTCGACGCGAACGCGAGCACGATGACGATCGGCGCGGCGTCGGGCTTTTGCGCCGGGAGCTTCAACGTCGGCTCTGGTCAGACCGTCCCGACCGTTGGTACCGCGGCACTCACCTTCAACGCGACATATACGGACCTCGCAGGGAAGACGATCATCGCGCCGGGCCGACCGATCCTCAGCGTCAACGGACACACCGACGACAACGGCGGCGCGGGCTACACGATCACTGGGACCGGCGGCAACGCAACCGTGAAGGTGAACCAATCGACGCAGAGCTACACGCTCGCGGCGACGACCACCAACACGACCGCGACGATTAGCGTCGCCGCGACGCCCGCGAACACCAACACGAGCAGCGATGGACTGGGCTTCAACAAGACGCTGAGTTATACGTTCCAGAGCGGCCCGGCGCCGCCGTCGAGCTTTCTCGCCGTGATCGAGCAGACCGGCTCCAATACCGGCAAGGTCGACTTCTTCACGATCAACACGTCGAACGACACGTTCTCAACGTTCTCGCCGGCGACGCTGACGAGTACGAACCCCGGCGCGGGCCCCGACGTCGACTTCCCGCAGGACATGCTGTTCGACAGCAACGGCGATCTGCTGATCGCGAACGGCGGCGCCGGCAACCCTGACTTCGGCAACTTCGCGTGCATCCCGGCCGGCGCGGTCACGACGGGCGCCAACGCCGCGACCGTGCTCACAACGAATATGGACGATCCGACGTTCCTGGCATTCGGTAGCGACGGCACCGTCGCGCTCGCGAATACGCCCGGCTCTGCAGGCGTCCACATGGACGAGTTCGTTCTAAACGGAACGTACGCGGCTGCCGCCACTACACGCGACATTACGAACACCGATTATCCGGGGCTGGGCGCGACAGGCGTCGTGGCGTTGCCTACGAGCGCGCAAAACCCCGCCGGGAGCTTCGCGGCCTCGATCACGAACGGGAGGACCGTCTCGCACATCGTGATCAAGCACCCCGATGGTACGACGCAGCAGATCGACGACGCGAACGTGGTCGATCCGGTGCTAGCCTTCGATCCAAACAGCGTCCAGATCGTCGCCGCCAACGGGAATGACACCGGCCCGAGCGGGGGGCCGCACTTTTATTACTTGACGTTCTTTTCAACGACCGGAACAAAACAAAAGCAGATCCTCATACAAGATAGCAACTGCTACAGCGCCGGCGCCTACACCCACTGTCCGCCGAGTACGCCGGGAGGGCCCAGCAACATGAAGGCGAGCGTGGTCGCCGCGTCCTCGAGCGGATATGTCGCGGTCGGCGGCATCACGGCCAGTGGTGAGCCCGAGGTGCAGGTCTACGATAACACTGCGTCCCGCCTGCCCGTCGGCGGTCCAATCCCGTACGACGCGACGACGACGCCCGGCGGCGCGACCTTCGTCTACGGGAATGCGACGATCATCGTCTCCGCACTGCGCTTCATCACCCCAACGAAGCTGCTGGTCTCCCTGCAGTCCGATAATGCGGCCAAGCAGGGCATCTACATCTACGACGTCGGCACGCTCGCGCCGTCGTGTAGTCCCTGCTACGACCCCAACGCAAACCAGTTCCCGAACAGCCCGAAACAGACGGGCTTCCAACAGCTGGGCAACAGCCCGCTGTCCGTTGCATACAAACCATAACCGCTAGAGATTCGACGCGTCCGGGACATCAGGCATCGTCAGTAACACTCGGGCCCCTTTCGTCGGCTCGTCGCTCCGCGCCCTGGTCGGGAATGTGAACTCCGACTTCCCCGTGCTCACCGTGCCGGGTCACCAGACCCAATGTCACCCTGAGCCTGTCGAAGGGCGAACGATCGCGACAAAGCGGAGGTAGCGCGCCGAACACATGCGGCCGAACTCGTCGATGAGAGCTTCTGTGGATTCACGTTGCTTATTGAAACGACGAACAGACCTCAGAGCTTGCCCAACTCCGTCAGCAGGTCGTCTGCGGAATCGAATTGTTGCACTTGACCGGCGGCGATGGCAGCATCAGCTTCCCGCTCCATCGCTTGCCAGCGTTCGGACCAAAACCAAGCCTGAGACGCATCGACTCTGCGCTGCGGAATGAGTTCGAAACCGCCTCCTTTGCGGGGCCGGATTTCGTAGAGCCGCGCGACGCGGTACGCCATCGGAAGCGTAAGTTTCCCGTGCTCGGACATCCAGACTAGGATCTTTCTCGCGCGTGGCACGAGTCGATGGTACGAGATAAGCCAGCTCCGCCGCAATACCGCATTCCGGCGGGGAAGCGCCGCTGCTGCACACTCGTCGGGGTTGAAATCAAAGAGGCGCGCTCGGCAGAGCGTGCCTCATCCTTTTGGGGCGCGGTCGTTTGCGCTTGTCGCGATCGTTCGCCCTTCGACAAGCTCAGGGTGACATCGGGGTCTGGTGGCGCTGCACGATGAGCACGGGCATGAACGCGATGAGCACGGGCATGAAACGGAAGGGCGGCGTTAGCCGCCCAACCTTTCGCGGGCGCTCGAGGACACCTATTGTTCGACGAAGTCGGGGTACTCGCTTTTGGCGTATTTGTCGTCGGAGGGCCAGGCGGTGATGCGATCGTCCCATGGCGTCGCTTCGCGTTCAGGGAGGGTGACTTCGGGTTCGACGCCGGCTTTGTGCAGGGTCACCAGCGTCTCGACGTGGCCGGTTTGCGGGAACATGTCGAACGGCTGCACGACGCCGAGCGCGTAGCCGCGCTTCGCGAGGTAGGCGAGGTCGCGGGCCAGCGTCGCCGGGTTGCACGACAGGTACCACAGGTTCGGGACGCCCGCCGTCGCGATCGCGTCGAGCGTCGGCTCGTCGCTGCCTTTGCGCGGCGGGTCGAGGAACACGATCGCGGCCTCGTCGAGCGCTTGTTTTCCGTCCTTGTTCGCGACGGCGCCTTCGACGCGGCCTTCGACGAAGCGCACGCGGTCTTCGACTTTGTTGAGGGCGGCGTTCTCGCGCGCCTCACGCACGGCGGCCGGGTTCTCCTCGATCCCGACGACGCGCGCGCCGCGCGAGGCGAAGAAGATCGCGAACGTCCCGGCGCCGCAGTACAGGTCGACGACGGTGCGGTCCGGCGCGAGCCCCGGCGCGAGAAACCGGAAGATGCGTCCGACCATCTCGCTGTTGACTTGGAAGAACGACGCCGGCGAGACGCGGTAGCGCACGCCCTCGATCGTCTCCTCCATCTCGCGCTGGCCCCAGACGTACGACATCTTGCGGCCGAGCACCGCGTTCGCCGTCCGCGGCTCGAACGAGTTCGAGATGCCGACGACGCCGCGCACGCGGCGCGCGATCGCCGGCGCCTTCGTGCGAATCTCCGGCGACTGACGGTCGGTCGTGATCGACAGGACGGCTTGCCCCGAGGCGGCGCCGGCGCGCACGATCGCGTGCTTCGCACCGCTGAACGCATCGCGCGAGTCAGGCGCGCGCGACGCATCGTACAGTCCGGCGATCGCGGCGTCGAGCTGCGGCAGCACGACCGGGCACGAGTCGATGCGCACCAGCGCGTGCGAGCGCGCTTGATAGAAGCCGAACGACGTCTCGCCGGCGGTCTGATCGACGACAAGCGCCATCTTGTTGCGGTAGTTGCGCGGGTAGGTCATCCCGACCGGGCGCCGCACGTCGACGTTCTCGAAGCCCCCGATCCGCCGCAGCGCGCTGCGTACGATCTGCTCCTTCCACGCCAGTTGCGCGGGGTACGCGAGGTGCTGCACCTGACAGCCGCCGCACACCCCGAAGACGCCGCAGAACGGCTTCGCCCGCATCTCCGACTCGAACTCGTACGCGACGACCTCGCCGACCGCGTACTTCGGCTTCACCTGGGTGATGCGCACGCTCGCACGCTCGCCCGGCAGCGGACCGGCGACGAAGACGACGACCCCGTTCATGCGGCCGACTGCCTGCCCGTTGGCGAGCAGGTCGGTGAACCGCACCGACGCCACGGTCCCCGGAGCGAGGCCGCTCGCCGGGCGGGACGCCTGCACTACGTCTGTTTCTTCTCGTCGAGGGTCTTGATCAGCCGGTTCGCCTCCTCGATGAGGCCCTGGATACGGTCGGCGGTCTCGTCGGTCGCCGGTGGGCGCTGCATGAGCGTCGCGCGCAGGACGAAGTACGTCAGCGCGGCGGCCGAGACGGCTCCGATCCCGATCCCGACCCACAGGAACGTGCGGCCGACGGCTGAGGAACGGTTCCGCTGGGGAGCATCGGTCTCGGAGCTCGAGGGCGTCGTCTGATCGGTCACGGCCCGAACTTTCGTCGGAGGTAGCCCGCGCTCCGTCCTAGCTCCGGCCCCACCCTAGTACCTTCGCGATCATCTGGGAGCGGTTTTTCGACGCGGTCTTGTGCAGCAGGCTCTTGATGTGATCTTGCACCGTCGAGGGCGTGATCGCGAGACGTTCGCCGACCTCGGGGATCTGCGCGCCGTCGAGCAAGAGCGCCAGCACCTGCGCTTCGCGCGGCGACATGGCGAACTGCGCCGCGGCCGCGGTCAGCGAGTGCGGTCGTCCGGTCCCACCAGCGGCTGCGTGAGCACGACCAAAAACGGCGTCGGCCGCGCCACCCCCGTCTTGCGCTCCAGCCTTGTCCTCCGCCAAGCCGGCGAACGCCCATTCACTCACGGGAACGAGATCGACGATCGAAGCCACGATGGGCCGGGCCGGGATCATTTGGTTCGAAGCGGTCGGCGGCCGAGCGCTCGCCGCCGAGAGCGGCCCCGATATCCCCCAGTTCCCACGATAGTATCGCCTCCAGGTCCGTGCTAACCTGAGATGCGCTCCCAAACAAGGCGCACGGACGCCGTTTCAAGCGTCCAGGGACACTACATCGTGGCACAGACGAGACGTTTCAGCTCGTGTCTCGCGGGCATCGAACCGGACGCGGTTCCACTTCTCGTCGCCGCGCTCGTCCTGATCGGCTCCGACGAGCCTACGATCCTCGCCGCGATCGACGTCAAAGCGATAGGTTCGCTCGAACCGTACAGGCAAGCTCGAGCAGTCGTGGGGTCTCGCGTGTCATCTCGCCGGGGCGAACTGCGTGCTCTCGAATCGCGGCGGCGAAGATCGCACCGCGATCGGCCTGCTGCACGGGATCCGCAGGGGCTGTTTCACCGACCCGGCGTTCGAAGCCGCGTAACTCAGGAGGTGTCGTAATGGTGCTTTGTCCGTGCGGTCATACGATGGATGCTCACGACCGAGCCGGCTGCGCAGGCGACCGCCGGCTGGCGTGCAGGTGCGCGCGCGATCGGTACGCCGCGCTCGAAGACGCCGTGGACGCGGCACGACGCGGCGCGGAGGGAGCGCAGGTTCTGCGGCGCCAGGTCGGAGCCCGGCCGCAGCAGTGAGCGAGCTCAACTGGTCGTGCGTCTGCGCCGATGATTGGTCCGCCCGCGACCTGCGCGCCGAGGCGTGCTGCTATCTCGAACGCTATGCGGACCCAGGCGCATCTGATCTGAAGGGTGCGGAACAGATCGTCGGAGAGCTGGTCGCCAACGTCATCCGGCACGGCGCGCCGCCGTTCGGCGTGTGCATCGATTGGCGCGAGGAGCAGGCGACGTTCTGCATCAGCGACCGTGGCGACGCGAAGCGGCTCCTCTATGCGTTGCCGGATCAGTTCGCCGAAAGCGGCCGCGGACTCCTGATCGTCCGCGCGCTCGGCGGCCAGTTCGTCGTCGATCCGCCGTGCGCGGACCGGCAGGGGCTGCGCGTCGTCGTGCAACTGCCGGTCTGGAAGCCGGTCAAGACCGCCGCGTGAGCGCCGACACCTAGGCGGCGGCGGTCGCCTCGACCTCGGCGGACTCGAGCTCGCGCTTCTCGGAGCCGGTGATGATCTTGGCCAGGTCGAGCAGGATGATCAGCCGGTCCTCGATCTTCCCGACGCCGCGGATGTACTCGGTGTCGACGCCGGCGATCATGTCGGGCGCGGCCTCGATCTGTTCGACCGGCAGGCGCAGCACTTCGGAGACTGAGTCGACGACCATACCGACCCGCTTCGAGCCGATCTCGGTGACGACGATGCGCGTGTTCTTCGTGTGCTCCGCGCGCGGCATTCCGAAGCGCGCGCGCAGGTCGATGATCGGGATCAGCTGCCCGCGCAGGTTGATCACGCCTTCCATGAACTGCGGCGCGCGCGGAACGTGCGTCACCGCGACCATGCGGTTGATCTCCTGGACCTGCGCGATGTCGACCCCGTACTCTTCCGAGCCGAGCTTGAACGAAACGACCTGAACTGTCTCTGACATGTCTCTTACTTCCTAAACTCCGGAGAATTCGGCGCGGGCGGCTTTGCCGGTGCCGTAGGCGCTGGCGACCAGCGAGTGAACGTCGATGATGAGCGAGATCGAGCCGTTGCCGAGGATCGTCGCCCCGGAGATCCCCGCGATCCGTCCGATCACGTCGGAGAGCGGCTTGATGACGATCTCTTGCTCGCCCTGGAACGAGTCGACGACGAGACCGACCTGACGGCCCTGCAGGCCGACGATGACGATCATGACCTTGTTGGGATCGCGCGGCGCGTCGAGCCGGAAGAACTCCGCCACCCGGATCAGCGGGACGACTTGTCCGCGCAGGGTGATGACCTCGCCGCCGTGTACCGTCCGCACGTCGGCAGCGTCGATGCGTTGCGATTCGATCACCGCGTCGAGCGGGATCGAGTAGAGCTCATCGGCGACCCGCACCAGCAGCGCTTGGATGATCGCCAGCGTGAGCGGCAGCTTCATCGTCAACTTCGTGCCTTCGCCTTGCACGGAGTCGACATCGAAGACGCCCTTCAACCGCAGGATGTTCCTCTTGACGACGTCCATCCCAACGCCGCGGCCCGAGATGTCGGTCACCTGATCGGCGGTCGAGAAGCCGGGCGTGAAGATCAGCTCGACGATCTCGCGGTCGCTGAGGCGATCGCTTTCATCGATGACGCCCATCCGGATCGCCTTCTCGCGCACGCGCTGCAGGTCGATCCCGCCGCCGTCGTCCGAGATCTCGATGATCACCTGATTGCCTTCGTGGTAGGCGTTCAGCTTGATCGTGCCGTGACGCGGCTTCCCGCGCGATTCGCGCAGCTCCGCCGGCTCGATCCCGTGGTCGACGCAGTTGCGCACGAGGTGCATCAGGGGGTCTCCGACCTCGTCGACGATCGTCTTGTCGAGGTCGGTCTCCGCGCCGTCGATCTCGAGGTGGATCTCCTTGCCGCGAGCCTTCGCCAAATCGCGCACGACCCGCGGGAAGCGGTCGAAGACCTGCCCGATCGGCACCATGCGGACTTTCATGATGCTCTCTTGAATCTCGTTGGTCGTTCGCGCGAGCAGCGCCGACGACTCCGAAAGATCCTTGGCGAGCGAGGCCGAGACACCGCCGCCGCCGCCGCCGCCGCCGCGTCCGTTCGTCCCGAGCTCGCGCCCGAGCGTCGCAGCGATATCCGAGATGCGCGTCCGGTTGATCACCAGCTCGCCGACGAGGTTCAGCAGGCTGTCGAGCCGCTCGATGTCGACGCGGATCGTCTGGTTCTTCGATGAAACCGGACGCTTCACGTCGGGCGCTGCGGCCTTCGGCATGTCACCCTGAGCTTGTCGAAGGGTCAGGGTGACAGGTTGGTCGAACGCCGCCGCAAACGGGGCAGCGGCGGCCGCTTGCGCGCCGGATTGCTCGGCGGAGAACAGCGCGTCGACGGCGGCTTGCGCGGCTGCAACGTCGACCGCGGGGACGTCCTCGGATTCTTCCTTGCGGCGCCGCTCGGCTTCGTCCAGCAGGCGCGCGACCTCGGCTTCGAACGCGCTGACCTGCGCGTCGTCGAGCGGGCGCAAATCGTCCGCGTCGTCGTCGGTACGGGGGCCTTCGATCGCCTGCGCCGTCGCATCGTAGACGGCGGCGAACGCATCGAGCCGCTCGACGTACTCGTCGACGCCGGCCGGCGTCTCACCGCCGCCGACGGCGGCACGCACGAGCGCGGTCAGCACGTCGCGCCCGTCGAACAGCAGCGTGATCCCGCCCTCGGTCAGCGGCATGCGATCCTTGCGCAACAGATCGAAAACGTTCTCGAGCTTGTGCGCCACCTGCTGGACGGCGGCGAACTGCAGCATCCCCGCGCTGCCTTTGATCGTGTGCAGCGCGCGGAACAGCGAGTTCACCAGCTCGGCGTCGACCGCCTCGGCATCGACGAACTGCTCGAGGCGCAGCAGATCGCCCTCGATCGATTGGAGCAGTTCGTCCGTCTCGTCGCGGAAGTACTGGACGAACTCGGTTCGGTCGAAGAAATCGTCGGCCGGCATGGTTTCCTACTCTCCGGTTATTCGACCCCGAACACCGAGAGCAGCGGCTCCAGCGAGCCGGTCTCCGGGATCAGGATGAACTGGCCCGAGACGGCCTTGTCCTTGTCGAGGAACTGCGATTCGATCAGGAAGACGTCCTGATCGGGCAGGATCGACATCAGCGTGCGGAACGCCGCCTGGATCGTGCCGTACGAGAGCGTCGGCACCGACGGCAGCAGGTTGATCCCGGTCAGCGAGATGAGCGCGGTGAGGTACGAGCCGGCGATGATGTTGCCGAGCTCCTTGAGCGTCGAGTCGATGATCGAGTCGAAGATCTGGATGTCGCCGATGATCCGCTTGATGAAGCGGTTGACGAACTCATGCGCCTGATCGCGGTCGAACAAGACGACCATCTGCCCCGGCGCTTCGCCGCGGATGTACATGTGAAGGGCGGCGACGCTGCGGTCGGGGTGACCGATCCGGTTCGAGAGGTCGCGGAATTTGAGCACGTCGATCGTCGGCTCGGCGAGTTTGACCGTCGTGTTCAGCAACTGCGAGAGCGCGGTCGCCGCGTGTCCCGCGCCGATGTTGCCGACTTCCTTGAGGGCGTCGCGCTGGAGCTCGCTCAGCGTCAACGAGTGCGTCATGCCAGCACCTTCTGGATCGTCTCGAGGATCTTCGGCGGCTGGAACGGCTTGGTGATGAACGACTTCGCACCGGCCTGGATCGCCTCGACCACCAGCGCCTGCTGACCCATCGAGGTACACATGATGATCCGCGCGTTCGGATCGACGGCGACGATCTGTCTGACCGCCGTGATTCCGTCCATCTCGGGCATCACCATGTCCATCGTGACGAGGTCCGGCACGAGCGCGCGGTACTTCTCGACCGCCTCGACGCCGTTCTGCGCCTCGCCGACCACCTCGTAGCCGTTCTTGCTCAGGATCCCTTTGATCATCATCCGCATGACGACTGCGTCATCGACGATGAGAACTCGCTTCCCGCTCATCCCTGTACGTTTCTCCTCAAGCCAAGCCGCGGTTTCGCCGTTCGGCTTGCCGCTTGTTGATGAACTCCATGATTGCCCGGTCTTCTTCGGGCTTGACTCCGTGGAACCGAAGACCCAACGATAGTCTTTTCGACGATTCGATGGCGGAACTGCGCATGACCTCACCGAGGAGCACGAGCGGCGCGGCCGCCGTGCTGACGTTGAAGCGCGCCTCGACGAACGTCCCCTTCTTCACCTCGCGGTCGACGATCAGCGAAGCGCCTGAGCGGCTGATGTCGGTGAGCGAGCCGCGCACGTAGTCGCCGGTCCCTTTGCCGTTTGGCGCGAAGCGCCATTGGGAGGGGACGGTGGCGTCGATGCGCACGGCGGAGCGCTGTTGCGCGCCGGAGAAGACTTGCAGCGTCTCGATCCGTTCGGGGATCGCGAAGAGCGCGTAGCCGCCGCGCAGCTCGGTGCACTTCGCGCTGAAGCGGAAGCGGCCGACGGTGTTGCTGTACGAGAACACGCCGGTCCCGCCGGGCTTCGTTCCGGGCAGCGAGCCGACGGTGAGGCTGCGCTCGTTCAGCCCTTCGACACAGACCGAACCGCGCGGGCCGCCGCCGGTCATCGTCAGGTCGACGAAACTGTTGATCTGCGGCAGCTTCAGCTTGAGCTGCGCGGTCGCCGGCTTCGGCCCGAACCCCAGCATTCTCAGCATGGTCAGGCCGACGCCCCCACGGGTTCGCGCGCTTCTTCGGTCGTGGAGATCTGGCCGATCGACTCGACCCGCAGGCCGGAGGCGATCTCGCTGTACGAGAGCACGACCAGCGACGGCGCGGCGCGCTCGGTGAGCCGTTTGAGCGCGAGGCGCGTGCCGGGCGAGGTCAGCACGATCGGCTGCAGGCCGCCTTGCTGTGCTTCCTGCACGCGCGCGGTGAGCGAGGCGTAGATCTTGGCGACCGTGCCGGGGTCGAGCAGCGCGTATGCGTCTTCGCCGCGGCGCACCGCTTCGCCGAGCAGCGTCTCGAGCCGCGGGTCGACGGTGATCACCGAGAGGAGGCCGTTCTCCGCGTACTCCGCGCAGATGTGGCGCGCCATTGCGGCACGGACGCGTTCGGTCAGGTAGTCGACTTCCTTCGACGCGCGCGCTCCGTCGGCCAAGTTCTCCAGGATCAGCAGCAGGTTGCGGATCGGGATGCGCTCGCGCAGCAGGTTCTGCAGGACGCGCTGCACTTCGCCGACGGTGAGCAGGTTCGGGATCAGCTCTTCGACGACGACCGGATAGTGCTGCTTCACGTTGTCGAGCAGCGCCGAGGTCTCTTGGCGGCCGAGCAGATCCGGCGCGTGGGTCTTGATGATCTCGGTCAGATGCGTCGCGATCACCGAGGTCGGATCGATGACGGTGTAGCCCGCCATCTCCGCGTCGCCGCGCGCGCCCTCCGCGATCCACAGCGCCGGCAGGCCGAACGCGGGCTCGGTCGTCGGAATGCCGTCGATCCCGTTGGTCGCGGTACCGGGGTTCATGGCGAGCAGGCGCGAGACCATGACCTCCGCGCGCGCGACCTCGAGCCCGTAGATCTTCACGACGTACGTCGACGGCTTCAGTTGCAGGTTGTCGCGCACGCGGATCGGCGGCACGACGATCCCGAGCTCGCGCGCGGCGTGGCGGCGGATCATCGTGATGCGTTCGAGCAGATCGCCGCCTTGCGAGACGTCGACCAGCGGGATCAGGCCGAAGCCGATCTCCAGCTCCATCGGATCGTACGAGAGCAGCGGGACGACCGACTCGGCCGGCTTGATCGCGGTCTGCGAGGACCCGCCGATCCCCGCTGCGCCGGGCTGCCCGCCGATGCCTTTGGGTCCGGCTTTGAGCGCCGCGGCTCTCTGTGCGTTGCGCTGCCGCAGGTACAGCGCGAAGACGACCGCCGCGAGCGGGAACATGTAGAGCGGCGGCAGCCCGAAGAACCCGAACAGCACGAGCAGCACCGAAGCGATCAGCAGCGCGCGCGGTTCCTGTACCAGCTGGCGCGAGAGGTCGTTGCCGAACGAGCCCTCGGAGGCGGCCCGCGTCACGATGATGCCGGTCGCGGTCGAGATCAGCAGCGCAGGGATCTGGGTGACGATCCCTTCACCGATCGTCAGCAGCGTGAAGCGCTGCAGCGCCTCTACGATCGACATCCCCTGTTGAAGAACGCCGATGACGAAGCCGCCGATGATGTTGACGAAGACGATGATGACCGCCGCGATCGCGTCGCCGCGGACGAACTTCGACGCACCGTCCATCGCGCCGTAGAAGTCGGCGGAGCGCTGGATGTCCCGCCGGCGCTGGCGCGCCTCGGCCTCGGTGATGAGCCCGGCGTTCAGGTCGGCGTCGACCGCGAGCTGCTTGCCGGGCATCGCGTCCAAGGTGAACCGCGCCGCGACCTCCGCGACACGTCCGGCGCCGTTGGTGATGACGACGAACTGGATGATGATCAGGATCGCGAAGATCACGATCCCGACCGCGTAGTTGCCCCCGACGACGACGTTCCCGAACGCCTCGATCACTTGCCCCGCGTAGCCGTGCAGCAGGATCGAGCGGGTCCCGGTGATGTTCAGCGAGAGGCGGAACAGCGTGACGATCAAGAGCAGCGTCGGGAAGACGCTGAACGCCAGCGCGTTCTCGGTGTAGAGGGTGACCAGCAAGATGACGAGCGCCAGCGTGATGTTCGTCGAGAGCAGCAGGTCGAGGACCCACGGCGGCACCGGCACGATCATCAGGACCACGAGGACGACTGAAGCCGCGGCCACCCATGCATGGGAGGTCGAAGCCAGTCGGTCGAGGAGGCCCGGGCGCGCGGGAGCGGCCGTTGCCACTAGGTCACGGTCTCCACATTGCACTAGTGATCGGCCGGAGCGAGCCCTCGTGTGAGGGGGCCGGACGGCCCGGCACCGTTGGGGCGGAAGCCACGGGAACCTCCACGTTGGACAGGGCAAGCTCAAAAGACATGCGCTTCGGCCGAAGGGGTGTTCGGTATTGCGAGGAGGGTCCCGTGAGCCGCTGCCACCCTATACGACGAGTCGCCGCTGCGCTTGCGCTCGCGATCACCTCGAGCGTGCTGGCTTCGACCGTCGCGGCGACGGCCCAGACCACGCCCCCGCGCGAGTTCGGGCGCCCGCCCTCCGGCGAGATTCCGATCATCTTCAACGACGAGCACGTCTACGCGAAGCCCGACATGCTCAAGGCCGGCCGCGTTCTGGCCGCCCTGGTCCGCAACGGCGTGGTCATGGTCCCGCTGCGCTCGATGTTCGAGCAGCTCGGGGCCACGGTCTCGTGGGACGAGGCGACCCGCACCGCCGACGTCTCGAAGCCCGGCTCGGACGTCAAGGTCACGCTCGACAAGCCCGTCGTCGTCGTGAACGGCGAGGACCGCCCGCTCGACGTCGCGCCGATGATCTACCGGGGCGTCGTCGTGGTGCCGGTCCGCGTGATCTCTGAAGCGATGGGCGCATACGTGCAGTGGATCCCTGATCGGCGCGTCGTCGTCGTGCGCGTCCTCGCGGCGCCCGTGCCGACCCCGCTCACGACGCCCGCGCCGACGCCGACTCCCTCGCCGCCGCTGCGGCCCACGCCGCTGCCCGTCGTCACGCCGAGCCCGACGCCCTCGCCGGTCCCGGCCCACTCCGAGGCATTCATCGCCGGCGACTACCTCTTCTCACCCAAGGTCTACAACGAGATCAGCCCCGGCAACACGGCGACCGGATCGTACGCGCTCCGCGGCGCGGTCGAGTTCCCGCTGTTCGGCATGCCGTGGATGCTCGAAGGCGACTATCGCCACTACCAGTACCAGCACACCGCCCAGCAGATCGTCGGTGCGTGCACGCCCGGGGCGCCGGGAGTCGCCGGCTGCGGAACGGTCGTCGGCAGCCAGGTCTATCAGACCGGCATCTGTCCGTCGACCACCGACCAGGGCTGCGTGACCGTCATCGGTTTCCAGAACATCATCAAGTTCAACGGCCTCGGGCAGGCCTACGTCCCGGCGCTGAGCGCGCAGGAAAACGAAGGTGACGTCCGGCTCGGCTTCAAGATCTTCGATCCGCGCGTCTACATCGGCGCCGGTTATTTGACGAAGTCGTACAACTATCTCGGGGTCCCGCGCCTCTCCGGCGTCGGTTTCGGCGTCACGAAGCTGCCCGATCTCGACCAAGCGGTCTCGCTCGAGGGAAGCGCGTGGTACTACCCCCGCATCTCCGGCAACTACACCTATCCGACGACGCCGCTGCTCGGGCCGCTCTCGGCGCAGACGATCCCGCTCTCGTACTCCTACTGGAAGTACCGCGCGGGCGCGGCCGTCCGGCTCGGCAGCACGCTCTTCATCGACTTCGGACTCGCCGGCGAGCGGGCTACCGCGCGCACCAACGCGCCGTCGGACACCACCGTGAACGCGCCGTACGCCGGGGTCGGCATCCATTTCTAGCTCAGCGCCGCGCCGCGCCGCCACAGAAAGGGCCCCTATGAGCGCTCTCCTTCGCGCCGCTCCACTGGCGCTGACGCTCGCGCTCGGCGCCTGCACCGGCAGCGGCGGCAGCGGCGCGCCGGTGGCGCCGATCGCCGGGCCGGGCGCGACGCCGACGCCGACGCCTTTGCCGACCGCGACGCCGGTCCCCACGGCGACGTTCGGGCTGAGCGTCACGATCCCGAACCGTTCCGGCACGAGCGCGTCACGCTCTCCGCAGTACGTTTCGCAGGGCACGGCTTCGATCGCCGCCTATGACGGCAACTCGCTCATCTACGTCGGGAACGTCGTGCCCGGCACCCCGCCGACGCTCACGACCGTGTACGCGAAAGTCGGGACGACGACCGTGACCGGCGGGTCGTGCGTCACCGGTTCCTCGTCGACGACGTGCACGATCTCACTCACCACGACGCCCGGTGCGCACGCGTTCGACGTGATCGCGTATCCCGTCGCGCAAGGCGGGTCGTCCGGCGGCAGCCTGGCGCGCTCACCGAACGACGTCGGGACAATCCCGACGTTCACCGGCGTGATCTTGTCGGAAGGCGAGCTCGCGGTCACGCTGAGCGCCGGCGCGAATCCCGCCCAGACGATCAACCCGCTCGGCGTCGCCGATCGGACGAACTTCACCGGCCCGGTGCTGACCCAGCATCTCAACGGCAACGGTCCGCTGGTCGGGATCATCGGGACGACGTACGCGTTCCAATACGTGGTTACCGATTCGTCGAACATGCAAGCCGGCGGCTTTCAGATCACGACGCCCGGCGACTACGACAACGGCCCGGTGACGATCGCCGAGACCGACGGCGGCGGCATCGTCACGATGACGGCGATTTCGCAGAGCACTCCGCCCGCGGCCACCGGCCCGCAGTCGTTCAACGTCACCTGCGCCGCCAACGGGACCGCGACGATCACCGCGTCGGCGAAGGCCAAGCCGAACGCGACGTATGCGTCGGCGCTCACGTACACGTCGAGCAACTATCCGACGGCGACGATCGGAACGACGACCCTCCAATGCGTGCCGAACTCGGCGACGCTGCCGGTCACCGTCCAATAAGGTGAGAACGCACATGAGAGCACGACATCTCGCGGCACTCGCCGCGATGCTCGCGGTTGCCGCTTGCGGCGGCGGGGGTGGGGGCGCCACGAACCCGGCCGCGCCGGCCGCGCCGACCACCGCGCCGCAAGGCCTCGGCACGATCCCGATGACGATCTCGATCCCGCGTGGCACGCCGTCCTCGTCGGCCCGCAGTCCGCAGTTCCTCTCCCCGAGTGTCGCAGCGCTCGCCGTCTACGACGGGGCGACGCTGATCTACGTCGCAAACCTCGCCTTGGACAGCACACCGCAGTTCACGACGGTGTACGCGAAATCAGGCAGCACGACGGTGGCGTTCGGTTCGTGCACGTTCACGAGCAGCGCCGCGATTTGCACGCTGACCATCACGTCGACGATCGGCGCGCATCTCTTCGATCTCATCGGGTATCCGACGTCGCAGGGGACACAAGCGCAAACCGCGCAGCGCAAGGTCTCGGACACCGGAACGCCGCCGGTGTTCGCCGGCGTCATCTCCTCGGAAGGCGAGCTCTCCGCCAACCTCAGCCCCGGCACGAACCCCGGGCAGACGCTCACGCTGCTCGGCGTCGCGTCGAAGATCATCTTCGCCGGATTGTCCGAGGCGGCGTTCAACTCCGTGACGACCTATGGATACCGCCTCCAGGACTCGACGAACTCACAGATCGTGCTGCCGGGCAATGCCTACGACAATGGCCCCATCACGATCACCGCGGCGCCGAGCGGCATCGTGACGATCGCACCGAACTCGATCGCTACCCCACCGGCCGCCGTGGGCGATCAAAACTTCACGGTCACCTGCGTCAACGCGAGCGGTGGAACGGTGACGATCTCGTTCGGGGCGCGGACGAGCCCCAACACCGCCTACGCATCCGGGCTCACGTACTCGACCGGCAATTACTCCGGCGCGACGATCACGACCACGCCGTTTACGTGCGATCCGGCCACGTCTACGATCCCGATCACGGTACAGGGGAAACACTCATGAGATCCGCACAGGTCGCGGCGCTCGCGCTGACGCTGGTCGCCGCCGGTTGCGGCGGGGGATCCGGCGGCGCCGCTTCGGCGCCCTCCGTTCCGGCGCCGACGAATGCACCGGCGTCGACGGCGACCATGACGCTGGCCATCTCATTTCCGTTCGGGACGGCGCCGAACTCTGCCGCACGAACGCCGCGGTACCTCTCCGACGGAACGGAGGCCCTCGCCGTCTACGACGGGGCGACGCTGCTCTACGTCGGCAACCTGATCCTAACCACCTCGCCGGCATTCGTGACGCCGCCGGTTTATTCAAAATCCGGCACCACGACCGTCACCACCGGCGACTGCGTCAGGGGCAATCTCGCTTCTACCTGCACGCTTACGATCACCACGGTTCCCGGACCGCACACGTTCGGCCTGACGGCGTACGCGGATTTTCAGGGCGGCTTCAGCCTGCCTGGAAGCGTGCGACGGAACGTGTCGGACATCGGCACGCCGCCGACGTTCACCGGCCTCATCCTCTCGGAGGGTGAGCTGGCGATGACGGCCGTCGGGGGGAACAACTCGCCGCAGACGATCACGCTGCTCGGCGTCGCGGACATCGCCCAGTGGTTCGGCCCGCAGACCGCTTCGTTCAACCAGACCGCTACCGTCGGTTACGAGATCCAAGAAGCGCGCTCCGGTCAAATCCTGTTGCCCGGCAACGCCTACGACAACGGGCCCGTCACGATCACGGCGTCGCCGAGCGGCATCCTCACGTTCACCCCGATCTCACAGAGCGTGCCGCCGGCAACGAACGGATCGCAGACGTTCAACGTCACGTGTTCCTCATCGAACGGGGGACTCGTCACCTTCACCGCGAGTGCCGGAACCCACCCGAACGCGACCTACGCCTCCGGTCTGACGTACAACTCGAGCAACTACTCGAACGGAACGCTCAGCACCCGAGGGTTCCGCTGCTTCGGCAGCTGACGGCGACTACGCGATCGTGCGGTTCTTGAGCTTGTAGACGAACGCGATGATCTGCGCGACCGCGGCGTACAGGTCGGGCGGGACCGGGGAGTCCAGCTCGACCTTCGCATAGAGCGTCCGCGCGAGCGGCGGGTTCTCGAGGATCGGGATTCCGTGTTGGACGGCGAGCTCGCGGATGCGCTTCGCGATGAGGTCCGCGCCCTTGGCGGTCAGGATCGGCGCGTCCATCTTGAGGTCGTCCCACTCGAGCGCCACCGCGTAGTGGGTCGGGTTGGTCACGACGACGGTCGCTTTCGGCACGGCGGCCATCATGCGCTTGCGCGCCATCGCGCGCTGGCGCTGGCGCAGCGCGCTCTTCGCTTCCGGGTTGCCCTCCGACTGGCGGTGCTCGTCGCGAACCTCGGTCTTGGTCATCTTCAGCGACTGCTCGAGGCGGCGGCGCTCCCAGATGTAATCGAAGAGGCCCAGCAGCAGCAGCAGGATCCCGACCTTGACCCCGATCCCGAAGACGATCCCCTCGATCGCGATGATGATGTCGCGCGGCGCGGCGTGCGCCAGCGCGTAGAGCATGGTGAGGTTGTCCTTCACGCCGAGCCAGCAGATCACGATCACGATCGTCAGCTTCAGCAACTGTTTCGCGAGCTGCACGAGTGTCTGCGGCGAGAAGAAAATGCGCTGAAAGCCGCTCAGCGGGTTCAGCTTGCTGAACTTCGGCGCGATCAGCTGCGGGGAGAACAGCAGCCCGAACTGCAGCACATTGGCGACGACCGCGAGCACCAGCGCCGACGCGAACGCCATCCCGAGCAGCGGCGTGTACGGCATGACGGCGGCGACGAACAGCCCGCCGACCGAGCGGATCGTGAGCTCTTCGTGCGATCCGGCGTGGGTGAGCGCGACCATGAACGCCTGTCCGCCGGCGTCGATCGCGGCCAGAAACCCGAGGTGCAGGGCGACCACGATCGCGATGAAGATCGCCGAGCTGCCGATATCGTGCGAACGCGGGACCTGCCCGCGCTCGCGGGCCTCGCGCTTTCGTTTCGGAGTGGCTTTTTCGGTGGCGTCAGGGCGGGCCATCGCGCTACGGGGTGGGGCTCGGGAGCGGGGAGGGACCGCCCGACGGGCTCATCGCCCGCAGGACCGTGTCGAGCTGGCGGGCCTGGGTGTCGACTAGCGCCGGGAAGACCGCGCCCATCAGCGGGAGCGAGACGATCAGCATGAGGAGTCCGATCGAGATCTGGATCGGGAATCCGACGATGAAGACGTTCATCTGCGGCGCGACCCGCGCCATCAGCCCGAGCATCACGTTGACCAGGAACAGCGCGATCGCGACCGGCGCGGCGATCTGGAAGACGATGAACAGCGCCTGCGCGAAGAAGCGCATCACGTCGCCGGCGACCAGCTCGGGCGTCCCGGCGAACGGCAGCGGGACGAGCTGGAACGACCCCGCGATCCCCGCGATCAGCACGTGGTGCGCGTCCAAGGCGAGGTAGAGCAGCGTCGCGAGCGCGAGCTCGAAGTTTCCGATGACGGTGACGTTCTGCGAGGTGAGCGGGTTGACGATGTTGACGACCGCGAAGCCGATCTGCACGTCGATGATCTCGCCGGCGAATTGGATCCCGGTGAACAGCAGGAACGCGACGAAGCCGAACACGAGCCCGACGAACGCTTGCGCCAGCACGGCGACCGCGAGCTCACCGAGACCGCCGAGCGGCGCGATCGGCGGCACGATCCGCACGATGACGAACGCCAGCATCAGTCCGAGACCGAACCGCACCAGCTGCGGGATCTGCGTCTGCGAGAAGATCGGCACTAGCGCGAGCATGCAGCTCACCCGCACGAGCACCAGCAGCATCGTCTCGAACTGCGCCGTCCCCAGCCCGAAGACGTTGAACAGGGAAGTCATTGGATGAACTGAGGTATGTTGGTGAAGACTCGGGTCGTGAAGTCGGTGAGCAGCGCCAGCATGAACGGGCCGAACAGGAGGATCGCGAGCGCGACGACCACGATCTTGGGGATGAAGGCGAGCGTCGGTTCCTGGATCTGCGTAACGGCCTGAAACACCGAGACGATCAGCCCGGTCGCGAGCCCCAGCAGCAGCGCCGGCGCGCACACGAGCAGCGCGATGAAGATCGCTTCGCGACCGAGCGAGAGCGCCGCGGCGTACGTCACCGCTGGAAACTCGCGAACAAGGCGGCGACGGTCAGGTTCCAGCCGTCGACCAGCAGGAAGATCAGGATCTTGAACGGGAGCGAGATGATGACCGGCGGGATCATCATCATCCCCATCGAGAGCAGCACGGACGCGACCACCATGTCGATCACGATGAACGGGATGTAGATCGCGAAGCCGATCTGGAACGCCGTCTTCAGCTCGCTGATCACGAACGCGGGCACCAGCAGGTACGTCGGCACTTCGGCCTGGTTCGCCGGCCGCTTCTCCTTCGTGAGCGAGTAGAAGAGCGCGATGTCCTTCTCACGGGTCTGCTTGAACATGAACGCGCGGAGCGGTTTCGCGGCTCGGTCGACGGCGACCGATTGCGAGATCTTGTTCGAGAGGTACGGCTGCAGCGCGTTCTTGTTGATATCCTGGATCACCGGGTTCATCACGAAAAACGTCAGCAGCAGCGAGAGCCCGACCAGCACCTGTGTCGGCGGAACCTGCTGCGTCCCGAGCGCGGTCCGCACGAACGAGAGGACGATGACGATCCGCGTGAACGAGGTCAGCAGGACCAGCAGCGTCGGCGCCAGCGTGACGACCGTCAGCAGGACCAGGATCTGCAGCGAGAGGGCGACGTCCGATGGTTTGGTTGCCGGGCTGACGCCGATGTTGATGCGCGGGATCGGGATCGTCGGGTTGGCCGGTCCGGCGCTCTGCGCGAACGCGGGTACGGCGAAGACGACGATGGCGAACAGCGAGGCCAGCGCGGCAATGACGATGAGGAGACGGCGGTTCACGGCTGCTTTCGGAATCTCTGCAAGAGGCGGAGCACCGCATCGCGTTGCTCGCCGAGCGCCTTCCGTTGCGTCTCGATGTAGGGGTCGACGACATCACCCGGGACGTCGGCGATATGGGTGACCCCGGCGGATCCTCCGCCTACCAGATAGTATCGGTCGCCGACCTTCACGACGTGAAGGGTCACGTTCTGTGCCAAGAACGTCGACTCGACGACCGTGACCAGCCGCTTCCCGGTCGCCGCCACGATCCGGCCGCGGTTGAGCATCCGGACCGCGTACGTCAGGCCGACCAGAAGCACGGCGACGACCGCCAGCGCCCAGATCGCCTGCAGAACGACGCCGAAGGTCAGCGCTACACCTTGTCGACGACGGGGTTGAGCTCGCTGATCTTCACGGCGAACTTGTCGTCGACGACCACCACCTCGCCGCGCGCGATGAGGATGTTGTTCACGTAGAGGTCGATCGGCTCGGTCGAGAGCTTGTCGAGCTCGAACACGCTGCCGGTCGTCATCGAGACGACCTCGCGCAACGAGAGCTCCGTCTGACCCAGGACCGCCGAGATCTCGAGCGGGACGTCGTGCACCAGATCGAGGTTCGCATGGCCGGGCGCGGCGGTGCGCATCGGCGTCGGCTGCATCGAAGCGAACGTGACCGGCTGCCCTTCCTCGACGTGCCGCACCGCGGCGGCGGCCGGGCGCGGTGCCTGCGGCCCGAGCCGGTGCTGCGCCAGGACGTCGAAGTCGAGGGTGAGACTGGTCTTGAAGCCCGCGCCGAGGTCGAGCGACGCGCTGAACGTCGTGAACGGCGGCGCGGGGAAGGCACCGGCGTCGGTCGCGACGGTCGACTCGATCCCGGTCGCTGCATGGTTCGTATCGCTCGCGAGCGCCTCGCCCATCGCGCTCGAGATCTGCGCGACGGTCTCGGCGACGATCGAGAGCTGCATCGCGTCGAGCTCTCCGCCGTCGCCCGGGGTACCGAGCATCAGCTCGACGATCCGCGCCAGGTCGCGCTTGCGGTAGCGAGCGACGAACGCGAGGTCGGCCGAGGGGATCCGAGTGACGGTCGCCACCACGTCCGGGTCGATGCGGATCGACGACTCGCTCGCGGTACGGGCCGATTTGCCGGCCGCGACGGTGCGGCCGGCAAGCGTGCCAAGGACGCTCGCGGCCGAGGCGAACATCGCGTCGGCGATGGGTCGAAGGCTGTCGGGCACCGTTACTCCTCGTTCTCGACGATGCGGCTGACGCGAACCGCGAGCTTGTCGCGATTGACGCCGGGGAAGACCTTGAACTTCTCTCGATCGTTCACCGTCACCGCCAGCGGCTCATCGACCGATTTGTCGAACATCAGCAAGTCGCCCGGCTGCAGCGCGATCAGGTCACGCAGCGAAACGACGGTCTTGCCCAGCTCGACCTTCACGTCGACCGGGGCGCGCTCGACGTTGCGGGCGAGCTGCGCGATGTCAACGTCGGTCATCCCGCGGCCGGCGACGACGCTCGGCGACCACTGGAAGTCCGAGAGCTGCGGCCCGATCTGCTGCAGCACGAGATACGGCAGGCAGAAGTTCATCACGCCGGTCATGTCGCCGACCTTGAGCTCGCACGAGACGAACGCGACGATCTGGTCGAGCGGGATGATCCGCGGGATGAACTGCGGGTTCGAGTCGAGCGCCTCGATCTTGAGCGAGAGCGTCAGCAGGTAGTTCCACGACTCACGATAGCTGTTGAGCATGCGGGCCATGAAGCGCTGCATCAGCGTGCGCTCGATGTCGGTCAGGTCGCGGAGCTTCTGCGGGTACCAGCCCGGGCCGCCGAGCAGCCGGTCGATGATCGAGAACACCAGGTTCAGATCGAGCTGTGCCATCCCTGAACCCGGCAGCGGGTCCATCGAGAAGATCGAGAGGATCGACGGGTTCCCGATCGAGGCGATGAAGTCGCCGTAGCTGATCTGCTCGATCGAGACGATCGTCGCCTCGACTCGCGTCCGCAGGTAGACCGAGAGCGAGTTGTTGAGCAGCCGCGTGAAGTTGTCGTGCAGCGTCCGCAGCGTCTGGAGCTGGTTCGTGCTGAACTTGTCGAGCCGCTTGTTGAACCGGAAGTCGAACGACTTGATCTTCCGAACTTCGGGCACCGCCGCGGTCTCCGGCGCCGCCAGCTGGTTGACCAGAGCATCGATTTCTTCTTGAGAAAGCACGCTCATGGGTTTGCCTCAGTCTCCGGGACGGGGGTCGGCGTGCTTGCGCCGTTCAGGATCACGATGTCGACGCGCCGGTTCTGCTGGCGGTGCGCATCGGTGTCGTTGGGGAACTTCGGGTGGAACTCGCCGTAGCCGGCGAACGAGATGCGGGTCGGGTCGATCTTCTCCCGTTCGACCAGGTAGCGCGTGACGCCGGTCGCGCGGGCGGCGGAGAGCTCCCAGTTGCTCGGATACGCCGCCGTCGCGATCGGGACGTTGTCGGTGCTGCCTTCGACGCGCACCGCGTTGCGCACGTTGCGCAGCTGTCCCGCGACGACCGCGAGGAGCCGCTGCGTCTCGGGACGCAGATCAGCCGAACCCGAGTTGTAGTACGCCTTGTCGCTGAGCAGCGTAATGACCAGGCCTTGTTTGGTGATGCGGGTCTGGACCTTCGACTGCAGGTTCTGCTGCGCGATGTACCGGTCGAGCTGCGACTTCGCATCGGCCATGTTCGCTTCGTCGGTGTGGCCGCGCTCGGAACCGATCGCCCCGCCGTTGGGGGGCTCGTTGATCGAGCTCGAGCTGTTGAACCCACCGGAGATCGCACGCGCCAGCTTGTTGAACTTCACCGCGGAGATGTTCGAGATCGCAAAGAGGATGATGAACAGCGCCAGCAGGAGCGTGATCATGTCGGCGTAGGTCAGCAGCCAGCGCATCATGCCGGCGCTCTCCAGCGCTTCCCGGTCGCTGCCGCGCCGCAGACGCGAGCGCGATTCGGTCCTGGTCAGCGCCACCTAAGCGCCCGCGAGCTCCGGCTCGCCGACGTCGACGGCGGCGCCGCCGGCTTCGATCTCGGTCTCGCGCTCCGCCGGGTCGAGGAAGGCGTGCAGCTTCTCTTCGAGCAGACGCGGGTTGTCGCCGGCCTGGATCGACAGAATCCCCTCGACCATGATCTCGCGCAGCAGCAGCTGCTCGCCGGCGCGCTCCTTGATCTTGCTGGCCAGCGGGATCCACAGCAAGTTGGCCAGCGCGATCCCGAAGAACGTCGCGACGAACGCCTGCGCGGTGGCGACGCCGAGCTGGCCGGCGATGTTGCTCGAGCCGGTCAGCGCGCCCAGCGCCTTCAGCATCGCGATCAGGCCGAGCACCGTGCCGATGATGCCGAGCGTCGGCGAGAAGCCGCCCATCGTCATGAAGATCGCCTCGGCCTTCGCGTTGCGCTCCTGCACGAACGCGATCTCGGTCTCGAGAATCTTGCGGATGATGTCGGTGTCGCGCCCGTCGATGACGAGCTGGATCCCCTTGCGCATGAAATCGTCTTCGAGCGCCGCAGCCTCGTTCTCGAGCGCCAGTAGACCCTCGCGGCGCGCCTTCTCGGCGAACGAGACGAGCGTTCCGATCACCTCGCGTTCGTGGTACACGGGCTCGACGAACGCGGTCCGCAGACCGCCGACGAGCCCGCGCCAAAACGTACGCATCGGAAAGGAGACCATCGTGGCACCGATCGTCCCGACGAAGACCAAGAGGAACGCCTCGTAACGGGCGAAGATGATACCGGCGTCGACTTTGCCGATCAGCGCCGCAAGCGCGAGGGCGGCGACGGCCAGTACCAGGCCGATGATCGTCGCGAAATCCAAGGTACGGCCTTTCCGAACGGGGACCGGGACACGGAGGTGCTCTCAGAGACTATCGGCCCCGCGGAAGGCGCAGTTGAGCCCTTCGATAGGCTCAGGATGACGGAGGCGAAGGCGAGCCGTCTGGAAGGAGGCTAGCGAGCGTCCGCCTGTGCATCGGGCCCGTGGATCTGCCGCTTGAACTCGACGATCTTCTCGCGGACCTCGTCCATGGAATCGCGGACCAGGAGCTTGTTGCCGTTGGTCAGCGTCACGACGGTATCCGGGGTCGCCTCGAGCGTCTCGATCAAGTCCGGATTGACCATGATGGGCTCGTTGTTGAGGCGTCGTAGGGCGATCATCGTGCTCGCTTTCTACGCCATAAAAGAAGAGGGGACCGCCTCCCTGCGGCCCCCTTTCCCGTCCCTCGCGCCCTCCGTGGAGCGATACGCCGTTTACCGGATCAGGGCAATGACCGTTTGCATGTCCTCCGACGCGGTGGTGATGCTCTTCGAGTTCGCCTGATACGCGTTCTGTGCCGCGATCATCTTGGTGAACTCGTCGGCGATCGAGACGTTCGATGACTCGAGCGAACCCGCGACGATCGCGCCGAACCGGCCCACGCCGGCCGTGCCGACCTGGGCCAGCCCGGAGTTGGCGGTCTCGGAGAAATCGCTGCCGCCGATGCGCTGCAGACCTTGCTCGTTCTGAAACGTCGCGACCGCGACGCGCCCGAGTGTCGTCGTCTGGCCGTTCGAGAACGCGCCGTTGATCGTCCCGTCCTGACCGATCGTCAGGTTCGACAGGATCCCCGCCGCGTAGCCGTTTTGCGCGATGACGTTCGCGGTCGCGGTACCCGACAGTGAGCTCGCGCTGTGGAAGTCGAGCCCGATAGGCCCGGTCTGCGGGGCCGGCGCACCGGCGGTCGGGGCGACCGCCGCGTTCGTGCTGCCGGTTCCCCAGGACCGGATGTTGAGCTGGTCGCCGGTCGCCAGCGACGCGGCGCCGTTGTTCGCGTGAACGTTCGCGCCGGTGATGTTCTGGCCGGGTGCGGTGCCTTCGATCGACGACGTGTTGATGTACTGACCGTTCTGATCGAAGTAGGCGAAGCCGACCGTCCCCGCGGAAACCGGCGCCGCGGTCAAGACTGCCGGCGTCACCACGCCGCCGGCCGCGATCGAGCCGGGCGTTTGGATCGCGTCGAACGTCGTGCCGTCGGCGAACGAAACGGAGACCTTCCACCGCGTCGCGGCGTTGTGAAGCGCCGCGCTCGGATCCGCGACCTGATTGGGCAGGCCGTTCACCGCAGGCGGCCCCGCGGCGGCGCCGGTGGCATCCGGCGTGTAGGTGATCTGCGCGAGGTGCGCGTTTCCGAGCGAATCGTAGACCGTCGTCGAGATCGTGTACGGCGCGCCGGTGCCCGCCGCCGGCGGGGCCGCCTGCAGGCCTTGCGCCTCTTTGATCCACTGGCTCTGGTCCAGATTGCCGCCCAGCGAGACGTCGAAGACCTGATCGCCGGTGTTGCCGAACTTCAGTTTCGCATTCAGCCCGGTGCCGACGGCTTGCGACTGCAGGCCGAGCGGGATCGTGATGTCGCCCGGCGTCCCTGTCTGCGTGATGTTCCCGTTCTTGTCGGCGAGGTAGCCCTGCACCGCCATCCCGTTCGATCCGTCGTAGAGCAGACCGTTGGAGTTGAGCGAGAAGTCGCCGTTGCGCGTGTAGAGCGGCGTACCGTTGCCGTTCGGCTTGCGCAGGATGAAGAACCCGTCGCCGTTCAAGGCGAGGTTCGTGTTCACACCCGTCGTCGTGAGGCCGCCCTGCGAGAAGTTCGTGTCGATCGAACCGATCTTCACGCCCAGACCCGAATCCTGGCCGTTGACCCCGCCCGTCGTCTGCGTCGGGGCGGTTGCGAAGCTCTGCGCCTGATAGATCAGGTCTTGGAAGTTGACCGACTGGCCTTTGAAGCCGGTCGTACCAACGTTTGCGATGTTGTTCGAGATGGTGTCGATCTGGTTCTGGTAGGCTTCCAGACCGGTCACACCGATGAACATCGAATCGAAAGCCATCTAGGTGACCTTTCGTGTCATCGAACCGCGAGGCGTCATTCGATCGGCCTCACGCGAGAGCCCCACGAGTGGTCCGCTCTCTGTAGTGATATGTGGCTTGCGCACGATCAATCCAAGATCGCGGCGCTGTCTATGTTGGTGAAGACGTTCTCCTTCATGCTGTTCTGGTCGACGGCGGTGATGACGGTGCGATTTTGAATCGACACGACCATCGCGACGTCGCGCATCATGAAGAGCGACTGTTTCGCGCCTTTGGCCGCCGCCTTGTCCGCCATCGCGTTCATTTTCGCGACGTCGTCTGAGGTGAGGCGGATGTTGCGCGACTCCAGGCGCTGCTGCGCGTGAGCCGAGAACTTGAGCGGCTGCTGGACCGACGGCGCCTGCGCCGTGCGCAGAACGTCGCGGAACGCACCGCCGGCCGGCGGGATCTGGACCGGAACGCCCTTCGGGCGCGCGGCCGGATCGATCGCCGGCGGGATGTTGATTCCGTTGATCTTCGGGTCGGCCATTCGTTCAGCCGATGGACAGGATCGCGGAAGTGGGCAGCTGCAGCGGGCTACCGTTGCTGTCGACCAAGAGCTTTCCGCTCTGGTCGGCGAGCGTGAACTCGGGCTGACCGTTGATGACCGAGATGGTCTTGACGGTGCCCTGGACGGTGGTGACGGCTCCGGACGCGTCGGTCGACTGCGCCGAGACCGTCTTGCCGAGGAGCCCGGCCGACTGCATCACGGAGAAGTTCGACGAAAACGTCGAGAACGCGTTCTTCAGATCGGTCGTCGCTTGCAGCGCAGAGAACTGCGCCAGTTGTGCGATCGACTGAGTCTGATCCACGGGGTTGAGGGGGTCTTGGTTCTGCAGCTGCGTCGTGAGCAGCTTGAGGAAGGCATCTTCCCCGAGCTGCGAGCCCAGCGACGACGACGCTTGCGCGGCGGCGCTCTGGGGCTGGCTGATCAACTGGTCGATCGGCAGACCGCCGGTCGATCCGGTGACGCTGGACATGGTGTGCTTTCCTTCGTTACGCTAGGATGTTGAAGTTGCCGGGCAGCGAGCGCGCCGAATAGATCGGCGGGCCGAAGCTCGAGCTTGCGAGCAGCGAGGCGTCGTCGGACGCGTCGACCTCGACCGACGACACACCGCCGAAGCGGCGCGAGCCGGACCGAGTCCACGAATCGTTCGAACGTGACTCGTCGCGGGCGTCCGCGAATCCGCCGCCGGCGAGACCGACGGTGAAGCTCTGCAGCTTCAGGCCGGCATCGGCGAGCGTTTTCGCCAGCTGGGATTGGCCGCCGGCGAGCGCGTTCTGCGCGTCGGCGGTGTGCGCGATGATCGACGCGTCGACCGAACCGCCGGAGACGATCAGCTTCACGCTGACGTCGCCGAGCTGCTCGGGGACGAGCCGGAGCCGCACTTCCGACTGACCGTCGGTGGTGCGGATCGCCATCGCGCGCAGGATTTGGTCGACCACCGCGTTCGCGTCGACGTGCTGCGGCTGCGGCATCGTCGGAGCGGGCGTCGGGGGCGCGACCGGGACCGCATCGTGCACGAACGGAATCGCGAACGAGAGCGCGGACTGGGTGCCGGACGGTGCTGAGACCGAGACGGCGTTGGTGGTGTCCGAGGACGTCGTGTCACCGCTGCGGCTGTTGCTCGCGGACGGCGCGTCCGTGCGTGCGAGCGCGCTCGCGAACGCTTGGACGAACGCGTCGAGCACCGCCGGGTTTACCGGCGCTACTGCTGCGGGGTCCGCCGGCGCCGTCTGGACGACGTTCGGCGGCAGGGTCCCGAGATGGGAGTTGCCCGGACCTGCGATCGGAACCGCGACCGGAGTCGGCGGCTCATCGCCGGCCAGCACCGCGCGCGTGAGGATTCGGCCGAGCGGCGTGTCGCCGCCGGTCGCAATCGCCTGCACCGGTGCGGAGAGTGCGACGGTTCGGCCGTCGCTCGCCGTCGCGGGCGCGACGGGAACGGACGGCGCGACGGTCGTCGCGTCGAGGGCGGGAGACGCGGGCGCCGCGAGCGCTGCGAGCGCGTCGCGGAGGATGCTGTCCGGTTGGGGGGCTGGCGTCGCTTTCGCCTCTACGGCGTCCGAGCGTTGTCCTGCGATCAGTCTGATCGGTTGCCCCGTATCTCCGTTCGTCACCCTCGTCGCGAGCTCGGCGATCTGCCGAAACCGTGCTACGAGGGATGACGCCCTCTCTGCGTTCGTCAGAGGCGGTCCCGTGTCGTTGGGTTGGAGCGCCTGCGTAAACGCCTGGGTCAATTGCTCCAGCGCCGCTTGCGGCGAGATGCCGAGCTGCGCCGCGACGGAGGTCGCGAGCGAGCTCGCCAACCGCGTTATGAGGTCGCGGAGCGAGGTTCCCCGGTCGAGCTGGTCCTTGACCGCGCGCTCGAGCTCGGCATCGACGGTGGTCGTCGCGCCGGCGGTCGACGACGCGGCGGGCTTCCCGGCGAACAACGCGGCGACCGAATCGCCGAGCTGAGCTTGGAAGAGCGCGCCTCCGGTTGAGCTCGAGAGCGGCGTCTTGCTCGCGCTCGCGGTCACCGTGGCCGTCGATCCTGGGGTGATGAGGATGATGGGATTCAGAATGTCACCTCCTTCCATTTTCGAATTTCTTCGGCGGGGTCGGCAAAGACGCCGCCGGACTCGCGTTCGGCGAGCCTTGATCGGTCTATCGGCTGGAGGCGGGCTGGACCTGAGCGACGGCCCGGCTGATGCGGGCGGCGACGCTCGCCGGCAGCGCGTTCATGATCGCGCCGGCGCTGTCGGGATCCATCGCGGCCAGCACGCGGACGACCTCGTCGTCGGGCAGCCGCTGGACGACCGCGGCAGCCTTCTCGGGCTCCATCGCCGACCAGGTCGCCGCGAGCCGCTTCTCCTCGCCGCTCGGCGCCCCGGCGGACGCCGGCACGCTGCCGAAGCCCGGCGTCGCGACCGCCCGTGGCAGCACGACCGGCGCCGCGTGGGGCTGGTTCGCGAGGGACGTGACCTGCTGCTGGAGCTGCTGGGCTCGCGTGTCGGCGTCGGCCTTGGCCTGCCGCTGCCGTTCGAGGCGATCGTTCAGCTCGCGGATCTGGCGGTTGCGGTCGCTGATCGTCTGCTGTTGGCCCGCGAATGAAAGCGGCCGCGCGACGATCGCGCCGGCGTTCGCACCGGCGTTCCAGACCGGCTTGAGCGGACCGTTCGCGATGACGCGCTGCGAGGGCGGCCAGCCCAGCAAGAACCCCAGCACCGCCAGCACGGCGAGCGGAATCAGATAGCGGCCGGGGTGAGACTGCGGTTTGCGGCGGCGAGTCACGATCACGACGGAAGTCCTTCGAAGGGATGTGCGCGGTCGAACAGGCGCGCGTTCTGATCGTCGAGCTCGCGCTGATCGGCCAGCGAACTCTCGAGTTCGAACGCTTCCCGGCGGCGCTCTTTGAGCGTGTCGAGCACCTTGCGGTCCTTCGCGGCGTCGACCAGCCGCGCGCGGGCCCGCTCCGTCGCCGCCGCGCACGCATCGACACGCTGCCCCGCGGCGACGATCGCGCGATCGAGGTAATCGAGGTGCGTGTAGGTCGCGCGCAGCGTTTCGGCGTCGAACGCCGCGTGCTCGCGCACCAGCCGCTCCCGCAGCTCGTCCCGATTCGAGAGCAGACGATCGCGCAGCTGTTCCGCCGTGAGTTGATCGGCAAGCGCGCGCCCATGCTCCGCCGCCCGCTCGTGCTCGACACGCTCGCGGTGCATCAGCACCGGATCCAGCCGAAATCTGAATTTCACGCGAGACCCATGACCGCGCGCTGGGCGTCGGCGAAGGTGGAGCGCTCGTAGATGCCCTGGCGCTGGAAGAGGCGTACCTGGTCGATGCGCGCGAGCGCATGGTCGACGCGCGGGTTCGAACCCGCAACGTAGGCGCCGATGTTGACGAGGTCTTCGGCCTCGCGGTAGGTCGCGAGAATGTCGCGCACCGCCGACGCCGAGCTGAGCTGCGAGGGCGGCACGACGTCGGGCATGACGCGGCTGACCGACCCGAGGACGTCGATCGCGGGATAGTGGTTCGCCGCCGCGAGCTTGCGCGCGAGGACGATGTGCCCGTCGAGGATCGAGCGCACCGCGTCGGCGACCGGCTCGTTCATGTCGTCGCCGTCGACCAGGACCGTGTAGAGGGCGGTAATCGTGCCGTGCTCCGACGTCCCCGTGCGCTCGAGCAGCTTCGGCAGCAGCGCGAAGACCGAGGGCGTGTAGCCGCGCGTCGTGGTCGGCTCGCCGATCGCGAGGCCGACCTCGCGCTGCGCCATCGCGAACCGCGTGATGCTGTCCATCATGAGCAGCACGTCGAGGCCCTTGTCGCGGAAGAACTCGGCGATGCGCGTCGCGACGAACGCCGCCTTGATGCGCACCAGCGCGGGCTGGTCAGAGGTCGCGACGACGACGACGGAGCGCTTCAGCCCCGCTTCGCCGAGATCGCGCTCGAGGAAGTCGCGCACTTCTTTGCCGCGCTCGCCGACCAGCGCGATCACGTTGACGTCGGCGGCGGTGTTGCGCGCGATCATCCCCAGCACCGTCGACTTGCCGACGCCCGAGCCCGCGAAGATCCCGACGCGCTGACCCTTTCCGACGGTCAGCAGCCCGTCGATCGCGCGCACGCCGACGCCGAGCGGCTCGGTGACGCGGCGGCGGTGCAGCGCGCTCGGCGGGGTTCCGCCAACCTCCGCGCGCCGGGCCTCGCGGATGGGGCCGAGCCCGTCGAGCGGGCGGCCCAGCCCGTCGAGCACGCGGCCGAGCAGTCCGTCGGAGAGGCCGATCTGCAGCGGCTTGCCGAGCGCGACGACACCGGAGCCGGCGGCGATCCCGCCCAGCTCGCCGAGCGGCATCAAGAGCACCTTCGCATCGCGAAAGCCGACCGCTTCGGCGAGTACCGGGTGCGCGTTGCGGCGGTATGCGATCGAGGCGGTCTCGCCGATCGCCATCGGCGGGCCGTTCGACTCGATCACGGTGCCGATCACCTGGCTGACCTTCCCGTTGGTGCGGATCAGGTCGGCCTCGTTCAGCTCGTCGACGTAGCGCGTCGCTGAGAAGCTCTTCACGACGCCTTGCTGGTCGGAACGTCGCCCGTGAGGGGCAGTTCGGCGGGGGCCGGTTCGACGATGACGTCGTCCTCGATGTGGAGGATCTTGCGCGCCTCGTCGAGCTGCGTCGCGATCCGTGCGTCGATCGTGCCGGCGTCGGTGTCGACGACGACCCCGCCGCGGTCGACGCGCTGGTCCTCGACGACGCGCAGGTTGCGAATGTCGCCGATTGCGATCAGCTCGTCACGGTGCTCGCGCATCCGTTCGAGGTCGGCGGGATTCACCCGCACCGTCACGGTATCGCGTTCGATCAGCCGCGCGATCGCCGTCTTCGCCATCTCGATCACCACACCGCGGTCGAGCGCGACCTGCTGGTGCAGCACGCGTTCCGCGATCCCGAGCGCTAGGCGCACCAGTTCGGGCTCCGCATCCTCCATCAGCTTGTGCCGCTCGGCGCGCCCCATCTCGAGCAGGCCGCGCATCGTGACGAGCATGTCGTTCATCTCGCGGTCGGCGGCGTCGCGTCCGGCTTGAAATCCCTCATCGTGACCGCGCTTGCGCGCCTCCTGCGCGATCGTGTCGGCACGCGCGGCGGCGTCTTCGACCAGCGCCCGGGCGCGCGAGTGCGCGTCGGCGAGCAGCTGCTCGGCGTTGCGCGCAGCGTCCTCGACCAGCGCCTCGGCCTGCGCGCGGATCGCCTCGACGTCGACCGCCGGCACGGCGGAGACGCCTCCGAGCGGTCCGTCGAGCAGCAGCGCCTCGTCGCCGAAGCCGAAAACGTCCGGGGACTCGAAGTCCCCGGACGGCGGCTCGGCGTCCGGCGCTGCGATCTCCGGAGCCACGAGCTGATAGCGTTCGACCCGAAGCCGGACACCTTTTACTACACGGCCCATCTAGACGATGCGGTCTTCCTTGCCGCCGCGCGCGATGACGATTTGGCCGTTCTCTTCGAGGGTGCGGATGACGTCGACGATGTTCTGCTGCGCCTTGCCGACCTCGCGCACGCGAACCGGCCCGAGGACCTCGATGTCCTCGCGGAGCGTCGTCGCCGCCCGCGTCGACATGTTCTTGAAGATCCGCAGGAGCAGCTCGTCGTTCGCGGTCTTGAGCGCGAGCGCGAGGTCTTTCCCGTCGACCTCCTTGAGCACGCGCTGGATCGCGCGGTCGTCGAGGTTGATGATGTCCTCGAAGACGAACAGCAGCTTCTTGACTTCCTCCGCGACCGCGGGGTCGCGTTTGGTGAGGCCGTCGAGGATGTTCTTCTCGGTCTCGCGGTCGACGAAGCCCATGACCGTCGCAAGCGTTCCGACGCCGCCGCCCTTGGTGAAGTCGGAGCCGCTGACCATGAGCCGGCGTCCGAGCAGCTCGTCGAGCTGTTCCAGGATCTCCGGCGCGGTCTTCTGCAGGATCGCGATCCGCATCGCGACCTCGCCCTGCAGTTCGGGTTCGAGCTGCGAGAGCACGCCGCCGGCTTGATCGGGCGACATGTAGACGAGGATCAGCGCGATCGTCTGCGGATGCTCTTCCTTGATGAACTCGAGCAGTTGCGCGGGATCGGTCTTCTTCACCAGCTCGAGCGGGTTGCCGTGCTTGAGCGCCGCGAAGAGCCGGTTCGTCATGTCGTCGGCTTGGCCGGCGCCGAACGAGCGCTCCAGGATCTCCTTGGCGTACTCGATCCCGCCTTCGTTGATGTACCTGAGCGCGATCGCGCGCTGGTAGGCTTCCTGAACGACCGCATCGCGCTTCTCGATCGGAACCGTCGAGATCTTCGCGATCTCGAGCACGACCCGCTCGACTTCGTCCTGCCGCAGAAACTTGAAGATCGACGCGGCCAGCTCGAGCCCGATCGTGATCATCAGGATCGCGGCCTTCTCCGGCCCGGTCATGTCGGGGACCGCGGGCGGCGCGTAGCTGTCCATGTACGACGACCCCATCGGATCGTCGCCAAGCGTCAGAATCGGCTTATCGTGGATCATGCTATTCAGCCAACCAAAGTTTCACGAGCTTGGCGATGTTGTCTGGGTTTTCTTGAGCGACGGCGGTGACGTACTCGATCATCTGTTCGCGGGTGAGATCGGCGGCGGAGCGAATCGGCGCGGCGATCGCCGGGGTCCCGTCGAGCATCGGATGCTCTTCGAACGAGGGCAGCTCTTCGGCGAGCGTCGAGTCGAAGGTCGGCAGCTCCGAGCTGGGCCTGAACGTCCGGCGGCGGATCATTCCGAGTCCGAAGCCCGCGCCGACAACGGCCAGGATCACGATCAGCGCGACGAACGGCACCGTCGGGAGCCCGAACACGGTCGTCGTCGTCGCCGCGCCGCGGCCGCCGAGCGCGAGCGCTTCAGGCGCGAACGGGATCGCTTCGACCGAGATCTGATCGCCGCGCGCGGGATCGATCCCGGCGGCAGCCGAGATCGCGTTGCGAATCTTCTGCACGTCGGCGGCGGCGACGACGTACGCGGGTGCCGCGGAGCCGGGCGCCGCCACGGATGCCGCGGCCGGCACGTTCACCAGCACGGCGACGGAGAGGCGCGTCACCTTGCCCGGCGCGTTGATGTGCTTCGAGATCTGCTCGCCGACCTGGTAGTTGCGGGTCGCCTCGCTGCCGGTGTAGCGGGTATTGCCCTGCTGATTCTGGGTTCCCTGATACGTCGGAATGACGTTCGTCGTCGTCCCTGGGACGCCGATGGCACCGCGCGGTACCGCCCCGTTGCCGGTCAGCGACTCGCGCTTCGTCTTCTCCGAGAGGACCGCCCCTTGCGGCGCGTAGCTCTTCGTCTCGGTCGAGGTGGCGTCAAAATCCATCAGACTCGCGACGCGCACGGCCGAACGGTGCGAGCCGATCGTCGTGTCGAGCAGACCCTGGAGCGACTGCTGCAGGTCGGACTCGAACTTCTCTTTGGCGAGCATCTGATCTTGGGTGAGCTTCAGCGCGCTCGACGCATCGCCGAGGGCGCCGGCGTCCTCGCGCGCCGACGGGCGCAGCACGGTGCCGTTCTGGTCGACCATCGTCACGTTCTCGGGCTTGAGCCCCTCGACGGCGCCGGCGACGAGCTGCGTGATCCCGCGAACCTCTTGCGCGGAGAGCTGCATCCCGGACTTCGTCTGGATCGCGACGGAGGCGGTCGTCGGCTGCTGGGTGCTCGAGTAGAGCGACGCCTGCGGCGAGGCGATGTGGACGCGCGCCGACTGGACCGGGGTGAGCCCGGAGATCGTCCGCTGCAGCTCGCCCTCGTTGGCGCGCGTCTTCGCGATCTTCTCCTGGAAGTCGGTCATCCCGAGGCTGGTGCGGTCGAACAGCTCGTAGCCGGTCCCACCGCCCGCTTTGACGATCCCTTGGCCGGCGAGCTGGACGCGCTGCTCGTAGACGCTCTCGTGCGGGATGAGGATCGTCGCGCCGCCGTCGGTGAGCCGGTGCGGGATCTTCTCGGCGTCGAGCTTCTGGATGACCGCGTTGGCTTCGTCGGGCTGCAAGTTGGAGAACAGCACCGCGTAGTCGGGTCCGCGGAAGCGGAAAGCGGCGAAGAAGACCAGCGCCAGGACCAACGTCAAACCGATCGCGCCGTACACGATGCGATTCGTTCCGGTCTGCGCGCTCCACCAGTCCCGGACTCGGACCGGGTACGCCGCGACAGACATGGTCAGACGCTCCAATTGCCACCTTCGGGGAACGAAGAGATCGCTCCGTGGATAAGCCGACCATGGCCTGTGCCCACCAAGCCATCCATGCCCGGTGCTGTGGATACTATCGGCCGAGCATCGCTCGTTTTTTATGACCGCGCGTCAACCAGGCAAGCCTTCGACACCCCTTCGACAGGCTCAGGATGACTTTGCGGTCCCGATCACGCTCAAACGGCGAGCGCGGAACGCTCCGGGCCGACCGACACGGCGAGCACCGGAACGCCGGTCACCTGGGCGAGGCGGTCGAGAAACGCGCGCGCCGCTGCGGGGAGGTCGGCGATGCGGCGGACGTCGCGGATCTCGACGTCCCAGCCGGGATGTTCCTCGACCTCAACCTGCAGGCCAGGGTCGGCGAGGCCTTCGACGCCGCACGGCGTGCCGTCGGCACGACGGTATCCGGTCACGATCCCAAGGCGCCCGAACCCGGAGAGGACGTCGAGTTTGGTGATCGCCAGGCCGTCCAGGCCGTTCAACTGCGCCGCATAGCGCGCGGCGACGGCGTCATACCAGCCGCAGCGCCGCGGACGCCCTGTGGTCACACCGAACTCGCGGCCTTGCGCCCGCAGCCGTTCGCCGCGCTCGTCCGAGAGCTCGGAGGGAAACGGTCCGCTCCCGACGCGCGTGCAGTACGCCTTCGCAACGCCGAGCACGCGGCCGACGGTGGTGGGTCCGATCCCCAGGCCGATGCAGGCGCCGCCGGCGACGGTATGCGAGCTGGTCACGAACGGATAGGTCCCGTAGGTGACGTCGAGCATCGTGCCCTGCGCGCCCTCGGCCAGAATCCGTTCGCCGCGCGCGATCGCGTCGTGCAGCAGCGCGACGTCGTCGACGACGTGCGGGACGATCCGCTCCGCGAGCGTGAGCGTCTCGCCGACGATGTCCTCTTCGCGCGGGACGCCTTCGGCGCCGGCGAACAGCGGCGCCCGCGCAAGCAGCGCCTGTCGGATCTTGGTCGCGAGCACCTCGGGTTTGGCGAGATCGCCGAAGGTGATCCCGAGCCGTCCGACGCGGTCGACGTACGCCGGCCCGATCCCGCGGCCGGTCGTGCCGATCGCCGCGCCGCCGCGCTGCTTCTCCAGCAACCGGTCGAGCGCAGCATGGTACGGGAAGACGATGTGCGCGCGCGCCGAGACGACCACACGGGAGGTGTCGACGCCGAGCTTCACAAGCGTGTCGAGCTCGTCGACGAGACCGCGCAGCGAAACGACCGTGCCTGCGCCGATCAGCAGCTTCGTCCGCTCGACCAGCACGCCCGACGGGACGATGTGGAGCGCGAGCTTCGTCTCGCCGACCTCGATCGAGTGGCCGGCGTTGTCGCCGCCGCCGAACCGCGCGACGATCGCGTAGTCGCGGGCGAGCAGGTCGACGATGCGCCCCTTCCCTTCGTCGCCCCACTGGATCCCCACCGCGATGTCGACCGGGCGGCGAGGGTCCGGAGGCGCCGGGAAGATGCTCACGACTCAGTCTCCGCGGAAGTCGAGGTCCGTCGTGCTTCCGACCGGCAGCGGCGGCACACCTTCGAACGACGTCATCACGAACTCGCTGAAGAGCGCGTTCGGCCAGCCGAAGTCACTCCGCGTGAACTTCGTCGGGTCGTCCGGGTTGAACGACTCGTGCAGCAGATGGTCGCCGGGGTCCGAGGCGAGCAGCTGGCCGAGCACATCCTTCCGCTCGGCGTCGTTGGACGCCGTGAAGCCCTGCATCAGCATCGCGATCGGCCAGACCATGTTGTCGCTCGTGTGCGGCGAACCGATGCCGCGCGCGTACTTGCCGACGTAATACGTCGGATTGTCCTTGGAGAGCAAGAACTTGCGCGTGTTCCGGTACACGAACGAGCTCACTTTCGTGTATCCGATGTACGGCGCCGAGAGGAGCGAGGGAACGTTGGCGTCGTCCATCAGGTTCGCGTTGCCCAGGCCGTCGACTTCGTAGGCGTAGATGTAGCCGTAGTTCGGCGTGAAGATCACCCCGTACGTCTGGATGCCGTTCTGCACTTCGTTGCGCAGCGACTTCGCGCGCTGCGCCTTGATCACGTTGTGGTAGACGTCGCGCTCGATCTCTTCCAGCTGGCCGAGCGCGACGACCGTCATCATCTCGGACGGGATCGGGAAATTGAAGCCGCAGGCATCGTCGGAGGGGCGGAACCCGCTCCAGATCATCCCTGTGTACGCGACCGGCTTGCCCTTCCCGCCGAGCGCCATCTCTTTGTGCGTGTACTGCGAGTTGCGGGGATGGTCTTGTTCCTTCTCCATCGTCGCCAGCGCGCTGTCGAAGCCGAGCGACAGATCGCCGGTGAAGATCGACGCATCGCCGGTTTGCTTCCAGTACGTCCAGGCGAGCGAGATGGGGTAGTCCAGCGAGTCGAGTTCGAACTTGCGCTCCCACACCCGGTAGTCGAGTGTGAACGCGTTCGCGTACGGGTCGGCCTGCAGGTACTTGCCCATGCGCGCGATCGTGCCGCGCAGCAAGCTCGCGATCTGGGGATCGGTCTTTGCAAAGAAGAGGTATGGCCGCACCTGGACGCTGGCGTCGCGCAGCCACTCGGCCGGGATGTCGCCGGTCTTGACGTAGGTCGTCCCGTCGGAGGCCAGCGTGATCTGCTGACCGTTGTGCAGCAAGGCGGCCCGGTACATCGACTGCAGCTTCGGATCGCCGACGGTGTACCCCGCGGCGGCTTTGGAGACGGAATCCAGCTCGAGCGCCGCAGCCGGAAGCGGCGCGAGCAACGCGAGAGCCGCGAGCGTGCATAACAGAGCACGAACGGTCGTGAGTCGCATCGTCAGGGCGACCATACCATGCCGGGCTGGGGCTTTCCTAGACCTTCCCTGACAGGGAATCATTGCAAATCGGCGAGCACGTCGCCGAGGTCGGAACCGGCACGCTCCCTGAGAAGCCGGTAGATCAGCGACGCGGGGAACCCCAGGCGCTCGAGCTTCCGCGCGGCGGACTGATAGGAGACGTCGGGCTTGGCGCGACGGATCCGGTCGTACGCCGCGCCCGCCCGCTCGGACTCGCGGACGTCCGCCGAAGCGACGCTCTCGCGGGCGGCGTCGCGGTCGATCCCACGCTTTACGAGCTCCGCGACGAGCCGGGCGTCACCAACGGCGGCGCGTTTCGTCTCGACGTAGAGCGTCGCGAACAGGTCGTCGTCGAGCAGGCCGTCCCGTTTGCACGACGCGACCGCCGCTGCGACGGTCTCGTCGTCGAAGCCCTTGCGTTCGAGCTTCGCGAACAGCTGCGCCTCGGTGAGACGGCGCGCCGCGAGCATGCGAAGCGCCGTCACCCGAGCTGATGATGGCATCCTGATCCCTCGACAAGCTCAGGACGAAGGGTCGTCGTCCTTTGGTGCGACGCCGACGGGCTTCGCGAGCCCGTTCGGCGCGACGGTCGCCTTGAGCGCCTCGCGGATCTTGGTCGCGATGTCGTCGGCGACGTCGGTGTGCTCTTCGAGGAACGACTTCGCGTTCTCGCGGCCTTGACCGATGCGCTGCTCGCCGTAGGTGTACCACGAGCCCGACTTGCCGACGATGTTCCGCTCGAGCGCGACGTCGATGATCGAGCCCATCTTCGAGATCCCCTTGCCGTAGGTGATGTCGAACTCGGCCATGCGGAACGGCGGCGCGACCTTGTTCTTCACCACCTTCACGCGGGTGCGCGAACCGACGACGTCCTGCCCGATCTTGATCTGTTCGAGCTTGCGCACGTCGAGCCGGACCGAGGCGTAGAACTTCAGCGCGCGGCCGCCCGAGGTCGTCTCGGGGCTGCCGAACATGACGCCGACCTTCTCGCGCAGCTGGTTGATGAAGATCATCACGCACTTCGAGCGCGAGATCGCCGACGTCAGCTTGCGCAGCGCCTGCGACATCAGCCGCGCCTGCAGGCCGACGTGGGTGTCGCCCATGTCGCCTTCGAGCTCGGCCTTGGTGACGAGCGCGGCGACCGAGTCGACGACGACGACGTCGACCGCGTTCGAGCGGACGAGCATCTCGGCGATGTCGAGCGCCTGTTCGCCGGCGTCGGGCTGCGAGACCAATAGGTTGTCGAGATCGATCCCGAGCGCTTGCGCGTAGGTCGGGTCGAGCGCGTGCTCGACGTCGATGAACGCCGCGGTGCCGCCGGCCTTTTGCGCCTCGGCGATGACGTGCAGTGCGAGCGTCGTCTTCCCGCTCGACTCCGGACCGTAGATCTCGACGACGCGTCCGCGCGGCAGTCCGCCGACGCCGAGCGCGAGGTCGAGGGCGATCGATCCCGTCGAGATGACGTCGTACGCCATTCTGTCGGTGAACTCGCCCATCTTCATGATGGAGCCCTTGCCGAACTGACGCTCGATCTGTGCGAGCGCGTTCGAGAGGGCTAGTGCTTTTTCGTCGGCCATGATGCTCCGTGCGGCAGAATGCTGTCGGTGTTTTTCCGACGGTACCGCGCCTGAGTGCCAGATGCGTGGCAGAGTGCGAAGCCGTCGCCGGTCATTCCCACGCTGCTCCCGCGCCGGCAAGGGCGCGTCGTTAGCACCCCACTTCGAAGCAGGCGGCCATCGAACCTCTGTTCGATTGCCATATTATTTCGGTCTTTACTTATTTAAGTGAATAGCATAATATGGCCGCATGCACGGCTTCGCGGCGCTCGGCGACCCGACTCGGCGGCGGATCGTCGAGATGCTCGCCACGCGCGAGCTACCGGCCGGCGAGATCGCCCGCCGCTTCGACATGACCGCCCCGGCCGTCTCGCAGCATCTGCGGCTGCTGCGCGACGCCGGACTCGTCCAGGTGCGCCGCGACGCGCAGCGCCGGATCTACGCGCTCGATCCGAGCGGCCTCGCCGAACTCGACGCGTGGCTCGCGCGCTTCCGGCGCTTCTGGAGCGGCCGGCTCGACGCGCTGGAGCGCGAGCTCGATGCGCACGACACGAAAAGGAATCCGCGATGAACGACGCGCGCGGGCGCGTCGTTCGTGCTAGAAGTCGACGCGGAGGTGCAGCCTGCGCGCCCCATCGAACAGTGAGGGTGTGGCTCCTTTTTCGTCGGGTGGACGCCAAACTCGCTGTGTTCGGGGTATTCCGGATGACGCGAACCTTCGCTCTCCTCGCGCTCGTAGCGCTGGTCGGCTGTAACAGCGGCTCGGCGTCGCCGCCGCCGCTCTTCACCGGGGTCGCCGCACCGACGCCGTCGCCGACGCCTTCTCCGCGAGCGCTGTCGGGCACGATCACCGAGTTCTCCAGCGGTATCACCGCCCCGAACCAGTTCAGCAACCAGCTGACTGGGATCGCTGCCGGGCCGGACGGCAACCTCTGGTTCACCGAGAACTGCGGCGATCAAATTGGCCGCATCACACCGGCCGGCGCGGTGACCGAGTTCGCGAACGGCATCACGGGGGGAAGGGCGTGTGTCGGCTCCATCGCGGCAGGTCCGGACGGTAACCTCTGGTTCACCGAGGCCAATGCGAGCCGGATCGGACGCATCACGCCTGCCGGCGTGATCACCGAGTTCTCCAGCGGTATCACCCCGGGCTCCGGTCCGTCCGGCATCGCCAAGGGGCCGGACGGCAACATGTGGTTCACCGAGATCGGCGGCGGCGGGAAAATCGCTCGCATCGGGCGCATCACGCCGGCCGGCGTCGTCACCGAGTTCGCAAGCGGTATAACATTGGGCGCCTTCGCGACGAGCATCACGGCGGGACCGGACGGAAACATGTGGTTCACCGAGCGCGGCCAAGCAGGTGACCCGTTCATCGTCGAACCGTTTCCCGGCGTCGGTCGTATCGGTCGTATCACTCCGGCCGGTGTGGTGACGGAGTTTGCCGCCGGCATCTCGCCGTTCGCGCTGCCCGTCAGTATCGCGGCGGGGCCGGACGGCAACCTCTGGTTTACCGAAGAGAACGGCGGTCGGATCGGACGCATTACGCCGGCCGGCGTGGTCACCGAGTTCGGCGCCCTCACCGGCGAGCCCGAAGGGATCACCGCCGGACCGGACCGTAACCTTTGGTTCGCGGAGATCAGCGGGGGTCGCATCGGCGGGAATAGCCTCGGCCGCATCACCCCGGCAGGCGTCATCACCGAGTTCTCCAGCGGGATCAGTGCCGATGCCGCCCCGACCGGGATCACCACCGGTCCGGACGGCAACATCTGGTTCACCGAGTACAACCTCAATCGCATCGGGCGCCTTCAGTGACGCGAATCGCAGCGATTATGCTGCCGCCGTTTCGAACAGCGCTTTCGTGAAATCCGCGGGATCGAAGGGAGCGAGGGCGTCCTGGCTCTCGCCGATGCCGATGTACTTCACGGGCACCACTAGCTGATCGACGATCCCGACCAGGACGCCGCCCTTCGACGATGAGTCGAGCTTGGTGACGACGACGCCCGTCAGCTGCGTCGCTTCGTTGAAGAGCTTCGCTTGCGAAAGCGCGTTCTGGCCGGTCGTACCGTCGACGACGAGCAGCGTCTCGGACGGCGGCGCGCCGGTCTCGCGCTCGATGATGCGGCGCATCTTCTTCAACTCTTCCATCAGGTTCGTCTTCGTTTGCAGCCGCCCGGCGGTATCGACCAGCACGACGTCGACGCCGCGCGCCTTCGCCGCGGTTATCCCGTCGAACACGACCGACGACGGATCCGAACCTTCCGCGCCGCGGATGAACTCCGCGCCCGCGCGCTTCGCCCAAATCTCCAACTGCTCGGCGGCGGCGGCGCGGAACGTGTCGGCGGCGACGACCATCACCCGTTTGCGCTGCGTGCGCAGCAGCGCCGCGAGCTTGCCGATCGTCGTCGTCTTCCCGCTGCCGTTGACGCCGACGACGAGCACGACTGCCGGCTTGCGCTCCAGGTCGAGACCCATCGCGGGGAGGGTGAGAAAGTTTTGCACGTCGCGGCGAAAGCGCGCGACGACCTGGTCGCTCGTCTCGTAGCGGTCCTGCTTCGCGACGGCCTTGAGCGCGTCGACGATCTTGGCCGTCGTCGGTACGCCGAAGTCGGCCTTCAGCAGGATCTCGTCGAGATCGTCCCAGAGTTCGTCGTCGACCGGCCGCCGCGCCAGGGCCATCGTCTCCAGCTCGCCGCCGAACGCCTCGCGCGTGCGTGCAAGCGCCGTCTTGATCTTCCCGAACCAGCTCACCGGGCACGTCCTTCCGCGGGCGGGGTTGCGGCACCCATTGAGCGGGCGCCCGGGCGGGTAGAGAACGGCATGATCACGACACGCGAGATCGCGCCGGGCGTCGCCGTTTCGGCGATCGGCTTCGGCGGCTACCACCTCGGCTTGATGAAGGACGAGCCGGAAGCGATCCGGCTGCTGCACGCGGCGATCGACGCCGGGATCACGTTCCTCGACAACGCCTGGGAGTACAACGAGCACGTCAGCGAGGAGCGCATGGGGAAGGCGCTGGCCGACGGCGGACGGCGCGACCGCATCTTCCTCATGACCAAGGTCTGCACGCACGGTCGCGGGGCGGACGTCGCGATGCGGCAGCTCGAGGAGTCGCTGCGGCGGCTGCGCACCGACTATCTCGACCTGTGGCAGATCCACGAATGCGTGTACGACGACGATCCCGCGCGGCATTACGCGAAGGGCGGTGTGATCGAAGCGCTCGACAAGGCGAAGCGCGACGGCAAGGTGCGTTTCGTCGGCTTCACCGGTCACAAGCTTCCCTCGATCCACCGCGAGATGATCGAGCGCGGTTACCCGTTCGACACGGTGCAGCTACCGCTCAACGTGCTCGACGCGAACTACCGCAGCTTCGAGAGGAACGTCCTGCCGTTGGCGCGCGAACGCGCCATCCACGCGATCGGGATGAAAGCCTTCGCCGAAGGCCGCATGATCGAGGCCGGCAAGGTCGACCCGGACGACGCGCTGCGTTATGCGATGTCGCTGCCGGGCGTGCTCACGACCGTCACCGGGATCGACTCTCGCGCCGTGCTCGACCACCACGTCCGGATCGCGAACGACTTCGCCCCGCTCGACGAGGTCGCGCTGCAGGCCCTGCGCGACAAATACTGCGACCGCGCCGGCGACGGACACCTCGAGCTCTACAAGTCGACCGCGAAGAACGACGCCGACGAAGGCCGCGCGAAGCACGGCTTCCCGCCGATGTCGCAGGTCGCGATGTAGCCCCGCGAGAAGGCGCGGCGACGCTCCATCTGTAGGGGAGCCCTACGACGGAGGCGCGTGGGGGGTGTCCGGAATGTCCGCACGTTGGCTGATCGTCGCGGCCCTTTTATCACTCTGCGGGGCGACGTCCCTGAAAATGCTGGCGCTCGCGCCGAACATCGCCGTCGCCGTGCCGGACGACTGGACCGCGGCGCACGACACGCGCACGACGTACCTGCTGCAGCACGAGGCGAAGCCCGGCGTCGTCGACGCGACGACGATCGTGCAGGTCGAGAAGCGTCCGAGCCACGACGACGCGCTGCGCCGTTTGGCCGTCGTTCGCGCCGCCGAGCCGGCGACGGCGAAGTACCTCCTCATCGCCGGCTGGCCGGCGGTCGAGCGCGAAGCGCTCGTCCCGTTCCAGCATCCGGGCGAGGGTGAAGATCCGAGCTCGTTCCGGGGGTCGGCGGAAAAGACGCTCCGGACCGAGACCGCCGTCGCAATCGGTATCTACGTGATCCGCTTCCAGACGCTGCTGCAGCCGGGCGCGAACTCACGGCTCGCCGCCGAAGCCCTGGCGATCGTGCGGCGTCTGCGGGCGCCGGCGGCGAACGAGGCGCAATCGGCGGCGGACATGCGCGCCCTGTCGAACGCGCCGCAGGCGATGGCTCCCGCGAGCGGGCACGCCTCGTCGACGATCGCGAAGCGCGGCGCCGGCAGCGGAACGCGTCCCGGAGCCGGAGGCTCGACACTGGTGCGGGGCGCCGGCGAGGTGGAAGCCGCGGCTTCGATAGACGGGACCAGCTTCGTGACGGACGGCGGCTGCGGCATCGCGTATTCGAACAACGGCGGCCAGATGTTCACGAACAGTGCGGTGAACTGGACCGGCATTCCGCCCGGATTGGACGGCGATTGCACCGTGACATGGGGCCCGAGCGGAAACTTCTACCTCGGCCAGCTCGCGAGCAACGGCGCGAATCAGTACGTCGCGTTCGGACAGTCGACCGACGGCGGCGCACATTTCAACTATCTCGCGCTGGCGGTGAACCGCAGCGTCGGCCAGCCGCTGAACACCAACGTCGACCAGCCGCACATTGCCGCCGACCGATGGAACACCTCGGCGAGCGGGCACGACCTGCTTTACGTGGTGTGGCACGAGACCGGCAACTTCGTCTCACGGGTCGCCTGTTCGTCGGACTCCGGCGCGACGTGGGGCGCTCCCGTCAACGCGAGCAGCGGAAACTTCGGGTTTCCGCGCGTCGCGGTCGGCCGCGACGGCCGGGTGTACGTGACGTCGCGCAGCTGGCCGAACACGATCGACATCGACGCGTTCAGCGGGTGCGACGCCGGCCTGGTCGAGCAGCTCGGCTTTCCCCAGTCGATCGCGTTTCCCGACCTCTTCGGCGCGACGTGCTCGGGCGGTGCGGTCACCGGGCTCGACCGCTGCAACGACGGCAACACGCTGGCCAGCCCCACGATCGCCGTCGACGACACCGACGCGAACCATGTGTACTTCGCCTGGGCGCAGGCGAACGCCGCCAACAACGGACAGGTCGTCATGGTCAACGACTTCCGCGACGACGGTGCCGGAAACATCACGTTCGGGACTCCCGTCGCCGCGAACGGCGGGGGCAACGCCATCCGGTTCATGCCATGGCTGAGCGCATGGGGCGGCGTCGCGTACACCGGATGGTACGACCGCAGAACCGCCGGGACGACGCTCGCACATCCGAACGACGCGACCCGCTACTTCTTGGGTAGCGTGTCGCTACGCCACGGACAGCTGGTCGCCGGCCCGGAGTCCGATCTGATGGGGACGGACGATGCGCAATGTGCGAGCGGCTGGGGCGGCGGCACGCGCGAGCTGCAGGATGCGACGCAATGCACCGTTCAGCCGCAGAACGCGGTCCAGGGCGGCGGGATACCGAAATACGGCGACTACGACGGGTCCGCGATCGGCGGCGGGAGGCTGCTGAACATCTGGACGTCGGGAACCGCACCGAGCGATCTCCCGCCCGCGGCCAACCACGCGCTGCACGACTATGTCGTCGTGACCGATCTGCCGTCGTCGTTCTTCGTCCGCGATTGGACGAGCAGCGCTGCGCAGCATGACGGCGGCACGGAACCCTCCATCCACGCGGATTTCTACGACACGAGCGACGTCTGGAATCAGGTCGCCGCCGCGCCCGAACCGTTGGTCAACGACTGGGTCGTCGGCGATCTCCCCGTACGCGGCGCTCAGAGTTACGCGCTTGCGCGCGTCTCTCGGCGCGCGCCGGCGGCACCGACCGTCGCGCCCGTGACGATCTCCGCCGACTTCCTGATGGCCGATTTCGGCATGGGCCTTCCGTTCAAAGATCTCGGAACCCAGATGGTGACCCTGAACGCGACCGATGCGACGGTGGTCACGCCCGGCTTGGCGTGGACGTTGTCCGCAACCGCGTCATCACACGTCTGTCTGGCGGTTCAGATCAGCGCGCCCGGCGATCCCTACCAGCCGCCGGGGCTCGTCAACAGATCGCCGGGACCCGGGGGAACCGATCCGGACGTGATCGGCGATAACAAGAAGGCGCAGCGCAACCTTCTCTTGGGCGCCGGGGCCGGGGGAGCGGGCGGCGAGTTCCATGCGATCGTGCACAACATCGAGCGCGTGCGCCGGGACATCGTCCTGCAGTATTCCGTCGATCCGAAAGCTGCCCGCTACGTCTCCGGCGGGACGATCGCTGTCGTCGGCGGCAAGGATGCGACCGACGCGAAGGCGGGGCGCTTCGTACTCTCCGCGATGGCACCTGGCGAGGAACGCTGGATCCGCGTCCGCTTCGGTGCGGTCTCCGCGCCGAACGGGTCGGTGTCGGTGTTGCGTTTCGGTGAGCGCGGCCCCCGCGGCGTCTCCAACGGATTCGCGATCGGCTACCGCCGGCTGCCGCTTCCGCTCGTTCTGCGCGAGCGTCTGCGTACCGGACAGGACGTGATCGGCCGGCTCGCAGCGATTGCACGCGACACGCGACTGGCCCAGGCATCGGCCGAGGCGCGGCGTCTCGCCGCGGCTTCGACGAAAGGCGTCGGCGCGGCGCCGTACCGCGCGCTCCTGAAGGGTCGGGGCGCCTACGTTCGCGCGGTCGTCGCCAAGCAGCTCGCGGCGCAGGGCTCCGATCCGTTCGGCGTCGACGCCGCGTTCGCGGCGTTGACCGCGGCGTTGTCCGCGGGCAGCGACGAGGCCGTCGCGATCGCGGACGACGTCGCGCTGCAGCGCCTCGACGCGGACCTCACGTGGATGCAGCGGAGGGCCGCCGGTCGGTAGTCCTTCGCCCGGTTATCGGGCTCCGGCTTCGCGGTAAAACTGCAGCAGGTCGGCTTTGAACTGCACGAGGGAGTCGTGGTTCAGGTAGACTTCGTGGCCTGAGGCGTAGTAGGAGTAGTGCAGGCGTTTGCGCTGCTCCGCGTTCAGCCCCATGTGGTTGAGCAGGTACTCGGTGCCGTAGAAGCCGGTCGCGAGATCGAAGTAGCCGTTCGCCGAGAGGACGTGCAGCGAGGGGTTCTGCGTGATCGCCGCTTTCAGGTCGGGGACGGTGCTCACCGCGCTCGCGTCCTCGCCGCGCATGTATTTCCACGCGCCGTTGACGCGGAAATCAAGCACGTCGTACGGGCGTTCGTCCCGGTACTTGAGCACGTCGTGGGCGTAGTGGTTGAACGCCGTGACGAACGCCGCCGCGGTCATCGTGTCGGACGGATCGTAGCTCGGGAACGTCCCGTTCGGATCGCTCTCGTCGCCGCTATAGCGCCCGTCGTACCGCCCGACGTTCCGGCCCTCCGCACGCAGCAGTTCTTCCTGGAAGCGGTTGGGGTTGACGCGCAGGTTGGCGGCCTCGATGTACTTCTCGCTCAGCCCGGTGTAGGCGTGCAGCTTCGCGACGGTCTGCGCGCGCGTCGCGGCGTCGAGGTTGTCGCCCTTGAGCAGCGCTGCGGCGTACGGCCCGCCCGCGAACGCGCGCACCTCCGCCAGGAAGCGCGCGAGATCCGGCGGGTTGCCGGCCGCCTTGTGGTGGTACCACGCGACCGCGGCCTCGGTCGGGAGATAGCCGATGAACGCCAGGTCTTCACCCGGGCCGTTGCGGATCGGCAAGAAGTTGTAGTCGAGGGCCGACGAGAGAAGCACGACACCGTTCACCGCCATCCCGTCGGTCTGCAGCAGGTTCACCACGTTCGCGGCGCGCGTCGTGCCGTACGACTCGCCGAACAGGAACTTCGGCGACTGCCAGCGCCCGTTGCGCGTCGCCCAGCGCTCGATGAACTGGGTGAACGCCTTCGCGTCCTCGTCGACGCCGTAATAGTCGGTCGCCTTCCCGCGCGCGACCAGCGTGCTCCAACCGGTGCCGACCGCGTCGACGAAGACCAAATCGCTGGCGTCCAGCAGCGACGACTCGTTGTCGACCAGCGGCGGGTTCAGACCGGGCTGGGTCGCGTTCTTCGGCACCTGCACGCGGACCGGCGCGAACGAACCCATGTGCAGCCAGATCGTCGACGAACCCGGGCCGCCGTTCCACAAGAACGTCACCGGCCGCTTGCGCGCGTCGGTGTTGTCGGCCGTGTACGCGACGTAGAACATGCTCGCGGTCGGCTCGTGCTCGGCGTCGCGCAGCAGGATCGTCCCGGCGCGCGCGGTGTAGGCGATGCGCCGCCCCCCGATCGCGATCGTGTGGTGGGTGACCGCGTCTTTGACGCCCGGGACCGGGCGGAACGACGGCGCGGGGGCCGGCGACACTTGCGCGTTTGCGGGCGCGACTTGGCCGCAGGCGAATGCGAGCACGGCGAAGGCGGAGATGATGAGCGAACGCATTTTCAGCGCCCCGCCGCTTCGCCGTAGAAACGGACGAGGTCGGCTTTGAGCGCGCGCCGCGACTCGTCGTGGAGATAGATCATGTGTCCCGACGGATAGAAGCCGTACTCGACGTGCGAGCGCAGCGAGGGATCGAGGCCGAGGTGCCCGAGCGTGTACTCGGTGCCGAAGAACGGCGTCGCGAGATCGTAGTAGCCGTTCGCGGCGAAGACGCGCAGGTACGGATTCTTCGTCATCGCCTCGCGCAGGTCGGCGGCGCCGCTCGGCGCGACGATCGAGCGCGTGCGGCGGAAGTTCCAGTCGCGGCCGACGACCGGGTAGTTCGTGCCGAGATACGGACGGTCGACCTTGAAGCCCAACTCGTCGCGCACGTAGCGGCTGAACGCGCCGACGAACGCGTCGGTCAGCAGGTCGTCGCTGGTCGCGTCGTACGTCGTCGAGTCGTTGGTGCGGTCGAGGGTCGGGCCGCGATAGCGCCCGTCGAGCCGGCCGGTCACGACCCCGGCGTCGCCGAGCAGCACCTGCTCGAAACGGCTCGGATCGATGCGCATGTTCGCACGCTCGATGTACGCTTCGTCGAGTCCGGTGTAGGCGTGGAGCTTGGCGACGACGCCGCGCCGCGTCGCGGAGTCGATCGTGTCCCCGCGCGTCAGCGCGTCGGCGTACGGACCGATCGCGTACGCCCGCACCTCCTCGACGAAGCGGGCGAGATCGGGCGGGTTCCCGGGGACCTTGTGGTGGTACCAGGCGACCGCGGCTTCGGTCGGCAGAAAGCCGATGTAGCCGTAGTCCTCGCCCGGCGCCTGGCCGTTGTCGAACACGTTGTAGTCGAGCGCGGACGAGACGAGCACGACGCCGTTGATCGCCATCCCGTCGCGCTGCAGCCGGTCGACGACGACCGCGGCGCGCATCGTGCCGTACGACTCGCCGAACAGGAACTTCGGTGAGGCCCAGCGGCCGTTCTGCGTCGTCCAGTCGCGGATGATCGTGTCGTAGGCTTTCGCGTCCTCGTCGATCCCGAAGAACGTCTTCGGCGTCCCCTTGCCGGTGATCTGGCTGTAGCCGGTGCCGATCGCGTCGATGAAGACCAGGTCGGAGACGTCGATCAGCGACTCGGGATTCGGCACGAGCGGCGTCCCCGGCGCCGGTGCGGTCGCGTTCGACGGCACGGCGACGTGCACGGGCGCGTACGAGCCCATGTGCAGCCACATCGTCGACGAACCCGGACCGCCGTTCCACAGGAACGTCACCGGCCGCGTGCGCGGATCCGCGCCGTCGGCGCTGTACGAGACGGTGAAGACGCGCGCGATCTCGTCGCCCGCGTCGTCGCGCACCACGCTCGTCCCGGCCCGCGCCGTGTACGCGATCGCGCGCCCGCCGAGCGTCATCGAATGATGCGTCACCGCGGGCGGCGGATCGGCCGCGCCGGCCGGCCGCGCGACAGATAGAGCCGAACACACGAACAGCGATGCCGCGCCAAAGGCCGCAAATCTCCGCATTTTCACGGAGTCCGTCGTTCGTCGCGAGCTAGCGCGCCGCCTCGGCATCGACCGCGTAGACGAACGCCAGCACCTCGGCGACGACCGCGTACAGCTCGCGCGGCAGCGTCCGGCCGACCTCGAGTTTGGCGAGCGCTTCGACCAGCCCGGCGTCCTGGTGGATCGGCACGTCGTGCTCGCGCGCGAGGCGGACGATCTCTTCCGCGGTAAGGCCGCGGCCGATCGCCACGATCTCCGGCGGCTCGGGGCCGAGCGGGTCGTAGCGGAGCGCCGCGGCGGCGGGACGCGCCGGCGCGTTCCGGCGCGCATCGTAGTAACGCGTGTTCATGCCGACCGGTCCACGACGGCGGTGGGATCGAACGGCTGCGACGGCGGCGCTTCGACGGCGACCGTCGAGGTGGTTCCGACCGACGCGCCGGCCGACGCGACGCGATAGCGCAGCGACTCGAGCCGCGCGGTCAGACCGCCGAGGGCATCCCGGAACGCGCGCATCGCCGGCGCCGCCTCCGTGCGCACGTCGACGGTCACCTCGCGGCCGACGGTGACGAGGTCGATGGCGACGGTGCCGTAGTGCGCGGTCTCGAGGACGAAGGCGATGCGGAAGTTCTCGGGGTCGACCGACCCGGTGCCGCGTCCCTCCGGCGCGTCGCGCTTCACCGTGATGTGCGCGTTCGCGACGCCCTGCGGCGTCGTGAGCGGGATCGTGAACGCGAGCCCGTCAGGCTGGGCGGCGAGCGTCTGGGCCGCGCCGACCTGCATCGCGGTCAGCGCCGTGAGCGCGCCGGCCAGCGCGGGCGCGAGCGCATGCGGCGTGCCGGGGGCCGCAGCGACGGCGAGGATCGTCTGCTTCAAATCGGCGCCGACGGCAGCGGCGCGCTCGGCGGCGACCGCGGCCGCGATCGGCGGCGGCGGTTCCGAAGGCGCGGTGTTCTGCGCGGGCGCCGTCGCCGTCGCCGGCGGATCGGCAGGCGGCGCCGCGGCGCGGCTCGCGGCGAGCAGCGTCGCCAGCTTCGGCTCCGCGCCGTCGACGACGTGGTCGACGTAGGCCGCGATCTGCGCCGCCAGCGCCGGCGAACGCGGTTCGATGCGGCCGACGAAACTCAGCAGCGTGCGCAGCGTCGCGACGTTGGGGTCACCGCTCGCCCGCGGCAGCGCGCGCTCGAGTGCGGCGAGCGCATCGGGCAGCCGCTCCGGCCGCTGCAGCGCGAGCGTCGCCGACGCGACGTTGCTCGGCGTGACCGGGAGCCGCAGCGCGCGCAGAAGCGCGACGGGTTCAGCGTAGGCGGTGAGCGCGGGCACGCGCACCCCGGGCGACGGCTGCGCACGAAGAGGGCTCGGCGTCGCGATCGGAATCGCGATCGGAGGCGGCGGCTTGGGCGCGATCGGCGGCGGCGCGGTAGAGCCGCGCAACCCATCGCCGAGCACGCGCTGCGCGACCGCGGCGCGCGTGGCGGCGAGCCGAGCCTCGATCGACGTGGCCTCGCGCGGCGTGAGGACGACTGTTCGGTGGGGCGCCGGCGGGGCGGCCGGGGCCGCCGGCGGCGCACCCGCGGAGTCGGCGGCCGCGACCGGCGAGGGAGCGACGGACGCACGCGAGACGACCGAGCTGAGCGTCGCGCCGAGGCCCGGCCTCGCGGGCGGCGCGGCCGGCGGCATCTGCTCGAGCGCGACCGGCTGCCCGCGCACGGGCACGACCGGCGTCAAGGCGGGAGGCGCGACGCGCAGGCCGATCGGCGTTGCGACGGCCGTCGCGGCCGGCGCCGGGGCGGGCGCGGCGGGTGGCGGCGACTGCGGGGCGGCGAGCTGCGGCGAGGCCGCGCCCGGCGCGGGCGGCGGCGGTGCGGCCGGTGCGTTCGGCGTGAGCGGTTCGACCGCGGCGTCCGCGCCGGTCCCGACGACCTGCAGCAAGATCCGCTCGCCGTCGAAACCGGCGACCCGCACCTGCAGTACGTCGCCCGGGCGGACGGTCGGTGGGAGCGAGGCGGCGACGCGACGACCGGCGATCTCCAGCAGGTCGGTGAGCCCGTTCGAGGGCAGCACGCGCGCGGTGACGACCGCATCCTCGACCAACAGACCGCGGAGTGCCTGTGCGTCCGCCGCGAGCTGGGCCAGTTCGGCATCGATCAGCGCGGTCAGATCCGCTTGTGACGTTGCGGCGACCGCGACCGGATCGACGGCCATCTCAGGCCGTAAAGTCGATCAGATGCGTGGGCTCGTCGAGCCCGGCCGCCTCGTCGACGACCTGTTCAAACGCGGCGCGCGCGTCGCCGTCGTGCGGTTCGTAGGTGTCACCACGGGAGTCGCGCTCCGCGTTGGGGTCGATGCGGGTGCCCAGCCCCTCGCCGGTCTCGTTCACGCGCTCTTCGCGCTCTTGGACGTGGGCGGCGAAGCTCGCCTGCGCGGCCTGCTGGGCGGCGCGCGGCGCGTCTTCGGCGCGCTGCGTCAGCGGCGCTGTCTGCGAGGCCTGCCAGATCGATCCTTGGATGTCGGTGGGGCGAATCGCCATGCTATCGTCCAAGTGAGAGGCCGTAACCGGCCTCCGGGTTCATCCGAAGCTAGCCTGTCCTGAGCTTGTCGAAGGGTCTCCGGCAGCAGGCGTTTGGGCGGCGTTCCTGCGGGTGTACTTTTGCTTCACCGTCGGGTCGCCCTCACGATATCCGAGATCGGCTTTCAACGAGCGCAGTTTAGTCCGGAGATGGATCACGGCTTGCGCGTGGATCTGCGAGACCCGGGATTCCGAGACGTTGAGCGCTCCCTTGATCTCCTTGAGCGTGAGCCCCTCGAAGTAGTAGAGGGAGATGACGGTCCGCTCTTGCGGCGGCAAGTCGTCGACCGCGCGAATGAGCGCCGCCTTGATTTCCCGCGCCTCGACGGCGCTGGTGACCTCCGTGCCATCGTCGCGCAGCGTGTCGAGCAGCGGGATCTCGTAGCCGCGTTCGTTCGGCAGAAACTCCTCGAGCGAGAGGACCGACGTGCCGCGGATCTTTTGCATCAGCACGTCGAGCTCTTTGAGCGTGAGCCCCATCTTGTCGGCGACTTCCTCTTCGGTCGCCGCGCGGCCGAGCTCGATCTCGAGCTGCTGGTAGACGCGCTCCAGCTCGCGGGCACGCTGACGGACCGCTCGCGGAACCCAGTCGAGCGCTCGCAGCGCGTCGAGGATCGCTCCGTTGATGCGAGTGATCGCGTAGGTTTCGAATTTGACGCCGCGTGCGTCGTCGTATTTTTCGATCGCGTCGATCAGCCCGAGAATCCCGTCGTTGATCAAGTCGTTGATCTCGACGTTCGGGGGCAGGTTGATCGAAATTCGCCCGGCCACATACTTCACCAGGTGAAGATACTTGTGGACGATCTCCTCACGACTGAGCTCTACTCCGCCGATGATATAACGGGGAGTATCGCGGAGTGCTTTCACGGCATGCTCCCATGACGGGACACCCGCCCCGGTTTTCCGGTTGGTTCACGCTCGGCAGGCCGTCCTCCCCTCGGCGGGCGGATCAATTGTGCCGGCAGCCGGTCAGTCGGGGGCATACGGGGCGCCGGTGAGCTCGCAGAGCGCCCGGCCAACGGCCTGCAACGGGACGACGCGGTCGACCAATCCGGCCAATGCGGCGGCGCGCGGCATCCCGTAGACCACGCTCGTGGCCTCGTCTTGACCGAGGACGTAGCCGCCGCGTTCCTTGATCACTCGGAGTCCTTGCACTCCGTCGTGCCCCATCCCGGTGAGGATCACGCCGAGCGAACCCGCGCCGTACGTCTCGCCGACCGACGCCGCCATCGCGTCGACGCTCGGTACGTGGAGCGATCGCTGCTCGTCGTCGCCGAGCGCGATGCGGACGGTTCCGAGCGAGCGGTGCAGCCGCAGTTGGCGACCGGCCGGCGCGATGATCGCCGTCCCCGCCTCGAGCGGCATGCCGTCGACGCCTTCGACGACGTCGATGCTGCTTGACGCGTCGAGGCGCTCGGCGAGCGGGCGCGTGAAGCCGGGCGGCATGTGCTGCACGACGACGATCGGGATCGGGAAGCCCGCCGGCAGGTGCGAAAGGATCTGGGAAAGCGCCACCGGTCCCCCGGTCGACGTGCCGATCGCAACGCACGCGAAAACGCCGGCGCCCGCCGCAACCGGCCCGCGCACGACGGGCGGCGGTGGGACGGACGTTCGCTCGCGCACCGCGCGCAGGTAGGCACGGCGCGAGCCGAAGTGCTTGACCTTTTCGACCAGCTCGCGCTGCACGTTGACGATGTCGATCAGCGCCGAGTCCGGTTTCGGGATGAAGTCGACCGCGCCGACCTCCAGCGCGCGCAGGGTCGTCTCGGCGCCGTCGCGCGTGAGCGCGCTCACCATGATGATCGGCGGACCGTGCCGCTCGACGATCGTGCGCGCCGCTTCGAGCCCGCCGATCCCAGGCATCTCGACGTCCATCGTGACGACGTCGGGGCGGAGGCGCTCGACCATCGCGATCGCCTCCTCGCCGGATGCGGCCGTGCCGACGACGCGGATCTCCGGCTCCTTCTCCAGCATCTTCTGGATCGCGCGGCGCATGAACGCGGAATCGTCGGTGACCACGACGGTTATCACGCGCGGGGTCATGCCGGCACCGGCGCCTTCAATCGGTACACGATCGCGTCGGCGCCGACGATCGGCTCGTACAGATCGGTCAGGTGGAACAGCGACTCGGCGTGGCCCAAGAACAGGTAGCCTCCCGGACGGAGGGCCTTCGCGAACGACTCGACGACTCGCTTCTGCGTCGGCTTGTCGAAATAGATCAGCACGTTGCGGCAGAAGATCGCGTCGAACGGCCCCTCCGCCGCGACCCGCGGCGAGTCGAGCAGGTTGAGGCGCCCGAACGAGACGAGGCGCTTCACCCGCTGGTCGATCGAGAAGCCCTCGCCCTCCGCACGGAACCAGCGCTGGATCATCGCGGGCTCGGTCGCGCGAAACGAGAGCGCGCGGTAGAACCCCTTGTCGGCGAGTTCGAGGACGCGCGGCGAGATGTCGGTCGCGCGGATCGAGAGGAGCGGATCGGCGATCTTCTGTGTCTCGAGCAGCGTCATCGCGAGCGAGTACGGTTCCTCGCCCGAGGAGCAAGCCGCCGACCAGAGCCGCACGCGCGAGGAGCGCTTCAGGAACTCGTCGAGGATGTGGGCGGCGAGCGCCTTGAGCTGCGCGCGCTCGCGGAAAAAGTACGTCTCGTTGTTCGAAAGGGCCGAGGCCAAGTCGGTCCACTCCTCCTCACGCCGCGCGTCGTAGGTCAGGAAGCGCACGTACGCACCGTACGTCTCGATGCCGCGCTTCGCCAGGCGCGTCGAGAGGCGGCTGAGCAGCAGGAAGCGCTTCTGGTCGTCGTACCAGATACCGAAACGGTCGCGGATCAGATCGCGCAGCGAGACGAACTCGGCGTCGGAGATGTCGAGCAAAGCGGCTAGCTATATCTTATGCGGGGATTGGCGACGGCGTACAGCAGGTCGACGGCAGCGTTGACCACCACGAAGACCGTCGCGAAGAGCAAGATGCAGCCGTTGATCAGCGGCATGTCGCGGTTCGAGATCGCCTGAAACGCGAGCCGTCCGACGCCGGGCCATGCGAAGACGGATTCCGTCAGCACGGCGCCGCCGAGCAACAGCCCGGTCTGCAGGCCGAGCACGGTGATGATCGGGATCAGCGCGTTGCGCAGGGCGTGCTTGAGCACGACCGCGCGCTGGCCGAGCCCCTTCGCGCGTGCGGTGCGAACGTAATCCGACGAGAGCACGTCGAGCATCCCGCTGCGGGTGATCTTCGCGACGATTGCGAGCGGGATCGTGCCGAGCGTCACCGCCGGCAGCACGAGGTGCCACAGCGCGTCGAGCGCGGCGCGAACGTTTCCGGCGAGCAGCGCGTCGACCACGACCAGATGCGTGCGCGCGGGGATGAAGTACGTCACCGCGATGCGCCCCGAGATCGGGAACAGGTTCAACCCGTGCTGCGAGGGCAGCACCGCGAGCAGGTAGACCAGGATCCAGCCGAGCCAGAAGACCGGGATCGAGACGCCGAGCAGCGCGGCGGACATCGTCAGCGCGTCGACCGCGCTGCCATGCCGTACCGCCGCGATCACCCCAGCCGGGATGCCGATAAGCATTGCGAACAGCATCGCGCTGAGCGCCAGTTCCATCGTCGCCGGGAAGTACTGGCCGAGCTTCTGCGCGACGGGCTGCGCGTCGAACAGCGACTGGCCGAGATCACCGCGTGCGACGGCGCCGAGGTACAGCGCGAGCTGCACGAACCACGGGCGGTCGAGCCCCAGGCTGGAACGCAAGTGCGCCACCTCGACCGGGGTCGCGTGCTCGCCCAGCCGGAGCGCGATCGGATCGCCCGGAATCGCGTGCATGAACAGGAAGCTGACGACGGTGATCGCGACCAGCACGAGGACCAACCGCACGAGACGATCGACGAGGAAACGAAGCATCCGCGCTCAGACCGCGACCCCTCGCCGGGCCGCCTCGCGGGCGGCCGCTCCCCTGGCCGGGCCGCAGCCTATGGCGGGGAACTCGGTCGACTCCATGCCGGGCGCCCCTTCGAGGCCGACGCGGTGATGCCCGTTGCCCGGCGGAGGACCGCACCGCGACCGCGCTAAACGCAGGACCGTTCGAGGCGCACGACCGTCGGTCGGGCTCCTCCTTTATGTGTAGAAAAGGAACATCCGTTTGACTCAACAGCTCGGGATCGATCTCGGCCTCGCCGCGGGTCTGCTGGCGATCCTGTACGGTCTCTACCTCGTCTCGTGGGTGCTCAAGCAACCGGCCGGCAACGCGACGATGCAAAGCATCGCCGCCGCGATCCAGGAAGGCGCGATGGCGTTCCTGCGCCGCCAGTACACGACGGTCGCGATCGTCGCGGTCGTGCTGGCGATCATCATCGCCGTGCTGCCCAACCCGCTCGGCTGGGAAGCCGCGCTCGGCTTCGTGATCGGCGCGGTGCTCTCGGGCGCCGCGGGCTTCATCGGGATGATCGTCTCGGTGCGCGCGAACGTCCGCACGGCGGAAGCCGCGCGCGGCGGCGTCGGCCCGGCTCTCGATCTCGCGTTCAAAGGCGGTTCGGTGACGGGGTTGCTCGTCGTCGGACTCGGCCTCTTCGCGGTGAGCGGCTACTACTGGTTCGTGAGCACGATCAACGTCGGCCATGCCTCGCCCGAGGCCGACAGCCTCGCGGCGCTCATCGGGCTCGCGTTCGGGTGCTCGCTGATCTCCGTCTTCGCGCGCCTCGGCGGCGGCATCTTCACCAAGGCCGCCGACGTCGGCGCCGATCTGGTCGGAAAGGTCGAAGCCGGAATCCCCGAAGACGACCCGCGCAACCCGGCGGTCATCGCGGACAACGTCGGCGATAACGTCGGCGATTGCGCTGGGATGGCGGCAGACCTCTTCGAGACCTACGCCGTCACCACGATCGCGGCGATGCTGCTGGGCCACCTGCTGTTCGGCAAGACGCTCCCCGGCGCGGTGACGTTCCCGCTGATCCTCGGCGCGGTCTCGATCGTCGCCTCGATCATCGGCACGCTCTTCGTTCGCATGGGCAAAGAGGCGGCGCCCTCGCCCGGCAAGATCATGGGCGCGATGTACAAGGGCCTGATCGTCGCCAGCCTGATCTCGGCGGTCGCGTTCTACTTCGTGGCGAACGCGCAGTTCGCCGGCGGCATCGCTCTCCCGAACGGTCAGATCGTCAGCACGTGGGGGATCTTCGTCTGCGCGCTGGTCGGCCTGCTCGTGACCGGCCTCATCACCTTCATCACCGAGTACTACACGGGCACGCAGTACGGTCCGGTGAAGCAGATCGCACAAGCGTCGACGACGGGACACGCGACGAACATGATCGCGGGTCTGGCGATCTCGATGCAGTCCACGACGCTGCCGGCGCTCGTCATCGTCATCGGGATCCTGGTCTCGTTCTCGTTCGCCGGATTGTACGGGGTCGGGATCGCGGTCATGGCGATGCTCTCGATGGCGGGGATCATCGTCGCGATCGACTCGTTCGGACCGATCACCGACAACGCGGGCGGCATCGCCGAGATGTCGGATATGCCCGCGAGCGTTCGCGGCGTCACCGACCCGCTCGACGCGGTCGGGAACACGACCAAAGCCGTCACCAAGGGCTACGCGATCGGCTCGGCCGGTCTTGCAGCGGTCGTGCTGTTTGCCTCGTTCGTGCAAGAGCTCAGCGACCGCTGCGCGGCGACCCCGTCGCTCGCATGCTCGACCAACCGCGTGACGTTCGGCCTGGAGAGCCCGTGGGTTCTGTGCGGCCTCATCGTCGGCGGCGCGTTGCCGTTCCTGTTCGCTTCGCTCTCGATGCAGTCGGTCGGCCGTGCCGCCGGCGCCGTCGTCGAGGAAGTGCGCCGCCAGTTCCGCGAGATGCCCGGCATCATGGACGGTACGCAGAAGCCGAATTACGGCACAACGGTCGACATCGTCACGCGGGCCGCGCTGCGCGAGATGATCTTGCCGGCGCTGATCCCGATCGGCGTGCCGATCCTGATCGTCCTCCTCTCGCTGATCGGCGTGCTCCCCGGCAACGCCGGCGCACAGGTCATGGGCGGCGTTCTGGTCGGCGCGATCGTCACCGGAATCTTCGTCGCGATCTCGATGACCTCGGGCGGCGGCGCGTGGGACAACGCCAAGAAGTACATCGAGGACGGCCACTACGGCGGGAAGGGTTCGCTCGCACACGCCGCCGCGGTCACCGGCGATACGGTCGGCGATCCGTACAAAGACACCGCCGGGCCGGCGATCAACCCGATGATCAAAGTGCTCAACATCGTCGCCTTGCTGCTGGTGGGGTTCCTGGTTCATTAACGGGGTGGCGCGTAGTCGCGGCAGCGGCTTCGTCACGGTGACGGGCACGCGGCCCCGGACTTCCTGTCCGGGGCCGCTCTGTCTTCGCATCGCTTCCGCGCATCCTGCGCACGCTCGCTCACACGGCCCGACACCGTGACGAAGCCGCTGCCGCGACATGGTCGGGATACAGGCTACCAACAGTTGTCACCCTGAGCTTGTCGAAGGGCGGGGGTCGTGACTGGTTCGGAGATTCTTGCGCTGTACGATGCGGAGATGCGCGCTGATCCGCCGCCGGCTGTGGGCGTGCGGCACGAGCGGAACGGTTCGGTGGTTCGTTCGGTGGGGCTGTGGAACGTCGTGCTGTCTTGGCGGTTGTCGGAATCCGAGGTGGAGGCGGCGATCGCGGAGCAGGCGGCACTGGCGCGGTCGGCGGGGACGACGCTCGAGTGGAAGGTGTACGAGCATGACGGGCCGGCCGGGATCGGCGCGGCGTTGGAGCGAGCGGGGTTCGTGGCGGATCCGCGGGAGACGTTCATGGTTTTCGATCTCGGGCGGGACGTGCCGGACGAGCCCGGTCGGGAGGAGTTGGAGATTCGGCAGATCGTCGATGCTGCTGGGGTCGATGATTTCATCGCGGTCGCCGATGCGGCGTTTGGCAACGACAACCGCGCGAAGGCTGAGGTCTACGTTCGTTCGCTCGGAGATTCAGCGCTGACGCTGTTCGTCGTGTATCGCGACGGGACGCCGGTCTCCAGCGGGCGGCTGCAGATGCCGCCGGGGCGTTCGTTCGCGAGTATGTGGGGCGGGGGGACGGTGCCCGGGCAGCGCGGGCGTGGAATGTATCGTGCGCTCGTTGCTCACCGTGCGCGCGAAGCGCGGCGGCGCGGGTATCGGTATCTCACGGTCGATGCCGCCGAGACGAGCCGGCCGATCTTGGAGCGCTTGGGGTTCGCGCCGCTGACGGGGATTACGGGATACGTGCTGCGCCAAGGCGCGTAGCAATGCCGCGCAGCTTGTCGGGATTTCGCGTGCCGTCGAGGCTAGCTGGCGGCGACCGCGATCGTGGAGTCGAGCAGCGCAACGACGGCGTCGGCGCCCATCGGACGGTAGAAGTGGAAGCCTTGGGCGTACTCGCAGTCGAGCGCGATCAGCTCTTCGGCTTGGCGCGGCGTCTCGACGCCCTCGGCGACGACGTCGATCCCGTACGAGCGTGCGAGTTGGATCAGCATCCGCACGATCGGTGCGCTGCCCAGACCGCCGTCTTTGCTCTCGACGAACGAACGGTCGATCTTCATCGCGTCGAACGGGAGCTGATGGAGATAGCGCAGCGAGGAGTAGCCGGTTCCGAAGTCGTCGATGCACAGGTGCACGCCGGTCGCGCGCAGGCGCGCGAGTGAGCCGAGCGAGAGGGTGTTCGAGCGGATCACCGCGCTCTCGGTGATCTCGAGGACGATGTCGTCGGACGAGAGCCCGAAGCGGCGCAGGTTGCGCGCCACGAACGCGTCGAGGTCGGGTTCGAGAACTTCCTGGACCGAAAGGTTGACGTGCATGCGCAGGTCGAGCGCCGGCGCTCGGCGGCGCCATTCGGCGAGGCGGCGGCAGGCGTCGACGAAGACGAAGCGGCCGATCGGGACGATCAGCCCGACTTCCTCGGCCAGCGGGATGAATTCTCCGGGAAGAACTTGGCCGGTCGCGTTATGCCAGCGGACCAATGCCTCGAAGCCCATCAAGCGCTGATCGGTGAGCCGCACGATCGGCTGGTACTCGACGTAGAACTCTTCGTTCTCGATCGCCTTCCGGAGATCGCTCGTCAGCGCGAGACGGCGCGCCGCCGCGAAGTGCATGTGGTGGTCGAAGAACGCGTGACGACCGCGGCCCAGCGATTTCGCGTGGTACATCGCCGTGTCGGCGTTGCGCAGCACCTCTTCGATACGCTCTTCGGTCGCTTCGATGACGGCGATCCCGATCGAGGCGGTGTTGTAGACCGCACGCCCCTCGATCAGCATCGGCGCGACGAGGGCGTCCTGGATCGCCTCGACGGCGTCCTGGACCTGCCCGAGGTCGTGACGATGCGCGAGCAGCAGCGCGAACTCGTCCCCGCCGATGCGCGCGATGAAATCCTCAGGGGCAACGGTTGCGCGCATGCGGTCGGCGACCGCGATCAGCATCGCGTCGCCGGCCATGTGCCCGAGCGAATCGTTGATCGACTTGAACTCGTCGAGGTCGACGAACAGCACCGCGAACACGCGCTCGGGACGCGAGCGTGCGTGCTCGAGCGTCGCGGCGAGCCGCTCCTGGAAGAACGTGCGATTCGGCAGCCCGGTCAACGCGTCGTGCGTCGCCTCGTGGCGCAGCCGGGTCTGGTTCGCTTCGAGCAGCCGCCGGCGCTCGACCTCAGCCCGGTGCGCCTGCGCGTTCGCCAGCGCGAGTCCCATCAGGTTGACGAAGAGCTGCAGCCCGCGCAGCGTCTCCCGGGTCGGGATCTTGCCGTCGGCCGGACCGTCCGGGCTCAAATAGCCGATCATCTCGCCGTCAGAGTCGCGCAGCACCAAGCAGATCGCGTCGCGTTCGTGCCAAGCCTCGGGGGTCTCGCGCGGCGAGTCGCGCTCGGCCTCGCTGGCGTAGATCGCCCGCTCCCAGTGGAACTCGCGCTCCGCCGGGATGTAGTACGCGTTCTCGAAGACCTCGTAGTGCGGCGCCAGGACGGCCAGGATGTCGGCCTTGGCGACGCGTTCGTTCTTCCGCTCGACGAGGATGGGCTCGGGATAGCCGAGGAGCACCCGCCGGGTCATCTCGCCGGTCTGGTTCCCGTCGGCGAGGACGATCGTGACGTAATGAAATCCGAACAGGTCGGCCACCCCGCGGGCGATCGACTCCAGGGCGAGGTCGAGCTCACGCAGGCGTAAGATATCCCGCGTGATCTCGAGAACTCGCTCGAAACGCCGCTCAACCGACACTCTTTCAAGGTATCGGCGCTTCGAAGTCCGGTCCCTAGCCCCTGACCGGCCGTCCCACAATGCCACCCAGTGGGCACTTGCCCCGCCTACCGTCGGGACATGGAGACCTCATATCGCTGCCCCGACTGCAGTGCCGAGCACGACGAACCCGGCGAGGCGACGCTCGGACACCAAGTCCGTTGCCTCGACTGCCAGATCGAGATCGACCTCGCCCTCGAGCTGAAGTTCATGCCCATCCCGCAAATCGCGGCCTAGTCGAGCAGCGCGAGTGCGCGATCGGGCGTGGCGAGCTGCTCTGCCGTGCACTGCCGCGGCGCCTTGTCGCGCCGCCAGCGAACCGGACGCGTTCCGTGACGGATCCGTCCCGAGGTGACCTGATCGAAGGCGACCTCGAGCACCAGCTCGTGCTTCAACTTCACGTAGCTGCGGTCGCGGTCGGGATCGCGGCTCCAGCGGCTCGGCGACGCATCCGGGGCCGCGCCGTCGAAACCCGGCTCGCCGGCGTGCGGGCGCAGCCGCTCGATGAGCGCGCGCTTTTCGTCGGCCGCGAACGCGCTGCAGAATCCGATGTAATCGAGTAGCCCTTCCTCATCGTACAGGCCCAGGAGGAGCGACCCGACCTGGGCCGTCGAACCCTTCGCGTACCGGAACCCCCCGACGACGCAGTCCGCGGTGCGCACGCGTTTCACTTTCACGGCGGCGTCGCGGCTGCCGCTGGCGTACTTCGCATCGACTCGCTTCGCGATCACGCCGTCGAGCGCACCGCCGACGCGCGCGAACCAGTCGTCGACCACGCTGCGGTCGCGCGTCGCCGGTGAGAGGCGCAGCGTCTGCCCGTCGAGCTGGCTCGCGAATCGCTCCAGCCGCGCGCGGCGCTCGGCGAGTGGCAGTTCGACCAGGTCGCGGCCGTCCTCGGCGAGCAGGTCGAAGATCAGATACCAGGCCGGTGTGGCCTTGGCCAGCATTGCGACGCGGGAGGCCGCCGGATGGATCCGCTGTTGCAGCGCGTCGAACGAGAGCGCGCCGGCGAGCGGTACCACGAGCTCGCCATCGAGCACGTATCGCGCCGTGCCCAATCGCCCGAGCGCGTCGACGATCTCCGGAAAGTACCGGCCCAGCGGCTGACCCGCCTTCGACTGCAGCGCGACGTCGCCGCCCTCGCGGAACGCCAGACAGCGGAAGCCGTCCCACTTGGGCTCGTACTGCCACAGCGGCCCGTCGGGGACGTCCGCGACGGCGCGCATCTCCATGGGCGGATAGCCGAACGGGATCACGGAGAGGTCCTACCCTTCAAAAGCGGTGCCGTTCCGGCCGAACGAAGGAAGGGAGGTACCTCTTGGGCAGCTTTGAGTGGTGGCAGCGGTCGCGCGCGGCGCGGATCCTCGTCGTGACGGCGGCGGTGTTCCTTGCGTTCGCCGCGGTGCTGCTGTACGTGGTCCGCCGCGATGTGGCACAGACCGTCGAAGGCGAGATGCGCGCCCGGGTCGCGACCGCGGCCGAGGTCATGCGCGGGTTTCTGGCGGCGAACGGTGAGGCGCAGCTCACGCCGGGCGGGAAGCTCGCCTTCGGAGACGTCGTCGCCGACGGTGACAACGCGCTGGTCGACCGGGTCAAGGAGGTCACCGGCGCCGACGCCATCGTGTACCACATCAAAGGCGGGAAGCCCATTGCGGTCGCCTCGACGTTGATGCGCAACGGCAAGCGGGTGTTGGGCGAAGACCTCACCGGGCCCGCGCGCGAGGTCGTCAAGAACGATCGCGACTTCGACGGCACTGGTCGTATCGAAGGCCGCCCCTATGCCAACCACTACGCCGTCGTCCGCAACAACTTGGGCGAGCCGATCGCGATTCTCTACGACGGCATCGCACTGGACAGCATGAACGACGCCGTCTCGCGCGCGTTCTCGTGGATCTTCGTGACCGCGGTCAGCGCCATCGTGGTCGTCCTGCTGCTGCTGTGGATGATCGTCCGGCCGCTCTCGGCCAATGCAAAGGCACTCGCCCGCGACGCGGAGGCACTCGCCGAGGGCCGCATCGACGATGTCATCTCGAAGCCCGGCCCCGACGAACTCGGCCGGGTCGCAGCGTCGTTCGCGCGGATCGTCGCATACCAGCGCGGGCTGGCCGAGCACACCGAGGCGATCGCCGACGGCGACCTCTCCCGGAACATCGTCGAGGCGGGCACAGCGGACCGGCTCGGTCACGCGATCGCACGCATGACCGGCACGCTGCGCGAGGTCGTTCTCGCACTCCAAGACTCGTCGGCCGAGCTGGCGGAACACGCGCAGGCACTCGATCTAGCCGCCTCGCGCTCCGCGGAGGTCGTCGGCGGCGTCGGCGTCGCCGTCCGCGAGCTCGCCTCCGGATCGTCCGACCTCTCGACCGCCGCCGAGACCTCCAACGTGATCGTGCGGCAATTCGAAGCCGCGATCGACGGAATCGCACGCGGCGCGGTCGACCAGGCGATGCAAGTGCGCACCGCTTCGGGCGACGCACAGCGCATGGCCGGCGACGTCGAGCGCGTCGCGCAGATCACCGCGGATCTGGCCGCAGCCGGTCACGGCACGCGCACGACCGCGCAGAGCGGCGCGAAGGCGGTGAGCGAGACGATCGACGACATGCGCGCGATCCAGCGCGGCGTCGCCGACGCGGCCGCGAAGATTCGCGAGCTCGGCGTGATCTCGGCGCAGATCGGGGTGGTCGTCGAAACGATCGACACGCTGACCGATCAGACGAACCTGCTGGCGCTGAACGCCGCGATCGAAGCCGCGCGCGCAGGCGAGCACGGGCGCGGGTTCGCCGTCGTTGCGGACGAGGTGCGCAAGCTGGCCGAGTCCGCGTCGCTGCAGACAAAGGAGATCGGCGGGCTGATCGTCGAGGTGCAGCGCCGCACTCGCGAGGCCGTGGGTGCGGCCGAGGCGGGCGCCGCGATCGCCGACGGCGGTACGGCGAAGGTCGGTGCGGCCAGCGCGGCGCTCGACGACATCATCGCCGCCGTCGATCGCACGGTCGAACGCGTCGGCGACATCGCGGAAGCGATGCGCGAGATGGCCGAGGGCGCGCGCAACGTCGGATCCTCGATGGACTCGATCAACGCCGTCGTCGAGCAGAACTCCACCGCGACCGAGGAGATGGCCTCACAGACCGGCGTGCTCGCGCAGGCGATCGGAGCGATCGCCGCGACCGCCGACGAGAACGCCCGCAACACCACCGAAGTCTCCTCGTCCGCGGCGCGCATGGAAGACGACGTGACGCGCGTGCGAGCCGAGGCGTTCACGCTCGACGCGACGGCGCGCCGGATGCAGGAGCTGGTCAGCCGGTTCCGGCTGGCGCGGGCCCCGCATCCGCAGCCCCCCGCCGTCGAGGTGCCCGAGGCCCCGGACCCGGCGCCGCGAGAAACCGCTCGAGTTTGAGCCGCCCGGTCGGCTTCTTCATCGGCGCCCACAGGTCGCCGAGCCGGACGAACCGCTCGCGCACGTTGTCGAGCCGGAAATCCCCGATCTCGCAGCCGGCCTCGATCTCGTCCCACGTCACCGGCGTCGAGACCGTCGCATCGGGCTTGGCGCGCACGGAGTAGACCGAGGCCAGCGTCTTGCCCCACGCGTTCTGGTTGTAGTCGACCAGGACGCGGCCCGACGGACGCTTCGCGATGCGATACTCGGCGGTGATAACGTCGGGGTGCAGCCGCTCCATCGTTTGCGCGAAGGCCTTGGCAAAGGTCCAGACCTCCTTTTGGCGCGGACCGCGCTCGATCGGCACGTAGACGTGGATCCCCGACGAGCCCGACGTCTTCGCGTACGCGGGGATGCCCAACTCGTCGAGCGCCTCGTGCACGTAGAGCGCGACCTTGCGCACGACGGCGAACGACGTGCTTCCGTCCTTGACGGGGTCGAGGTCGAAGTGAAGGTAGTCCGGCCGGTCGGTGTCGTCGCAGCGCGAATACCACTCGTTGAGATCGATGCAGCCCAGGTTGACGAGCCACAGCAGGCTCGCCATGTCGTCCACGATCGGGAACGCGATGACGCTGCCGGAGCCGTGCTCGATCGAGCACGTGCGCAGCCACGGCGGCGCGTTGGACGGCGTGCGCTTCATGTAGAAGAAATCGCCGCTCGCGCCGTTCGGGTAGCGCTTCATGACCTGCGCTCGGTCCTGCATGTAGGGGACCAAGAACGGCGCGACATCGGCATAGTACTGGAGCAGGTCGCCCTTGGTCGTGCCGGTTTGCGGAAAGAACACCTTGCGCAGATTGGTGAGCGCGACGTCCTTTCCGTCCGGCTGCGCGACGATCGCCTCCCGGTCGCGGGGGATCGCGAACCGTCCGGGCTCAATCTTCGAACTTGTGTTTCGCGTCATCACGTGTAATCTCAACGGCATTCGGGCTGCGGCACGCAAGGGCTTCTTTGCTTGGATGGACGCCCAAGACGCTGATCTGGTCTGCCTGCAAGAGACGAAGGCGCAGGAGCATCAGCTGCCGCCTGAGGCGCTCGACCTCACCCGCTATAACTCCGCCTTCGTCGACGCGGAGAAAAAAGGCTACAGCGGGGTCGCGATCTATGCCAAACGCCCGCCCCAGCGCATCGTGCGCGGCCTCGGCATGGAAGACATGGACGCCGAGGGCCGCTTCGTTCGCATGGATTTCGAAGGGCTTTCGATCGCGTCGCTCTACGTGCCGTCGGGGACGAGCGGGCCCGCCCGGCAAGCCGTCAAGGAGAATTTCCTCGACCGCTTCATCGCCAACCTCGTCCAGATGAAGAACGAAGGCCGGCCGTTCATTATCTGCGGCGACTACAACATCGCGCGCTTGGATATCGACGTCTTCAGCGTCAAGTCGTGTACCGGCGTCACCGGCTTCCTCCCGCAAGAGCGAGCGTGGATGAACGACGTGGTCGACCGCGTCGGCTGGGTCGACGCGTTTCGCGTCGTCAACAAGGAGCCGAAGCAATTCACCTGGTGGTCGGGCTGGAAAGGCGCGTGGGAGAAAAACCTCGGCTGGCGCATCGACTACCAGCTGATCACGCCGGACCTGGCACCACGCGTACGCGCGGCGTCGATCTATCGTGACGAGCGCTTCTCCGATCACGCGCCCGTCACGATAGACTACGACCTGTGAGTACGCCTTAGGACTTCTTCTTCGGAACCTTCTTGCCGGCCCGGCGCGCTTCGGAGAGGCCGATCGCAATCGCCTGTTTGCGGCTCTTGACCTTCCCGCCCTTACCGCCGGGACCGCTGCGCGCTTTCCCGAGCTTGAACTCGTGCATCTCCTCGCGCACGCTCTCGGCCGCCGCCGGGCTGTACTTGCGCTCCGACGCGCTCTTCTTGCGGGCGCCGGCGGTCTTCTTGCGGGTCGAGGTCTTCTTTGCCGAGCTCTTGCGGCGGGTCGGGGTCGAACGGGTCGCCATCGGCAATCCTCCTTTTGCACACGGGATACCCGCGTTCGGCCTCCGTCGAACCGGGGCCGACCCCGTGCGTCCGAGAGCGAGCCTTAGGCGCCGCCGCACATGTGCTGGCTGTTCGTGGCGGACCATGCCGCGTGCAGGCGATAGTCGTAGACGCGGTACAACCGGCCGCGATCGTCCGTGGCGGGGTTACACGTGTGCACGCCTTCTATGTGGCCGAGAAAGCAGAGCTGCACGCGATCGCCCGCTCGCTCGCGCAATACGACCGTGCTCACCGTGTACGCGACCAGCGAGACGTGGTTCGCGAACACGACGTCCATGCCGTTCGCGTCGGGGCCCTGGACGGCCGAGCCGAAGCGGTCGGTAGCTTTCACGAAGGTGGTGTCGACGCACCGGACCGGTAGGACGAACGCCGGGCCCTGCATTTCATCCCGGGTTTCGGCATTTTGGGCAGCGGCCGGAACGGCGGCCGCGCACACCAAGGCGGCAAAGAGAGCAGCCAGAAAACGCATCCCCTGGAATACGCCTTCCGGCCGAAGGAACCCGTCTTAGCCGGAACGGCCGATCCAGGCCGGTGAACCCGTCATGCGTACCGCGTCGACGACGTACTCGGCGGCGGCGGCGACGCACGAGTCGACGTCCCGGCGCTCGGTGTCGAGCACGATGTGGGGTTCGGTCGGGACGTCGTATGGTGCGTCGACCCCGGTGAATCCGGTGATCTCGCCGGCCCGCGCCCGCTTGTAGAGGTTCTTCGGATCGCGCGCTTCGCACGTCGCGACCGACGCCGAGACATACGCCTCGCGGAACGCGACGCCGACGATCGAGCGCGCGCGGGCACGCTCCGCGGCCGAAGGCGAGACGAGCGATATCAGTGCGATCGTCCCGGCGTCGGCGAGGAGCTTTCCGACCTCGGCGACGCGACGGACGTTCTCGCGCCGTCCTTCGTCGGAAAAGTCGAGGTCGCCGTTGAGCCCCGAGCGGAGCGTGTCGCCGTCGAGTGCGTACACGTTGTAGCCGCGCCGGAAGAGTTCGCGCTCGACCCGCATCGCGATCGTGGTCTTGCCGGACGCGGGGAGCCCCGTGAGCCAGAAGACCAGTCCACGGTGGCCGTTGCGCTGCGCACGCGCCGTCGCGTTCACCAGGTGCGAAGCCGCGAAGACGTTCGCCCCGTGCGGCTGCAGCTTCGCCGCGTGCGCGGCGGCGACCGGAATCCCGCCCCGCACGATCGCGCAGCGCTCGTCCTGGTCGAGAGCGAGCGGTACCGTGGTCTGCAGCGCCAGCGTGTACACCATCCCGCGCGAGGCGACGCCGTGCTCGGCCGGCCGCAGCGTGCGCGGATCGACGGCGTCGAGCACGGCGACGATCCGCGCGGAGACGTCGGCGCTCCCTGCGCGCAGTCGTACGGACTCCTCGAGGTGCGGCGGGTCGCGGTCGAACCAGCAGGCGCGCACCGTGAGCGCACGCACCGTGACGGGGGCGTCGTCGTCGTGCGAGAGGAGGTCGCCACGGTCGACGTAGACCGCTTCGTCGAAGACGATGCCGACGGAAGCGCCGGGACCCGCGGCGTCGAGGTCGTGGGGCCAGGCGCGCAACGCGGCGACGCGCGCGGTCTTCTTGGACGGCGAGACACGCAGCAGATCGCCGACGGCGATGCGGCCGCTACGGACGGCGCCCGCAACGATGCGCTCTTCCCCGCGGCGATAGACATCCTGGACCCAGATCCGGAGCGGCTGTCGCTCCGCATCCTCGGCTCTCGGCAGGACGGACGACAGCAGCTCGGTCAGCACCGGACCGTCGTACCAGGGCGTGCGCTCGGAGCGCGCTGCGACGTTGTCGCCGTCGCGCGCGGAAACCGGCACGATCGCGTCGACGGTCACCCCGACCGCTTCGAGCGCCGCGCGCGCGGCCTCGCCGGCGGCGAAGACGCGCTCGGGGCCGGCACCCGCGTCGATCTTGTTCACCGCGACGATCACGCGCCGGATGCTCAGCAGTCCCAGCAAGTAGACGTGGCGGAGCGTCTGGTCTTCGACACCGCGCTCGGCGTCGACGACGAGGATCGCCGCGTCCGCTTCGCTCGCGCCGGTCATCGCGTTGGCGAGGAACTCCTCGTGCCCGGGCGCGTCGATGATCGCGAAACGGCGGTCGCCGAGCCTGAACCAGACGCGCGTCGTGTCGATCGTGACGGCTTGGTCGCGCTCGTCCTGCAAAGCGTCGAGCGCGAACGACCATTCGGTTTGCAGCCCACGGCGCCGGCTGCTCGCGACGATCTCGTCGATCCGCTCCGCGGGCAGCGAGCCGGTATCGTGCAGCAGCCTGCCGATCAGCGTCGACTTACCGTGGTCGACGTGGCCGAGGACGACGACACGCGCGTCGCGGCTCACATGTACCCCCCGGCACGCAGACGCTCGAACGAGGCCTCGGTCTCGTGGTCCATCGTCCGGCCGGCGCGCTCGGGCTCGAGCGTCGTCGCGAGCTCTTCGATGATCTCGTCGATCGTCGACGCGCAGCTCGCGATCGGCAGGGTGATGTTCTTCTCGCCGAGCGAGCGGTACCGCATCCCGTCGCGCGCGAGATAGAGCGAAACGATCGGGATCCCTTCGCGCTTCGTGTAGCGCCAGACATCGAGCTCGGTCCAGGCGAGCAGCGGGTGCACGCGGACATGCCCGCCGTGCCGGATCTCCGTCAACGTGTAACCCCAGAACTCCGGCGGCTGCTCGCGCACGTTCCAGCCGCCGTCGAACGAGCGCGGGCTGACGACGCGCTCTTTCGCGCGCGTCGCCTGCTCGTCGCGGCGGATGCCGACGAATACCGCGCGATCTCCCTGACGCGCGAGCAGCGCTCGCAGACCCTCGGTCTTGCGAGCCGCGGCGCGCGCCTGCGGCGGGAGGCTCTGATCGCACGATTCTTCAGGCGGACACGCCTCGACGCGCAGGTCGAGGTTCCACTCGCGCGCGATGCGGTCGCGGAAGGCGTAGACTTCGGGCAGTTCCATCCCGGTGTCGAGCAGGACGACCGGCATCGGGACGACGCCAAGGAACGCCTTGCGCATGAGCCACAAGAGCGCGGTGCTGTCCTTGCCCATCGACCACAGCACGCTGCACGGCGCAAAGAGCCGGTATGCGTCCCGAACGATCGAGATCGCCTCGCCCTCGAGCCTGTCCAAGTCTTCCGTAGCGTCCCCTCCGGTGAGCCGTCTCTTCGTCGCACGAGCGGGATGCATTGCTCGCCCGGATTATACGTTGATTAAGTTCGGCCGAACGGCACGGGAGGATAAGGCGGCGCCCCGGGCACCTGAAAGGGGCCGGGGCGACGTAGGACAGTGGGCTGGTGTCCCGGCAAGGGTTGTCCCCCGGCGGGCGGGGTGTTCACACGTCCCAGGCGACTATTTCGACAGGACCGCCCGGTAGGGCAGGCCGCCCACACGAGCGCGGGGAAGCGCTGCGGCCCCTCGCCAGTGAGGTCCAGTCATGAGAAGAATGCTCTTGTCCGTCGCGATCGCCGTGGCGTTCCTGCTCGGCTCGGTGGCTCCGGCCTCGGCCGGAATGCTCGTGGTCAAGCTCAACGCGGTCGGCGGCTCCGGGCAAAACGGCCGCGCCATCCTGCGGGATCTGCCGCCCATCGGCGCCGTGCCGCGGGTCAGCGTCTCGATGACCGTCGGGAACGAGCCGCCGGCGGCGGTCGAGCCCTCGCACATCCACCGCGGCGTCTGCGGCTCGAACGGCCCGATCCTGCGGCCCCTGCACAGTGTTATCAACGGCCAGTCGGGGACGACGATCGTCGCCGGCTTCACGGTCGGGCAGCTGCACGCGATGCATACCTACATCAACATCCACAAATCACTGGCGGCGCTGGGGATCATCGTCTCCTGCGGCAACATCTAGGCTCGCAGATGGACGAAGAAACGCTCAACTTGACGGTCCGCAAGTTCCTCAAAGAGGTCGGCGTCACATCGCAGCGCGAGATCGAGAAAGCCGTTCGGGAGGCGCTGAGCGCCGGCCGACTCCGCGGCGACGAGACGCTCGACGCGAAGATGACGCTCACGATCGGCGCGCTCGGCCTCTCGCACGAAATCGACGGCCAGATCAGCCTCGGCTGACCGGTCCGCCAAGCTGGTGCCTCGCAGAATCGAATTGACGATACAGGGTTCAGACGCGCCACGGTGCAGGCATGATTCTTCTTGGCCATCGTACCGTGTCTACGTTCTACGCGTGTGTTGCCGCAGATAATCTACGGCGTTTTCGAACCGTTCCAGTCTCTCTTCAAAGAGCCCTATCGCGGTATTGCACGCGTTGCAGAGAAGACCCCGGACCAGAACCACACGTCGCGCAGTTCGATGTGCGCTGCCTCGCCAAAGATTCTACCTCCGGCATTATGACAACACCATTGAGTGCCATACGCTCGGCACTCTTTGAAAATGAAAACCCCGCTATGACGTTGCCGCAGCGGGGTTTCCATCGATGGTGCCGAGACGGAGAGTCGAACTCCGGACACCTGGTTTTTCAGACCAGTGCTCTACCAACTGAGCTATCTCGGCGCGACCAACCCCGATTCGGCGGGTTGGCCGCCGACCCTCCCTATGGGGTTGATCGCGCCGAGCAGCGGCGTACACGCCGCGACCGGGAGCGGATGGCAGAATAGGAAGCCCTGCACGACGTCACAATCGAGCGCGCGCAGGCGGTCGAACTGCGCTTCCAACTCGACGCCTTCGGCGACCGTGCGCACGCCCAGCCCGCGCGCAAGCGTAGTGACCGCGCGGACAACGGCGCCGTCGAATGCTCCGTTGGCGACATCGGCGACAAAACTGCGGTCGATCTTGAGCACGTCGACCGGGAAGCGTTTCAAGAATGCCAGCGAGGTGTAGCCGGTCCCGAAGTCGTCGATCGAGACGCGCACGCCGAGCGCGCGCAGCGCGTGCAGCAGCCGCAGCGCGGCCGGCACGTCGCGCATGATCGACGACTCGGTGATCTCGATCTCGAGACACGACGCCGCGACTTCGTACTTCGCCAGCAGCCGCCCGACGAGCGCCGGCAGCGCATCGCCGTCGAGCTGACGGGCCGAGACGTTCACGCTCACCCTGATCGCCGGGATCCCGATGTCGGACCATTCGCGCACTTGCGCGATCGCGCGATCCATCGCCCACGCGCCGATCTCTTCGATCAGCCCGAACTCCTCGGCGACCGGGATGAAGCGGTCCGGGAGCATCAGCCCGTGCACCGGATGGCGCCAGCGCAGCAGCGCCTCGACGCCGGCGATCGCGCGCGTCTCGACGTCGTACATCGGCTGGTAGTAGAGCTCGAACTCCCGGCGGTCGATCGCGCCGTGCAGGTCGCGGCGGGTGAGCACGCGCTCGAGCGACGAGGTCGAGCCGGGAGACCGGTACCAGCGGACCATGTTGCGACCCAACCGCTTCGCCTCGAAAACCGCCGCTTCGGCGGTGCCGATCAACGCGCCGACGTCCGACGCGTCCTCCGGGGCGCTCGCGACGCCGACGCTCGCGGTGAGGTAAACGGGCTTCCCGGAGACCCAAAACGGTGCTGCGAACACGGCAACGGCGGCAGCGGCCGCGGCGCGCGCTGATCCGGGCTCGTACTCCTTCTGCAACAGAACGAACTCGTCGCCGCCGAAGCGCGCGACGTACGCGGCGGGTAACGCGTCGTGCAGCCGCGCGGCGACCTCCCGCAGCACCGTGTCGCCGGCGCTGTGATCGCCGAGCTCGTTCACGACACGGAAGCGATCGACGTCGAGGAAGAGGACCGCCAGCGTGCAGCCGTCTTGCTCGCACGCCGCCAGCGCCGTTTGTGCGTACCGCTCGAATGCGGTCCGTTGCGGGAGGCCGGTGACGGGATCGCGCTCGTCGATTGCAGCGTCCCGTTTGCGGCGCAGCATGGTGGCCAGGACGCCGTCGCGCAGCGCGCGGACGATCGCCGGACCCAGCCGACCGAGATCGCCCGGCGCCACGACGTCGGTCGCGCCCAGCGCGAAGGCCTCGCGCAGCGCATGCCGGTCCAGCGAGGCGACGACCACCACCGGCAGCTCTTCGCGCGCCAGCTGCAGCGCGCGCAGCAGATCGCGGTACGAGCCGTCGCCGACCGCGCCGCCGATGAGAGCGACGTCGAGTTCGCACGTCTCGACCAGCCGCAGCGCGCCGGCGATCGTATCGGCGGAGCGGACCTCGAGGGAGACGTCCTCGCGCGCAGCCTCAGCCCAACGCATTACGTCGTCCGGCTCGCCGGCCACCACGAGAGAGCGCACGTGCTTTCGCGCGATCCCTGCGCCGTCCGCATCCATGTGGCAGCTTTCTTCCCAGACAGGCGAGCTAGCGCACCTGCATCAGGCCCTCAACCGGCGGAACGTGTCGCACGTCACGCGCGGCGATGCGCTCGCCACGGCAGCGCGACGTCCTCGACCCAGTCGACGATCGTGGCCAGCGCGAACCCGAGCAGCGAGACCGCGACCAGCGCTGCGTACAGCCGTTCCACGTCCAGCAGCTGCTGCGCGTTGAAGATCGCGAAGCCGAGGCCGACCCGCGTGAGCTGATATTCGGCCGCCACGGCGAGCACGATCGCGATCCCGATGCTGAGCTTCACGCCCGCGTAAATGTTCGGCAGCGCGCCCGGCAGCAGCACGCGAAAGAAGAACGACATCGGCCGGATACGGTACGCGCGGGCGACGTCGAGGTAGATCGTCTCGATCTGCCGCACGCCGGCCTCCGTGTTGATCGCCATCAGGAAGAACACGCCGACCGCGACCGCGGCCCACTTCGCCGCCTCGCCGGTTCCGAAAATGAAGTAGAACAGCGGCAGGATCGCGATCTTCGGGATCGGGTAGAGCAACGCGATCACCGGCCCGAAGTACGCTCGCACCCATTTGTTCATCCCCATCGCGAGCCCGACCGCCGTCCCGGGGATCCCGCCGATCAGCAGGCCGACCAGCAGCCGCGAGAGCGTCCAGGACGCGTTGGTCGCCAGCTCGCCGCTCGCGGCGTACGCGATGAAGTTCGCCAGGATCGCACTCGGCGGCGGGAAGAGCCCCGGATTGAGGAACTTCGTCCACACCGCGACCTGCCACAGCAGCACCAGCGAGAGTGGCGCCGCGATCTTCAACAGTCGCGTCACCGTCATCGCAACAGCTCCCAGATCCGCACGACGAGAGCGCCGAACGCGGGATCACCGCGCAGCGTCACCGCGTCGCGCGGTCGCGGAAAAGCGATCGGGATGATCTCCTTCACGCGTCCCGGCCGCGCGCTCAGGACGACGACGCGGTCGGCCAGCGTGACCGCCTCTTCGATCCCGTGCGTGACGAACACGATCGTCTTGGGCGAGCGCTCCCACAGCCGCATCAGCTCGTCGGCGAGGCCGACACGCGTTTGCTCGTCGAGTGCGCCGAACGGCTCGTCCATGAAGAGCACCGGCGGATCGGTGACGAATGCGCGCGCCACCGCGGCGCGCTGCTTCATCCCGCCCGAGAGCTCGTGCGGCCACGCGCGCTCGAACTCGCTCAGCCCGACCAGATCGAGGACGTCGGAAACACGGCGCTTCACCTCCGCGGGCGAGACGGTCAGCGAGTCGAACGCGAAACTGACGTTCTCGCCGACCCGCATCCACGGGAAGAGCGACGCCTCCTGAAACACCGTCGCGCTCGGCAGCTCGTCGCCGCGCCCACCGGCGCCGGCGATCGCAATCCGTCCCGAGGTGGCGACGTCGAGCCCGGCGAGGATGCGCAGCAGCGTGCTCTTGCCGCATCCGCTCGGTCCGACGACCACGACGAACTCGCCGTCGGCTATCTCGACGTTCACGTCGTCGAGCGCCACCGTTCCCCCCGGATAGCGCTTCGTCAAGTGCTCGACGGAGATCGACGCCACGGGCGCGGTGTTCGCAGCGACGAACGCCGAACCTCGTTCGAGATCCGGCGTTCGGGGACTGGCGACGTTGATGGGGCTCGAACCCACGACCTCCGCCGTGACAGGGCGGCGCTCTAACCAACTGAGCTACAACGCCAGGCGAGATGGTGGGCACGGTTGGGATTGAACCAACGACCCCCCGCGTGTGAAGCGGATGCTCTCCCACTGAGCTACGCGCCCACAACCACTCGTTTTTGGCGAACCGGCGTATTCTCTCCGACCCAGGCGCCCCCTGTCAACCGCCTCTACGACAGGCCCCTCAGCGGGTAGAAGCGTGGCTGATGCTGCCAACCGAGGGTCCGGAGGCCGCGAAGGCTGCTGGTCTGCGCTACACCACCGACGCGATCCCCGGGATCCGCCGGGTGAAGCGGCGCGGCGGCTTCTCGTTCATCGCCGCCGACGGCAAGCCGATCACCGACAAGAACGAGGTCGCTCGAATCAAGTCGCTCGCCGTTCCGCCCGCCTATACCGACGTCTGGATCTGCCCGCTGGCCAACGGCCACCTCCAGGCGACCGGCCGCGATGCCCGGGGCCGCAAGCAGTACCGCTACCACAAGCGCTGGCGCGCGGTGCGCGACGAGAACAAGTTCGATCGGATGATCGAGTTCGCGAAGGCGCTGCCGAACATCCGCGAAGCCGTCGCGCGGGACATCGCGCTGCCTGGGATGCCGCGCGAGAAGGTGCTGGGGACAATCGTCTCGCTGACGGCAAGCACCGCGATCCGCATCGGCAACGAGGAGTACGCGCGCGAGAACGACTCCTACGGGCTCACCACGATGCGCGAGGAGCACGTCGACGTGAAAGGCTCGACGGTGCGCTTCCGTTTCCGCGGCAAGAGCGGGAAGGAACACGAGGTCAAGATCCGCGACAAGCGGATCGCGCGGATCATCAAGCGCAGCCAGGACCTGCCCGGCCAGCAGCTCTTCGAGTACCTCGACGACGACGGGACGCAGCATCCGGTGCGCTCGGAGGACGTCAACGAATACCTCAAAGCGATCAGCGACGGTGACTTCACCGCGAAAGACTTCCGCACGTGGGAGGCGACCGTGATGTGCGCGCTCGAGCTGGCGGCGCTCGACGCCGAAGAACAAAACCAGACCGAGCGCAAGAGGCTCGTCACCGACGTCATCACGAAGGTCGCCGCGCACCTCGGCAACACGATCGCGGTATGCAAGAAGTCGTACATCTATCCGGGCGTGGTCGACGAGTTCGTGAACAACGGTGCGCTCAAGCTGGTCGAGAAGGCCGTGGCGAAGGCGCCGCCGCACGCGCTCGACCGCCACGAACGGGCGGTCGTCGCGCTGATCGAGCGGATCGTCAGGCGCGAGAGCCGGCCGCTGGCCGAGACGCTCGCGAAGTCGGTACGAGCGGAACGAGCCAAGCGCAAGAAAGCGCCCGGCGACAAGAAGGCGGCCTAACGGGTAAACGGGCAGGCATGCGTACTCTTCTCGTCGCCGCGACGCTCGCGGCGCTCATCCCCGTGACCACCATGCTCGTGACCGTCACGCCCGCCCAGGCCGTACCCGTCGGTTCCTCGTGGGTCGAGGGCACGCTCGTCCACATCTCGTCGGCCAACATCAAAGTCAAAGACGACAAGACCGGCAAGGAGCTGAGCTTCCTGCTCGTCCCGCATTTCGATCAGATCTTCTCCGAGGACGGCAAGACCACGTATCAAATGAAGGCCTTGCACTCCGGGCAACTGGTCAAAGTGTTCTACGACCAGAAGATGCTCGGCCAACGCCACGCCGACAGAATCCTCGTGCTGAACCGTATGGAAAAGAAGGTCAAAACGCAGAAAGGCTAGCCCTGCGTCACGGCGGTCGGGAGCTCCGAGGCGAACGTCACGCTGTGACCGCCCGGCTCCCGCACCGTGATCTCGTGCATCCCGTAGAACGTCTTGCGCAGCGGGACGATCACGTCAGCGTCGGCGACCGCCGGGACCACGAGATCGACGTCGCTCACCTTCACGTAAAGACCGACCGCGCCGCGGCCTGAGATCGTCTCGTTGACGGCGCGCGCCGCGTCGGGCCCGACGTCCTCGATCACGCTCGCGTGGGACTGGATCATCACCACGACGCCGTCCTTCTCGAGCATTGCGAAGCCGAGCTCGTCGCCGTCGGCGATCACCGCCGTCTGTAAAAAACCAAGCCGGTCCCGAAAGAAGTCGCGCGTCGGGGCGACGCGCTCCACGATCAGGACCGGCGTGATCGATTCGTAGCGAAGATGTTCGTGCGGCATGACGGCCGCAGGCTTCTGCTCCACCGTCACCCGGAGCCTGTCGACAGGCTCAGGGTGAGATGGGTGAGATCAGCAGCGCCCGGGGCAGGGCGTCGGCGTCGCCGAGGGCGCGTCGACGGTCACCGGGATGGCGATCGAGTCGCCGGAGTCCTGGTGCTCGCCGTCGTTGTCGTGCCGGTCGCCGTCGTGATGGTCCTTGTCACCGTCGCCGGCCGAACTCACCGTGATCGTGCAGGTCGCCGGGCCGGCGCCGTTCGGCGTGACCGTGATGACGCCGGCTCGCGGATCGTGGCGATCGCTATCCTTGTCGCCGTCCTCGTCCATCGGCTTCGCCTTCAGCTTCGATGGCGAGACGGCCGGGCAATTGCCCGTGCCCGCGATCGAGACGTCGAACCGGCTATCCGACTTCGCGGTGATCGTGACGGTCTGCGGCGTCCCGGCTGCGGCCTGACCCGCGGTGAACTCGAGGCTCGCCGGGTTCGCAGCGATCTCCGGGGCGGGCGTCTTATGGCTCGCGGTCGAGCGCGCGGCCGACTGCGCCGACTGCGCGGCGGACTGCGTCGCGGTACCGCCTTGCGCCGGGGGCGCCGGCGGGCTCGCGGCCCCGCCTTGGCACGCAGCGAGCATCGAAGCGGCGGCGAGCGCCGTCAGGACGCGAAAAGATGAACGATGAAACACGGGAAGCCTCCTTGCTCCCTCTCTTATCGGACGCTCTCCGAACCAAGCTGAGCCGGATCGTCGCGATCCGGATCACAGTCCGCCTTACGCGTTCGCTACGCCGGTCCGCACAAGCGGCCGTTCGTCGATCGGGAACTGGATCAGGAATCCGAACAGGGCGACGCCCAGCGAGATCACCCACATCAGGTTGTAGCTGCCGGTCCGGTCGACGATCACCCCGCCCAGCCAGGCGCCGAAGAACGCGCCGATCTGGTGGACCAGGAACGCGACCCCGAACAGCGTCGAGACCCACTGCATCCCGAACTTCTCGGCGATGACCCCGCTGGTGGGCGCGACCGTCGAAAGCCACAGCAGCCCCATCGCGGCGGAGAAGGCGATCACCGTGAGCGCGCTGATCGGGAGCAGCACGAAGATCAGGATCGCGACGAAGCGCAGCCCGTAGATCGCCGAGAGCACGTAGCGCTTCGGAAAGGCATCGGCGAGCCGGCCGCTGGCGTAGCTGCCGATCACGTTGAAGGCGCCGACGATCGCGAGCGCGGCCGCTCCGAGGCTCGGCGAGAGCCCGGCGCGGGCGACGATCGCCGGCATGTGCGTCTGGAAGAACGCGATGTGGAAGCCGCAGACGAAGAAACCTGCACTGAGCATCCCGTAGCTCGGAACCGTGAACGCTTCGCGCAGCGCAGCGCCGAGCGAAAGGCTCTGAGCGGCGTGCACCGTCCGCAGGGGCTCGCGCAGCAGCAGCGCCAGCGGAATGATCCCGATCCCGATCGCAGCCAGCGCGATGAACGTCGGGAACCAGCCTGCGCCGCCAATCGCGATCTGCGCGAACGGCGGATAGAACAGCTGACCGAGCGATCCGCCCGCCCCCAGCAACCCGAACGCGACGCTGCGCCGCTCCGGCGGGACGAGCGCCGCGACCGGCCCGATCAGCACGCCGAACGAGACGGCGGCGAGAGCGAGGCCGAGCAGCGTGCCGCCGCCCCACGAAAAGACGACCGGATCGTGCGTCGTCGCCATCAGCCCGAGGCCGAGCGTAAACAGCAGGCCGCCCCCGGCAACGGTGGCGCGCGCCCCGAACCGGTCGGCGACCGCGCCGGCGAAGGGCTGCGCGATCCCCCACACCAGGTTCTGCAGTGCGAAGGCGAGCGCGAAGACGCCGGCCGACCAGCCGCGCACGCCCTCGAGCGGCGCGATGAAGAGCCCGAGCGACTGGCGGACCCCGTAGCCGACAGAGAGCGCGACGCACGCAGCGAGCAGGACGCCGAGCCCCGGACGGATACGCATACCGCCCGTAACCCGGCTACACGGCGCGGGTCTTCGCGGCGATCTGCGTCGGCTGCGAGACGGTCTGCTGCGTCCCGGCACCGGCCGGGGTCGCGCCGTGCTCGACGATGTTCACCAGCTGATTGAACGCGGCCCAGCCGAACATTAATTGCGGCTGCAGCCCGTATCCAAACGCTGGGCTGGCGAAGGTGTCGACGTGCGTCCCCCCTTGAACGAGGTACTGCCAGTAGATCGAGCCTTTGCCGTTGGCGTTCACGGCCGCGAGGTACGGCGTCGCGTTGTTCGCGGCGGTGACGAACATGTCGGCGGTGCCGGCGATCGAGACCATCGGCTTGCCGATCTTTCCGGTGTGCGCGAACGAAGCGATCGCGGCGCGAGCGGCGGCCGACGGCGTGTAGTTCTGGCGCGCGACGGGATCCGCCAGGCCGCTGACGCCGGCCGACGGGGTTCCGGGGAGCCCGGGCGGATTTGCGGGGTTCGGCGTGAACCCGGCGCTCGAGGGCAGCGTCGAGGCCGCTAGCGGGTCGACCAGCAGCGCGTACGAGAAGACGGTCAGGTCCATGTAGAACGACACCTGGTTCGCGTAGTACTCGTACCACAGCGAGGGGTGAGCGGCGGCTGCGGTCTTGATGTCGGCCGGGAATCCCGCCGCTTGGATCGCGGCGGCAGCAGCGGCGCTCGTGAACCCGCTGGCGACGTAGGCCGGCATGTTCTTGAGGAACTTCGGCATGTAGTCGAGGATGCTCAGCGCCGGCGTCCAGTACACGCCTTCCCAGTCGACGGCGCCGTCGATCACTTCGGGATGCTGTTCGTTGAGCGAACGAACTTGCGCGCCGCCGTTCGACGTTCCGACCGCATACGTTTTCGTCGGCGCGTGGAAGTTCGCGGTGAGGTAGCTCTTCGCGAACAGGGTCAGCTGGTAAAAGTCGTCGTTCCACGCGGCGATCGGCTTCTTGGCCGGGTACAGCGAGCCGAGACGGTACGAGAACTTCAGCGTCTCCAAGCCCGCGAACTCAAAGTCGAACGGGAAGCTGATGTTCGGGTTCGGACTCGCCGCGATCACCTCCGCGATCGCGTTGTACGGGATTCCTTTGTTGCTGCAGGCGGTCGCGTAACCGCCGGCGAGCAAGAAGTCTTGCCAGATGCCGTCGTTCGCGAACTCGCTGCGAAACGCCGGGGTTCCGATCACGACGAGCTTGCCGTTCCACGCGTCGGGAATGCGCAGCACGTACCGCTGGTCGGTTGCGTACGAACCGAGAATCTGGACGCCGGGGATCGGCGCCGTGGCTCCGGTCGGACTACCGGGAAGGATCAGCGCGTTTGCGTCACCGGCGGGATCGTACCCGTTGCCGGTCACTGGGACCGAAACGAACCCGAAGCGCAGGTCGGGGACATGCCCGGGGGCGATGCCCGATGGCGGAAGGGGCCCCGTCCCCACCTGCCCTGCACCGGTACTGCATCCGGCGAGCCCGAGCGCGGACGCGCCCGCGATGAAATGAGAGCGTCTCACGCGTAGCATTCCTCTCCGATAGCGTGTGCGAAATCTGGAAGATATTTTCCAACGATCCGCACCGCGCGCCTACACCCGAACGGGTGTAGGCGGCGGAGATCAGAGCAGGCCGGCTGCGCGCGCTCGGGAGATCGCTTCCACCCGGTTGCGCGCGTCGAGTTTTTGCATCGCGTTGCGCAGGTACGCCTTGACGGTGTTGGGACTCAGGCTCATCGCGACCGCGATCTCACCGTTCGTCTGGCCGGTCGCGACGCGGCGCAGCACTTCGTACTCACGGCGTGCGATCGGCGTCCGCGGCCCGCGCCGGAGTCGCTCCTCGCGCCGGGCGGCGGGCGCGCGCATCGTGCGCAGCGCGTCCCGCAGCGTCTGCGCAGCCTCACCGGCCTGACGCTCGATCGTCCCGAGCCGCTCGCGCACGGTCGCGTCGGCGGTCTCACCGCTCGCGCGGCGGACCCCGGCGGTGATGGCGGAGAGCATAGCGCCGACCGTGTCGTGCAGGTCGAGCGCCAGCCGCTGACGTTCTTCGCAGAGCGCCGCCTCCTCCGACCGGCGCGCGCGCTCGGCGGCGACCAGCGCCTGAGCGGTCCGTTCGGCGACCGTCTCGACGATCGCGGCTGCCCGGCCGCCGAAGCCGCCGTCCTCGCGCAGGCCGCCAAGGAGCACGCCGGCCGGCTTCGGGCCGTCCCCGATCGGCGCTGCGATCATGCACTGAATCCGCTCGGCGGCGGTCTCGCCGTCGTAATCGTGTGTGATCTTGGGCGAGCCGAGGTAGCCGTTGACCCATGCGAGGCGGCCTTCCGCGAATACTTTGCCGCCCAGGCCGCAGCCGGTGCGCAAGGTCAGCCCGTAGAGGCGATCGGTCCGGTTGCCCGAGGTATGCCCGATGACCACGCCGTCTACATTCGCGCTCTCCGCGATCCAGGCGCAGTGGAAGCCGAAGTCCTCGGTCAGCAAGCGAACGGCACGCGCCAGCACGAGGTCGCGGTCGAGCAGGGCGATCAGTTGGGAGAGCTCGCGGTTGAGCAGCGCCAACTCGTCGACGGCGACGTGGAACTGGGACAGCGTCCGAGCGGCTCGTGCCAACCGCGCCCCGTTCGGGTCCCGTGCAAGATAATACCTTCCTTCGGGTGTATCGACGAACGGCGGCTCCCCCGAAGTATTCGGAGGTGACGCGCCCATTCTAGGAGAGAGTAATTTGAGGATACGTGAAGTTCTTGCCGCGCTGACCGCGACGGCGCTACTCGCACAGGTCGCGCTCGTCGGAGCGCTGCCGGCGCAGGCCGCGGGCGCCAAGTCCCCCGTCAACGTGGGACTGGTCTACTCGAAGACCGGCTTTTTAGCGTCGTACGGCGCGCAGTACGCCGAGGGGTTCGCAATCGGGCTCGACTACGCGACGCACGGCACCGGGATGGCCGGCGGCCACAAGATCGTCGTCACCGAGCGTGACGACGCAGGTGATCCGGCGAAAGCCGTCGCCACCGCAAAAGAGCTCATCGGCCAGGGCTACAAGATCATCGCCGGATCGACCGCATCCGGCGTTGCGCTCCAGCTCGCTCCGGTTGCGAAAGAGAACAACGTGCTCTTCATCTCCGGGGCAGCGGCCGCGGACGCCGTCACCGGCAACAACCGCAACACGTTCCGTTCCGGCCGGCAGACCTATCAGGACGTGCTGACCGCCGGCACGATCGTCGGGAACAACCTGCGCGGCAAGAAGGTCGTGGTCTACGCGCAAGACTCGGCGTTCGGCCAAGCCAACCTCGGCGCGGTCCGCATCGTGCTCGGCGGAGCGGGAGCCGACGTCACAGGCGTGATGGCGCCGCTCTCCGCCAACGACTTCGCGCCCTTCTCGCAGAAGATCAAGGACGCGAAACCCGATCTGCTCTTCCCGGCATGGGCCGGAGCGACGGCGCCCGCCATGTGGAAGGGGCTCGACGACTCCGGCGTCTTTGCATCTACCCGGGTCGTCAGTGGCCTCGATCAGCGCTCGTCGTACGAGACGCTGGGCACGGCGGCGACGAAAATCTCGTTCCTATCGCATTACTTCTACGAAGCGCCGAAGACCAAAGCCAACGACTTCCTGGTCGCCGCGCTCAAGAAGCAGAACAAAGTCCCGGACCTGTTCGATCCCGACGGCTTCGTCGGCGCGGAGATGGTCGTACGCGCGATCGAAAAAGCCGATGGCGAGGACGTCGGGAAGATGATCTCCGCGCTCGAAGGCTGGACGTTCGAGGCGCCCAAAGGGAAGCAGACGATACGCGCCGCCGATCATGCGATGCTGCAGCCGATGTTCGTCGCGAAGCTTCAAGGCTCGGGATCGAACATCGCGCCACAGCTGGTGCGTACCGTTCCGCTCGAAGCGGTCTCGCCGCCGGTGCATCCATTCAAATAACGCCGTGACCGAACCGGCGCGCCCCGCGGTGATGTCCACCGCGGGGTTGGGCCTGCGCATCCGCGGCGTCACAATCGTCGACGACGTCAGCATCGACGTGAACGAGGGCGAGTTCCTCGTGATCATCGGGCCCAACGGCGCCGGCAAGACGACCCTCTTCAACCTCCTCTCCGGCGTGACGCGTCCCAGCTCGGGGCGCGTCACGTTCCGCGGCACCGATATCACGACCGCGCCGCCCTACGTCCGGGCGCGGCTCGGGCTCGGCCGCACGTTCCAGACCTCGACGATCTTCGCCGAGCTCACCACGCTCGAGAACGCGCGCCTCGCCGCGCAAGCGTATCTCGGGGGTTCCGGTCGCCTCTGGGTCCTCGCCGACGATCAGCAGGACGCGATCGAGCGCGCGCGCGGCGCGCTCGCGTCGGTCGGGCTCGAGGCGCGCGCCGCGACGAAGGCCGCCTCGCTCTCGCACGGCGAGAAGCGCAAGCTCGACCTTGCGATCCTGCTGTGCGGCGATCCCACCGTCGTGCTGCTGGACGAACCGACGGCCGGGATCGCGGTCGAGGACGTCCCCGAGATGATGACGCTCATCCGCAGCATCCATCGCGATCAGCACAAGACGGTGCTGATGGTGGAGCACCGCATGGATCTGATCATGGGGCTCGCCGACCGCATGGCGGTGATGCACCACGGCCAACTGCTCGCGATCGACACACCCGAGCGCATCGTCGCCAACGAGATCGTCCAGTCCGCGTATCTCGGTGACCCGCTATGAGCGCGCCCGCAACGCTGCTCGCGGTGCGCGATCTCAACGTCTACCTGGCGGAGTCCCACATTCTCCAAGGCGTCTCGTTCGACGTGCGCGCGGGCGGGATCACCGGGCTGCTCGGGCGCAACGGCGTCGGCAAGACGACGACGCTGCGCGGGATCCTCGGACTCGTGCCGCGCACGGGGAGCGTCGTGCTCGAGGGCGCCGAAACGACGAAGCTCGCCGTGCACGAGATCGTGCGCCGCGGCGTCGCGTACGTCCCCGAAGATCGCGACGTGTTCGCCGGGTTGACCGTCGAGGAAAACCTGCGGCTCGCCGAGCGCGCCGGGGCGCCGCTGCGGTACGATCTCGTGTACGAATTGTTTCCGGAGCTCGAGCAGCGCGCGGCGCAGAAAGCCGGGACGCTCTCGGGCGGGCAGCAGCAGATGGTGGCGCTCGCCCGTGCGCTGCTGAACGGCGACAACCGGATCCTGCTCGTCGACGAACCGACCAAAGGACTCGCGCCGCTCGTCGTGCGGCACGTGGTCGAGGCGCTGCGCCGTGCCGCCGAGGTTGCGACGATCCTGCTCGTCGAGCAGAATCTCAGCGTCGCGCACAGCCTCGTTCGCGACGTGATCGTGCTCGACCAAGGACGCGTCTCGTTCATCGGCGACGTCGATCAGCTGATGGGCGACGCGGCGCTCGCGCGCCGGCATCTCGGCCTCGCGGCCGCGGGGAGCCACTGAACCGTGACCACGATCGCGCTGCTGCTGATCACGGGGCTCGGACTCGGCGCCCTGTATTTCCTGATCGCCGCCGGGCTCTCGCTGATCTGGGGGCTGATGCGCGTGCTGAACTTCGCCCACGGCGCGTTCTTCACGGTCGCGGCCTACGCGGGCTGGTCGGCGAGCGGTTTGGTCGGCGGGGCGTCGCCCGAGCTGCAGTGGCTGGTCGCGGTCGCGGTCGCGGTCGTCGTCGGCGGCGCGTTCGCCACGCTCACCGAGGTCGTCCTGATCCGGCCGCTCTACGCCCGTCACGTCGGACAGGTGCTGGTGACGGTCGGGCTCGCGCTGGCGACGATCTCGCTGGTGCAAGGCGGTTTCGGCAGCGACCCGAAGCGGCTTGCGCTCCCGGCGTGGATGACCGGCACCACGACGATCGTCGGCGCGAACATCCCGAACACACGGTTGCTGGTGATCGCGTTCGCCCTGGCCGTGTTCGCGCTGCTCATCTTCTTCTTGCGCCGGACGCGCTTCGGGCTCATCGTGCGGGCCGGCGTCGAGAACCGCGCGATGGTACAGGCGCTGGGGATCGACGTGCAGCGCGCGTTCACGCTCGTCTTCGCGATCGGCGGGATGGCGGCGGGCCTTGCCGGGATACTGGCAGGCACGTACTACGGCACGATCGATCCGGGCCGCGGTACCTCGATGCTGATCTTCGCCTTCATCGTGGTGATCATCGGCGGGCTCGGCTCGGTCACCGGCTCGGCGGTCGCCGCGATCGTGGTCGGCGTCCTGCAGCAGTTCCTCAACTTCTACGGCGCCGCCGGCGTCGGCGACTTCTCGGTGGTGCTGCTGCTCGCAATCGTGCTGCTCGTGCGCCCCGGCGGATTCTCGGGAGCATCGACATGACGCCGCGCGTGCGCCTAACGGTGCTGGTCGTCGGGCTGGTCGTCCTGGCCGCGCTGCCGCTCGCGGGGTTCTCGATCCCAGGGTTGTTCGAAGGCGCGCTCGGCGGGCCGGGGACGCTGAACCTGCTCGCGCTATGCTTCGTGTTCGGCGCGCTCGCGCTGACCTACGACCTCGTGTTCGGCTACGTCGGCCTGCTCTCGTTCGGGCACGCGCTGTACTTTGCGACCGGCGTGTACGTCACCGCGATCGCGGTGACGCGCTGGCACTGGTCGCTGCCGGCGGCGCTGCTGCTCACCGCGGTCGTTTCGCTCGTGCTGCCGTTGATTCTCGGCGCGGTCTGCCTGCGCATGCGCGACATCCCGTTCGCGATGGTCACGCTTGCCTTCGCGCAAGCCGGCTCGATCCTGGTGGCGCAGAACCCGTTCGGGCTCACCGGCGGCGAGGAAGGGCTCGCGCTCGGCGGCGACACGCTGCCCTCGTTCCTCATCGGCGTCACCAACACGCGCAACCTCTTCTGGATCGCGCTGGCGTTGCTGATCGTCATCTACCTGGTTGCCTGGCGCGCCGTCAACTCGCCGCCCGGCCGCGTCTGGCAAGCGATTCGCGAGAACGAGCGCCGCGTCGCGATGCTCGGGCTCAACCCGTATCTCTACAAGCTCGGCGCGTTCGTGCTCTCGGCGTTTCTAGCGTCGGCGTGCGGCGTGGTGTACCTGTTGCTGCAGGGCGGCGCCAATCCCGAGGTGACGACGTCGGGCTTCACGCTCGCACTGCTGGTGATGGTCGTCCTCGGCGGCGTCGGAACGCTGTGGGGCGCGGTGCTCGGCGGCGTCGTCTACGAGTATCTCGACTTCCGGCTCGTCGCACTGTCGAACACCTCCGCCGTGCAGGCGCTGCCCGGCATCCTGCGCGTCCCGCTCTCGGAACCGCTCTTCTTGCTCGGCGTCCTGTTCATCGTGCTCGTGCTCTTCGTCCCGGGCGGCCTCGGCGGCGCCCTCCGCCGTCGCTTGGTGCTGACCGGCGCCACGAAAGGGGTTTGACTCCGAGTCGCAATATCGGGTAGACTCACCCCTTGGACGGGCGGCTAGCTCAGTGGGAGAGCGCTACATTGACACTGTAGAGGTCAGAAGTTCAATCCTTCTGCCGCCCACCATTCGGTGGAGGCCCGTAAGCCCCGAAGAACCGCGCTACGGCGCGGTTTTTCCTATTTTGAGCGTGACCAGCGAGTACGAGCATGCCTTGGGTCGAAACCCCTGGAAACCCGTCCCTACACCTCCGTACACGTCGGCTAAGGTGTATGACGAGGTGTAGAAGACGCCCCGCACAGGTGGCGCGCCGACGGCTCGACCACCGCCGACCTCTACCCCGAGCACAGTCAGATCATCGGGTTCAACGCCAACTCCCGATGTCGCGAACCGCAAAGTGGATGCCACGCTGCGCGTCCAGTCGCAGGCCGAGAATCAACCGCAGACGCCCCGCCCAGTCAACTGACTGTACTATCATCAAGGCGTCTCAAGGAACAGCGAAAACGCCCCGGAGTAATGCCCGGGGCCTTTTTGTTGCTTCGCCTGCTACTTGGTATAAGCGTCGAGTTGGCGTTGTGCGGACGCGCGGACCTTGGCAGGGTAAGCCCGTTCGGCGACGATCTCGCGCCAGACTTTCAGTGCGAGTTGTGCGAAACGGTCAGCGGCGGCGTGATCGCCAAGCCGGTCTTGTGCAACTGCGGCAATCGCCAGGTTCTGTCCGGTTGACAGATACAAGTTGCCAATCTCGTTCACGTTGTTTGATGCCTTGATGCATGCCGCATTCATATCGACGGCTAGGCCAGCGAAGCGGGTTGCCTTCTTAGCGTTGTCGTGGCTCGGCGGATCAGCGTTGATGAAATTGTTCGCAAGGGAGATATAGAGGAGCGCCTTTTGCATATCGCAGGTTGTCGCCGATGCTACACCGCCGAGGAGTCCGAAGAGGACTGACAGGAGCGCGAAGAAGCGTATCATTGCGGACGCTGGCCCAGCGGCAAGTTGAAGTTGCGCATGTTCTGATTCATCTTCCTTTCTTCGCTTCTGGTAGGTTGTTCGGATAGCCCGCTTCTTGAAAGAGCGCCAAGACGATCTCCAAGTCTTTGCCGATTTGAAGCATGGTGTCATTGTTCTCGTCAGGGCGCGGCCATTGTCCCGGCATCTGAAGCGAGGCGATACCTTGCAGATCGCGGCGGCTGGCTCCCAAGTCATCCGAAGCACCTAGAACGCGCCCTACGGCCTCTCTAGGGGTCAGAATAATTGCCTCAGACCGGACGACCTGCCGAACTCATTTGGCGGGTACCAATCCGGCCGGTAATGGCGGGCCGCACTGCGGAACACGGCCGCGCAGGTCGTCTGGCAGGTCGGCACATGGGACAACGCGCGGCTTCTGCGTCTCGCGGCTCTTTATTAAAGCGTCTACCGCGCTAGTCCGAGTCGGCTTCGGTATTGCATCCAAGGCATGTGTCTGACGTTGCCCCGGTAATCCGGGCCGGATGATACCGTGGGTTTCCAGGCCGAAGGGCCGAAAGGAAGCCCGCATGCGGAAGTCCCGCTTCACCGAGACGCAGATCGTCTCGATTCTCAGAGAGCACGACGCCGGCGCGTCGTTCGTCGAGCTTGGCCGACGACACGGCGTGCACCCCAACACGATCTCGGCCTGGAAGTCCAAATACGGCGGCATGGAGAGCAGCGAAATTGCTCGCGGCCGCGCGATCGAGGACGAGAACGCGCGAATGAAACGGATTATCGCGAATCTCGCGCTCGAGAACGACGCGATGAAAGAGCTGATCGCAAAAAACTCCTGGGGCCCTCGCAGCGAAAAGCCGCGGTGAGGCCCTCCAGGAACTCGGCGTGAGTCAACGTGCAGCGTGTCGGATCGCGCGCTGCCCGCGATCGGTCGCGCAGTACCGTATCCGGCGCATCGACGATCCGCTGCTGCTCGAACGGTTTAAAGCTCTCGCTGCTGAGCGTCGGCGATTCGGGTATCGTCGTCTGACGATGATGCTGCGGCGCGAGGGGTTCGCGGTCAACCACAAGCGGATCCACCGGATTTATCGCGTTGAAGGGCTGCAACTGCGCGCGCGGCGCAAGCGTGGCGTTCGGTACGTCCGCGGCAATGTCGTGCCGACGGTCTGCCGGCCGAACGAACGCTGGTCGCTCGACTTTGTGCACGACGCGCTGAGCAACGGGCGCAAGTTCCGCTCGCTCACGATCGTCGACGATTTCACGCGCGAGTCGATCGGCATTGAAGTCGATTTCTCGCTCACCGGCGACCGCGTCGTACGCGTACTCTCGCGCCTCGCTGCCACGCGCAGCCTACCGCCGACCCTGAAGTTCGACAATGGCACCGAGTTTACGAGTAATGCAATGCTCGGCTGGGCTGCGCAAGCCAATGTCGAGTTGCACTTCATCGAACCAGGCCGACCGATGCAGAACGGGAGCGTCGAGAGCTTCAATGGACGCTTTCGCCACGAGCCGCTCAACGAGCACGCATTCCCGACCATCTTCCATGCCCGCTCCGCGATCGAAGCCTGGCGCATCGATTACAACGAGCTCCGCCCTCACACCGCACTCGACGGCTTGACGCCGGCCGAGTTCATCGAGCATTATCGCACTAGCTCAAACTCACGGTCAGCCGCGGCCTGATGTCTGGGGCAACGTCACAGCATCCACGGACGAAGCATAGCCCGATCTGCACGGTCAAGCCGATCTATCATGGCCTTGACTTCATCTAGCGTTGGACGCCGCGCGTTACTTGAATCAGGCATGCGTCGAACCTGGGGGACGTTGAACACCAACGGAGAGGCCCACGGCCCGCTCAGTTGCAATCTGGAGCAGTTCATCTGCAATCAGTATCTGATGCGCCGCGTGTTCTGCGTTGTAGATTGTCGGTTGCCGGTGACTTGCCGCATTCTTGAACAGACCGATTGCTCCAGCAAACAGATGCGCCATTGCCTCACGCTCCCCTTTGGGAAGAGACGGATCGCACAACGGACCGTTGTCGGAATCAAATGCCTTTCGCATAAGCGTGACTCCGATATCTTCTGGTGCGTACTTCCCTTCGTCTCGAACCTTGATTTCAACCTGGCGGTATGCCTCTAGCACGGCGGTTTCGTACTTGCCCTGAAGAAACAGGGGCTTCACCTCGCGCCTCGTCGTCATGTGGAGCATTGAATCCGGGAGTAGCGCACCGCGCGTATACGATGTGAAATCTTCCCGTGATTTGACAGACTCGCCCAGGCGGGTGATAAACTGGCTCTCGTGCCCTCCACCTGGATGGGTTGCAAGAAGGCCCTGATGTTCAAGGTACGCCCATGCTTCACACCAGATGCGGATGCCGGCCTCTCTGTGACCGCGATGGTAGCCTTCCACCAATACCGTCAGATTGTTCTGGCGGTGTAGGTTGTCAAATTCATGGTTTGTACGCAGGTGGAAGAATAGAATCTCCGCCAGGAGCGGCACCGGCATGGCTTGCAGGGCGTCAAAGTCGGCAACGTACTTCTGAACCTCGAACCGCATCTATGCCACGTCGCCGAATTGGACTACGTACAGCGCCTCTTCAAGAGCCACGGGCCACCCTTTCCATCATCGGAGCGTAGGCCGTAAAGCATTCGCCCCAGGGCGGGCAGAAGCCGCCTCCTAGCGGCCGGGCTTCTTCTCTAGGAGCGTAAGCCGGGATTCAATGCTGGCCCAGCAAGATCACCAATCATGCGTTGAACCTGCCGTACCCTACGTCGTAGCGACTGGGCGCGTGGCCGTAAGATGGTCTAGTACGTCATCATGAGCATACTTATCAAGGTACGCTTCCATCTTGGTCCGCACAGGATAGAGATTGTTCGGACGCAACCAAAGCGTTTCGGCTTCCTCAAGAACGTCTTGGGAAATTGTCATGTACGTGTTCGCGAACATATCCATGTAGGAGATGGCGGCTACGACACGGGTTCCATCTAGTCTGAACGCCTTTACTGGTTCAAAGCCCCTCTCGTCGGTACTGATATGCCAGTTGTCTGTTGTTGCGAAGATAGAGCGCCGCTGAGAGTAGTCTACGCTGTAAACCTTCCCGTCTGTACCATGCATTTCGCCGCGAAGCGCAACATGGACTTCTTGCGCAGGGCCAAGGCCAACGTTCCTGATGTTAAAGCCGCGCATCCATTCTCCATCCGCTGGTTGTGCTTCTAGTCGGAGGATCGGCGCAGTGCCTTGTTGGTGCCGCGCATCCTCGTCATGAATCAGGCGTCCCGCGTCTTTCACGCTCAACACGGTGACGATGGCAAGAAACACGGTCGCCAATGCAGACAACAGCGTTCCGACCGCTACCCAGAAGTTCACGCCTTCTGGAAACGGCTTGCCGTAGTGCTGGCCAAACTGTAAGACCGCGTTGATAACGAAATCCATCCTGCGCGATTCAACCAGTGAGAACCCCAACCATGCCCTCTAAAGAAAGACCCTCGAAAGACGAACTTGCTACTCTGTACGTCGATCAGGGCCTTTCTGCGTATGCGATAGCAAAATCCATCTTCATCGAACATGACGTGTAGACTTCGTTGATAGCCGCGCGCCTGTCGTCACGATAGCGCTCAACGGCTGAGTACCGGGCATCCCCTGGTTTATGTCGATTGTTGAAGTCGCTTGTTAGCGCCGGAGTAAAACT
>PMSI01000002.1 GCA_003168375.1 Vulcanimicrobiota bacterium
AATCCACTCAGAACGGGATCTCGTCGTCTTCGGCGGTGGTCGGCGGGCCGGCGGCGGGGATGCCGGCTGCGGCGGCGCGGAGCGTCTCTTCGGCGCCCTTGAGGAGTGCTTCGCAGCGCGCGACGAGCTCGCGGCCTTCACCGTAGAGCTTCACGGCGCGTTCGAGCTCGACGCCCTCGCGTTCGAGCTCGGTGACGATCTCGGACAGCCGCGCGAGCGAGGCCTCAAAAGAGGCCGATTTGTTTTCCGCCATCGGTCCCTTCCGCTTCGACGCGCGCGGTGAGCTCTCCGCGAGCGACCTCGATCCGCAGCCGGGTCCCCGGCGGAGCCTCCGCGGGATCGACGAGCGGCGCCCCGTTCGGACCCCGGACGATGGCGAAGCCTCGGCGCAGCGGCGCGCGCGGATCGACGGTTCCGAGCTGCGCCCGCAGCACCTCGAAACGATGGCGCGCGCGCTGGACGGCGCGCGCGAACGTCGGCTCCAGCCGTTCGGCGAGATCATCGCGGCGGCCGCGCTTCTCGGCGAGGAAGCGTAGGTCGAGCCGTCCGCGCAGCGTGTCGAAGCGTTCGCGGTCCTTGGCGACGGTCGCCGCCGGCGAACGGCGCCCCAAAGCGCGATCCGCCGCGACGACGCGGTCGCGCAAACGTGTCAGCCGCGTCGCGACGGCGCGCTCGAGCCCGTCGGCGAGCGCGTCGAGCCGCTGCCGCCGGCCGGCGAGCAGCAGAGCCGGGTCGGCGAGCGGCGAGCGGCGTTCGATGCGGTCGAGCGCCGCGCGCCAACGATGGAGCCGTCCGTCGAGCGCGCGCGCGAGCCGCTCCGCGTCACGCCGGACGGTCGCTACGAGCTCCGCGCGCGGCGGGAGCAGCGTCTGCGCCGCCGTGGACGGCGTCGGCGCGCTCCGGCTCGCGGCGAAATCGGCGAGCGAGGTGTTCGACTCGTGACCGATCGCCGTCACGACGGGGACCGGCGCGTTCGCGACGGCGCGCACGACGCGCGCGTCGTTGAACACGAACAGATCCTCGAACGAGCCGCCGCCGCGCGCCAGCACCACGAGGTCGGGCGCCGACGCGTACGCGCGCTGCAGCGCGGCGACGATCTGCGGCGCGACGTCGCCTTGCACCGGCGTCTCGAACAGGCGCACATCGACGTGCGGCGCGCGCGTCTTCGCCTGCGTGCGGAAGTCACGCGTCCCGTCGCCGGTCGGCGACCCGACGAGCGCGACGCGGAACGGATACGGCGGGATCCGGCGTTTCCGGTCCTCGCGGAAGAGCCCTTCGGCCTCCAGCGTCTTCCGCAGCTCCTCGTACCGCGCATGGAGCGCGCCGACGCCGGCGAGCGCAGCATGCCGCACGACGAGCTGGTACTTGCTGCTCTTCTCGAAGATCGAGACCTTGCCGTAGACCACCACCGCGTCGCCGTTCTTCGCCGCCGGAAACGTCGCGGCGTCGCTCGGAAACGCGAAGCACGCCAGCACCGCGTCACGGTCCTTGACGTCGAAATTCCAGCTCCCGCTCGACTGGACGCGCAGGTTCGTGATCTCGCCCTCGACGCCGAGCATCCCGAGCTTGACGTCGCCTTCGAGCTTGCGGCGGATGTAGTTCGCCAGCCGGACGACGCCGACGACCGGGACGCGCGACCAGTCGCGCTCGATCACGGTGTCTTCGGCGGCGCGGGTGCGCTGGTCGGCTCCGCGTCGAGCCGCACGGAGTTCCGGCCGTCGCCGACGACGTCGGGCTGCGGGGTGAGCGGCGCGACCGACGGCGGCGTGCGCGGCTGCGCGATCCTCGAGATCGGGACTGCCGGCGCGAGGGGCGCGACGTACGCGTGCTTGCGCGTGCGTGTCGTGGTGGTCGTCGCGGCGTCCGGCATGCCGCAGGTGTGCTCGGGCTCGGTCCCGGCGAGGAAGACTTCGTCTATTCCGCTGCCGCACAGCCTCGCTTTGTTCACCTCTCCGATCGGCAGCACGAAGTCGTGCGGCTTGACCTTCGCCAGTGCCTTCTTCATGAACCGCGCCCAGATGCGCGCGGGGATGTTGCCGCCGTACGACTCGTTCATCCGCGTGTAGTCGTCGTTGCCGATCCACACCGCGACGGAGAGTTCCGGCGTGTAGCCGACGAACCAGGCGTCGCGGAAACTCGAGGTGGTGCCGGTCTTGCCCGCGGCCGGACGGCCGATCGCAGCGTTCGTTCCCGTCCCTCCCGTGATCACCGACTCCAGCATCGAGGTGACGACGTAGGCGACACCGGCGCTGATCACTTCGGTCTGCTGCGGATAGGTGTTGTCGAGCAGGGGCGTGCCGAGCGAATCGCGCACGATCTTGATCGGCGAGGGCGGGATATGTACGCCCTGGTTGGCGAGCGTCGCGAACCCGGCCGCCTGATCGAGCGGCGAGACGCCCGACGATCCGAGCGCGAGCGAGAGCGTCGGGTCGAGCGGGGCGGTCACGCCCATGCGGTGCGCGTACTCGACGATGCGATCGATCCCGAGATCCTGCGCCAGCTTGACCGCGACGACGTTGCGCGACTGCGCGAGCGCGTAGCGCAACGTGATCGCGCCGAGGTATCGGTTGTCGTCGTCCATTGGCGCCCAGCGCGTTCCGTCGCCCATCGGATAGCTGACCGGCGTGTCCTGGACGATCGTCGTCGGCGGGTGGCCCGCGTCGACCTCGGCCGTGTACACGTAGGCCTTGAACGACGAGCCCGGCTGACGACGCGACTGCCACGCGCGGTTGAACTGGTTCGTCAGCGAGAACGGCGTCGCGCCGCCGACCATCGCGAGGATCTCACCGGTCGACGGCTTGATCGCGACGAGCGCGCCCTGGTGCGCGCCGATCCCCTCGGCGCGCGCGCGGTCGATCCCCCAGGCGACGGCGTCCTGCGCCGCGTCCTGCAGCGCCGGATCGAGCGTCGTGTAGACCTGAAGTCCGCCCTCGAACGTCGCCTGAGTGCCGAACTGCGACTCGACCAGATGCGTGACGTACGTCGTGAAGTACGGGTAGCGGTACGACTGCAGTCCCTGCGGCCGCTCGCCGATCAGGCGCAGCGGCGCGTTGTCGGCAGCCTGCGCTTGCGCACTGCTGATGAGGCGCGCATCGACCATCCGCTGCAGCACGTGGCGCTGCCGCGTCTTCGCGTGTGTCGCGTTCACGTAGGGCGAGTAGTCGGACGGCGCCGCCAGCAGACCGGCGAGCATCGCCGACTGGCCGAGCGTGAGCCGGCCGACGTCGGTGCCGAAGTACGTGTGCGCCGCCGCCTCGACCCCGTACGCGCCCGAACCGAAGTACATGATGTTCAGGTAGCGCTCGAGGATCTCGTCCTTCGTGTAGTAGCGCTCGATCTCGATCGCGAGCAGCGCTTCCTGGATCTTGCGCGCGGCGCTGACCTCGTTGGTGAGGAACAGCCGGCGGGCGAGCTGCTGGGTGATCGTCGAGGCGCCCTGGAAGCGCTGGTGACGGTAGTCGGCGATCGCGGCGCGAGCGATGCCGGCGAAGTCGACGCCGTGATGCTGGTAATAGTGCGCGTCCTCGGTCGCGATGAACGCGTCGCGCACGCGGTTCGGGATGCGATCGATCGGCAGCCAGGTGCGGTTCTCGCGGTAGAGGTTCGCCAGCTGCACTCCGTTGCGCGCGAGCACACGGGTCGAACGCGAAGGCTGGTAGTCCGCCATCCGGTTGATGTCCGGCAAGTTGCGCGAGTACGACGCGACGATCCCGGCGACGATCCCGACGAATAGCAGCACCGCGAACAGCAGGAGCACGGCCAGCGTCTTGACGATGCGCCCGACGATACGCCCGGCACCGCCGCCGCGCTTGCTCGAACGCCGGCGCGCACCGCCGCGCGGTCCCGCGATCGCCCGGCTCAATGCTCCGTCCCTCGACTGAGCTGCGGAACGGCCGGCGCGTTCGCGGCGATCCGCCCGAGCACGCCGTTGACGTAACGGCCGGAGTCCTCGGTCGAGAACTTCTTGGCGAGCTCGACCGCCTCGTTGATCACGATCGCCGGGTCGATCTCGCGGCGGTGGTTCAACTCGAACGCGCTCATTCGCAAGATGATGCGGTCGATCGTCGGCAGCCGGTCGAGCGTCCAGCCTTCGAGGAGCGGCGCGATCAGCGCGTCTGACTCGTCGCCGTTCTCCAGCGTCCCCAGGACCAGGTCGCGCACGAACGAGCGGCCTTCGGAGGACGCGTCGCGCGCGAGCAGCTCGGTGAGGATCTCGTCGGGCGCACGCTTTCCGACCTCGGTGCCGTAGAGCGCCTGAAGGGCGACCTCGCGCGCATGACGCCGGGAATAGGCAGGCATCGGCTAGACGGCCGCGGCTCTCCGGGCGAGGATCGCCGGCAGCCAGCCGACCCCGATCCCGCCCGCGCGAAATTCCGGTTCGTTCATGAGCTCGCGGCAGAAGTCGACCGTCGTCTTCACGCCTTCGATACGCGTTTCGCCGAGCGCGCGTTCCATGCGCAGGATCGCGGACTCGCGGGTCCGCCCGACCGCGACGATCTTCGCCAGCATCGAGTCATAGAACGGCGGCACGATCGCTCCACCGTAGATGTGGGTGTCGACGCGGATCCCCGGACCGCCGGGGAAGACGACCGTCGAGAGCGTCCCCGCCGCGGGGGCGAAGTTGTTCTGCGGATCCTCGGCGTTGACGCGCACCTCGATCGCGTGACCGTGCGGGTGCAGGTCGTCCTGGCTGAAGCCGAGCGCCTCGCCGGCCGCGATGCGGATCTGCTCCTTGACGAGATCGACACCGTAGATCAGCTCGGTGACCGGGTGCTCGACCTGGATACGCGTGTTCATCTCCATGAAGTACACGTCGCTGCCCGAGACGAGGAACTCGAGCGTCCCGGCGTTCGTGTACGCCACCGCACGCGTCGCGGTCGTCGCGATCGCGTGCAAGCGCGCGCGGATCGCCGGGTCGAGCACCGGCGCGGGGGCCTCTTCGATCAGCTTCTGGTGCGAGGGCTTCTGCACCGAGCAGTCGCGTTCGCCGAGATGCACGACGCCGCCGTGCTCGTCGGCCAGCACCTGCACCTCGATGTGGCGTGGATTGGGCATCAGCTTCTCGACGTACATCCGGCCGTCTTTGAACGACGCTTCGGCCTCGGCTTGCGCGGTCGCGAACGCGGTCGGCAGCTCCTGCGGCCCGGTCACCGCGCGCATCCCTTTGCCGCCGCCGCCCGCGGTCGCCTTGAGCAGCACGGGATAGCCGATCTTCTCGCTGACGGCGCGCGCTTCGTCGACCGATGCGACGATGTCGCTCCCCGGCGTCGTCGGGACGCCGGCTTCGCGCATCAACCGCTTCGCGGTCGCCTTGTCCCCCATCGCATTGATCACCGCCGGCTTCGGTCCGATGAACGTCAGCCCGTGATCGGCCGCGATCTCGGCGAAGCGCGCGTTCTCGGCGAGAAACCCGTAGCCGGGATGGATCGCGTCGCAGCCGCTGATCAGCGCCGCCGAGATGATATTCGGGATGTTGAGGTACGAGCGCATCACCGGTCCGGGACCGACGCAGAACGCTTCGTCGGCATGCCGGACGTGCAGCGACTGGCGGTCCGCATCCGAGAAGATCGCGACCGTCGCAACCCCGAGCTCGTGACACGCCCGATTGATGCGCAGCGCGATCTCGCCCCGGTTGGCAATCAAGACTTTCTTGAACAACGCTAACGCTCGATGGCGAAGAGGGGTTGGCCGTATTCTACGGGCTGGCCCTCGGTGACGAAGACCGCGGTGATGCGGCCGGCCCCGCGGGAGCGGACCGGGTTGCGGATGCCGAGCGTCTCGACGTAGGCCAGCTCGCGGTCACCGTCGAGGTCGAGGCCCTCGACGACCACCGGGCGGGTCAGCCGGACGATCCCGACGACGTCGCTCGCGACCAGGTCGTCGCGGCGCGCGGACGGCTTCTCCGCGTCGGTCGCGACCGGGGGCACCGGGGCCGGAATCGTCGCGCCCGGCTGCACGGCACGCCGCAGCTCGAACTCGATGTCGCCGTCGCGGACGCGCAGGCGGGCAAACCCCGCCTCCGTCAGCGCGCCGGCGAGCGCGCGGGCGCGGGCCGCGATCACGTCTTCGGTCATCCGGCGCTCGGTTCGACGCTCGGGCGGGGCGCCCCCGGGACAATACCGTTAGGGCCTGTTCCGACCTTGGTACGATGACGATACCTCAGGAGGAGGCTGTCTGTGTGATCGCCCGCACAATCGCCACGGACGCGGCGTTCGTCATCGCGTATCCTCACGGCTTGGAGCTCGGTTCTACCGCGGTCGATGCACTCGACGCGGCCGGGATCGTTCATCGCGAGGCGCGTTTTCCGTATACCGGCGACGACCCCGGGATCTTCGTCGTCTACCTCATCGACGAGGCCCGCCTGCTCTCGCTGGGGCCACGAGCAACCGTCGAAAGCGCGCTCGAGCTGATCGGCCAGGCGCAAGCGGCCGCGACCGTCGTGATCGGCCGGCCGGGCTCCCGCAACACCTGGCTCGCCCGGAACCCTCATCTCGGCGGCTGGCTGGTCGCACCGGTCGACGGTGCGGCACTGATCGCGACCGTGCGGACCGCCGTCGCCGGCCTGGCGGCCCGCGAGGAGCTGCGCGCCGCACGCGGCGAGAGCGACCGGCTGATCCAGATCGGCCTCGCCCTGTCCGCCGAACGCGACGTGACCAAGCTGCAGCAGACGGTCGTGCGCAGCGCGCGCGAGCTGACCCGCTCCGACTCCGGCTCGCTCTACCTGCTCGAGGCGGGCCAGGACGGTGAGCGCGTCCTCCGTTTTGCGGTGGCCCAGACCGGCCCGACCGACGTCGGCACCTACCTCGGCGCCGTCCTGCCGCTCTCGCGCAGCTCGATCTCCGGATACGTCGCGATCAGCGGCGAAAGCGTACGCATCGACGATGCGTACCGCGTCGCGCCGAGCGCCGAGTACCGCGTCAACCGCAGTTTCGACGATGCCAACGGCTACCGCACGATGTCGGTCCTCGCCGTCCCGATGCGCGATCACGAGGACGCGATCGTCGGTGTGCTGATGCTCATCAACCGCAAGCCGGAATTCGATCTCGTCCTGACCTCGCGCGCGCACACCGAAGAGGTCGTGCAGCCGTTCGAAGCACGCGACGAGCATGTCCTCCGCTCGCTCGCCTCACAAGCCGGCGTCGCACTCGAGAACAGGGCGCTGCTGGACTCGATTCAAGACCTCTTCGAGCAGTTCGTTCGTGCCTCGGTCAAGGCGATCGAAGTCCGCGACGTCGCGACGCAGGGACACTCATCGCGGGTCGCCGACCTCACCGTAAAGCAAGCCGAAGCGATCAACGAGATTGGGACCGGACCGTTCGCAACGCTGAATTTCGATCCGGATCAGCTGCGTGAGATGCGATATGCCTCGCTGCTGCACGACTTCGGCAAGGTCGCGGTCCCCGAGTACATCTTCGGCAAAGCGAAGAAACTCCCCGACGGCCGGATCGACGCGATCCGCTTGCGCTTCCTGCTCGCGATCGAGCAGACCGCCGACCCACGCCGGCGCGCCGAGTTGCGCGAGCTGCTCGACGAGGTCGAGAACGCGAACGAGCCGCGCGTCGTCTCGGCCGAGGTCGGCGGTGTGCTGGACGCGCTCGCCCGCATGACCTATCGCGACGTCGACGGCGAACGTCCGCTGCTGGGTGCCGACGAACTCGATTTCCTGCACATCCCGCGCGGCTCGCTCTCGAGCGAAGAGCGTCGCACGATGGAGCAGCACGTCACGCAGTCGTTCTACTTCCTGCGCGAGATCCCGTGGTCCAAGACGCCGTGGCGGCACGTCCCCGAGATGGCGTACGGCCACCACGAACACCTCGACGGCACCGGCTATCCGCGCGGGCTCAAGGGCATCGAAATCGTGCCGCAGGTCCGCATGCTGACGATCAGCGACATCTTCGACGCGCTCACCGCCAACGACCGGCCCTACAAGCCGGCGTTGACGGCCGAGCGCGCGCTCGACGTCCTCGTGCGGGAGTTCGCCGATCGCGGCAAAGTCGATCGCGAGCTGCTCGACCTCTTCATCGCGAAACGCGTATACGAGCCGGTGCTCGGGGCGGCCGGTTCGCGTTAGGGGCGGTAGTTCAGGCCGACGCTGACGACCGGGACGACGACGTGGGTGCGTTGTTCTGCGCGCAGCCGTTCCAGATCGGCACGAAAGGCGGCGTTCGACGCGAGGGGACCGCTTGCGGATGCGGTCGCAGTGCCGTTGCGGACGAGTGCGCCGACGTCGAAGGTCAGCGCGAGCCCGCGGATCAGGCCGGTGCCGGTTCCGACGCCCGCGTAGAGCGACGGGCGGTCATAGCGGAGACGCGTGCGCACCGTGCCGGTGCCGCTGATGGGATAGACGCCGGAGCCGACGCGGAGCGTCGGGCTCGCGAACCGGGCGACGTTGTCGACGCCGTCGCTGCCGAACACGAGGCCGCCGCTGATCCGGTAGCGTCCTGCATACGGACGATAGTCCGCGATGACGCCGACGTGGTTGTAGTGCGCGGTGCTCGTGTACGGGTTCCCGTCGTAGTTGAACTGCTGCGAGATGCTCATCGTCCCGGTCTGGATTCGAACGCTGAAGTCGTAGAGCAGCGGCTTCTCCAGCGTGATCCCGTGACCGGCCGTGCTCGCCTGGACGCCGTACGAGACCGACGAGAAGAGATCGGCGCGCGCAGCGGCGGGCAGGGCGGCGAGCGCGACGGCGAACGCCGTAGCGGCGGCCTGGCGGATCATCGCGGAGCTCGTTCGACGACGGAGGCTCGCTCTCCGGGCGGGAGCGCGTCGCGCAGCCGCTCAAAGCGCGCGTCGATCTCGGCGAGCGGGACAAGCGCAAACGCTCGCTCGTGCAGGCGAGGGTGCGGGATGACGAGGTCGGGGTCGTCGAGGCGCAGCTCGCCGTAGGTCAAGATGTCGAGGTCCAGGACGCGCGGCCCCCAGCGAAACGTCGTCACGCGCCCGGCTTCGGCCTCGATGCGCTTCAGCGCGGCGAGCAGCGGATGCGGCTCGAGCGCGGTCTCGAGCGACGCCGCCGCGTTGATGAACGGCTCCTGGCCGATCACACCCCATGGCTCGCTGCGATAGAGCGCCGAGCGAGCGACCACGGTACCCAGCTCGGCGAGCCGCGCGACGGCGCCGCGGACGTTCGCGACGGCGTCTCCGACGTTCGACCCGATCCCGATCGCCGCGCGCGGCATCAGCGCTCGCGGCGGAGCGTGACGACCGGCGTCGCGCCGTCGAGCAGCCGCGGCTTGGCGATCGAGATTCGGGCCCGGGCGATCCGCGGATCGGCCATCAGCCCGTCGAGGAGCACCTCACCCAGACGCTCGAGCAAGGCGAACCGCTCTCGCGCGACGATGCGCACCACGCTCGCGTGCACGTCGGCGTAGCTCACGGTGTCGGCCAGCTTGTCGCTCGCACGCGCGGCGGAAAGGTCGAGTTCGAAGACGAGATCGATGTCGAGCGGCTGCGCGACGTCTTGTTCGCCGAGGTTCGCGCCGTGACGACCCCACGCGCGTATGCCGCGCACCTCGATGCGGTCGCCGCTCACGGAAGACGTTCGGTCCAGCCGTCCGGGCGCCAGCCGCGTACGATCGCGTCGGTGACGCGGACGACGTCGCACTGCTCGGGGACGTCGTGCACGCGAACGAGATCGATCCCGGCGGCGATCGCGAGCGCGACCGTCGCCGCGGTACCGAATTCACGCGCTTCGACGCCGCGCCCGGTCAGCTTTCCGATCGTCGACTTCCGCGAGGTTCCGATCAGCGTCGGAAATCCGAGCGCGACGAGCCGGTCCAGCGCGCGCAACACGGCGAGATTGTGCTCGGGCAGTTTCCCGAACCCGATCCCGGGGTCGAGGATCACGTGCTCGGGCGCGATGCCGGCGCGCACGCAGCGTGCCGCGCCGGCCTCGAGGAACGCCAGGACTTCGTCAACGACGTCGCGCTCGTAGACCGCGACCGCCTTGTTGTGCATCACCACGATCGGCGCATCCGTCTCGGCGCAGGCGGCGATCAGATCCTCGCGCGCGCCCCAGATCGAGTTCAGCATATCGCCGCCGGCGGCACGCGCGTCGCGAAAGACGTCGGCCTTGAACGTGTCGACCGAGACGATCGCGTCCGGCGCGCCGGCCCGAATCGCGCCCAGCGCTGGAAGCAGGCGCGCGCGCTCGATCTCGGCGCCGATCGGGCGATGACCCGGCCGAGTCGACTCAGCGCCGACGTCGACCACGTCGGCTCCGTCGGCGAGCTGCTGCAGCGCGCGCGCCGCAGCGATCTCCGCGTGCGGATCGCCGTCGCCGGAGAACGAGTCCGGCGAGACGTTGACGATTCCCATCACGTAGGTGCGCGCGCCCCACGGCAGCATGCGACCGCGAACGCGCAGCGCGCCGCGCTGTCCGGTCAGCGCGCCATTACACATTCGAGTTCGACTGCACGTTCGCCATCCACCATGCGCGCAGTTCGGCCACCACGAACGTCGAGCCGGTGACGACGATGATCGAGTCGGAGTCGGCGTTGCGGCGCGCGATCGAGAACGCGTCGACCGGATCGGAGATCGCGCGCCCCCACGCGCCGAGCTCGTCCGCGATCGAAGCGAGCCGCTGCGGCCGCGACGCCGTACGGCCCGCCGTCGAGAACGTCGTGAACACGAACGAACCGCCGAGCGGGAGGAACGGCCGGATCACCTGCGCTGCGTCCTTCGACTCGGCGATCGCCATCACGAAGGTGAACCGGCGCTCGGGGAACGTCTCGGCGAGCGCGGCGGCGAGGTGCGCGGCCTTGTCGGGGTTGTGCGCGATGTCGAACAAGACGCCCGGATGCGAGGGGAAGAACTCCATCCGTCCCGGGATCATGGTGCGCGCGAAGCCGGTCTCGATCTGCGCGCGCGTCGGCCGAAGATCGGCGCCAAGCTGCTCCAGCGTACGGATCGCGGTCGCGGCGTTCTCCTGCTGGAAGCCGCCGAGGACCGGCAGCGAGATCTCGTACCGGTCCTCCGGCGTGATCGCCGCGAACGACTGTCCGTACAGCTCGCCGCGACGCTGCTCGATCGTGACGCTGTCGGCGACCGAGACGAACGGCGCGCCGACGTCGGCGCACGCGCGCTCGATCGCGCGGCGCGCGCTCGCGTCGCGCACGAAGGTGACGAGCGGGATCCCTGCTTTGGCGATCCCGGCCTTGTCGCGCGCGATCTCCTCCACGGTCTCGCCGAGGATGTCGGTGTGGTCGAGCGCGACGTTGGTGATGACCGAGACGCGCGGGCGCAGCACGTTCGTGCCGTCGAGCCTCCCGCCGACGCCCGCTTCGATCACGGCGACGTCGACGTCGCTGCGCGCGAACCACAAGAACGCCAGCGCCAGCAGCGTCTCGTAGTACGTCGGCCGGCCGTGCTCGAACGAGACGCGGTCGACCGCCGCCTGCATCTCGCCGATCAGCTCGCCGAACGCGTCCTCGGGGATCGCGATCCCGTCGACGCGCGCACGCTCGGTGACCGTGGTGAGGTGCGGCTTCGTGTGCAGCCCGGTGCGCTTCCCGGACGCCTGCAGCGCCGCGGCGATCATCGTGGAGGTCGAGCCTTTCCCGCTCGTCCCGGCCACATGGATCGTCGGATAGGCCTCCTGCGGGTTGCCCAGCTCGCCCAGGAACGCGTGGATGCGCTCGAGGCGATTCGGCATCCGCCGCGACGCGTTCTCGTTGATCAACCCCAGCAGATAGGACTCGGCCGACTGGAACGTCACCCTTCGTGATACCCCGTCGGGTGCGCGTCTGTTGCGGTGCCGGCGAGCAAATCGAGCGCATGCGGGAGCGCGGCCACGATCGCGTCGAGGGTTTCGCGCACGGCCTTCGGGCTGCCCGGGAGGTTCACGATCAGCGAGCGGTTGCGCACGCCCGCGACGGCGCGCGAGAGCATCGCCGTGCGCGTGGCGCGCATCGACGCGGTCCGCATCGCTTCGGCGATCCCCGGCACTTCGTAGTCGAGCACGGCGGCAGTCGCCTGCGGCGTGCGGTCGCGCTGGCCGAGCCCGGTCCCTCCGGAGGTGAGGACGAGCCGCGTGCCGCCGTCGCAGAGCTCGATCAGCGCCGCCTGCAGCGCCGCCGGGTCGTCCGGCAGGATCCGCTCGTCGTCGACCGCGAGCGGGTTGCCGAGCAGTGCATCCTTTATCACCGGGATGCACAGGTCGGGACGCTCGCCCGAGTGCGCGCGATCGGAGAGCACGATGATCGAGACGGGATAGACCTGCTGGACGGCGTGCGGGCTCACTCCGAGGGCCTCCAGTCGCCGGATTTTCCGCCCGTCTTCTCGATCAGGCGAACGCGCTCGACCACGATCCCCTTGTCGACCGCCTTGCACATGTCGTAGATCGTCAGCGCGGCGATGCTCGCCGCGACCATCGCTTCCATCTCGACGCCCGTCTGCCCGACGGTCGTCGCGCGACTGGTGATGCGCAGCGCGGTCGCATCGTCCCAGGCGAACGCGACATCGACCGCACCGAGCGGTATCGGATGCGCCAATGGGATGAGCTCGCCGGTGCGCTTCGCCGCCATGATCCCGGCCAGCTGCGCGGCGGCGAACGCGTCGCCCTTCGCGAGCGTCGCGTCGCGCAAGGCGTTCGCAGCGTCCAGGCTGAGCCGCACGAGCGCTTCGGCGCGCGCGGTGCGCGCGGTCGGAGTCTTCCCACCAACGTCGACCATCGTCAACGATCCGTCTTCCCGAACATGCGACAGCTTCGAGGGTTTCATAGAAATTCGAGGTCCTTCGCTTGGGGGACGACGTCGTTCTCGCGCAGCCATGCGTCGTCGTAGAGACGCGATCGGTAGCGCTCGCCGCCGTCGCATAGGATCGTCACCACCGTGCTCCCGGCCGGGAGCGTTCGCGAGTAGCGGGCGGCGGCGGCGACGTTGAGCGCCGCCGAGCCGCCGACGAACAGCCCTTCCTCGCGGACCAGCCAGTGCGCCATCTCGGTCAGCGTGCGATCGTCGACGCGCAGCGCGTCGTCGACCGGAGCGCCCGCGAAGTTCGCCACGATCCGCTTGATCCCGATCCCTTCGGCGTTCGAGTCGCCCTCCGCGGCGAGCTCCCCGGTCGTGACGTAGCTGAACAACGCCGAGCCGTACGGATCGGCGAGCACGACGCGAATCGACGCGGCGTACGCCTTGAGCGCGCGGCCGACGCCGGCGATCGTGCCGCCGGTCCCCGCGGCGGCGACGAAGGCGTCCAGTGCCCCGCCGGTCTGCGAGAGGATCTCGGGACCGGTCGTGCGCTCGTGCGCGTCGCGGTTGGCGGTGTTCTCGAACTGATTCGCCCACACGGCGCCCGGGGTGGCCTCGGCGATGCGGCGTGCCTCGTGATAGTAGTTCGCCTGATTCGTGTACGGCGCGGCCGGCACGACGTGCAGCTCCGCGCCGAACGTGCGCAGCAGACCGTACTTCTCGGGCGCCTGGTCGTCGGGCATCACGATGATCGTGCGGTACCCGCGCGCGTTGCCGACCAACGCCAGCCCGATCCCGGTGTTTCCGGCCGTCCCTTCGACGACCACGCCGCCGGGTTTCAGCAGGCCGCGCACTTCGAAGTCCTCGACGATGCCGCGCGCGGCGCGATCTTTCACCGAACCGCCCGGATTGAGAAACTCCGCCTTGCCGAGGATCCTGCGGCCGAGCGCCGCCGAGAGCTTCGGCAGCCCGATCAGCGGCGTGTTTCCAATCGCGCCGACGAACCCGTCGGCTGCGGACGTCGAAGAAGTGCTCGGTGAGGGATTCGCCACGGTGCGGTGAACGTCGTCCGGCGAGGATGACGGTTCCTGTTGGGGCGGACGGCGTACTCGGATTGTATAGCGCCGTCGGCGACGCATTCGCCGGGCGCAGGCTCGGTTTCGGCCGCCGGCGCGCCGCGCTGGCGGCGCGGTTCGCACGCCATCGCGGCGCCGGCGACGCCGGCGTCGCGGCAAGCTGGGTCGCCGGCGCGCTGGCCGAGATCGGCGCGATCGAAGTCGTCGTCGCGGCCGACGCGACGCCGCCGGCCCGCCTCCACGCCTTCGCCGACGCGCCGGTCCACGGGGCGCACCTCGTCGGCGCGTTTGGGGGGCTGCCGTCCCACGCCGCCGACATCGTGCGCTGGCATCGCGAGCACGACGACGGCACCGGGATCCCCGATCGTCTGCGCTGGGACGGGATCCCGGCCGACGCCGCGGCGCTGGGGATCGTCCATGCCTTTCTCGAGGCCGTCGAAGACCCGTCCGAGCCGCGAGAGCCGCTCGAAGCGCTCTTCGCACTCGCGGCCGAGAGCGGGCGGCGCTTCCGCGTCGAGCTCGTCCGTGCTTTTCGTGCGTTCGCAGGCGGGGCGACCCCCGATTGGGACGCGCCCATCGAGCTGGAGCTTCCGGCGTTCGACGAGGAGACGGCGCTGGCGGGGCTCGTCGCGCGCGTCGACGCACGCGATTCGACGACCGAAGGCCGCAGCGAACGGCTCGCCGCGATCGCGGCGGCCCTGGCGGAGCGGCTCGGCCTCGACGCCGCCCAAGCCGCCCGCCTAGCGCGGCTGCTCGCGCTCGGCCGCGCCGTCGAGGCCATATCGCCCGACGACTTCGACCCGCTCTCCCGGTTCGCACGGGAGCACCGTACAAGCGTCGCGCTGCGCGCCGCCGCGATCGCCGGGTCGGTGCCGCGGTACGCCGCGGACGCGCCGTACCTGGCCGCCTCGGCCGCCTGGTTCGAAGACGGCGCTCAGGACCCGCGCGCCGCGGTGCTCGCGCTCGCTGTCGCGGCCGACGCCCTCCCTCCCGCCGACGCGGTGCGCCGGCTCACCGCCGCAGCAGGAACCCAGCTCGATCCCGGGGTGACGCGCGCGTACCTTGCGGGACTCGGGGCGCCGTCGTGATCGATCTTCCGGCCCGCACCCGGCGTGTCTCCGGAACGCGGCTGCTCGACCTGTGCCGCGAACGCGGGATCGGCAGCATCGTCGATCCGTTCATGGGCTTGCCGATGCACCTCAACGTGCTCAAGCGCCACGGCATCGCCGTGCACGGCGGCGACCTGCTCGAGTGGTTCGTTCGCGCGGGCGAAGGCCTCGTTGCGAACGACTTCACGATCCTGCGCGATGCGGAAGTCGCCGAGGTCGTCGAGATGCTCCCCGGGCGCATTTATCCGTCCGACCTGTTCCGGGCCTGGGAAGGGGTCTTTTTCAGCGAAGATCAGTGCCGGTACCTGAGCGTGTGGCACGCGAACGTGCACGCGCTGCGCAGCGACGGACAGACCGGGCTCGCACTGGTCGGCTTGTGGCACGTGCTCTGCCACTGGCTGCTCAAAGCGCGTCATCCCGACGAGATGGTCGACGTTCCGCCGAGCGAGCTCGCGTGGCACTACATCCGCGAGACCGAACGCTGGGTCGTCAGCAACGGCAGGCGCAACACCGTGCGCCGTGCCGACTTCGCTACGACACTCGGCGCGGTGCGCGCCGACGCGATCTATCTCGCCCCGCCCGGACGCAGCGGCGCGAAACGGATCGACGCGCGCGTCTGGATGTGGGAGGCGTGGTGGCAGGGCGATCCCTATCTCAACGTCGAGCGCCTCTACCGCGACACGGTCTTCGGCGGCCGCATCAACGACGACGCGAGTTACGACCGGGCGATCGCCGACGTGCTCGCGGCCGGCGCAGCACCGTACGTGATCGTGCAGTCGTCCGCGCTCGAAGCGACGCGTTTCGAACGCCTCGTCCGCGCGCAGCGTCCGCACATCGAGATCGTCACGCCCAACGACGAAGAAATCTACATCATCGGGAAAAAGTAGTCAGCGCGCGGGCGTCGCGCTCTGGAACCGGTACCACACGAGGCAGAGCAGCGCGAGGATCACGCTGACGATGCCGTGCTTGGCGTGGATGCCGGCCGGATAGAAGTGTCCGGTCCAGTAGAGCACGGCGATGATGAGGAAGACCAGGGCCAGGAGCAGCGCGAGCTGTTTCATGCGATTACTTTCGTAGCGAAGAGAACGAACGAGACGGCGCCGGCAGCGAGGCAGTACCACGCGAATGGCGAGAGGTCGCTGTGACGGAAATAGCGAGTCAGGAACGCAACCGAGGCGTACGCCGTCAGGCCCGCGAGCACGCCGCCGACCACCGCCTGGGCGAGCACGCCGTGCGCGTCCGGAACGAAGAGCTTCGGAAACTCGAGCACGCTCGCGGCGAGGATCACCGGCGTCGCAAGCAGGAACGAGTATCGCGCAGCATCCTCGTGCCGCAGATCGCGCAGCAGCCCCGCGACGATCGCCGAGCCCGAACGCGAGATACCGGGCAGCAGCGCGAGCGACTGCGCGAACCCGACCATCACGCCGTCGGTGCCCTTGAGCTCGGGCAGCTGTCGATAAGCTACCGTGTCACCCTGAGCCTGTCGAAGGGTTGTCGAAGGATGCTGGCGGCGCCGCAGCCACTCGCCGAGCAGCATGATGAACCCGTTCGCGAACAGGAACAGCGAGACCGGGATCGGCGAGGCGAACAGCTTCTTGACGCTCGACTCGAGCAGGACGCCGAGCACGCCGACGGGGACCGTCCCCGCCACCAGCAGCCACGCCGTCCGCTCGTTCGGGTCGTCGCCGATCCGGCCTCGAACGATCGTCGCGACGAACGCGCGCACGATCGCGACCCAGTCGTCGCGATAGAACACGATCAGCGCCAGTGCGGTCCCGAGGTGGAGCACGACGACGAACGCGAGAAACGAGTCCGATCCTTCGTCGATGCCCCACCTCAGCAACGCGGGAAGGAGCACGGTGTGTCCGAGGCTGCTGACCGGGAAGAGTTCGCTGACGCCCTGCAGTACCGCGAGCAGCATCGCTTGCAAGAACGTCACAACGCGGCTCGGTTCGCACGCAGGGGAGGCTTTCCCGCTCGCGCGAAAGGCCGACGCGTGAGTGAAGTACGGTCGCATCGCCGGCTCTCGGACGCGCCGATGCTCGTCGCCTATACGATCGCCGACGAGTTCGCGGAGGCACGCACCGAAACGTATGACGTCGGGCTCGGCGGACTCGCGATGCTCGCCGAGACCGAGCTTCCGATGGGGCAGGCGCTGCGGTTGGAACTGGAACTGCGGGGCGACCCGCGCCCGCCGCTCCGCCTCACCGGCGAGGTGCGCTGGTGCCGCTACGACGGCGGGCTCGCCAAGTATCGAACCGGCGTCGAATTCACCGACCGCACCCCCGAGCAAGAGTCGCAGCTCCTCGGCTACATCGAGATGATGTACCAGCTCCGCGATTTGGGAGTGCTGTAAAGCCCACCCGCCGAGATGACCAGGACGCAGAAAACGCCCCGCCCGAAGGGCCGGGGCGTTTTGCGTCCGCAGGCGTATGGCGCTCGTTCAGAGCGCCATCGCCTCTATTGGGAACTAAAGTCGACGCTGAAGATGTAGTCGGCGGCGATCGGCTTGCAGTCCCGGATCTCGGTCTGGAACGTCGAGTTCCGGGCCGCGCTGAGCGCCGCGTTGTTCAGGATCGCGCTCGGCGAGCTCTGAACCCGTGTTCCGGTGACCTTGCTGTCGGCGTTCAGCGAGACGATGACCTGAACCACCCCCGCGATCCCCTGCTGCTGTGCCATCTGCGGAGTGTCCGGCTCGATCGCGCGCAGGGTGGTCGCGGCGACGTTCGGACGCGCGCAACTGGCCGGGGTCGGCGTCGGCCTCGGCGTCGGCTGCGCCGGGGCAGGGGTCGCCGGCGGGGCGGTCGACGGTGCCGCCGTCCCTTGACCTTGCGGGATCCCCTGGGTGTTGCCGGTCGTGTACTTGTTCGCCGTCTCCTGCGGGCCGCTGTTCGACTTCGACTCCGTCTTCTGCGTGTTGATCTTGATCTTCGGCTGCTGCGGCGCGGGCGTCTGCTGCGGCGGCGGGGTCTGCTTCGGCGGTGGGGTCGGCGGCGGGGTCGGGTGCGGCGTCGGCGTCGGCGGCGGGGTCGGCGGCGGCGTGGGGACCCGCACCACCGTCACCTTCTGCGGCTGATCTTCCTCGGCGTGCGTCTTCTCGAACTTCAGGAACGGCCCGCCGATCAGGTGCAGCACGATCGAGAGCGCAAACCCGTAGAAAAGGAAGTTCTTGGCCCGCTCGGCTGTCGGAACCGGGGGCTTCGGAGCGCGGTTGCTCGCCATCTAGCTCCCAGATGCCCCTTCCGGCGTCCCTTCGACGTGGTTGGCCAAGCCGAAGGTCGTCAGGTTCGCCGCCTTTGCGGCGTCCATGACGCGCAAGATCGTCCCGAAGCTCGCCTTCGGGTTCGCCTTGATGATGACGGTCTTCAACCCGCTGCCCGTATTCTTGACGAGCTGCTGGAATTGAACCTTCGCCTGCATCTCGTTGACGACGTTCGAGCCGATCTGCACGTCGTTGTGCTCGTCGACCAGGACCACGATCTGCGAGGGATGGACCTTTTGTTTGTTCTTGGCGTCGGGGAGCCGAGGCTCTTTGACGACCGAGGCGAGGATGATGAAGATGATCAGGAGGACCAGCAACACGTCCGTGAAGGGCGTGATGTTGATCGTCGACATCACTTCTTCTTCGCCTTGTCCGGTGGAGACGGCCACGAAGCGGAGTTTCCTTCTCTTACTCTTACGAGGTGACGAAGCCGACGTCTTCCAGACCCGCGACCTTCGCGGCGTCCAGAATACGGATGATCGTGCCGTAGGGCGCCTTGACGTCCGCGGTGAGCGAGACGTGCTTGTCGCCCCTGCGCCGGCGGACGTCGCTCATATCTGCATAGATACGGGTGGCGTCCGTGCGCTTGCCGTCGACGTAGATCGTTCCGGTTTCATTGACGAGGACTTCGATGCTGTCAGTCTTCTTCTGCTGCTGGATCGGCGTGTTGTCGTTCTTGTCCGGCAACTGTTTCTCGAAACCCGGCGGCGCCACGAGCGCCGCAAGGATCATGAAGATGATGAGGAGGACCAGCAGCACGTCCGTGAAGGGCGTGATGTTGATCTCGGACATCACCGCGTCGTCCTGCTGGGCGGAGACCATGCTCATGAGTCGAGCCCTTTGATCGAGAGGTTCAGGGTTACTTCGCTTCCGCGGCCGGCTTGTACAGGTCGGTCGGGATCGAGGCGCCGGTGTTGTGGAAGTGGAGCATCTCGGCGAGCTGGTTGGCCGAGACGATCATCTCCTGGTTGTACGCCTTGATCCGGGTCTTGAAGTAGTTGAAGAAAACAACCGCGGTGACGGCCACGAACAGGCCGGCCGCCGTGGTGATCAGCGCTTCGGCGACACCCGCCGAGACGACGGCCGGGGTCGAGTTCCCTTTGAGGGCGATATCTTGGAAGGTGCGCATGACGCCGAGCACCGTACCGAACAACCCGACGAACGGTGCGATGACCGCGATGGTACCGATGACGCCGAGGTTGCGCTCGAGCGTGTTCAGGTTCTCCATCAGCGCGATCGACAGCGCGTCGGTGATGTCGGCGCGGTTCTTCTCCCCGCGCTGAAGGCCGAACGCCAGGATTTTGGGGAGCATCCCTTTGTTCTGGCGGCAGATCTTGATCGCGCCTTCGAGGTCGTCCTCGGCGATTTTCAGGCCGATCGCCTTCAGCAGGCCCTTCGAATCCGAGTGCTGACTGGCGAAGAAGAGCAGCCGTTCGATCACGATAGCGACCGCGGCGATCGACATCACGAGGAGGATCCACATTGCGGGACCGCCCTGATCGATCATGGTGAAAAATCCGCTGAAATCCACGAGCTCTGGTTTCGCCTCCGAGTCTTCGAGGGAGTTTGAGTCTCCGGCGCGAGCCGGGTCAGACGAAGCTAGCCGGGGACTGCCCGGCGCGGGCCTAGGTGTTGGCGCCCCCGGCGTCCATTCCTACTTAGGTGTGATCTTCGTGAGCGCCGCGATCGCCTTGTCGATCTCGGCGTTGAGCGACGCGTCGGATGAACCGGAGTTCGCTTTGGCCTTCTGAAGGTACGCCATCGCGGGCTTCGTGTCGGGGTTCACGGTCTTGGGATCGATGCTGTTCGCGAGCGCGATCCCGGCAACGAGATTCGCGCGCGCGTCGTTCGGATCGAGGGCGAGCGCCTTGTCGGCTTCGGCCTTCACGCCCTTCCAATCCGGCTTGGCCGCCCCCGCGAGTATGTTCGCCGCCTGCACGTACAGCACGACGGCGCGCGAGGGGACCGACCGCGCCGCGTTCTCGAGGTCGGTCACCGCTTCCGCCCTCCGGCCCGCCTGCATCGCAGCGACGGCCTGCTGGTTATAGTACGCCGCCAGAGTGTCGTCGATGCGGGTGTTGGACGGATCGCGCGCCTTGAGTTCCTTCGCCAGCGCGACCCCCTTGTCGGCCTGACCGCCGAAGATGTAGGCGGTGGCGAGCGAGGCGTCGATCGCGTTGAGGGTCGCGTTGTCGGCGTGACCGGCGGTCGCCTGCGCCTTCGCCTTCTCCAGGTCGGCGATCGCTGCGGGGTACTTCTGCGCGTTCCCGTAGGCGGTCCCCCGGATGAACAGTGTGTTCACGTTCTGCTGGAGCGCGAGCGCCTTGTCGGAGAGCGCGATCGCGAGGTCGTTGTTCTTTGCCTTCAGCGCGTCGACCGCGGCGTCCGAGTACGCTTTGGCGGCGACCACCTTGAAACGATCCGGGATCGTTCCGGCGGCATCGAACGCGGCGGCGGCGCCTTGCGCGTCGGGAGGGTCGAGGTATTCGTCGGCGACACCGAGCAGCGCTTGCGCGTTTTTGTCACCGGGGTGCGAAGCCAAGTACGATTGGAGCGCGGTCTTCGCCTCGGGGAACTTGTTCGCGCGGATCAGCGCGTTCGCTTGGACGACTTGACTCACGCTGCTGCCGGTATCGTTCACGACCGACGAGCCCAAGAATTTCAGGTCCATCGTGTAGAAGGCGTCGACCGCTTTGCCGTCGCGCATCCCGGGTTTGTAGGTCGAGTTCTTCGCGATCTCGAGCGCCGCGGCATCGTCTCCGTGGTTGGTCGACTTCTGGATCTTCACCGCGCCGATCGCGCCGTTTTTGTGCACGAACACCTGTACGGTGACGGCGCCTTTCCCGGCGACCGGTACGCTCGGATCCGCCTGTTTGACGACCTTCGGCGGCGTGTAGTACACGCTGGTCTGGGCGGGCGCCGCGAGCTGGAGCGACGCGGCGGCGAGCGCCGTGAACGCGAGCGCGGCGAGCGGGCGAAGGGTTCTCTCGACCATGGTACCTCTTGGAGAGGGTAGCTCCGGAAACGATCCAGGGTACGGGAACTAACGCGGGACGAGGACCGCCGGTTCCGAGCGAACGCGATGCACGAGCGGCTCCCGGCCGGCCTCGCAATGCACCACGTGCGACCGAGCGCGATTGGCTATGCTCTCCTCAACACCTGCTCGGCGTACCGCCGGACGACTGCCTGCGAATCGGCTCGGTTAGCGACCGGTCAGGTCGGGCCGGAGAACGGTCGCGCCTTCCAAATAGACGTGCTGGATGCGGTCCTGCGGCTGGTCGGTGTTGACGTGCACCAGGACCCGAATACAGCGCTCCAGCCTTCCGGGTACCCCGATTTCCGTGAAGTTCAACAGCGGCACAAGCGTCCACCCCATGCGGCGAGCGGCCGCCGCCGGGAACTCCGAGACGAGGTCCGGAGTGACGGTAAAGAGCGCCGACGCGACGTCCTCCGGGACGAAGCCGTTGCGCTGCACGATCTCCCGGAGCAGTTGCTCGGTCGCATCCAGGATCAAGCCCGGCTCGTCGCCCGCCACCGTCGTGGCGCCGCGAATGCCGCGCAGGATCACGGCGCCACCGCCTCGCGCGAATCGCTGACCACCCGGTGGAGGGCGGCGACTTCGCGCGGCGTCGCCGGCCGGACCGCGCCGGGGGCCAGCTCGCCCAGTGAGATCGGACCGAAGCGCAGCCTGGTGAGCGCGATGACCGGATGCTCGACCACCTCGAACATACGGCGGACCTGGCGGTTGCGGCCCTCGTGGATCGTGATGTCGACCAGCGAGACGTCGCGGCGAACGGCGACGACGCGCACCAGCGCCGGCGCCGCGCGGCCTTCCTCGAGCCGCACGCCGCGCAGGATCTTCTCGACCGCGGTCGGCTCGAGCCGCCCGCGCAGGGTTGCCCGATAGGTCTTCTCGACGCCGAACCGCGGGTGGGTCAGCACGTTGGCCGCCTCACCGTCGTCGGTCAGCAGCAGCACGCCGCTCGTATCGTAGTCGAGCCGCCCGACGGGGACGACGCGGGCGGTGACGCCGGCCGCCCGCACCAGATCGCTGACGGTACGACGCCCCTCCGGATCGCGCATCGTCGTCATCACGCCGGCCGGTTTGTGCATCACGACGTAGGTGCGCGTTTCGGCCGGCCGCACGACCCGCCCGTCGACCTCGACGCGCGCGCCGTCGTCGACGCTCGTGCCGAGCTCGCGCACGACCCGCCCCGCGACACGAACCCGGCCCGCGACGATCAGCTCCTCGGCGCGGCGGCGCGACGCAACGCCGGCCGCCGCGAGATATTTCTGCAGCCGCAGCGCCGCGGGTCCTAGACCTTCTTCAGGTCGAGCGCGGTCACGAACTCGTCGTTCTTCTGCGTCCGCGCGAGCGCGGCGTAGATCCGCTCCGACGCCTCGACGGTCGTGACCCCCGAGAGCGCACGCCGTAGGTCGGTCACCTTGTGCAGCGCGATCTCGCTGAGCAGCTGCTCTTCGTACCAGTTGCTGCTGCGCATCAGATCGACCGGCGGGTAGGCCCGGATCTCGGCGAGCTCGCGCGCCAGGATGAGCTCGGCGTTCGCGGCCGGCGAGAACTCGTCGATCAACAGCGCGTCGAACGCCGACGTCCCGGCGCTCAGCGTCGCGAGCACGGTGAGCGAACCGCCGCCCTCGACCGCACGCGCGGCGCCGAACAGCCGCTTCGGACGCTGCAGCGTCGCACCGTCGATCTGCGACGCGTTCCCTTTATGGTGCGAGATCGCGGCGTAGGCGCGGACCAGCCGCGTGAGCGAGGAGACGAGGACGACCGCGTCGCGGCCGAGCTCCGCCAGGCGCTTCGCGCGCTCGAACACCAGCTCGGCGGTCGTCACGTGGTTGTCGGGATGCTCCTCGAACGTCGTCGCCACGACTTCGACGTCGAGCTCGCGTTGCAGGTGCGTCACGGCTTCGGGACGCTCGTCGACGAGCAGCACGATCACGTGCGCTTCGCGATCGTTCGCTTCGATCGCCCGTGCGATGCGGACGAGGAGCGCGGCGTCGTCCGCACGCGCCGGCGCGAGCAGCAGCGCGCGCTGCCCCTTGCCCAACGGCGCGAAGAGGTCGATCGCCCGCGTCGCGAGATCGCCGCGGGTCTCGAGCGTGAAGCGCTGCGTCGGCGGTTCCGCCGTGAGCTCTTCGAAGATGCGGCGGTTCGCGATCGCTTCCGGCGCGTAGCCGTTGATGGTCTCGACCTTGACGATCCCGTAGTACTTCTCGTTCTCTTTCGGCCTGCGCACCTGACCGGCGACGAGATCGCCCCGCCGCAGCTCGAAGCGCCGGATCTGCGACTGCGAGATGTAGATATCGTCGGTTCCGACCAGGTACCCGTCGCGCCGGAGGAAGCCGTAGCCCTCCGGCAGGATGTCGAGGACGCCGTTCGCCTTTTCGAGGCCGCTGCGCTGGGCCTGGACGTCGACGATCTGCGCGACCAGGTCGTCCTTCTTGATCTTGGTCGGGTTCTCGATCTCGAACGTCTTCGCGAGCTCGTTGAGCTCGGCTTTGCTCATCTCGGCGAGTTGCTCGCCGGAGAGCAGCGGCGGTCCGACCGCCTGGGGGAACTCGGGCTGGGTGAAGACGTCGTGCTGCGCTTGCGGCGCGCCTTCGTTGAAGCGTTGGCGGTTGCGCCGCGAGCGGCGGCGACGGCCCCCACCTTCCGGACGACCGTTGTTGTTGGGTCGATTGTCGAACTGCAGCGGACTGCTCCCTCGGGGAGACGGGCGTCCCGCGCGACGGGGCCCACCGGCGAGGCTGCCGGGGCCGCTCGTCGGCGCGAAGCGCCGAGGAACGAGAACACCGCACGGTTCGGGGACCGCGCGACGTAGCGCAGTCTACCACAGCCGCGTCACGGGGACAAGGCGCGTGGTCCGCTCACGCTTCGATTCCCCGCGGCGTAGAAGCGCAGCGGCTCGTGGGCGGCTTTCGTGATCCCGATGCGCGTGCTGACACCGACCGGCAGCTCGATCCCGTCGGCGGCGAGCCACAGCCCCGGATCGGCCGTGAGGTCTACGCCGTCGAACGCGGGACCGATCGCGAACGCTCGGCAGAGGTTCCCGGGGCCCCGGGCGAGGTCGCGATCCTTCACCCCCGGCCGGCCGCGCAGGGCGCGCATCGTCTCGATCCCAGCTACCGGCTCGCAGGCGCGCACCAGCGCGGCGGCACCGACCCCGTCCGCTTCGGCGGTGACGTTCAGGCACCAGTTGGCGCCGTAGATGAAGTACACGTAGGCGTGGAGCGGCGGACCGAACATCGCCCGGTTGCGCGCCGTCATCCCGCGGAACGCGTGCGAGGCGGGATCGGCCGGGAAGTACGCTTCGGTCTCGACGATCCGCCCGACCAGCAGCTCGCCGTCGAGCGCGCGAACCAGCAGCTTCCCGATCAGTGCCCGCGAGAGCGCGACGGTCTCGTGCGGGAGATCATCGCGGCCCAGCCGGCCGCCGGCCCGGTCATGCGGCGGCCGAGGTGCGGAGCGCGACTTCCGCGCGAGCGCGGGTTTCGAGGTCGTGGGTTTCAATCGGTTCGCCGCGTTCGACGCGGGCGACCGCGAAGCCGTGCAGGACGCAGCGGGTCTTGACGTAGGCCAGGGCGAGCGCCGGCGGGACGGTGCGGCGAGCGTTCAGGTCGTCGGCGACGCCCTCGTCGGCGAGCCGGATCCGAATCCGGGTGAACCCGCGGCTCCGCAAGTACGAACCGACCGCCGCGACCGCTGCGTATCCGAACTCGCGTCCGTCGAGCGCGGAGAGCGGGACGGCCCCGAAGGGGACCTTCACGACGGCTCGACCGGTACCGGTCGCGATCGCGGCATAGGCGACCCCGTTGCCGGTACGGTCGGCGGCGTAGCCGACGGCGGCGTCGGCGGAACGGTGGCGGGTGGTGGTCTGCGGCATGGCTCGTGCAATCATCCTATATCGAACATGTGTTCGAGTCAAGTCAAGCTGCTCGCGCGGCCAGTACCTCCCGATAGATCTCGAGGATTCGCCGCGTCTGCACCTCGACCGTAAACCGCGAGAGTGCCAAATGTACGGCACTTTGATCGTGGCCGGTCGCCAGCGCGTCCCGCAGCGCCGCGGCGATCGCGTCAGCGTTTGGCGGGACGACGCGCCCCGCATCGGTCAGCACTTCGCGCGAGGCTTCACTCTCGGCCGCGATGACCGGCAGGCCGGCGGCGAGCGCCTCGGCGAGGACCAAGCCCTGGGTGTCGGTCGTCGACGGGAAGATGAACGCGTCGGCCGATGCGTACACGTCGGGGAGCCGCTCGCGGGGCAAGCCGCCGATGAAGCGGAGGCGGTCGACCACGCCGAGTCGTCGCGCGCGCTCCTCGAGTACCGGACGGTGCGGGCCTTCGCCGACGATCGCGAGCCGCAGCTCCCCGATCCGCGCCAGGGCGTCGATCGCGAGCTCGACGTTCTTCTCGAGTCCGAGCCGCGAAACGACGAGCGCGAGCGGCGCGTCGCCGGCGGCACCGAGCCGCGCGCGGACGAGCGCGCTGCGCCGTCCGGCAGCGAAGCGATCGACATCGATCGCGCTCGGCACGACCGCGATCGGCGCGTGCACGCCGAGCTCACGCAGACGGCTCTCCATCGCGCTGGTCGGAACGACAACGGCGTCGGCCGCATTCGCGTACCGCCGCGTGAGTTCGACCATCGCGCGTTCCGTCGTCGCGCGGTCGAACGGCGCGTAGTGCGCGTATGCGTCCAACCGCGTGTGATACGTGAAGACGAGCGGGATGTTGCGGCGGCGCGCGTACGACGCACCCATCCATCCGGTGACGAACGGCGAGTGCGCGTGCACGAGATCGATACCGCGCACGCGCCGTCGATCGTCGGCGTTGAGATACGGTACGCACAAGCGATATGCGGTTTGCGTCGGGAGCGGCAGCGAAGGGATGCGCACGACGTCGCCCGCATCGTCGACGAAACGCGGAAAGTGCGGCGCGATCGTCGTCACCTCGACACCGTGCGCGCACAAGCCGGCGCGAAGAGCGTCGATGCTGGCAACGACGCCGTTCACGATCGGCCGGTAACATTCGGTGTAAAATCCCACACGCATGGGACCGCTGCTATTCTCCATACTCGCCGAGGTTCCACTGCGCTGCGGCGGGGCAAGCTTGCGCTCGCGCCTATCAACAAGGGATATGCTTCGGGTGCGACCCGGTATTTGACGGGTCGCGCGGATCGTGCTACCTTCACCGGAGTTCACCGGGACCCGGCGGGTCCTGGAGGCATTCGACCGAGCCCCTGAATCGTTGCCGGTTCAGTTCAAGGGCTCGCCGACCACCGCTACGACGTCGAGTGCGAACCACGAACGCACGGATCTACCGATCCGGGCCTGGTGGGGCGTACCCTCGCACGAGAAAGGAGTCGGACGATCCGAAACGATCTTCCATCACCGCTTGCGGCGACCGGCATGCTTTCCTTGGGTTTGTTGATCCCGTTCGGCGCCGGTACGGTCCCCGACCGGCTCGCCAAAACGGTCGCCGCAATCGCGGCGCCAAGCCCCGCCAAGCACGTTACGCTCGTTCACGACGGACTCTCAGAGACGATTGAAACCCGCGCAGCCTCGGCCGAGGACCTCCTCGCCGAACGCAGCGTCATCCGCTCCCCCGAAGACGCACTCAGCGTCGACCCCGCCAGCCCCCTCTACGACGGCGAGACCGTCGTCTACCGGGCCGCCGTCCCGGTCACCGTCGTCGTCGACGGTATCCCGCGCACCCTGCGCTCGGCCGCCGCCAACGTCGCCGACCTGCTAAACCAGCAGGCCGTCGCCTTCGATCGTCACGACCGGATCTCGCCCGCGCGCGCCAGCGCGCTCGAGAACGACAGCGTCGTAACGGTCAGCCACGTCGAATCCTGGACCGAGACCGTCCGCAGGAAGCTGGCCGCGAAGGTTGTCAAGCGCTGGGCGTTCACGCTCCCGGTCGGCAAGACCAAGGTCGTCGACCCCGGCTCACCCGGGATCGCCGAAACGGCGTACGCGGTGACCCGCAGCCCCGACCGCAAGGCGCTGCGCCGGACCGCCCTCGTCTCACGCATCCTGCGCGCACCCCGCGCACGGATCGTCGCCGAGGGGATCGGCGAGTTCGCCCTCTCCGGGCTGGCCGAACAGGGAGTCCGCGGCACGCTTCGGCTCGCCAGCGCGGCGATCTCGATGGTGGCGACCGCCTACACCGCCAGCTGCTACGGCTGCAGCGGGACGACCGCCAGCGGACGCCCGGCCGGGCACGGGATCGTCGCCGTCGATCCGCGCGTGATCCCGCTCGGAACGCGGATGTACATCCCCGGCTACGGCCACGCCGTCGCCGGCGACACCGGCGGCGCGATCCGCGGAAACCGGATCGACCTCGGCTTCAACTCGACCGCTCAGGCGTTCCAGTTCGGCCGCCGCCCCGTCACGGTGTACCTGATCAAATAGACAGCGACAGCCGAGCCCTTCACCCGCGCGCACTGCTCGGCGCGCGCGGCCTACGCCCCAAGAAGCGGCTCGGACAGCACTTCCTCATGGACGGCGGCGCGGCCGGGCGGATCGCCCGGCTGGCCGTCGATGCGCCGGGCGACCGCGTCCTCGAGATCGGCGCCGGGACGGGGGCCTTGACCGCGGCGCTGCTTCGCGAGGGCGCCGAGCTTACCGCGTTCGACCTCGACCCCGCGATGGTCGAGATCATGCGCTCGCGCCCCGATCTCGATGCCGCCGACCTGCGGCAAGCCGACGCGCTCGCGTTCGACTACACCGGTTGGGCCGGTGAGCGCGACTGGCGCGCCGCGGGCAACCTGCCGTACAACGTCGGGACGCCGCTGCTCGTGCGGCTGGCATCACTGCCCCGGCCTCCCGAGCGCATCGTCGCGATGATTCAGAAGGACGTCGCCGACCGGCTCCTCGCAAAGCCCGGCACCGCGCAATACGGCAGCCTCACCGTGGCGATCGGCTTGACGATGGAGGCGCGGCGCGCCTTGACCGTCCCAGCCAGCGCCTTTTATCCCCGACCGGCCGTTGTCTCGACGGTGGTCGTGCTGCAAAGGCGCGCCCAACCTGCAGCGCCGGTGCGCGACCGCGCGTGGTTCGAACAGGTCGTGCGCGCCGCGTTCGCGTACCGGCGGAAGACGCTGGCGAACTCTCTCTCGCTCGCCCTCGATCTGCCGCGCGAGCGTATCGCCGCGGCGATCGTGTCTCTCGCTCTCAAACCCGACGTCCGTGGTGAAGACCTCGACCTCCGATCGTTCGCCGCTCTCGCCGACACTCTGGCCGGCTGACGCCTTCCGCTGGTACTTCTCGCTCGCGGTCGCGCTGGTGCTCATCATCGCATCGGTGATCCCGGGGTCAGTGTTCATCGCGCTCTTGGTGGCGTTCCGGGTCGCGACGCCGAACGATCTGCGTACGCTCTCGTGGCCGCTGCTCGCCGGTCAGCTCGCCTCGTATGCCGTGGGTCTGGGGCTCTTGGCGGTGGTGCTGCCGCCGCTCGCACAGCGTTCGCTTCGTGCGCTCGGTCTGCGTGTGCCGCGAGCTTCCGACCTCGCCTGGGGCGCCGGCGGCGCGATCGCGATGCTGCTCGCAGCGACGCTCACCGGCGCCGCTCAGGAAGCGCTGTTCCATCTCAAGGCCGACGAGGTGCAAGTCCACTGGCTGCGCGAAGCGCGCGGCACGCTGGTCGCGGGGTTCGTCTTCCTCGCGTGCGTGGCGGCTCCGTTCATGGAAGAGCTCACCTTCCGCGGCTTCTTCTTCAACGCGCTCCTGCGCTATGCACCCGTCACGGTCGCGGTTCTGCTCTCCTCCATCCTGTTCGGCTTCGCGCACTGGCAGCCGGGGAACGCGGGTGCGATCGCACCGCTCGCCGCGAGCGGGATCGTGCTCGCGGCAGTCTACTACCGGACCGGTTCGCTGACCGCCTCGATGCTCACCCACGCGCTCTTCAACCTGATCACCGTCGTTTTCGTGCTGGGACTGCACCAGCCGGTGTGACGGGGACGCCGCCGCACAGGACGGCGTCCGCCGGCCACATCCCGAGCCCGAGCGAAGCGAAGAACGCGCGGGCGTCTTTGTTGTACGCGGGACAGTAGCCGGTCTCGGCGGGATCGTACTTGGCGAGCAGCACGTGCGGGTTCGACGCGGCGGCGACGTACGCACCCTCCTGTGGGCGCCGTACGACGACGTCGCGCGGCGCATCGCGCAATGACGCCGCAGCCCTATACGCACTGCGGTCGACGACGTAGGGCCAGCGACCGATCTTCAGCACGGTGTCGTTGAAGAACAGCGCGCAGAGCACCGCGCAGGCGAGCATCGGCGTTGCGATCCGCGGGTACTTCGCGACCGCGTACGCGGACGCGAGCGCGGTCGCCGCGACCAGCGGCGCGGTCCAGTGCGTCCCGATGCGTGCGATCGGATAGGCCCACGGGCGGTTGAACACCAACTCGGCGACGAGCGGCGCGGCGAGCAGCAGCCGGTAGCGCAGCAGCAGCGGCGCGAACGCGAACGGCGCGAGCAGCGCGGCGAAGAACGCCAGCTTCTGCAGCGGGTCGTCGACGTGCAGCGCGTACCCGGGCAGCGAGGGATGCGCGTTCGTCAGCTGCTCCGCGACGACGAACGCGATCCCGTTCGCCGCGGCGAGCACGACCAGCGCGAGCCCGATGCGACGGTCCCACCAGAGCGCGCACGCCGCTCCGAACCAGGCGATGAAGAGCGCCTGATCTTCTTTGATCCCGAGCAGCAGCTGCGCCACGATCAACGCGGCGACGAGCGCCCGGCGCCGCACCGCGATCGCGCCGAGCGCGGCGAGCAGCGGGACGAAGACGTTCTCCAGGAAGTTGCCGTACGCGATCCCCTGCGCCGACGGCGAGAGCAGATACGCGATGCCGACCGCGCTCGCACCGCGCAGGCTCGCGCCGCACCCGCGCGCGAACGCGCAGATCGCGAGCGCCGCGCCCGCGATCGCCAGCACCTGCACGACCAGGAGCGTCTGCGCGAACGGGAACAGCGCGATCAGCGGGACGAGCGCGAGCAGCACCCACGAGTCGTGCACCTGCAGGTGCGGCCGGTACTCGGCGCCGTTCCACGATCCGCGCCCGTGCGCTTCGCCGGCCAGCCATTGCACGAACGTGCCGGTATCGGCGCCGTAGCGCAGCGCGTAGAGCTTGTTCAGGTCGAGCGCGACGTAGATCAGCGCGAAGATCGCTGCCCCGACCACGACGGCGCGCGTCGGTCTCACGGCACCGTCTCGCCGACGATCGCTCGCAGTCGCGCGACGAAGCGCTCCGGCCGGAACTCTTCCGCATGCGCGCGCAAGCGTCCCGGATCGTAGCGCGCCGGATCGAAGGCACGGATCGCCTCGGCCAGCGCGCGCGGTTGCGCGTCGTCAAAGAACGCGCCGGTCTCGCCGTCGACGATCGTCTCGAGCGCGCCGCCGGCAGCGTACGCGATCGTCGGACGACCCGCCGCCGCCGCCTCGAGCGGGACGAGTCCGAAGTCTTCTTCGCCGGGCAGGATCGCCGCGCGGGCGTCGCCGAGCAGCGCGTTGCGCGTCGCGTCGTCGACGGCCCCGTGGAACGTCGTCGCGGTCCCGAGCGCGAGCGCCTTGAGGCGGCGTTCGTCGGGACCCGTCCCGACGACGTGCAGCGGGACGCCCGCGATCGCACACGCCGCGATCGCGAGATCGATCCGCTTGTACGGCAGGAGCCGCGAGACGACGGCGTAGTACGCGCCGTTCCCCGCGCCCGGCGTGAAGCCGTCGACGTCGACGGGGCAGGGCAGGACGTCCGCCTCCCGGCCGTACCAGCGCCGCACGCGCGCGGCGACGTTGTGCGAGTTCGCGACGAAACGCGTCGGCCGCTGGGCGGCGCGCACGTCCCAAGCTGCGAGCCGCCGGATCAACGGACGCGCGAGCGCTGCGGCGCCGAATCCGCCGACGTACCGTGCCTCGTCGAACACGAAGCGCGAGACCGTGTTGATGTAGCATACGTGGACCGCATCCGGGCGCACGATCACGCCCTTCGCCCACGCCGTCGTCGACGAGACGACGAGATCGTACGCCGAGAGGTCGAACGCCTCGAACGCGCGCGGGTACAGCGGCGCGTACGCGCGGAACGCCCGCTCGCGCAGCGGAAACCACTGCAAGAACGATGTTCGTACGCGTTCGGGCGGGACGAGATCGCCGACCGCGCGTTCGTCGTACAGCGCGGTGTAGACCGGCGCCTCCGGCCACGCGCGCACGAAGTGCGCGAAGACGCGCTCCGCCCCGCCGCGCTGGTTGAGGTAATCGTGGACGAGGGCGGTCTTCAGTTCCCGTTCCCGCGCGGCAGGACGAGCGCGACGTCGAATTTCCGGAAGTACTTCTTCGCGACGCGCACGACGTCGGCGGCCGTCACGCGAGCGATCGCCGCGGCGACGTCGTCGGCGGCGCCGGCCGGAAGACCGAGCTCCACCGCGTTGCCGATCGCCGAGGCGCGCTCGTCGAGCGTTACCGTCTCGAGCGCCCATTCGCCCCGCGCGGTTTCCTTGTAACGGGCGAGCACCGCAGCGGTCAGGGGTTTCGTCGCGGCGGCCTTCGCAATCGCGCCGATCCCCGTCAACCCGACTTCCGGGTCGATCCGCGAGCCGTTGATCCAGAGGACGAGCTGCGCCGGCGACGCGTCGTACCCGTAGATCAGGCCGACCGAACGGAGCAGCGGCGGGCGCGTGGTCGCGCCGGCGCGTTCGAAGACGCTGCCGAGCAACGCGCGCATGACGAGCGCTGCCGGAAAGTCGCGCTCGCCGAGCGACGGCGCCGCGAAGCCCAGGACGACATACGGCGCGCCGAGGTCGCGATGGGTCAGGATGCGCTTCGGTTGTGCGCCGAGCGGCCGTGCTCCAAGCGCGGTGGCGCGCGCGGTCCCGGCGTGGAGCGCCGCGAGAAGCACGCGGCTCGCCGCGTCGGTCGCATCGCCGGTGCGGCCCACCGCCGAGGCGACCGCGTCGCCGCGCGTGTACCAGGTGTCGTAGAACGTCTTGAGGTCGGCCGCCCCGAGCGCGGCCAGCGCGGCAGGGTTCCCGAGCGCGGGTAAGCCGGCGCCGCCGCGGTAGTAGGCCGAGCGCAGCATCGCGCGCCCGACCAGCCGCGGGTCGCCGTCCTCGTCGGCGATCCGCTCGCCGAGCGACGCGCGCGCCGCGGCGAGCGTGGCGGGATCGAACGCGGGCGCGCCGAGCGCGCCGGCGACCAGCGGTGCGGCGAGCGCGAGCCGCTCCGGCGTCCCTTCCAGGTAGAACCGGACGCCTTGCGGGCCGACGGCGTAACTGATCGACGCGCCGGCAGCCTCCACGGCGTCGGCGAGCGGGACAGCCTGTCCTGGGCTCAGCCCGTCCTGAGCTCGTCGCAGGGTCGAAGCGACCGGCGTGCGCAGCACCGCCTCGGCGGTCAACGCGGCGAGCCCGTTCTGGGCGGCCGTCTGACGGTCGAGCCCGGCACGAACGTGCAGCATCACCCCCGCCAGCGGGACACCCGGGTCGGGCTGGACGAACGCCCGCGCGCCGCCGGCGTCGATCGCCGTGACGGGCGGCGCCACGGCGGTCGCCGGTGCCGCGAACGCGACGGCGAGCGCGGCGGCCGCGAACACCCGGATCATGCGGCCTTCCCCGAGCGCTTCACCTGGGTGACGACCGCCGGCGCCCGGCCGAGATACGTCGCGATGGTGCGCGCCACGGTCTCCGGCGTCAGCTTCGCGGCGAGGGTGAAGTAGCGGCCCTGCGCCCCGCCCTCGGCCGGTGCATACTCGGGATCACCCTCGATCGTGTACCAGCCGTACGTGTCGGCAGCGTCGGCCGGGGTCGTCAGATCGCCGAGCGTCCGGTAGATGAAGCGGGCCTGCGCGGCCTCGAACGCCGCCGCGGTCATCGGCTTCGCGGCATCGGCCAGCACCCGCTCGACGATCGGGCGTGCCGCCTCGGCGTCGTCGCCGGAGATCGTCACCAGAAAGACACCGGGGTTCCGGAAGGTGACGAACTTTCCGGTCACGGTCGCCTTGAGCGTCCCGAGCGCCTTCGCGGCGAGCCCCGTCCGCGGCGCGAAGAGCGCGTCGGCGGTGAAGTCGAGTGCGGTGGCGTCGGCTTCAGCGGTGATCGGCGGCCCGATCCAGCCCAAGCCGATCCCGGCGAGGTTGGCCGCGTTGCGCAGCTGGCCCGGCGCGTCCCGCGGCGTCTGCGCCGCCGCCGCCTCGGCGGCCCCGCCCGGCGCCGCTCCCGCGCGGGTGGCGACGCCGCGCAGCACGCCGGCGTCGACCTGGCCGGTCAGGACGAGGAGCGCGTTGGCCGGGCGGAAGGCGCGCTCGGCGAAGGTGCGGACGCGCTCGAGCGTGACGCCGGAGAGTCCCTTCACCGTACCGATCGTGCCGTCGTGGAGCGGACCGTCGGCGAACAGGGCGGCGCCGAGGGCGTCTTCGATCGCCTCGGGGCCGAGCGAGCGGTAGAGGAAAACCTCGGCGCTGTCGCGCTGCGCCAGCTGCAGCCCGGACGCCCCGATCACCGGGGCGAAGAAGTCGGCGGTCATCGCGCGGACGGCCTGCGCGGCGCGGTCGGCCGGGACGAGCGCGGTGACGGCGACGCTGTCGGGATACGCGGCGACGGTGATCCGGCCGCCCCAACGATCGACGAGTTGGGCCAGCGAGGTCCCGGTGACGGGAGTCGATGCCGCTACCGTCGCCGCCGCGAGCCGCGAAAGCCCCGGGATCGCAGCCGGCTCGAAGCCGCCCGCGGGGGCGCGGAACCACAACGCGACGGCCGCCACCCGCTGCGCCGGATCGCTCCGGAGCTCGTAGCTCACGCCGCCCGGCAGCACGCCGTTCGCGGAGACGGCGGGCGCACTACTCTGCGCGAACGCGGGTCCGCCGGCGCCGAAGACGAGAAGGGCCGCGGAAACCGCGGCCCAGCTTCTCTTGCGCCGTCCGCTCACGCGGGCTCTGGCGAGATGGTCGGCGGGAGGCGCTTGGGGCGCTCCGGCCGCGGCTCCGGCGGCGCCGGCACCGCTTGGGGCTCCTCGACCGGTTTGTCGGCGATCGGGGTGCTCGGCGGCCACGGCTTGTCGCCGAGGATCGCCATCACTTCCGCCGTCTCGACCGTCTCGTGCTCGAGCAGCGAGCTGGCCATCCGCTCGACCTTGTCCCAATTGACCTCGAGGATCTTCCGGGCGTCGTTGTAGCAGTTGTCGATGATCTTGCGGACCTCGGCGTCGATCTTCCCCGCGATCTCTTCGGAGTAGTTGCGGTCCTCGCCGAAATCACGTCCGAGGAAGACCTGGTGGTTGCCGCGACCGTATTGGATCGGGCCCAGGCTGTCGGACATCCCGTACTGGGTCACCATCCGGCGCGCCAGCTCCGTCGCCTTCTCGAAGTCATTCGACGCGCCGGTCGTGACGTCGCCGAATTTGATCTCTTCGGCGATCCGTCCCGCGATCGCCATCTTGATCGACGCGAGCAGCTCGTTCTTCGTTCGCGAGTGACGGTCTTCGTCGGGCAGCGACCACGTCAGACCGAGCGCCATCCCGCGCGGAATGATCGTGACCTTGTGAACCGGATCGGAGTTCGGCGTCAACCCGCCGACGATCGCATGGCCGGACTCGTGGAACGCCGTCGTTTCCTTCTCGCGCTGCGACATCACCACGGACTTGCGCTCCGGGCCGACCATCACGCGATCGATCGCCTCGTCGCAGTCGTTCATCTCGATGACCGACTTGTTGCGGCGGGCGGCGAGCAGCGCCGCCTCGTTGAGCAGATTCTCGAGATCCGCGCCCGAGAAGCCGGGCGTGCGGCGCGCGAGCGTCTCCAGCGAGACGTCCTTCGAGAGCGGCTTGTTCTTCGAGTGGACGATCAGGATCGCCTGACGGCCGCGCATGTCGGCGCGGTCGACGACGACCTGGCGGTCGAAGCGGCCCGGGCGCAGCAGCGCCGGGTCGAGCACATCGGGGCGGTTCGTCGCCGCGATCAGGATGACGCCGGTGTTCTGATCGAACCCGTCCATCTCGACCAGCAGCTGGTTCAGGGTTTGCTCGCGCTCGTCGTGACCGCCGCCCAGGCCGGCGCCGCGCTGGCGGCCGACCGCGTCGATCTCGTCGATGAAGACGATGCACGGCGCGGACTTCTTCGCTTGTTCGAACAGATCGCGGACGCGCGAGGCGCCGACGCCGACGAACATCTCGACGAAATCGGAGCCCGAGATCGAGAAGAACGGGACGCCCGCCTCACCGGCGATGGCGCGGGCCAGCAGCGTCTTGCCGGAGCCCGGCGGCCCGAGCAGCAGCACCCCCTTGGGGATCCGCGCGCCGAGCGCCTGGAACTTCTTCGGATACTTGAGGAACTCGACGACCTCGCCCAGCTCTTCCTTCGCCTCGTCGATCCCGGCCACGTCGGCGAACGTCACCTTGGGCCGGTTCTCGTTCAAGAGCTTCGCGCGCGATCGCCCGAAGGACATCGCCTGACTTCCGCCGCTCTGAGCTTGCCGCAGGATGAAGATCAGCAGCAACGCCATGATGATGAACGGCACGAACTGGAACACGTAGCCGAGCAGCGGGGTCGACTGGTTGTTCACCGCGGTGATCTCGACCGCGTTCGAGCGGAGCGCGGGGAGCAGGTCCTTGTCGTCCGGCGTCGTCGTGGTGAACTTCGTCTGGCTCTGGTCGTTGAGCTGGCCCGAGATCTCGCGGCCGTTGATCGTGACCTGCTTGACCTGATGAGCCTGGACTTTGGTCCAGAACTGCGTGTAGTTGAGCGACGTGGTTTGCGGCGGACTCCAAAGCAGCTTGTCCACGATGAAAATCACCAGGACGAAGATGCCTAGGACGACGAGAATGCTCTTGAGATGCTTGCCCATACGTTGCGAGACCCTTTTACCGTTCTGCCCTTAGAACGTTTCTCGACAGGACACGTCTCGCGTCGAAATGGTGGCCGGTCTCATACTGGCAAGACCTCCGGCCGGAGCTTCGCGAGATATGGGAGAGTCCGGTAGCGTTCCTGGTAGTCCAGACCGTACCCTACGACGAACTCGTCCGGACACGTCAATCCCGTGTAATCGATCGGCACGTCGACCGCCCGGTGGTACGGCTTGTCGAGCAGGACGGCCGTGCGCAGCGAGGCCGGCCGGCGATTCTGCAGCATCGCGAGCAGGTAGTCGAGGGTGTGGCCGTTGTCGACGATGTCCTCGACGATCAGGACGTGGCGCCCTTCGATCGCATGGGTCGTGTCCTGGACCAGCCGGACCTCTCCGCTGGACCGGTGCAGGTTACCGTACGACGAGACGGCGATGAAGTCGAGCTGCACGTCGGTCGGACCGCCCGGCGTCTCGGCGAGTGCCCGGGCGAGATCTGCGGTCGCGAACAGCGCTCCCTTGAGGACGCCGACCAGGACCAGCGATCGTCCGGCGTAATCACGCGCGATCGCCGCGGCCATCCTCCGGTTCGCCTCGGCGATCTCCTCGGCGCTGATGAGAATCCGTTCGATCCCGGGTGGGAGCGTCATGTCATGAGCGGCTGTCGAAGGGTTCACCCTGGACGGCTTCGCGCCGCGGCATGCCCTTTCCGCGTGCCGCGGCGTCGAGCTCGGCTTCGATGCGCTCGAAAGGAACGTCGCGCAGGGCGTCCTGCGCGCGCAGGGTGTCGCGCAGCGCGCGCCGGGCCCGCGCCCGATCGGTGCCTTCGATCTCGCCACGGACGATCGCGGCGCAGCGCGCGACCGCGCGGTCGAGCTGCGGAAACTCGGCGCGCAACCGGTCGAGCGGTTCGCGCAGCGTATTGCGCCGATAGCGCTGCTCGGCGTTGCTCGGATCGATCGCGCACGGCAGCCCGCTGCGCCGCAGCTCGGTCGCCAGCTCGGCGTGCGTCAGCCGCAGCACGGGCCGGACGAGCTCGATCCCGTCGCCGAGCGGCCGCCGCGGCGGGATCCCGGCCAACCCGGCCAGCCCGGTGCCGCGGAAGAGCGCGAGGAGCACGGTCTCCGTTTGGTCCTCGGCGGTGTGCGCGGTCGCCACCAGCGTCGCACCGCCGGCGCGGGCGAGCGCGGCGAGCGCGGCGTAGCGCGCATCGCGCAGTGCCGCCTCGTCGTCGCGCTGGAGGTGCGGGCGCGCGACGAGCACGCGCCGGCCCAGCCGCGCGCCGACCGAGAGCACGACGCACTCGTCCTGCGCGGCGCCGGCCCGCACACCGTGATTGACGTGCGCGAGCACAACCTCGACCTCGGCGGTGCGCGCCAGCCGGTCGACGATCGATGCGAGCGCAACCGAATCCGGACCGCCGGAGCACGCGACGCAGATCGCGGCACCGCGTTCGAAACGCAGTGCGCTGCGAACCACCGAGTCGAGCGCACGTTCCGGCCTGGCGCCGCGCACGCCGCTACGCCGACCGGCCCGTCGAGCGGGCGATCTCGCGCTGTACGTCGCGTGCTTGGATGTCGCGGCGGCGGTCCCAGAGTTTCTTGCCGCGGACGAGCGCCAGCTCGAGCTTGACGCGGCCGTTCTTGAAATAGAGCCGCCAGGGCACGAGCGTGAGACCCTTCTCGGCGGCGCGCGCGGAGAGGCGCGCAATCTGCTCGCGATGGAGCAGCAACTTGCGCGGCCGGTTCGGCTCGTGGTTGAAGTACGAGCCCTCCTTGTACGCGGGGATGGTGAAGTTCAGCAGCCACAGTTCGTGCTCGCGCAGGCGCGCGTAGGCCTCGGTGATCGAGACGTTGCCGAGCCGAATCGATTTGATCTCGGTACCCGTGAGCGCGAGCCCCACTTCGAGCGACTCCAGCTTCTCGTACTCGAAGCGCGCGCGGCGGTTGTCGAACGACGGCTCGGGCGCTTTCGTGGCGCGTTCCGCTTTGGCGGCGACGCGCGCCTGCTTCATCTTCGCCATTTAGGCGCGCGTCGTATCGGGTGTGCCCAAGCCGTCCTTTCCGAGCGGTCCCCGCGAGACGAACGACCCTTCGGCACTCGCCAGCACCGCGCCGCCGGCGTCAGCCACCGTCGCGTCGAGCGCGATCACGTGGCGGCGCTTCCACTTCACCGATCCGGTGATGACCAGCGGCTCGCCCAGCGGGACGGGAGCGCGGAAGCGCAGATCCATCGACGCCGTCATCGCGCGCTCGCCGATCGCTCCGCAGGCGTGCGCCATCGCTTCGTCGAGGAGCATCATGACGACGCCGCCGTGCGCCGTTCCGCGCCAGCCCTGAAAGCGCGGCGGCAGCGTGATGTGCGCTTGAACCTCGCGCTCGCCCGCCCGTTCGAAGCGCACGTGCATCCCTTCGGCGTTGTAGGGCCCGCAGGCGAAGCAGCGTCCGTCGTCGACCGGGAGCGCCTCGCTCACTTCTTCTTCTTCGGTGCGGGCGAGCCTGACGGCCCGGGGCTCGGCGACGGGGGGGTGATCTTGCCGTACGCGCCGTCGTCGATCTTCTTCAGCAGCGTGTTCGCGTAGGCGGTATCGGTCCCGGCGATGATCGAGGCCTTGAGCACGCGCCGCGCGTCTTCGGGTTTCTTCTCGTCGAGATAGATCCGCGCCAGCAGCGTGTAGCCGTGCTGTCCCGACTCCCCGACGCGCCCGACGTCCGCCTGCAAGCCGCGCGTCGCGTACGAGATCGCGGCGTCGTATTGGCCGAGGTCGTGCATCAGCGAAGCCAGATGGAAATAGATGTCGGCGTAATCCGGGACGAGGTTCGGCACGTCGATGATCGTGGTCAGCGCGCGTTGCGGATCCTTGAGGTCGATCTGATAGATCCGCGAGAGGTACTCGCGCGCGAGCACGTTCTGCGGGTCGGTGTTCAGCGCGGCCAGAAACTCCGTCTTCGCGCGGTTCGCGCTGCGGTCGGCCTCGCGCATGATGCCGAGCCCTGTGTGCGCCGACTGCGAGGCCGGCTCGAGCTGCACCGCGGCGTTGAGCTCTTCGCGTGCGTCGATGTTGCGGTCGCGGCCCGCCAGCGACGCGAACAGGTACGAGAATCCCAGCCGAACGTGGGCGATCGCGCTCTTGGGATTCTTCGCGAGGTTCTCTTCCTCGGCGTCGACCAGCGTGTCGAGGTTGCCCGGCGTCTGCGCGGCGGTCGCGTTCAGGAACGACATCGCCAGCGTGTTGTCGGGGATGACGGCGAGCGCGTCCTCGAAGCCCTTGCGCGCGCCCGGGAAGTCGCGCGCGTAGAATGCGCGCAAGCCCTGACCGAGCGGCGCCGTGAAGGCGGTGTCGGCGTAGTCGTTGCGCGCCGTTGCCGGCGGCGGCGCCGGCTTCGGGACGGGTGAAGGCGAGGCCCCGAGGAGCACGGTCGCCGAGAGCGACGCGAGGACGACGGCAGCGAGAGAACGGCGCAGCACAGCGCGCTTGGGTTCCCGCCGCTCGGGTGGACTTCCGCTTGCTGGGTTCACTTCGTGAACCCTCGGCCTTCGGGCCGACCGCCGAAGCGGAAGCCTAGCGGCCGACGAGCAGGCGCCGGGCGAGCGCGTCGGGCAGGTGTGCCGAGACGATCTTCGCTTGGACTCGAGCGATCGGATAGTCGACGCGGTGGATCGTCACCGTGCGCGCGGCCGAGTCGTACACGCCGAACGACGCGCGGGGATTCAGATCGCGCGGCTGGCCGACGCTGCCGACGTTGATCAGGTAGCGCACGCTCTCGCGCAGCGGAATCTCGCCGCCCTGCTGCAGGTGGGCGTGCTCGATCGTACCGTCGGGATTGAGCGAGTAGACTTCGGCGATGTGCGTGTGCCCGATGAAGATCAGCGGCGCGTCGGTCGCGGCGAAGGCACGTGCGGCCGCCGCTTTGTCGAGGATGTACTCGAAGAAGTTGACCGGCGCGCCGTGGACGAGCAGGAAGTCCGGCATGCGGAACTCGTAGCCGAGCCCGTCGAGCCAGGCCAGATTCTCCGGCGTGAGGACGCTCTGCGTCCACTTCATCGCCTCGCGTGCCGCCGGGTTGAAGTACGCCAGGCCGAAGTTGTCGATCGCCGCGACGTCGTGGTTGCCGAGCACCGTCGCCGTCGCGCGCGCGCGGATCTTCTCGACGCACTCGTTCGGGTTGGGACCGTAACCGACGATGTCCCCCAAGCACAGCAGCGCGTCGTCGTCGCGGATCGAATCGAAGACCGCGTCGAGCGCGTCGATGTTCGAGTGGACGTCCGAGACGACCGCGTACCTCACCTGACCGCCTTCTCCCGAACGCGATCCAGCGCCTCGGCGAAACGCTCGGCGAAGGCGGCCCGCTCGGCGACCGTGCCGACCGTCACCCGGACGAAGCCGTCGATCGGCGGCGCCCACGGTTTGCGGACGAAGACGCCCAGCTCGAGCAGGGCGGCCACCATCGCTTCGGCGTCCGCCTTGCTGCCGATGCCGATGCAGACGAAGTTCGTCCGCGAGGGGAGCGAGGGGAGCGCATGCGCGGCGGCGAGCGCATGGTATTCATCGCGCCCGCGCTCGACCTCGGCGATCACGCCGCGCATGAACGCGCCGTCATCGAGCGCGGCGAGCGCACCGATCTGCGCGGTGCGGTTGACACCGAAGTGCAGCCGCAGCTTCTGGAACGTCGCGATCACCTCGGCCGACGCGAGCGCGTATCCGATGCGCGCACCCGCCATCCCGTACGCCTTCGAGAAGGTGCGGGTACGGATCGTCCGCGGGTCGATCGCGTCCGGCGGCAGCTCGCCGGGCGACACGAAATCGGCATACGCTTCGTCGAGGAACAGCAGGACGTCGTCGGGGAGCACCTCGCGCAGCGCGGCCAGCGTCGCCCGGTCGGCGAAGGAGCCCGACGGGTTGTCGGGATTCGCGATGTAGACCAGCTTCGCGCCCGAACGGCGCACGGCATCCGCGATGTTCTCGGGGACGAGCCCGCCGTTCTCGTTCGGCTCGGCGAACTCGGCGCGCCCGCCGAAGCCGTTCAGATGATAGAACAGCGTCGGATAGGTGCCGCGCGTCGCGACGCACGCCGCGCCGGGCGCACAAAACCCGCGCACGATCAGTCCCATGAGTTCGTCGATCCCGCTGGCGACGACGACCTCTTCGACGGCACAGCCGTGCCGGGCGGCGAGCGCGGCGCGCAGCTGCAACGACTCGGGATCGCCGTACCATGAAGTCAGCGCGACCGCCTCGCGCATCGCTGCGATCGCCCGCGGCGAGGGACCGAAGGCGCTCTCGTTCGCACCGAGCCGCAGCAGCTCGCTCCGGCCGACGCGGCGCGCGAGCTCTTCGGGTGCGACGAACGGCGTCATCGCGGGGATCGAAGCGACTTGGGTGGTGGGCTGCGGGAAACGGGGCGGCGCGCTCACGGACCTGCGACCCGAATGCGGTCAACGACGTTGCGAACCCCAGCGGTGTCGCGCGCGGCGGCGAGGGCGCCGGCTTTGGTCTTCGCGTCCAGGGTCGTCCCGGCGAGCGTGGCGACCCCACGCTCCACGTGCACGGTGACCCGAAGCGCGCCGACCTCCGCGACGAGCGCCGCCTTGATGCTGCTCTGGACCAGCGCATCCTTCAGCACGTCGGTCGCGGCGCGAGTCGGCGCGGGCTCCGCACGTTCGCGGGACGAGCCGGTGCAGCCGGCGAGGCCGGCCAGCGCCAGCAGCGCGGCGACCCCGGCGGCCGTCCTCACCCGGCACCCCCGTAGCGGATCAGCGTGACCGGCTCGCCCGGCTCGATCCGGACGCGCTCCGGGCCGAGCACGACGTACCCGTCGGCGCGCGCCAACAGGCTGGTGTGCGAGGAGCGCAGCGTCAACGGCCGCGCGCCGCCCGACGGATCGAGCGCGGCGGGGACGTACCACGTCCAGCCGGCGCGCCCGGCGAACGGTTCGGCGGCGAGCGCGGCGACCGTCGCGCGACGTGCTCCGGTCTCGCCGGTCAGCGCACGGAAGACCTCGCAGGCGATCGCGTCGAGGATGGTGAGCGCGCTGGTGGGGTTGCCGGGCAGGCCGACGACGGGCTGGGTGCCGACCGCACCGAACACCGTCGGCTTCCCAGGCTTCACCCGCAGCCCGTGGACGACGACGCCGGGCGGGCCGAGCGCGTCGATCGTCGCCGGGACGTGATCCCGCGCGCCGACCGACGAGCCGCCGGTCAGCACGACCGCATCGGCGATCGCGAGCCCGCCGGCGATTGCGTCGCGAATCGCGCCGGCCTCGTCGATCGCACGCGGCAGGTGCACCACCTCGCAGCCGAGCGCGATGAGGCCGCCGGCGATCGCCCAGCGGTTGGAGTCGCGCACCTGCCCGGTCCCCGGCCGATCGCCCGGCGGGACGAGCTCGTCGCCGGTCGATACGATCGCGACCCGCGGCCGGCGGTACACCTCGATCCCGACCACACCGAGCGTCGCCAGCACGGAGAGCTCGGCGGCGGCGATCCGCCGGCCGGCGCGCAGCACGACGTCGCCCGGAGCCATGTCGTCGCCGCGGGGGGTGTAGCAGTCTCCGGCGGCCGGCACCGCGGCCGGGACGAGATCGTCGCCGTTCTCGGTCGCGTCCTCGACCGGCAGCACAGCGTCGGCACCGGGCGGGAGCACGCCGCCGGTCGGGATCCGCATCGCCTCGCCCGGCCGCAGCGGGCCCGGTGGAGCGTGGCCCATGCGGATCGTTCCGACGATCCGGCGCGGCGCGTCGCCGTCGCAGGAACGGACCGCGAAGCCGTCCATCGTCGAACGATCGTCGGCGGGATAGTGCGTCTCGGCGATCGCGTCGTGCGCCAAGATCCGGCCGAAGGCGGCATCGAGCCCGACCCGCTCGGTTCCCAGCGGCCGAAGCGGCACCGCGCCGAGGTACTCCGCGAGCGCCTCGGCGGGCGCGAGGAGCCGTTGGATCTCGAAGGTCGCACCCGGGCGCAGCGCTCGCATCCCTCCCCGCTTCGACACGGAGGGGGCCCGTGCCATCGCGAACGCGCGGGCCTGTGCTGAATCTCGACCTGCTGCGGCGCGAACCCGATCACGTCCGCGTCGCGGCACGCCGGCGCGGGGTCGGGGTGGAGTTCGTCGCTCGCATCCTCGATCTCGACCGCGAGCGCCGCGCCGCGCTCACGACCGTCGAATCGCTGAAGGCCCACAAGAACACGTTGACCGCCGAGATCGGGAAAGCCGCCGACAAGAAGGCCGCGGCGGCCGAGCTGCGCCCGCGGATCGCTGAGCTCGATGCGCGCATCGCGACGGCCGGCGAGCCGTTGCCCGCGCTCGACCAGCAGATCGACGCGGAGCTCTCCGAGATTCCCAACGTGCTCGACGGCTCGGTCCCGGACGGCAGCGACGAGCACGCCAACGTTCTGGTGCGCAGCTGGGGCGAACCGCCGCGCTTCGCGTTCACACCGAAGCCGCATTGGGAGATCGGCGAACGGCTCGGGATCTTCGACTTCGAACGCGCCACGAAGCTGTCGGGTTCGCGCTTCACCGTGCTGCGCGGCGCCGGCGCGCGCCTCTCGCGCGCGCTCGCACAGTTCTTTCTCGACCGCGCCGCACGCAACGGATACGTGGAGATCGACCCGCCGCTGCTCGTCTCGCGTTCGACGATGTGGTCGACCGGACAGCTCTCGAAGTTCTCCGACCAGATGTACGCGTTCGACGGCGACGGCGCGAGCGAGGCGCTGTACCTGATCCCGACGGCGGAGGTTCCGCTGACGGCGATGCATCGCGACGAGATCCTGTCCGGCGACGCGCTGCCGGTGCGGTACGCAGCGCACACGCCGTGCTTCCGCAAGGAGGCCGGCGCCGCCGGGAAGGACACGCGCGGGCTCATCCGCCAGCATCAATTCGAAAAGGTCGAGCTGGTCTGGCTCACGATGCCGGAGCGCTCGTTCGACGACTTGGAGACGCTCGTGCGCAACGCGACCGGCCTCTACGAAGAGCTGGGAATCACCCACCGCGTGATGCTGCTCTGCGCAGGCGACACCGGGTTCAACGCTGCCAAGACGTACGACGTCGAAGCGTGGATGCCGGGAGCGGACACCTATCGCGAGGTCAGCTCGTGCTCGAACTGTACCGACTTTCAGGCCCGCCGCTCGTCGATCCGGTTCCGGCGCGAAGCAGGCGCGAAGCCTGAGTTGGTTCACACGCTCAACGGATCGGGCGGCGCGATCGGCCGCACGCTGGTCGCGATCGTCGAGAACTACCAGCGCGCCGACGGCGGCGTGACGATCCCGGAGATCCTGCGGCCGTTCGCCGGCTTCGCCTCGATCGAGCCCGACGGGTCGACCCGCTGACGTGAACGGCGACGACGTCGTCGTACGCGCGGTCGCGGTGTTGCGCGCGGGCGGCGTCGTCGCGATCCCGACCGAGACGGTCTACGGTCTCGCCGCCGACGTCGCGAACCCGGCGGCGGTCGCGCGCGTGTACGCGATCAAAGGACGTCCGGCGGACCACCCGCTGATCGTACACGCGCACGAGGTCAGCGCGCTCGAAGGGTACGTCGCGGCGATCACGCCCGAGCTGCGCGCGCTCGCTGCGCGCTTCTGGCCGGGACCGCTCACCGCGATCGTCGCGCGCGGTCCGCGCACGCCGCGCACGGTGACCGGCGGCCAGGAGACGGTCGCCGTGCGTGTCCCGGAGCACCCGCTGGCACGCGCGATCCTGACCGCGTTCGGCGGCGCCCTCGCGGCGCCGTCGGCGAACCGGTTCGGACAGATCTCGCCGACCAGTGCCGCGCACGTGCGCGCCGACCTCGGCGACGAGGTCGATCTGATCGTCGACGGCGGGCCGGCGCGCGTCGGCGTCGAGTCGACGATCGTCGACCTCACCGGCGCCGTCCCGGCGGTGCTGCGCGCCGGCGCGATCACCCCCTCGCAGCTCGGCGAGGCGCTGGGCACGTCCGTCGTCACGCGTGTCGGGGGTACGGTTCGCGCACCGGGGATGTTGCGTTCGCACTACGCGCCGCGCGCGCGCGTCGTCTTGATCGACGCCGCCGGGCGCGAGGACGAAGCGCGCCGCCTCGCCGCGGGCGGCCGGCGGGTCGCGGTGTTGACGCTCTCGGACGACCCCGCAACGGCGGCGCGCTCGCTCTATGCGACGCTCCGCGCGCTCGACTCCGACGGCTACGACGCCGTCGTCGCGACGCTTCCAGCGGACACCGAGCAGAACGCTGCCGTGCGCGATCGTCTCACGCGCGCCGCGGCGCCACGGTGCTAGCGCGGGGCGCGCGGAACGCACGATCGACGATTCGCAGCACGAAGACGAGCAGGACGACCAGCATGACGACGTCGAGCGCAGCCTGAAGCGGCGCGCGCCGGTACAGCGCCGCGAACTCCGCCAGTCCGAACGCAAAGCCCGATTCGCCCGGCGCGCCCCCGAACGGCGCCACCGTGCCGAGCGCCGCGATTGCGACCGACAGCGCGCTCGCGATGTACACCGCGAGCCGGGCGAGAGGCCCGCGCACCGACGCCAGCGCCGGCCCGACCGCGACGCAGAGGAGAAAGAAGAGATCGACGTAGCGCCGCTCGCCGAAGTTCCGGGCGCCGGTGTCGTTTTGCAATAGGACGATCGCAGCGAAGTATACGAGCGTCGTCGCCGCGATCGCCGACGCGAGCCGGCGTGGAAGCCCAGGCGTACGCACCATGACGAGGAGCCCGTAGCCGACCACAAGCATCAGCGGCGTGAACGAGAACAGCCCCTTCGTGCCGACAAGGAGCGATACGACGAACCTCAGGTAGTCAGCCGGCGAGAAGACATGGAACGCTTGCATCGAGGGCGAGTAGAACGGCAGCGAGGGATCCTTCCACACGGCGACGGTGAAGGCGGTGGGCATGATGCTCCCGGAGACGCGCAGGTTGTACGCGAACTCGAGCGCGACGACGGGGAGTCCGACCGCGAGGACCAGCAGCCACGTGCGCAGCGGCGCTCCCCAGAGCAAGATCGCGCCGGCGAGCGCGAGCAATATCCCAGCGGCATCGAACGCATATGCCAGCGCGAAGAAGAGGCCGGCCAAGGGCGCCGCCCAGCGGGCGCCGTCGCGTGCGCGGACGGCATAGAAGCACCCGGCGAGCGCGCATGCGCCGCAGGGCACATGGTTGGTCAACACGGTCGCATACGGCAACGCCAGCGTTCCGACGCCCGTGAGCGCGGCAACCGCGATGGCGACGCTTCGCGAGAGACCCAGGTACTGCGCGAACGCGTACGCGTAGCAGCACCCTACGGCGAACCAGACGCCGACGGTGAAGAGCGTCACGAGATAGATCGCGGTCCCGGGCGTATGGCGGAGCGAAACACCGGCGGGTGCGACGGCCAAAGCGACCGCGGCGGCGAGCACGGCGAGAAGCGGCGGCTTGTCGGAGTACGTGGCGCCGTGAAAGCGGATCTTGTCGCCCAGACCCACGGCGAAGGGTGAACCGTCGATGCGAAAGGTGCCGTCGGCGGTCAGCGCGTCGACCGTCGCGATCCGCGAACCGTCGTTCCAGGAGACGACGTGCGTCTTCGTGACCAGGGCGCACACGGCGAGCGCGATCAGAAAAACCAAGGCGACGACACGCCGGTCGGTCTTCGTCTGCACCGCCGCCAGTTCGCGCTGGCGAGGTTTGCCGTCCTCCGTCCGCTCCCCGCGGACGGCACGGTGAGGGCGGCGGCATGCAATATCCAGCCCGCGCCGAAGCACATCGCCGTGGTGCTTCGTTCGGCTGTCGTCATCGTCGCGGTGGCGCTCGCCGTCCTCCCGGCGCGCGCGCTGCCGCGACCGGTTCCCGCGAGCGCGCCGGCCTCGCTCGGAGCGCTCGACGTCATCGCGCTCGAGATATGCTACACGACGGTGATGGCGCGCTACTACCGGCCGGTCGACCCGGCCGTTCTCCTCGGCGGCGCGCGGCGCGGCATCGCGGCCTATCTCGCCTCGCGCGGTGTGACGCCCGTACGGCTGCCGGCGATCCCGGCGCACGTCGACCGCTACCGTGCCGAGAGCGAGATCGATCGCGAGGTCGCGCTGGCCGTGGCGCGCTATGGAACGCGCGTCCGCACGCCCGATCTCGTCGCGCAGACAATCGCCGGCGAGATCGCGGCGTTGCACGATCCGTACTCGGTCGTCTTCCCGTCGGCGGCGTTCAAGAAGTTCGTCGGCTTCCTCGACGGCACGCCGAGCGCCGGCATCGGCGCCGAGCTCGACGTCGATCCGACGACGCACGCGGTGCGCGTGGCCGACGTGTTTCCGGACGGGCCGGCCGAGGCGGCCGGCCTGCGCGCCGGCGACACGATCACGACGATCGACGAGCTGCCGGTCGCGACTCCCGCCGACGTCGTACGAGCGCTGCGTGGCAGGCCCGGTACGACCGTACGCCTCGCGTTCACCCGCGACGGCGTCGCGCAGCCGCAGCTCGCGATCGTCCGGGCGGTGATCGTCGCCCCCGACGTCACCGCGCGCGTCATCGGTGAGGGGCTCGGATACGTTCGCATCCGGTCGTTCGGCGCGCGGGCACCGCAACAGCTCGACGCGGTCCTCGTACGCTTGCGGAACGCGGGCACACGCGCGTACGTCATCGATCTTCGGGCGGACGGCGGCGGCTACCGCGACGCGGCGATCGCCATCGCGTCGCATTTCGTGCGCGGCACCGTCGTCACCACGCGCGAGCGCGCAGGTCCCCCCGTGCCGTTCGCCGCGAAAACGTCGATCGCGCTGCTCGGCGGACCGCTCGCGGTGCTCATCGACGGTGATACGGCGTCGGCGGCTGAGATCGTCGCCGGGGCGATCCAAGACGCAAAGGCCGGGACGCTCGTCGGGACGCGCACGTTCGGGAAAGGCCTCGTGCAGGAGACCTTCGCGCTCCCCGACGGCGGCGCGATCAAGCTGACCACGGCTCGGTATCTGACGCCGGCAGGGCGCGACATCGACACCATCGGGATCGAGCCGGACGTCGTCGTGGTCCAGCCCGCCGATGCGCACCCGGGCGAGCTCGGGCACGATCCGCAGCTCGATCGCGCTGTCGCGATCGTCGCCCCGTAGCTTCGCGCGACCCGCGGCGGCCTGCCGGCGAACAGGAACCTCAGAGACCATTAGCCGACCAGCGACTTGTGAAAACGATCATCCTTGCGGGCGGCCTCGGCACACGGCTGTCGGAAGAAACGGCCAGTCGCCCCAAGCCAATGGTTGAGATCGGCGGCAAGCCGATCTTGTGGCATCTCCTCAACATGTACTCCGCTGCCGGCTTCGACGACTTCGTGCTCGCACTCGGATACAAGCAGGAAGTCATCAAAGAATACTTTCACGCGTTCTGGGCGCACAATAACGACGTCATGATTGACTTGGCCAGCGGTAAGGTCGAGGTCGCTCGCACGCGGCTCGCAGAGCGCTGGAAAATTCATCTCGTCGACACCGGCCTCGCGACGGGCACCGGCGGACGCGTTAAGCGGCTGCGCGAAATTATCGGCAACGAGACGTTCATGTGCACGTACGGCGACGGTCTTGCGTCGCTTGATATCGGGGAGGTTCTCGCGTTTCATCGCCGTGAAGGCCGTCTGGCGACGCTTACGGCCGTTCGCCCACCTGCGCGTTTCGGTGCGCTTGAGACTTCAGGAACCATGGTCACTTCGTTCGAGGAGAAGCCGCTGATGAGCGAAGGCTGGATCAACGGCGGCTTCTTCGTCTTCGAGCCGGAGATCTTTGACATCATCGACGGCGACGATACGATGCTCGAGCACGAACCGCTGGCGGGGCTTGCGGCGCGGAGACAGCTCTCCTGCTTTTTTCACGACGGCTTCTGGCGCCCGATGGACACCCTGCGCGATAAGCGCAATCTCGAGGAGCTTTGGGAGTCCGGAGCCGCCCCCTGGGTCCGGCCGCGCCAGGGGTGGGCCATCACGGCACCGCCGGAGAACATCGGCTGATGCTCCGAGACAAGAGCAGCAGCGCGGAGGCGCAAGCCCTCCGTGACGATATCCTCCTCCGCACGCGCAGGTACTTTCGCGCGGCGTACGAGGAGCGGACGTTTACACCTGACGAGGACGTGGTGCCGGTAAGCGGGCGGACCTTCGACGAGTCCGAGTTCGTGGCGCTGGTCGACGCTTCGCTCGATTTTTGGCTCACGACCGGCCGCTACGCGGAGCGCTTCGAAAAGGAGTTCGCGCGCTGGTTCGGCGTTCGTGAATGCGTGCTCGTGAACTCGGGATCGTCGGCAAATCTCTGCGCGATCATGGCCCTGACCTCGCCCGAGCTCGGCGAACGCCGATTACGGCCGGGTGACGAAGTGATCACCGCAGCGGCAGGGTTTCCGACGACGGTCAATCCGATCGTGCAAGCGGGATGCATCCCGGTGTTCGTCGACAGTGAGTTGACGACGTACAATGCCGACCTGAGCCAGTTCAGCCGAGCGCTGTCGCCGAAAACGAAGGCGGTGATGATCGCGCACACGCTGGGAAATCCGTACGATCCTGAGGCGGTCCGGCAATTCTGCCGCGAGCACGGTCTCTGGATGATCGAAGATACGTGTGACGCCGTCGGCGCGACCTGGAACGGACAACAGGTCGGCACGTTCGGCGATATCGCCACGGTGAGCTTCTACCCCGCACATCATCTCACGATGGGGGAAGGAGGAGCCGTGATGATGCGCTCGCCGAAACTTCGCAAGATCGTCGAGTCGTTTCGCGATTGGGGCCGCGACTGCTGGTGTGCGACGGGCAAGGAGAACACCTGCGGCAAGCGGTTTGATTGGCAGCTCGGCGACCTGCCGCACGGATACGATCACAAGTATACGTACACGCACATCGGCTACAACCTCAAGCTCACCGACATGCAAGCCGCGATCGGCGTCGCCCAGCTCGCAAAGGTCGATCACTTCATAGCTGCTCGCAAGCGCAACGCGAAGCGGCTCCTCGGGCTGCTGTCGGAGGTTCGGTGGCTGGGGCTTCCCAGTGAAGCGCCCGGCGGATCATCCTCATGGTTCGGTTTTCCGATTCGCGTCCTTCCGGGCGCGCCGATCGATCGCAATACGCTCGTTCAACGTCTCACCGACCGCAAGATCGGAACGCGGTTGGTCTTCGCGGGTAATCTCGTCCGCCAACCCGCGTACGCGAACGTCGCTTACCGCCTCGTCGGCGAGCTGCCGAATGCGGACACGATCATGAATGACGTCTTTTGGGTCGGAACCTTTCCGGGACTCGGGGACGCCGAGCTCGATTTCATCGCCCGCGCGATCGTCGAAGCGGCCGTAGCGCACGAATCCAGCCGGTGATTTCCCTGGTCTCCGACTTGAACGACGTCATCGGGGACGCCGAAGCCGACATTGCGCTTTTCCGCGACGCCCGGCTGTACGTCACGGGTGGCACGGGGTTCATCGGTACCTGGTTTCTGGCCTCGATCGTTCACGCGAATGCGCGTCTCGGGACTTCCATCCGTGTCGACATCCTGACGCGCGATCCTGACGGATTCGCGCGCCGGTCTCCAGCGATCGCGCATGCCGCGGGCATCACGCTCATTCGCGGAGACGTACGACGTTCTGCCCCCGGCGGATCGTATGACGCGGTTGTCAACGCCGCAACGCCGGCTAGCGCCGCCCTGAACGAACAACATCCCGCGGAGATGATCGACACGATCGTGGCAGGACAGCAAGCGACGCTTGCCGTCGCGGCGCGCAGCGGGGCCATACCGTTCCTCTTTACGAGTTCCGGGGCAATCTATGGTCCTCAGCCGGTGGACCTCACGCATATTCCGGAGGACTACGGAGGCGGTCCCGATCCGCTCCAGCCCCGGTCGGCCTACCATGAAGGCAAACGCCTCGCGGAGCTGCTCGGCGCGATCGCCGTTGCCGAAGGCGGACCGAGCGTCAGGGTCGGACGGCTCTTCGCGTTCGTCGGCCCGTACCTTCCGATCGGTACGCACTTCGCCGTCGGCAATCTCTTACGTGACGCCCTGGCCGACGGACCGATCGTCATCACCGGAGATGGAGCAGCGGTTCGATCCTATCTCTACGCTGCCGACATGACGACCTGGCTTTGGGGTATCTTGGCGCGCGGTTCGCCGGGTCGCGCGTATAATGTCGGTTCCGAACATGCGGTCTCCATCTCGGAGCTTGCCGGAGCCGTTTCCCGGGCGTCCGGCCCGGATCGGCGCATCGAGGTGCGCGGTCGCGCAGATGCGCTGCGGCCGGTAGACCGCTACGTTCCCTCGACGGCGCGGGCGCGCGAGGAGCTCGGCCTGCGGGAGCGCACCTCGCTCGATGAGGCGCTGCGGCGAACGCTGCACTGGCACCGCAGCACACAGCCTGCATAATACCGGAGAGCGCGATCGATCGTCAGTCGGTCGTTTCGAAGCCGTGGGTGGCACGGACGATGAATGACGGGCGGCGGCGCGTCTCGTTATAGATCATGCCGACATATTCGCTAACGAGCCCGAGCAGCAGGAACAGAAATCCGAACAGCATCAGCATGAGCCCCGTGATCGTGCCGAAACCGTCGAACGGCACACCGTGGAGGTACGCACGGACGACCACACCGGCGAGGATCACGAAGGAAAACACCGCACACGCCGCGCCGAAGAAAGGAATTGCCTTCAGCGGGACGTTCGACGACGAAAGAATCCCTCTCACCGCGAACGCAGCGAACAAGAGAAAATTGTAGCTGGACCGACCGCCGTGCCGGGGCGCACGCTCAGCTTCGATGCCGTAGGAGCGGAAACCGAGGAACCCCCACATCGCGCGGACCATGCGGTTCCGCTCTCCGAGCGTATTGAACGCCTGATACACGAGCCGGTCCACCAGCCGGAAGTCGCTGGCGTTCCGAGGTACCGGCGTATCGCTGACCGCGTTGATGATGCGGTAGAACGCGGCTGAGCAAAAACGCCGGAAGCGGCTCTCGTCGGGACGACGATTGATCACCTGAAAGATGTTTTCATAGCCTTCTTCCCACTTTTCGATGAATTGCGGGATGAGCTCCGGCGGGTCTTGCAGGTCGGACGCCATGATGACCGCCGCATCGCCCTGCGCAGCCGACAGCCCGGCGGTCATCCCGCCTTCCATCAGGAAGTTGCGTGAAAGCTGAATCACCTTCCATCGGGCGTCGCGGGCCCGCACGGCGAGCAGCTTTTCGTAGGTGTCGTCGACCGACCCGTTTTCGACCGCGATCACTTCGAAATCATAACGGTCCGTGTACAGGTCGAATACCGCCGCGAGCCGCCGTGCGAGCTCGTCCACGTTCGCGCTCTCGTTGTACAGCGGCGTCACGATGGAGATGAGCTTTCGTCCGCGGGCCGCCGCTCGGTCCATCATGTCAGCGGCCGAAGATGTCGTCGGAACGGAGATATTCACCGATCTGTGACTCGAGCTCCGCGTCGATCGCGGCCGGAACGACCCGGACGTCGCCGAGCCCGTGCGGCAGGATCAAATTGATGGTACCATCGTACGCTTTCTTGTCGCGCCGCATCGCGGCGATCAATTGTGGAGCGTCGTACGCTGCCGGCAGCTTCAGCGAGAAGACCGCCTTCAAGAAGCGATGGATCTCGGCGTACGTCGCATGGTCGAGAATCGTTCTTCGCATGGCGACGAAGTTTGCAACATCGACGCCCCACGCGACCGCTAAGCCATGGGGTACGCCGTTGCCGGTGACCGATTCCAGCGCATGCCCAAAGGTGTGGCCGTAGTTCAGGATCCGGCGCAGGTCTCGCTCGTACTCGTCGATCTCGATGATCCGGCGCTTCGTCTCCAAGCTGGCTCGGATGTTGCGTCCGAGATGTGGCCCGCGGAAACCGGTGCCTTCGACATCGTCCCGTACCGCGAAAAAGCGTTGCGCGGAGTCGATGATCGCGAGCTTGACGATCTCACCATATCCGGATCGCACGTCGTCGTCCGGGAGCGTGTCCACGAATCGCGGGCACACCAGCACCCGGGACGGAGCCTGGAACGTGCCAACCTGATTCTTGAACGCGCCCAGATTCACGGCGCTCTTCGCTCCGATACAGCTGTCGGCCATGGCCAACAGCGTCGTCGGAACGAAGACGAACTCCACCCCACGATACCAAAGATGCGAGGCCAACGCCGCCACGTCTTGAACGATCCCGCCGCCGACGCCGACGACCACCGTTTTCTTGTTCGCCCCGGCTGCCTGCATCGCGAGGAGCGTCCGCTCCACGCCGGCCAGCGTCTTCTCCCGCTCCGTCGCAGCGACCCGGTGGATCAGCGTGGCTCCGAGGGTCCGGAAAGGCTCAGCGAACAGCTCCACGATCCGCTCATCGGCTACGAGAACTGCATGATCGATTCGCCCGATCTCCGCGAAGAGGCCGTCGATGCGTTCGAACGGTTCGACGCGATATCGGCCTTGGCCCGATTCGACGCTGAACGCGTCCGCGGTCGTCATTGGATCAAGAACCCGCCGTCGATCACCAAGGTCTGTCCGGTCATGTACGTGTTCTCGTCCGAAGCGAGCCAGTACACGAGGTTTGCGATCTCGTCGGGTTCGCCTAATCGGCCCAGCGGCACCATGCCGCACAGCCGTTCGAGCTGCTCGGGCGAGTTGTTCTTGCGGGTGAGGTCGGTGTCGATGAATCCAGGCGCGACGGCGTTCACCAAGACGTTGTCCGGTCCGAACTCGATCGCGGCGGCTTTGGTGAAACCGATCAGTGCCGCTTTGGTCGAGGTATATGCGGCCCGGGACGCACGGCTCTTGATGCCGAAGACCGACGCCAGGTTGACGATCCGTCCGCGCCTCCGCTGCCGCATCATCGCGCCGAGCGTTCGGGTCAAGGACCACACGGACATGACGTTCGTTTCGAACATGCGACGCAGATCCGCCTCGGGAAGCGCATCGATCGTGCCGAGAATGTTTTCGCCGGCGTTGTTGATCAGCACGTCGACCGCTTCGAGACCCGGTCGATCGAGGTAACGTCGCACCGACTGCGGATCCGAAAGGTCGAGCTCGCCGCGGGCCGGCGCGATCACCGTTCTCCCGGACGCACGAAACCTGCGGGCGATCGCGGCACCGAGCCCACGCGCAGCCCCGGTGATGAACACCGAGCCGCTCTCGACCGTTACGTCGGCTGGTTTAGGACCTGCCACCGGGACTCCAGCATGTCGATACGCCGCTCGTCTTCGCGGTGGATGGCGCCGTAGTACGCGCGTTTGTTGATCAACCAGAGCAGCTCGAAGTGCACGGCGTTCAAGAGGCCTTGCCCGATCGACGGTGTTTCCAACGCGGACGCGGTAAATACGACCTTCCGCGTCTCGAAGCGGGTCAGGTGCTCGCGCCTGATCCTCTGCAGCGCCGGCACCGCGTCCCGCGAGACGCCGCCTCCGACGACGAGGTCGAGATCCGCTGCGCGGCACGCCTTCGCCGTCTCGATCACGAACTGCGTGATGTCGTCGTCGTTCACCGTCATCCGGTCGCGGCCGATCGAGCCTAGGAAATCGATACGCCCGAAAACGATCCCGTCTACACCCGGACGGGAGGCGGCCAGTTTCACCAATTCGTCCCGGTGCTCGTAGCCGGTTATCGTCTCCAAATTGAACAAGAACTCGACGTCTTGCGCTTCGTCGCTGTTGAACACGGTTTCCTTGGCCGCGATGTATTTCGAGAGCGCGTACGGCGTTTCGACCATCGGCGCGACGATGTATCGCACGCCGATCTGCTTCGACTCGAGCAGATCGCGCATCGCCTCACAGCCGCCGATCTTGACCGTCAGCGGAAGACCGGCACGGGACGCGATCTCGACGAGCCGCAACAGCTCGTCGGGACGGGTCCCCTCCGCTTCGAACTCGGCCTTGACCGCGACATACCCGAATTCGTCGGCACCCCGTTTGAGGATTTGCAGCATCTGGCGTTCGGTCTTGTTCACGCCTTTATCGTGCTCTGTTCGATCTCGGCGTAGCGCAGCACGTCGGCCGCGACGTCGGGCGGTAGCGGCGGTGTCATGAGATGAAGGGGTGCGGACTCCATCGAGCCGGTCGCCGTGACCCGGCTCGTGATTTTCGGGAAATACGTCTGCTCAGGGTCGACGAGGACCAGGAAGGCGGCCGGGCCCGGCGAGCGCAGCGCAGCGAGGATCGCATCATCGCGATCCCATTGCTCGCTCAAGACGGCGAGCGGGATTCCGTACGCGCGGAACAGCAGTTCCCAATTCGGGAAGCCGAGACCGCTCTTCACGTCGCACCCGAGATACTCGCCGTCGAAATAGTTCCGCTGTGTCATGCGAATCGAGGCGTAGCCGTCGTTGCTCACGAGAAAGATCTTGATCGGCAACGCGTTGACCGCCACCGTCGCAAGCTCTTGCAGATTTTGACTGAAACCGCCATCGCCCTCGCACAGGATCGTGCGGCGCCCGCCGCCTGCGAACGCGGCACCGATCGCTCCCGCCAGGCCGTAACCCATCGCTGCGAGGCCTTTATCCGTGACGACGGTTTGCCCGAACCGCTGGTCGAACGCTTGCATCGCCGTGGTAAACGCCCCGCCGCTCGAGGCCGGCACCACGATGTCACGCTCGTTGCAGAGCCGCGACAAGACTTGCATGAACTCGAAGGGATCGAGATAACCGGGCTCGTGGACGTTGTTTGCGTCGATCACGGGCAACCGCTCGCGGACGGAGCGGCAAAACGCGAGCCAGTCGACGTGCGTCCCCAAATCGTGATCGAGGAGGGTCTCCAAGAAGGCGTCGGCGTCACCGGCGATCGCGATGTCGACCTTCGGGTGCCCCTTCGTCAACTCGTGCTCGTCGATGTCGACCTGCACGACCTGTGCGAGCGGTGCGAACGCCCGGTGATTGAAGCCCGTCTGCTGCAGTCCGAGCCGCGTGCCGACAGCGACGATGAGATCGGCTTGCTGGATCAAGACGTTCGCCGAACGCTGACCCCAGGTGTTCGGCCGGCCGGCATAGTTCGGGTCGCGCGCATCGACCCGGTCCATGCCGTTCCACGTCGTCATCACCGGGACGTGAACTGCGCGCAGAGGATTGCGGAGCCGGGAGGCGGCCGATCGGGAAAGGCCGCCGCCGAGCAAGAGCACCGGACGAGCGGCGTCATGGACCAGACCGGCAATGGACGGAGCCCGATCGCGCGCGGCGGCGACCTGGTTCGCGCTGACTGCGGGCGGATGCGCGGAATCTCGATCGGCGCCCGACGGTTCGACCCACGCACCTTGCGCGTCGAGACAGATCTCCAGAAACACCGGACCCTTTCGCGCTTGTGCGCCGCGTCCAACCAGTCCGGTGAATGTCGCGCGGTCTACCGGTACCTCGATGCGCTCAGCGACGACCGTGAGCGGTTTCGCGATCGCCACACCGTCGATCTCTTGGATTCCGCGCTGACGCAAAAGGGGACCCGCAAGATCCGTCGACTTCACTTGCCCGCCGAGCACGAGAAGTTCCCGGCTCTCCAAGAACGCTCCGGCAAGCGCCGTGACGATGTTCGTCAGGCCCGGACCGGCAGTGACCAAGGCGAACGCGCGATGACCTTCCGCCGCGCCGACCTCATTGAAGTACTCCACCGCGACACCGGCGGCGACCTCGTGCACCACCGCGATACAGGTGAAGCGGGTCCTCGCGGCATCCAGCAGATGCATGATGTTGCCGCCGGCGACAAAAAAGCAATGCGTATACCCGAGCTCGCTCAGCCAGTCCGCGATGACTGTGGCGTACTTACGGGGAACGGGCACGCGATCCAAATACGGCAGAGGTCCGCTCGCTTCCCGCCGAGACGGGCTAACGCTTCGGAAACCGCGTCAGCGCGACGTGCACGGATACTTCATCGAATACGGTGTTCCGCCGGGGTTGGCGCCGGGCCACGCAAACGTGACCGACGAATACGCGGGACGGCCGCCCGGGCACGACTCTCGTCCGCTGATGATCACCCGAATGCGGTAGCTGTGCATCTTCCCGGCGGCGCAGTTCGGCGTACAATCGTTGGATTGCGCGACGCCGTTCGCCACCGCCTTGGGCCCACCCCAACTCGTCCAGTGCAGCTTTTCGGCCGAGAAATTCCCATCTGCACACGCGAAGAGCACCTGCGCGGGGCGGACTTGAGGCTTTCCCTGACAATCCGGCAGAGCCATCACGGGCGCTGCCGATACCTGCTGCGCTCCCGCAGCGTTGAAGAGGAACGCGGTCACCACGACGACGTGACCGAAGTGGCGGACGAGGCTGCTCATGGGCGATCCCTCCAACGGGTCGATGCAAGCGGGTCGGAGGACTCTTCGCGTGACGTTCGTCCATTCCGCTGCGTTCCGCGACCATGGGTCTTCGCACGCTTTTTCTCAGCTCGATGTTCGTGGCCGCGCTGCCGCTCGCGGCGTCCGCCACGCTGAGCCCGACCAACCCGCCGGTGCCGTTCGGCGGCCAGCACGGGCTCGCCATCCTGCGGCCGTGTCGGAGCTCGCAGCTGAAAGCCGCGGTGACGTCGGACCAGGGCGCGATGCTGCACCGCGAGCTGCGTATCACGCTGACGAACGTCGGCGCGAGCGCGTGCGCGATCGACGGCTATCCCGCGGTCCGGCTGCTCGACGTGCTCAACCATCCGCGGATCGCCGCCGAGTCGTTCTCGCTCAAACCGCGGCAGTTCATCATCGCACCCGACGAGCAAGCCGCGTTTCGGCTGCGCATCGCGACCGGCGACGGCACGACGACCTACATGACGGTGCCGACGCTGGCGATCATCCCGCCGGGCGACGTGACGCCGCTCTTGCTCAAGATCGAGCTCCCGTCCGCACCGACGATCGAGGTCACCGCCCTGCTGCCGGCAGCCGAGATGAAGTAGCGTCCGGCGGCGGTGCTCCGCGGGCACGCCGCCAGCGCGTGCAGAGATCGCGCGCCGCAGCACCCCAACTGGGAAAATCGAATGCGAAGCCGTCGGCCGCGAGCTTCCCGGGGACGACGAACCGGCTCTTGAGCACGAGCTCCGTCTCGGTGCCCAGCAGGCGTGCTCCGATCTCCAGCATCCAGCCGGGCGACGGCAGCCCGACCGGGATTCCCCAGGCGCGGCGCAGCTCGCGCATGAACGCCGCGTTCGGCAGCGGGTTCGGTGCGGCGAGATTGACCGGCCCGCTCAGCGCGTCGTTGCGCACGATCCAGTCGATCGCGCGGACGAAGTCGGCATCGTGGATCCACGAGACGTACTGCCGGCCATCGCCGGAGCTCCCGCCGAGCCCGAACCGGACCAGCCGCAGCAGGATATCGAACGGACCGCCGGACTCAGGACTCATCACGATCGCCGAGCGCAGCTTCACGGTGCGGGTCCCGTCAACGGTGGCGTCGTCGACGGCGCGTTCCCACGCCCGGGCGACCTCGATGCTGAAGCGCCACGTCTCCGGCACGCCGGGTTCCGAACCGCCGATGATCCCGCTCGCTTCGTCGTTCGCGACGTCGTAGCGGTGCGCGTAGATCGTCGCGGTCGACGTCTGCAGCCAGAGCCGCGGCGGGATCGCGGCACGCGCGACGGCCTCCCCGATCGCACGCGTCGACTCGACTCGCGAGTCGACGATCGCGCGCCGGTTGCTCGGGGTGTAACGGCAGTTGACGCTGCGCCCCGCGAAGTTCACAACCGCGCCGGCGCCTTCGAGCTCCTGCGCCCACGGACCGAGGGTCCGCGCGTCCCAGGCCACGACGCGCCATGACGCCGGGCGCGGCGTGCGGCTGAGGACGACGACCTCGTCGCCCGCTTCGCAACGCGCACGCGCGAGCAGCGTCCCGAGATGGCCGCTCCCACCCGCGATGACGACCTTCACGCAGGCGGCGATGTCCTGCGCGCGAGTTCGCTGCGAATGGTCCAGTGGATCGCCAAGCCCGGCGTCAGCAGCACGAACACCAGATAGAATCTGATCTCGATGAACAGCCGCAGTGCGGCACTGCTCAGGGTCGCCTCATCGGTGTGAAACCAGCTCATCGCGATCCCGGACCAGACCGGCCAAGCCACCAGCATCCCGATCAGCATCAGGAGCGCGAAGCCGACCCCGATCGCGAAACTCCGCAGCAACACGTTGCGGATCAAACGGAGCGTCTCCATATCGTTCACCTCAGTTGTGCGGCAAAACGCCGCGTGAGGAGAGAGTGGGATTCGAACCCACGAGCCCCGTCAAGGGCCAGCGGTTTTCAAGACCGCCGCGTTCAACCGCTCCGCCATCTCTCCGGCCGGCCGAGACCCGAGTTCAACCGTTCGCGGGTACCGGACCTGCTCGATCGATGCGCGGAGCGGTTCGCGTGCTGCGCCCGCGGCGCCGCTCAGCCGGCCGCGCCCGGCGGCATCTCCTGTTTGAACGTCGGCAGGCAGAAGTACCGCGGGGTCAGCCCTTTGAACGCGGTCGTCTCGAGCTGGTTCATGATCTTGCGCGACTGCGCGATCGGCGCACCTTCGGTGTGATAGCACGTCAGGTGATTCGCGTTGGCGGGAATCTGCCGCGGCTTGAACCCGAGCGGCATCTTCTTCGCCGGCGCACAGAACATGTCGGCCTGGAAGAACTTCCGCGCCGTCGATCCGAACTGATCGCTGACTTGCGCGGCCGCGGCGGCATGCGTCGCAAACGTCGTCTGGTAGCACATGAAGTGGCTGAGCGACGGCACTTGCGCCGACGCGATCTGTGGTCCGGTCGCGCGTCCCAGCGCGAAGCCGGCGATGAGGGCGAGCGCCGTGACCGACGCACCGATGAAGCGGATCGACATCTTCGTACCTCCGTAGGTTGGATGAACCGCTGTGCCGAGCGGGTTGCCGCCCGCCGGGTTCCCAGCATACGCCTTCGACGTTTTGCGGCGCAAGCGGCGCCGCTCTCAGAGCGTTCTCAGGTCGCGGGGTATGCTTTCGTATACCGGCTCACGCCGGGGGAGGCGCCCGTGACGCGCAGTCAGGTTTGTTCCGCACTCGCCGCGACCGCTGCTTTTTGCGCGTTCGCCCGGCCGGCGTTCGCTGAAGGGCTGATCCGCTTCCGCAACGTCTCGTTCGACCGTGCCGTCAACGTCGAAGTTCGGGTCGGCACGACGCTCGAAGGCGCGACGCTGTACGGAACGCAGAAGATCGCGAAGGGCGAGCTGTGGGAGGTCGACACGACCGGCACCCCCGCCTGGTGGCGCCGCGAGGTGGCACCCGGCTCGAACGACGGCCGCTACACGGCGTGGCAGCGCGTCGATCCAGGGAGTTCCGACGCCCGCGTCGACATCTGATCCGGCTTGAGATTCCCTCCGCTTCGCGGTCTGCGCGCGCCGATCGCGGCGCTGCTCCTCGCCTGCGTTGCATGCACGCACGCGGCCGGCGCTCCTTCACGGGACGTCGTGCGAATGGTGATCGGAACCGATCCGCCCGGACTCAACCCGCTCGTGGTCGACAACGCACAGGTCAGCTATCTCGCGCCGCTGATCCACGGCTACCTGATGCGCGACGACGGTCGGGGCCGGCTCGTCCCCGATCTCGCCCTGGTCGTGCCGACCGTCGCGAACGGCGGGATCGCGCGCGACGGGCGCACGGTGACGTACCACCTGCGCCGCGACGCGCGCTGGCATGACGGCGCGCCCTTCGACGCGCGCGACGTCCTGTTCTCGTTCTCGGCGGCGATGAACCCGCGCAATGCCGTACCCGACCGTACCGGCTTCGACCACGTGCGCAGCGTGCGCGCACTCGACCGGTACACCGTCCAGGTGCAGTTGACGCGGCCGTTCTCGCCGTTCGTCCCTTCGTGCTTCACGATGGCGGCAAACGATCCGTACCCGCTCCTCCCGGCGCACCTGCTGCAGGGCAAACCCGAGCTCAACCGCGATCCGTACAGCGCCGCACCGGTGGGGCTCGGACCGTACAGGTTCGCGTCGTGGGAGCGCGGTTCGCGGATCGTGCTCTCGGCGAACCGCGACTACTTTCGCGGCGCACCCGCGATCCCGCGCATCGAGATCGCGATCGTCCCCGACCCCAACACCGTTGCGACGCTCTGGAAGGGCGGCAGCCTGGACTTCGTGATCGGGCGGGTTCAGCTCGGACGCGAGTTTCTGGATGCGCTCCGGACGCGCCGCGACGCGCACGTCGTGATGCAGCCGCACAACGAGTTCGACTTCGTCATGTTCAATCTGGCGCATCCGCCGCTCGACGACGCGCGCGTGCGCCGCGCGCTCGCGCTGGGGATCGATCGCACGCGGATCATGCGCGACCTCAACGGCGAGCTGTGGGCGAACGGCGAGAGCGACCGTCTTCCCGGCCAGTTCGCCTACGACGCCGCGCTCGTCCAGCCGCGCTACGACCCCGCTGCGGCCGCGCGTCTGCTCGACGCCGCCGGATGGCTCCGCTCGCCCGACGGGACGCGGCGCAAGAACGGCAAGGCGCTGGCGCTCGACTTCGTCGCGACGACCGAGTCCAAGACGACCGGACGATTCGGCCTGTTCGTCCAGCAAGATCTCCGCAAGCTCGGCGTGCCGGTCGAGCTGCGCTCGTACAACTACAACCAGATCTGGGCGACGCGCGCGGAAAAGGGGATCTTTCAGACGGGACACTTCGATCTGGCGTTTTCCGGCTGGCAGCCGAACGACGTCGCCGATCACTCCTACCTCTTCCGCTGCGACACGCGGCCGCCCAACGGCGACAACATGGGCGGCATCTGCGATCCCGTCATCGACCGCGCGGCGCGCGACGAGCTCGGCGCGACCGATCCGGCGCGCGAGGCTGCCGGCGACCGCGCCATCGCGCGCCGGCTCGTCGCGCAGACCGATGTGGTCTTTCTCGGCTTCAACCAGGAGGCGGTCGCGTATCGCGACGGCCTCGAGGGCGTCGTCCCGGCGATGAGCGGCCAGCACCTGTGGAACGCCGGGACGTGGCGGTGGCACCGAGCCCGCGAACAGTAGCCGCGCGCCGCGGTGCGGAAGGGACCAGCGTGGCTACCGCACCCCTGACCTACGGTTCGTACCTCCGGGTCCCCGAGCTGCTCTCGCTGCAGCGGCCGCTGAGCGACCCGCCGCACCACGACGAGCTGCTCTTCATCCTGATCCATCAGGTGTACGAGCTGTGGTTCAAGCAGACGCTGCACGAGCTCGACGCGGCGGTCCGCTTTCTCGAGCGCGACGATCTGCTCAAAGCCGGCAAGGCGTTCCGGCGCATCCACGCGATCCAGCACATCCTCGCAGCGCAGGTCGATGTGCTCGAGACGATGACGCCGCAGGACTTCAACGAATTCCGCACCGGGCTGAACCCCGCTAGCGGCTTTCAATCCGCGCAGTTCCGCGAGATCGAGTTCCGCTGCGGCCTGCGGATGCCCGAGGAGGCGCTGCGGCACCTCGACGTGACGCCGCAGGAGCGCGCGAACCTCGAGCGCCGGCTGCGCGAGCCGACACTCTACGACGCGCTCAAGGGTCATCTCGCGCGGCAAGGCTTCGACGTGTCCTCGCACGACGCGCTGGTGCAAACGTTCCGCACGATCTACGAGAACGACGAGGCGCATTACGCGCTCTACCTGCTGCTCGAGGATCTGATCGAGTTCGACGAACGCGTCCGGCTGTGGCGCGGTCGCCACGTGCTGATGGTCGAGCGCATGATCGGGATGAAGCCCGGCACCGGCGGATCGCTCGGCGTATCCTACCTGCAGAAGACGCTGCAGCGGCAGTTCTTCCCCGAGCTATGGGAGGTCCGCACCGTGCTCGGCGAAAGCACGACCCCGTGATCGCCGCGGCGACGCCTCTCAACATTCCGGACGGGGTCCGCAAGCGGTTTGCGGGGCTCGACGCGAGCACGTGGCTCGTCTCGCATTCCATGGGCGCGCCGCCGCTCGCCGCGCGCGACGCGCTCGTGCGCTATCACGCCCAGTGGGCCGACGGCGGTCCGGAGGGCGCGTGGCCCGGCTGGCTGGACGAGATGCGCGCGATCGGCGACGGGATCGGTGCGATCGTCGGCGCGCCCGCCGGCTCGGTCGCGCTCGCGCCGAACGTCAGCCTGCTGCAGTCGGCGCTCGCCTCATCGCTCGACTTCCGAGGCGCCGAGCGGAACGAGGTCGTGTACGAAGCGCTGCAGTTTCCCTCGCTGGCGTACGTCTGGACCGCGTGGGAGCGCGCCGGCGCGAAGACGGTGCGCGTCGCGACCGACGACGGCAAGACGATCCCGACCGATCGCATCTGCTCGGCGATCACCGAGCGCACCGCCGTCGTCGTGCTCTCGCACGCCTACTACCAGAGCGGCGTGCTGATCGACGTCCCGGCGATCGTCGCGCGGGCTCGCGAGGCCGGCGCGCTGGTCGTGCTCGACGCGTACCAGACGACCGGGACGTATCCGTACGACGTCGTCGCGCTCGATATCGACATCGCGGTCGGCGGCTCGCACAAATGGCTGTGCGGCGGCCCCGGCTGCGGCTGGATCTACGTGCGGCCGGAGCTCCGTGAAAGGTTTCGGCCGATGGTGACCGGCTGGTTCGCGCACCGCGAGCCGTTCGCGTTCGAACCGCCGCCGATCGACTACGCGCAGGACCAGCTCCGCTGGGCGAGCGGGACGCCGACGATCCCGGGATATCTGGTCGCCCGGGCCGGGCACGAGATCATCCGCGAGATCGGCGTACCCGCGATCCGCGCGCACAACGTGCGGCTCACGACGCGTCTCACCGACGCGGCGCTCGAACGCGGCTGGCACGTCAGCACGCCGCACGACGCGAGCCGGCGCACCGGCTGGGTCGGCATCGACGTGCCGGACGGCGAGCGCGTGCTGCACGAACTCATCGCGCGCCGCATCTACCTCGACTACCGCCCCGGCTGCGGACTGCGCGTGGGGGCGCACTTCTACACGACCGACGAGGAGATCGAGCGCTTCCTCTCCGTGATGGACGAGCTCCTGCGCTAAAGCGGCGGCGGTTCTTGGAAGCGTTCGCGCAGGATAACTAACGGGCGTCGCGACTGACCTCTCCCAGTAGCTGCTCCATTTCGGTGTGGATGCGTCCGTTCGATGCGAGGATCGAACCGGCCGCGATGTCGAGTGCACCGCCTTCGATCGCACCGGCGCGTCCGCCGGCTTCTTCGATCAGCAGCGCGCCCGCCGCGACGTCCCACGCGCCGAGGTCCCACTCCCAGAACGCGTCGTAGACGCCGGCCGCGATGAAGGCGAGGTCGAGCGCCGCGCTGCCGTCGCGGCGCACCGCCTGAGCCCGGTCGGAGAGGTGCGCGAAATACGGTCCGTTTCGCGAATAGCGAGCCGGGTTGAACCCCGTGCAGACCATCGCATCCGCGACGCGCTCCACCGGCGAGACGCGGATCGGCGCGCCGTTGCGCGTCGCACCGCCCCCGCGCCGCGCAGTGAAGAGCTCGCGCAGCATCGGCGCGTAGATCGCGCCGGCCTCGACGACGCCGGCCCGCTCGTACGCGATCGAGACGCAGAACAGCGGGTAGCGGTGCGCGTAGTTCGTCGTTCCGTCGAGCGGGTCCACGACGAAGCGCTCATCGCTACGGCCCGCGTGCACCCCGCTCTCCTCGCCGAGGATCGCGGCGTTCGGAAAGGCCTCGCGGACGCGCCGCACGATCAGCGCCTCGCTCGCGCGGTCGGCATCGGTCACGAGATCGTGGGGGCGCTTCTCCGCGACATCGCGCGGATCGTCGAGCCGCTCGCACAAGAGCGCGCCCGCGTCCTGCGCAAGCGCCGTGATGAAAGCGAGCGGGTCCAACGGAGTTCTCCTCGGAAAGGGGCGCGTAATGAGGAAACCTCCTTCCGGGCAACGCGACCGCGTCCTCGCGGCGATCGAGATCCCGGCGCTCGGCGTGTGGCTCGGCGCGCTCGTCGGCTTCGCGTTCATCTCGGCGCCGCTCGCCTTCCGCATCGTCGCACCGCTCGACATCGGGCGGTTCGCCGCGCTGACCGCTCAAACGCTCGGCAGCCTCACCATCTGGGGATACGTCCTCGGCGGGATCGCGATCGCCGTCGTGCTGCTGCGATCGGCCTCCGCCGGCGACCGCACGTGGGACTTCGGGCGCGCCGTCCTGCTCGCGTTGGCGCTGGGCCTGGTCACCTACCAGCAGCGCACGATCGTCCCCGCGATGACGGCGACGACCGACGTGCGCAGCGAGGACTACCGGGCGCTGCACCAGCGCTCGACGCAGGTCTACGGCGCGGTCGTGGTGTTCGTCTTCGCCGCGCTGGTGCTGGCCGCGGTCCGGCGCGACGACTGAGCGTCAGGGCAGCGTGACGTACAGGTTGTACTGAATCGTCGCGGTGAACGAACCGGCCGGCTGCGCGTTCGGGACGACGACGGTCAGGTCGATGCAGTGCTGCTGCGACTGCTTCACCGCGCCGACCCACGTCGTCTCACCGCCCGGTCCCTGATTCCAGTACGGCGTGAAGGTCGGCGAGAAGTCCGGCACCGCCCATGACATGAAGCTGACGGTCGGGTAGTTCTCGATCGGAAAGGTCCCTGAATTCGCGCCGCCGTTCTTGGTGGTGTTGTAGCCCCAGTCTTGCAGCTTGTAGCTGTTCGTGTAGTAGGTGAAGATCTCGAAGGCGCACGGGAGGACGGTCGTCCCGTACGGGAGGCTGTAGAAACCGGCGGCCGGCGGGTGCGGGATCACGCGCAGAAAGGCCGCATTCGGATCGGGCTTCGCGACGAACTGGACCGGGACCGGCGTCGGCTGCGCCGAGCTCTGCGCGATCATCACCGGCGCGCCGGGCGCGACGTCCCACGCACTGCCCGACGACGCGATCTGCACGTTCTGCGCGAACGGGTCGGGGAGCGTCGCCTTCTTCGGCGCGAGCCAGCCGACCGGTGCCGGGCTCGGCGTCACCTGGATGCTGATGACGACTTCCTTGAACGTCTTGAGGCCGGTGAGGGCGTCGGCTTGCGAGACGACCGTCAGGATAGCGAGCGCCGCGAGTGCGAGCAGCCCGAACAGATTGCGGTATCTCAATTTCCGATCACCGTGTAGACGATGTAGACGTTGAACTGGCTGGGCGGAATCGTGCCCGACAGCCGCAGCTCGTAGTCGAAGCCCTGCACGAGGTTGCCCGCGATAGGGCTGCTCCACACGGCCGACATCGCCTGCGGTACGCCGCCGACCCCCGAGTAGTCGATCCCGTTCACGCCGTTGAGGCCGATCGGGTTGCCGTTGGTCTTGTTGAACGAGGTGGCGGGCGAGAACGGCGAGTTCGTTGCGCTCGACGGGAGCCAGAACAGCGTCGAGAAGATCGGATACGTCGCCGGCAACGGAACCGGGTTGCTCCCGTTGAGATCGGTCGCGCCTTCGCCGTAGACGACGAACCCGGCGGAGTCGTTGGTCTGCACCTTGACCTGTGCGGCGTACTTGTAGAGGTACTGATAGCCGACGACGACGTTGCCGAAATCGACGGTCCCGCCGTTGAGCACCGCGCTCGGACCCGGCGTCGGCGTCGAGCCGCTGCCGAGACCGCCGGTCGGTCCGAATCCGCTGAGGTAGTTGGGGATCACCTGCGCCTTGACGGTCGGCAGGATCTTGTAGTTCAACTGCGCCGACCCGTTCGTTATCGCCGGCGCGGCGCGCACTATCTGCGGCGTTGCCGTCGTCAGGATCAGGGCTGCGGCCGCGAGCGCCGCGGCGTATTTACGCATCACGTCTCGACTCCGTCAATTCGCGATCAGCGTGTAGGTGAGGGTGACCGTCGTCGTCGTGTTGTTGTTCACGGACAACGGGTTGACGGTGACGCGGTATCCCATCATGTTGTCGACCGGCTTCTTCGGCACCGGATTGGTGCCGGTCCAGGTCGACAGCGCGAGCGTCCCCGCGGTCGGGATGACGGTCCCCGGCGCGACGGTGATGTTCTTCGTGTACGTCCCCGCGGGGGCGGCCGACTCCGGCGTCAGCCACGTGCTGAGCTGTCCGCTCGAGGTCGACGGGTTGACGTCGGCCGCGACGGAGAGGCTCCAGCCCGCGGCGGAGTCCGTGTACACCGAGGCGGCGAGCGCATCAGTGAAGTTGACCGTGCCGGTGATCTGGTTGAGGTTGATCAGCGGCAGCGCGCCGGCGGAATTGTACGTGCAGCCGGGGCACGAGACGATCGGCGTCGCGGTGTACAGCGCGGGAACGTACGAGCCGGCACCGCTCGGGATCACGATCGTGAGCCGCGCGTCGGTGACGATCCGAACCGTGTTCGAGAGGCTGTAGAGCGCCAGCGCGTTCGGGTTGCCGGCGACGCGCGGATCGGGCGGCGTGGCGTTTGCAGTCGCGACGCTCGCGTCGAAGCGGAAGGTCGAGTTGACGTCGTACGGATTCTTCGCGTAGAAGAACACGTCGAGGTTCTGTCCGACGGCGACGTTGCAGCCCGACAGGCGCAGCAGACCCGAGGTCCCCGGCGTCCCGTTGATCGCCTGCACCAGCGAGTTGATCCCGCTGCCGCTGCACTTCGCGCCGGCCGCGCCCGCCCCGTAGACGAAGATCGACGCCGGGTCGACGAACCACGGGTTCCCGGTGTCGAAGAGCTGGCCCGACGTGTTGGCCCACGGGACCGCGACGCTGACGTCGGTGATCGTCGTCGAGCCGTTGTTGTGCAGCTCGTACACGTAGCCGTTGCCTTCGGTGAAATCGGCCCACGAACCGACGATCGGCTGGCTCCCGAACGGCACGCTCTGGATCGGCGCGACCGGCGGGTGCGAAGGCGTCGCGGTGTAGCCGCCGGCGAACGTGAAGCTCGTCTGCGCGGTCGTGTTCGCGACGACCAGGTTCGGGACTTGCGTCCCGGAGGCTTGGACCACGGCGCCGCCGTTCGCGCCCACGATCGTCCATGCGATCGGATACGATCCGACCGCCGGAGCTACGGCATAGTTGAAGTTGACGAAGAGCTTGCCGCCCGGCGGCAGCGAGTTCGCGTCGGCGACCGCGGCGCACGGCGTCGAGGTCTGCGTCGCCGCGACCGGTGCGGTTGAGACCGCGCACAGGTCGATGAGCCACTGACCCGCCGTCCCGGTCGCGTTGGCGTTGAACGTCGCCCCGTTCGACGCGGTCACGGAGGTGATCGTCGGGTAGATCCCGGCGCCGGCCGCCGGTACCGTGATCAGCAGCTGGCTGATGTAGTCGGGGTTCGGATCGAGCCCGGTCGACGTGTTGTCGAACTCGTACTGCCAGGTCGCGTTCGCCAGCGCCGGGACGACGGTCGGCGTGACGTTCGCGAACATCAGCGTCGGATCGAGCGAGAACACGCCGAGCTCGGTCGAGTCGATGTTCTGCGTCCCCGCGATCGCGTTCGTCTGGACGTTGGTCGGACCGACGTTGTAGGGCCCGGCGGCGTAGTTGGCCGTCGCCGCGATCTGCTGGAAGGCGAACGCGGACTGCAGGATCGGCATCTTCAGCACGAAGGTGGCGGTCTTGCCGACGGCGAGCGTCGCGCCGCCGACGGACGTCACGAGCGCAAAAGAGTTCGTTGCCAGCGTAGTGTCGCCGGCCGTCGCCACCGTCCCCCCACACGTCTGGATCGTGCTGCCGGTCGCCTGGATCTTCACGCCCCAGTTCGCGGTCTGGTTCACGCCGTTGATCGTCGCCGAGGTGATGCACGGGTTGAGGCGCGTGTTGTCGACCGTCGGCGGCATGATCAGCTCGAGCGAGGTCAGGGCTGCGGGCGCACCGTTGTTGACCACGGTGAGCGTGACCGTATACGTGCCGCCGCTGGCCGCGCCGTCGGTGCCGAGGCGGTACATCATCTGCCGGTACCGCGGCGTCCCGAGCTGGGCGGCGCTGTACGCGCCGATCTGCCACGAGTACGTCGCCTGCGTGTTCGAGCCGATCACACCGAAGCCGTAGACGTTGAGCCCGTTGGTCGCACGGTTGGCCATCGTCGCACTGATCGTGCTGGCCGCCACGCCGTGGAGCGGCGTGATCTGGGTCTGTAGAACGCATGCCGTGGTGCAGTTGCCGGTCGCGACGGCGATCGTCATCGGGATCGGAATGATCGCGTTGGGCGCCAGCGACTGGCCGGCGACCGCGGGGTTCAGGACGATCGTTCGGGCGTTCGGGTTCGTGATGTTCCAAGTCTGACCGAGCGAGTCGGTCGCCGTCGTGACGCCGACCTGCAATCCGAGCGAGACGAAGTTCCCGGTGTCGTTGTTGATCGTGATCGACTTGATCCCGTCGGCGTTCCACACGCCGTACAACGATCCGGCGTCGTTCCGGAGCGTCGTCGTGACGTTGGTCGCGACCCCGGCCGCGTTCGCGTTGACGTAGGCTCCGGCCGGACTCGTCCACTGGAACTGGCCGGAGTAGGACATGACGCGGAACGACTTGGATCCGACCACGGCTCCGGTCCCGACGTCGTACAGCTGCGCGGTGTAGACGTTCGGGCCGAACGGCGTCTGCGTGGCGCCGAACGAGGTGAAGTTCCCGGTGTTAATCGGGAACGCGAGCTTCTGCGCGCCGGTCGACGTGCCGGCCGCGGTGAACGAGAACGGAAGTGAGAACGCCTGCGGCTGCCCGAACGCGGGATTGCCGTCGGTGGTCGTCGCGCTGAGCACGACGCCGTTTCCGTTGCTGATCGTGATGCGATAGGTGTGGCCGTTCACGACACCGCTGGCTTGATAGGTCAGCCCCTGGACCGACTGCTCCTGGACGAGGCCGGCCGAGCCGGGGCTGCCCAAGATGCCGTCGGTCGCGAACGTGTCGCCCAAATTGACGCCGGTCGTGGCCCCGTTGTACGGGATCAGCGGGCTCCACGCGACGGACGCGGGGTTCAGCGAATACTGCTGGGTCGAGATCAAGTCGTTGGTCGTTGCGTCGTACAACTGCACCGACTGCGTGCCGACCGAGTTTCCGCCGGCCGCCGGCGTCGCGTACTGCCCGTTGAACGTCTGCGCGGTCGGGATGACGCCGGTCGCACCCTGCACGAAGCACGTCGCGTTGTTGAAGTTTTGCGACCCGGCGGGGATCGCGAACACGCAGGGAAGCCCGTTGCCCGAGCTGTTCACGAAGCCGAACGAGTAGAAATGCGCGGGGTTCAGCCCAGAGGCGGAGACGTAGACCGTTCCGCCCGAGCCGAAGTCGCTCGAGACCGTCGTGAACGCAGCGTCGGAAAACGTGTTGAAGTTCAGCGTACCGAGGACCACGGAGTACGCGACCGCCTCGTATTGGTTCGTCCCGGTGTTCTGGACGGCGATCGTCCAGACGCCGGAGTAGGGCGCGTCGGTCGTGCCCACTCGGGTCGGCCCGATCCCGGTGATCGGATCGGGCGACGCCGTGAGCGGGGTCTGCAGCGACAACTGCGCGTACCACGGCGTCTGCGTGGCGCCGCCTTGCATGCAGCGTCCCGTCGCGTCGGTCGTGAACGTCGCGGAGTAGCCGCCGCCGACGTAGTTTCGCGACGAGGCGGTGTAGGCCGTACCGTCGGGAGGGAACACGACGTACCGGTACGTCGTGTTCGGCGTCATGTTCTGGCAGAGCCAATAGACGTTGGAACCGTACGAGAGCGTCTGGTCGTCGAGATACGGGACGGCCGAGGTCCCGGTCAACACGATGGTACCGCCGCTCGCCGAACGCCGATAGCGCGCCTTGTGGTGGAGGAGGTCGGTCAGCTTCGGAATCGGCGGGCGCGGTCCGCGAAAGACCGTGAGGAGGCTCTGGCCACGCCGCATGGACGCCGGGAGCCGGGCCAGTGCGGCCGCGGCATCGTCGCTGCCGTTCACGTTCGTCGAGCGCCGCGAACCCTGGGCCGTCTGCGACTGGTCGCCGAACGGAAGTGGGGGCGGGGTGGGGCCGGACGTCGTGCTGCGAGGGCCGCCGATCGTGCGCTGCGTCGACTGCGTCGACTGCGCCAGAGCGACGAACCCGCCGGCGCCGATGACGGCGGCGACGACGATGGCGACGAGCGCCAGCGTTCGCGTCAGGTGTGGCATGTAGTCTCCGGAATCCGTTCCGTTGCTGCTGCTTCGTGCGCTCAGCGCACCGTGATGTTCGCCTGTCCTGCGACGAGGTTCGGCCCGCCGTAGTCGACGAGCGCGACGACCGAGTACGAACCCGGAGCGAGCTTCTTCCCGATGGCGTCGATCAGCCGTTTGCCGGACCGTTCGACGAGCATGCCCTGGGGAAACGCGACGCGGTCGACGACGACGCTGCCTTGCTTGATCTCGACCCGCCCGCTGAGGTACACGTGAGCGTTTCCGGTATTGTGAAAATCGACGAGGTAGTGCTGGCTGTCGCCGAGCGACTGGGCCTTCACGTCGTCGATCTCACCACCGATGCGCGTCGTCTCGGGGATCATCACGTAGATCTTCGAAGCGATGCGCTCCACGATCGAGAGCCCTGCGCCGTGGCGCGTGGGCCGGGTCGTGAAGAAGACAAGGTTGCTGTACTCGCCCGCCGCGGTCGCAGGAACATCGACCGAGAATCGTACTTGGGTGAACGATCCCGGTTCGAGGTCGAACTCACGCGGATTGATGGTGATCGTCTTCGAGAGCGAGAACGGTGACTTGCCCGGAGGCGCGAACGCGTAGTTGCCGGTCGGCCCGACCGCGTAGTCCGAGAGCGAGGCCACGATATGGACCGCGGCATTGCTCGTGTTGCGGACGGTGATCGGAAACGTCTCCTGCTTGCCGGGCTGCGTCTGCAACTCGTATTTCGCGGGGGAGACGTCGACGGAGATGTCGGCCGACGAGGGAGCGGTGAAAGCGAGTCCGAGGACGGCGATCGGCCCGAGGACTCGAACAAGACGCGGTAGGCGCATCACATTCTTATCCTCGGCCGTTCCCTTCGCCAGATTCAGTCCGTCGAGCCGACAGGGGTCAAGTTACTGCGGGATGACGGCGAACGTGATGACCGACGTCGCCGCGCCCGAGGTCGCGGTGCCGTTGATGTTCATCTGGACGTCCTGCCCCACGTACTTGAAGGCGATGCCGCTCAGGCCGGTCGTGCCGGAGTAGAGCTGGTAGCCGCCCGCCGTGTAGACCGTCGATGTCGGGTTCGCCGTCACGTTGGTCGTGACGCCCGCCGGTGCGCCGGCGGCGCCGAAGCCCGTACCGCCCGTCACCGCGCCGAGCGCGCTGAGCAGCTGTCCGCCGACCGCGTTGACCGTCGGGCACGCCGCGCCGGTGTAGGCGCCGGGGTTACCCGCCGCGCCGGAGGCGGTCGGAAGAGCGTTGAGCGTGTTCGCCGCGCCGAGCGGGAAAACGCAAACCGCCGTGCCGGCAGGCGCGACGTCGAGGTATTCCATGATCTTCACGCCGCTCGCGTCGTTCGACTGGACGCCGACCGAGATGGCGTTCTGGTAGTAGCAGCCGGTGTAGCCGGCGCCCGGAGGCGTCATGCCGCCGTACGTCAGCGTGGCGTTGACGCCTTCCGCGACGGCAGCCGAGCAGTTGCCCGCGGCCGACGCGAGGATCGAGCCGGCAACGGCGTTCTTGATCGAGCCGGTCACCGGGTCGTAATTGACCGCGATCGAGACGGCAGCCGTCGCATTGACGGTGTACTTGAGCTGAGCAGATCCGTAGACCGTCGTGGCAGCCATGCTGGGCGCTGCCGTGGCGGTCGCGATCCCCAGCATGACGAGAGCAGCGACTGCTCTTTTCACGTTCGAATCCTTTCGAGAGGGACGCAGAGGAGAAGGCGGAGACCGCCCCCTCCATTGTTAGTTCGAACGTCCTAGGACCAGACCTTAGCCGCTCGCTCTGCTGTTCGGGCGACTTAACGCAGACTTAGCGAGTACGTCTGGCCTCGCTTGGTCACCAGGGTGGCCGAGTACGGCAGCCCTTTGCGCCACAGCCGCATGTCGAACGTGTAGACGCGCCCGCTTGGTTTGGGGAGCAGAATTTTATAGCCGTCTTCGAAGATCAGGGCGTCGCCTTCCTCGATCGCCGCCAGCGCCTTGATCGTGACCTTGATCGTGTGCCCGGCCTCCGGGGTGCGCGGGCTGACCCGCATGGCGAACAGCGGGACGCTCGGGTCGACCGGGACCAGCGAGGTGGCGTCGGTGACGTCCTTGCGATGGGCGGTAACGGTCAGCGCGTAGTCGCCCTTGGCCAGTGCCGGGACCAGGATCGCGCCGGTCCAGATGCCGAGCCGCGGGTCGAGCCGCAGCGGGAAGCCGCCGAAGACGTCGCTCTCGACGAACATCTCCTTTACATCCTTCGCTGCGGTCCGGGCCGTCACGCGGAGCATCCCGCCGGGTGGGACGGCCGACGGATCGGTGGTCAGCTGGATCGGCTGGCGCCGCCCGTCGCTGAAAGTGTAGACGACTTGCTTCGCGCCCGCGCCGAGCTTGAACAGCACGCCGGAGAGCGTCGCGCCGCCTTCGAGCGCGAGCGCGCCTTCAGGGCCCGAGAGGACGCTCAGGCCGTCGGGGAGCGTGTCGCCATCGACCGAGAGCGTGTACTTGCCGGGCGGCAAGTTGTCGAGCAAGAACGCGCCGTCGTCGTCGGTGATCACCGCGTGTTCGCCCGGCTCGGCGACGACGTACACGTTCTTGAGGCCGGCGAGCTGTCCGAATCCGCCGTCCGCGGCCGCGACGACGTTCCCGGCGATCGAGCCGAGCGGGGTCGCGACGAAGTTCAGCGGCGTCGACGTCCCCGCCGTGACGGTCACCGTCTTCTTGCGGTCGGTCACGAAGGCGACCGTCGACGGCAACGTAGCCTCGACGATCTCGACGGTATGCGCACCCGGGGTGAGCCGGCCGATCGCGTAGTGCCCGTCGGGCGTCGTCGTGACGGCTTGAATGCCGTCGACCGCGATTCCGACGGCTCCCAGAGCGCGCTTCTTGCCGTTCGCGTCGGCGGCGACGACCGTACCCTGGACTCCGGCGAAGTTGCCGATCATGAACTGGACCGTCGCGGTCTGCCCGCCCAGGACTTGGATCGACTGGTACTCGCGGTCGGCGATCAGACCGGGCTGGATCGTAGCGTCATCGATGCGAATCGTGTGCGTGCCCTGCGTTACGAAGCGGAACTCGAACTCGCCGCTCGCGTCGGTGCGCTGAGTGATGCGGCCGTCGAGGATGATCAGCGCGTTGTTGTAGCCGCGCACCGAGGGCGCGTTGTACGCGAACGGGGTCGGCGAGACCGAATAGGTGACGATCCCCCGGATGACCGCGGGGAGGTTCGGGTTCGAGCGGCCGGTCGCGGCCCGAGGCTGGCCGAACCCGAACGGTCCGACGATCGAGGCTTGAACCGAGCTGCCGCCCCCGGCGCCGATCCCGGTCTGCCTGAAGACGCTGGCATTGACCTGGAGCGCGACGACGTTCGAGAGCCGGCGCACGAGCGAGAGCGTCGTGTCGAAGAGTTTGGAGGTGACGCCGTTGTTCGAGGAACTCTGAATCGTCTCGGAGATCTGCGCTTCGAGCTTGCGACCGACCGAGCGGCGATACGAGAGCGACTGCGCGAGACCGTCGCCCGCGCTTCCGGTGCCGCCGCTGGAATTGCCGCGCGAAAACTGGTAGGCTGCGACGCCGCCCAGCATCGGGCGGCTCACGCCCAGCGCCAACTGCCGCTGCGCCGCCGCGCCCTGCGACCCGCCGACCGACGACGCCTGGAACGTCTCGAAGAGCGAGAACTTGCGGATCGATTCGCTGAACGTTACCGCCGCGGTGCGCTGCAGTGATGCGCCGGTGGCCGAGTGGATCCCGTCGAGGCCGGCGACGTACTGAAAGCCGATCCCACCCCAGCTGCGTCCGCCGTTGACCGTGAGGCGGTTGTCGTGTTGAACGTCGCCGTCGAGCCGCGTGTCGCTGTGGCCGAGGTCGAGGTCGAGGTCGCCGAAACGCTCGGAGTGCTTGCGGATGGTGAGGTCGCCGCTGAGGCCCCCTTCGATCGTTCCGGTCAACGTCTGAAAGCCGTTCGGGTCGTAGCGGACCCCGAGCGTCGCGAACGTCGACTTCCCTTGCAGATCGGCATGAAACGCGGCCGCGAGGTTTGCGCCATCCGCCACGCCGGTGACGCCGTGATTCGACGAGACCGCGACCTCGGTGTCGGTCGAGAGCTTCGCGCCGTAGCGCCGGAAGCCGATGTCGGTGATCGACTGACGGCCGCCGTTCTGCTCCGCGGCGCCGAGGTACTGGCCGACCGACAGGAAGCCGCCCAGCGCGTTCCAGTTGCGGCGCACGCCGTAGATGCGGAACGCCTCTCCGTCCGCCTGCTGCGCGCTCGACACGATGTACGAGATGTCGCCGTTGCGCACCGGGACGGCCAGGCTGATCCCCCTCGCGAAGCCGCCGATCTGCAGCTGGCTGTCGCTGGGCCCGGTGACCTGCCCGTAGGTGAGCCCGTATTTCGGCGTGCGATACGCGACGATCAGCGAGCCGGCCGAGCTCCCTCCCGCCCCGTACCCGAAGGCGTTCGAGAGTGACAGCGCACTTTGCTCGGTCCGGCGCTCGGCGACCAACGACAGCGCGGTCGCGTAGTTGTCGGCCGCCGCGCTCAAGCCGTTGCGGCTCGACCGGTTCAGGCCCAGCTGGTAGGTTCCGTCGCCCTTGAGGACGATCGGGCCTTCGCCCAGCCACTTCCGCCGCTTGGGATCGGGGACCGGTGAGCCGGAGGGAGCGGGCGCCGGGGCGTCGATCGCGATGCGCGGCGCGGCGAACGGCAAGTGAAGCCGGACGGCGAGGAGCGGAGCCGCACGGAGCGCCGTATCCGACGCAAGGCAGAAGGCCGACGCGGTCAGACATGCGGCGCCCGCCGCCGCAGTCAGGCGGCGCAGACGAGGACGCACACCCGTACCATCGGTCGCCGTGGGCGGCGCCTGTAGCCGCTCCGTTCAAGCTTCCGTCAAAGCGCATTTTCACTAAGGCCGGCCCATCGGGTGCCGATAGGAAACTAAGGGGACTACGGACCCCCTCGCCCAGGGACGGGCAGCTTCCACGGAGGGAAGATCGCAGCACCAGCATGGACGTTCGAGGTCTGAGTGATCTCGCGCTGAGCGCGGGATTGAAGACGCAGAACAACTTGGCGAGCGACACCAGTCGTCTCGCTTCCGGTTTGCGCGTCAACACGGCTGCCGACGATCCGAGCGGGCTCGCGATCGCGGAGAGTCTTGCCTCGCGCGTCGCCGGCCTCGACCAGGGCGTCCACGAACTCCAGAACGCCAGCAACGCGCTCACGGTCGCCGAAGGCGCGATGAGCACGATCAGTCAGATCCTGCAGCGCATGCGCACGCTGGTGGTCGAGGGCCGCAGCGATCTCATCAGCACCTCCGACCGCAACGACCTGCAGTCCGAGCTGAGCCAGCTGCGGCTCGAGATCGACCGCATCGCGCAGAACACGTCGTTCAACGGGCGCGCGCTCCTCGACGGCAGCGCATCGAGTCAGCTCCCGCTCTCGTCACGCCAGCTGATGATCAACCCGAGCCTGGCCGGCGGCGGCACGCTGATCGACACGATCATCGACCCGCTCTCGCCGTACATCCCCGCCAACGCGCCGCAGTTCGCGAACCTGTTGACCGTCGACTCGTACGATCCGGTCTCGAACACGATCGGGATCACCGTTACGATCGGCAGCCAGGAGACCTCGTTCGGGTCGGACCAAATCGTCCCGCTCGCGGTTCCCAACGGTTCTGACACACCGGTCGGTCTGACGCCGCCGGCGCCGGGCGCGCCGACGTTTCTGCAGAACTCGCAGAACGGCGGCGGACCGCAGGTGCTCGCCTTCAACATGGGGGTCCTGACGCCGGGCGACGTCGGCAAGAGCGCGCTGATCGTCTCGCTGCCGGCGCAGTTCAAGGCGCCCGGCGCGGCGCTGCAAGTGAACAGCGGGGACGCCGAAGGCGCCGTCACCTCGGTCGACATCGCCGCGATGAGCACGGTCAACCTCGGTGTCAACGAGGTGATCCTCGGCAACGACCTGCAGAACCAGGCCGCCGAGTACCGCATCGACTATGCGCTGACGACGGTCGGCGGCGCGCGCGCCACGATCGGCGCGCAGACGGTCGCGCTCCAGGACGCGGCGAACGCCGGGAACACGACCAGCGTCAACACACAGGCCGCAGAGAGCGCGATCCGCGATCTGAACGTCGGCTCCGCAGTCACCACCTTCACCCGCGACCAGCTCCAAAACCAGTTCCAGCAGCGCCTCGTCGCCGACGCGAACAAGCTCTCGCACATCTACGCGACCCTCGTCGCCGACGCGATCGTCCGCTAGAGAGCGAAAACCTATCCGTTCGGGTGAACGGCCGCGCCGTCGCACGCCGAAGAGTCCCATGACGACCCCGCTGGAAATGGAGGCTCGGCATGATTCACGGACGCATGGTCGCGCTCGCGGTTGCGGCGCTCCTGGCGACGGGCTGCGCATCGGGCAGCACCGTCCCTCCGCCCACCCCGCAGCAGCAGGCGCAGTCCGCCGCGCAGTATCCGACGGAATCGTCGGCCGCGCGCTTCATCCTCGCCAACGTCGGCCGGAGCGGCGCGACGGTCCGGGCTCCGCAAGGCCGGGGAGGGGGCGATGACGACGACGGGGACCGCAGCGAGCTCCAGTTGCCCACGCTACAGCCGTGCGGCATGGGAACGTTCGCGACCGACTGCAGCGTGTGGATATTCGCGAGTGGGCATTCGACGCGCGCCGCGGCTCGCTCGACGCAGTCGCTCGCCGGCGCGAGCCCGCCGGCGCTGAATTTCTGCCGTGACGGGGGTGCGTTTCCCGCCGACCTCGGCCCGCCCGCGACGCCCTCGCAGCTCCTGTTCGCAACCTATACGTTCGGGCTGAACTACGCCGGAACCAAATCCACGCCGATCGTCACGTTCGTGACACGCTCGGGGAACGTCACCCTGCAAGGGACGTTCACCGGGAACTCCACCTCGGCGCCGTCGATCATGCTGACGCCGGTGCTGACCACCGGCGCCTCACGCGGCTGGCTGGTCTTCTTCACCTGGAGCTGGCCGGCGGATATCCTGCTGGTCCCGTACGAGATCAACGAGATTCAACTGGCCGCGAGCTCGTCGCCGCTGGTGATCCCGGCCGGGGGATCGGCGACGCTCGGCGCGTTCGACTGCCTCGGCCGGAAGATCGCGGCACGCACGTCCGGGTCGGGCTTCGGCTTCAACCGCAACCTGAGCGGCGAAGCGGTGACCTCGCCGGCAAACGAGCTGAACGTGCCGGTCTTCGCCGGCGCGCACCCGAGCGGCTTCATCAACCTCACCGACGATCAGGGAGCCCAGGTCGCCGTTCCGGTTCGCTGAGCGAGGCTACGGCCGGATCGGCGCCTCTCGCTGCACCGGCGGAGGGATCGGCGCGACGATGCTGTTCTGCTGCGGATCGTAGTGCTCGCCGGTCTTCGAGTTGAGGATTTTGAAGACGACGTACTCATGCGGCTTGCCGGGGTGCCGGCCGTCGCGCCCGAGACCTTCACCGTCATAGACCACGAGGCGCACCTTCCCGTCGTCGCCGGCGGCGAGCGCGTAGCGCAGCCGGGCGCGGACCGCTGGCTGCTCCTTCGCCACGGCGGCGTCGAGCGCGCGCCGCTGCGCCGCGTCGAGCGGGATCGCACCCGGCGAACCGGCCCGCGCAACCGGAGCGTTGGCTGGACCGCTCGCGAGCCCGACGGCCGGCACCGCCGACGGGGACGCCTCGACAACCGCGATCGACGCTTTCGGGCCGGAACAGGCATACAGCAACGCCGCGGCGGCAACGCTCGCCGCGAGTCGGATCCGCATACGCCGCCCCTTCGACGTGCTCAGGGTTGACGCCCGGCGTACACTTGAAGGTGGATTCCTCGTTAGGTGAGGCGTCCACACGCAGATACGCCGCTGCCCGGAAAGGTCGAGAGACCCCGACGTGGTTGACCAGGCTCCGCCGAATCAAGGCGGCGCTCAACGCGGCTCCCCTCCCGGAGGGAATGGTGTGTGGTGCTGAAGCTCGACGTAGAGGACGGAACTTCCGCACTTCGGTGTTGGAGAAACGCCATCGCGCCGAGCGGCCGGACGGGGAGACAGCCCGGACCGGTCTTTCTTTTTGGGAGAGGAGGTGAGGACGCGATGGCGACCACGACATTCCACGACGGCTTCGTCTCCGAGCTGATCGGCAAGCCGGTCATGGTCGAACGTGACGGCAAGCGCGCGACGGTCGGCAAGATCGCCGACTTCGTCGTCGAGCACCCCGAGGACACGTTCCCGCAGATCGACGCGATCATCGTGAAGACACGCTACGGCGAGCTCGCTGCACCGATCGCCGAAGTGGCTTCGCTCGACACCGGCGGCGTCGTCCTCACCACCCCTCCGAAGATCGTGCGCCCCCCCGACGACGAAGCGCTGTACCTGGTCGAGGACCTCTTCGACAAGCAGATCGTCGACGTCGACGGCCGCAAGGTCGTACGCATCAACGACATCGAGGTCGCCCGCACCGGCGGCGCGCTGCGCGTCGTCGCGGCCGACATCGGCGTCGGCGGGCTGCTGCGCCGGCTCGGCGCCGCGAAGCTCGCCCCCGGTCTGGTCGACCGCATCCCGCGCTCGCTGATCGCGTGGGACAACGTCGCGCCGCTGCACGATCTCAGCCCGACGCAGATCCGGCTCTCGGTGAGCGAGCACCGCCTCTCGCGGCTCCACCCCTCCGAGCTGGCCGACATCATCAGCGAACTCTCCTCGCAGGACGCGGCCCGCGTGGTGGGCTCGCTCGACGACGAACGTGCGGCCGACGCGCTGGAGCACCTCGACGCCGACGTGCAGCGCTCGATCATCGACGACCTCGGCACCGAGCGCGCCGCCGACATCATCGAGGAGATGGATTCCGACGACGCCGCCGACCTGCTCGGCGACCTGCCGGAAGAGCGTCAGGAAGAGCTGTTGCGCGAGATGGACGCCGAGACCGCGGACGATCTGCGCGAGCTGGTCGCCTACGACGAGGACACGGCCGGCGGCTTGATGACGACTGATTATTTCTGGATCTATCCGCACCGTACCGTGACCGCCACGATCGCGAAGATCCGCCAGATCGCGCCCGAGACCGAGTTCATCTACTACCTCTACGTCACCGACCAGTCGGAGAAGCTGCTGGGCGTCCTCTCGCTGCGGACGCTGCTGCTCTCGGCGGCCGGCGCGACGATCCACAGCATCATGGATCCCGACTTGATCACGGTGCGGCCGGACACGTCGGCGGAAGACGTCACCGCGACGATCGCGCGTTACGACTTGCTCGCGTGCCCGGTCACCGACGAAGGCGGGAAGATGCTGGGGATCGTGACCGTCGACGACGCGATCGACGCCATCATCCCCGAGCGGCTCAAGAAACAGCTGCCGCGTTTCACCAAACGCGCGCAGCGGCGGCGCGCCGAAGCGGCGAGCTGAGCACCTAGCACATGCGCCGCAACTGGCGAATCCTGCTCGCCTTCTTCGCCGTGCTCGGGCCCGGCTTCGTCACGGCCTCGGCCGGCAACGACGTCGGCGGCATCGCGACCTACTCGGCGGCCGGCGCGAGATTCGGCTACACGACGCTGTGGACACTCGTCGCGCTGACGGTCTCGCTGATCGTGGTACAAGAGATGGCCGGGCGCATGGGCGCGGTGACGGGCCAGGGGTTGGCCGGCTTGATCCGCGAGAATTTCGGTCTGCGCACGACCTTTCTCGCGATGGTGGCGCTCTTCTTCATCAACACCGGGATCACGGCGACCGAGTTCGCCGGGATCGGCGCGGCGTCGGAGATCTTCGGCGTCTCTCGCTACATCGCGGTGCCGGTGTCGATGGCGGTCGTGTTCGCGTTCGTGCTGCGGCTGCCGAACAAGATCGTCGAGCGCGTCTTCGTCGTGCTCTCGCTGGTCTACCTGAGCTACGTTTGGTCGGCGGTCTCCGCGCATCCGGACTGGGGTCAGGTGGCGCGCGGCACCTTCATCCCGACGATCGACCGCAATCCGGCCTTCCTCGTGACCGTCGTCGGGCTGATCGGCACGACGATCTCGCCGTACATGCAGTTCTTCCTGCAGTCGGCGGTCGTCGACAAGGGCTCTCGCGCGCGCGACCTGCCCGCGATCCGCATCGACATCATCGTCGGGTCGGGGCTCGCGATCGTGCTGGCCGGCTTCATGATCATCGCGAACGGTGCGACGATCTATCAGGCCGCGCTCCACACCGGGAGGCCTCCGCTCGACATCGGCAGCGCGCAGGCGCAGGACTTCGCGCTCGCCCTCAAGCCGCTCGCCGGCAACTTCGCCGAGATGCTGTTCGCGTTCGGGATCCTCAACGCCGGAATCTTCACGGCCGTCGTGCTGCCGCTCTCGACCGCGTACATCGTCTGCGAGGCGTTCGGGCTCGAAGCGTCGCTCAACCGCCGCTTCCGCGAAGCGCCGGTCTTCTACACGCTCTTCGCCGGCTCGATCGTCCTCGGCGCCGGCCTGGTGCTGCTCGTCCCGAAAGCGTCACTGCTCAAACTGATCTTCTACGCGCAGGTCGTGCAGGGCGTGCTGCTGCCGTTCGAGCTGGTGCTCATGCTGATCGTGATTAACCGCCGCCGCGTGATGGGCCGCTTCGTCAACACGACGTTCACGAACGTCGTCGGCTGGGCGACCGCGATCGTGATCGGCGGCCTCGCCCTCGTCTACGTCTGGCAGCAAGTCACGAGCGGCGGATAACGATCGTCAGACGTAGCCGTGTTTCACGGCCTCGAATCCGATGGAGTACGCGACCAGGATCAGGAGCGATGAGACGGCGCTGACGATGAGCGCGTTGCGCGACGCGGGGTCGCGCCGCGCGATCGCGTTCGCCGCCATGTAGCCGATCCAGCCGAGCACCGCGAGCGCGGGGTGGTACCACGGTACGCGCCCGCCCTGGACCATCAGCACGACGCCGATCACGATCTGCAGCGTGACGACGTAGAGCATGATGCGGCGTTCGGGGCGCCGCCACACCGCCAGCACGGCGAGCGCGGCGACGACGAACGCGGCGTACAGATGGATGGTGAAAATGGTCACGAGCGGCTGCTTCGCTGCGCGCGCGCGATCGACCGGCCGGTCCCGGGCTTGTCGAACGTCGTCACGAAGCTCTCCTCCGTTGTGCAAATGGCGAACGCGGGCGGCGAGCGGCAGCGTGAGTGACACTCCTTCCGGCCGAAGGAGACACCCTTCGGCGTCGAAACCCTTCCAAACGGTGCACGACGAGAACGTGGTCCCCGCCCGGCCGATACGCCGAGACCGCTCCGAGACGCTGCTCGCCTACGCAGAGGCGCTGGCGCGCGTCGCGGCGAGCGGCGGCGGCGCTCAGGCGCTGGCCGCCCACCTGGCGGCGACGATCGACGCGGCCGTCCTGGTCGAGGACGCACAGTGGCGCCACCTCGCGGTCGCCGGGACCGGCGAGCGCGCGGTCCCGCCGTCGGTGCGCGACTTGCTGCCCAAGGACGCCGATGGTGAGGAGGTCGTCCACCTGGCGCCGCCCGCCGACACGCACGCCCGGGCGTTCCCGGTGCGGGCCGGCGAGGCACGGCTGGGCTGGCTGTCCGTCTTTCCGACCGGCACCCGCATCCTCGAGGAGCGCGCCGGGCTGATCCGGCTGACCGCCTCGCAGATCGCGGTCGAACTCTCGCGCGACGCCGGCGGCGGGCGCGGGCGGCGGCGCGGCTTCTGGGACCGCCTGCTGGCACGCGCATACGAAGATCCGCTCGAGGCCAAGGAGGACGCACAGGCCCGCGGGATCGCGCTGGCGCCCGGATACGTCGCGGTCTCGGTCGAGGGCGACGGTCTCGACGAGACGGTCGCCGCCACCAAGAACGCCGAGATCCGCCGCGTCTGCCTCGATACGCTCGGAACCCGTACCGGCGACGTCGTCGTGGTCGAGCGCGGCGGCGGCTTCTTCTTCCTCGTCCCGGCGCCGCTCGAGGTCGACGCGGCGAACGCACGGACCGCAGCGACGCTGATCCCGCGCGGCGTGCAGCGCGCCGGCCTCGACGTGAAGATCGTCGGCGGCGTCGGCCGGCACGCCGAGATGCTGCACGTGGCGCAGAGCGTCGACGAGGCGCGCGAGGCGATGATCATCGCGCGGCGGATGTTCGGCGGCGGACGCGTGATGCCGTACGACGATCTCGGCGTCTACCCGCTGCTGCACCGCACCGGCGCGACGCGCGAGGACTGGCGCATCTTCGCGACGCGCGTGCTCGACCCGCTGCGCGCCTACGACGAGAAGCACCAGACCGAACTCGTGCGCACGCTCAAGCTGTTCTTCGACGTCGGACAGAACATCAAGGAGGCTGCGGCGCTGCTCAACGTGCACCGGCACACCGTGTTCTACCGTCTGCGCCAGATCGGCGAGATCGGCCGGCTCGACCTCGACTCGCCGCACGACCAGCTCACCGTCCGCGCCGCTCTGGCCGTCGACGCGCTGGACTCCTGACCCGTGGTCTTGACGGCCGTGAAGGACGCGGCGGCGGCGCGCCGGACGGCGCTCGCGACGGCGAAGGAACGCGGCGTACGCTGGGTGCGGCTCGCGTTCGTCGACGTGCTCGGGATTCAGAAGAGCGTCTACATCCCGGCGAGCGAGCTCGAGGCGGCGTTCGACGGCAAGGTGACGTTCGACGGCGGCTCGATCGACGGCTTCGTGCGCGGCGAAGAGATCGACATGGTGCTGCGGCCCGACCCGGCGACGTTCATCGTTCTGCCGTGGGTCGAGGAGGGACAAGTCGAAGCGCGCATCCTGTGCGACATCTCGATGCCGGACGGAACGCCGTTCGAGGGCTGCTCGCGCACGACGCTCAAGCGCGTCCTCGAAGACGCCGGCGACGTGCTGCAGAGCGTGCAAGCCGCGCTCGAAATCGAATACTACCTCTTCGAGATCGAAGAAGACGGTTCGCCGACGACGCGCACGAACGACGCCGGATCGTACTTCGACTTCTCCGCGAGCGATCGCGGCCAGGAAGTGCGGCTCGACGCCAGCGCCGCGCTCGAAGCGATGGGGATCCCGATCTCGAGCGCGCACCACGAGCACGGCGCCGGCCAGCACGAGCTCGATCTCGCCGCGTCCGGCGTGCTCTCGATGGCCGACCGGCTGCTCACCGTGCGCGGCGTCGTGCGCCGCATCGCGCAGCGCCACAAGCTGCACGCGACGTTCATGCCGAAACCGCTCGAAGATTCAGCTGGCAGCGGGCTGCACGTGTACTTCGCGCTCGGCGAGCTCGACGAGGCGGTGCGGCTGCACGCGATCGCCGGCCTGCTCGCTCACGCGCCGGGATTCACCGCAATCTGCAACCCGACGGTGAACTCGTACAAGCGGCTCGTCGCAGCGTGGGACGCGCCGGTCTACACGGTGTGGTCGCACCGCAGCGCAAACGCGCTGGTGCGCGTTCCGCCGGCGTCCGGCGACGAGCCGCCGTTGCTCGAGGTTCGCAGCCCCGACGCCTCCTGCAATCCCTACCTCGCGATGGCCGTGCTCGTCGAAGCGCTCGCCGACGGGATCCGCACCCGCAGCCTCCCCGGCGATCCGTTCACCGGCTCGACGTACGAGCTCGGTGACCGCTTCCGCGCCGAGCGCGGGATTCGCCAGCTGCCGAAATCGCTGCGTCAGGCGATCGCGGCGCTCGATGACGACATCGTGATCCGGGGCGCCTTGGGCGATCACATCTATCACGCGTTCCGCGACGCGAAGCTCGCCGAATACGAGCGCTACCGCCGCGCCGTCCACCCATGGGAGCGCACCGAGTACCTGCGCACGTTCTAGACCGTGTCCTACGACCGCGTCTTACCGCCGGAAGCCCTCGCTTGCATCGGGGAGCGGTGAGGGGAATCCGGTCGCCGGTCGAACCTCGGTTCTACTCGACGGACGCGATCGGCGTCCAAGGACCCGCGGGCATTCATAGCTCTTGCGTCTCCCCCACCGAGCGCTACGTTTCGCCGGGCTCTATGACTCGGCACTGGGGCTCGGCAAACGGATGGCCTCGCCGGCTTACTCGGACGGCGCTCTGCGAGCAACGCGGAATCTCTTTCTCGACGCGCTCGCGCCGGAGACGTTGCAGCGGCTCCGTCCGCAGCTCGAACGCGTGCAGCTGCGCGCCGGTGAGGTCATTGCGCCGCCCAACGTTTCGATCGCGCACGTTTTCTTTCCGATCGGCAGCGTGATCTCGACCATCACGCGGATGAGCGATGGAACCGCCGTCGAGGCGGCGCTCACCGGCCGCGAGGGGATGGTCGGCGCGTCGCTAGCGCTGTATCAGCTCAGCACCGTCCAGGAATGCGTCGTCCAGATCGCCGGCTCGGCATGGCGTATGAACGCCGAGATGTTCCTACGGGAGCTTCGCTCCGATCCTTCGCTCAACGAGGCGCTGCTCCGCTTCACGCATGCCGGGATCGTCATTGCGGGACAGTTCATCGCCTGTAATCGCCTTCACGAGATTCAGGAACGTTACGCGCGGTGGCTCTTGATGGCGCACGACCGTGTCGAGAGCGACCATTTTTACCTCACGCAGGAATACGCCGGTCAGATGCTCGGGGTGCGGCGCGTCAGCGTCACGTTGGTCGCCGGTGAATTCGCCCGTGCCGGCCTGATCTCGTATCGCCGCGGCTCCGTCACGATTCTCAACCGAGGCGGGCTCGAGGATATCGCGTGCGAGTGCTACGCGGCGGTAAACGATACGATGCAGGAGCTCCAGGGGTGCACGATTCGCAAAGAGGCGGTCCGCTAGGCGTCACCCGGGTGGGGCAAGCGTCCGGGCGGCGGCTTCGCGGCGCAGCAGGTCCCAGGCGAGGCGGACGTCGTCGCGGGTCGTACGCTCGTTGCCGATCGCGATGCGCAAGACCAGGCGATCGTGCAGGCGCGTCGACGAGAGGAACACCTCGCCGGTCGCGTTGACGGCGTCCATGATCGCGAGGTTGAGCGCGTCGCCGCTTCCATCAACCGCAGAGGGCTCGTAACGGAAGCACACGACCGAGAGCGGGTGCGGCGCGACGACGTTCCAGCCCGGTTCGGCTTCGATCCAGCCGGCGAGCTCTTGGGCGAGGGCGATGTGGTTGCGCAGCCGCTCCTGCATCCCGCGCACCCCGTAGGTTCGCAGCGCGAACCACAGTTTGAGCGCGCGGAAGCGGCGGCCGAGCTGCAGTCCGTAGTCCATGTAGTTGTGCACGCCGCTCTCGTACGTCACCAGCACGTCGGAGGCGAGGCTGAACGTGCGCCGCAAGAGCTCGGGATCGCGCACGTAGAGCACCGAGAGGTCGACCGGGACGAACAGCCATTTGTGCGGGTTGACGACGATCGAGTCCGCGCCGTGCGCGCCGTCGAGCAGCCAGCGGAACTCGGGCAGGATCGCGGCCGGTCCCCCGTACGCGGCGTCGACGTGCAGCCACACGCCGCGCTCCCGGGTCAGCTCGCGGATCGTGGCGACGGGATCGGTCGACGTCGTCGACGTCGTCCCCACCGTCGCGACGGCGCACATCGGGCGATAACCCGCGGCGCGGTCGTCGTCGATCGCGCGCGCGAGGGCCTCGGGACGCATCGCGAACGCGTCGTCGACCGCGACGGTGACGACGTTCTCGCGGCCGATCCCCAGCGCGATCGCACCCTTTTCGATGTGCGAATGGGTGTGCTCCGTGACGTACACGCGCAGCGCGGGCAGGTCGCTGCGGCCGGCCATCCCGCGCGCGCGGATGTCGAGCCCGAGTGCCTCGCGCGCGGCGGCGAGCGCGGTGAACCCGCCGATCGACGCGGTGTCGTAGACGATCCCATGGAAATCGTCCGGCAGGCCGAGCATGATGCGCAGCCAGCCGAGCGTCACGTCCTCGAGCTCCGTCGCCGCCGGCGAGGTCCGCCAAAGCATCGCGTTCACGTCGAGGGCCGCCGCCAGCGCTTCGGCCAGCACCGTCACCTGCGCAGCGCTGATCGCGAAGTACGCGAAGAACCGCGGATGGTTCCAGTGCGTGATCCCCGGGACGATCAACCGCTCGAAATCGGCGAAGATGCGGTCGAACGGCTCGCCGTCTGCGGGCGCTTCGCCCGGCAGGGCGGCGATCAGCTCGCCGGGGCGGGACCGCGAGAGGACGGGGTAGCGTCCCGGCGAGCGGTAATAGTCCTCGATCCACGCGGCGACGCGCTCGAACGCGACGCGGAACGAACCGTCGTCAGGGGTCATTCGCCAGCCTTCGGCGGGCGGGGTCGCCGCTCCCGAGCCCGAATTCCGACCGGTCCGCCCAACAGGAGCCCGCATGAAGTACCGCACGCTACCGCATACCGATGTCACCGTCAGCGAGGTCGGGTTCGGCCTGTGGACCACGTCGACGGGCTGGTGGGGCGAAAAGAGCGACGACGACGCCGTGTCCCTGCTGCACGAGGCGCTCGACCTCGGCATCACGACCTTTGACGCGGCCGACACGTACGGAAACGGTCGCAGCGAGGAGCAGCTCGCGAAAGCGTTCGCGGACCGGCGCGAGCGAGTGGTGTACGCGACCAAGTTCGGCTACGACTGGTATCATCACGCCGGCGAGCGCAAGGGTCAGAACGAGATCGAGCAGGACTTCTCGCCGGCGTTCGTGCGCTATGCGCTCGAGCAGTCACTGCGGCGTTTAAAAACCGACTACATCGACGTCTGGCAGATGCACAACGCGCGGATGGAGCAGGTCAAGGACGGCACGCTGATCGCGCTGCTCGACGCGTTGCGGGCCGAGGGAAAGATCCGCACCTGGGGCGTCTCGCTCGGACCGGCGATCGGCTGGCTCTGGGAAGGCGTCGAAGCCGCGCGCGTCAACGCGCCGGTCGTGCAAATGATCTGGAACATGCTCGAGCAGTTCCCCGGCGACCAGATGGTCGAGGCCGCGAACGCGTTCGCGACCGACACGGCGTATTTCATCCGCGTGCCGCACAGCTCGGGGATGCTCGAAGGAAAGTACACCGCGGAGACGGTCTTTCCGCCGACCGATCACCGCAGCCACCGTCCGCGCCAGTGGCTGATCAATGGGATCAAGAAGGTCGAGACGCTGCGCTTCCTCGAGCAGCCTGGGCGCACGCTCGGCCAAGCCGCGATCCAATGGCTGCTCGCCGAGCCGCGCGTGATGACGGTGCTGCCGAACATCTACGACGCGGAGCAGATGCGCGAGTTCGCCGCGGCGCCCGATACGCCGCGCCTCACCTCCGCGGAGCTCGCGACGATCGCCGAGCTGCGCGCGACGAACTTCGGCGTCGGGCCCGAGCAGATGCGCTACAAGGGCACGATGGACCCGTCGCCAAGCTCAGGGCAGGCTACGCTCCCGGCGCACGCGTGAGCGACCACGCGACGATCTCCACCACCGCGGCGCCGGCGGCGATCGGCCCGTACTCGCAGGCCGTCGGCGCGGGATCGTACCTGTTCTTGTCGGGCCAGATCGGGCTCGACCCGGCGACCGCGCACGTCGTCGACGGCGGGATCGACGCGCAGACGCGTCAGGTGATGGCGAACCTCTCCGCCGTCCTGGGCGCCGCCGGCCTCTCGTTCGCGGACGTCGTCAAGACGACGATCTTCCTGATCGACATGAACGACTTCAGCGCGGTGAACGCGATCTACGGCGAATCGTTCGAAGGCGCCCCGCCGCCGGCCCGTTCCACCGTCGCCGTCGCGGCGCTCCCACGCGGTGCGAGGGTCGAAATCGATGCGATCGCGCTGCGCTAGAACTGGACGGCGCTGAAGCTGAACTGTGAGTTCTGGGCGGCGGTGAGCGTCGTCCAGAGCGCGGTGACCTTGAAGACCTTGTTCGTGGTGTTGTAGTTGGCCGGGAACACCGTGTTGTTCGTCAGGTTGTAGTAATAGGTCACGGTGGTCGGCGCGGTCCCGGTCGAGCTGGCGCCGGGCGTGTTCAAATAGCCGCCGTCCTTGGCCCACGAGTTCGCGTTCGAGCCGTCGTCGGTGAGCGTCAGCGTGTTCGCGGTCAGGGTCGCCGAAGCGGGCGTCGTCCCGTTCGCGGCGATGGTGATGTTGCGCACGTCGATCGTGTACTTCAGGACGCCGCCGGGACACCACGTGCCGGCCGGGACGCCGCCGGAGCAGCCGGTCGAGGTGATCGTGTACGACTTGGTCTGCACGACGTAGCCCGAGTAGAGCTCGTCGTGCACCTCGTTGTTGTTCGAGAGGTTGCCGGAGTCGATGACTGCCAGCAACGCGTCGAACTGGTTGAAGGCCTGGATCCCGCTCGGCGCGGCGTAGACCGTCCACACGAACGCGTTCGCGCCCGCCCCGATCGCCATGGTCGCGGTCGTCGTGTACGAGGTCCCGCTCGCGGTGCCGGCGATCTGCGTCCCGAGCGCGCCGCCGCTGTCGTTGTAGACCGCGACCGTCCACCCGGCCGGTGAACTTGGCGCCTGCGCGTAGAAAATAAAGTTGCCGGCCGAGCCCGAGGTGTTGCGCACCTGATGGCGGAGCGCGATCCCGGTCACCGCGGCGCCATAGGTGTTGCCGTTCGGCGAGCCAACGACCGTCGAGCTGTTGATCGCGTTGAAGGCGGGCGGGGCGAACGACTTCTCGACGAAGTCGTTGTTGTTGGTCGTGGCGACGTTGCCGTCGTAGCTGCCGGTCGCAGTCGGCACGCCGACCGGACCGATAAATACCGTACCACCCGACGAGCCGCACTCCGCACCCGACGACGCGCCCTGCACGGCATTGTACGCGATCGCGAGCGTTTGTCCGGTGCCTCCGGCGGCCGCACCGTAGTGGGCGTCCGGATCCGGGCTACCGTCGGTCACGCCGGGCTGCCCGCCGTTGACCGTCGAGCCAACACCGCCGCTCTGGACGACCACGCCGCCGCCGCCGCCGCCGCCGGGACCGTGCGCGGCGTTGCCCGCGTTGAGGACGTCGGCGTCGGTGCCGTTCGCGCCGTTGGCATTCACGGTGACGCCGGTAAACGTCGCTTGCGCGGTGATCATCACCGTCCCACCTGCGCCGCCGCCGCCGCCGCCGTCGTTCTGGGGGTCGACGCCCATCATCCCGTTCGCGGTGAGGGTAACGTTGTTGATGAGCCCACCGACGCGCATCATCACGAGCCCACCGCCGCTGCCGCCTGACGACATCGTCCCGCTGCTGTTGTTGCGCGCGCCGGCGCCGCCGCCGCCGCCCATGACCAACTGCGTCGTCGCGGGCGTGAACGTGCCGCCGTGGCCGCCGTCGGCCACGTCGGAGCTCCACGACTTTCCGCCGCCGCCGCCCGCACCGCCGTTACCGCCGCCGCCGCCGCCGGTGTTCTGATCGTTGGCCGTGACGTGCGCGTCGGCACCGCCGCCGCCCGCGTTGCCGGGCGCGCCGCGCCCCATGTCGCCACCGGGATAGCCGTCCGCGGTCCCCGCCCCGGATTCGGTCGCGCTCACCGAGCTGTACACGTAGGTCGGCGTTCCGGCTGTCCCCTCGCCCTTTTGGCCATGTGCGTTCTTGGCGTTCGAATTGACCCAATCGCCGTTCCCGGCCGTCGCATCGCCGGCCAGCTGGCGCGCGCCGCCGCCGCGGAATCCGCGCCCGTCGGTGCTCACGGTCGAACCGTTTCCGTTCAGAAGGTTTTGTGAATCGATCGCGAGCACGCCGCCGGCCGTGCCGCTCCAGGCCAGCGCCGTCAGCGCCGCGCCGACCGTCGGTGCTGCGTACTGCGGAACGCGGATAACCTGAAAGTGCGCGCCGCCGCCCGTCGTATAGGCGTTGATCAGGCCGCCCGCATTCGTGCCCTTGATGCTCAGCGTCCCGCCGGTGGTGGCGAGGTTGCCGTTCGCGACGACGTATTCGTACGTGCCGGCGGTGGTCGATGTCGCGCCGCTGCCGCTCCCCGATCCGTCACCGTACGACGAAGAGTTCGTCGAGTTGATCGTCGCGCCTTGCATCTGGATGACGAGCAGCAAGTCGCCGGTCGCAATCGCGACACTGGCGTCACCGGCAGCGTGCCCGCCGAGGGTGATCGACGTCGCGGTCGCTCCGGCGTTCACCGTGCCGGGAAAATACGTGTTGACGACGCCGGTGATCGTACCGCTGCCGTCGCGCCCCGGGGTACCGCATAGCGCGGCGGCGCGCGCCGGCTCGCGCACCGCGACGACGAGCGCCGTCGTCAGCGCGAGCGATAGCAGCGCTGCGACGGCGCGCCGGATCACCGCTTGCCCCAGCCGAAGAACCGGCTCACCACGCTGGTGACCGTGACGAAGAATCCGCGGTGGGTCGGCGTCGTTGAGAGCGACGGATCGGCGGTACCGCCCATGTTGTAGCCGACCGCGACGCGCGTCGTGTCGCCGACCCGCACGCCGCCCTCGACGGCGAACGCGGTCGAAGCGGCGCCGTCGATGCCGCGCACGTCGGCGCGCCGCGCTTCCGCGCCGACGTCGAGGCGGGAGCCGATCTTCTGGTCGATGCGAATCCCCACCAGCGAGCTGTGCGCTGCGTAGTACGAATCGCCGTCGGTCTTGTACGCGTAGCGCCCGACGATCTCGGTGCGGGTGCGCACGCGCAGCACCTGCTCGAGCGAGAGCACTCCGCTCTGTGTGTTCGTCAGCACGGCGGTGCCGTCGGTACGCTCAAACTGGAGCAGCGTGACCCCGGCATCGCTGCGCGACGGGCGCCAGGCCAGTCCGACGCGCTCGTCGGACTGATTGTTTCCCGCCGCACGCGCGTCGTTGACACTCGCGAACATCGAGAAGTCGGGCGAGAGCGCGCCGACCGCGGCGAGCGAGATCGAGACGCCGGCGCCGTTCCCGGTCCGCAGCTGCGTCGACCCGCTAGCGCGGAATCGCGCCGCCGGGTCGGCGTACGAAAGTGAAAGCCCGTACAAGTCGAAGCCGCCGCCGTTGACCCCGGTCGCGGTGGCGTGCTGCACGAACGCGTCGCCCTTGGTTCGGCCGAACGAGAGCCGCTCGCGCACGCCGATCGCGGCGTAGAGGTCGCCGCCGCTCGCCGTGTGGTCGACCAGGTACGACGTGTCGACCGTCGTCGCGTCTCCGACCTTGCGCTGGAAGCCGATCTCCGTCGCGCGCGTCCCTCCGGTGGCAGCGGTCAGCGACTGCGTCGCGGCGGCGAAGCTCTGGATCGGCGAAGCGCTCCAGCGCTCGCGCAGGTACGCGCGTCCGCCCTTGCCGAGATCGTACGTCACCTGCGCGTCGGTCTGCGCGGGCTGCACGTCGTTTGTTCCGCCGAGCGTCTGCAGCCGGTTCAGGCTCACGTCGAGCGCGCTCGTCGCACGCCAGTCGACGCCGAGCGAGGCCTGCGTCGAGGACTGCGAGGGGGAGGGCTGATACGACTGCAACGACGAGCCGGGCGGCGCGATGAAACCGGCCGGCAGCGGCGCCGGGGTCGCGCTCGCGAGCGAGGGTCCGGCGGCGGAGCTGGTCGCGATGCGGCGTTCCAGCGAGCCGGTAAGGGTGAAGCGCTTGGTGAGCGCGCGCCGCGTCCGCAGCGTCGCGGTCGTCTGCGCGCTCGCTGCGATCCCGGCCCCAGCGTTCGCCTGGTGGCCGACGTCGAACGCAAACTCGCCGGATCCGCCGGCATACTTGTGCGCGTACGCCATCCGCTCGTTGAGCAGCCCCGGCGTCGAAAGCCCGCCGAACGGATCGTTGTAGCCGGCGTCGGTGCGGTCGTACAGGAGCGAGAAGCGGTCCGCGCCGAGCGCGCGGGTGAACTGCCCGTGCAGGGCGCTCCCGCCGTTGCCGGACAACGGTGCGTCGGGGGAGGTTGCCAGCAGCGAGCCGCTGCTGGTCGCGTGGACGATCTGCCAACTGCCGCCGCGGAACGATCCGCCGAGGTCCTGCGTCGCGAGCGCGATGTTCCCCGCACCGGTGCTATCGTTCACGTAGCCGACGCCGAGCTTGATCGCGTGATTGGGCCCGAACGAGGTTTCGGCGCGGCCGCCGACCGTTCGCGCGGCGCTGCCGGGCGCGTCGAACTCGTACGTCAGGACGATCTGCCGTGGGTTGAACGCTTCGTCGAGCGGCAGCGGAATCTCGATGAAGCGCAGCTGCCCGGTCGCGTACTCGATCGAGTAGTCGACGCCGCGGGTCAGCACGCTCTGCGCGATGACCGCGCCGCTGCGCGCGTCGAGCGTCGCCAGCATCACGACCTCGGAGCCCACCACGATGCTCGGCCGCAGGGTCACCCCGTTGGCGAGCCCGCTCGGCGCGAAGATGCGGCGGTCGTATCCGACGTCGTTGCGCGCGGCGAACAGGGACGCGCGGCGGGCCTCACCGCCGAGCTCGAGCTTCGCGCCGTCGACCAGCTGGTCGAATCCTCCGAGCGCGTTCGTGTCGCTCCCGGTACGGGCGCGGAACTCGCCCCACTGCGCGGTCGTGCGCCCGCTGTCGAAGCGCGCGAAGAGATGGTCGCGCGAGAGGGCGTCGTCGCGCCGAAGGCTGGCATCGCCGGTGATCGCATACGGCCGATCGTTCGGATCGCCGTTGTAGGTGCCGAGCGCGCCGCCGTACTGCGAGCTACGCTGCAGCGTGTCCGCGGTGTCGTACGCGAAAGTAGCCAGTGATTTGCCCATCGCGCCCGTCCCGAACATGGCGATGCGTCCACGGCGCGAGTTCGTTCCGTCGGGCTCACCGTCGGCCGAGCCCGGGATCCCCGGGACGGCGCCGGCCCCGGCGCTCAGCAAACCGTTCACGAACGGCTTGCGCAGGTTCGGCGCGAGAAAGAGCCGCGTCTCGCGCGTCGCATCGCCGCAGTCGGCGCGCACCACGACCGTGCCGGGGGTGAGCCCGGGGATGAGGCGTACCAGCGCGGTACCGTCGCCGTCGAGCGCGACGTCGACGCTCTGCCGCGTCACCGTGTTGCTGACGACACCCGGCGACGCCGAGCTCAGCGGGACCGGAGACGCCGCGTTCGCCACGACCGGCGGCGCGGTGCCGGCGCGTTCGAGCCGGGCGTCACCCTGGACGAGCACGACTTGGACGACGCTGCCGGCCGCCGCGTGATGGCCCCACGCATCGCGACCCTCGATGCGGATCTCGTCGACGCTGGTTCCGTCGGCGCGGAGCGGACCGCTGGCGGCAAGCGTCACGCTCGCAGGACGGCCCGGAGCGAAGACGCGGTGCAGCGTCGTCTCGCCGCGCAGCCCGCTCGCTCCGAGCGGCGTCAGGGCGACGGTGTTCGGCCCGGGCAGCAGCGCGACGCCGTAGTAGGTGTACCGGGTGACGCCGCTCTTCGTGTCGACGGTGCGTTTGCCGATGCGCGAGAACGGGATCACGCCGTCGCCGACTTTGAGCTCGACGCCGGCACCCGCGACGGTCTGCACCTCGATGCTCGCTGCCGTCGAGCCCGCGACCTCGTCGTCGGCCGGCGCGACCAGCGATGCGTTCAGCCCGTCGGTCGCGGTAAAGGTGAGGTGCGTCAGGTCGCCGCCTTCGGGCGCCTTCTCCGGCATCGCGACCGTGGCCGCGACGGTTTCCGCCGCGCCGAGCGGTTCCGGCGTCGCGACGGCGGCCGCCGGAGACGCCGACGGCTGCGGCGAGGGCGCGACGGCGGGCACCTGATCGGCGAACGCGCCCTGGATCTCGCCGGCCGGGTTCACGTTGACCGTCGAGAGCACGATCCCCATGACGACGAACGCGATGCCGGTCCGCCGGATACGGTTGCGCGTGGTCATGCCGCGTCCACCGCGAAGTTGACGTCGTGCATCAGCCCGGCGTCGTAGATGCCGTGCAGCAGTCGTTGGAGGCTGCGCGGGCTGTCGTAGCGGCGATCGTCGAACGCACGCACGGTGGCCGGCAGCGTCGAGGGATCGAGCCGCAGCACGTGCTGGCCCGGATGGACGGAGGGGAACGTGAAGCGGCCGTACTGATCGGTCGTCACCGACGATCCGTCCTCGAGGTAGATACGCACGCCCGCGACGCCGCGGTCGCCGTCGCGGAAGCGCCCGCTCTTCGCGAGGTCGACGAAGACGCGTCCGGTGATGACGATGCGGTTGCCGAGCGCACCGGCGACGACGCGCGTGTCGGCACTCGCGGTGCTGCTCACATGCAAGCCGGTGCTCGACACGGCGTCGACATCGACGATGTTGACCAGCGTCGCGCCTTCGGAGGTGAACGGCATGACGACGCACGCGTAGATGATCGTGTGTTGCCCGTCGAGCGCCGGGAAGGTCCAGGTGAGGATACGGCCCTCGCGACGCGGCTCGACCGGCACGCCGTCGACCCGCGCCGTGCCGGGCGCGTACACGACGCCGGCTGGCAGCGTGTCGACGACGCGCGTCGCGCCGAACTGACTGCCCTGGGCTCCGACCTGCAGCGTATAGAGGAGACGGTCGCCGCCAGACGCGGCGTCGCGGTCGACGGTCTTCGAAACCGCCAGCGGATGCGGCGCGAACAGCGGCAGGTTCCCGAGCAGACCGAACACCTCGGAGAGCGAGACCGAGTTCGCGACAAGCGCGAACCCGCCGGGGACGGCGAGCATCTGCTCGTCGAGCTCACGGAGCGTCGCGTTGTACAGCAGCCCGCTCGCGTCGGGGCTGATCGTCACCTGGATGCGGCGGTCGCGGTAGCCTGGCGCGGTGATGTCGAGTTCGTACTGCGCCGGCTGCACCAGCGTCCCCAGCTGGCTCTGCGTGAAGACGAAGCTGTACGCGCCGTCGGCGCCGGTGGCGAACGGGTTGCGGTTTGCGGTATTCGGCGGGAGCCCGCCGGCAGGGACACCGATCAGGAAGTCGAGCGGCGATCGGAAGATCGAGGACGTTGCGGGTGACGATCCGATCGCCGGCAGCGTGACGATCGCTTTGGTCGCGAAGTCGCGCAGCGTCAGGGTGGCGCCGTTGACCGGCGAACCACCGCCGGCGTACCCGTCGTAACAAACGTTGCCGAGCCCGACCAGGACGCTCGCCGGCGTCGTCGTGATCGTAGCGAACCCGTCCGCGGTGAGCGAGGCGACGTTGACGTACGATGCGCCGGCCGCCGCTCCGCTCTGGACCGTTGCATCGAAGGTCAGCGTATCGACCACGCCGACGCCGAGCGTGCCGACCTTGACGGTGAGACGCTGTCCGGCGAGCGTCGCCGACGAGGCGATGTTCGTGCCGTTGAGCGCCGCGGTCTGCGGCAGCGCGACGATCCCGGCCGGCACGTCGTCGACGATGACGACGTTGGTCGCCGGCGAGCCACCGTAGTTTTTGAAGATGATCGAGTAGGTAACGGTCTCGCCGGGCGTCGCAGTGTGCGTGCGGACCTGGTCGACGAGCTTGTTGACGGAGGTCGCCGGACCGCCCGGACCGGCGATCGACGCGCCCGGCTGCGCGAGCGCCCATTCTTTTCCGCTATCGCTGACGAGCCCGTTCGCGGGTGCGGCATTCGTCGAGCGCGCCGTCAACGCGATCGGGAACGCGGTGCCGACGGCGGCGCCGGTCGTCGCGATCGCCAGCTGCACGGCGATCGACTCGCCGGGCTGCAACGTCGGGGAGGTCGTGCTGCCGAGCGTGACCGGCACCGTCCCGGACGGCGTCACGAAGGCGACCGAGCTGATCGTCCCGGCGCCGGTATTCGCGGACTGGATCGTGTACGCATCGGCAACGTTCCCGGCGTTCGAGATGGTGAACGTGCGGACGATCGGCGTTCCGCCCGGAAAGCCTTCGGTCACGGGATCGACCGCGGTCTCCTTCGGGGAGACGGCGATCGCCGAGACCGCGGCGATCGAGACGGCGACCGTGTTCGACTGCACGCCGTAGTGCAACCCCTGCGGGTCGCTGTACTGCGCGGTCACCGTGTTGGTGATGACGACGCCCGCGGGAGACGCCTCGCCGCGCCCTGCCGCCGAAGCGATCAGAGACACGGCGAGACCCATCGCGCGCGCAAGGCGCCCGACGACTCCCGGCATAGGATTGTTACTTGACCTGGACCTTGAACGTACACGTCCCGGTCGCACCCGCCACGAGCGCGCCGACCGTGTCGGTGAACTTCGACGAGCCGGCCGCTCCGGGGCCCGGATTGTACCCGCCCAGCGCACCGCCGTTCGAGTCGACCGGAACCGCGAAGAGACCGTTCGTGTTCGCGAACCAGTTGTTGGTGTACGCGGTCCCGCCGCCACCGCCGGACGCAGCACCGTCTTCGGTGATGACGAACGAGCTGGCGTTGAGGGTGATGTCGTTCGTCCCGCCCGACGGCGCGACGTTCAGATAGGTGATCGTGTACAGGATACAGTCGCCGGGATTGACGTTGGCAGCGCCCGGCGTGAAGACCGACGCGGTCGCGCACGGCTGGAGCGAGGCCACCGAGAGCGCCTTCGTCAGCTTGAGGTAGCCGCCGACGAACATCTCGTCGATCGTGATGTTGGTCTTCGTGTTGTCGTTGGTCGACGTCGCGGTGACGGCGTCCCCGTATCCGGCGTACGAGTTGAACGTCGTCGCACCCGCGGGCGGCGTGTACAGCACGCGGTAGTTCACCGTCGAGCCCGACGGTACGCAGACCGACGTGATCACGGTGCCCGCGACGACCGCGCCGCACGATCCGCTCGCGCCTTGACCCGCGCTCGCGAACGTCGCCGTCCAGCCGGCCGGGAGCGCCGTGAGGCCGGTCCCGGTCGCCGCACTGAGGTTGTACGTGTCGTCCTTGTTGCCGGTGTTCTGCAGCGAGTTGACGATCGTGATCGCCGCGGCGCCCGCAGGCACCGAGACGGTCGCGCCGTTCACCGCTGAGAGGATCGTCGCGCCGTTGGTATAGCTAACGGCCGTGTAGTCGGTGTTGGTCGTCGTGTCGGGTCCGGTCGCACCCGGGAATCCGTTCGGACCGTTCAGCACCGAGTTCGCGACCGGCGAGCAGGCCGAGGTGACCTGCGCCGAGCCGGTCAGCGCGCCGTTGGAGTTCGCGATCGCCGGCGCCGTTTGCGCCGGAGTCGTCGTCCCGTCGTTCTTCAGCGTTTGGACCGACAGGCCGGGACCTTCGATGTAGCCCGACTGGTCGGCGTAGATCGAGTTCACGACGTTGGTGATCGCGGTCGGGTTCGCCGCGCCGCTGGCGGTCGAGCCGTTGATCGTGTAGGTGAACGCCGCCTGCGCCTGCGCGCCCGTGACGCTGCCCTGCGACGAGCCGGGGTTGGACGCACCGAACGATCCGGTGATCGCCGACGAAGGGATGAACGCGCCGACGTAGACCGCACCGACCGTACTGGTCGTCCAGGTCGTGCCGTCCGTCGAGTAGATGAACGTCGCGCCGGTTGGCTGCGTGACCCACGCCGGCGTGCCGTTCAGGGTGAGCTGCGTTGCGTTGTACGAGGGGATCTTATCGGTGAGGATCACGCCGTCGCCGGTGATCCCGGCGCCGGCCGGAAGCGAGACGCGCTTCACCGCGACCATCGCGCGGCTGCCGCCGTTGTTGGCGCGAACCGTGTACTGCACCGTCGGTGCCACGACCGTACCGCCGACGACCGCGAGCTTCTGCAGGTCCATGCGCGCGTCGGCGACGACCGGGTCGTTGTACTGGCCGACCGTGTTCGGGGTCGACGTTTGCAGCGACGTCCCGCTGCCGGCCGGCTGGGTCACGTTGGCCGTCACGTTGGTCGTTATCGTGCCGGACGCGCCGACGTTCGCCGTGTACTGCACGGCGATCGTGATCGTGCCGTTGATCGCGGTCAGGAACGGCCCGCCAGCGTTGCCGGTCAAGAGGTAGTTGTTGACCGCGGCGACCGTGGCGAAGTTCTGGTTGCCTGCGCCCGCGTTGACGACGAACTGCGTGAACGTGCCCAGGCCGGCGGTGACGCCGTCGGCCGTTCCGAGCGCGCCGGCGAGCTGGAAGTAGCCCGCGGCGTTGCCGGTGTTGGTCAGCGTGTAGGTGTCGGTCACCGAGCCGCCGGGGCTGACGGTGTTGGCGCCGGGGGTGCCCTGCGGCGGCGCGATCGTCATCGACGGCGCGTTCTGGACGGTCGTCGTGACGGTATTGGACTGCGAGTTGTAGGTGTTCGTACCGTCTGAATAGGTGGCGGTCGCGGTGTTCGAGATGGCTGTGCCGGCCGGCGTCGCTGCTGCGAATGCAGGCGCCGCGGTCACGATCCCGAGACCGACGACGACGGGCGCCACGACCACCGCGCACAAGCGCAGCAGCGATCGCAGGTGCGATTGCATCGAACCGGTTCTCCCTTCCTTGGGTGAGTGCGAGGCCGGTCTCATTTGACGCGCACCTCGTAGCTATAGGCGACGGACTGATGCGGCGCGATCGCGCCGTCGGTTACGAAACGGACCGTCGTGTAGAGTGACGGATCGGCCTTCCTGACCACCGTCGTGCCGTCGGGCAACCGCACCTTGACCGTCGGCGAAGCGGACCACGTCTTGCCGCCGTCGAGCGAGAACTCGGCGTGCGCGCGAGGAGCCTTGGCCGACCCGTCCACGTAGGCGGTTCCGGCCGGGATCTTGCCGACGGGGACCATCCGCAGCGCGGGCGAGTCGCCTGCGTTCGACGCGACGATGTCGTACTGGATCTCATCGCCGGTCTTCGGCTGGACCTTGTCGACGGCGGTCAGCGTCGTCTTGCCGTCTGCGGCAGTGGTGACGAGCGAGCCGGTTAACTTGAGCGTGACGTTCGGCTTGGCCGACGCGATCCCGGGGAGGACCAGCGCGAAAACGACCAGCGCTACGGCCGCGATGCTACGCATCTTCCATGACTCCTCAAAGCGTGCGGAAAACCGCCCGACCATCCGTGGCGGCCTCTGGGATAGTAGTCGACAAAGCGACCGGGCGGATGACCGTTTGCGACCGGAACGACAAGAAGATAACCACCGGTTGACGCGGGGTTTACACTCGAGCCCGTTTCCGCGCGTCCCCAACGCGAACGTGAAGATCGCTTTACACGAAAGCGCCTTACCGGAAGCGCAGCAGGCCGGCGACCGCCGCGAGTGCGACGATCGCCAGCCCGAACCGGACCGCGAGCGTTCGCCTCACGCGCAGCATCACCGAGCGATCGGAGACGCGCGCCCAGACGCGCCAGTAGCGCCGTACCTCGACCGCCATCCGCCATGCCGCGAGCGCGAGCCGCATCCCGAACCCCGCGGCGACGACGCCGAGGGCGGCGAAGATCCAGGCCTGCAGGATCGCACCGACGATCGCCGCGGGGAATCCGAGGCCGGCGAGAACGAGCGAGCCGAACGCCCACCACGCCGCGCGGAGCACCGCCGCGGTCATCGCATCCTCGGGCGGCCGGGTGCGCACGCTCTCGCGCCACACCTCGTCGACCCAAGCCAGCGGATCCGCCGCGCCGACTTCGACCGGCGGCTGGGGCTCGTCGAGGACGGCCTCGCCGGCGGCGGTCCCCTCGCGGGACGCGCGCGGCACGCGCGGGTAGCCGCTGCGGCGCAGCACCGAGTACGCCTCGACGAGCAGGCGTGTCGTCTCGTTCGCACGCTCCTGCTCGCCGGGGGGCGCGCGATCCGGATGATGGGCACGAACGAGATCGCGGAACCGCACCCGTACGTCGCCCGGAGCCGCGCTCGTACCGTCGAGTCCCAGCGCCGCGTACGCCTGCCGAATCGTCACCGGCGTCCGTTCCCGAACTCGCGCGCCGAACGCCCGAACGGAAGCCCGAGCGCCGCAAACTGGAAGGCGAGTCCGGTCAGCAGCGGTGCGACCGATGCGGCCGCGGGGCGCACCGCCGCCGCAAGTCCGGCCGCTCGCGCGCGTTCGTGCGGCGGGACGAGCGCGAAGGTAAACGCCTGCCGTGTCGGGACATCCATCTGCGAGAGGGCGAACCGCGCCAGCAGGACGGCCGCCGCGAGCGGTAACGTCGGCATGAGCGGGATCAGGCACAGCGGCACGTTGGACGGCAGATGCGTGAACACCATCGTGCGCAGCAAGCCGATCCGCGCAGCGACGCGGTCGGCGAGGAGGTACGACGCTGCCGCGAGCAGGTTCGCGGCGAGCGTCGTTGCCGCGCCGAACTTTCGCACGAGCGCGCCGCTGCACGCCGACCATACCGCACCGGAGAGCAGCGCGACGGTCACGAGAGCGCCGATCTCGGCCGGCGAGCGCCCGCGCGAAGCGAGCGCCTGCGCCAGGACGACGGCGAGCGCACCGTACGCAAGCGACCGGGACGCGCGCGCGACGAAGATCCGGGTGACCGGCACGCCGTACAGTTGAAACCGTGATCCGAGCAAGCCTGCGGGACGCTCACGCTGACGCCGACCAGCACCGCGGTCGCGTCGAACACGTTCGAAGAGAAGGGTTCCGACGATGACGACCCGTGCCCGTCGCCGAGCCCGAGCGCTACCCCTAGCGCTTCGCCTCACGGCTGACCGCGCGGCGGGAGCGTCGAGGAGCTGCGCGGGTGCGCGCGGCAAACCATCGCTCTGATGCCAAAGCGCGCGATGACGCCGCCGGAGACCGCGGGCATCGTCCCGATGTGGATCTACGACCGCGATACGCTGGTGCTGCTCGCGGCCAACGACGCTGCGCTCGCCGCATCGGGGTACGCCCGGGACGAGCTCCTGGGGCTGACGCTCGACCGGCTGGTCCCAGGCGCAGTGAACGAGTCGGCGCCGGCGATGGGGCGGATCCGGCGTCGTGACGGGACGTTCGCCGAAGTCGAACTGTGCGCGTCGGTCGCGCTCGAGTACGCCGGCCGTCCCGCCCGCCTCGCGCTCTTTCGGGACCTCGTCGATCCGGTCACTGGATTGCCGAGCCGCGACGTCCTGCTGAACCGCGCGCCCGCCGGCGGCGCCTCGACGACGCTGCTGCTGGTGCGGGTCGTTTGGACGACGCGATCGAGCCAGCGCGGCGAAGCAGCGCGCGGTCGCGCGGAACGCGCCGCGGGGGACGCGATCGGTCGACTGCTTCCCGGCGACGCGACGCTGGTGCACTACGCGGAGAACACCTTTGCGATCCGTCTGCGTGGCGGTCGCGCGCGCGCTGCGCTGGGCTTGGCCAAGCGATTGCTCGCCGCGTTCGAGCGCCCGATGGCCGACGGCGACGAAGAGATCAGCGGCACGCCGAGCATCGGTATCGCGGCCGGCGGAACCGAACTCGCGGCCAGATCCGCGACGCCGAAGCCGCGCTCGAGCATGCCGTCTCGACCGGTACCGGCGTGCAGCTCTTCGACGCCGAGATCGCACGCCTGCACGATCGCTACGCGACGATCGAACGCAATCTCCGTCACGCCGTGCTCGACGGGAGCATCAGCCTCGCGTTCCAGCCGATCGTCTCCCTGCGGTCGACCGACGTCGTCGGCGCCGAAGCGCTCATGCGCTGGGACTGCCCCGGCCTCGGACCCGTCTCGCCGGACGAGTTCATCGCGATCGCGGAGGAGAGCCGCGCGATCGTGCGGCTCGGCGAGTGGGTGCTGCGCGAGGCATGCGCGCAGAACCGGCGTTGGCAGCGCGCCGGCCTCGCTTCGATTCGCATGACGGTCAACGTGTCGGCGCGACAGATCTCGCATCCGGACTTCATACGAGCGGTCAGCGGGATCCTCGAGAGCACCTCGCTCGCGGCCGAGTACTTGGAGATCGAGCTGACCGGCCCGTCGATGACCAGCCAGGACGAGCTGTCGCGGCGCACCGTCGCCGCGCTGCGCAGGCTCGGCGTGCGCATCGCGATCGACGAGTTCGGCACCGGCTACAGCTCGCTGCGCGATCTCGGCGCGCTGCCGGTCGACACGCTGAAACTCGCCCGTCCTTTCGTCGGCGAGCTCGGCAGCGACCGCTTCGCCACCGAGGCCGCCCGCGCCGCGGTGCAGCTGGCGCACCTGCGCGGGATTCGCGTCGTCGCCGTCGGCGTCGAGACCGCCGAGCACCTGGATGCTCTGCGCGCGATGGAATGTGACGAAGCGCAAGGCTTCTTGCTCGGCGCGCCGGTGAACGCCGAGACGTTTGCGGCACGGCTCGGGCGCGACCGTATGCGCAGCGCGATCGCGACGCCCGGCCCGTAAGGAATCACGGACGCGAGCCGAGATGGCGTCGTCTGCGGCAACCGAGCGCTGGTGATCGGTAAACCGCAGTCCGATCACCAGAGTATCAGACGCGCTCGACCAGATGGACGATGCTGGTCACGGAGCCGAGAAACGCCGCCACATCCGGAACGCGATCGCATGGAGGGACGCACGATCGCAAACGTCCCGGGGCGGCCACGGCGGGTCGAGCCGTCTGGTTTTCACACGTTCAGGTGATGGACGACATCGACGCCACGTTCGGGCGCGACGCGGACGCGAACTAGCACGTCGTGCTGCTTCAAGCGATACTCGATCTGAAAGCGCCTACAAGCTCTAGAAGCCGTGCCAGGGCGCCGGCCGGTGTCCTGGCGCACTCTTTGTTCCGCCGAAGGGACCGGACGGCGAGCCGGGAATCCGAGAGGAAACGCTGGGATGCGGACTCATCGGGGTGGTCTGCGGCGTCGAAGGTGTGGGCGAACAACGTGGGTGAGCGGAACCGCAGCGAGACTTTTTCGTTCTCCGAATCGGTGCTGCCGGCGTGGGTCTACGACGTGCAGACGCTCGCGTTTCTGGCCGTCAACGACGCCGCGGTGCGGAGGTACGGCTACGCTCGCGAGCGCTTCCTGCGCATGACGGTGTCCGACATTCATCCGCACGAGGATCCGCCGGAGCCCACCGACATCGTTACCGGCGCGATCGACGAGCTTTCGGGGCGCCACGCTGGAGCGCGCCACCGCACCGCCGCCGGCCACGACCTCTTCGTGCGCACCGCCACCTCCGATCCGCTGCCCTTCGAGGGGCGCGAGGCGCGGATCACGATCGTCTTCGACGTGACGGAATGGCGCACGGCCTACCGCCGGCTCAGCGCGAGCCTCGCGATGCTTCGGCATGCCGAGGCGCTGACGGGCCTCGGAAGCTGGATGCTCGAACCGGGAGCGGGATCGCTCGAGGGTTCGGACGCGATGCTGGAGATGTTCGGGACCTCGCCCGGCGAGCGCCGCATCCCGGTCGCGGCGCTGCTCTCGCTCGTGCATCCCGACGACGCTCGCGCGGCCGTCACGATGCGCGACGCGATCGCCGCGCTGCAACCCTTCGACGCGGAGTACCGCATCGTCTTGAGCGAGGTGGTCCGGTGGTGCCGTTCGCGCGCCCGGATCATCGAGGACGACACGGGGCCTCGCATGATCGGTACCGTGCTCGACGTGACCGATCGCATCCGCAACGAAGAACGGCTGCAAGAACTGGCCCGCCTCGACCCGGTCGTCGGGATTCCGAACCGGGCTGCGCTCGCGGTAGCGTTCGCCGATGCGGCGCCCGCGCTCGGGACCGCGGTCTTCGCGATTCGACTTGACTACGCCATCGTCCATCAGATCGAGACGGGTCTGGCCGATGCGGTCGCCCAAGCCGCGGCAGCCGTGATCCGCGATGCGCTGCCCGCCGCGAGCTCGATGTTCGTCCACTCCACCGACGTCTTCGTCGCGCTGTGCCCGTCGGTCGGCAGCATATTCTCGGCGCGCGGCTGCGCGGAGCTGGTCGTCGCCGCCTTCATCGCTCCGCTTCCGATCAACGACGGCGTCGTCGTCAACGCACGCGTCGGTTTCGACGTCGCGACCGATGAGCCCCGGCCGGCGAGCGAGCTGCTCGCGCACGCGTTGACCGCGCTGCACCGCACCGGACGGTACGGTTCGATCGTGTGCCCGTTCACGCCGGACATGCAGCAGGAGGCCCGGCGCGCCGACGCGATCGACCGTCATCTGCGCGCCGCGCCCATCTCCGAGTTCTCGCTCGTCTACCAGCCGGTCATCTCGCTCGAGACCCGGCACGTGATCGGCGTCGAGGCGCTCCTGCGGTGGACCTCGGCGGAGCTCGGCTCCGTCTCCCCGGCGGAGTTCATCCCCGTCGCCGAGCGCAGCGGTTTCATCGCAACCTTGGGGACCCGCGTGCTGCGCATGGCGACCGAAGACTACGCCGGGTGGCACCTTGCCGACGGGCAGCGGCCGAAGCTCATGATCAACGTCTCCGCGCACCAGCTGCGCAGCCCGGCGCTCCTCGCGGAGCTCATCGGTGCCGTGGACCGTACCGGGATCAGCATGACCGACATCGACCTGGAGCTGACGGAGACGGCGATGATCGAGCAGCTCGGCGCGGGCGTGGAACGCTTGAACGCGCTGCGCGGGCGCGGCGTGCGAATCTGCCTGGACGATTTCGGCATGGGCTACAGCTCGCTGAACTATCTGGCCGAACTGCCGCTCGACGTCGTCAAGATCGACCGCTCGTTCGTAAGCGGAATGCGAACGGACCCGATCAAGGGCGCGGTGGTGCACAGCGTCATCGAGCTCGCGCACGAGATCGGCGCGACGGTGATCGGCGAAGGGGTCGAACAGCGATCGGAGGCGGAGCGCTTACGGCGCCTGCACTGCGACGCGATCCAAGGCTACTGGGTCGCGCGCCCGATGCCGCCGGAGGCGATCCGCACCCGGCTCGCCGCGGGCTTCTGAAGCCGCGGTCACGAGCTAGGCGGAGCGGCGACGTACTTAGATTCGGCCCATCTTGGCGTAGTCGCTCGTCGGGTACGACACGATCAGCCAGTCCAGCGTGTCGTTTTTGCGGACGCGCGCGTCCTCGGTGTCGATCTTGCGGTACAGCTCGGCCAGGCTGTACAGGTACTTCGGGATCCAGGGGTCGTTCGGAAACTTCTGCGACCAGTCGCGCAGCGCGTCTTCGACGAGCACCGTCTTGCCGTAGACCTCGTTCGCCTCTTGCGGACGTGCGTCGATACGCAACGCGAGATCGTGCAGCGAGTTGCGCACCCCGAGGATGCTCATTTGCATCTGGCCGAAATAGCGGTCAGCCGGCGCGAGCTCGCTGGTGGGACGAGCGAATGCCGGGGCGGGCAGAACCGCCGGGATGGTGCTCGCGACGAGTGCGAGCGTTAGCATGAAGCCTTTCACACGACGATTATCGCACTCGTCCGTAACCCACGGCGGTCCGGTGCGCACCGCTTTGCGCGTTACTGCGGTGTTACCGTGCGACCCGACCCGATCAGTTGCCCGAGAAGACCTGGACGTAGAACGTCTCGCCGTGGCCCACCGTGACGACCGCAACACCGAGGCGACGCTCGTTCGGGTCGATCATGTTGGCGTAGTGGCCGGGGCTGTTGACGAACGCTGCGTTCGCGTGGGGCTCGTCACGGTCGAAGGCGATGTTCTCGGCGACGTACGTCGTCGCCCAATGCGCCGCACGCATGCGGTCTGCAAACGTGACGCCCGCCGGATCTGTGTGCCCGAAGTATCCGTGCGCCGCCATGTCGACTGCCTTCGCGTAGGCGATCCGATCGAGCGCCGCATCGCGCGTCAACGCCGGCAGACCGCGCTTCGCGCGTTCGCTGTTGAGATCGGCGGCGAGCGTACGTGCATCGGCGTCGATGGTGACCGGCGACCCAGGATTCACCAGAGCGATCGCAATCGTCTGCTCGACCGTTCGCGAGGAGCTCACCATCGGTGCCGGCGCCGTCGCGAAGGACACAACCGGAAGAGCCGCAGAGACGGAGCCTGCGACGAGTGCGAGCATCAGCGTTAAGCGTTTCACTCAACGATTTTCGCAATCGCCCGTAACCCTTTGCGGTCCGTTGCACGCCGATCCGCGCGTTACCGCCGCGTTACCGCGCGACCAGAAGGTCGTTGCTGCAATCGCTCGCCCGCTTCTGGGCCAAATGACATGTTTACCGCGGCGTCGTCTGCGGCAAACGTCAAGCATGGGCGTGCTCGTAGACCGTCGCCGAGTGCTGCAGCGCATCCGCCGATCGGCGGCGCCGCTGATCGCGCTCGTCGCGCCGGCGGGGTACGGCAAGAGCTACATCGCGCAGCGCATCGCGCGCGAGGATCCGCACTGGGCGATCGTCGATGCGAACGTGACGCCGGATGCTGCCGCCTTCGCGCAAGCGCTCGCCGTGGTGCCGATCCTCTCCGGCGGGGAAAGCCGTGACCTGCACGGCCTCGTCGCTGCGTGGAGCGCCTGCCCCGAACCGATCACGCTGATCCTCGAAAACCTCGAAAGCGCCACCGCCCCCGATCTGCTCCATGCCGTGACCGCGCTCGTCCGTTCGCGTCCGGCTACCGGAAAGCTGATCATGTGCGCCCGCCGGGCGCTCGCCATCGAGCTCAGCGACTTCGCCGCACCGCATCTCATCGCAATGCTGCGCGCCGACGACCTGAGCTTCGACCAGGCCGAGATGGCGCAGCTCTTCGCCGAGACGGAGGCGGACGCAACCGCGCTGTTCCGTGCCTCTCGCTTCACCGAAGGCTGGCCCGTCGTCGCGCTCTATCTTCAGCGGCTCATGCAAGAAGGCGCGTTCGATCCGCAGCTCGACACGGTTCCGGATGCGCTGCTGACCGAGCTCTTCGACTACGTCGACGCGCAGGTCATCGGAAAGCTGCCGGCTCCGGCGCTGCGCGCGTTGATCGCCGCCTCCGGCTGGAGCGACCTCACCGACGCCGAGATCGAGGCCGCGTACGGCGAGTCCGGTGCGATCGCAGATCTCGTGCGCGTGCATCAGCTCGCCCGCCCCGGCGCACAGGAACGCGTCGAGCTCCATCCGCTCGTCCGGCGGACCGTTGCACAGCGGCATAGCCGGCAGCTCACCGCCGCGATGCGGTCGATGGCGGAGCGGTTCGTCGCCGACGAACGCTTCGCACGCGCGGCGGAGTGCTATCTCATGGCCGACGACATCGGCGCCGCCGCCGACTGCGCGACGCAGGCGGAGGGCGGCTTCCTGACGCTGGTCGGGATGCCTCCGTCGGGCGGCTCGTACAGCGACGATGAGGCCGGGCTCGCGAGGAACCCGGAGATTCGGCTGGCGATCTTGTCGGCGCGACGGCTCATCGAACCCTCGCGCGACCTTCCGCGCGAAGCCCTTTCCGTGCTCGAATCGACGCGTGGGGAAACGCCGGCACTCGACAAGGCCGCGCTCGGGGTCGCCGTCCTCGCGCTTCTCGACGCCGGACGAAGCGCCGAGGCCGCCGCGTTGATCGACGAAGCACCGCTCGAGGACAGTGAACCGGCGAACGGTCCGGAACTGGTGCTGCTCACCGCACGGCTGGCGCTGTTCGGCCACCTCGGGCACTTCGAGGACGGCATGCGGCTGTGGCAGCCGCTGCGGCGCCGAATCCACGGCAACCCGGTTTGGCTCTCCCAGCTGCTTCGGTTCGAAGTGCAGGCGGCTCGGGCGCGCGCGCGCTGGGAGGTGGAGCACGAAGCGCTCGAACGGATGGTCTCGCTCGCGCGCAGCGGGCGCGCCGTCCCGCTGATCGGGCTTGCGCTGGCCGAGGCGGTGTTCGGTTCCTGGCTCGCCGGCGAAGACGCCCTCTTCGAGACGTACCGCACGGGTCTCGTCGCCCTGGTCGAGCGCTACGACATTCCCGCGCTGCTGCGCTTTTCGCTGGCGGCCTGCGGACACGCGCCGCGGGTCGACCACAGCGACGCACCCTTGTGGGACGCGCGCGCGTTCCTGATCGCCGCCGCCGACGCCCAGGACGGGGCGCTCGCCGCGCGCTACGTGCAAGCCGCAATCCAAGCCGCCGACATCGCCGACGGCCCGCTGATGAAGGTGCTCGCGCGCGTCGCTGCCGCCGAGAAATTCGGTTCGGCGCGCGGACGCCTGCGCGAAGCGCTCGCGCTGTGCGATACGATCGAATCCGCTCCGCTGCGCGACTCGGTCGCGGCGCTGTCGGAACTCGGCGACGTGCGCGGGATGCTGGCCCCGCTGGTGAACCGCCTGCGTCACCGTACGTCGATCGTCGTCGCCGCCGAGGACGCTCCGCTGATGATCTCGCTCGCCGACGGCACGGTGTCGCGCGGCGACGAGCGCATCGACGTCTCCGAAGGCGTGCTCGCGCTGCTCCTCGCGCTCGCCGTCGAAGCGCAAGCGGTCACGCGAGACCGTCTGGTCGATCGCCTGTGGCCCGACCTGCAGGACGAATCGGCCTACAACGCGCTGAAGATGTGCGTGCATCGCACGCGCCAGCAGCTCGCGTCCCCCGGCGCGATCGCCGTCTCCCGCGGCGGTTACGCGCTCGCACCGGAGATCGACGTCGACCTGCGCCGGCTGCAGCGCACGCTGGAGTGGATCCGGCGCGACACGGTGCCGGCGACGGAGATGCCGCAGCTCGAAGCGACCTTCCAATCCCTGATACGCGGGCGGCCGGCGGCCTTCGCAGACTGGGAATGGTTCGAACCGGTCGAGCAGACACTCGAAGCTGCGACGCACGAGGTCGGCGCGTATATCGCCGCGCGCGCGCTGCGTGAGGGCGACGACGTCCGTGCGCTCGGCATCGCCCAGGCGTTGACGAAACTCGACCCGCTCAACGAGAGCGCCCGTCAGATCGCGATCAGCGCCCACATCGCCGCGAACGATCGGAGCGCGGCGATCCTGGAGTACCGCGCCTACAAGGCGCTGTTACGAACCGAGCTCGACGTCGAGCCGTCGGCCGACCTCAAGCGCCTGCTCGAGGGCGAGCTCGTGACGGCCCGCTAACACTGCGTGGGCTAACAGTTGCCGTGGACGGTGTACGTCCCGCCGAGCGCCGCGACGACCGACGCGCCGACGTGGCTGGTGCAGTACATGATCAACGCCGGCGAGGCGGTGTGGACGTATCCGAGCGTGGCCGACACGGTACCGTTGGCGCCGAGCGTCGCCGTGAGATACGACGGCAGGACCAGCGTACCGCTGACGTTGTGGGTGGTGACGCTGAGATAGCGGTACGCGTCGGTCGAGACGGCGGTGAACCCGGCGGTCGTGATCGTACACGTCGCCGCGGGTACCGAGTCGGTCTTCCAGAACCCCTGCGCGACGGAACCGCTGCGCGAACCGTTGAGCGTGCTCAGGGTGTCGGTGACGACCGCGGCCGGGCAGAGGTTCGTCGGCGCCGCATTCGCGGCGATCGTCGAATACAGCTGGGCCGCGCCGTAGGTGGCCGACCCTTCGTATGAGACCGTCGCACCGTAACGGACCGCGCTCTGGGCGCGTTCTTCGAGGATGCCGAAACGCGCGAAGTAGAGGACCGCGAACATCAGCACGAGCGCGATCGGAAGGAAGACCGCCGTCTCGATGAGGGCTTGTCCGCGCTGCGCGTGCATCATGAGCACCCGTAGCCGGCGACGGCCGCGGCCGGGCGCACGGATCCCGCCACGTACCACGTCATGTTGACGCTGAGGCTCTTGAACGAGACGCCGTATTCAGTGGGAACGCCGACGCCGGCGGGAGACTCGTCGGGCTGATACGCCACGCCTGTGCTCGGGTTCACGTTCCCCGGTACGAACGTCTCGCTGATCGGCGAAAGGACGGCCAGACTATGGCCGATCGCCGTGAACGTCGCGCCCGTCGCCTTTCCGAGCAACGTCGGGGACAGCAGAGGGATCTTCTTGCATGCGATCACATCGACGGACTCCGACGCACCGTTGATCTTCGTCGTGTAGGTGAAGGCGCAGTCGAAGACGGCGCAACTCGTCGACGCGAGCGCGACCGCCTTGTCGGCACCGTTGACGAGGCCACCCCCCGCGTATGTTTGCGCTGCCGTCATCGAGGCCACGATCTGCGTGTACTTCGCTTGCGCGGCGTTGTACGCCGCGAGCAACTTGACGTAGTCCGCGTCGCACGCGCTCGACGACCCGCAGTGGCTCGGATCATTGACGACATTGACCATCGACTGGAGCAGGTACCGCATGCGCGTCTCCTCGACGGCCGCCGCGAACTGCAGCGTCGTCTTCTCGTTGTACATGTTGGCGTCCGTCGAGATACCGGCCGCGGCGGCGCTGTCCGCCGCGTTCTGCGCGCGGATCTGCCAGCGCACCGTGTTCGTGTAGTTCGTCATGAAGAACAGCAGCGTCAGCGTCGCCGCGATCGACAGGGTCCAGAGCGGGAGTGTCTGCCCGCGTTCACCCTCGCGGTTCACGAGCACGCTTTCCCGTCGTCCCAGCCGTAGACCACGTAGAGCGGGCTCCACGACATCGTCACGTCCCACACCGAGTAGGGTCCGGTACTGTAGTGCGGGCGCGACGACGGGAAGGAGAGCGAGGCGTACGTCGCCTGCCGGCAGCTCCATTCCGCGAACGGGCCGGTAAAGTAGTAGTAGTAATAGTTCCAGTCGCAGCCGCAATAGCCCTCACCGTCGTCGCCCCAGCCGTAACCGTCCCAGTTGTAGTTGTCGCAGTTCGACTGTTGGGGCAGGCCGGGCTGCGCGATCCCGAGCGGACGGTTCGCGGCGGAATTGCCCGACGCGTCACGGTAGTTGGTCAGCACGTTGGTGCTCGTGAACGCGCCCAGCGTTCCCGCGAGCGGCGTCACGCGTTCGGTCGCACCGGAGCGCAGCCCGATCGCTGCCGGGGCACCGGGGATGCTCGGTGCAGACGCGGTCGTCGCGATCGTCGCGGTGACCGACGCGCTGGCCGGCGCGACGGCGATCCCGGCGGTGGGGATCGTGCCGAAGACGGAGTTCGCCGCCGTCGTCGCGCGCGCCACGCCGGACGTCGGACTCTGCGCATAGGTGTGTGCGGTGACGAACGCCGCGCCGTCCTGGGTCGACTGTTTGAAGCCGAGCGCGCCCAACTGCATCGTGCCGAGCAGCACGATCATGGCGATCCCGATCGAAAACGCCGTTTCGACCAGCGCGGCGCCGCGCGAAAAGCCGGTCACGGCGGCGACGTCCCCAGGCCGCTGAGGTTCGTGCTGGTCGTCCCGTAGGTGGTCGTGCAGATCGTGACGATCGTGGCTAAGGCGCCGATCATCGCCACGGACAGCACGGCGGTGATGACGGCATATTGGACCACCGCGATCGCTGAGTCGTCGGCGAGCATCCGCAGCAGCGCCGTCACTTCGTGATCACGGTCGGCGTCATCACGAAGATGATGTCCGTCTGCGACGACTGGTAGCGCGTCGAGCGAAAGAGCTTGCCGATGATCGGGAGATCGCCGAGGAACGGGACCTTCTGGATCGAGCGCTGCTCGACGTGGCGCATCAGTCCGCCAAGCACGATGCTCTCACCGGACTGCGTGACGACGTCGGTGGTCAGGCGGCTGGTGCGCAGCGCCGGAATCACGAAGCCGCCGGTGCTGACGCCGTTCTGAAAGTCGAGGTCCGAGACCTCGGGCGTGATCTTCGCTTCGACGGCGCCGCTGCCGAGCAGCGTCGGCGTGATGTTGAGCCGGACGCCGTATTCTTTGTACACGATGGCGACCTGTCCGACGCCGGAGGCGTACGGGATCGGCACTTCGCCGCCGACGAGGAAGCTTGCGGCCGTCCCGGGCAGCGTGACAAGGTTCGGCTCGGAGAGCAACGTCGCGTCGCCGCTCGACACGAGCAAATCCAACGTCGGCGCGAGCCGGGTGGTGCGCACGAACGCCCCGATGGTGAGCGCCTTGCCGACGCCGAGGGCCGTTTCAACGATCGGGAACATCGGCGCGCCCAGCAGGACGTTGCCGGGGTTGACCGGATCCGGCGTACCGGCTTGCAGGCGCACACCGAGTTGATCGAGCGCGCTCTTGTCGACTTCGTACACGCGGACTTTGACCTGGATCTGCGAGACGGTCGCGACCTCGAGCCGATCGGTCACTTTCGCGTCCGCGGCGAGAAACGGTCCGGCCAGACCGCGAACCCGCGCCAACACCCATTCGGCACGCGTCCGGTCTTGGACCGGCCCGCTAACGATCAAGCCGCCCTTACCGTCGGAGTCGACGCGCACGTCGGGTCCAGCGGCGTCCGTGATCCGCTGTTGCAGCGCGCCGAGCGGATGCATGACCGTCACCGCGTTCACGACCGCGTACTTGCGTGCGGCCGCCAGCTTGTCGAAGCGCGAGACGACGTCGTTGACCACCGCGAGTTCGCGCGGGTCGTCGACGTTGCCGCGAACCACGATCGCTCGATCGAACGCTCGCACGACGACGCCCGGGTAGGGAATCGCCGATTGCACCATCGCCGCCAAGCGGTCGGCGGTATCCTCGCTGACGTCGATCTGATACTCGCTTCGCTGCGTCTTCGTCCATACGATCGCGGTCGTGTGGCCGGGCGCTCGCCCGGTGATCAGCAGCTGCGTGTCGCCGACGGCGCGGATCGAGACGATCGCACGGTCACCGACCGCGACGCGTTCGACCGCCCGCTCGTCGATGACGATCGAGTGTCCGGTTTGCACGGTGATCGAACGCACGGTCTGCGCACTAGCGGGCGAGAGTGTGCCGAGAACGGCGAGCAGGCCGGCGGCGACGAGAATGCGGTGCATGGCACTCATCATCCGCACCGCAGTAACGGCCAAGTGTCCCCGTGAGCGACCTGTTGCCGACCCCGCTTCGTTACCCCAAGCCGGTACGCTAGGTCCATGCGACGCGGTCCGTCAGATCAGCGCCGCGTCACCCACCGCCATTACAGGAAGCACCTACTTGTACAACTCCTTCATCGCCATGCTCCGCAACGACGACGGCGCCACCCTCGTCGAATACTCGCTGGTCGTCGCGCTCATCGCCGTCGTCTGCATCGCTGCAGTGACGTCGCTCGGCAACAAGATCAACAACAAGCTCAACAACGCAGCGAACTCGCTCTGATGATCGCGCCGCCGTCCACTGCCCTCCTCGGGCTCGTGCTCGGCGCGTGCATCCTCGCAGCCGCGTCAGACGCCGTCTCCCGGCGCATCCCCAACCTGATCCCGCTCGTGATCCTCATCGCAGTCGTGATCGAGCGGGCACATCAGGGCTGGGGCCCGCTCGGGAGCGGCCTGGGCGCGATGGCGATCGTGCTGATCCTCGGAACCTTCGCTCACGCCCACGGATGGTTCGGAGGCGGCGATGTCAAGCTCGCTGCCGCCGTCGCCGCCGCGTTCGGGCTACCGACCTGCTTCGCGTTCCTGCTCCTCACCGGAGCCTGCGGCGGAGTGGTCGCGCTCGTCACGCTCTTCGCCACACGCCGCCTGACGGCGCGGGAAGCACTGGTCACGCTCGACGTGCTCGTGCGGTCCCGCATCGTCACGCTCCCAGACAAGAAGGCGACCGTTCCCTACGCGATTGCGATCGCGTTCGGAGCGCTCCTGACCACCGTTTCACTCAGCTCCCCGGTGATGCATTTGCTATGAAAATCCCACCTCGTACGACGCTGATCGTCGCCGGCGCAATCGCCGCCGCGACCGGCTTTCTCACGCTGAACTACGTCTCATCCGTGGGGCGCAGCGACGCGGCGCAGGCCGAGCCGCAGCTGGGGATCCTGGTCGCCCAACAGGACATCCCGGCACGCGCCACGATCGACGTTTCGATGCTGAAGCGCGTCGAACGCCGCGCTTCGCAAGTCGAGCCAGGGGCGGTCACCGACGCGCACAAGGCGATCGGATCGCTGGCCCTCGTCTCGCTCCCGGCCGGTTCGACGATCACCGATTCGCGGATCGGCCGCCCGCAGAGCGTCGCTCTCGCGGTCGTCCTCAAGCGCGGCATGCGCGCCGTCAGCATCGGAATCGACCGCGTCAAAGCCGTTGGCGGCCTGATCCAGCCGGGCGATCGCGTCGATGTCATCGCCGTTCCGCCCCGCGTCGGCGACGAGACCCCGCAGGCGCGAACGATCATCTACGGCGCGCTCGTGCTCGCCTCGGGGATGCAGATGGAATCGGTCTCGCAGCCGACCTCGGCGCCGGGCCAGGACGCCGCGCAAAATCTCACCACCGTGACCCTCGGCGTCACGCCGGCGCAAGCCGATCTGCTCGCGACCGCCGACGTCAACGCGACCCTCCGGCTCGCGCTCCGCTCTCCGCAGGAGCCGATCGGCAACGCTAAGCCCGAACGGTTTATCCTCCCCGTCGCGCCGGTCTCGACGCGCGCGGCCACCAGCTTCGCTCCGCCGCAGCCGATGCCGATCACGGTCATGGCCCCGCCGGCCGCCGCACAGCCACGCCTAGCGCCCGTCGCCCGCACGCGCCCCGTCGTCCGCCGCGGCGTCGAAGTAATCGAAGAACAAACGGTGACCCCGTCGGGCTCGGGTTCATGAGCAATCGCGTCATCTCGTTCGTCGGCGCGAAAGGCGGATCGGGAACCTCCAGCGTCGCGCTCGAGGTCACGCGCGTGCTGCGGCGCAGCCAGCAGGTCGCGATCGTCGACGCCGACCTCACCGGCCGCCGCAACCTCGCGGTCATGCTCGACGCCGTCCGCCTCTTCGACGAGAAGCGCGGCCAAGACGGCCTCCCGATCGTCGAGTGCGAGGGCTTTCAGGCCGCCGAACTCATCAACGGCCTGATCGCTTCCTTTTCGCTGCGCGCCAAGTCGGTCGAACAGTTGAACGACACCCTCGCCGCGTGCGAGACGATCGTCGTCGATGTGCCGCAGCCGTTCGCCGGCGCGGTACAACCGCTGGTCTCGCGCACGTCGCGTTTCCTGATCGTCATGGAACCGACCGTGCTCGGGGTCGCGAGCGCGCGCAGCTTCATCACCGACGCGTTCGCCAACGTCGAGCGGAACCGCATCGCCGCGGTCCTGAACCATCGCGAATCCGGGCCGAGCGAGCTCTCGCGCCGCGAGGTTGAAGGGCTGCTCGGCATTACCGTCGCCGCGGAGATTCCGAACCGCTCGGACCGCAGCTTCGTCAAGGCCGTCGCCGCGCTGGCAGCCTACGTCGGCGAGATCCCGGTCACCGACACCTCACTCAACCTGCTGATCTCCAATACCCCGATCGGGGAGCGGCGCTCCGACGTGCGCCGCGAGGAGATGCGCGCCGAAGAGCGCGCGCTCGACGACAAGACCGCCGCCGCCGGCGTCCCCTCGCGCACCGCGGCGATCAATGCGATCAAAGCGGAGATCCATGCCGCGCTCGGCGACGAGATCGACGCCGCGACCGCGGCGACGATGTCGGACGCCGGCCGCCTGCTCCGTCTGCGCGAGAAAGTCTCGGCGACGGTCCGCCGCCTCGTCACCACGCACTCGGAAGAGTTTTCGATCGAATCGATCCAGCCGCTGTGTGACGAGATCGTCGCCGAGGCGCTCGGCCTGGGCCCGCTCGAGGATCTGATGGCGCAGCCCGACGTCTCCGAGATCATGGTCAACGGGCCGGAGCGGATCTTCGTCGAGCGCAACGGCAAGCTCGAACTCACCGCCAAGCGCTTCGCCAGCCCGCAGCAGCTGCGTCTCGTGATCGAACGGATCATCGCGCCGCTCGGCCGCCGCGTCGATGAGTCGTCTCCGATGGTCGACGCCCGCCTGCCCGACGGCTCGCGCGTGAACGTCATCATCGAACCGCTGGCGCTGGACGGCGCGACGATCTCGATCCGCCGGTTCGGGATCCGGAAGCTCGAGATCGAGGATCTCGTGCGCCTCGGCGCGGTCTCCCCGCAGGTCGTCAGCCTGCTGCGCGCCGCGATTCAGGCGCGGCTCAACGTCGTCGTGAGCGGCGGTACGGGCTCCGGGAAAACGACCTTCCTCAACATCCTGTCCGGCTTCATCCCCCCGGGCGAGCGCATCGTCACGATCGAGGACGCCGCCGAGCTGCAGCTGCGACAGCAGCACGTCGTGCGGCTGGAATCCCGCCCGCCGAACATCGAAGGCAAAGGCGAGATCCGCATCCGCGACCTGGTGCGGAACTCGCTGCGGATGCGTCCGGACCGGATCGTGATCGGCGAGTGCCGCGGCGGCGAGGCCCTCGACATGCTGCAAGCGATGAACACGGGCCACGACGGTTCGCTCACGACCGTGCACGCCAATGCACCACGCGAGGCGATCTCGCGCATCGAGACGATGGTCATGATGGCGGGCTTCGATCTGCCGGTGCGGGCGATCCGCGAACAGATCGCCGGCGCGGTCGACCTCGTCGTGCAGACCGCTCGTCTGCGCGACGGCAGCCGCAAGATCATGAGCATCACCGAGATCGTCGGCATGGAGGGTGACGTCGTCACGATGCAGGAGATCGTTTCGTACGAGCAGCGCGGGATGAACGAAGACGGCAAGGTGATCGGAGACTTCAAGTTCAGCGGCGTGCAGCCGCAATGCTTCGCGCGCTTCGACGAGCTCGGGATCTCGTTCGAGCGCGACGAGCTCGCGACGATGGAATCGGCCGGAGGCCTGTGGTGATCACCGCGGCCGGACCGTACGCCATCGTCATCGGCTTCACCGTCGCCGCCGGGCTGTGCTGGCTCGCGATCGCCGAACGCGCCCAGCGCCTCGCGCGCACGATTCTGCCGCGTTCCGCCGCGTTCGCAACCGGCGCCGTCGAGAACGTGCGTGCGGCATCCGTGTGGAAGAACATGCAAACGGCTCGGCGCACGAAGAAGTTCATGCCGCAGCTCGAGAGCGCGCTCCGCATGATCGCGGGCTCGCTGCGGGTCGGGCTCAGCTTGCCGCAGTCTCTGGTCGTCGTCGCCGAAGAGCTCGACGACCCCGCCAAGACGGAGTTCACGCGCGTCGTCGGCCGGACCAACTTCGGCGTCAGCATTCTGGACGCGCTCGACGAGATGGCCGAACGCATGCCGAGCAGTGAGCTGTCGATGACCGTGCGCGCGATCCGCGTTCAATCCCAGACCGGCGGCGATCTCGCCGAACTGCTCGAAGCGGTCGGTGACACGATCAAAGCGCGTCGCACGCTGGCACGCAAGGTCGCGGCGCTGACGGCCGAGGGCCGCATGAGCGCCTACGTCATCCTTGCGCTGCCGATCGGCGTCGGAATCTTTCTGACGATATCGCAGCCTCACATGGGGCATTCGCTGATGTTCACGCTGATCGGCCGCCTCGCACTTGCGACCGTCGCGGTGCTCGAAACCCTCGCTTGGGTCGTCATCGCGCAAATGCTCAAGGTCCAACTGTGAACGTTCAGGTTTTCGCGCTCCCGGCACTGGCGATGATCAGCATGTTCGTCCTGTTGCTCGCGATGCCGCGCCGGTCACCCGCGCACCGCATCGTGAACGACCTCGAGCGTCGCCCGAGCGGCCGGCACGCCCTGACCGAACGCGTGGTGGACCCGCGCGATCTTGGCCGGCTGCGCAGCCGCTTCCTCGAAGCGGGCTGGTACGAAGAGACGCCGACGGGCTTTCTCACCCGTTGCGTCATGTTTGCCGGCGCCGGGGTTGTCGCTGGACTCGTGCTGGTGTGGCTGAGACACCCCGGCGCCATGATCGGCGGCGGCATCCTCCTCGGGTTCGCGGCCGGCGGCGCGTACTTGCCGTATTCGCGGCTGGGCGGCGCCATCAAGAAACGCAAGAGCGAGATCTCCCGCGCGCTGCCGGACCTGCTCGACACGCTCTCGAGTACGGTTCGCGCAGGGCTTGCGCTGAACGCCGCGCTCGTCCACGCGGCGTACGCCGTCAGCGGCCCGCTCGCCGAAGAGCTCCGCGGTACGCTGAGCGAGATCCGGCTCGGTCGCGCCCGTACCGAAGCGCTTCGTGCGCTCGCCGCGCGCGTTCAAAACGATGAAATCACCCAGGTCGTTCGGGCGATGGTACAAGCCGAACGCCTTGGCGCGAACCTTTCGTCGGTCCTCGCAAGCCTTTCGTCCGAGTCGCGCGAGCGCCGGGTGCTCAAGGCGGAAGAGATCGCCGCATCCCTCCCCGTCAAGATGGTGCTGCCAATGGCGTTGTTCATGCTCCCGGCCCTGTTCGTCATGATTTTCGGCGCCGTCGCCGCGGATTACTACACACGATGACGCACGCAACCCAGCTCGTCGCCGACGCCGGACTGCTCGCCGCGCTCGCGTTTCTCGGCACGGTTCTCGCGCGCATCGTCACGGCCGACGCACGGTCGTTCGCCGACGGACCTCCGGCCGGAAATCCCGCGGTCAGCCTCATCGTCGGCACGGCGGCGCTCGCCGGGCTCTGCCTCGCCATCCGCGGCGTCGCGGTTCCCGAACTCGGGGTCGCCTGCGTCATGACGATCGTACTGTCCGGCATCTGCTACTCGGACGTGCGCTGCGGGCTCATCCCGGACGTCTTCACCATAGCGCCGCTCGCCGCCGTGCTCGGCGGCGATCTTCTGCTCCACCAGTGGAGCGCTCCGATTGCGGTCGCGCTCGTCGCCGCACCGTTCTGCGTCGCTGCGAAACTCTCTGGGGGGCGCGGGATGGGCTGGGGCGACGTCAAGCTGGTCGCGCTCGGCGCGGCGGTGCTCGGCGCAGAGCCTGCGCTTCTCGCGTTCACGGGCGCGTGTTTCGCCGCAGTCGCCGTCGCGATGGTGGTGCGCCGCCAACAGATGGTCCCGCGTCCGATCGCATTTGCCCCCTATCTCGCCGTCGGAATCGCCGCCGTTCTCGCGGTCCACGGGGTCGTGTGAGTTGAACATCGCCCCCCGATCGGCGAACACCGCCAGTCGCCGGTGGCTGCTGCCCGCGATCGTTCTCGCCGGACTCGCCGGCGCGGACGTCGTCGGCGCACTGAATGTCCCGCCGTCCGACGGCGACCTCGGCTGGCAGCATTGGCTGGGCGTCCAAATCCTCAGCAGCGGGCTGCCTCATGCACTCGGTGCCGAAAGCTTCACGGCAGCCGGCGCGCCGTGGGTGCCGCAGGAGTGGCTGTTCAGCACACTGCTGGCGCTCGCCGTCGCACACGGCATGGGCTGGCTGTTCGCGCTCGCCGTCGGCACGTGCGCCATACTCGCCCTCGGCTGCGTCGCACTACGATGCGCCCGGCACGGCGCGCATCCCGCCGCCGTCGCATTGGTGCTGATCTTCGTCGACGTTGCGATGTCGCAGTCGTTCGGCGTTCGCGTGCAAGTCGTCGGGTGGGCGATGCTTGCAGCATTCCTGCTCGCGCTCGAGCTGCCCGGAAGGCTGCGCTGGACGGCGATCCTCATCGCGGTCCTCTGGGCGAATTTTCACGCGAGCGCGATGCTCGCTCCGGTCCTCGCCGCCGCCGCGGCCGCCGGCAGCGCGGCGCAAGGCGATCGACGAGGCGCCGTCCGGGACGCCGCACTCGCGCTGTGCAGCGCGTTCGCGGTGTGTGCGACGCCGCTGGGGACGCGGTTGCCCCTGTACGCCCTCGAACTCGCCCACAGCCCGATCCGGCATTGGATTCACGAATGGCGTCCGACCGCGTTTGCCGATCCGGCGTTCGCCTTGGGCGCGCTGCCGTTGGTCGCGCTCGCAGCGTTCGCCGCGCCGCGCTCGTGGCGCGCGATCGCGATCGCTGCACCGTTCGCCTACCTCACCTTCGTCGCCGTCCGTAACGTCCCGCTCGCCGCGATTGCCTGCGCACCGCTCGCGGCGGTTGCGCTGACGCGGCTGCTGCCGTCGCTCGCCAGGCTACGGCCGATTCGCAGCCGCACCCTCGCAACGGCCGCAATCGTCGTCGCCTTCCTCACCGTGGGCACTGCAAATGCAATCGGCGCGCGCAGCGTTCACGACGAGCGCCCGCTGATCGCAATCGCGCGGCTGGCGGGGCTCCCGGGCCGGCATCGCCTGCTCTGCGAGGACTTCGCCTGGTGTGGTCCGGCGGTCGACACCGGTCGCGTCAGCGTGTTCTTGGACGGCCGAGCCGATCCGTTTCCGCCGTCGGTGTGGACGCAGTACGACACGGTCATCCACGTGCGCAAGGGATGGCGCCTCGTCGTACGGCGCTACGGCGTCGACGCTTTGCTCGTGCATCGCGGCGGCGCGCTCGACCGCGCCGCGCAGCGCAACGGTTGGCGCATCGTCGTCGACGCCCCGATCCGGCTGCTCGTCAGCCAGGCGCCCAGCCCCCAAAGACGGAGAGACTCATGAGAAACCACCGGCGCCGGGAGACCGGCGAGACCGAGCGCGCATTTCTGGCGCATCACAACGCGCTGACGGCGTTGCCGAACCGCAGCCTGCTGGTACAGAAACTCTCGCGCACGATGGCAGCCGCCAGAACGGCGGGCCGGCACGTCGGGGTCGTCTCCATCGACCTGGACGACTTCGCGCGGATCAACGACGCGTACGGGCACGCGGAAGGCGACAGCATCATCCACAGGTGCGCCGAACGCCTTACCGCCTGCGTGCGCTCGGTGGATTTGGTCTCGCGAGTCGGAGGTGACGAGTTCGTCGTCATCCTCGGTGACATGGGTTCCAGCGCGAGCGCCGCTCGCGTCGTGCAGCGCATGCGCGCCGCGCTCGCCGAGCCGATCGCGATCGGGAACGCCTCGATCGGGGTCACCGCCAGCTTCGGGATCAGCTCCTTTCCCGACGACGGAGGTTCCGCAGAACAACTGCTCGGGTTCGCCGACCTCGCGATGTACCGGGCGAAGCGGTCGCGGCGCGGCGACTTTGCCTGCTTCGCGCCTGAGCGGCACGACGAAGCCGTCGAGCGGGTGCGGCTCGAGCACGAGCTCGGTGAGGCGATTCAGAACGGCGAATTGGTCGTTCACTATCAACCGATCATCGACGCGCGGACGAACCGCATCGGCGGAGTCGAAGCGCTCGTCCGGTGGGCACATCCGATCGAGGGTCTCAAGGCTTCGGGCACCTTCATTCCGCTGGCAGAGGAGACCGGGCTGATCGTCCCCCTCGGCGAGTTCGTCCTACGCGAAGCGAGCCGCACGATTGCGCAGTTGAACCGTGGCGGGCACCCGGGCCTTCGGCTCTCGGTCAACGTTTCGGCACGCCAGTTGCACGACGAGGCGTTTCCGACCAACGTGCTCGGCGCGCTGGCGCAATCGGGTCTGCGGACCGATCGTCTCGACCTCGAGGTCACCGAGGCGTTTCTGATCTCCGACGCAGTGTGGGCGGCTTCGCAGCTCCGCGAGCTGACCCGGCTCGGAATTCGGATCGCGCTCGACGACTTCGGGAGCGGCTGCAGCGCGCTGACGTTCCTCCGCCGTTTTCCCGTACAGCTGCTCAAGCTCGACCCCTCCTTCGTCGCCGAGATCGAACGCAGCGAGCTCAGCCGCGCGGTCGCAGCCGCGATCATCGGCGCGGCGCGGAAGCTCGGGATGCGCTCGGTAGCCACCGGCGTGGAGACCGCAGTCGCGCACCGCGTGCTCGCTGAGCTTGGCTGCGACGCGTTCCAGGGCTCGTACCTCGCGCCGCCGATGACGGCGGCCGAGCTCGGGGACTATCTCACCGCAGATCATCTCGCGGCGGCTTGATGAGCATGACGACCCTCGCGCGTTACCCAGGGCCTCGCGCGCGATACCGCTCGGTTACGCGTCGCTGCTAGCGTACGACCATGACGACCACGGCTCCGAGCGCGTTCATTCCGGCTGCGGGGACGCCTGCCCAGCGAGGCTCGCACGCTATCGCGCGTGCCCAGATCTTTAACCGGCTCTCGATCGCGGTAATGTTCGCGGTCATCATCGCTATCGGAAGCTCCGGAATCTTTGCGATCGTGAAAGGCCAAGAGAGCGACGGCGTCGTCGCGCAGAGTTTCGAGCGCGCGAACAACGCCAGCGAGATGCGGACCGCGCTGGATCGAGAAGACGTCGAGCTGCTCTCGCAGATGCGGCTGCGGAAAGGCGTGGAGTCGGAGCGAATCGTTCGGGCGACGGAGATGTTCAACGCCGCAAACCTCGCGGTCCAGCGTGACGGCTGGACGAGCAGCGAGCCGCTCTTGAAGCAGCTGGCGTCGCGCCAGGCGGCATTCGTAGCGGACAGCCGCGAGGTCGCCGGTACCCTTGCCACCGGCGACTACGCGCGTGCGATGCGCATCCACGCGGAGATCGTGACGCCCAACGTCAGTGCGATGCGGTCTGCTCTCGACGCAATATCGGCCAAGTTGTTCCGTGCGAGCGTCGCCGGCGCGGCCGAGGACGCGCGGATCATGTGGGACCTGGAGCGTTTCATCGGAATGGTCACTTCGCTCGGCGTTCTTTTGATGGCCGGCTTTGCCGTGCTGCTCGGGCGCTACAAACGCTCCGCCGATGCCTCAGCCGCCGTAACGCTGGCCGTGCTCGAGCAAGCGGCGCTCACCGACAGCCTTACGGCGCTCGGCAACAATCGGTCGTTCTACGACGATTTCGAGCGCGAGCTCGCGCGTGCCAAACGGCACGCTCATCCGCTGGTTCTGGCGCTGATCGACATCGACGATTTCAAGGCGGTCAACGACAAGGGCGGACATTCGCACGGCGACGCCGTCCTGACGCGCATCGCAGAAGGCTTTCGTACGATGCGTCAGGAGGATCGCGGCTATCGCATCGGCGGCGACGAGTTCGCGCTCATCCTCGTCGAGACCGGCCCTGAGGCGGCCGCGCTCGCGCTCGAACGCCTGCAGAACGAGATCCGCGAGTTCGGGCTCGGTGCTTCCGTGAGCATCGGTTACGTCAACCTCAGCGGCGAGCAGCTCGACGCGGAGTCGTACGAGCTCGCCGACACGGCGCTCTATGAAGCCAAACGCCTGGGGCGCAACCAGACGGTGTGCTTCGAGAGCGTCAGCGCTACCGTCAACGTCTTCTCGCCGCGCAAAGCCGAGGCGGTTCGCACCCTGATCGCCCAGGGACTCCTGAGCACCGCCTTCCAACCGATCTGGGACATGCAGAGCACGCACCCGCTCGGCTTCGAAGCGCTGGCGCGGCCGCTCCCCGAGCTGGGGTTGTCGGGCCCGCAAGAGGCGTTCGACGTCGCGGAACGCATCCGGCAGCTCCCCGAGCTCGACACGCTGTGCACGCGCAAGACCCTCGAGGCCGCGGTGAACTTGCCGGCCGGTTCCGTCATCTTCCTCAACTACTCCCCGGCATCGCTCGTGCACGGCGCATTCGACCCGAATACATTTGTCGCCACCGTGCGAGCAGCAGGCTTGCTGCCCCAGCAGATCGTCATGGAGCTGACCGAGCGCCGCATCGATGATCCCTCGGCCGTCGCCCAGCGGGTCGCGGCGCTGCGCGCGCTCGGCGTTCGCATCGCGCTCGACGATACGGGAAGCGGCCACGCAGGGCTGGAGATCCTGAGCAAGGTACGGTTCGATTTCGTCAAGATCGCCCGCGGGCTCATCGTTGCGGCGATGGCGAGCAGCGAGGCGCGCGGCGTGCTGGCCGGGATCATCGCGATCGCTCGCGAGACCGGAAGTTACTTGATCGCCGAAGGGATCGAGACGGGCGAAATGCTGGACTTCGTCAACAAGGCGCACGTCCCAAATTTCGCCGGCGTACGCGGAATTCAAGGCTACCTGCTCGGGCGACCGCAGACGGGCCACGTCGACTCCAGGTCGCTCGAGCTGCACCACGACTTCCTCGCCGCACGCCAGCTCGCGGAAGGGCGCGTCGGCGGCTCGGTCGACGCAATCAGCGGCGAGGAGAGCGGGACCGGTAGATGGGTGCCCTCCGTCAAGCCGCTCGTGTTCAGGTGAGCGCGGAGCGACGCACGCGCCGGGCGCGCACCGCCCCCGATTACTTCGAGGGCAGCAACGCCAACTCGGCCTGAGCTGCGCGCACGACGACCGGCTCGTCCGAGGCGATCGCATGGCGGTACTGGTCGCGCGCCAGCGCGATCTTGCCTTGGAGATTGTAGGTGACCGCAAGCATGTAGTGCAGCCGCCCGTCCTCTTGCGAGACCGCCAGACCCTTGATGTACGCGGCTTCCGCGAGCGGGAACAACCGGTGCTCGTTGTAGTCGTAGCCGAGGTCGATGTAGGCTTCGGGCCGCATCGGGTCGGAACGGATCGCGCGGTTGTAGTACGTGATCGCCGTCTTCCAGTCGCCCTGCATGTCGTAGATGTAGCCGATGTCGACCAGCGCCTCGGTCCCCTCGGGACGAATCCCCAGCGCGCGGTCGAGGTACGGGCGAGCGGCCGCGGCGTCGTTCTTCTCGAGATAGGCTTCGCCCAAGTTGACGACGGCCGGATAGTAGTTGGCGTCGGTGCCCAGACACGACTTCAGGTGCACGATCGCCGCATCGACGCGGCCGAGATCGACCTGCGCGTTCGCGACGTCGACCCGCGCACCGCACGAAGACGGGCGAATCGCCACGACGTGGCTGAACGCGTCGTACGCCGCTTCGTATTTGTGGAGCGCGCGTTGCGCCTGCCCGAGCTCGCTCCAGCGGCCGACGTCGAACGGATGCTGATCGGTGTCGGCCTGCAGCTTGGCCATGTACTGCGCGAGGTCGCCGGCGCGCTTGTGGACCATCACCAGCCCGGCGTAGCCGCTCTTGCTCGGCAGGCTCTGCTGGAACTCGAACAGCGCGTCGCTGACGCGATCCAGGACGGCGTAGAGGGCGCCCAGCCGGCTGTGCGTCTCGCGGTCGGCGGAATCGATCGTGAGGATCGCCTTCCACACCTTCTCGGCCTTGGGGTAGTCGGGGACGCGGAAGTACAGGTCGCCGAGCAGCCGGCCGGCCGGGATATCCTGGGGATGCCCTGCAACGTACGGCGCCAGCCCCTCGATCGCGCCCTTCGTGTCGCCGGCGGCGACCCTCGCGCGCGCCGCGTCGAGGACGGCCGGATCGGTCGGGTTCGCGTCCGGGAAAACGACCGTGTGCTCGGTGGCGAGCGAAGGCCCGGCCTGGATGGCGACGAGAGCAGCCACAACGGCGATGACGCGGAACAGACGCATGTGGAAGACGCTCCTTCCGGCGGGACGACAACTAAAGTATACAGGATGCTGGGAATCAGGGCCTAGAGCCCCGTGCGACGTTTCTCGCGGAGTGCCGCAGCGGGGTGCCGACGAAGCCTGCGCGGCTATGTCCACCACGAAGACGAACGGTTCGGTCGGGCACACCCGCGTCGAGACCGACTCGATGGGGAAGATCGACGTCCCCAGCGACAAGTACTACGGGGCGCAATCGGCCCGCTCGCTGATCCACTTCGACATCGGCGACGACTCGACGCCGCGCGACGTGATGCCGCGCGAGGTCATTCGCGCGATGGCCGTGCTCAAGAAAGCCGCGGCGCTCGTCAACCACGATCTCGGCAAGCTCGACGACGAGAAAACGAAACTCATCGCGCAGGCCGCCGACGAGGTGATCGCCGGCAAGCTGTACGAGCACTTCCCGCTGCGCGTGTGGCAGACCGGCTCGGGAACGCAGACCAACATGAATGTGAACGAAGTGATCTCCAACCGCGCGATCGAGATCGCCGGCGGCGAGATGGGCTCCAAGAAACCGGTGCACCCCAACGATCACGTCAACATGTCGCAGTCGTCGAACGATACGTTCCCGACCGCGATGCACATGGCGGCGGCGGAAGCGATGGTCGCGATGCTGCCGGCCGTCGAAGCGCTGCGCGACGCCCTTGACGCCAAGGCGCGGCAGTGGAAGGACATCGTCAAGGTCGGCCGCACGCACTTGCAGGACGCGACCCCGCTCACGCTCGGCCAGGAGTTCTCCGGCTACGTCAGCCAGCTCGACCGCGACCTCAAGCGCTGCCGGCAGTCGCTCGACGATCTCTACGATCTCGCAATCGGCGGAACCGCGGTCGGAACGGGGCTGAACGCACACCCCGAGTTCGCCGAACGCGCCGCGAAGCAGCTCGCCGAACTGACCGGCCTGCCGTTTCGCTCGCACCCGAACAAGTTCGCCGCGCTCGCGTCGCACGACGAGGTCGTGGCGGCGTCCGGCTCGCTCAAGACGCTCGCGGCGTCGCTGATGAAGATCGCGAACGACATCCGGTGGCTGGCCTCCGGCCCGCGCGCCGGAATCGGGGAGCTGATCCTGCCCGAGAACGAGCCGGGTTCCTCGATCATGCCCGGCAAGGTGAATCCCACCCAGTCGGAAGCGATGACGATGGTCTGCGTGCAAGTGTTCGGCAACGATGTCGCGATCGGGTTCGGCGGCTCGCAGGGCAACTTCGAGCTCAACGTGTTCAACCCGGTGATGATCTACAACTTCCTGCACTCGTGCCGGCTGCTTGGGGACGCGTGCACGATGTTCCGCGAGCACGCGGTCGAAGGGCTCGCGGCGAACGAACCGGTCATAGCGAAGTACCTCGCGGAGTCGCTGATGACCGTCACCGCGCTGGCGCCGAAGATCGGCTACGACAAGTCGGCGGAGATCGCCAAGAAGGCCCATCACGACGGCTCGACGCTCAGGGAGGCCGCCCTCGCACTCGGCTATGTGAGCGGCGAGGACTTCGACAAATTCGTCGTCCCGGTCAACATGACGCATCCCTAGCCAGGGCTAGCACGAAAACGTGAGCCCGCCGTGAAAAACGGGGGCGCTCGCGCGCGCCCGCCGCGAAAAAACGGGGGGCTCCGTCCCGTCGAGGTGGAAGGCCCGGGGCGATGATCGTGCGGCGCCTCCTCACGGGCGTGCTCCTGAGCGGACTCGCCTTCGCGCCGGCGGCGGCCGCCGAACCCGAGGCGTCGCCGGCTCCCGCGGCGTCGTCCGTGCCCGCGCCGGCCGACACCGACCGGCCGCTCCCCCCGCCGATCGCGTCCGTCCCCTCGCCCGAGATCGCGACGCGCGCGCGCGCGGAGTTCGAAGCCAACAAGATCGGCAAGATCGACCGGGCGCGGTATACGCCGGAGATGAACGCCCGGATCACCGACGCCGCCCTGTCCGAAGTGTCGGCGGTGTTGCGCTCGCTCGGCACGGTGAGGACCTTCACGCAGGTCCGAAAGATCACCAGCGGCACGCTGACGCTCTACGTGTTCCGGGTCGAATGCGAGAAGCCGCCGCTGATCGAAGTGGCGATCGGCTGGGATCCCGCCGGCAAGGTCGATTACCTGCAGCTCGGTCCGGCCCGATGAAGGCGATCGACCCCTACGACGCGGCGGCCACGGTCGGCGACGTCACGGTCGTCTTCCGGCGCTGGCGCGCGTGGAGCGACGACGTGCGCGGACAGACGCTGTTCGCGCGCGACCTGCGCTACGGGCCCTCACCCGACGAAACGCTCGACTTGATGGTGCCGCACACCGGCGCACCGTTGATCGTCTTCTTCCACGGCGGCTACTGGCGCCGGCTGCACAAAGACGACACGACGTTCGTGATGCGCGGCTTCGCGCCGCACGGCGTCGCGACCGCGGTGGTCAACTACGGTCTGGCGCCCGCAGTTCGGCTCGAGGAGATCGTCGCGCAAGCGCAGCGCTCCGTGGCGTGGCTGCGCGCGAACGCGAAGGAGCACGGCGCCGACCCCTCGCGGATCGTCGTCGCGGGCCACTCGGCCGGCGGCCATCTCGCCGCGATGTGCGCCGTCGACGCGCCGGTCGCAGGCGTCGCGACGCTGAGCGGTCTGCACGACCTGAGCCCGTTGCTGCGCTCGTTCACCCAAGACTGGCTACAGCTCGACGAAGCACGCGCCGCGGCGCTCAGCCCGGTCCTGCTCGCGCCGGCCGCGGCGACGACCGTGTTCGCGCGTGCCGGTGCGCGCGAGAGCGACGATTTCCATCAGCAGGGTCGCGAGCTCGCCGACGCGTGGCGCGCGCGCGGTTGCGAGGCCTCGTACGAGGACACCGACGACAACCACTTCTCGATCGTCGAGCGCCTGGTCGACCCGCACGATTCGCTCACGGGAGCGATCGCCGACTTGGCGCTGGCCGCCGGAAGGCGGCACGCCAAAGTCTAGGACCCGACCTTCCGGGTCGTATTCGACGGTTCGTCGTGAGCGTAGTCAGGCCGCATTGTGCTGCCTACCCAGAGCGGTGCCCGGTGCTCTCCTGGGCGGCGACTCTGCCCCCGCCACGGTCCACAAGAAACGCGCCACGGTCAAGGGCGCGGCCGTTGCGGTTCATCGTCTTTCGGCGCCTCGGACCGCGTGCTGTCGTGCCTCGGCTTCTCGCCCCGAGTAGCACGTCGCATCAAGAAGTGTGTCCGACTGACCCCTCGCGGCCGGTATTCGCGGGCGTACTGTCTCGGCGTTACGTCGCGCCAGATATGCGTGGATTTCGATTGCCAGCGACTGCGAAAAGCCGATCTGGTGGGGTGTGCAGGGAGTGACGTTGACATGCGTACCCCGCTCGGTCGTATTCGCGACGCTTCCTGCGGCGCGCGTCGTTCACCGCGATTGAAACGCGCTGGTACGTATTAGCGCTGCGCGCTGACTCCCACGCCGCTGTTGGCGCAACCGCGGGCTCGCCATTCCGCCTTTGCTGTAGGTCGCCTGCGGGGACGACATGGACGGCGACGGTCACATGCTCGGGACAAGTACTGCAAAACTCAGGGGTCCAGCAACCCGCGGGCTTTGCCGACATCTTCATGATGAGCGTGTCCGGCCCGGCCCAGTGCAGTCCGATCGAGTTGGCGTTCAGCCTCCCCGCAGGCTCCGTTCCGTCGGGGACTGTGACCGTCACTTCGCTCGGCATTCCGCCGATAAAGAGGTTCTAGGCGCGTCACTCGCCTCTCAGTGGAAACTCGCTGCCGGCTGCGGGCGGCGTCTGAACGATTTTCCGTCAGATGCCGCTCGGTCCCCCGTTGTGCGGGCGGCCGCCTGGAGCGATCCAGGTCTCGTTATGAGAGTTCGGATCATTGAGGTAGAAAAGACCGGGCTCTGCCGCCGCTCGCTCTTGTGCGCTGTATGTCTGCGGGCTCCCGAACTTTTCGTGCTCGAATACCGCCTTCGATATCAACGACGAAAAGGCGAACAAGTACAGGCATTTCGAAGCGTCGCGGTGGTTCGTCGTATACCAGCGACTGAACGCTGGCTCGAGATCCGTTAGGCGGTGGGAACGCACGATCACGTATTCACCGAACCCACCCTGCCCTGAGCACGGTACGCTATAATGCTTGACCACGTCGTACGCGCCGCGATCGGACGCGCTAGGACTGCTGCAACCTGTGGACAGGATCGCAGCAACAATCCCGCCTAGGAGCACCCGCTTTGCCACGTGCTTGCCTCCCGACCTCATGCCTGTATGTTCGGCATGGGATGTCTGACGGCGGAGTTCGCGCTCGGCACGCTTGCCTTCCTCGGAGCATGACGTGTGGCTCGGGGCGGGTGCTGGCAAGGCGATAGTTGGGTGCGCCGCCGTTCCGACCTCCCGAGAGCGTGGGTCAGAGCCGCTTCACGTAGTGCCGGTGGCCGAGCGCGTAGCCGCGGCGCTCGTAGAAGTGTTGGGCCGGTGTGTTGTCATCGACGACGTTCAGCGTGACCATGCGGTACCCGTGCTCGCGCGACCAGCGCTCGACCGCATCCATCAGCTCGCCGCCGACGCCGGCGCCGCTGCGCGCGGCGGCGATCTCTGACACGTGCGCGTAGCGCTCGCCGGTGAAGAAATCGCGGTGCGTGACCGCGTACACGAAGCCGGCAGGCTCGCCGCCCTCCTCTTCGGCGATCAGAAAGACGTCGCCGCGCTGCGGATGCTGCAGCGCCTCCCGCAGGACGCGCGACGTCCCTTCGATGACCTCGTCGCGCGTGTGACCGCCGGCGATGCCGTTTTCCACGAAACGCGGGACGAGGCCGACGACGAAATCCACGTCGGCAGCGCGCGCGTCGCGCAGGATCATTTGACGAGCGGCAGGACGTTCGACGGGGTGAACGGGACGAGCCCGAGCACGAGCGTGGCCGCCGCGCACACCGCGACCGCGACCCACGGCAGGGCGCTGGGCGAACGCTCGTCGCGCACGTGCGCCGCATCGACCTGGGCGAACATCACCCGGACGATCTTGAAGTACACGTACGCCGAGATCGCGGTGCCGAGGATCAGCACGCCCGCAAGCCAGGCGTACCCGGCACCGACGCTCGCGGCGAGGATGAGAATCTTTCCGGTGAAGCCGATCGTCGGCGGCAACCCGGCCAGACCGATCAGGAAGAACGTCATCGCAACCGCCAGCCACGGGCGGCGATACGCGAGGCCAGCGAAGCGCGGCAGGCCGACGACCGCGTCGCCGTCGCGCGCCATCAGCGCGACGACCGCGAACGCGCCGAGGTTCATGAACATATAGCCGGCTAGGTAGAGGATCGCGTAGCGCAGCCCCAGCGCGGTCGTCCCCGCGAACGCGGTCACGATGTAGCCGACCTGCGCGATCCCGGAGTACGCCAGCAGCCGCTTCATGTCGGTCTGCGCGAGCGCCCCCAGGTTGCCGATCACCATCGAGAGCGCTGCGAGCACCCAGAGCGGGGCGAGGATTGCGGCGGCGCGGTCGGACGGCAGCGCCGCATACGCGAAGCGCGCGAGCACGGCGAGCGTCCCCGCTTTGGTGGCGACCGACATGAACGCGGTGATCGGCAGCGGGGCGCCTTCGTAGACGTCCGGCGTCCAGGCATGGAACGGAACCAGGCTTAGCTTGAACGCGAGACCGACGATGAAGAGCCCCGCACCGAGCGCGAGCAGCGGCGTGACCGTCGCCGCGGCGAGCGCGGCGAAGCCGACCGAGCCGGTCGCGCCGAAGAGCAGCGCCGAGCCGTAGAGCAAGAAGGCTGACGCCATCGAGCTCAGGATCAGGTACTTGAGCGCCGACTCGCGAGCCGTCGGCCGCTTCGACATCGCGCACAGGCAGTAGAGCCCCAGTGAGAGCAGCTCGAGGCCGAGGAAGACGATCATCAGGTTCGAGGCGCCCGCCATCAGCATCGCGCCGCTCGCGCTCCAGAGCAGGAGCGCGGTCGTGCCCGCGACCTGGTCGTCGCGGCCGACGCCGATCGAGAGCATCAGTGTCGCGATCGTCGCGACGATCACGATCTCGCTGAACACGATCGAGAAGCCGCCCTGCACGAACGCGCCGCCGAACGCGGCGTAGTCGTGCGGATACTGCATTCCCTGGAGCACCGCGGCGACGATCAGCCAGACCACCGCGATCCCCGTTGCGACGACGCGCCGCCACTTGCCGCTCTCGCGGTAGAACAGGTCGACGAACAGGATCAGCAGCGGGACGATCGCGACGATGAACGCCGGCAGCAGCGCAGCATAGTCGGCGCTCGAGGGCAGGTTACCGAGAGCCGACGACACGCGTGTTCTCCGCAGCGGTGATAGTGGCATGGGACGTGATAACCGGCGCCGGATTGAGTCCCAGCAGTACGAACCCGGCGACGAGCGGCGCGATCGCGAGCCCTTCGATCCAGGTCATGTCGCGGCGCTCCGGCAGGTCGGGGAGCTCGGGACCGTTCATGATCCCCTGGAACAAGCGCAGCATGTAGGCCGACGCGAGAACGATCGCGATCAGCGTGACGATCGCCGGCCACACGAAACCGTTCTCGAAGATCCCGGTGAGGATGAGGATCTCACCGCTGAACCCGGCCAGGCCCGGCAGCCCGAGCGCCGCCAGCGCGCCGAGCATCAGCGCGCCGGCCAGCTTCGGGTTGCGCACGCCGAGACCGCCCAGCCGCGTGAGATCGCGCGTCTCCTCACGCTGCTCGACCGCGCCGAGCGTCAGGAACAGCGCAGCGCTGAACAGCCCGTGGGCAACGATGTACACGACCGCGCCCTGCAGCGCGAGCGGCGAACCGCTGAAGATCGCGATCAGGATCAGGCCGAGGTGCGAGAGCGAGCTGTACGCGACGACGCGCTTCGCGTCACGTTCGGCGAGCGCGGCAAGCGCGCCGTAGACGAGTGCGATCGTGCCGAGCACAAACATCAGCGTCCGCGCCTGCAGCATCTGTTCGCCAAGGAAGGGCAGGGCGATCGCGAGGAAGCCGTAGAGCCCGGCCTTCGACTGCACCGCCGAGACGACGGCGACCGCCGAGGACGGCAGATCCGCGTACGTGTCCGGCATCCAGGTATGGAACGGGAAGACCGGCGTCTTGATCAGGAACGCGAGCGCGAAGCCGGCGAAGATCCAGCCGCCCCAGGTCGCGCCGATGACGACGTGCGCGTTCGGGTTGCCGATCAGATCGGTCGTTCCGGCGACGACGCCGAACGCGGCGGTCGCGAGGAGCAGCGCGAGCCCGCCGGCCAGGTTGTAGATCAGATATTTCCAGGCCGAGCGCGCGTGCGGCCCGGCCTCGATCAGCACCAGGAACACCGGGATCAGCATCAGATCCCAGAAAAGCGCGAACAGCAACACGTCCTTGGCGAGGAAGACGCCGTTCATCGCGCCTTGCAGGATCAGTAGCTGCGCCGCGACGTTCCGTGCGCGCGGCCCGCTCAGCGCCAGCGCCCCGCCGAAGGTGGCGAGCGAGAGCAGCAGTACCAGCCAGTACGAGATCGGACCCAAGCCGAGATGGAACGATGCCGCGAACGGGCGCGAGAGCCAGCGCAGCGAGGCGTCCGCGGCGTGCGCATCGGCGATCGCCAGGACGAACGTGAGCGCCGCGACCAGCGCGGCAAGCACCGTCGCGACCCTCGCGCGGTCGCGCGGAACGGCGTAGAGCAGGAAGCCGGCGAGGATCGGCCCGAGGACGAGCGCGGTGACGGTCATCGTCCACTCCCGGTGAAAGCGAACGCGTACGCATAGTACGCGACGATGCACAGGACGCCGAACGCGATCGAGAGCGCGTAGGCGCGCACGAGCCCGGTCTGGAAGCTGCGGAACAGGTGACCGAGCCACTGCGACGTGATCGCCACCTCACGCACGCCGGCGTCGATCACGTGCGGGTCGACGAACCGGTCGAACCAGCCGCCCAGCACGCGCGCCGGGCGGACCAGCAGCGCGTCGTATGCGGCGTCGAAGTAATACGCGTTCACCAGCACCGCCGGCATGCGCACCGTCTCGGTTCGCAGCCGTGCGATCGCGTCGCGCAGCGCGGCGGGCGCGCCGTAGCGCACGTACGCGATCGCAAAGCCGGCCACGACGACGACGAAGACCAGCACGGTCGAGATCGTCTCGGAGAACGGCGCTGCAACCGCGGCCTCGTTGACGCGCGGGAAGAACCCGGCGAAGAACTGCCTCCACGGCGCGCCCGGCCAGGCGTCGAGCCAGCCGATCGCGATCGTCGGTACGATCAGAATCCCGACCGGCACCGACATCAGCCACGCGGGCGCATGGTGGTGCGGCTCTTCTTCGTCCGAGCGGTGCCCCGTGCTCGCCGCGGTCCCGGCCAGCTCCGGATGGCGTATACCGAGATCCGACTGATCGACGTTGCCGCGGTACGCGCCGAAGAACGTGACGAACAGCAGGCGGAACATGTAGTACGCGGTGATCCCGGCGGTGACGAGGCCGACCGCATACAGCCACGGATGACCGCTCTCGAGGGCACCGTAGATCACCGCGTCCTTCGAAAAGAACCCGCTCAGGCCCGGGACGCCGGAGATCGCGAGCACGCCGACCAGCATCGCGACGAACGCGAACGGCATCTGCTTCCACAGCCCGCCCATACGGCGTACGTCCTGCTCGTCCGCCAGCGCGTGGATCACGATCCCCGCCGCGAGGAAGAGCTGCGCCTTGAAGAACGCGTGCGTGAAGAAGTGGAAGACGCCGGCGTCGTAGGCGCCGATCCCGACGCCCATGATCATGTAGCCGATCTGCGACATCGTCGAGTAGGCCAGGATCCGCTTGATGTCCCATTGCGCGCAGCCGAGGATCGCTCCGGCGATCGCGGTGAGCCCGCCGATCGCACCGACCAGCTCGCGCGCATCGGCCGAGGCCGACCACAGCGGCGCGAACCGCGCGATCAAGTAGACGCCCGCGGTGACCATCGTAGCGGCGTGGATCAGGGCGGAGACCGGGGTCGGGCCTTCCATCGCGTCGGGGAGCCAGGTGTGCAGCGGGATCTGGGCCGATTTCGCGGCGCAGCCGATGAACAGCCCAAGGCAGACCAGGAATAGTGCGGTCGGACTGAACGCCTGCTGGAAGTGCGCGAAGATGTCGGCGTAGCCGATCGACTGGATTCGCGCAACGATCATGAACACCGCGAACATGATCCCGACGTCGCCGACGACGTTCATCACGAACGCCTTGCGCGCCGCGGCGACCGCCGACGGCTTCTCGAACCAGAACCCGATCAGGAAGTACGAAGCAAGGCCGACCAGGCCCCAGCCGACGAGCAGCCCGATGACGTTGTCGCTGAGCACCAGCGTCATCATCGCGAACACGAAGAAGTTCATGTACGCGAAGAAGCGCGCGAAGGCGCGGTCGCCGTCCATGTACCCGATCGAGTAGACGTGGATCAGGAAGCCGACGCCGGTGATGATCAGCGACCAGATCAGCGAGAGCCGGTCGAGCTGCAGCCCGAAGCTCCAGCCGGGAAGCCAGGTAACGAGCCCGGCGTGCAGCCCGCCGGGCGCGGTGGCGTCGTTCCAGAGCACGACGGTCGCGACGAACGCGACGCCGATGAGCGCCGCGCCGATCGGGCCGGCCCACGACTTCAACTGCGGGCCGAACGCCCACAGCAGCACTCCGCCGAACAACGGCAGCAACCAAAGGAGATAGAGAAGCATGGTGCGGGTCAGCCCTTGAGTGCCGAGACTTCGTCGACGTCGACGAACGGCATGCGGCGGAAGGTCACCGCGACGATCGCCAGGCCGATGGCGGCCTCGGCGGCGGCGACGGTGATCACGAGGAAGGCGAAAACGTGGCCCGCGTTGTTGGTCCATGCTCGCGCGTAGGTGACCAGCGCCAGGTTCGCGGCGTTGAAGAGCAGCTCGATCGACATCAGCATGATCAGCGGGTTGCGCCGCGCGATCACGCCCACGACGCCGATCGAGAACAGCACCGCGCTCAGAATGACATAGTAGTCGGGGGCAACACTCATCGCGAAACCGTGTCTTTCACGATCGACTCGCGTTTGCCGGGGCGGCGTGGCTTGCGGCGCGAGCCGGTGACCGCATCGTCGTCGCCGGCGATCAGCACCACGCCGATCACGGCGACCATGAGGATGAACGCCGTGACCTCGAACGGCAGCAGGTTCGTGGTGAACAGCGCGACGCCGAAGTCCGCGACGCTGCCGAACGCGTTGGCGTCTCCGGTAACGCCCACCGGCGTACGCACGATCGCCTGGGGCGTGCGGAGCGCTGTCACGGTGATCGCGATCAGCGTCAGGGACGCGACGATCGCGGCCGGGATCAGGATGCGCGGCGCGCGGTCCGGTCCGACGTCGAACGGGCGCACGCCGCTCGAGAGCAGCGCGATGACGAACACGAACAGGATCAGGATCGCACCGCTGTAGACGACGATCTGGATCACCGCCAGGAACTCCGCCTGCAGCTCGAGATACATCCCGGCGAGACAGACGAAGTTCGCCAGCAGCCCGATCACCGAGTACACCGGCTTCTTCGCCGAGACGGTGAAGACCGCGCTCGCGATCATCAGCAGGGCCAGGATCCAGAACGCGATCACTCGATCTCACCCGGCCGGCCGTCGTCGCCCTTTGCCTGCCGTAGCGTCAGGCCGCGGCGCTGCGTCTTGAGGATGTGGCCGCGGTGCGTCGCGTCGTAGCCCTCGGCGATATCGACGGTGTCCTTCGCACGGAACACGCCGCCGAGGTCGGCGGGGATCCCGTTGGGGCGCTCGTCGGGCGGCGTTCCGACGCCGGCCTCCGGCGGGACCAGCAGCCGGTCCTTGGCGTACACAAACGCGCCGCGGCGGTAGTCGGCCATCTCGAAGCGCGGCGTCAGGACGATCGCGTCGGTCGGGCACGCCTCTTCGCACAGGCCGCAGAAGATGCAGCGCAGCTCGTCGATCTCGTAGCGCGCCGCGAAGCGCTCGCCGGGCGAACGCCGGTCCTCGGGCGAGTTCTCCGCGCCGATCACCGTAATCGCGTTCGCCGGGCAGGCGATCGCGCACAGCTCGCAGCCGATGCAGCGCTCCTTTCCGTCGGCGTAGCGCCGCAGCTCGTGCAAGCCGTGGAAACGCGGCGCGTGCTGCTTCTTCACCGACGGGTACTCGACCGTCGGTTTCTTCTTGAACATGTAGCTGAAGGTCGTCGACATGCCGCGGACCAGCGCACCGACGTTGAACAGGTTCTTACGCATGAGACGGCCACAGGGCGACGGCGACGGCCGTCAGGATGAGGTTGAGCGTGGCGACCGGGAGCAGCACCTTCCACCCGAACGCCATCAGGCGGTCGTAACGGAAGCGCGGCAGCGTCGAGCGCAACCAGATGTAGAAGAACAGAAAGAAGCCGGCCTTGAGTACGAACCACAACAGGCCGAGCAGGCCGAACGAAGGCATGCCGAACGGACCGTTCCAGCCGCCCAGGAACAGCAGCGTCGCGAGACACGAGACGGTGATCATGTTCAGGTACTCGGCAATGAAGAACAGTCCGAACCGCAGCCCCGAGTACTCGGTGTGGAACCCGCCGACGAGCTCGGTCTCCGCTTCGACCAGATCGAAGGGCGCGCGATTCGTCTCGGCGATTGCCGTGATGAGGTAGATCACGAAGCCGACGATCTGCGGGACGATGAACCAGACGCGGTACTGCGCGCCCACGATGTCGCCGAGCGCGGTCGAGCCGGCCAGGATCAGCACCCCGATCACCGACATCGACATCGCGAGCTCGTAGGAGATCATCTGCGCCGTCGAGCGCACCGAGCCCAGCAGCGGGAACTTGGAACCTGATGCCCAGCCGGCGAGCGAGATCCCGTAGATGCCGATCGACGTCATGCAGAAGACCAGCAGGATCCCGGCGTTGACGTTTCCGACCGACCACAGCGTGCCGTCGGCGTTCGCCGAGAACGGGATGATCGCGAAGGTGCCCATCGCGGTGATCAGCGAGATGAACGGCGCCACCCGGTAGATCAGCGGATCAGCGGTATCCGGGGTGAGATCTTCTTTGAACAACATCTTGACGGCGTCGGCGGCGGGCTGGAGCAGCCCCCACGGGCCGACGCGGTTCGGTCCCGGACGCAGCTGCATCCAGCCCATGACCTTGCGCTCGGCGAGCATCGAGTACGCGAACGTCGTGATCACGACGAACAGCACGATGACGGCCTTGACCAGGACGATCAGCCAGATCGGGACGGCGCTCACGCGGTCACCGGCACCTTCTCGAGCCGGACCGCCGGCGCGCGACCGAGCGCGTTCAGCGGCGCGCGGACGACACCGTCCAGCAGCGCGACGGCACCTTCGGCGACGCGCTCGTCGACACGCACGACGAGGTCGTACAGCGTCGTGCCGTTGTCGCCGGCGACGTTGACCGGATCGCCGTCGGCCAGCGCGAGCGCGCGCGCGGTCGCCGGGTTGATGCGCGCGTGCGGGCGCGCGTGCAGTTCGCGGATCGCGGTATCGAATGCGAGCGTTCCGCCGCCGGTGAAGATCGCCGCGTCCGCGATCACGCGCAGCGCGCCGCCGGGCGCCGCCGCGGTCGCGCGCACGTACGCCGGAACCGCGCCGTCCGCCGGAGGCGTCTTGACCAGTTCGCGGACCTTCGCTTCGAGCTCGTCGGGCATCGGCAGCGTCACGCCCAGCCGCTCGGCGAGCTCGACGAGCAGATCGCCGTCGGCGAGCACGCCGTCGGGCGGACGCACCGAACCGACGACAGGCAGCACGTCGCCGGCGAGGTCGGTCGTCGTGCCGCTTTTCTCGAACGCGCTGCAGACCGGCAGCACGAGGTTCGCGAATTCGGCGGTCTCGGTGAGGAACAGATCGGTCACCACGACGAACGGCGTGGCGCGCAGACCGTCTTCGGCGAGCGCGCGGTCCGGGTAGCGCAGCACCGGATTCGCGCCGAGGATCGACAGGACGTCGAGCTTCCCGTCGCGCGCGGCCGCGAACATCGCGCCGGTGCCGAGCCCGGCGCCGCGCGGGATCATGCCGAGCGCCTCGGCACCGCGCCCGTTCGGCGTCTCCGGCAGGACGTAGCGGTCGACACGCGTCGCCGCCGGGAGATCGTGCATCGCCGCGGTGAGCTCGGGCCCGCCTTCGAAGAAGACCCCGTCCCAGATCATCGCGACCCGTCCGGGATTCGCGCCGATCGCGTCCTTCAGCCCCGCGGGCGTGGTCACGTGCGTCTCCGGCACGAAGCTGTCGGCGGCGTAGTCGCCGGCCGAGATCAGCCGCGCACCGTTGCGCGAGACCGCCTTGCGGATGCGCAGGTCGAGGACCGGCGCCAGTTGCGAGGGCGGGCGGCCCAGCGTGATGATGGTGTTCGCGTTCTCGAGGTCGACGTGGTTCGCGAACGAGCCGTGATGGACCAGGGTCTGCGTTCCGATGCGGTGGTCGAGGTTCTCGACGCCGAGCGCGCGGTGCAGGTGCGCGGCGAGCAGCGCTTCTTCGTTTAGGAGCCGCCCGCCGCCGATCGCGCCGATGCGTTCGGGACCACCGGCCGCGAGCGCCGCCTTGATCTTCTCCGCCCACAGGTCGAGCGCGTCGGCCCAGTCGATCTGCACCCACGCGCCATCCTGCTTGAGCAGCGGCATCGTGAGGCGGCGCTCGTCGTTGACGAACCCGACGTTGTAGCGGCCGCGGTCGCACAGCCACGAATCAGAGAGCGCGTCGTCCTCGGGGACGCTCATCGTGCGCAGCACGGTGTTGCCGCGCTCGTCGACGTGCATTCGGCACCCGACCGAACATTGAGTGCACGAGGTGGTCGTGCGGTGGTTGTCCCACGGGCGCGAGCGGAAGCGATACGTCTTCGAGGTGAGCGCGCCGACCGGGCACAGCTCGGTGACGTTCCCGGTGAAGTCGGAGACGTAGGGCTTGCCGGTGGCGGTCGCGATGATCGTCTGCACGGCGCGGTCCTCGGTGCGCAGCGATTCTTCGCGCGTGATGATCTGATCGAAGCGCACGCAGCGCTGGCAGACGATGCAGCGCTCCTCGTCGAGCACGATCGTCGGGCCGAGGTCGACCGCTTTCGGCTTCGACGTCTTCGGGTCGATCATGCGCGAGGAGCCCGAACCCCAGGCCATCGCGTAGTCCTGGAGATCGCACTCGCCGCCCTTGTCGCAGATCGGACAGTCCAGCGGATGGTTCAGCAGGAAGAACTCGAGGATCGCACGCCGGCCGTCGTCGACGCGCGGGTTCCGGGTGTGGACCTTCATGCCGTCGGCGACCACCGTGTTGCACGCGATCTGCAGCTTCGGCATCCCGTCGATCTCGACCAGGCAGATGCGGCACAGCCCGGCCGGCCCGAGCTTCTCGTGGTAGCAGTAGACCGGGATGTCGGTGTGGATCGTCTTGGCGGCTTCGACGAGCAGCGTTCCTTTCGGAACGCGCACCTCGACGCCGTCGATCGAGAGCGTCACCAGCTCTGCGTGCGAAGCAGGGTCGGTCTGCGGAACGGCGGCGGACACTTAGCGCGCTCTCCGGTTGGTGAAGATGTACACGATGCCGACAAACATGATGCCCGCCGCAATACCCAACAGCTTCATCGAAAGGCTGTGGTCCCCGACGAGCGCGGCCGCGATCGCCAGCACCGCGGCAGCACCGATGGCGGCCCCGACGATGCGCAGCTTCTTTCGTCCCTCCGGCGTATTCGGCGGCGCGCGGTGCCCGACGTCACGCTTCACGACGCGGCTCCGACTGCCGGAGCCGGCGTGCGTTTGATGTAAGCGCGGAACTGGTCTTCGTACCGCGTGATCACCGAGGCCAGGAACGGCTCGATCGAATCGCCGAGCGCGCACAGGTTGAGGCCGGTGAGCTGGTGCGCGGCCGACTTGATCACGTCGACGTCGGAGTCGACGCCGCCGCCGGCGAGGATGCGCTCGAGCGTCTTCTGGATCCAGTGACCGCCCTCGCGGCACGGCGTACACTGACCGCACGACTCGTGCGAGAAAAACCGGATCAACGTGTAGGCCGCCTTGACGAAGTCGGTGGTGTCGTCGAACACGACCATCGCGCCGGAACCGAGCATCGAGCCCGCCTTCGTGACGGAGTCGAAGTCGTACGAGACGTCGAGGTGCTCTTCGAACAGACACGCCGACGAACCGCCGCCGGGCTGCACGCCCATGAACGTGCGCCCCGGCCGCAAGCCACCGGCACAGTCGTAGATGAGCTGCCGGATCGTCGTGCCGAGCGGCACTTCGTAGTTGCCGGGCTTCACCACGTGACCGGAGATCGAGACGACCTTGTAGCCCGGCGAACGCTCCGGACCGACCTTCGCGAACCACTCGGGCCCGTTGCGCATGATGTACGGCAGATACGCCAGGGTCTCGACGTTGTTGACGACGGTCGGCTCGCCGTAGAGGCCTTTGATGGCGGGAAACGGCGGCTTGAGGCGCGGCTCGCCGCGCTTCCCCTCGAGCGAGTTGAGCAGTCCCGTCTCCTCGCCGCAGATGTACGCGCCCGCGCCGCGGTGGATGGTGAACTCCAGCTTCTTCCCGCTGCCGAAGATGTTCTCGCCCAGGAACCCCGCGTCGCGCGCCTGCTGCACCGCGTCGCGCATGATCTCGTAGCCGCGCTTGAACTCGCCGCGGATGTAGATGTACGCGTGGTCGCAGCCGATCGCATACGCGCCGATCAGGATCCCCTCGATGATTTGGTGGGGGGTCTCTTCGAGCAGCATATGGTCTTTGAACGTGCCGGGCTCGGCCTCGTCGCAGTTGCAGACCATGTACCGCGTTTTCGCGTCCTTGGGCAGGAACGACCACTTGCGGCCGGTCGGGAAGCCCGCGCCGCCGCGGCCGCGCAGGTTCGAGCCGTTGCAGATGTCGGCGACGTCTTTCGGCGAGAGCTCGACGACCGCGCGGCGCAGCTGTTCGTAGCCACCTTGCTCCCGGTAGACTGCGATCTCGCGCAGGTTCAGCTCGCCGATGCCCTTGGTGAGAACGGGCGTGATGAGAGTGGTCGACATGCTCAGTGGTGTCCGTTCCCGGAGATCTCGGGCCGCAGCTGCGTCTCGCGGACGAGGCGCTCGTTGGAGCGCGACTCGTACTGCACTTTGCCGACGATCAGGTCGAACATCTGCACGCCGCTGGTATCACCGATCCCGCCGGCGTTGTTCGGATTCGACTGGTTGAGCGCGCCGGCCGACTTGCGGCCTGTGTCCGGCTCGACTTTCCAGGTGCGCCCCGGCTTGGCGGTCTGGACCAGCGGCTTGATCTCGTAGGTGCCGGCCCGGATCGCGGCGAGCATCGCGTCGACCGACTCGCGGGTGAGATCGTAGACGAACTCGAGGTTGACCTGCGCGCACGGCGCGCGGTCGCAAGCGGCGAGGCACTCGACCTCTTCGTACGAGATCAGGCCGTCGGCGGTGGTCTCGAGGTGCGCGATCCCGAGACCCTGGCGCGCGTACGCCATGATCTCGTCGGCACCGTTGAGCATGCACGACAGGTTGCGGCAGATTTGGATGACGTATTTGCCGACCGGCTTGCGGAAGAGCAGCGTGTAGAACGAGATCGTCGACTCGACGGCCGCCAGGGTCTCGCCGACGTGGTAGGCGATCGCGGCGACGGCGTTCGGCGACACGTAGCCCTCGTGCTCTTGGAACAGGTGCGCCAGCGGGATCAGCCCCGACCGCTTCTCCTCGTACTGCGCGATGATCCGCCCGATCTCGGGGAGCAACTGCGCGTAGAGGGTATCGAACGGGTCGCCCGGCCGCTGGGCGAAGGGTGACCAACCGGCGAGGCCGTCCCCGGCGGCGGAGCCGGGGATCGCGGCGGAGTGGACGCCCGCGGCGTCGGTCTGGGTGCTCACCGGTGGTCCGCCTCGTGGTTCGATGGAAGGAAGGAAGCCCGCGACATGGACCGGCTCCCCTTCGAAATGTAAAGTGCGTGCGCCTTCGCAACGCGGCTGTTTCAGAGCGACCGGTCGTCTGTGCGTTGTGTACGCTTGCGCTCGTCCCCAGCTAAGCTTTCCGGCTGGTCCGGCCGAACCGATCTGAAGGCGCCGGATGCGCCGTGGACCCGCCCTCGAAAGGATTCGACCGTGAAAAGAGCAGCCGCTGCTCTTATCATGCTGGGGATGAGCGCTGCGATCGCGGGGCCGGTTTCGGCCGCCTCGACGGTCTACGGATCTTCGCAACTCAAGTACACCGTCAACGCCACCGCGTCGGTCTCGATCGCGGTCAACTACGATCCGGTGACCGGCAGCATCAAGAACGCCGTCGCCGGCTCGATCCTTCCGTCGGCCGCGGGCAGCTGCTCGGCGGCGGTCGCCGAAGGCACGAACGCCACGCTGACGTTCGGCGGCATCTCGCCGCCCGGCGCGGGCTACACCGGCTGCTACTACAAGAACGCGATCTCGATCGGCGTCCAGTCGAACGATGCCAGCGGCGTGAAGGTGATCCAATACCTCGACGTGGCGCCGGCCGGCACCGCGGTCTGCATCTTTCCGCTCGGCGCCGCGAACACGCTCAACGCGCTGCCGACCGCGTCGGGCGCGGCCGGGAACCCCGCCGCGTACACCGGCGCGGCGTGCCCGACGGTGAACAGCGTGAGCGGAAACTTGCTGAGCGCGCTCGGCGCCGTGACCGCCGGCACGGGTTTCGGCGCCGCGGGCGCGCCGGCCGGCGTCACGACCGACGTCACCGCGAACCCCACCGCGACCGTCTACACGGCCGGCGGGACGACCGTCTATACGGGGAGCACCGGGCTCAGCGGCGTGACGTTCAAATACCTCGGCGAGGACGTTCAGATGAACGTCAACGGAACAGCGGCGTCGGGCGCGGCGACATCGGTCATCACGGTCGCCGTCATCCCGCAGTAGCGATCCCGTACCGGCAGAAGGCGATCAGCGTTCTCCGTGCCCGAGATGCCAGCCGTGCTTCGGGCATGCGTACGGCCGCAGGCCGACGCTGGTGCGCGGGATCGCGCGCTCGGCGAGCTTTTTGGTCGAGAACGACGCTTTCGGCGAGCCGTTCTTATTGCGGCAGGAACGGGGTCCGCCGCGCTTGCGAGGTTTCTTCTCGTCCAACTGCGGCTGCTCGATCTCCGCTCGAGGTTTAGGCAGCGGTTTTCGCGTCGATCTTCACGACCAGCGCCGCGATGTCGTCTTGGAGCCGCTCGCCGGCGTAATCGCGGGCGTATCTCGTCACGGCCTCGGCCTGCTGTTCCGCTTCGAACGCACGGTGTTGCTCGATGATATCGACGAGGGGCTCGGGACCGAGGAAGATTTGACCGGCATCGCGTGCCTCGGTGAAGCCGTCCGTCACCGCGGCGAAAATATCACCGCGGTCGAGCTGGACCGTTTCCTGGCTGAACGCGTCATCGTCGTCCATCAAGCCGACGATCGGTCCCGTAGCACCGAGCATCCGAGGTCCAACAGGCGTGATGACGTACGCCGCTTCGTGACCCGCCGAGACGTACTGCATGGTCTGCCGGCGAGCATCCAGGATGGCGAAGAACGCGGTCGCGAAAAACTCGTACTCGTTCTCGAACGTGCTGTTCTCGATGCAGAGCCGGTTCAGCGCGCGGATCGAAGCGAGCGCATCGAGCCCGCGCGAGGCGTACGCACGCAGCGCGTACTTCGCGAGGGCCGCGTGCCGAGCGGCACGGATTCCATGGCCCGAAATGTCCACCACGGCGAGCGACGTGTGGCCGCTGCCGTATTGAAAGACGTCGACCATGTCGCCGCCATATCGAAACTCCTTGGTCGCGCCCCAATACGCCCGCCCGACGTCGAGCCCGGGTAGGCGGCGCACCGGCGGACCATAGATGCTCTCGACGATGCGGCGCATCTCGGTCTCGAGCGAGGGCTCAGGGCTATACCGTGCGTCCGAGTTTCCCGCCTCCACCCGGATTCGAGGCGGTAGCATCACGCCCCGAGGATCAACGAGGCAGCGAAGGAATCTCGACAAGCTCGATAACACTCGCATGCGGCGCGTTCCAAGATGCCACGGTCGACGATCGTCACCACGCTCCGGTGGTACGAAATGGCGCCCATCTTCTCGAGTGCGTCCGCCGCTTCGGACACGCCGGCCGGCTGCAGGCCGAGCATGATGGCCAAGAATTCGTGACTCAGGGCGAACTGTGGTCTGCCCACGCGATCGGCCGTCATCGCCAAGAACCGAGCGCAGCGCTGGAGAGCGGGGTGCTTGAGGTTGCAGACCGTGAACTGCTGCGCGCTGAACAACGTGGCGCGCAGATTCTGACGCATGAAGCGCGCGAACGCGACGCTCGTGGCCATGCGCTCCTCAAAGCGTTCGATGCTCATCCGTCCCACGCGTCCATCCACCTGGCAGAACGCCGTGCGGGACGACAACGCGGAATTGAGCACCGCATCGGATTCGACGAAACTCTCGCTGCCCACGGTCCCGACCTCGATCGTATCGCCGCTCTTGAGCGTGGCGACGACGGAAAGCACCGCGTCGATGGGAAAATCGACGTGCTTTATCGCTCCGCCGACCGAATGCGTCGACTGGTGCGCCTTCAGGTCGATGATCGTGAGGTCGGCTTCGAGGCTGCTCAGGTCGACGGCCGGCAGGGCGTCGAGCAGCCGATTCCCGCAGGAATACAGGGCCGCGCTCATGCGGTCCCGGTGGAGATAGACCCGGGATGGAGTCCAACCACGGGCCAGGGGTCTGCCCTCATGGTGTCTCCTCAGAAGCACGTGAGCACCTCGCCGAACGAGCGGCGGAGTGCGGGGAGTAACAGTATACCACCAAAACGGCCTTCTGTTCGCTCCCGTACGAACGAGACGGATTTGGTATCGACCAGCCTGCGGGATCGCCTCTCGGTTCGGCCATGCCCTGAGGCGCTAGAACCGGTGCGACTCACCTCTCGCGATGAGGAAACCGTGGCCGTCGGCGTTCGTGCAGCGCATGCCGTCGGCCGAGGAGGCGCAGAGGATCCCGTCGCCACGCCAGGTCGTCCCGTAACCGATGACCCGTGCGTTCCGGTCCAGCGCCGTGTCGCCGGCACAGACGACCGACGCCCGGCCCTTCTGCGCGAGCCAGAAGCCCTGACCCCAGTCGAGCTGGCAGCTCTTGGGCGGCGGCGGCAACGGCTTCACGCCGCCGATGACGTCACAGCGCAATGTCTTGTCGTAGTACCCGCACCCGATCGCGCCGGAAGGACTGCGAAACATCGCGGAATCCGACGCGCCGGCGATGCCGGCCGTCGCGAGGATCGCGATCAACGCACCCGCGCCGCGCGCGATCGCTGGACCGAACTTCATCGTCGAACGCCTCCCGTCAGCCTGAGCCTGCTCGGCCTTCGAAAGCGTGGCGGGTCAACCCCGCCGAGGTGGGCGGAGTCGCGGCAATCCGGCCGGGGCGCCCGGCCGTTCGTTGAAGCATCTCGCCGTCGCCCCCGCCGACCGGCGGTTCCATTCGACCTATCTGGAGGCTCGTTTCATGTCACGACGGACACTTACGTCGTCGCTGGCCGTGGCCGCGCTCGTCGCACTGGCCGGAGTCGGGTCGCTCTACGGGATACGTGGCGCGATCGGTTCCGACCATGCTGACTCGCCGGCCGTGCTCGCGCGACCGGGCGCCGACCTCACCGACGTCTACGTCTTCCCCGCACCGCGAAACGACGCCAACGTCGTCGTCGCGGTCGACGTCCACCCGCTGATCGCGCCCGGGATGGGTGCGTCGACGTACTTCGATCCGGGCGTCATGTACCAGTTCAAGATCGACAACACCGGCGATCACGTCGAGGACCTGGTGATCCAGTTCTCGGCGAGCGCCCCGAAAGACGGTTCGCAGACGATCACGCTGTACGGACCCGCCAAACCAAACCAGGTCGGCACGTCGTCGACCTGGACCGCAAAGACCGGCACGTTCAAGTACAACGACAAGAACGCGACGGTCAACGGCATGAAGGTCTTTGCCGGGCCGCGCGAAGACCCGTTCTTCTTCGATCTGGCGCAGTTCTTCAAGATCCTTCCGGATCGGAACTTCGGGAATCACGGCCCCGGGAAGACCGTACCGCCCGCGTCGGCGAGCAGCTTCCGCGGCTTCGCCCAGGGCAGCGGCTGCGACACGAGTCCCGCGCAGGACTTCCTCGCGGCGAACAAGTTCAACGTACTCTCGCTCGTCCTCGAGCTGCCGCGCACGATGCTCGTGCCGGCGGGCGGCGCACCCGGCAAAGTCAGCGTGTGGGCGAGCGCATCGGTGACGGATCCGTCGTCGCCGTACGGGGCGAGTTACGCGCAGATCGAACGGCTGGCGCGGCCTGCGGTCAAAGAAGCGTTCGAGTCGTTCGACAACCACGACAAGAGCAATCGCAGCGCACCGACCAGCGATCCCGCGCTCAGCGACGCGATCCTGAGCTTCACGACGACGGCGGCCGGCCGCTCGGCGGAGACCGCCGGCGTCCTGCGGGCGGTGCTCGGCGTCGACGAGACGCTCGCCGACCTCTCGCAGACGGGTGTCAAAGCGGCCTATCTCGGGACCGAGACCGGCGGCGCGACGGGCAGCAAGTTCGGCGGACGCGGATTGACCGACGACGTGATCGACATCTCGCTCGGCGCGATCTTCGGCAACACGATCTCGGCACTCAAGCTCGCGCCGGACGACGGCAAGGAGTCGAAGTGTCTGACGAGCGACAACGTCGGCCCGCAGGCGCATCACTTCACCGACGCGTTCCCGTACCTGGGCGAGCCCTCGTAACGCTCTCCCGAAACGAGCACACCGCGCGATGAACCTCAGAACCGGGGCGGTCCTGGCGGCGACGGCTCTCGTAGCCCTCGCCGCGTGGCCCCGTTTCGTCGCGACGCACGTTGCGCAGGCGTCCGTCGCGACGCCTGCGCCCGTCGTCGCCGATTACCTGCAGCGCGACCGGCTGATCGCGTTCTACGAAGACGCGGTGCGGCGCCGCCCCGATCAGATCGTCACGCGGCTCCTCGCATCGCAGTACCTGCAGCGGTTTCGCGAGACCGGCGATGCCGGTGACCTGCTTCGCGGCGAGCACATCGCGCGGCAGTCGCTCGCGCTGCAGCCCCGGTTCAACGCCGGGGCGGAGATGACGCTCGCATCGTCGCTGGCGTCGCTGCACCGATTCCGCGAGGCGCTGGCGCACGCCGAGAACGCACGCCTGATCGAACCCGGCAGCATCGCGGCCGCGGCGCAAGTCGCGAGCGCGCTGGTCGAGCTCGGGCGATATGATGAGGCTGCGCACGTCCTGCGATCGGCGCGTCGCGCGAGCATGGATGACGCCGGTCTCGCCGCCGCGTCGGCCCGCTTCGACGAGGTAACCGGGAAGCTCGCCGCGGCGCGACGCTCGATCGAGCTCGCGACGATCGTGACCGACAGCATCATCGACAGCCCCGCCGAATCGCGCGCCTGGCTCCATTTCCGCGCGGGCGAGCTCGCCTGGAGCGCCGGCAACGGCGATGCCGCCGAACGGCAGTTTCACGAAGCGCTCGCGATCTTTCCCCGCTATCAGCGCGCGCACAGCGGCCTCGCGCGGCTTTACTGGAGCGAGCGCCGGTGGCCCGAGGCACGCGACGCCGCGACTCGCGGCGCCGAGCTCGTGCCGCTCCCGGAGACGCTCGGGTACGAGGCGGACGCGCAGCGCGCGCTCGGCGATGCAGCGGCGGCGCGCGCGACCGAGGACGCGATCATCGCGATCGCGCGGATCGGGAACACCGGCGGCATCAACGACCGCGCGCTCGCAATCTACTTCGCCGACCATCGGCTGCGGCCGGACGACGCGATCGCGATCGCGCGCCGTGACGCCGCCGCGCGCGACGACGTGTTCGCCGAAGACGCGCTGGCGTGGGCGCTGCTGCGCGCGGGGCGCTGCACCGGCGCACGCGTCGCAGCCCGGAACGCCGTCCGCGCCGGGACGCAGGATGCGCGGCTGCAATACCACGCGGGCGTCATCGCGATGGAGTGCGGTGACCGTGCCGAGGCCGCGCGCCGGCTGCGGCTCGCGCTCGAGCTCAATCCACAGTTCCACCCGTTCGACGCGGACGACGCGCGCCGGCGCCTGGCGCGCCTACGCGCTGCGGATCGCGCGGGCGGCGGCGATTTGTAGGCACGCGGGTGCCCGGCGCGCAAACGGGCGCTTCATGGCGACGCTGGGATGGATCGGACTGGGCGACATCGGGAAGCCCATGGCGCTGCGGCTGATCGGCGCGGGGCACCGCGTCGTGGTGTGGGGCCGAACGCCCGACCGGCTGCAGCCCGCGCTCGACGCCGGCGCGACGGCGGCCGGCTCACCGGCGGAGCTGGCCGCGCAGTGCGAGGCGGTGCTGCTCTGCGTCACCGACGGCGCCGCTGTCGAGGAGGTCGCGTTCGGCCCGCGGGGCCTGGCCGAAGGGGCACGCCGCGGCAGTCTGATCGTCGACCACTCGACGATCCACCCCGAGACGACACGGCTGGCCTCCCGGCGACTAGGCTCGAGCGGTGTCGCCTGGGTCGATGCGCCGGTCTCGGGCGGCGCGATCGGCGCTGCGGCGGGGACACTCTCGGTGTTCCTGGGCGGCACGCCCGCCGAGGTCGAGCGCGTGCGGCCCTGGATCGCGGCCTACGCCCGCAACGTCACGCACATGGGCGGCGCCGGCAGCGGGCAGGTCGCGAAATCGTGCAATCAGGCGGTGGTCGCCGGCTCGGTGGCGCTCTGGGCGGAGGTGATCGCCTACGCGCGCCGCTGCGGGATCGACCCGGCGCTGATGGTCGACGCGCTCGCCGGCGGCTGGGCCGACTCGGCGGTCCGCTCGGTCCACGGCCAGGATCTGGTCGCCGGCCGTTTCCGGCCGACCGAGCGGCTGATCTTGCTCAAGGACCTCGACATCATCGGCGACATGGCCGCGATGACGAAGTCGCCGATGCCGGTGAGCGCGGCGGTGACGACGCTCTTTCGGCAACTCCTAGCGCAGGGTCACCAGCCCGGCAGTTTCGGTGCGATCATGCAGATGTACGCCGGCGCGCAGGAGGCGAAAGGCGAAGCCGGTTGACCATCTGCGGCGTCGGCAGCTTGAGATCGCGCGCGAGCCGGACGGCAGCCAGGGTCTTCACCAGAATCCAGGTGACGTCGAGCTCGTACCAGCGCAGACCGTGGCGCGCGGAGAACGGGAACGCGTGGTGGTTGTTGTGCCAGCCTTCACCCCAGCCGAGCAGCGCGACCCACCAGCAGTTCGTCGAACGGTCGCCGGTCTTGAACGACTGATAGCCGATGCCGTGCGCGGCGCTGTTGACCAGCCAGGTGAACTGGTACACGAGCGCGAGCCGCGCGAAGATCCCCCACACGACCCACGACCAGCCGCCGAATGCGAACAGAACGATCGCGAGGACCGCCGTCGGCAGAAGATAGTACGTGTCCAAGAAGCGGCAGACGGGGTCGGCGAACAGATCCGGTGCGTAGCGGCGGCGCTCGTCGCCGATCGCGAAGTTCTTGTTCGGCATCACCATCCACAGGAAGTGCGACCAGCGGAATCCCACGTTCGCGTCGTGCGGATCGCCGTCGCGGTCGGTGTTGGCGTGATGGATGCGGTGCGTCACCACCCAGTCGATCGGTGAGCCCTGCAGCGCGAGGCATCCGAATATGGTCGTCGCCCACTCGAGCGGCTTCCACAGCGTCAGGCTGCGGTGGGTCAGCGTCCGGTGGAAGCCGAGCGCGATCCCGATGCCGCCGGTGATGTAGATCAGAGCCAACATCACCGCGACCGACGACCAATGAAAGAATCCCGGCCAGAACGCCGCCAGCGCGCCGAGATGAATGCCGATGAGCACAGAGGCCGTGGCCCAGCTCCCGTTTCGTGACTTCACAATATTCGTTACCCGAATGGTGTCGGAAGGGAACATATGGAGGGTGGGAGGCGGAGCAAGCTAGCCGTAGAACGCACGTCCTTCGCACCGGACCCGATACCCGATCTGGAGGGACAATGCGTTCGTTTCCGACCGCCCTGATGTTCGTGGCTGCGATGGTCTTCGGCGGGCAAGCCGTCGCGCAAACGCCGCCACCCGCGCCGCCCCCGTCGGGCGGCACCCCCGAGCAGATGCCGTTCGCCACACCGTACGGGACGCCGATTACCGTCGACCGCGCCGCGACGATCGTCGCCGCCGTCCTCGCCGAAGCGAAGAAGCACCCGACCTGGCGCTTCAACATCGCGGTCGTCGACCCGAACGGCGATCTCCTCTACTTCTACCGTATGGACGGCGCGCAGCTCGGGTCGATCGTCGTCTCGCAAGGGAAGGCGCGCACGGCGGTGCGCTACCGCCGTGAGTCGCGCGCGTTCTACAACGCGTACGAGACCGGACACCCGTACGTGAGCACGCTCGATCCGACGATCGTCGCCTCGCCCGGCGGCTTCCCGCTCATCGAGAACGGAAAGATCATCGGCGGCCTCGGCTGCAGCGGCGGCACTGGCGATCAAGACGCCACGGTCTGCGGGGCAGGCGCAGCGACGGTCAAGTAACTCCGGGGCCCCGTCACGTGGGCCGAAACCGGTAGCGCCTGGGCCGGCTGCCCGGGACCCGGTCGAGGCCCCATCGAGGCAGCTGTTTCCCTGTCCGATGCGTACACGGTGACGCGATCCGCCCGAGACCGCAGCGCCTCGACGAGCTTCTCGAAGGCGTCGATGTTGATGTCGGGCGCCGCGAGCACCAACTCGCGTATGATCGGCTTTCCGGCGTCGAGGCTCATCAGCTCGATCGCCTCGGCCAGGACCCGCGAACCCAGGCTGTGAGCGATGGCGTGCACCTGTTTCGCGCCGGTGTTCCCTTTCACGACCGCGAGGAAGTCGCGCAGGTTTCCGGCGCTTGCTCGAATCTGATCGAGATCGCTTCGGTACAGGTCCCACCGTTTTTTCGAGGGCCACGAAAACAAAATCATCGGTCCGTCAAATTCTGAATCCAGTTTCAACTGCGCCGCGCGTATCGCGGCTTCGTCGAAACTCGTGTTGTATCCGTGGACGAACAGGAGAACGTCGTCGCCCGGCCTTTGTTCGAACCGACGCTTCAACTCTGCGAAGAACCCGTCCTCCTCCACACAGTCGATCGCACGGAGCACGACATGACGATTGTCGTCTTCGAACAAGGTCAGTCCGAAGAGTTGACGCGGCCGCTCGAGGTCGCCTTTGATGTGCGACGCCGGAAAACTCACCCGGCAGGTTCCGTAGGTGACCTTTGTGGTACGGTTGCGCTGAGATCCGAAGCCGTCTGTGAGCCTACCGCGACGGCGCAAGAGCCGGTTGCGGTCCGTCACGAAATGGATCGAAACCTCGCTGCTCATTCGGGCTTCCCGCGTTACGCGAAACAGGTACGAGCGACGCTCCGTTCGCTCGATGCTGGGCCGCGTCACGCTTGCCAACTCGGCTTCGTCGTAGGCGGCGAACGCCGGCCGCACGTTCGCGGAGCCCGAGATCGGCAGACTCTCCTCGTCCATCGGCGCCCAACGAACCCTGAACTGAAAGCCGTGCTGTGACCAATCTGCCGCGCGTATGATGGACAGAATTCGATTGATCAGCTTCGGCAACGCCTCTTCGTGTGCTCGCAGCCACGCCCGGCCTGCCTCCGTGCTTTGCAACTGCTTTATGACGAGCGCCGCAAGGTCGGGGGGCTCGAAGTCGAAGTATTCCTTGACGAAGCGGATGCCCGCGAACAGCGCCGCAACGACGACATCGTTCCGTTCGGTAACGTTCTTCGGCATCGGACGTATCAGGGACTGATCGGCGCCGTCCAGAGTACGTTCCAGGTGAGCGGTCCGACGACGCCATCAACGTCGAGACCCTTGTTCGCCTGGAACGACTTCACGGCGATTGCCGTCTCCGCACCGAAATCGCCATCGACCTGAATGGTGAAGCCTCGGTCGGAGAGCCGCTGCTGTACCTGGCGGGTCGCGTTGTCGTGCGAGCCCAGGGAACAATAACCGGGGAATTGCGGTACCGTAACGCCGGCCGGCGGATCCGGCACGGCCGGCGGCGGCTGGGCCGCGACGCCGTCGTACGGCGGCCGGCAATACGCCAGGATCAGCGACGGAGCGCGTTCCTTGCGCTCGACGACATTGTTCGACGTATTGCCTTCGATCGCGATGATGCTCCCGTCCGGCAGAACGCTCTCAACCAATCCCGTGTGATCGGGGACGTTGTCGGGGTGCCAGTGGTACGTTACGATGTCGCCCGGCACCGGGCCGGCGGTAAACGCACGGCGCGCGTCTCGAAAGTTGTTCAGCAGGTACGGGACATAGGCCCAACCGCACTTCGTGGTCTGTACGACACCGGGAACCGTCAAGCTCGCCCCGCCGTCGCGGCTGAAACCGGCGTGAGCGAGTACCCACGAGACGAACATCGCGCACCACGGTCCGTCGCCTGCGCCGTACCACACGGTGAAGAGATTGTGATTTGAATTCGGGGGCGTCTCCCCGATGCCGATCTCGACGCGAGCGGTCTTCAGGATGTCCTCGGCCGTCGGCACGTCAGCTACCCTCCGTCGACTGCGAGGCCAACGACGGATCGTGTCCGAGTGCAGCCGCCTCCTCCGTGACGACGACGTCTTGCGCGGATGCCAGCTTGGACACGCTCGCAACCGTCGGCGGCGGCGTCGGCGGCGGCGGCGGCGGCGGCGGCGGCGGATTCGCGTCGGGTGCTTTCTGGCCGATCTTGTCGGTGACGGTCTTTGCGCCGAAGTAGAAGCCGGTGACGGAACTCAGCAGCGTGCCGAGCAGAATGAGCAACTGCTTCGCGAAATCCTGCGCGGCCGAATTCGGAGTGTCGCGACGGTGGAGATCGTAGACTTGAACGGTGGCTGGCGCGGCAGACTGAGATGGCGCCGGCGATGCAGCGGTTCCGCTATTGCTGGCCGCGGGATTTTGGACGGTCCGCTCGACCACGTAAATGTTCTTACGCTCGTCCGCCGACAGACTCTGGACGAACGTTTTCTGCTGCTCCACGGTCAAACCGCTCATGAGCATGCTGCTGGAGCCTGATGACAGGTCGGCGTAGAGAAAGATCGTGAGTATCGCAAAGATGACGACGAGGCCGAGCGCGATCACCGCTCGAACCGAGCCCGGCGGCAGCGCTAGTGCTTCCCGGTTGTCCGCGAGGCCGAATGCCGCGAACGCAACGGATGTGAGCGCGAGCGCGATCAGCAACACGAGCACGCCGAACATCGCCAGGAGCGGAAGCGTAATCTCGAATTGTTCGCCGCCGGCCTTCCCTGCGAGAAATCCGCCGACGATGAGGCCGCTGAGTACGACGGCGAGGACCAGGCCGACCCAGCCCCTTGGATTCATCGGAAAACTCGACGGCACAAGGCACCCCCAACGCACCGCAGGGCCTTGTTGCGGTGTCAGGCAATGCTAGCAGGCTTCTCTTGGCAAGTCAAGTAAGCGTATCGGCAGGGCCTGCCTAGCGGTCGACCTCTCCGAACACCGGGTCCAGCGAGCCGATCATCACGACCATGTCGGCGATCAGCTCGCCGATCGCGATCTTCTTGAGGACTTGCAGGTTGTACAGCGACGGCGGCCGCGTGCGCACGCGCCACGGCCGGTTGTCGCCGTTCGAGACGACGTAGTAGCCGAGTTCGCCGCGCGGGCCCTCGACGGCTTGGTACACGTCGCCGGGCGGGACGCGGAACGACTCCGAGACCAGCTTGAAGTGGTGGATCAGCGCCTCCATCGAGAGCGCGATCGTCTCCTTGGGCGGCGGCGCGAACTTCGTGTCGGGGATCTGCCAGGGGCCTGGCTCGTCGAGCTCCTTTCGCACCTGGCGAATGATGCGCATCGCTTCGTCCATCTCGTCGAGGCGCACCAGAAAACGCGCGTAGGCGTCGCCTTCGGTGCGCACCGGCAGGTCGAACTCGTAGCGGTCGTAACCGCTGTACGGCATCGCCTTGCGAACGTCGTACGCGATGCCGGTCGCGCGTAGGACGGGGCCCGTGAGGCTCCATGCGACCGCGTCCTCGGGCGAGATGATCCCGACGTCGATCATGCGGTCTTGCAGGATCGGGTTCTTCTGCAGCAGCCGGCGCACGTCGCGCATCCGCGGCTCGTACATGTCGATCAAGCCGTCGAGCTTGGCCAGGAAACCCTGCGGCAGATCCTGCCCGACGCCGCCGACCCGGATGTAGTTGGGGTGCATGCGCGCGCCGCCCGACATCTCGAACAGGTCGAGGATGCGTTCGCGCAGATCGAAGCAGTAGAAGAATCCGGTCAGGGCGCCGAGGTCGATCCCGCCGGTGCCGAGCCACACGCAGTGCGAGGCGATGCGCGAGAGCTCGCTGAGCAGCACGCGGATGCGCTGCGCGCGCAGCGGGATCGCTCCCTCGATCCCCAGCAGCTTCTCGACCGCGAGATAGTAGCAGAGCGCGTTGGTCAGCGGCGAGAGGTAGTCCATCCGCTCGATGACGGTGGAGGCCTGCGACCAGAACAGGTTCTCGGCGCTCTTCTCGATCCCGGTGTGGAGGTAGCCGATCTCGGGCGAAGCTTTGGTGACGATCTCGCCTTCGATCTCGGTGATGATCTGCAGCACGCCGTGCGTCGACGGATGCTGCGGTCCCATCGAGAGCACCATGCTGGTGTCGCTGCGCTCGATGACGTCGACGTCGTACCCGGCGGCGGCCTGCGGCACGGTCGAGGTGGTCACGGCGTATCGTCCTTCGTCTTTTGGCGCGCTTGCGCGATCTGCTTCTGCAGCGCCGCGGCGGTCTTTCCGGACGCGGGCGTGCCGGCCGCGACGTTCGACTTCAGCGCGAACGAGGGTCGTGGCGTGCGTTCGCGCGCCGGACCGCGCAGCGGGTAGTCCTTGCGCAGCGGATGACCCTCCCAGTCGTCCGGCATCTGGATGCGGCGCAGATCGGGGTGACCGTCGAAGCGGATTCCGTACAGGTCGAAGATCTCGCGCTCGGCCCAGTCGGCGCTCGGCCACAGATCGGTGACGGTCGGAACCGCCGCGGCGTTCTCGGCGACGCCGCACAGGACGCGCACGCGTTCCGGCGTGCCGATCTCGGCGGCGCTCGCGATGCGCACGGGCAGCTTCAAGAGGTGGTAGACGACGTCGAAGCGCGCCGGTTCGCGGCCCGGATAGTCAGCGCCGCCGATGTCGAGCAGCATCGAAAAGCCGTCGTTCTTGAGGCCTGCGAGCGTTGCGCGCAGCTCGGCCGGCGCAACCCGGACGATCCGTGCGTCGGCGATCTCGGGACGTACGGCGGTCGGGTCGAGGGCGGTCGCCCCGGCCGGTGGCGATTGTGAACTCGGCATGTGTGGTGTCTCTGTCTCTAGGCCCGGGCGAGGACGCCGCCGCGGCCGCCCGACTTGATCTGCTGCTGAATGAGGTTGACGGCGTAGAGCAGCCCGTCGGGCGTCGGCGGGCAGCCCGGCACGTAGACGTCGACCGGCACGATCGTATCGACGCCCTGGACGATGGCGTAGTTGTCGAACACGCCGCCGCTCGAGGCGCAGGCACCCATCGAGATCACCCACTTCGGATCGGCCATCTGGTCGTAGAGCCGTTTGACGATCGGCCCCATCTTCTTCGACACCCGGCCGGAGACGATCATCAGGTCGGCCTGGCGCGGCGACGCGCGGAAGACCTCGGAGCCGAAGCGCGCCATGTCGTACTCCGGGGCCGTCGCGGTCATCATCTCGATCGCGCAGCACGCCAGGCCCATCGTCAACGGCCACACGCTGGACGACTGGGCCCAGCGGGCGACCGAGTCGACCGTCGTCAGGAGAAAATCGCCGCCCGTCCCTAGCGCCACTGGAACCCGCCTCGTTTCCACACGTAGGCATATCCGACGGCGAGGACGATCACGAACATCAGCATCTCCGCCAGGCCGAAGAGGCGGAGCTGGTGCATCTGCACCGCCCACGGATAGAACGACGCCGCCTCGACGTCGAAGATCACGAAGAGCATCGCGATCAGGTAGAATCGAACGGGAAAGCGGCCGGAGACGTCGGAGGTCGGTTCAACGCCGCACTCGTACGCTTCTGACTTCACCGCATTCGGTTTCTTGCGAGCCAGGACACCCGGCAACAGGCAAAAGCCGAGGGACGCCAGGAACGCGACGGCGAGATAGATAGCGACCGGACCATAGGGAGACACGACCTGAAGATATACACGAACTCAGGCCCGCGCGCCTTCGTCCTCGGTCTCTTCGCCGTGGCGGTGCTGGCAGCGTGCGGCCCCAACCCGAACGGCCTGGGGGTCACCGACATGGGATCGGTCGTCGGGACGGTGGTCGATGCCAAGAACCAGACCCAACCGATCCAGAGCGTCACGATCCAGATCGGGATCCAGGTGCGGCGGCTTTCACCCTCCGACAACGGGCAGTTCACGATCGACAACGTCCCGACCGGGACGCAGACGATCACGATCAGCTCGCCCGGCTACACGAGCTATTCGGCGCAGGTGATCGTCCGGAAGGGGCAGACAACCGAGCTCGGCCTGATCGGACTCGCATCGACGACGGGACTCTGACCAGGGCGTGATCGCGCTCGACCTCCTGGCCGCCCTAGCGGGCGCCGGTCTCGTCGTCTCGTCGCTCTTCGACCTCTTCCAGTCGGTCGTCGTCCCGCGTTCCGTCGCCGGGCGGTTCCGCGCCAGCACGCTGATCTCGCGCTTCGGGTGGCGGATGTGGCGCGGCGCTGCAATGCGGATCGCCGATGCGGAGCGTCGCGAGGACACGATGGCGCTGTTCGCGCCGATGCTGATGGTGACGCTGCTCGTGTACTGGGTCTGCTCGCAGATCGTCGGTTACGGGCTGCTGTTCTGGGCACTGCGCTCCGGCCTGCGACCCGAGCCGCATCTCGGCGGGGCGATGTACTTCGCCGGCGCCTCGCTGCTGACGATCGGCTACGGCGATATCGTGCCGCTGCACTGGTACACGCGGCTCCTGGCCCTGTTCGCCGCCGGCGGCGGCCTCGCGACGCTCGCGATCGTGACCACCTTCTTGTTCCAGACGTTCGGCGCGTTCCAGCGGCGCGAAGCGTTCGTGGTGACGATCTCGGAACGCACCGGCGCACCGCCGAGCGGCCTCGAGTTCCTGATACGGCACCTCAAACTCGGCATGATGGACGACGTCGGAGCGATCCTGCGGGAATCGCAGCAATGGATCGCCGAGGTGATGGAGACCCACCTCGCCTATCCGATCCTGACGCTCTTCAGATCGAGCCACGACGACGAGTCGTGGGTCGGAACCCTCGGCGCGCTACTCGACGCCTCGACGCTGTTGATCACGACGCTCGAGATGGACCACCGCGGCCAGGCCGAGATCACGCTGCGCATCGGCACGCATCTCGTACGCGACTTCAGCGGCTTCTTCCACCTCCCGGCCGGCGACGAGGGCGGGGTCGATTTCAACGAGTTCGCGACAGCGTACGGCGCGCTGCGCGAGCTGGGTGCGCCGCTGCGGCCGCTCGAGGACGCGTGGCCGGCGTTCGCGGAGAAGCGCGCCAAATACGCCGCGCCGCTCGACGCGATGGCGCGGTGGTGGCGCATCCCGCCGGCCCGCTGGATCGGCGACCGCTCGCGCGTACGCCTCCACGTCAACGTCGGCGTCCCGCACTGAGCGGGCCGGCGTCAGCGCCGGGCGGCTTGCGTTCGCGGGTGCGAGGCGAGGAAGCGCGTTGCGAGATCGATCGGCGTCGCGAAGCCGATCGCGCGCTCTTCTTCGAAGCGGGACTCGGCGATGCCGATCACCTCGCCGGTGGCGGCGTCGAAGACCGGGCCGCCGCTCTCGCCGGGGATGATCGCGACGTCGATCTCGAGCGCGCCCTTGCGGATGCTCGCGACGTGGCCGGTGTAGAGCGAGACCGTCGTACCGAGCCGCTCGTCCTGGAACGCGTCGGGGATCGGATAGCCCAGGACACCGATCGCGGTGCCGGGCTCGAGGTGCTCGATGCTGCCGAGTTTGGCGGCCCGCTGATTCTTCAGCGGCACGTCGACGATCGCGAGGTCCTCGGCTTCGCCGGTGGTAGCGACGACGTGCGCGGGCGCGTGCGGTCCGTCGCCGATCGTCGCGATCAGATCCTTGGCGTCGACGATCACGTGGGCATCGGTGAGGATACGCGAACCCCACGAGCCGCTCTCGACCACGACGCCGCTCCCGTACGCCTCGTCCCACTCGCCCTTTCGCTTCGGATCGTCGGACGGGATCTTCATCGTGAAAAGCACGACCGACGGATGCAGCTGCCGGAACGCTTTGACGTAGAGATCGGTCGGCTCCGCGGTGCCGTGCCCGTCGCGCGCGGCGGCACACGCCGCGAGGACGGTTGCGGCCAGCACGGTGAGCGCGAGCGATCGCAAGTCGAGCCGTCGCACGATCCTACGTGGTTCGCAAACGCCCCGCGATCGCCTCGCGGAGACGGTCGATCCCCGCGCCGGTCGATGCGCTGACCTCGATCGCCTGCGGCGGGAGCGCGCCCAGTGCCGCGGGGTCGAGCTTGTCGATCTTGTTGAACACCGCGATCACGGGTTTCTCGTCGAGCTTCAGCTCGCGCAGGATCGTCTCGACCGAGGCTTTTTGCCGCGGCCAGTCGGGATTCGAGGCGTCGCTGACGTGCAGCAGCAGATCGGCGGCATCGAGCTCCTCGAGCGTTGCGCGAAACGCGTTGACCAGCTCTTGCGGGAGCGCGGTGATGAAGCCGACCGTATCGGCCAGGCGAACGTTGAGATCGGGCGCGACGTAGGCGCGGCGCAGCGTCGGGTCGAGCGTCGCGAACGGCTGGTCGGCGACGAACGCACCTTCGCCTTTCCCGGAGCCCGCGAGCCGGTTGAGCAGCGAGGACTTACCGACGTTCGTGTAGCCGACAAGGGCGACGAACGGGTCGCGCCCGCGGCCGGAGCGGCGCGTCTCGCGCTGCCGGCGGACGTCGTCGAGCTGGCGCTGCAGCAGCGTGACGCGCTGCTGGATCTTGCGCCGGTCGACTTCGAGCTTCGTCTCGCCGGGGCCGCGCGTCCCGACGCCGCCGCCCAGCCGCGAGAGCGCCGCACCGGCGCCGATCAAGTTCGACTGGCGGTAGCGCAGCTGCGCGAGCTCGACCTGCAACTGCCCTTCGCGCGAGCGCGCGTGCAGCGCGAAGATGTCGAGGATCAGCATCGTGCGGTCGACGATCGGCAGCGGGACGATCTTCTCGAGGTTCGAGCGCTGGCGCTGGCGCAGATCGTTGTAGACCATCAGCACGTCGGCGTTGAGTTCCTCGGCGCGCTCGGCGATCTCGCGCGCTTTTCCGCTGCCGACCAGCGTCGCAGGATCGACGTGCTGCAGCTTCTGCACGATCTCGCCGACGACGACCGCGCCGGCGGCCTTCGCGAGCGCGATGAACTCCGCGAGCTCGGGCGCGAGCGGCCGCGCCGGATCCTGCAGGTCGACCGCGACGACGAGCGCTCGCTGCGGCGCCGCGACGGTCGGGTAAAGGCGGCGATCTTCGTTCACGTCGGGACTTTCTGGAGCGTCGCGATGAGCCAGGCGAGGCCATCGTTGTAGCGTGGGCCGGGACGCTCGAGGATCGCGGCATCAGGGAGTGTGTAGACCCGGTGTTCTTTGACGGCGCGCAGCGAACTCCATGGCGGTTGGTCCAGCACGTCGCTCAGGTGGACATCGGGATCGACGACCAGCAGGTCGGGTTGGCGTGCGACGAGCGCCTCGGCGCTGTACCGGGAGTACGGTGCGTTGACGTCGCCGGCGGCGTTGCGGCCGCCCGCCATCTCGATCAGGTTCGCGATGTACGAGCCTCTGCCGACCGTGAACACCGGCGCGTTGCCCAGCACGACAAAGACCGACGGCTTGTGCGTGCGCGGCTTCACCGAGCGCTCGAGCGCGTTCGTGCGCGCGCGCAGTCGTGCGACGAGCGCATCGGCTTGCGCGCGGTGACCGGTCACCGATCCGATCTCATGCAGGTTCCGGAAGATGTCGCCATAGCTGTCGTCATGCAGCAGAATGACGGGCACTCCCGCTCGGCGCAGATCGCCCGCGAGGCGGTCCTGCGCGACGATCCCGATCGCGAGGTCGGCGTCGAGCGCGACGATTCGTTCGGCGGCGATCGAGGCGAAGGTCGCGACGACCGGCAGCCGCTTCGCCCGCGGCGGGTAGTCGGTGAAGGACGAAACGCCGACCACCAGATCGCCGGCACCGACGGCGAACAGATCCTCGGTCATCGAGGGCACGAGCGAGACGATGCGGTGCGGCACGTCTTCGGCGCGCAGCGCGAACTGGCTCGGTGGCGGCGTGCATGAGGTGAGTACGATCAGCGCGGCGAGCGCCATGCGGCGAACGATCACCGCCGAGCAGTACGCCGGGCTCTCGCCGGTACCTGGCACCGAACAAGGATGCGATCCGGCACGCCCGAACACGGTCGGAGAGTTCGCGTGCGCGGGAAGCCGGTTTGAATCCGGCACGGTCGCGCCACTGTCAGCGGGGAGCCGCTGCGGTCACGGCCCGGAAGGGTTGGAAGGCCGCAGCACCAGGCATCGATCCGCGAAGTCAGGATACCGGCGCGCGAACGTTTGCCTCCACCCTCGCGTCAAAGGGAAGGACTCGATGACGTTCCGCACGTTGGCGGCGATGACCGCCGCACTCACGGCACTCGGCGCCGTACCCGCGCTCGCGCAATCCGCGCCCGCGCCGGCCCCTTCACCATCCGTCTCACCGCTGCCCGAGATCGGGCGCGTGCAGACCTCCGACCGTCGCGACGAACCGCTTCGCGACGTCGTGAAGACGACGTTCGTCGTCACCAAAGCCGAGATGATTCGCCGCGGCGATCAGACGGTGGCCGACGCGCTCGCGCGCGTGCCGGGACTGAACGTCCAGCACAACGGTCCGCTCGGCACGCTCTCGGATCTCACGCTCGACGGGTACCGCACGAATCAGATTCTCCTGCTGATCGACGGCCGGCCGGCCGGCGGCGAGCAGGTCGCGTTTCCGGCGATCGATACGATGTCGACCACCGGCATCGAGCGCATCGAGATCGTCGAAGGCGGCGGCGCGACGCTCTACGGAACGGGCGCGCTCGGGGGCGTGATCAACATCATCACGACCGGCGGCGTCGGCCTGCGCACCCACCCGCGGATCGCGCTGAACGCCGACTCGCTCGGCGGACGCAGCATCGCGTTCGAGAACGGCACGTTCGCGTTCGAACGCCGCGTGAGCCCCAACCGCTTCGCCTTTCCGGCGATCGGTCCGGTCGCCGCCGGTTCTGCGGTGAACGACGACGACAGGGCAACGACGGCGCGCTTTACGACCGCCGGACGGATCGGGTCGCTGCGCATCGACGGGAGCGCCGGTTTGCACGACGACCATCTTGGCGCACCGGGCGACGTGGCGTTCCCGCCGGTTTCGCGGACCGCTCGCGAGAACACCACGACCGGCGATGCGCGCGTGCGGCTGGGGCTCGAGCGCGCGCGCTCCTCGACGACACTCGAGTTCAGCGGGACGACCCTGACCTCGACGTATTCGTTCGATCCGAACGACCCGGCCGTCGCCGCCTTCAACCTGTTCGGCGGAACGACACAGATCACGCGTGAAGGCCGCGTGCAGGCCAGCCTGCGCAACGTCGTTCAGAGCGATACGTCGACGCTGGTGGCAGGGATCGACCTCGCGCGCGGAGTCGGTCGCGTCGACGACGGCCTTGCGCCGGCGACGCTCGGCTTCGCGCAGACCGCGGCGTACGCCCAGGAATCGTTCACGGTCACCGGCGGCACGCGGTTCGATCTCGGCGTGCGCGGCGAGCGCGACGGCGGATACGGCGGGATCGTCGCACCGTCGCTCGGCGCGCGCATCCCGCTCGGCGGCGGCGTACAGCTCCGCGCAAACTACGCCACCGGGTTCCGCGCCCCCAACATCACCGACCTCGCCTTCCCGACGTTCTCGAACCCGAATTTGCGGCCGGAGCGTTCGCACGGCGGTGACCTTTCGCTGGCCGCGCCGCTGCTCGGCGGGGCTTCGCTGCGCTGGTTCGTCGAGAACGGGAACGACTTGATCGCAACGAACTCGAACTACGATTTCAGTTTGCCGACCTCGGGTTCAAATCCGTTCCTGATCAACGTCGAGCGCTTCTCGATCGCCGGATTCGTCGGCACGATTCACAGCCGCCCGTTCCACGGCTTTACGACCTCGCTCGCGCTGACCGACACCTACCGCGCGCTCGACCTGACCGGGACCGCGGTGCGCCTCGCACGCCGTCCGGTGATCGCGAGCGACCTAACGCTGGAGTACGCGAACGCACGGCAGGGCGTGCTCGACGCGGCGGGATTCCTCGCGCACGTCGTCGGCCCGCACGATACGCCGGACACCGAGTACACACGAGTCGATGCGTACGTGCGCTTCCGCGCCGCTCCGGGCGCGCTGCTTTCGCTGCGCGCGTTCAATCTGGGCGACGCACGCTACGCCGACGTCTCCGGATTTCCGATGCCGGGGCGCTCGTTCGCGCTCGAGCTCTCGACGCGCTGACGAGATATGCGCGTGTTGCGCCTGGCGGCGCTCGCCGCGCTCGTGCCGCTCGCGATGCTGATCGGCATCGCGTTCGGCGGGGCAGCGCTCGCGCCGGACGCGCTCGTACACGCGCTGCTGCACCCCTCGAGCGGCGGCGATGCGGCGACGATCGTGTGGCAATTGCGCGTCCCGCGCGTCGCGATCGCCGCCGTCGTCGGCGCGTCGCTGGCGCTCGCCGGAACGCTGCTGCAGGCGCTGCTGCGCAATCCCATCGTCGACCCCTACCTCACCGGCGTCGCGAGCGGTGCCGGCGCATCGATCGCGATCGCCGCGACGATCGGCGTCGCACCGGTGCTCGTTCCGCCGCTCGGCTTCGGCTCTGGGCTCGCAACCGCGGTGCTAGTCGCCGTGCTCGCGCGCCGCGGTCCGCGGCTCGACGCCGAGCGGCTCGTCCTCGCCGGCGTCTCGCTCTCCGCGCTGCTCGCGGCGATCGTCACCCTGGCGATCGAACGGCTCGCGCGCGGGACGGCGAGCGAAGCGATCCTCGCGTGGCTCGCCGGCTCACTCGCGGGCCGCGGCTGGAGCGATCTCGGCGCGGCCGCGCCGGAAGCGATCCTCGGCGCGCTGCTCGGCGCAGCGACGATCCCGGCGCTCAACGTGCTCCGGCTCGGCGAAGGGCGCGCTGCCTCGCTCGGCGTCGACGTCGTTCGATTGCAGTGGGCACTGCTGGTCGCTTCAACGCTGCTGACGGCGGCGGCCGTCGCCCTCGCCGGGCTGGTCGGCTTCGTCGGACTCGTCGTTCCGCATCTGGCGCGCCGCGTCGTCGGCGCAGACCTGCGCATGCTCGTACCGGCGAGCGTGCTGGTGGGCGCATCGCTCGTGGTCCTTGCCGACGCCCTCGCACGCACGCTCGCTGCGCCGGCGGAAGTACCCCTTGGGGTGCTGCTCGCCTTCATCGGGGTCCCGACGTTCTTGGTGCTCTATTTGCGTGGGGCCGCACGTGCCTATGCGTGAGAGCGGCGCGATGACGCTGACCCTCGAGCGGGTCGAGATCGAGCGCGGCGGGCGAACCCTGCTGCGTGACGTCTCGCTCCTGCTCGGAGGCGGCGTCGTCGCCGTCGTCGGCCCGAACGGGGTCGGCAAGACGACGCTCCTGCGCGCGATGGCGGGCTCGCTCGCCGTCGCCGCCGGTTCGATCGCCCTCGACGGCGTCCCGATTCGCTCGCTCGATCCGCGCGATCGCGCTCGCCGCGTCGCACTGGTCGATCCGACGGAGCCGGTGCTCGCGGCGCTGACGGTTGCGGACGCCGTCGCGTCGGCGCGCTTTCCGCACCACCGCTGGTGGGAGTGGGAGGCGACCGAGGACGACGCCGCCGCCGTCGACGATGCGCTCGCGCGCACCGGGATGAGCGCGTTCCGCGACCGCGAGCTGGGGACGCTCTCCGCCGGCGAGCGGCAACGCGTGTGGATCGCCCTGGCGATCGCGCAGCGCGCCGGCGTCGTGCTCCTCGACGAACCCACCTCGCACTTGGACCTCAAAGCCTCGGTCGAGACGCTGCTGTTGGTGCGCGAGCTCGCCGCCGGCGGCGCGCTGGTCGTGGCGGTGCTGCATCAGCTCGAAGAGGCGGCGGCGTTCGCCGACCGCGTCGTCGTGCTCGGCCGCGAGCGGGTGATCGCCGACGGCACGCCCGAGCACGCGCTGACCTCGCAGAACATCGAGGACGCGTTCGGCGTCGTCGTCACGGTGGAACGCCGCCCCGAAGGGCTGGCGTTTCACCGCAACGTTTCCGGCGGCTAGAACTTCACCAGGACTTGCGCCGCGATGCTTTGCATCGTGCTGTGCAGCGAGCCGATGGAGTCCGCCCAAACCGCGTGGTTCGAGGAATCGCTGCGTCCCTCGATGCGGAAAACGAGCGGTGCCGAAGGCGCGTACGCCAGCGTCAGCGTTCCCTCGCGCCACTGCTGGTCGAATCCGGTGCGGTATCCCCCGTTGTCGGTGAACGTCTCGCCGCGCAGCGTCGCCGAGAGCTTGTCGGTGAGCTGGTACGTCGCGTAGCCGGCGAAGCCGTTCCACGTCGCCGTGCCGAGCCCGCCACGGATCGGTACCAACGCACCGGTCGAATCGACCAGCGGCGCCGCAGTCTGCCGGCCGGTGTCGAAGTTGCCGACGAGCGTGAACTTCGGCGTCGCCTTGAACGTCGCCACGACGTCGACCAGCGCACGATGTCCGGCCGGCGAGTCGCCGGTCGCCGACCACATGCTGTTCGAGAACCGTTCCATTCCGAAGTACCCCTGCGCGGTCACCGTCAGGACGCTGCCGTTGTAGGCAAGGCCCAGCTCCGCGGTCCTCGGGCCGCCCGGACCTTTGAGATTGTCCCACCCGTTGTTCACGCCGGCGATCGCGGTGAACATCGAGCTTGCCGTATAGGTCAGGCGCGCGCCGGTATGCGTGAACGGCACGGCGTAGCCGAACAGGATCGAGCGCGAGATGTTCGCGTCGGCGGGATCTTCGATGACCTCCGCGCCGGCCAGCGTCTCGAACTTACCGGCCTGGAACGCGAACGGGCCGCTGGTATAGCCAAGGTAGGCCTGCGTGATGTCGAACGCGGTCTGCAGCGCGTTTGGATTGTTGGCGTACGGATACGACGCGATCACGTTCGCATTCGTTCCTGCCGTGAGCTCGAGCTTGCCGAAGACCGGACCGTTCTTCTGGAGTTGGACGTTGACCGCATTGAGCATCGGCTGGCGGCTGATCGTGTCGAAGACGCGCGAGACTCCGCCGTTGGCGAACGAGAACCCGGCCGTTCCCGGCCCAAGCGACGAAGCGTTGTACGACGCTGCCGCGAACCCCGAGGCTTGCCACGCACGCGGCGTCGGCGAGGGTGACGGTGTCGGAGATGGCGACGCGGCGGCGGCCGGCGCGGCGGTCGCGGCCGCCAGGGTCGGACTCGTCTGCGCCAAGGCCGGGACGGCGCTGAGGGCGCATGCGGCTGTCAAGGCCGCGACCAGTGTTTTCAAACCTCCTCCTAACGAAGGTGCGCACAAAAGAAACCGAGCCCCGGCGTCATCGGCATGACGAGGGCTGCCGAGGCTAATACCCAGGCGGTATCGCCGGCGCTGATCTTGTCCACGTGCTCATTCTAGGTGGCCTGCGGACGCGCGCCATTGGGGATTTGACAAACGTTTTGGTGATCGCGCTCGACAATTCGTCGGGCTTGCGGAGCACGTCGATGAATGTCGCACGCCATACGGAACCACAGCACCGCCGGGTCGCTCGACAAATGGCGAACGCACGCGCGCTCGTGCTTTGCGAGCAAGCCCGCGTGCGTTAGCGCTTTGCGATCTCGTGCACGTCCTCGGAGGTGACCCAACCGTAACGGCCTTTGCTCGGACCGTTGGTCATGCGGATCCCGATCGCGTCGCGCGCATCGCCGGACTTCGTGCGAACGAGGCCGGGATAACACTGAACGATGACCGCCCTCGTGCCGGGTTTGGCGAGGAGCGTGTGGACGACGACCTCGTGGCTGTCTCCCCAATTGCCGCCGGCGTAGTCGACGACGCGCTGCTTCGTGTCCCAGACGAACACGTCAGGGTCCAACTCGCCCGACTTCAGATAGACGGCGTGGCCGACCGGGACGGAACCGCACGGCGCCGCTTGCACGGGATAACCCAGCGCGGCGAGCAAGGCGAGTGCGCCGAGAACGCGGGCGACCACGAGCGGCGCTTGCGACGAGGGTCCCGTGCGGTCCTTGTGGGTACCTCGAAACAAAGCTGGGCCCGCCGTCGTTCCACCGTCAGGACACCGTGAAGAGACTCGTTCGACCGCTCCTTGCCGGCGCCGGCGTAACCGGTGCGATCGCCGCCACGAATCGCGCGCTCAGCAATGCCCCGCTGCCGACGAACGCGCTCGGCGGGACGCCCAGGGCGTGGAACTGGCGGGGGCGCGAGATCTTCGCCACCGAGGCCGGCTCGGGATCGCTGGTCGTCCTCATCCACGGCGTCTCCACCGGCGCCTCGTCCTACGAATTCCGCAAGCTGTTCCCGCTGCTCGCCCGGCGCCACCGGGTCGTCGCGTTCGATCTCCTCGGCTGCGGGCTCTCGGAGAAGCCGCGGCTCGCCTACGGCACCGAGCTCTTCGTCGAGCAGATCGTCGACGCGCTCGATGCGCTGGGCGGCGAGCCTGCCGCGATCGTCGCCTCCTCGCTCGGCGCAGCCTTCGCGATCCGCGCGGCGAGCCGCGTCCCCGGCCGCATCGCGCAGCTTGCCGCGATCTGCCCGGCCGGGCTCGCCGGTACGTTCGACAAGGGACCGGGCCGTCCGGGCACCGCGATCACCGCGTTCTTTCGCTCGCCGCTGATCGGCGAAGCCGCGTTCAACGCGCTCGCCTCACGCGCATCGCTCCGCTGGCTCCTCGAACATCGCGTCTACGGCGATCCCTCGCACTGCACGCCCCAGATCGTCGACCACTACTACGCCGTAACGCACCAGCCGGGCGCGCGATACGTTCCGGCCGCGCTGGCCGGGGGCGCACTCGACTGCAAGATCGCTCGCGATCTGCCGTTCCTCGAAGTGCCGCTTCAGGTGCTTTGGGGCGAGAAAGCGCCCGCGAGCGCGCCACGCGATGACGCCGACGAGTTTCTGCGGCTGGCACGCGACGCCCGTGTCGCCACGTTCTCGCAGAGCGGTTTGCTCCCGCACGAAGAAGAACCCGAAGCCGTGGACGCCGCGCTCGCGTCCTTCCTCAGCCCCGTCGCGCACTGAACCCGCGTTGACGCGTCAACGCGGATTGACACTTCGTAAGGAATGATCTCGCCGGGTTGTCAACGCGGGAGCGTTGCTCTACGCTGATCTCGTGATTCTGCACCAGCACGCCTTCGCAACGCTGCGTTCTGTGCTCGGCGTTCCCTTGCGTACGTTCCACTACCAGGGCAGCGGTCTGCCGAACTGCGACGATCACATCTGGCGGTGCGGCTGCGCCGCGCGCGAGAAAGCCGGGATGTGCGATCTCACGCCCTGCGGTGCGCACACCGACCTGAACCGGACGGCGTTTCTTCGCGCGGCCTGGGCCGGCCGCCGCTAAGGCGACGGGCGATTTCCGTTCGACCAGCGCGCGCCTGCGCGCAGGTCGGCGTCAGGATCCGGAGGCGCGGCGTTCGCGCACGAGCCGGCGCCGTCGTGACACTCGTAACGCACGTGGATCAGCGTGCCGCCGGCCGGCCACGGACTCGCCGCGGGCGCCGTCGGCGAACCGCTGAGCGTATCCCCGCCGACGTCGCCTTCGTGGGCGGGTGCTGCGAGCGCATTCGCGCTCGCCGGATCGCCGGCCGCCGCGTCCTTTCGTCCGACGACCGCGCTGTACGGCGGCTCGACGAAGAGCCGCAGCGTGACGAACTGATCGCGCTGTGCGAGTGTCGCGCCGGCCGCATCGAGAACACGCGCCGTGACGCGCAGCGAGGCGCGCGACTCGGCGACGTTCCCGTTGCACTGCAGCCACCCGATCGTGTCCGGGGCGCTCGGCGGTTCGGAGGGAGCGGAACACGACGGCGGCGCGAGCGTCGTCGGCGTCACCTCGTAGGCGACGGTGAGACCCGCGCCGCCTGATCCGTCGCTGGGGTCCGCGGGATACGTCCGGTGCAGCGAGCTCGCCGGCGGCGTGCCTTGCGCGATCGCGGTTTGCAGGGCGACTTGATAGTCCGCGACCGCGTCCTGCATCGCGGCCTCCACCGCGTGGTCGGCGGCGGCGTGGACGCCCGAGCGTCCGAATGCGGCGGCGGCATCGAGCATCGTCGCCGCGAGCAGACCGATCGCGACGACAAGCCACAGCGTCGTGCCGAGCACGCTACATCCGCGCCGGCGGAGCGATGTCGCGATGCACGACCTGTCCGGGCGGGTACGCCGACGGCGGCAGCGTCTCGGCCAGCGTGACGGTCGCGGCATCGTCGTCCGGAATCGTGCCGTCGGCCGCGACGCGGCACGGATCGCGCGGATACGTCACGACCACGACGAAGCGCTCGTTCGGCGCGTCGTACGTCGCCGCCACCGGAAGCTGCAGCACGCGCGGCGCGTTCGCACCGCAGAGCGCGCTGGCGCGGAGCTGCGCGCCGGCGACGTAGGTGCTCGGGCCGGGCACGAGCGCCCACGAGCGGTCGGCCAGCAGCGCGGTTCCGTCCTGCACGGGCGACGATGCGTACGCGATCGCAGCGCGCGCTCGCGCCATCGCGTTCTCGCCGGCCATCAGCGCGACGTCACGCGCACCGCCCGGGGCCGCGTTGCGCGCGACCGCCGCGAACGCGCCGAGCGCCGCCGCGCTCGCCAGCGCGAGGATCCCGACGCACAGCAGCAGCTCCAGCAGGGTGAAGCCGCGCTCATCCGTTCGCGTAGAAGCCACCGCTCGCGCCCTGTTGCTGCACCGCGTCGCAGCGCTGCCGTTCCGCCGCGATCGCGGTTCGCTCGCCGGTCGCGAGGTACGGCGCGAAGTCGGCCAGCCACGCCGGCGGCGGCTCGCTGCGGACGTCCCACGGCGCGAAGCTCCCCGCGCTGGAGCCGTCGGCCGCGGCGCGGTCGGGCGGAAGCACGGCGTAGTCACGCGCGACGTCCCAGTTCGTCGCCGGGTACGGCTTCGCGAGCGTGTCGGTCCCGCCGTCGGACGCGCGCGTCCCGCTGTACGTGAAGACGAACGCACCGCCGATGAACCACCCGCTCGGAAAGGTCAGCGAGCCGTCGGGATTGGTCGCGCTGTCGTTCCAGCGGACGAACGTGCTCCACGAGGGCTGCCACGACACGGCGCAGCCGGTGAGCGTCTTCGGTCCCGCGGTGTCGTGCCCGACGTCGCAGCGCTCGGGACACGTGTAGCGCAGCACCTCGGTGAACCCGTTCGGAAATACGCCCGGCACGAGATCGACGACGCGCGAAGCGTCGCCGGTATCGATGCGCAGCTCGACGACGGCGTTTCCGCCCTGCAGCGGGACGCCGCGCGCATCGAGCACGCCGAGCGCGACCGGCGGAGTCGCCGGCACACTCGTGGCGACGAACGGCGAATCACTGCGATCGACGTAGGGATCGCGGTGCGCGGAGAGCGCGCTCGCAGCGGTCGTCGCGACCGCGAGCGGCGCGCGGATCCCGCCGAGCACGACCGCACCGCCTTGCGAAGCGTCGCACGGCGCGAGCGGTGCGCGGGCCGCGAGCCGCACGAGCGCGTCGGGCGGGATCGCATCGCCCGGGCTGTGGTTCGGAAAGTTCCGATAGCTCCAGAACGCCGGCCCGGCCGCGTCGGCGGTGAAGAAATCGACCTGCACGCAGTCGTCGGGCGCCGCGCCGGCGCTCGGCGAGCCGGCCCAGATCGCCGTCGCGGTGCGGGCCTCGGCGCGCAGCTGCGCGCTGAGACGCTCGAGCGCTGCGTACCCGAGGTGCCGCGCGGTCAAGTGCCGAGACTGGGCGGCGAGCTGGCGGACCGCTTCGAACGCGCCCAACGCCACGACGCCGAAGAGCGCCGTGGCGATCAGGACCTCGATCAGGGAGAATCCGGCTTCGGCAGCCCGCACACCGGAGCAGGTGCCCGGCCCCGGCTGCGGTCATGCAAGCAAGGGCCTCCCTGTGAGGACTCCGGGAGCACGGGGGGATATTCGGCTGGTATGGATTCTCTCTCGCCCGAAGCTCTGCGCGATCTGGAGCTGCACGCGAACGACGTGCGCGTCGGCATCATCCGTTCGCTCCTCGCCGCAGGCTCGGGGCACGCGGGCGGCTCGCTCGACATGGCCGACATCTTCACGGCGCTCTATTTCCACTTGATGCGGCACGATCCAACGAACCCGGAGCTGCCGGATCGCGACCGGCTGCTGCTCTCGTGCGGCCACATCGCGCCGGTTCGCTACGCGGCGATGGCGTGCGCCGGCTACTTCCCGGTCGAGGAGCTGCTCACGCTGCGCCACTTCGGGACGCGGCTTCAAGGCCACCCGGAGCGCGTGAGCCTGCCGGGGCTGGAGACGACCTCGGGGCCGCTCGGCGAAGGCCTCGCCCAGGGCACGGGGATGGCGCTGGGGGCGAAGATGGACGGCTCAGACTGGCGCGTCTACGTCGTGACCTCGGACGGCGAGCACCAGTGCGGGCTGCACTGGGAAGCGATGATGACCGCCGGCAAGTTCAAGCTGGACAACCTCACCTGCATCGTCGATCGCAACGTGATCCAGATCGACGGCAGCACCGAGGACGTGATGCCGCTCGAACCGTTCGCCGACAAATACCGCGCCTTCAACTGGGAAGTGTTCGAGTGCGACGGTCACGACATCGCCGCGTTCGTCGACGCCGTCGAGAAGGCAAAGCAGGTCAAAGGGAAGCCGCAGGTCGTCATCGCGCACACCGTGATGGGCAAGGGCGTGTCGTTCATGGAAGGCGACTACCTCTGGCACGGCAAGCCGCCGAAGAAGGATGAAGCCGAGCAGGCGCTGCGCGAGCTCAGCGAAGCGCGCGAGCTGATCGGGGCCGGACGCTGATGGCGAGCGCGACAAGCGCCAACGCCGCGAGCGCGGCGATGCACCTCGTTGACTACGCGGACCCCGGCGCGATCAAGCAGGTGCCGACGCGCAACGGGTTCGGCGAAGGCCTGATCGAAGCCGGGCGGCGCGACGAGCACGTGATCGCGATCTGCGCCGACCTCTCCGAGTCGACGCGAATGGAAGGCTTCAAGAAGGCGTTCCCCACGCGCTACCTCGAGATCGGCGTCGCCGAGCAGATGCTGGTCGCGATGGCGGCCGGCCTCGCCGCGACCGGCAAGGTGCCGTTCATCGCGAGCTACGCGATGTTCAATCCCGGCCGCTCGTGGGAGCAAGTCCGCACCACGATGGCGCTCAACCAGACGAACGTCAAGATCGCCGGCGCGCACGCGGGCGTCTCCGTCGGCCCCGACGGCGCGACGCACCAAGCGGTCGAAGACGTTGCGATCATGCGGGTCATCCCGAAAATGACGGTCGTGGTGCCGTGCGATTCGGTGCAGACGAAGAGAGCGACGCTCGCCGTCGCCGCGCAGTGGGGTCCCGCGTACCTGCGCTTCGCGCGCGCCGAGTCGGCGGTCGTCACGACCGAGGAGACGCCGTTCGAGCTGGGCGTGGCGCAGACGTTCCGCGAAGGCGGCGACGTCGCGATCGTCGCCTGCGGCATCCTCGTGTACAACGCCTTGATCGCCGCCGACGAGCTCGCCAAGGACGGCATCGAGTGCCGGGTCGTGAACAACCACACGATCAAGCCGATGGACGAGCCGGCGATCGTCGCGGCGGCGCGCGACTGCGGCGCGGTGGTGACCGTCGAAGAGCACCAGGTCCAAGGCGGAATGGGCTCCCGCGTCGCCGAGATCCTCGCCGCGCAGCATCCCGCGCCGATCGAGTTCATCGGCGTGCACGACCGGTTCGGACAGTCCGGGACGCCGGCTGAGCTGACCGAAGAATACGGGATGGGCGTCGCGTCGATCCGCGCCGCGGTCTTGCGCGCGCTGGGCCGCAAGCGCGCGCGCAACGGCCGCTAGGTCTCACCGTTTTGACTTCCGAAAGCCGTCCGGTCATGCCCAACGCGTTCGACACGTCGATCTTCAAGAGCTACGACGTCCGCGGGATCGTCGGAACCCAGCTCACGCCGGAGGTCGCCTACCTGATCGGCCGCGCGTTCGTGCAGGCACTCGGTCGCACCAACATCTGCATCGGGCGCGACATGCGCCCGTCCGGAACCGACCTGCTCGAAGCGCTCACCCGCGGCGCGACGGACGCGGGCGCCGACGTGACGCACATCGGGATGATCTCGACCGACGCGCTCTATTTCGCGGTCGGCCACTACGGGTTCGACGGCGGCATGATGATCACGGCCTCGCACAACCCGGCGCAGTACAACGGCCTCAAGTTCTGCCGCGAGGAAGCTCAGGCGATCTCCCTCGACACCGGGCTCGGCGCGGTTCGCGACCTAGCCCTCTCGGGCAACTTCACCGAGTCGGCGCGCAAAGGCAGCGTCGGCTCGCGCGAGGTCCTCGACGACTTCGGCAGGCACTGCGTCTCGTTCGTGCGCGACCCGGCGAAGATCAAGCCGTACAAGATCGCGATCGACGCCGGCAACGGGATGGCCGGGCTCACCGTCCCGTACGTCTTCAAGTACCTCCCGCAGGTCGAAGTGATCCCGCTCTTCTTCGAGCTCGACGGAACGTTTCCGAACCATCCGGCCTCGCCGATCGAGGACGAGAACAAGCTCGACCTGCGCAAAGCCGTGCTCGAGGGCGGGTGCGACCTCGGCGCGGCGTTCGACGGCGACGCCGACCGCATGTTCCTGGTCGACGAGAAGGGCGGCTTCCCGGACGGCAGCATCGTCACCGCGGCGGTCGGCGTCGCCACCCTCAAGAAGTATCCGGGCTCGAAGATCCTCTACAACCTGATCTGTTCGCGCAGCGTCCCCGAAGCGGTTTTGAAGCACGGCGGGATCCCAGTCCGCTCGCAGGTGGGACACTCGCTGATCAAGCCGCAGATGCGCGCAGAGAACATTCCGTTCGGCGGCGAGCACAGCGGCCATTTCTATTTTCGCGAAAACTGGTTCGCCGACTCCGGGATGATCGCGCTGCTGCAGTGTCTCGACCTCTTCAGCGAGATCGACGGGTCGATCACCGAGGCGATCGCACCGTACAACACGCGCTTTCGCTCCGGCGAGATCAACTTGCCGGTCGCCGACGCCGACCGGGAGATGCGCGCGCTCGAGGAACATTTCGCGGACGCGAAGATCGACCATCTCGACGGCATCACGGTCGAGTATCCCGCCTGGTGGCTCAACGTGCGGAAATCGAACACCGAGCCGGTGCTCCGGCTCAACGTCGAAGGCGACACGCGCCCCCTGATGGAGCAGCACCGCGACGAGGCCCTCGCCGTCATTCGCGGCTAGGGCTCGTTCCCGTGTACGATCCGCTCGAGAGGTACCGCGGCGCCCGTGACGACATCGCGGCGCTGCTCGACGAGTTGCGCGAGCTGGTCGGCACCGAAGCCGAACGCTGGCACGATTCGGGCGAGGACGCACAGGCGCTCGCGCGGACCGTCGCCCGCCTGCGCGACGGGCGCTTCGTGCTGGCCGTCGTCGGCGAATTTTCGAGCGGGAAATCCTTCCTGCTCAACGCGCTGCTCGAAAAGGTCGGGTTCGAGGATCGGACCGGCGGAAAGCGCATCGCCGGCCTGCTCGCGACCGACATCAATCCTTCGACCGCGACGATCACCGAGCTGTCCTACGCTGCGGACGAGTCGGCGACGGCGGTGTTCGCGAGCGGGCGCGAGGAACGCGTGCCCCTCGGGCGCCTGGCACGGTTCGTCGCGGTCGGTGAAGAGGGCAAGCTGCACGACGCGACCGACGCGGACGATTCTGATGCGCCGGTGCTCGTGCGCGTCGCCGTCGACTCCGCGTTCTTGAAAGGGGGTTTCGTCGTCGCCGACACGCCGGGGCTCGCCTCGATCAACCCGGCGCACCGGCGCGCGACGCTCTCGTATCTCCCGGGCGCGGATGCGGTGCTGTACCTGATCGACACGCAGCAGCCGTTCACCGAGGGCGACGCATCGTTTCTCGGGATCGTCCGCCGCTACATCGAGTCGGTGTTCATCGTCCAAACGAAGATCGATCTGTGGCGCATGCGCGATCCGTCCGGACACGGCGAGGCTTGGCAGGCGGCGGCGCAGCGCATCCTCGCGCAAACCGCGAAGCACGCGCCGGGGACGCCGGTCTTTCCGCTCTCCGCCCGCGAGTACGCCGAAGGCCTGCTGACACAGGACGACGCGCTCATCGCGCAAAGCCGCTTCGGTGAATTCCGCGGCGCGCTCGACGCCTCACTGGTCGCGACGACGGGCCGCTCGCGTCTGCGCCGTGCCGCCGGCGAAGCGCGGCGCGTCGCGACGCGCGCAGCCGACGCGCTCGCATTCGATGCCCAAGCGCTTGAAACGCCGCCGGCGATGCTGCGCGGCAAGCGGGACGCCGTCGCACCGGCGCTCGACGCGTTCGCCGCGGCCGCAGCCGCCGCCGCGTCCCGCCTGGGTGAGGCCGGCACAAACCTCGCGGCGACGACGCGCGCGCGCGGCGAAGCGGCGCGCACGACGCTCGCGCGCACGCTGACGCGCGCGTTCGATACCGCCGACGTCGCGCGGCTCCGCGACCGCGCCAAGCTGCACATCCTGGTCGACGACGTCCTCGCGACGGTGATCGGCCGCTTTGCGATGGATGCCGCCGAGCTGGTCGCAAAGCGGGTGCGCGACGAGGCGCAGGCCGCATCGGCGTCGATCGTCGCGGCGGCACACGGCGCCGACCCCGACGGCGTGCTCGCGCCGCTGCTCGACGCGATCGCCGCGGAGCGCCTGCCGGTCACCGAGGACGCAGCGCTAGCGTTCGGGGGCGATGCCTCGAGCGGTGCGTGGAGCACCGATCTCGAGACCGGCTTGCGCAGCTCGATCGTGCTGGGCGCGCTCGGCGGTCCCGCGGTCGGGCTGGTCGACGCGATCGCGCGCCGTTTCGCCGCGGTACCGCCCGGCGCGTACATGAAACGCGAGCTGCTCGCCGATCTCGACGCCGGAATCTACCCCGCCTTCGACGCCGAGCTGGCGTCGTACGTCGACGGGATCGCCGCACGCGTCGAGACGATCGCGCGGGGGCTCGGCACGCGCGTCGCGGCGCTCGCCCCACGCGTGCGCGCGGAGGCGCTCGGGCCGCTCGACCGCGCGCTCGCCGCGAACCTCGCCGACGCCGACCGGACCGCCTTTGCGCGCGTCGCGCACGAGCACGCCGAGAGCGTGCGTGCGATCGCGACGCGGATCGAGACCCGCGCCGAGGCGTTTGCACGCGAAAGCCGTGCCGAGCGCGCCGAGCTGGCCGATCCGGCGGTGCCGCTCGATCCGCATGCCGGGCGCGAGCGCGTCGCTCCGGCCCGGAGCGCGCGTTTCGACCCGCTGACGTACGAGCACGGGCTACGTCCCGAACGGTGGCGCGTCCCGGTGGTCGGCGCGTTCAAGCGCGGCAAGTCGAGCCTCATCAACGCGATCGCCGGCTCGCGCGTGCTGACCGACGAAGGCGCGGACCTCGACATGCACTTTCCGGTGCACGTGCGGTACGGGCCGGAGCGCCGCGCGTACGCGCTCGGCGACGATGCGGGCTGGAATGCGATCCCGTTCGATGACGCACGCGATGCGGCGGCGCGCACGCCGGTGCTGATCGAGACGCCGTGGACGCTCCCGCGCGAGCTCGTGCTGGTGCACACGCCGGCGTTCGATTCGGGGACGCCGCTGGCGAACGAGATCGTGCTGGCCGCGGCGTCGGCCGGGAGCGAGATCCTGGCACTCTTCTCGCGCCAGCTCTCGGACCGCGAGCTCGAGCTCTACGGTCGCATCGCCGAGAATGGCAAGCCGCTGACGTTCGTACACACGATGGCGGATCACGAAGACTCCGCCGAGCGCCGCAACGTGGTGATGCTCGCGGAGCGCTACCTGCGCGAGCGGGCGATCGTTCCTCAACGCATTTTCACGACGTCGACCCTGGAGTATCGAGAAGCGGTCGAGGCGGGGCGTGCGCCCGCCGGCTGGAACGAGCTGATCGCGCTGCGCTCGACGCTCGAGGCCCATGCCGAAGAGCACATGGCGCGCCTCGCGCGCACCGAGTTCGACCGCGGCGAAGCGGCGCGCCTGGCGAAAGCCGTTCCGCAATCCTCAGACCCGTCTGGGAACGAGCGTGGCTCGTTCCTGCGCCGTCTTTTCGGAGGGCGCTGAGCCCCCGGACCCCGAATCGGACCGAACGTGTCCGACACCTACATCCTCGGCCCCGCGCGCCTTGCGCTCGGCGACGGCACGTTGACCCACGGTAGGGTCGCCGTCGACCGAGGCCGCATCGCACGGATCCTTCCTGAGGACGGCCCTAGCGATTTGCGTCCGCCCGACGGCGCGATCGTCGCTCCGGGCCTGATCGACGTTCACACCAACGGTGCCGACGAGTTTCTGTTCAACCGCGATCAAGGCAACGCGGTCGAAGTCGCATCGCGCGCGTACGCTCGTCAGGGCGCGACCGGCTACCTCGCCGGAATCATGACCGCGCCGTGGGAGTCGATGATGCATGCGGCCGCCGAAGTGTCGGAAGCCGCGAACCAACTCGTCGAAGCCGGCGATCCGATCGGCGCGCGATGCCTCGGAATCCACTTCGAAGGCCCGTTCCTCAACCCGAAGTTCCGGCGCGTCCATCGCGGCGAGTGGATCCTGCAAGCGACGATGGACCGCGCGCAAGAGATGATCGAAGCGTGCCGCGGCGCGCTCGTGATGGCGACGATGGCACCCGAGGCCGACGGCGTCGACGAGGTCGCGCGCTTCTTCTTCGACCAGGGGATCGTGTGCTCGGCCGGACACACCGCCGCGCACTACCGCGAAGGGATGCTCGCGATCGGCCTCGGCTTTCGCACGCTCACGCACGCGTTCAACGCGATGCCGCCGCTCGACCACCGCGACCCGTCGATCTTGGCGGCGTTCATCCAGGAAACGCGCACGACGGTGCAGCTGATCTGCGACGGCTACCACGTCGCGCCGGCGATGGTCGATCTGCTCTATCGCACGATGCATGATCGGCTCGTGCTCGCCACCGACAACATGCCGCCGGCCGGCAGCGGGTACCGGATCGAGGGCGGCGTCGTCCGCGCCGAAGACGGAACGATCGCCGGCAGCGCGCTCTTGATGGATCAAGCGGTGCGCAACCTGATGTCGTACGCCGACATCCCGTTCGAAACGGCGATCGTCAACGCGACGCGCAGCCCCGCGCGGCTGCTGAACCTCGACCATGAGCTGGGGACGGTGGAGGCCGGCAAGCGCGCCGACCTGTCGGTGTGGAGCGATGAGTACCAGGTGCTCTCGACGATCGTCGGCGGCGTCCCGGTTTTCGGCGCCGCGCACCTGTACCGCCCATCGCGAACGGCGAGCGCTTAGTCATGACGTCATTGGGGGTCTCGGTCGAGGACCGCGCCGGGGTTCGGCGCGTCGTGCTGGACCGGGCGGAGAAGAAAAACGCGCTGACCGTCGCAATGTACGCGGTCTTGGCCGACGCGATCGCGTCGGCCGCGGCTGACGACGTGGGCGCATTGCTCATCGAGGCGCGCGGCGACACCTTCACGGCGGGGAACGACCTCCGCGACTTCCTCGACCAGCCGCCGCACGGCGAGGACGCGCCGGTCTCCCGGTTTCTGACCGGGCTCGTCACGACCGACGTGCCGATCGTCGCGGCGGTGCGCGGCGCGGCGGTCGGGATCGGCACGACGATGCTGCTGCACTGCGACGTCGTCTTCGCCTCCCCGACCGCGAAGTTCAAGGTCCCGTTCGTCGACCTCGGCCTGGTGCCGGAGGCAGGGAGCAGCGTGCTGTTGGCGCGGCGCATCGGGCGCGCACGCGCCGGCGCGGCGCTGTACCTCGGCGAGACGATCGGCGCCGACCAAGCCTACGCCGACGGTCTGGTGACGAAGCTCGTCGCGGACGACCTCCTCGATGCCGAGGCAGAAGCGGCGGCGCGCGCGATCGCCGCAAAGCCGCGGCAAGCAGTGCGCGAGACGAAGCGGCTGGTGAACCACGACCGCGATGCGATCCTCGCCGCGATGGCCCGCGAGGGGAGCGCGTTTCGCGCCCGGCTCGCTTCCGACGAGGCGCGCGCCGCGATGGCGGCGTTCTTCGAGCGCGGAGCACGCGGCCGGTGAGCCTTGCCGGCAAGACCCTCTTCATCACCGGCTCCAGCCGGGGTATCGGACTGGCGATCGGACTACGTGCGGCGCGGGACGGCGCGAACGTCGCGGTCGTCGCCAAGACCGTCGAGCCCCATCCGAAGCTGCCGGGGACGATCCATACGGCGGCGGCCGCTATCGAGGCGGCCGGCGGCAAGGCGCTCGCGGTGCAGTGCGACGTGCGCTCGGAGGATGAGATCAAGCACGCCGTTGCGGCCGCGGTCGAGCGCTTCGGCGGGATCGACATCGTCGTCAACAACGCCAGCGCGATCCGGCTCGGCGGAACGGCGCAGGTCGACGCCAAGGCCTTCGATCTCATGACCTCGATCGGGCCGCGCGCGACGTATCTCGTCACACGAGCGGCGCTACCGTACCTCGAGAAGGGCACGAACCCACACGTGCTGACGCTCTCGCCGCCGATCGCACTGGCCTCGAAGTGGGTCGGCACCGCGCCGGCCTATACGTTCAAGAAGTACGGGATGACCCTGCTGACGCTCGGTTTCGCAGCGGAGTTTCGCGCGCGCGGAATCGCGGCCAACACGCTTTGGCCGAAGACGGTGATCGCGACGGCCGCGGTCCAGAATCTGCTCGGCGGCGACGCGGTGATCAAGGCGTCGCGCACGCCGGCGATCGTTGCCGACGCGGCCTACCTGGTGCTCGACAGCGACGCACGCGCGTGTACCGGCAACACCTTCATCGACGAGGACGTGCTGCGAACTCACGGGATCTCGGACTTCGACGGCTACGCCGTCGCACCGGGCACACCGCTCGGCGAGGACATCTTTCTCGACGCGTAGCGGCTCACTGCGTTAGACGAAACCCCGCGCCGGAAAGCTCGCGCCGCGCTGCAGCCAATTCGTCGCGGCATACCGCGCGCCGGCATCGACGAAATGGAGCGTGTACGCGTGGCGGGACGTCTCGGAACGGTTCGGCGCGCTGTAGTGCGGCAGCAGGCCGTGAAACACGACCAGCGTCCCTGCCTCGACTTCGACCGGCTCGGCATCATCGTCCGAGGGCCACGGCGTCTCGTCGACGCGCTCCAGGCGGCTCCCGGCGGCGTCGACGACGAACCGTTCGCGCAGCGGCGTCCGGTGGCCGCCGCGCTGCACCCACAGGCAGCCGTTGGTCCGGTCGGCGCGCTCCAACGCGAACCACAGCGTCGTGACGGTGAGCGGCTCGGTTTGGAAGTAGGTCGCGTCCTGGTGCCAGCGGACTTCGCCCCCGATCCGCGGCTGTTTGAAGATGTACATCGACTGGTAGACGCGTGGCTGGGGGACGCCGATCTCGCGGGCGAGATCGTGCAGGCGCGGGTCGCGTGAAAAGCGCTCGAACACCGGGTCGAGGTCGTGCATCGCGTGACCGATCTTGTTGATCGAGAGCTCCTTTGGCTGACGCAACGCCCCCGATGCGTCGAACGCCTCTTCTTCGAAGAAGCACCGGACCGTTTGGCCCGACGTCAAGAAGTATGCGTCCGACTTCGTCGTCGCTTCGTCGCGGGTGGTGAAGACGGCGTTCGATTCAGCCGGGTCGAATGCGTCGACGATCGCTTTCGCGCGTTCGCGCAGCGCGACGACCTCGCCGTGACCCTTGAAATCCGGGATGACGAGGAAACCGTCGCGCACGAAGCGCTCGTTCACGAAGCTGCGTTCAGCGGCGCCGTCTGCGTGCCCGCGACGACGCCGTTCTGCCGACGTTTGCGGCGCGGGGTCAGGACGACGCGGACGTGCGACCCGCCGTCGGCGCGCTTGGTGACGTTGAAGTCGTCGGAGAGCGACCAAACGAGGAAGAGGCCGCGGCCACGTTCGCTGAGCAGATCGGTCGGCAGCCGCGGGATGACGACGAAGCCCGGCCCGCGGTCGAGGAAGTGCACGATCGCCGGCGAGGCGCCGCTCCAGTCGAGCACGACCTCGATCGCCCCCGGCGCATAGCGCACCGCGTTGCTGAGAAGTTCACCGAAGATTAGCTCGGCGCTGAAGACGTCGTCATCGAGCATCCCGGCGTCGGCGAGAACGGAGGCGAAGAGCGCGCGCGTGCGCTGCGCCGTCTTGAGGTCCCCGGTATCGAAACTCCAGTGTCGCGAGGAGCCCGGCGTGACCGTGACAGCCGGTTCCAGCCGCATCGCCAGGATCGCGACGTCGTCGCGCGCCCCTTCGCGCAGGACGTCGTCGTGGATCGCCTGGGCGAGATCGGGCCGCATCGCGATCTGCGGTTCTGCGAGCGCGGCGCGCAGCCGCCGTTCGCCTTCGATCACGTCCTGCGTCGATTCGATGAGGCCGTCGGTGTAGAACAGCAACGTCGCACCGTCGGGGATATCGACGGTGCGCGCATCGGTTCCGTCACGCGTGCGCAATCCGAGCGGCAAACCTTCCGACGGCATATCGCTCACCGAACCGTCGGCGTGGCGCACGAGCGGTGCGGGATGGCCGGCGGAGCAGTACGACAGCGTGTGCGCCACGGGGTCGTAGACACCGACGAACGCGGTAACGAACCGATCGGGATGCTCGGCCTTGAGCGTCCGGTCTGCCGCGTCGATCATCGTCGCAGGATCGGCGTAGACCTGGGCGACGCCCCGGATCACTTGGCGCATCGCCGCCATGATGACGGCGGCCGGCAGCCCGGTCCCCGCAACATCGCCGATGGTGACGAGAACGCGCCCGTCGGCGAGGCGCAACGCGTCGTACCAATCGCCGCCGACTTGCGCTTCGGCGCGGCCTGGCACGTAGACACCGTCGAACGCGATCCCGGGCACGTCGGGGAGCTCCTGCGGGAGCAGCGCCCGCTGCAGCGTCGAGGCGACGTGGTGCGCGCGCTCGTAGGCCGCCAGCGCATCCTCCTTCTGGTGCAAGGTCTCCTGAATGCGCCGCGTCATCTCGTGGTAGACGCGATCGAGGTCGGCGATCTCGTCGGCGCCGCCGATGACGGCGGTCGGCTCGCCGCTTCCGAGCCGGCGAGCGTTCTCGGTGAGCCGCAGCAACCGGCGTGCGATCCGAAACCCGAACTGACCGGTGACGAACACCGTCAGTACGATCCCGGCGACGGAAGCACCGATCAGGCCGGTTCCGAGCGACCCGAGGTCGCGGTGCAGCGCGGCATACCGGGCGAGCGCGCTCTGGCGCTCCGTCAGGCCGAAGTCGTTCCTGACCGCCTCCCATTCAGCGGCCATTCGCCGCACGCGCGGCGACACGCCCAGCTTGGCGGCGGCCGACTTCTTCCCGGCCTGCCACAGCGTCAGATATGGCGTCAGCACTTCGCTCATCAGCTGGTTGCTGAGTTCTGCATAGCGTGCCGCGCGGCGCTCCTGCGCCGGATCGTCGCGGACGAGACGCAAGAGTTGCGCCTCGTGGAGCGGGAGTTCGCGGCGGCCGTTGTCGTAACCGGCGAGCGAACCCCGCTTCGCCCCTCGCGTGTATTCCAGGAGGCTGCGGTTGGCTTCGGAGATGCTCTTCTGTATCGCGTCGGATTCGCTGAGGGCGTTCGTCGAGCGCTGCGACCAAGCCGCCATCTGCTCGGTTCTGTTCTGCAGCACGCTCGCGATGACGCACAAGATGAGGAGAAACGTCAGCGGTACGACGCTGATCAGGATCGCCTGCGTACGAATCCTGACGCCGAACCGGCGAGCGACGTCTCGAGCCCTCGTCATGTAACGGTTGCCGTTCGACGGCGGGTACGGTGGAACCGCCCTCGCCGGGGATCAGCGGTCCCCGGCGAGGAGCTCGTCCACCCCGACGTCGAGCGCGAGCGCCAGCGCGCTCAGTTGCCGCAGGCTGACGTTCTGGCGCCCGGCTTCAACGTTGGCAACCGAGGGCCGGCTGATCCCCGAGCGCTCGGCGAGCCGGAGCTGCGTCAGACCGCGGTCGGCGCGCAGCTCGCGGATGCGCGCGCCGACCCGCTGCTGCAGGGCTTCGGCGAGCCCGTTCACCGGCCGACCCGCTCTTCGATCCCGACGCTGTAGAGCGCGAGATACTTGTCCCATTCGTCGGGCGCCGTGTTGCGGCGGACGACGATCCACGGGATGAACCGCGGCTCGCGCGGGACGCGGCGGAGCGGCATGCGCGCCTCGTCCGGCGTGCGGTCGCGCTTGCGCGCGTTGCACGCCGTGCAGCAGGCGACGAGGTTCTCCCACGCCGAGCGGCCGCCGCGGCTGCGCGGCACGACGTGGTCGACCGTCATCGTCGCGCCGCCGCGCGAAGCGCAGTAACCGCAGACGTAGTCGTCGCGGAGCAGGACGTTCTTCTTCGTCAGCGCGACCTTCTTGCGGCGGCGCGCGACGTAGTAGAGCAGCCGCACGATCGACGGCAGCGGAAACGCCGCCGTCACGGAGCGGATCTCGCCGGCGCCGGCGTGCACGATCTCGACCTTGCGCGCGAAGAGCAGCCGCACCGCGCGGGTAACGTCGACGACGCCCAGCGGCTCGTACGTGAAGTTGAGGAGCAGACAGTCTGAGCTCAAGGGAATCGCCTCCTTTCGTGCGTCGTCGAGTGTTGGGTGAAGAAATTGGAGCGGCAACTGGGAGTCGAACCCAGGTCATCTGGTTGGAGGCCAGAGGCATTCCCGTTATGCAATAACCGCGTGGAGCGGGCCGCCGGAATCGAACCGGCGCTTTCAGCACGGCGCGCTGAAACACTACCACTATGTAAGACCCGCGTGGTGCGCAAGCCCGGAGTCGAACCGGGACCGGCTAGTCTGTTACACTAGCGCCCTTCCCAGAGGGCCTCTCGCGCATGGTGTTGTCGGCGGGAATCGAACCCGCGACCTCCGCCTTATCAGGGCGGCGCTCTCGTGCCGGGCTGAGCTACGACAACATGGGGCTCTCGACCGGATTCGAACCGGTGTGACGACGCAGAGAACGTCGCAGCCTGGCCGCTGGCTGACGAGAGCGAAGGTACCCCGTGACGGTTCCGACCCGTCTTTGTCGGCCTGAAAAACCGATGTCTTAGCCACTAGACGAACGGGGCATACGGTCCCGACGAGAATCGAACTCGTACTCGCTGATCGACAATCAACTGTGCAGAGCCACTACACTACGGGACCATGGCGGATGACGTAGGTTTCGATCCCCCGCGGGTTTGAGCCGCGTCCACGCGAGTTTTCAGGACTCGTTGCCTGCCACAGGCGGCGTCATCCACGATCGGAGCGGGACGTCGGGATCCAGCCGACGGCCGCGGTTACGAATAAGCCACTGAGTCGGCTTCGGCCGACAAACCGACGGACTTAAATTGCGCCATCCGCCCGCGCCCCATATTCAGCGCGCCGTACGTCGTCGTTAGGGAGTGGCAGTTTGGGCAGAGAAGTCGGAGGTTCTCCGGCGTCGTATTTAAGAAATTCCCGTCGATATGGTCAACGTGAACGGGTACTCGTCCCGTAACGGGATGGATCTCCGCCCAGCCGCACTGCCAACAGCGCTCGCCACGAAGCGAGATCACCCAGTTCCGGACGTGTCGGGAAATCGCCACGAAGGGGCCAACGCTTCTCTTGCGACCGGTTTCGCGTCCAGCCAGCCAGCGCGCAATATATTCCGCGCGACTCACGCGACTCCAACACGCGTTGCGAGCGTATCCTTTCACCCCTCGCGCCAATTGACCGCATCCGCATCGACAGGGCTTCGTTGAAGCAAGTTTTTTCCGGCTGGGACGATGCGCGTATCGGTTCTTGCCGATGTTATTCAATCTCGCTGCGCACGACATCGAACAGAACCGAAGTCGCCCGTCGCGGTCCGCAAAGTCCTTCGCGCACGTCGGGCACGTCTTGATTGCTTTCACACTTTTCATCTTGTCAAGAACATAAGCCTACGCGATGACAGCGTCTTGGCACAGTGGAGTGTTCTTGCGCGTCGAATTAACGATAGTTGACCGATATAACAACGCACCCCATCATCCGCGAAAACATCGGGCATAATCTGTGCCGGCGCGGAGGGTCGAACTCCGACCTGATGACTTAAAAGGACACCGCTCTACCGCTTGAGCTACGCCGGCGAACTCGGGATCGTGACGTCGACACGTCATAGCGGGACCAAAACCCGCAGCCTTTCCCAGACTGGCTCATCGCTTGTTGTCTTCCAGGCCGGGTTCGAACCGGCGGCGCTCGCGCTTCAGAGGCGCGCGGTCTGCCGTCTGAGCTACGGGAGCTGGAGCCCGGGGCCGGATTCGAACCGGCTACTTCGACTTTACGGGAGTCGCGCTCGTCCTAACGAGCTCCCCGGGCATCGAGACGACGCCGCGAATCGAACGCGATCCATGATGCTTTTGCAGAGCATCGCCTTCCCACTTGGCTACGTCGTCATGGCTGCGGGGGCTGGGATCGAACCAGCGCATTTCCGGATTCAGAGACCGGCGCCTTACCGTCTTGGCTACCCCGCAATGTGTTGGTGTCGGCGGCGAGACTCGAACTCGCGCATGCCTGATTACAAAAGTTAGATGCTCTGAAGCCGCTGAGCTACGCCGGCTTGATGGCTCCCGGTCAGAGAATCGAACTCCGCTCTCGCGTTCCAAAGGCGCGCGTCTTGCCGCTAGACGATCCGGGATCATTGGACTCCCCGGCCGGATTCGAACCGGCGTCCTCGCGCTTCGGACGCGCGCGATCTTCCGACTGAGCTACGGGGAGACAAGCTGCAGCCGGGACTCGAACCCGGTACCTTGCCGATACCAACGGCACGTTCAACCGCATGAACTTCAACAGCAATGGAGCGCGCGATCGGATTTGAACCGATAGCCGTCTCGTTAGAAGCGAGCCGCACGTCCGTCGTGCTGCGCGCGCGGCGAATAGTTGCGGTGAGCGGAGTTGAACCGCTGCCGAACAGCTTATGAGGCTGCTGCCCTACCGCTGGGCGACACCGCAATAGATGGAGGGTGAGGTCGGATTCGAACCGACAGTGCGCGTGCGCGACGGGGTTACGGCCCGCCGTCCATTCCTACAGAACGTCTCACCCATGGTGCGATCGGCGCGACTTGAACGCGCACTCTCTTCGAACAGCGTTCTCAACGCTGCGCGTCTACCGATTCCCCCACGATCGCATGGTCGGCGACGAGCGATTCGAACGCTCACGTCTGTTCGACGGCCGGGTCTGAGCCGGCTGGGTCTACCAAATTCCCCCAGTCACCGATATTTGGAGCCCGCGGCCAGATTCGAACTGGCTGAGATCTGGTTACTGCGCCAGACGCTCGTCCCAACGAGCCCCACGGGCATGGTGCGCGACCGGAGATTCGAACTCCGCATTCCCTCGGGTAAGAACCGAGACTATTCCAGACGTCAGTTTGTCGCGCGATTGGTATGGGCGGTGAGACTCGAACTCACGATCTCGTGCTTCCGACGCACGCAGGATGCCCAGCTTCCCTACGCCCATGTGATGAATATATGGATTGCTAGAGAATCGAACTCTACACAGCGGCATTGCAAGTGCTGCTCGCCAGCCTTGGTACATGGCAACCCAAAATGGAACCCCCGGGCGGATTCGAACCGCCGATGGACAGCTTCGTAGACTGTCGCTTTTCCGCTTAGCTACGGGGGCGTTGGAGGAACGGGCGGGACTCGAACCCACGCGGGCTTTCACCCTCGTCGCACTAGCATTGCGATGCCTTACCGCTCGGCCACCGTTCCTGGACACGGCGAGCTGCACCGGTCGCGGACCCATCGCGACCTGGTGCTTGGCGCACGTCGGAGAGCCGACGGCGCCGACGGACCGCGCGGCTCGCCGTGAACGCGCGGTCCTGGGGGAGATGGTTGCGGACCCCGGAACCGCCCCGGGTTTGCAGGCATATGAAACCCGCCTCGCACTCTGCGTGCCCGCATGGCTCTCGGAGAAGGACTCGAACCCTCAATGAGCCGGGTAACAACCGGCTGCCTTACCTTTTGGCTACCCGAGATCGTGGCGGGAACGGATGGAGTCGAACCATCTTCTTCTGGGCTTCAACCAGACGCTAGAACCGTTGCAGCTGCGTTCCCAAATGCGATCTCGTGCGCTTCCTCTCACTCGGAAGACGGCGCGATGCCCCGATCGCGGGGGCGTGCGAGACCGGCCCAACGGCACGGCGCATCGAAGCGCGCCGCGCGAGAGTCTCGCGCAAGGTTATTCTTGACGAACGATTCAGTTTTCAAAGGACGCGTTGAATCAGACGTGCACGACCGTGCACGCGCAGAATTGGTGTGACCGGTGGGGCTCGAACCCACTTCGACTCGCGTCACAAGCGAGTGCCTCGACCTCTTCGGCCTCGGCCACCATGCAGGCCCGGAACGAATCGAACGCTCATCTCACGGGTTGGAATCGTGATCGTCGCCTTGACGCGAGCCTAAGAAAAGACCGAGGGGACCGGCTGCGCGCCGATCCCCTCGTGATGTTCACAGGAGTACCAGAGCGTCAGCTATCGATGCAGCGGGTTCCCCCGCTTCGCGCCGATCTGTCCCGACATACCGACGACGTCGAGGCAATACGAATCCGCGGACCACAGACTGTGGCCTTTGGCTCGTGGGAGGATCAACGGGAATCGTTGCATGACGTGCCGATCCTAAAGCCAGTCCCGTGTACTTGTCAAGCGGTCGCGCAATGTTTTTCACCTTGACACAATGTTTCGGTGACGAAATCCCGTCCCGGAACGTATTGACAAAGGTCGTATCACTCACGTAAGCTCCGAGGCGAGTTCATATGCTTCAACCATCCGTCGTCCGACCCGATCAGAAATCCGGCTGCGCAAAGCGACAGCTGCTGACGTCGTCGTACGCCGCGATCGGGAGCTTCCCGGTCTAACCTCGAGCGCGAACCCACGGACGCTGTCGGAAGCGGGGTGAGCGATGCGCTCGCCCCGCTTCTGCTATCATCCCGAAAGGAGGTCACCGCCAAGATCGATCGCGCTGCCGAAGCTTCACTGGCCCGCGCGCTCGTGGTACAATTGCGGCATGGGTGTGAAACACGAGCAGCCGTTTGCCATAGATCCGCATTGCGAAGATCATGCCTACTTTCTCGGCTTACTCGCGACGGACGGTACGATTTCGGAGGCGACCAGAAATAGAGGTCGCGTATCGTTCGAGCTGAGCGCCACGGACGGTTCGATCCTCGCGGAGCTTGCATCTCGTATCCCGTACCGCTCGCACCTGAGCCGACGGTTTCGGACGACGAACTTCCGCGCTAATTACGAGTCGGTCGTCCTGAGCTTCCACGACTTGGGGCTTCGGCGCGGACTTGTGAGCCTTGGGTTTCGAGCGGGCAAAAAGTCCTTGACGATTGCTCCACCGACAAAGCCGTATCACGAGACCGGTTTCTGGCGGGGCGTCATTGATGGCGATGGGTCACTCGGCATAATGGGCGATGGCCGGCCCTTCCTGTCGCTCGTTACGGCCAGCGAACCCTTGCGCAACCGGTATGTGGAATTCGTCTCTCGGATCATCGGTCGTCGGCCGAACCCGAACCGCAACCGGCGCGACAACGTGTATAACATCGTGCTATTCGACGAGTCCGCCCAGTTATTTGCGTCCACGCTCTATCTATTCGGAGGAATCGCCATTGAGCGTAAGGCGCGTGCTGCTCGGTCGATTGCGGACTGGCGCCGATCCGCCTCGCGACCGCGGATCACATTCGAGCGACGCCGGTGGCTCCCAAACGAAGATCGAATCCTACTCACAAGTCCGTCGCTGCGGGCCGCTGCAGAAATTCTGAATCGAACTCAAAAGAGCGTTAACATCCGTCGCTGCCGCCTCCGGAACGAAGCCGAGGGCGCTAGCATCCAACAATAGGGAACATCAAGGGCTGACGCGGGGTCGCGGGCCGTACGGGGCGGGTTCTCTGGGAGCCTATGGTTCGAATCCAAAGGTATCGCGCGCGCAAGCTCGCGCTGCCGGCAGGGACGCGAGGTGTCGTCCCGCTCCCGCTTCACTTCTCGCCCGCGATCCTTCGTCACCCTTCCATAACCGGTCTGTCATCCTGAACTTGTCGAGAACCGGCCGTGGGCCGGACGTTCGAGGTTATCGTCTCCACACGGCTGTTCGTAAGAACTCGGGGACGGGTCTACGGGTGCGTTCCCACTCCTCGAACACCATTTGTCCACGGTCCGGGTCGCGGGCCGGAAGTACGAGGTTATCGATAACGGAGGGGCCGCAGGTTCGACTCCTGCCGCGCACCGCGGTGCGCGTAGCTCAACGGCAGAGCACTCTGGAGACGCAAGTCTCTTTCCTCGCACGCCACTCGCCCGCGACCCTTCCACCCCTCACGAAAGGAGGGAACCCATCATGAACCTGCTCGCACGCATCTTCCACGGCCGCACCGCGGGGACGCTGCAGACGCAGCCGCAGCCGGATCGCGCACAGGTGCGCAACGAGGCCGGCGGCTACGTCTACGCGCTCGACCGCTGGGCGCGCGTCGACCGTTTTCTGATCCTCGGGTCAGAGGGTGGAACCTACTACGCGACCGAGACGCAGCTGACCAAGGAGAACGCGGTCAACCTCGTCGACGCGATCCGTGAAGACGGCCAGCGCGTCGTCGCGCGCGTGATCGCGCTCTCGGAGAGCGCCCGCGCACCGAAGGTGCAGCCGGCGATCTTCGCGCTCGCGGCGTGCGCCGGGTTCGGCGACGAAGAGACGCGCCGCTACGCCCTCGGTGAGGGTCTGCGCCGCGTCTGCCGCACGGGTTCCCACCTGCTCACGTTCTGCTCGTACATCGAGCAGTTCCGCGGCTGGGGACGCGGCCTGCGCAAGGGGCTGCGCGGCTGGTACGAAGGTAAGCCGGTGCGCGATCTCGCGTACCAGGCGCTGAAGTACCAGAACCGCGAGGGCTTCACGCACCGCGACGTCTTCCGTCTCGCGCACCCGCTCGCGACGGACACGGAGCGAGCGGCGCTCTACGCCTGGATCGTCAAGGGCGACGTCCCGGGCGACGAGCACGAATCGCTCGCGCTGCTGCGCGCTCACGCGATCGCGAAGGCGTCGGAAGACGCAGACGTCGCGACGTGCGCCGAGCTGGTGCGGGCGAGCGGGCTGCCGCGCGAAGCGCTGCCGAGCGCGTGGCTCAAGGAGCCGCGCGTCTGGGAGGCGCTGCTCCCGACGCTCCCGATGACGGCGCTGATCCGCAACCTCGCGACGCTCACGCGCGTCGGTCTCCTCACGCCCAAGGGCGAGGCGACGGCCCGCGTGCTCGCGCGGATCACGGATCGCACGGCGCTCCGCAAGGCCCGTATCCACCCGATCGCGCTGCTCGCGGCGCTGACCACCTACAAGGCTGGTCGCGGCGCGCGCGGTTCGGCGACGTGGACTCCGGTTCCGGCGGTCGTCGACGCGCTCGACGCGGCCTTCGGGCTCGCATTCGAGAACGTCGAGCCGACGGGAGCGCGGACGCTGATCGGGCTCGACGTGTCGGGCTCGATGTCGAGCGGTACGATCGCCGGGATCCCGGGGATCACGCCGCGCGTCGGCGCGGCCGCGATGGCGCTCACGCACGTTCGCACCGAAAGCGACGTGCAGGTCATGGCGTTCGCGGATCGCTTCGTGCCGTTCGCGATCGGGAAGACCGAGAGCCTCGACTCCGTCGTGAAGCGGACGGACGCGCTGCCGTTCATGGGAACGGACTGCTCCCTCCCGATGCTCTACGCGCTCGAGAAGCGGCTCCCGGTCGATCTGTTCGTCGTGTACACGGACTCGGAGACCTGGGCCGGCACCATGCACGCGGACGAGGCGCTGCGCCTCTACCGCGAGCGCATGGGGATCGCGGCGAAGCTCGTCGTGGTCGGCATGACGTCGAACGGGTTCACGATCGCGGATCCGAACGACGGCGGGATGCTCGACGTCGTCGGCTTCGACGCGGCAGCGCCCGCGCTCATCGCGGACTTCACGCGCGGAGCGTGACCGAGGAGGCCAGATGGTCGAGGATCTGCTCCTCGGCCATCGGCCTTCCGAACAGATAGCCCTGGGCGAGGTCGCAACCCTCGCGCCCGCCCGGGCGGCCTGCCCGCTCGGGCTGATGCGCTACAGCGAGCGCGTCTGGCTTTGGGTTTGGGTTTGTCCGGGCGCCAGCCGGTCGATCGCCCGGTGGAACGCTAGGGCAACGACGACGAACGCCGCGGTGACGAGCGCGAGCAGGCCGGCGTTCAACTCGACTTGCTCCGCCGGGGACGCACCGGAACCGGCGAAAGCGAACCGCGCGACGAAGCGCAACGCGAGCGCGGCGATCCAGACGATCACCGTCGTCATATTGCCCTGCGCGAGGACCGCACCGCGCTCGTCTGCCGGCCGAAACGTCGTCGAACGCACGACGAGCATCCCGGTCACGACTCCGAGCACGGCGCCGGCAACGCACGCGAGCGCGAGGAAGGCCATGTTGGTCCGCGGGACCGTGAACGCTACGACGATCAGCACCACGGTGAACGCGGCGAGTATCCCAGGCCGGATCCAGATCGACCGCAGCCGGACCTTTCGTTCCCGGAGCTCGCGAAACAGGAATCGCACGACGACCAGCGCCGCAACCAACAGGGTAATCAGGTTCGTGGTGGTCCCCGCGCTGCCGCCCGTCATGCCGCTCCTCCGAGATACGCCGCGCGAACCGCTTCGCTCGCCGCCAGTTCCGCCGCCGCACCCGCGTGCGCGATCCGTCCCACCTCGAGGACGTACCCGCGCGACGCGACCGCCAGCGCCTGCCGCGCGTTCTGTTCGATCAGCAAGATCGTCGTCCCGCGGCGGTTGATGTCGCGAATCACCTCGAAGATCGTCTGCACGAGCTTCGGCGAAAGCCCGAGCGACGGCTCGTCGAGCAGCAGCACGCGCGGCCGCGACATCAGCGCGCGCGCGATCGCCAGCATCTGCTGCTCGCCGCCCGACATCGTGCCGGCCTTCTGTGTGTAGCGCTCCTTCAGCCGCGGAAAGATCCCGAGCACGCGCTCCAGGTCCTCGGCGATCTCCGACGTCACGCTGCGCGTGTACGCGCCGAGCTCCAAGTTCTCGCGCACGGTCATGCGCGGGAACACGTGCCGCCCTTCGGGCGCATGGCTGATCCCCGCGCGCACGACATCGTTGGGCGCGAGCTTCGAGGTGTCGCGGCCGGCGAAGCGGATCGCGCCCGCCGCGGGACGGACCAGACCGCTGATCGCGCGCAGCGTCGTCGTCTTTCCGGCCCCGTTGGCGCCGATCAGCGTGACGATCTCACCCTCGTCGACGGTGAGCGAGATGCCGTCGAGGGCGGTGATGCGGCCGTAGCGCGCGACGAGACCGTCGACTTCCAGCAGCGCCACTACGCGGCCGGCGCTCCGAGGTAGGCTTCGATCACCTTGGGGTCGTTGCGAACGTCGGCGGGGAGACCCTCGGCGATCTTCTCGCCGTGGTCGAGCACGGTGATGCGCTCGGAGAGCTCCATGACCAGGCTCATGTCGTGCTCGATCAGGAACACCGTCACACCGCGCTCGCGAATCCGGCGGATCAGTGCGACGAGATCCTGCTTCTCGGTCGGGTTCATCCCGGCGGCCGGCTCGTCGAGCATGAGCAGCTTGGGGTTCGCCGCGAGCGCGCGCGCGATCTCGAGACGCCGCTGGAATCCGTAAGGGAGATTGCGCGCGTAGTTCTCGGCGTACCGGTCGAGGCCGACGAACCGCAGCAGCTCCATCCCGCGCTCGCGCGCGACCGCTTCTTCCTTGCGCTGCCATGGCGTGTGCAGCAGCGAGTCGAACAGATTCGCTCGCAACCGCGCGTGCTCGCCGGTTAGGACGTTGTCGATCGCCGACATGTACGCGAACAGCCGGATGTTCTGAAACGTGCGCGCGATCCCGAGCGGCGCGATCGCGCTGGTGCTTCTGCCGGTGATGTCGACCCCGTCGAAGGTGATTCGACCGGCGCTCGGCTTGTAGATCCCCGTGATCAGGTTGAACGCGGTCGACTTGCCGGCGCCGTTCGGCCCGATCATCGCAACGATCGAGCCCGCCTCGATGCTGAAGTTCAGATCGTTGATCGCCACGAGCCCGCCGAAGCGCTGCGTCACGTGTTCCATCGTCAGCAGCGCCGTCACCGAACGGCCTCCGTGTAGAGCGTCTGCTCGCGGCCGGCGATCCGCGCGTCGTCGTCCGCGGCGTGGAGCTCGGCCTTCCGCTGGTGGCTCGGGATCAGCCCTTCCGGGCGGAAGAGCATCATCATCACCAGGATTACGCCGTAGATCAGAAATCGCGAGTTCGAGAGGTCGACGCTGGTGAAGCCGAGACCGTGCAAGAAGTTCGTGCCCTGCGGCAAGATGAAGCGCTCGAGCGCCGAGAGGATGAGGCTGCCCACGATCACGCCGGGGATGTTGCCCATCCCACCGAGCACGAGCATCGCCAGGATGAACACGCTGACGTTGAAGCCGAACTGATCCGGCGAGACGAGCTGCAGCTTCGAGGCCAGCGCGCAGCCGGCCAGGCCGCTGAACGAGGCGCCCATCGCGAACGCCGCGAGCTTGGTCGCCGTCGTGTTGATCCCCATGTGCGCTGCGGCAAGCTCGTCTTCGCGAATCGCCATCCAGGCGCGGCCCAGACGACTCGCGCGCATGTTGTTGGCGAGCCACACCGCCAGCGCGATGAGCCCCAACACCATGAAGTAGTACGGCAGCGCGTCGAAGCCGAATTTGTACGAGCCGATCGTCGGCTGATCGAGCGAACCGATCCCGTTCGGGCCTCCGGTCCACTGCGCGAGGTTCAGGAACGTCTGCGGAACGATCTCCCCGAAGCCGAGCGTCACGATCGCGAGGTAGTCCCCGCGCAGCCGCAAGGTCGGCGCGCCGAGCAGGATCCCGAACACCGCCGCGATCCCCGACGCGACGAACAGCAGCACCCAGAACGGCAGATGGATCCCGAACTGCGGCGAGGCGAGCATCGCGAACGCGTACGAACCGATCGCGAAGAACGCCGCATAGCCGAGATCGAGCAGCCCGGCGAACCCGACCACGATGTTCAGGCCCAGCGCGAGCAGCACGAAGGCGCCGGCATCGGCTAGGAAATTCGTGAAACCGCCGTTGTGCCCGATGAACGGCAGCGCAATCGCCACGGCGAACGCGAGCGCGGCTTGGCCGATCGGCGTGCGCAGCGGCGCGGGCAGCCTGACCGTCATCAGACTTTATTCGGCAGCGACTCGCCGAGCAGTCCCGACGGCCGGAAGATCAGCACGAGCACCAGCACCGTGAAGACGACCACATTGGACCACTGGTCGCTGATGAACTGGGTGGTCATGGCCTCGGTCAGCCCGATCAGGAAGCCGCCGAGCATGGCCCCGGCGAGGTTGCCGATTCCGCCCAATACCGCCGCGGTGAAGGCTTTGAGGCCGGCGGCGAAGCCGTTGAGGAACCATGTCGAACCGTAGTAGACACCCGAGACGAAACCGGCCGCACCGGCCAGCGCCGAACCGATCAGAAACGTCAGCGCGATCGTCGTGTTGATGTTGATCCCCATCAACTGCGCGGCGTCCTTGTCCTGAGCCGTCGCACGCATCGCCTTGCCGAGCTTCGTGTTGTACACGAACACCTGCAGCACGAGCATGAGCACGATCGCCAGCACGATGACCATGATCTGCTTGGTCTGAATCGTCACGCTGCCCAGCACGACGTCGGGGTTCGGGATGACGGCCGGAAACGAGACCGGCGAGGGACCGCGCCAGTACAGCATCAGGTTCTCGAGAATGAACGACATCCCGATCGCCGTGATCAGCGGCGCGAGCTTGGGAGCGTTGCGCAGCCGGCGGTAAGCCAACCGTTCGATGATCACGCCGGTCAGTCCGCACAGGATCATCGCGCCGATGATCGTCACGGCCACCACGAGGATCAGCGCCGGCCCCGTCACCACGCCGGTCACCCCCAGCAGCGTAAGGATCGCCAGCGAGAAGAACGTGCCCAGCGTGTAGACATCACCGTGCGCGAAGTTGATCAGCTCGATGATCCCGTAGACCATGGTGTAGCCAAGCGCGATCAGCGCGTAGATCCCGCCCAGCGAAAGTCCGTTGATCAGCTGCTGTAGGAAAACGTCCAAGCCGGGTCAGTCTTTCAGATTGAGCTGACTGATGAACTGCGCCTTCCCGTCCTTGATCGCATAGAAGCTCAGGATCGGCGCGGTCGTGTCGCCGTTCTTGTCGAAGCCGATCTTTCCGATCGGCGTGTCGAAGTTCTGCGTCGCCGCGACGTTCTGACGCACCTCGAGCCGCGTCGGGAGCTTGCCGCCGCCGTCTTTGACGCCTTTGAGAACCGCCGCGATGATGATCTGCGCGGCCGCGTACGCGTTCGCGCTGTATGGCCCGGGGTTCGAGTGGAATTTCTGCTGGTAAGCGGCGACGAACGCTTTTGCACTGGGGAGCTTCGAGGTCTCGGGGGCGGCGACCGTATAGTACGAGTTGTTCGCCATGTCGCCGGTCTCTTTGATGAACTCTTCGTCGCTGATGCCGTCGCCGCCGACGTATTTCGTGTCGCGCATCCCGACGTCGGCCATCTGCTTGCGCAGCAGCCCGCCGCCGCTGGCAGTGGTGCCGCCGAAGAAGATCATGTCGGGCGAGCCGCTGTGCACCTTGGTGAGCAGCGCCTTGAAGTCTTGCTGTCCCTTGGTGATGTGCTCGTGACCGAGAACGCTGCCGCCTTGGCGCTTGAAGTCGCTTTCGAAGACGTCGGCCAGGCCCTTGCCGTACGTCTCGTTGTCGTCGATGATGAACGCCTTCTTCAGTCCGAGCTTGCGCGCGAACGTGGCGCCGGCGGCGCCCTGGCGATCGTCGGTGGTGCAGACGCGGAAGTACGTGTTCACATCGGGGTGCGAGGTGCGCAGCTTCTTGGCGTCGTCGCCTTTGGTCAGCCCCGTGTTCGTGTTCGACGGGCTGATCTGGACTAGGCCGGCGTCGTTGGTCAGCGGGATCTCGGCCTTCGCGACGTTCGAGTTGAACGGACCGACCATGCCGAGCACCGCGGAGTCGGCGATGAACGTTTTGACGTTTTGCGCGCCTTGCGCCGGGTCGTGGACGCCCTGCACGGCGTCGTCGAGGGCGCTCACTTCAAACTTCAGCCCGCCGGGCAGCGGCTTGGCGTTGGCCTGGTCGACGGCGAGGATGACGCCGTTGCGGGTCGGGATGCCGTTGGTCGCGTCGGCGCCTGAAACGGGGAGGTCGGCGCCGATCTTCACTACCGTCGCCGCCGCGGCGGGAGCCGGAACGGTGAGGATCGAGCCGAAGACGATCCCGAGCGTGGCCGCCAGCGCGGCTGCAAACGCTCCCGAGCGCCTCTGCGATGAAATCATGAACGTCCTCCGACGAGTGCGAAGCGAAACAGGCGCGTTTCCGAACCGAAATGCGGGACTACGCCGGGTGAGGCCTCTTCCCCCGGTCACGGCGGCGTCAGCGCAAGGGTGTCGGGCTCTCGATAGCCGTCGGCGTCGAAGGCAACCGGGCCCGCGACGGTATCGAACCGGCCCCGTGCGAGCCTCCGGCGCACGCTCGTCCGGGTCGTTCCGGCGTCACGCAGGATCTGAGCTGCCGCGTAGGCGCGCGTCGCGTCATCGCCGGGCACGAATCCCGCCGCGGCCCGGAAGCGCCGCACGAACGCGCGCTGCGCGGCTCCGTTCGGCGGAACCTCGCGAACGAGCGTCACATCGCCGCGCGGCGTCCCGGGCGGGACGATCTCAAAATCGCGGTGACCGAGCCGGCGCACGTACTCCGCGTCGAACCGTCGCCGGAACACCGAGCTGCGCCACAGCGCCGGTGGACGTTCGTCGGCGAGGACCAGGACCGCGTCGGCATCGGCCGCGCGCCGGCCGGCAGCGCCGGCCGCATCGGGATCACCGACGGCGCTGATCGAGACGCCCGCGAAGCGGTTCGGCCATGTCGCGGGGAGCGTTCCGGCGTCGCCCACGAGCACGAGGAGGAGACGCGGACCGAATCGCTTGCGCGCCGCCGCGCGAGCGAACGCCGCAAGCCGCGGCGGCGAGACGCACAGGCAGAACGCGTTACCGCGGGGCACGCCGCGCGACCAGCGCGACAAGACGACGATCGGCAAGCCGCGCGCCTCGGCGGTTGCAGCGTCGGCATCGCCGACGTTGCGGCGCAGCCCGCCGACCACCGCGACGACGCTGCGATCGCGGCCGAACGCCGAGACGATCGACGGGGCGGTGCGGAGGTCGCCGCCGTTATCGGAGCCCTCGTCGCGGTGCGGGTTCAGAAAGCCGCCGTTCGCGCTGTCGCGCACGACGATCCGGGGCGAATCCAATCCAAGACGGATCGCTGCCGCCGCTGCGAGGCCGCGACCGCCGTCATCCCCGGCGAGCGGCATCTCGACGCCGATCCGCGCGGCCGGCGCAGCGGCTAGCAATCCCGCCGCAGCGAGCACGGCGCCGCAGCACCACGCGCCGGCACTCATCCCAAGTTAGACCGCCGTGAGCTCCCGCACGGCGGCGGCGTTGAAGTACGCCGCGCGCGGGTGGTGGATCACGATTGCGGCGGTCGACTGCTCGGGGATGATCTGGTGCGCGCTCGTCAGCGAGGCGCCGATCGCGTTCTCGACGTCGAGCAGCTTCCAGACGATCTCGTGCTGGGTGAGGTCGGGACACGCGCCGTAGCCCCAGGAGTAGCGCTTCCCACGCACGTCGGGAACTCCGAGCTCGTGACGGATGCGGCGGTGCGTCCGTTCCGCGAGCGCCTCGGCCGACTGCACGGAGAACCCGTGCAGGAAGTACGCCTCGCTGTAATCGCTCTTCGCTTGCAGCGCGTCGGTGCGGCGCGTCGCTTCCGCACCGATCGTCACGACCTGCAGCGCGACCACGTCGCTCGCGCCGCCGTTCTCGGGCTCGCGAATGTAGTCGGCGAGGCACAGGTGCTCGCCGCCGACCTGCCGCGCGAAGGTGAAGCGCGCGATCTCGCGGGTGCGGTTCTGCGGGTCGTAGACGATCACGTCGTCACCGCTCCCCGCCGCGGGGAAGTAGCCATACACGACGCGCGGGTCGAGGAACGGCTCGCGCTCGGCCAGCTTCTCGTAGCGGCGCAGGCGCGGCTCGAACTCCTCGGCGACCAGACGTTCCCAGTCGGCCCCCTTCGTGCTCGCGCCGCCCCACGAGAGCCGGTAGAGGCTCTTGAGATCGAAGCAGTCCCACAGCTCGCGTGGGTCGACGTGCGCCAGCGTGCGCGCGCCGAGAAACGGCGGCGTGGGCACGTCGGCGATGCCGACGTCGGCGCGCGCGGTCTTCCCGCTCGACGCGGGCGCGGCGAGCGCACCGGCATCCTTGACGCGCAGCGCCGCGGCTTCGGTGCGCACGCGCTCGAGCAGCGGCGTGCGAGCGGTCTCGTTCGTCAGCGCGTCCATCAGGTCGAGCCCTTCGAACGCGTCTTTCGCGTAGAACACGCCCGGATCGAAGAAGCGCTCGTCGGCGGCGTACGCGACGCGGCGGCCGAAGTCGCGGTTGATCGCCGCGCCGCCGATCACGACCGGATACGTCAACCCGCGCGACGCCTGCTCCTTGACCAGGATCGGCATCTGCTTCGAGGTCGAGACGAGCAGCGCCGAGAGCCCGATCGCGTCGGCGCCGACTTCGACGGCCTTGTCGAGGATCGTGTTCACCGGCACCTGCTTGCCGATGTCGTGGACCGTGTAGCCGTTGTTCGAGAGGATCGTCCCGACCAGGTTCTTGCCGATGTCGTGTACGTCGCCGAATACGGTCGCGAGCACGACTATGCCCTTGCTGACGCCTTCCTTGCGCTCGAGGAACTGCTCGAGGTGCGCGACCGCCTTCTTCATCACCTCGGCCGACTGCAGCACGAACGGCAGGATCAGTTCGCCTGCGCCAAATTTGTCGCCGACCTCTTTCATCGCGGGCAACAGCACGTTGTTGAGCACGTCGACCGGGTCGCGCTTTTCGAGCGCTTCATCGATCTTCGCTTCGATCCCGTCTTTGCGGCGGCGCAGGATCGCGTTGTGAATCCGCGTCTCGACGGGTGCGTCGGCGTCGTCGTCGAGCTGCGCCGCCGCGCCGCCCGGAACGACCACCTTGGCCTCGAAATGCTCGATGATGCGCTGGAGCGCGTCGGGACGGCGGTTCAGCACGACGTCGTCACAGAGCTCGCGCTCCTCGGCGTCGATCTCGGCGTACGGCGTGATCTCGGCCGCGTTGACGATCGCCATGTCGAGCCCGGCTTCGACGCAGTGATGCAGCATCACCGAGTTGAGCACGTGGCGCGCGGCGGGCTTGAGCCCGAACGAGACGTTCGAGACGCCGAGCGAAGTCAGCACACCGGGCAGCTCGCGCTTGATCAGGCGGATCCCCTCGATCGTCTCGACCGCCGAATCGATGTACTCCGCATCCCCGGTCGCGAGCGTGAAGGTGAGGTCGTCGAAGATCAGCGCTCCGGCCGGGAGGCCGTACTCGTCGACCACGATGTCGCGGATGCGCCTCGCGATGTCGAGCTTCTGCTGCGCGGTCTTCGCCATCCCGGTCTCGTCGATCGTCAGCGCGACGACGGCGGCGCCGGCCTCTTTGACCAGCGGCATCACGGAGTCGATCTTGGTGCGCCCGTTTTCGAGGTTGATCGAGTTGACGACGGGGCGGCCGGCATAGATCTTCAGCGCGGCCTCGATCACTTTCGCCTCGGTCGAGTCGATGACGAGCGGCGCTTCGACCGACTGCGCCAGGCGCTTGACGATCGTCGCCATTTGCACGTCTTCGTCGACGCGCTCGGTCAGCGCGGTGCAGACGTCGAGCAAGTGCGCGCCGCCTTCGACCTGAGCCCGCGCGACTAGCGTGATCTCGTCGTAATCGTTGGCGAGCAGCAGCCGCTTGATCTTGCGCGAACCCTGGCTGTTGACGCGCTCGCCAATCAGCAGCACGGTCCCTTCCTGGTTCAATGCCACAGCCGTCATCGCCGACGCAGCCAGCTGGAGCGGCTTTGGTTCGGGGATGCGCGGCGTGTAGCCGGACGCCACCATTGCGTCGAGTCCGGCACGAAACACCGCAATGTGGGCGGGCGTCGTTCCGCAGCAGCCGCCGATCGCGTTCACGCCGAAATCGGTCACGAACGCGTGCAGTTCGCGCGCCATCTCATCGGGCGTCTCGGGATAGATCGTCTCGCCCTTCGGTCCCATCCGGGGCAACCCGGCGTTGGGGATGACGCTGACGAAAGCGCGCGAGTTGTCGGCGAGATACCGAATCGGATCGCGCATGTGCGAGGGTCCGGTCGAGCAGTTCAGCCCGATCACGTCGATCGGTAATGCGTCGAGCGTCGCGCACACCGCGCTGATGTCGGTGCCGAGCAGCATGCGGCCGGTGACGTCGAGCGTCGCCTGCGCCACGATCGGCACGCGGCGCGCGCCCTTGCCGAAGGCGCGTGTGATCCCCGCGATCGCGGCCTTCATCTCCAGCAGATCCTGGCTGGTCTCGAGCAGCAGCACGTCGACGCCGCCCTCGATCAGCGAGACCGACTGTTCTTCGTACAGGTCGGCGAGCTCGTCGAAGGTGATCTTCGAGAGCGCCGGATCGGACGAAGAGATCAGCATCCCGGTCGGACCCAGCGAGCCGGCGACGAAGCGCGGGCGTTCGGGAGTGGAGAACGCGTCGGCGGCGCGGCGCGCGATCTGCGCCGAGGCGAGGTTGATCTCGTGGGTCTTCGCACCCAGACCGTACTCGTCGAGCTTCAGCCGCGAGGCCGTGAACGAGTCGGTCTCGACCACGTCGGCGCCCGCCGCGAAGTAATCCCGGTGGATCTGCTCGATCACGTCCGGACGGGTGAGTACCAGCGCTTCGTTGCACCCGTGGTGCGCCGCCCCGCCGAAGTCGTCGTCGCTCAGGTGCAGCGCCATCAGCTGCGTCCCCATCGCCCCGTCGAACAGGAGCACGCGCTCGCGGAGCGCCGAGAGAAAATCCGCCATCCGGCCCATCGTACCGGCCCGGGACGCGGAACCGACGCTCGCGATGTCCAATAAAGCCAAGATGGACGCGATTGGACAGATCGCGAGCCGCCTCACCATCCTGGCGGCCGTGGTCCGCGAGGCGCCGCCGTCGGCAGCGCTCCGCGACGCCTTCGCAGCGTTGCGCCTCGAGGAGATCGCGAGCTCGTCCCGGCTCGCCGGGGCACGCCTCGACCTGACCGAGGTCCGCTCGCTGGTCGAGCGCGGCCGCGCGCTGGGCGGCCACCGGTTCGACGACTACCTCATCGTTCGCGACTACGCCGACGCGGCCGGGTGGGCGGCCCAGCAGGGGACGCGCCGCGGGCCGGTCAGCACCGAGGACCTGCGCACGCTGCACCGGCTAGCGGTGCGCGGGATCTCCGACGACGCCGGCGCGTGGCGGACGAAGACCGTCCCGCCGCTCTCCGACGGGACGGTGCCGCCGCCGCACTGGCTCGTCCCGTTCGAGACCGAGACCTACGTCGGCCGGCTTGCGCTGGGCTCCGACGAGCCCGCGCCGCTCGCGCTCGCCCGCGCCGTGGCCCGTCTCGTGAGGCTGCAGCCGTTCCCGAGCGGCAACGGCCGCGTTGCCCGTCTCGTCGCCAACCTGCTTGCATACCGTCGCGGGCTGCCGCCGATCGTGCTCGACGCGCGCGCGCGCCGCGCCTACGCCGCCGCGCTGCGAGCCGCGCTCGCCGGCGACGCGACGCCGCTGGCGCGCGTTATCGGAACGGCGCTCGGCCGCGGGCTGGAACGCTTGCGCGACGCCGTCGAACCGGTTGACGAGTTGCGCCCGCTCTCCGACTTCGGGACAAAGGGCGGCGTCGACCGGCTCTACAAGGCGGCTCAACGCGGACGCTTGCGGGTCGTCCGCCGCGACGGGCGGCTCTACACCACCGTCCCGTGGGTCGCCGCATATACCGCCAGCCCTCAACCGAAATAGCGTGAACGCCGAACTATCGATGAACATGACCGAACCGACCGTCGCCTATGTATCGATGGAGATCGCCGTTTTCCCCGGCGTCGCGACGTACAGCGGCGGTCTCGGCGTCCTCGCCGGCGACGTCGTCCGCGCCGCGGCCGACGCGGGCTACCCGATGGCCGGCGTGACGCTGCTCTACCGCGAGGGGTATTTTCGTCAGCGCCTCGACGCGTCGGGTACGCAGCATGAAGAACCGCAGAGTTGGCGGCCCGACTTGGTCCTCGAGGCGCTGCCGCAGACCGTGACGGTCCCGATCTCAGGCCGGCCGGTCGCCGTGGCGATCTGGTGCTATCCCGTCATCGGCGTCGACGGCGATCGCGTACCCGTCTATTTCCTCGACACCGACCGACCCGAAAACGATGACGACGCGCGCGGTCTGACGCGCGCGCTCTACGGCGGCGACGCGCGGTACCGCCTCGAGCAAGAGACACTGCTCGGCTTGGGGACCGTCGCCGTCCTGCAGGCGCTCGGCTACGGCCGCGTCGGCACGTACCACATGAACGAAGGGCACTCGGCGCTGCTCGTGCTGGCACTGCTCGACCAGCTCCGCACGACCGAGCACGGTCTGCCCACCCCCGACGATCTCGCGCGGGTGCGCGAGCGCTGCGTCTTCACGACGCACACTCCGGTCCCCGCGGGCCACGACCGCTTCGGCCTCGACCTCGCGAACGACGTCCTCGGCACAGAGCACGTCGCGACGCTGCGCGCGCTCGGCCTGGTCGACCACGACGTTCTCAACCTCACGCACCTCGCGCTGCGCGCGTCGCACTTTACCAACGCCGTCGCGATGAAGCACGGTGAGGTGTCGCGCGCGATGTTCCCGGACGGCACGATCCACGCGATCACCAACGGCGTCCATGCGGGTACGTGGACCTCGCAGCCCTTCAAGGCCTTGTTCGATCGCCATCTCCCGGGCTGGCGCCGCGACAACTGGCAGTTGCGCCAGGCGATCGGAATCCCGCTCGACGAGATCGCCGCCGCGCATGCCGGCGCGAAGCTCGCGCTCGTCGACCGCGTCGCGCACGCTACCGGCAAACTCCTCGACCCCAACCGCTTCACGATCGGCGTCGCGCGCCGGCTCACGGCCTACAAGCGCAACGACCTGATCCTGCGCGATACCGACCGGCTTGCCGCGATCGCCAAACGTTTCGGCGGCATCCAGCTGGTCTTCAGCGGCAAGGCGCACCCGCGCGACTGGGACGGCAAAGCGATGATCCAACACATCGTCGGCACCGCGCACGCCCTCGCCGGCGACGTCGAGGTCGTCTACGTCGAGAACTACGACATGCTCTGGGGAGCGGCACTCACCTCAGGCGCCGACCTCTGGCTCAACACGCCGCGTCCCCCGAACGAAGCGTCGGGAACGAGCGGCATGAAAGCCGCCCTCAACGGCGTCCCGAGCCTCTCGGTGATGGACGGCTGGTGGATCGAAGGGGCCCTCGAGGGCGTCACCGGCTGGTCGATCGACGCCGAAACCGGCGCCGACGACGAACGCACCGCCGACGCGCTCTACACACTGCTGGAGAGCACGATCCTTCCGGCGTACGCGCACGACCGCGGTACCTATCTCACGACGATGCGCGGCGCGATCGCCTTCAACGCCTCCCACTTCAACGCGCAGCGCATGCTCGCCCAATACGCGATCGAAGCCTACGTTTTACCCACCACGACCGCCGCGCCCCGCGAGAACGTCAAGGAGCTCCTCGCCGGCTGACCGGGGCTAGACGCCGATCGGCCGCGGTGACGACGGCGCGCCGGAGCGGCCGTCCTTGGCGCTGGTTCCGTCCGAGGGCGGGGTGTGGTGGACGCCGCGGCCGAAGCCGAGCTTGTCTTCGATCCCGGCGATGAAGACGTAGAGCACCGGGGTGATGAACAGGTTCAGGATCGTCGAGAGGATCATCCCGCCGAAGACCGCGGTGCCGAGCGACGTGCGCGCGCCGCTGCCGGCGCCGCTCGCGAAGACCAGCGGCGTCACGCCGAGGACGAAGGCGATCGAGGTCATCAAGATCGGGCGCAGGCGCGTCTCGGCCGCGCGCATCACCGCGGTCACCGTGTCGACCCCCTGTTCTCTGAGCTGGTTCGAAAACTCGACGATCAGAATCGCGTTCTTCGATGCCAGGCCGATCAGCATCACGTAACCGACCTGTGCGAATACGTCTGAGAACTTGTGCGTCACCCACAGTCCGCCGAGCGCGCCGAGCAGCGCCAGCGGCACCGCGAGCAGGATGATCAGCGGATCCGCGAACGACTCGTACTGCGCGGAGAGCACGAGGAACACGAAGACGATCCCGAGGCCGAAGATGATCGCGGCCTGCGCCCCTCCCTCGATCTGCTCGCGCGAGATCCCGCTCCACTCGGTCGCAAAGCCCGGCGGCAAGTTCTGGGCGAACCGGTCCATCGTCGCCAATGCTTCACCCGAGCCATGGCCGGGCGCCGGGGCGCCGCTGATCTCGATCGAGCGATAGAGGTTGAAATGCGTGATCGACGGCGGCGCCTTGATCTCGGTGATGCTGACCAGCTCGGGCAGCGGGATCGACGGCGGCGTGACGAGCTGCCCGTTCACGACGAACGGGTTGGAACTGTGCACGTAGATGTCGTTCAAGTCCGAGACGCGCGAGCGGTACGGCGTGTCGGCCTCGACGTAGACACGATACGACTTCCCGTTCATGTCGAAGTCGTTGACGTAGACCGAGCCGAGATAGACCTGCATCGTGTTGAAGATCGACGGGAGCGAGACGCCGAGCTGCGAGGCCTTGTCGCGGTTCACGTCGGTCAGGATCGTCGGCTTGTCCGTTCGGAACGTCGTGTAGACGCCCGTCAGCGGCGAACCGGGAGCGTAGGCCGGATAGATCAACATCTTCGAGGCGCCCGCGAGTGCCGGAATCCCTTGGTTCGCGCGGTCCTCCAGCTCGTAGCTGAAGCCCGCCTGGAAGCCCAGCCCCGGGATGGACGGCGGCTGGAACACGGCCGCGAACGCGCTCGGATAGCGGCCCTTGAAGTCGCTGAACAACCGGTAGTTCACCCGCTGGACCACCGCGCTCAGCACATGGTCCTTGCCGGGCCGCTCGCCCCACGGCCGCAGGCGAATGAACATCGTCGCCTTGTTCGACTCGGAGCCCGTGAAGCTGAACCCCGCGACATCGAAGACGTCGACGATCTCGGGCTGCTGATGCAAGATCTTCTCGAGGTCGCGCTGGACCTCGTGCGTGTAGTCGAGCGAACCGCCTTCCGGCAACTGCAGGCTCACGATCGCGAAGCCCTGATCCTCGTCGGGGATGAACGCCGTCGGCGTGCTCTTGTAGATCCAGCCCGTCAGGACGAGCAGCGCGGCGAAGACGGTCAATGCGAGCCAGCGGCGGCGCATCACCCACGGCAGCGCGCGATGATAGCCGCCGCGCATGCCGTTGATGACGACGTTCACCGGCCGGAAGAATCCGCGCTGTTTGCGTTCCGAGCGGCCGAGGAGCAGCGAGGAGAGGACCGGCGTCAGCGTCAGCGCGCAGAATAGCGAGATCGTGATCGAGCATGCGATCGTCAGCGCGAACTGCTTGTAGAGCTGGCCGGTCGTGCCCGGGAAGAACGCGACCGGGACGAACACGGCGAGCAGCACGAGCGACGACGCCAACACGGCGCCGGTGATCTCGCTCATCGCTTCGCGCGCGCCCTCCATCGGCGGCATCCCCTTCTCCTGGATGAAGCGCGCGATGTTCTCGATGACGACGATGGCGTCGTCGACGACGAGACCGGTGGCGAGCGTGAGCCCGAACAGCGTCAGCGTGTTGATCGAGAACCCCAACATCTTCATCAAGAAGAAGGTGCCGATCAGCGAGACGGGGATCGTCAGCGCCGGGATCAGCGTCGTGCGCCAGTCCTGAAGGAACAGGAAGATTACCAGCACGACCAAGGCGATCGCGATCAGCAGCGTGACCACGACTTCCTTGATCGACTCGTGCACGAACTCGCTGGTGTCGAAGGCGATCTTGTACGTGACGCCGGGCGGGAACTTCTGCGCGAGGCGGTCCATCGTCGCGCGCACTTGCTGCGAGACCGCGAGCGCGTTGCCGGTCTGGAGCTGCAAGATGCCCAAGCCGATCGCTTCGTGCCCGTCGAACCACAACGATCCCGCGTAGTTTTCGGCGCCGAGCACGACGCGCCCGACGTCGCGGACCTTCACGAAGCCACCGTCGGGATTCGTCTTCAGCACGATGTTGGCGAATTGGGTCGAGTCGTGCAGCCGCCCCGTCGCGAGGACGGAGTACTCGTACGGCTGGTGTCCGTTCGTCGGCGGCGCGCCGATCGACCCGGCGGCGACCTGCACGTTTTGCGCCTGCAGTGCGGTCACGACGTCGCCGGCGGTCAGTCCGTTGTCGGCCAAGCGCTTCGGATCGACCCACAGCCGCATCGCGTACTTGCGCTCGCCGAACACGAACACGTCCGAGACGCCGCTGATGCGCTTGATGTCGTTGACGACGTTGGTCTCGAGAAAGTTCGTGAGGTACGTTTGGTCCCAACGCGTGTCGGTCGAGACGACGCCGAGCGCGATCACGAACGTGCCGGCGTTCTTCGAGACGGTGACGCCGATCTGCTTGACTTCGTTCGGCAACCGGCCTTGCGCGAGGTTGACCGCGTTCTGGACGTCGTTCGCCGCCTGATCGAGGTTGCGATCGAGGTTGAACGTGGCGGTGATCTGCGAGCTGCCGTCGCTGCCGGAGGACGAGGAGATGTAGCGCAGACCCTGGACGCCGTTGATCGCCTCCTCGAGCGGCGTCGTCACCGACGACTCGACCGCCTCGGCGCTGGCCCCCTGATAGATCGCCGTGACCGAGACCGTCGGCGGCGCGATGTTCGGGAACTGCGCGATGGGCAGCGTCGGGATCGAGATGAGCCCGAGCAGCAGGATCACGAGCGAGAAGACCGACGCGAAGATCGGGCGCCGCAGGAAGAAATCGATCACGAAGGCTTGGACCGAAACCTTTGCCGAGGGGTTGCTACGTGTGGAGCCAGCCCTCGAGCGCGGCGACCTCGCCGACGACGTGGCCGGCGACGTTCTTTACCGGCACGACAGCATGCTGCCGCAGCATGTCGCGCGCCTTCGGCTCGAGCGCGTGCAGCGCGTCGAGCGCCTCTAGCGTCGCGGGCGGCGCTGCGCGGCGCGAACCGTCGATCACCTTGAGCGCCAGCCCGAGCCCGGCGTCGAGGATCGCGTCGCAGTGGAACCCTTCCGCACCCGCTTTCGAGACGATCCGTCCGCCGGTCGCGCGCATCAGGTCGGTGTCGAAGCGTCCCGTCCCGGCGACGTACCACGGCTCGCTCGCCATCGCCGACGAGACGCGCGCCAGCGCGATCGCGTCCTCGTCGTCGACGCCGTGCAACGTCGCCAGGCGGGCGAACGAGACCGCCGCCTTGCGCAGCGTCGTCGCGTAGACGGGGATGCCGCAGCCGTCGACCGCGAGCCGATCGCCCTCGAAGACGTCGTCGCTGACGCGCTCGCACATCGCGATGATCAGCCGCTCGGCCGGGTGCGATGCCTCGAGATAACCGGCGAAGGGCGCGCCGATCGTCTTTGCGAGCGCCAAGATCCCGGCGTGCTTCCCGCTGCAGTTGTTGTGGAGCTGCGTCGGGCGCTCGCCGCGTGCGGCCAGCGCCGCGGCGGCGGGCTCGTACGAAGGCGGATGCGCACCGCAGGCGAGGTCGTCGACGCTCGCCCCGATGCGCTCCAGCATCGACGCGACGACCTCGACGTGGCCCGGTTCGCCGTTGTGCGAGGCGCACATCACGGCCAGCTCGCGCTCGCCGAAGCCGAACCGTTCCAGGACGCCGGCCCGTACCGACGCAGCCGCGATGAACGGCTTCGCCGACGAGCGCAGAAAGACGGGCGTCTCGATCGTCCCCGCCTTGAGGACGACCTCCCCGTCGACATCCGCGGCGCAGGCGGCGACGTGATGCACCGACTCGACCCGCGCCCCTCGCCGGACAGCGACGGCCGGTACGCCGGCCAACTCCCAAAACATGACGGGGACGGCGCGTTCGCGCGCGAGGCCCTCCCTCCTCGCCGCGAACGCGCGTTAGTGCGGTTTGGCGGGCGAAGACGGCTCGCGATTCTCGCGCGCCGGTGGCGCGGGCTCGGACCTCTGCGGCGGCGGCGGAGGCGGCGGCGCGTGATACTCAGGTGCCGGTGGCGCGTGGTACTCGGGCGCCGGAGCATGATACTGCGGCGCCGGAGCCTGCGCGCGATCCGGAGCGGCCGACGCGCGATTTGGTGCCGACCACGCACGATCCGACGAGCGATCCGGCGCCGCCGCTGTACGGCCCGGAATCGACGATGCGCGAAACGCGGTCGGCGGCACGGCGTACGGCGGGAGGCTCGGCGGGTCGTCCTTGCCGTCGAGAGGGTGGCGCAAGGGCCGGTTCGCGTGCGGAGGTTCGATCCGGCGCACGGCTCCCGGCGGCGGCTGCACGACGATCGGCTGTTGGACGGCAGTCACGGACTCGACGGGCAAGGCCGGGTAATACTGTCCGTAACCGTAGTCATAGTCCGGATAGCTATTGTAGTAGGTCGATCCGGACCCAGCCGCGCCGTACTGCGACGCCGAGTCGATCTCGTCCGCCGAGAACGTCGAACCGGCAGCGAATCCGTAGATCGTGACGGTCATCCCGACGCTGAGCGTCAGCCCGCGCGGGTTGATCACCGTACCGTGACGGAGCGTCACGTCGTCGACGAAACCGCGGTCGTCGCGGACCAAGATTCGATAGCGTCCCTCAATCGCTTCGATGACGCCATGGATCGTCTCGCCGTTGATCGTCGGACCCGCGCCGGGCGCAGTGGAGGGCGGGAGTGTCTGCGCCCCCACGCGAGCCGGCAGCACCGCTGCTCCGAATGCCAGCGTCGCGGCCAACGAGCCGCACGCGATTCTCGTGACGAACAGGCGCATCAGGTCCCCTCTCGGCGGTTCCCAGCGACATCCCGATCGTAGACCGGAAAGAACAGAACACGCTGAGAAACGTGACCGGCCCGTCAGAATCGCAGCGTCGCCGACTCCGTCGTCATATCGAGCTGTCCGGCGGCGCCTTGCTGCGGCAGCCACTCCGGCGCGTCGAGTTGGAAGCCCCGCTTCAGCATCAGCTCGGCGGTCTCCAGCGCCCCTTCGACCCAGCCCTGCGCGTTCGAATACGCCTCGCCGCAGACGAACAGCGGGATCTCCGCGACAGGCTGGATGATGGCGTCGATGACGCGCGGGCTCTCGGCGTGGATCTTCCACAGATTGTAGCCGCCGCCGAACGGGTCGATACCCCAGTCGTGATACGCGGCGGCGTATGGCTTCGGCACCTGTTCGAGCGGCAGCCCGTGCACTTCGGCGATCAATCGTTGCACTTCCTCGACCATCGTTTCGGGCGGCTGATTGCGCTGCCACTGCTCGTCGCCGGCGTCGGTCGTCGAGGTCGCGAATCGCGACGCAGCCTCCATCTCGCGCAGGAAGCCGATCCAGTACCGTATGTTGCGGCCGTCATCGTACGACGCCATCATCAGCGAGTTCGTGTTGCCCGGTTCGCCGCCGGGCTGTTCGCCCTCGGTCCCGAAGTAGTACACCTGGCGAATCGGGATGTCGGTCGTCGTCTGGCCCTGCCTCACTCCGAGCGGCTCTTCGCGCCACCACGGCGTGCGATAGCACGCGAAGAACTTGAAGAGCGGCTGCGGCGAGACGGACTCGATCAGCGTTCGAACCCGCGACATCTCGTTGCCGAGCGCCGGTTCCAAATCGATGAGTTCCAGCGACCGGCGCGGCATCGCCAAGATGACGCGCTTCGCGATCACCGGCTCGATCGGCGGATCCGACGGCTTGAACTCGAGGACGAGATGGCGTCCCGAACGTGCGATTCGCCGAACGGTGTGGCCGAGGCGAACATCGCCCTCGAGCTCGACTTCGAAGAGCTCGCGGAGACGGTCCGGGAAGACCTGCATCCCTTGCAGCGGATTCTTGTAGACGGCGGTTTTCCCGAAATCCGCGAGGAACCACGGGATCGCGTCGGCCGCGTTCCAATTGCTGACCGTCGTGTCGTAGCCGCTGCCGTCCGCGACGAACTGGTACGCCTCGAACGTCATGACGCGGGCGAGCGCGTTCCAGAATCCCCATGCTGTAAGCGGGCGGCCGAGGAACGTCGTGCGCTGCGCGAGGGCGCGGCGCTGTTCCGGCGTCAGCCCGTCGGCCGTGATCCCCGGTACGATCGTCTCCATCGCCGTATCCATCAGCTCGCCGATCGACTTGCCGCGCTCGGCTGGGCTCAACCGGTACGGGAGCTTCGCCGGATCGGTCAGCTCCGAGCGCCGCAGACGGCTGCCCCGCAGGTACGCGATGTTGTTCGACTCGCTCACCGGGAAGTCGCGGTAGGCCACGTGGAGATGGTCCGCAAGCGCCTGCACGATCGGCTGCGTGTTGAGAAAGCGCATCCCACCGAGCTCGGCCGGAACGTGCGGCATCCCGGGCGGGATCGCGGACATGAGCCGGCCGCCGGTACGGTAGTCGCTGCACTCGTACACGACGATGCGCGCGTTGCGCTGCCTCTGCTTCAGCCGCCACGCGCTGTACAGCCCCGAGACACCCCCGCCGACGATCGCGACGTCGACGACCTGGCCCTGCTCGACTTCGTTCGACACCCCTCACCCCCGAGACGGGCGATTCCACGCCCGCCTCGGTTCGTTCGCCCGAGGAGCGTTCGTCCCTATGCGAGCGCGGGTTCGAACACGTTCGCTTCCTGCTCTGCGAAGAGCGGACTCGACAGATACCGTTCACCGGTGTCGCAGATGATCGCGACGATCAGCTTGCCGGCGTTCTCCGGGCGCGCCGCAACCTGCATCGCGGCCCACAAGTTCGCGCCCGACGAGATGCCGGCCAGAATCCCTTCTTCGCGCGCGAGACGGCGCGCGATCGCGACCGAGTCGTCGAACGTCGCCTTGATCACTTCGGAATAGACTTTCGTGTCGAGGATCGACGGCACGAAACCCGGTGCGAAGCCTTGCAGCTTGTGCGGTCCCGGCGAGCCGCCGGAGAGCACCGTCGACGTATCGGGCTCGACGGTGATGCACTCGACGGACGGCTTGCGTTCTTTGAGCAAATGTCCCGCGCCGGTGATCGTACCGCCGGTGCCGACGCCGGCGACGAGGATGTCGACCTTGCCGTCGGTGTCGCGCCAGATCTCTTCGCCGGTCGTGCGGTAGTGAATCTCCGGATTGGCGGGATTGTCGAACTGACCGGGTTGGAAGTATTTGACGGGGTTCGAGGCGACGATCTCCTTGGCTTTGGCGATCGCGCCTTTCATGCCCTCAGTCCCGGGCGTGAGCACGAGCTGGGCGCCGTACGCCTTGAGCAGGTTCCGGCGCTCGATCGTCATCGTCTCGGGCATCGTGAGGATCAGCGGATACCCCTTGGCCGCGCAGACGAACGCCAGCGCGATCCCGGTGTTGCCGCTGGTCGGTTCGACGATCACCGAGTCCGGGCGCAGCTTGCCGTCGCGCTCCGCCGCCTCGATCATCGCGACCCCGATCCGGTCTTTGACCGATCCGGCGGGGTTCATCGATTCGAGCTTACAGAGGATCTCGGCGCCGAGGCCCTTGTTCAGTCGCGGGATCCGGACCAGCGGTGTGTTCCCGAACGTGTCGGCGATGTTGTCGTAGACGCGCACGTGCTCGATACTCCGATTGACGTGGAAGTGAGTGTCCCTTCGACAAGCTCAGGGTGACACGAGTAACCCCCGGTCGCGTCGAAAGGGTGCGGGTCCCGGACGACGCAAACAAGCGTTCGCCCCTCGCCAAAGGTCGCGCTTCTGCGCGGCAGACTTGCAGAATGCAAGTCACACCCGTATGATGCTCGGCATGGAGTCGCAGGCGTCGCCGAGCGCGGAACTGAGTCCGCGAACCCGCTCCCTGCTGGAGGCGCCGATCGTTCCGCTGCTGCTGCGGATGGCCTGGCCGAACGTGCTGGTCATGCTCGGGCAGGCCGCGACCGGGATCATCGAGACGTGGTGGGTCGCCAAGCTCGGCACCGACGCGCTGGCCGGGATGGCGCTCGTCTTCCCCGGCTTCATGATGATGCAGATGATCTCGACCGGCGCGCTCGGCGGGGCCATCTCGTCGGCGGTCGCCCGCGCGATCGGCGCCGGGCGCCGCGACGACGCGAACGCGCTTGTCGTCCACGCGCTCGTGATCAACCTCGCACTCGCTGCCGCGTTCTCGGTCGTCGTCCTCGCGTACGGCCCGCAGATCTACGCCGCGCTCGGCGGCCGTGCGGGTTCGCTCGCCGCGGCGCTGCAGTATTCGAACGTCGTGTTTGCCGGGATCGTCCTGTTGTGGACGATGAACGGGCTCGCGAGCGTCGTGCGCGGGACGGGGAACATGCTCGTCCCCGCGCTGGTCATTTTCGGCGGTGTCGTCGTGCTGATCCCGCTCTCGCCGATCCTGATCTTCGGGTTGGGACCGATCCCGGCGTTAGGGATCGCCGGCGGCGGTTTCGCGGTGCTCGCGATCAACGCGGCGGGCGCGGCGTTCCTGGCCTGGTACGTCGCATCGGGCCGCAACCTGGCGCGGTTCCGCCGCACGCGCCTGCAATGGACGTTCTTCCGCGACATCCTCTCGGTGGGCGCGGTGGCGACGATCTCGACGGTGCAGACGAACGTGGTCGTGCTCTCGACGACCGCGATGGTCGGAGCGTTCCAAGGTCCGGACGCCGTCGCGGGGTACGGCACCGGGGCGCGACTGGAATACCTGCTGATCCCGCTCGTTTTCGGGCTGGGCGCGCCGCTGGTCGCGCTCGTCGGCACGAACGTCGGCGCCGGCAACCGCTCGCGCGCGCTGCGCATCGCGTTCACCGGCGGCGCGATCGCGTTCGTGATGACTGAGGCGATCGGCCTCGCCTCCGCGCTCCATCCGCGCGCATGGCTCGGGCTGTTCGGTCATGATCCCGCAATGTTGGCGACCGGGAGCGCGTACTTGGCGGCGGTCGGACCGTTCTACGGCTTCTTCGGGCTCGGCCTCGCCCTGTATTTCGCCTCGCAAGGCGCGGGCAAGCTCGCCTGGCCACTGCTGGCGGGATTTCTGCGTATGCTGATCGCCGTCGGCGGCGGGTATCTCGTGCTGCGTCTCACCGGCTCAGTGGCGTGGCTCTTCGGCGCGGTCGCTGCCGGGATGCTGGTGTACGGCATCATGGTCACGGCCGCGGTCGGCTTGGGCGCGTGGTTTCGCGGTCCGCAGCGCTACGGCGGCGCCCTGAAGAATTCACGCAGCGCGTCGTACGTCTCGAGCGGCGCCTCTTCCGGCATGAAGTGACCGGAGTCGATCGCGTGCCCGCGCACGTCGTCGGCCCAGTCTCGCCACACCCCCAGCACGTCGTACCACTTTCCGACTTGGCCTTGCTCCGCCCATAACGCGAGCAGCGGAGCGGCGATCTTCTTCTTCCCCCGGTCGGCTTCGTCGAGCGCGAAGTCGTAGGTCGCCGCGGCGCGGTAGTCCTCGCACGAGGCGTGGATCGTCGCCGGATTGCGATAACAGCGAAGGTAGTCGTCGAGCGCTTCAGGCGCGTGGACGTTCGCGCGGTTCGGCCGGCCGCTGAAGAACGCTTCCGGATTCGCGCCGATCACGTTCTCGGGGAACGGGTACGGCTGCGCGAGGAAGAACCAGTGCCAGTAGCCGAGCCCGAACTTCATGTCGGCGCGGCGAAAATGCTCGCCCGTCGGGATGATGTCGAGCGTCGCGAGCTTGCGCACGCACTGCGGATGGTCGAGCGCGAGACGGTACGCGACGCGTCCGCCGCGGTCGTGACCGGCGACGTCGAAGCGTTCGAATCCGAAGTGCCGCATCACCGCAATCGCGTCGCGCGCCATCGCGCGCTTCGAGTACGGTTCGTGGTCGGCGGTCGTCGGCGGCTTCGAACTGTCACCGTAACCACGCAAATCGATCGCGACGACGGTGAACTCGTGCGCGAGGCGCGGCGCGATGCGATGCCACATCACGTGCGTCTGCGGATGGCCGTGCAGCAACAGCAGCGGCGGACCGCTGCCGCCCTTGCGGACGCGAATCGTCGCCTCCCCCGTGTCGACAAAGGAGAGATCGAAACCGTCGAACATGCCCGGGCGTACCCGGCGCCGCCGGAAAGGCCCTGCACGGCGCGGAAGGTGAGCGCTCGTGAGGCCGAAGGCGGAACTCGGCATCTTCTCCGTCGCGATGGTGAGCACCGCGGCGGTCTTCTCCGTGCGCAACCTGCCCAGCATGGCGATCGAAGGCTGGTCCCTGATCTTCTGGTACCTGCTCGGCACGGTACTCTTCTTGGCGCCGCTCGCGCTGACCGCCGCGGAGCTCGCCTCGACGTGGCCGCGCGACGGGGGCGTCTACGACTGGGTCACCGAGGCGTTCGGAAAGCGGACCGGCTTCATGTCGGTCTGGTCGATCGTCGCGCAAAACGTGCCGTGGTATCCGACCGTGCTCGCGTTCGTCGCGGTCTCGCTCGCGTACGGCTTCGATCCGGCGCTGCAGGACAACCGTTTCTTCGTCGCGGTCGTGATGATCGCGATCTTCTGGGCGCTGACCCTGGTCAGCCTGCGCGGGCCGGTCGCGGCGGCGCGCTTCACCGCATTCGGAACGCTGTTCGGCTCGCTGGTCCCGGCCGCGGTCCTCATCCTCGCCGGGGTCGTCTGGATCGCCGCCGGGAAGCACGTCGCGCTGCCACCGCCGACGTTCGCGCGGCTCATGCCGGTGTGGGACGCGGCGCGGATCCCGTTCGTCTCATCACTGCTGCTCGCGTTCACCGGGCTCGAGGTCTCGGGCTACTATGCGCTCGCGGTGCGCAACCCGCAGCGTGATTATCCGAAGGCGATGCTGCTCGCGCTGCTTGCGATCGCGCGGCTGAGCATCTTCGCGACGCTGGCGATCGCGCTCGCGATCCCGGCCGACCGCATCAGCCTCAGCGGCGGCGTCGTGCAGACGTTCACCGTGATCTTCGGCGCGTTCGGGATCGGCTGGGCAGCGTCGGTGCTCGCGCTGCTGACGGCACTCGGCGCGGTTGCGCTGATGTGCGCGTGGCTGGTCGGGCCGTTGCTGAGCCTCTCGGCGGCGGCACGCGCCGGGATGCTCCCGCCGATCTTTCGCCGCCTGAGTGCGCGCCAAGTGCCGGCGGCGATCATCCTTTGGCAGGGCGTCGTCGTGACGATCGTCGCCGCCGCGTTCGCGCTCGTGCCGTCGGTCAATCAGGCCTACTGGATTCTGAGCGCGACGGTGACCGCGCTGCTCGCCTTCTACTATCTGCCGATCTTCGCGGCGGTGATTCGGCTGCGCTACACGCAGCCGGGCGCCGCGCGCCCGTTCCGCATTCCTGGCGGAAAAGCCGGCGTGTGGATCGTCGGCGGCATCGGCTTCGCCGCCACCACGTTTGCGGTGCTGGTCGCGCTGCAGCGGCCCGGCACCGTCACCGCGGTCTCCGACGGCGTCTACGTGGCGGGAATGATCGCGCTCGCGCTGGTGTGGATGGTGCCCTGGCTCGTGTTCGTCGTGGTCCGCCGCGCCGCGTGGCTCACAGCGGCGCGTGAATCGGTGGAACCGCGTTGAACTTGCTGAAGCGAAAATACCCGTCAGACCGTGTGCTCAACGCGGATACCTCGACGCGGTGGATGTAGCCGTCGCCGGCCACGTAGATCAACATCAGGCTGCCATTGTCGGTCGCGCGATACGCGTGCATGGCCTCGCCGCCCGCCTTCAGGGTGCCGACGTCAGTGACGTGCATGGAACTCGCGGCCCACGACGTCGGAAATCTCCCGACGAAATCGTAGAACCGGGATACACCGGGAGCCGCCGACATCGGCATCTTCATCCAGCCGCGGCCGGGCTGCTTCCCGTACATAACCGAGTCGATGAAGATGAACTCTCCCTGTTGTAATCGGAGACGTCTGGTGTTCGGCTTGATCACGTCAATAGTAGCGGTCTTTCCCGCCGTTGTGAATGTCATCTCGTAGGACGACGCGCCAGCCAGCTTCACCGCGGCAACCCGGACGTCGCCACTTGGGTCAGCGCCGGCTGGTAAGGCCGCGAGCATGAACAGTACGCAGACCGCGAATGCCGAGCCGTTGTGCGAACGAATGAACGGATGCTCCATCGCGCCGCGTGGCTTACATCGGCGCGTGAATCGGTGGGACCGCGTTGAACTTGCTGTAGCGGACTCCGTTCGGGCTGCCGACATTGGCGACGCGGTGAACGAACCCGTCGCCCCCGATGTAGACGGTCACCTGGCGACCGCCGGTCTCCGTCACGCGATAGGCGTGCAGCGTCTCGCCATCGACGCTCTTCATGCCGAGGTCGGTCGCGGTCGCACCGTTCACCTTTCGTCCCAGCGATTCCATGTTTGCGAAGTTGGCGACCGCGCTCGCGCTCTCCGACGCCGGCAGCTTCCTCCAGCCGCTGTTGCCCCTCTTCAGGTAGAAGTCCGATCCGATGGAGATGATCTCTCCCGTCGCGCTGCGCACGTGCCGGCTGCTCGGCTTGACGAGATCCACCGTCACGCTGTGCGAGCCCGAGACGGACGACATCTCGTACGACGACAGGCCCAGGAACTTCTGCCACGCAACCCGGACGTCGCCGGTGGCGTCGGCGTACGCCGGCACGGCCGCGAGCGTGAACAGCGCGCCGAGCGCGAATGCGGCCACTACGTTCGAACGAATCAAGGGAAGCTCCTCATCAATCGGCTCCGATGTCCCAGACCATGCCGAGGTCGCGCTTCGCGAACGAGCGGAACGCGATCAGGGTTTCGGTCGCGGTGATCCCCGCGTGCGAGGCGATCCGTTCGGTGACGAGGTCGCTGAGCTGGTCGTGCTCGCGCACACGCACGATCGCGACCAGGTCGTACGGGCCGGCGACGCTGTAGCACTCGGTGACGCCGTCGATCTCCAGCAGCTCTTCGGCCAGCGTCCGCACCCGGCCGGGCTCGACGGTCATCAAGACGATCGCGGTGATCACGAGGACGGGCCTACCGCGGCGGCGCGGCGGTCACCTGCGACCGGACACCGAAGCCGTCTCGCCGTGACCCCGACCGTTCCGTCGTTCCGATGATCGCGTTCGCCCGCGCCTGCGCCGCGATCGCGGCGACCGCGAGCAAGCTCGAGAAGATCGCGCTGGTCGGCGACTACCTGCGCGGTCTCGACGACGGCGATCTGGCGCCGTCGACGCGCTATTTTACCGGGAACCCGTTCCCGCAGGCGCAGGACGTCAGCCTCGCCGTCGGCTGGCGCACGCTCGTCGAGGCAGCGGCGGCGACGTGGGGAGTCGACGACGGCGCGCTGAGCGTCGCCTATCGTGCGACCGGCGACCTCGGCGCCGCGCTCGGTCCGTTCGTGCGGCCCTCGCACGACCTCGGCCTCTTTCGCGAGGAGTTGACGCCGGCGCGGCTCTACGCGCTGCTGCTCGAGATCGCCGACGCCGCGGGGAAGAACGCGCAGAAGCGGCGGCGCATCCTGTGCGAGCGGATCTTCTCAGCGTGCAGCGATCCGCTCGAAGCGACGTACGTGGTGAAGATCATGACCGGCGAGCTGCGGATCGGCCTGCGCGAAGGCCTGGTCGTCGACGCGATCGCGCAGGCGTTCGCGCGCGATCCGCGCGCCGTGCGGCGGGCGGCGAGCGCCGCCGGCGATCTCGGCACGGTCGCGCTGGCCGCAAAGCATGACGCGCTCGATCAGGTCACGATCGCGTACCACGCCCCGATCGCGTTCATGCTCGCTTCACCGATCGCGTACGGCTCGGAGTACAAGGAGCTGGCCGCCACCGGGTGGCTCGTTGAGGACAAGTACGACGGCGTTCGCGCGCAAGCGCACGTCACGCCAAATCGAATCTCGCTCTTCTCACGCACGCTGAACGACGTCTCCGGATCGTATCCCGAGGTCGTCGAGGCGCTGCGCGCCCTGCCCGGCTCCTGCGCGCTCGACGGCGAGATCGTCGCGGTGCGCGACGGCCGCGTGCTCCCGTTCCGCTTCCTGCAGGCGCGGTTGCAGCGCAAGGACGTCGCACCGGAGCTCATGCGCGAGGTGCCCGTGCGCTACGTCGTGTTCGACGCGCTCGCGCGCGACGAGGAGTTTCTGCTCGATCATCCGCTCGCCGACCGGCGGGCGCGTCTCGCGGAAATCCTTGTCACCCTGAGCGTGTCGAAGGGCGGCGCCGATGACACGCTGGTGCTCGCACCGTGGACCGCACTCGAAGCGGGCGCGACCGCGGAGGCCGTGCACGAGCGGTTCGAAGCATCGCGCGCGCGGGGCGACGAGGGGCTGGTCTTCAAGCGCACCGACGCGCCGTACACGCCGGGCCGGCGCGGCAAGGCGTGGCTCAAGCTCAAGCGCGAGCTCGCAACGCTCGACTGCGTCGTCGTCGCCGTCGAGCGCGGACACGGCCGCCGCGTGAACGTCCTCTCCGACTACACCTTCGCCGTCCTTCGACAAGCTCAGGATGACAACGAGCTTGCCGTGATCGGGAAGGCGTTCAGCGGGTTGACCGATGTCGAGATCGCGGAGATGACGCAGTGGTTCGAAGACCACCGGCTCCCGCCGGAAGAGGCGCGCGCCGCGTACGAGCGGCTCGATCTGAAGCGGCACGAGATTCTGATCGAACCGTCGGTCGTCGTCGAGATCGCGTTCGACATCATCCAGAAGAGCGCGCTGCACGCGAGCGGCTACGCGCTGCGGTTCCCGCGCATCGTGCGGCTGCGCCCCGACAAGCGCGCCGCAGACGCCGACACGCTCGAGCGCGTCGCCGAAGTCTACGCCGAGATGCTCGCGCGCGAAGGGATCGACGGCTAACGCCGGGGCTTGTCGCGCAGCGCTCGGATTCGCGCGATTCGTTCGTAGACGTCGTCGACGCGCTCGCGGCGACGCTCTGAGCCGTGCGCGCGAAGCCGCACCGCGAGCAGGAGCAGGATGATGACGAACGCGAGGCCCGCCAGAACGAACCGCGCCGACGCCGCGAGCGGGAGCAGCGTTCCGGCGGCCAGCATCGTCGCGGCGAGGGCGACCGCGTTTTGCTTAGTCCTCACCTTCGTGCAGGTGCAGGTGACAGCCGTCCTCGGCGTCGTCCAGCACCTCGCGCGCTTCGTGCAGAATGCGGGACGGCAGCGTACCGCCCGATTCGACCGAACCCTCCTCGGCGAGAAAGTCCAGCTCGTCCCAGTCTTCCCAGGTCTCGAGCGCTTCGCCGTCGACTTCGGCGGGGAAGCGCACGCAGAAGCCTTGCTCGATGTGAAGCCCGGTGATCAGTACGCGGGTACCGCGCGGAAAATACGTGCCGTCTTTCCACAGCGTCCCATATGTCGTGTCGTAATGCAGGCCGATTTCGAGTTTCTCGATCGTCCAGTTCCCCCGAAAGGACGTCGCGTGGTCCGGCCCCATTCAGCACCCTCCGGTCGCATCCCCGCAGCATGAGCGAGCCGCGCCTGCGCCCGTGGCGCATCCTGTCGTCGGAGTATCGCATCGAGACCAAGTTCTTGCGGCTGCGCGCCGACCGCGTCGAGTTGCCCAATGGCGACGTGGTGGACGACTACTTCGTCCGGGAGTCGCGGGGCTTCTGCATCGTCTTCGCGCTGACGCCCGATGAGAGCGTTTTACTCGTCCGGCAGTACAAGCATGGCGCGTGCGAGATCGTCGTCGAGTTGCCGGCTGGGATGATCGACGAGGGCGAGACACCGGAGCGTTGCGCCGTACGCGAGCTCGCGGAAGAGACGGGCTACACCGGCTCTGCGCCGCAGCTCGTGCGAACGTTCCTGGCCGACCCGACGAATGCCACGACTCGCTTTCACCTGTTCGTCGTGCGCGACGCGCTCCGCACGTGCGAGCCGCTCCTCGACGTCACCGAGGAGATCGACGTCGCACTCGCGTCGTGCGACGAGGTCCGCACAATGGCGCTCGACGGCCGCATTGCGGGCGGCTCGCAGGTCGCGGCGGTCCTCGTCGCGCTCGCCTACCTCGGTCGCTAGTTCCCCATCGCGACCATCGGTCTTCGCCGGTCGAGCCGGGCTACGCGCTGGTGCTGAAGTTCGCGCCGACGCCGATCGAGGCCAGCAGCCGCGCCGCTTCGTTCGCCATCAGCGATTCCGTGCTGGCGAGGACCGCCATCGCGATCGAGGAGGTGCCGTTTGCGGCGATGTCCATCGCGCCGCCGGCCGCTCCGGTGATTCCATCCATGACCCGCCCATCATGCCACAACCAGGCAGGCGAGCGCAAGGGCGCTTGCGCGCCGCCGGCTGAAACACGCCGTCCGGGCGGCGGGTACGTGGGGGTGGAGGCTATGATGCACCTGTTTCTCAAGATCACCGGGGTCGTCGCCATCGCGCTCGTCGCGCTGACGCTGATCGGCTGGATCTTGCACCTCGTCGTCGTCGCGGCAATCATCGCGGCCGTGATCGTCGGCGGACTCGCGATTGCGAACGTCTTTCGCCGCCGTCGCAATGGCGCGGTCGTGACGTACGACGCTCGCCGCTTTCGGTAGCGGCGCTCCAACCGACCGCGGAGCGTCGGTCAGTCCAAAGCGGGCACGGCTTTCAGGAAGTGCTCGACGATGTTGCAGCGGTGAGCCGCGCTCGCGTGTGAGAAATCTGCCGGACCGAAAGCCGCCTCCATCGTCCCTCTCGCTACGGGCTCCTTGGTCTGCGTCTGGACGACCAGCGCGCCGAAGATGTCTGCTCGGGATTCTTCCGCCCTTGCGTCCAGAGACGCTTCGCTGTGCTTTTTTTCGTCTTCTGTCTTTGGCGTCAGTAGCGACTCCAGCTCCTCTTTGCTGAGGATATTTTTCTTCAGGTACTCTTCGATTTCGGCTATTGAGGGGACCCCCTTCGCGCCCTCGTTCAGCGCTGTCGCTGCGAGGTGTCCCATTTCGTGGGCGACGATGAACTCCAAGAGTCGCTGGAAAAACTTGCCGACGGCGCCCGCGGGCTTGTAGCGCATGGTCCCATGGTACGCGTCGATGTCGTCGGTCTGGTCGGACTCGACGGCCACGACGGAGTCGAAACTCCGCGCCCACCGGTCTCGGCCGCCCTGGAGAATGTTGCTCAACTGCTCCTTGACCGTCCCGACGTGCCGCGCCATGATTGCCGTTACGATCGCACCGATGTGCGGCAAGGTCAATTCACGAAGTTCAGCGTCGTCGGCCTCCGGTTTGTCGCCCTTGTCGTACTCGGCCTCGCCGTAACAGCTCTCGTACAGGGGGACGATTCTCCCCGACTCGGTGACCGGGAACTGCCCTTTGGGGAGCTTGAGAAGCCGCTTCATCTCGGCGAGTTCGGTCTTCACGTCGTCGGGATAGCGCTGTACGACGGCGGCCGCGCCACGTTCCGACGGATGCGTCCTCATCGCCTCGAGGCGATGCGTCCTGACGGTGATCGGCGCGGCGCGTCGCGCGGGTTGCGAAGCCGTGCGTTGGGGAGCCGCATCGACCGCACCAACGCCGGCGTTGGCCGTTTCCCGATTGTGCGTGCCACGCGGCGCCGCCAAAGTGTACATTGCGTTTCCCTACCTGCGTACCGATTCAACGGGTCGAACGCTCAGTCCCCGGGACGGCGGCGACGCAGGACGCCTTCGCGCTCCCGCGTAGGACCTTCGTGTGCTTCGACTCCCGCTCCGCGCCGTGTTGACGGCGCTCTTCTGCTGTTCGGGGACCGCGCTGGCGCTTGCCCAGACGCCCTCACCCGACGCCGGCGCTTCGGCTCCGCCGCTTCCGGTCCGTGCCGCCCCCTCGCCGGCCGCGACGGGTTCGGCCTCCCCGTCGCCCTCGCCGACGCCGACCCCGCCGTACAACCGCATCGCGTTCCGCGAAGTGGGTCCGGCCGTGGCGGGCGGGCGCGTAACGTCGGTCACCGGCGTCGCGGACGACCCGAAGCTGTACTACCTCGGCGCAGCCGGCGGCGGTGTCTGGAAGACGGTGAACGGCGGCGCGACCTGGACGCCGGTCTTCGACAAGCAGAGCGTCTCGTCGATCGGCGCCGTTGCCGTCGACCCGAAGAACCACAACGTCGTGTGGGTCGGGACCGGCGAGACCAACCCGCGCAACGACGTCTCGTGGGGCGACGGGGTCTACAAGTCGACCGACGGCGGCAAGACGTGGACGAACGCGGGCCTCGGGGCGACGCACGCGATCGCCTCGATCGTTATCGACCCGCGCGATCCGAACGTCGTCCTCGTCGGCGCGCTCGGCGACGTGTTCGCCGACGGTCCGGATCGCGGCGTCTTTCGCACCGACGACGGCGGCCAGACGTGGACGAAGACGCTCTTCGTCGGACCGCGCAGCGGCGTCAGCGAGCTGGTCGCCGATCCCAAGAACCCCGACGTGCTCTACGCCGGGATCTGGCAGTTCCAGCGCCGGCCTTGGACGTTCACGTCGGGCGGCGACGACGATGGGATCTGGAAATCGGCTGACGGCGGGCGGACGTGGGCCCGCCTCACCGGGCACGGTCTTCCCGACGGCATGATGGGACGGATCGGGCTCGCGGTCGCGCCCTCGAAGCCGCAGCGCGTCTACGCGCTGATCGAGTCGAAGGCGGGGATCCTGTGGCGCTCCGACGATGCCGGCGCGACCTGGTCGCTCACGACCAAGAACACGCTGGTCAACCAGCGGCCGTTCTACTTCTCGCACCTTCGCGTCGACCCGTCGAACGCCGATCACGTCTACGGCGTCTCCGAAGAGCTCTCGGAGTCGAAGGACGGCGGCAAAACGTTCAAGTCGATCGCCTCGCAAATCCACGTGGACTATCACGACATGTGGATCGCACCGAACGACCCGAAGCGCATGATCGTCGGCGAGGACGGCGGCTACGCGCTGACGGTCGACGGCGGCACCGCGTGGTCGTTCTCGCGCAACCTCGCGATCGGACAGATCTACCACGTCGGCTACGACGACCGCACGCCGTACTCGATCTGCGTCGGGTTGCAGGACAACAACGGGTTCTGCGGCCCCTCGAACAGCCGCAACCCCGAAGGGATCATCGACGAGTCGTGGGACCGCGTCACCGGCGGCGACGGCATGTGGGCGTGGCCCGATCCGCGCGACCCGAACCTGGTGTGGACGGACTTGCAGACCGGACGGCTCTCGATCTACGACCGCACCGCCCAGCGCAACACGTTCGTGCAGCCGTGGCGCGGCATCGCGGAGGACGACTTCCGGCTCGATCGGGCGACGTATCGCTACAACTGGGACGCGCCGATCGCGTTCGACCCGTTCGCGCCCGCGACGACCTATTTCGGCGCGAACGTCGTGTTCGCGACGAGCGACCGTGGAAAGCACTGGCGCGTGATCTCGCCGGACCTCACGCGCAACGACAAGACGCACCAGCAGCCGTCGGGCGGGCCGCTCGCGCTGGACGTGTCGAGCGCCGAGTTCACCGGCACGCTGCTCGACATCGAACCGTCCGCAACGACCCGCGGCGAGATCTGGACCGGCAGCGACGACGGTCTGGTGCAGTTGAGCCGCGACGGCGGCAAGCACTGGAGAAACGTGACGCCGCCCGGCGTTCCGCCCGACGGGCGCGCGGAGACGATCGCGCCCTCGCCGCTGGTCGCCGGCACCGCCTATGCGGTGATCGACCGCCATCTGCTCGGCGACTACACACCGTACGCGTTCGTCACCCACGACTGGGGCTCGCGTTGGACGCGCATCAGCGGGGGGCTCCCGGCCGAACCGGCGCGCTCGATCCGGCCGGACACACGAAACCCTCACCTCGTCTACGCGGGGCTGGAGAACTCGTTCTGGCTGTCGTACGACGACGGCGCGCATTGGCGCAAGCCCGGGCTCGGGCTGCCGCCGGCCGCGATCTACGACATTCGCGTGCAGCCTCGCTGGAACGACCTCATCCTCGCCAGTCACGGGCGCGCGGCATGGATCCTCGACGACCTCACGCCGCTGCAGCAGCTGCCGCAAGCGGAGGCGGCCGGCGCGATGCTGTTCCAGCCGCGTCCCGCGTACCAGTTCTCGGCCCGGGCGAACGACGAGGGGCTCTACACGCGCTTCGCCGGAAAAAACCCGCCGGGCGGCGTCATGCTCTCCTTCTACCAGGCGACGCCGGGCGCCAAGCCGCCGCCGATCGAGATCATCGATGCGCGTGGCCACGTGGTGCGCCACCTTCGCGGCACCGTGCGCACCGGCGAGCGAGAGACGCCCGTCGTGACGAACTTCGCCGGCCTCAACCGGCTGAGCTGGGACATGCGCGAAGACGGCCCCATCCGCTGGAACGGCGCGGCGAAAGAGGAGTACCGAGGCCCGCGCGTCGGCGCGGTCTGCGTGCCGGGGACGTACACCGCGCGAATAACGCTCGGCGGCCGGACGTTCTCGCGGTCGTTTCGCGTCGAACCCGACCCACGCACTCGCTTCACGGCAGCCGACTATGGTACTGCGTACGCGTTCTCGAAGCGTCATCTCCAGGAGTACTCGCGCTTGAACGCGGCGCTGAACCGGCTGGACGCCTATGCCGCTTCCGCCGCGCAGCGCACGAAGGACGCGAGCACCGAGCTGGGCACGGCTCTCGACGGCGTGCGCGCGAAGGCACTCGCGCTGCGCGGCCGGCTGACCGCCGACTTCGCGAACGACGAAGATTTCATTGGGCGTCCGGGCCGGATTCGTGAGGACATGAGCGGTTTGTTCTTCGGCGCCGGTGCGCCGCCGACGGCGGCGACGCTGGCGTATGCAGCGCGCGTTGACGCGCGGTTCGTCGCGGTGATGCGCGACGTAACGGCGTTCGAGCGCGACGACGTCGCACGGGCCGATGCCATGCTCCGCGCGGCTGGGAAACCGGCACTCTCGCGGAGCGGTGCCAAGCGCGCCGACGTGCTCGGTGACGGCGGCGCGGAGAACGAGGACGACTGAGCTGCGTCAGTGCGGCGCGGCGAACGTATCGGCGGTCAGCGTGAGTGTCACCGCGGTGCGCAGCGTGTCGTACGACTCGCCGACCTGGCGGCGGGCGACGCTCTCGAACGAGGCCTTGATCGGCACCACCATCGCGATGTCGTAGACGAGCGAGCCTTCGCGCGTCCCGTTGTAACCGCTCGAGAGCGTCATGCGCTGTTCGAGCGCGTAACCGAGCGTGACGTGACTCGCTGCGATCGCCATCACCTCGTACCGCTCGATATCGGTGTGGCCGTTCCCACTCTGATCCACGATCCACGACGTACCGACCGTGGTCGGATGGTCGCCGTAGAAGCCGCGCCCCAGCCAATGGATGACGGCGATCTCTTCCTCGGAGAGCTTGGGCGCGTTCGTCGGATCGTAGAACAGCGCGCCGTCGCTCGAGATTCCGACGCGCACTTTCGGCCGGACGCGGTCGGCGGCGTCCTCCGCCACGTCGACGACCAGCCCAGCATCCTCCGTCGCCTGAAGCACGTCGATCGTGATCGACCCCTTGGTCGTGAGGCTCGCACCGGAGCGTTGGTCGCCGCTGCCGGTGACCCCGCGCGTCTGGCTGATGACCCGTCCCTTCACGACCAGCGCCGGTCGCGTTCCGCCGCCCGCAACCGTCCCGCCGGGCGTGTCCATCGTGTTGACGACCTTGACGTCGACCGCGTACGTGAGGGTGCGCAGGGGGCGCGACATCTCGATCGCGCCCGCACCGAGCGGCGCGATGCCGAGGAGCGCCGCAACCGCGGCGGCCAGCCCAGGTCGGACCATGATTGGGGGTTCGGGCTGTGCGGGGCGGCGCCTGGCGAGCGAGCGCGTCAGTGACCCCGCACGCAGGCCCGGCGCGAGGCCCAGGGCCGACCGCTCCGAAACGTCCTCGACGAACGCTCGGAGGTGCCATGCAGATCGAACGCTATCGGGATCGCTTCAAGGACGTCGTCGCGCTGGTCGTCACGCCGATGGACCGCAGCTACGCCGTCGACGAGGGCGCGCTGCGGGCACAAATCGACTGGTGCTTCGCGCAAGGCGCGACCGGGATCGTCGCGACCGGCTCGATCGGCGAGTTCCTCCATCTCGAGGACGACGAGCGTCTACGTGTCCTGGACGTCGTGCTCGACCAGACGCGCAAACACCCGGGCAAGACCGCGTATGCGATGACGTCGGGCGCGACGACGCTGCAGGCACTGCGCTGGACGCGCGCCGCCGCCGAGCTCGGCTACGATTGCGCGGTCGTCATCGCGCCGTACTACTGGAAGGTCGGAGAGCACGAGGCGTTCGAGCACTTTCGCACCGTCGCCGAGACGAATCTGCTCCCGGTCTGCGTCTACCACAATCCGGCGCTCTCGAAGTTCCACATGTCGCCGGCGTTCTTCCGGCGCGTCGCCGAGCTCGAGAACGTGGCCTGCGTCAAAGAGGTCGAGACCGATCTGCAGCATTTGGAGCAGGTCGCCGACGCGCTGGCCGGACGCGCGATCTACCTGCAGACGTTTCGCGCGTACCTGACGGGACGGCTGCTCGGCTCGAACGGCGGTCAGATCAACGTCTTCGCCGTCCCCGCCTGCGTCGCGATCGACGAGGCGTGGAAGCGCGGCGACATCGCGCTCGCGCAAGAGATCCAGCGCCGTCTCAACCGCGTCTTTCCGCGGGGCGGAGAGGGCGCTCTCGGCGCGCTCGGGATGACGAAGGCGACCGCGACGGTCGTCACCGGGATCGAGATGGGTCCGGCACGTCCGCCGTATCTCGCCCCCGACGACGCCGAAGAGCGTATCCAAAAGCGGCTCCCCGAGCTCTACGATCTCGTCCCCGCCATGCGCCCGGAGAAGCGCGCCGCGCTCCATCCGGTATCGTGACCGCGAGCGACACCGTCACGACGCAGCACTGGATCGACGGGGCCTACAGCGGCGCCGCGAGCGGCGAGACGTACGATGACGTCGATCCCGCCTCCGGAGAGGTCTTCGCGCGGATCGCGAACGGCGGCGCGGCTGACGTCGACCGTGCGCTCGCGGCGGCGCGGCGGGCATTCGATACCGGGCCGTGGCCGCGCACGACCGCGGCGCAGCGCGCGAAGGTGCTGCGCCGGCTCGCCGAGCTGCTCGTCGAGCACCGCGAAGAACTGGCGCGGCTGGAGTCGCGCGACGCGGGAAAACCGTTCCGCGAGACCGCCGAGCGCGACGTTCCGCGGGCGGCCGACAACTGCGCGTTCTTTGCGAGCGCGATCGAGCAGCGCGAACAGGCCGCGTTCTTCGACCGCAAGCCGTTTCTGGGCACGCAGCGGGAGATCGTCTCGATCGTGCGCGAGGAGCCGGTCGGCGTGTGCGCGCTGCTGACACCCTGGAACTCGCCGCTGATGCAGGCGACGTGGAAGATCGCGCCGGCGATCGCGGCCGGCAACACATGCGTGCTGAAGCCGTCCGAACTGACCCCGCTCTCGACGCTGCGGCTCGCCGAGCTGTGCACGCAGGCCGGCGTCCCCGACGGCGTCGTGAACGTCGTCACCGGGTTCGGTCCCGCAGCCGGCGCACCGCTGGTCGCGGACGCACGGGTCGACGCCGTCGCGTTCACCGGGAGCGAAGCGACCGGGATCGCGATCAACACGGCCGCCGCCGCGACGCTCAAAAAAGTCACCCTCGAGCTGGGCGGAAAGTCGGCCAACGTCGTGTGCGACGACGCCGACCTCGAGCTCGCGGTGGAGGGCAGCGTGCTCGCGATGTTCCGTCACAGCGGGCAGGTGTGTTTGGCCGGGACGCGGATGTACGTGCAGCGCGGAATCTACGACCGCTTCCTCGAGCGCTATCTGGAACGCGTACGCGCGCTGCGCGTCGGCGACCCGCAGTCGCACGAGAGCGACCTCGGTCCGCTGATCACCGCAGGGCACCGCGAGCGCGTCGAACGCTTCTGCGCGCAGGCCGGCGACGACGGCGTCGAGACGCTGCTGCGCGGCGCGCGACCCAGCGATCCGGCACTGGCCCGCGGAAACTATCTCGCGCCGACGATCTTCGCGCCGCGCGATGAATCGCAGACGATCGCGCACGAAGAAGTCTTCGGCCCCGTTCTCTCCGTGTTTCGATTCGAGACGCTGGACGAGGTCGTCGCGCGCGCGAACGCCACCCGGTTCGGCCTCTCGTCCTACATCTGGACGGCGAACGTCGCGACCGGGATGCGCTTCGCGCAGAACGTGCGCGCCGGCATGTGCTGGATCAACGGCTACTTCCTGCGCGATCTGCGGCAGCCGTTCGGCGGCGTCGGGATGAGCGGGCTCGGCCGCGAAGGCGGCCGCTGGTCGCTGGACTTCTTCACCGAACCCAAACTCGTGTGCATCAGCTATTGAGGCAGCCATGTCGTTCATGAACCCGGTCACCGTCATCCCGAAGGTCGTTCCCGACGCGGAGCTGCGTACGTTCGGGACCCTCGAGTCTTACGAGGAGTACATCGAGCACCAGTACCGCGACTCGAAGGCGCTGCTCGAAAAGTACCGCGAGCACAAGACGCACGACCCGGAGCTGAGCGCCGAGTACCGCAACGCGATGCGGCCGATCATGCTGACGACGTGCTGGGGCGAGGCGCAGACGACCGCGCAGGTCGCGCAGATCATCACCAAGACGAACCGCCCGACGATCCAGTACTTCTACGCGACCCATGCGCTCGACGAGGTGCGGCACACGCAGATCGAGTGGCGGCGCATCCGCGACCTCGATCTCGCCGACGAGCTCGAGGTGCCGTACGAACAGACCGAGCTGTTCCGCTTCGTCAACGGACTGCCGTCGTTCGTCGAGATCGTCTACGGCCAGGTCTGTACGCTCGAGGCGTACTCCGCCCACGTGCTGTTCAACTCGATCTCCGAGCTCGCCAGGAAGTACGGCGACCTCGCGACCGCCTACACCTACGAGTACGTGATGCACGACGAGGTGCGCCACATCGGCACGGGACTGCGCGTCGTCCGCGAAGCGATCGAGACGGCGCCCGACCCCGAAGAGGCCGTCTTTCGCATCCTCGACCTCGAGGAACGGCTGCTGCCGATCACGATCCGCAAGCTTGGCCGCGACTCTCCGATCGCGCACTCGCTCTACGAAGCGGGGATGATCGCCGACAAGCGTGCTTTTGAGTTCGACGGGTTCCGGCAGTATCTGATCTTTCGCGCGAAGATTCCGAATCTGCCGCCGATGCGCTACAAAGGCCCCGACGGCTGGTCGCCTGAGTGATCGCTGCCGGCCTGTTCTCGACGCACGTCCCGCGCTTGATGATCCTCGATCCCGAAGCGCGCCGCGCCTACATGGGCAAGGACGTGACGACGTTCTACGACGCGCTGCCGCAAATCAAGCGCGAGCGGATCGATGCGCTCGACTTCGACACCTTCGTCGTGATCGACACACACTGGCACTCGACGCTGGAGTTCATCCTGAACGCGCACGAGCGGCACGCGGGGATCTATACCTCCGACGAGATCCCGTGGATGATCCACGAGTACGCGTACGACTACCCGGGCGACCCGGAGCTCGCGGCGGCGATCGCGGACGAAGCGAAAGCGCGCGGCGTTCCGGCCGAAGCTGCGGCGCACCGCGGCTTGCCGGTGCACTACGGGACGCTCAATCCGATGCACTACTACAACCCGGGTCCGGCGAAGAAGCGGGTCCTGCCGATCTCGGTCGTCGACACGGCGGAGGTCGAGCCGAACCTGCATTTCGGCGCAGCGGTCGCCGCGGCGGCCGCCCGAATCGGGCGCCGCGTGCTGCTGGTCGCCTCGGGCGGGATGTCGCACCGCTTCTGGCCGCTGGCGGTCATTCGCGAGCGCGCGAGCGCGGACCCCAGCGACGTCAGCGATCCGGCGCTGCGCGCCTTCGACGAACGCATCATGGGTTGGTGGCGCGAGGGCGATCACGCGGCGGTGCTCGAGCACGCCGGCGAGTTCCGCCGCACGTGCTCGCCCGAAGGGCGGTTCGCGCACTATCTCGTGCTCGCCGGCGCGCACGGCGGCGCGGCCTGGCGCACGCGCGGCGAGCAGTTCGGCCGCTACGAAGCGGCGATCGGCACCGGCCAGGCAAACTTCTGGTTCGGCGCCGGCTAGCGGGACGCTAGGCTACTGCGAGAAGTCCTCGACGTAGAAGGTCGCGTGCTCGCCGACCGTGACGACGCCGACGCCGATCTTGCGCTCGTTCGGGTCGAGAACGTTTTGCGCGTGCGGCGGGCTGTTCATGAAGGCGGCGTGGGCGTGCTCCTCGTCCCAGTCGAACGCGATGTTCTCGGCCGCATAGGTCGTCGGCCAGCGCCACGTCCGCAGCCGGTCCTGGAACGAGATCCCGTTCGGATCGGTGTGGCCGAAGTAGCCGCGCGCCGCCATCTCGACCGCCTTCGCATACGCGAAGCGCTCCAGCGCATCGTCGCGCACGAGCGCCGGCACGCCGCGCTTCACGCGCTCGGCGTTCACGTCGGCGACCAGCGCGCTGGCGGCGTCGCCGACGTTCGCCGGATACTTGGGGTTCACGAGCCCGAGCGTGATGGGAGCTTCGGCGGCGTGAGAATTTGCCACCAGTCGCGAGAGCGCCGTCGGCGGTGACGGAGGGGTCGAAAGGAGCGACAGCGTCAGCATCCCTGCCAAGACGGCGCCGAACTTCATGGGCGAAACCTCTGAAGGCGTCGGAGAAACAGTCCGTCACTGGCCGTCGTGCGGCGCGCCCACGCGCCGCTCGAAGCGAAGTACGGAGTTGGGAAAAGCCGATGCTCGGGAGGCCTCTGCAAACCAGGCGCTTCGGGTGCGCCACCGTCCTCGCCGTCGAGCGGCAGCGAGGGCGGACGTGTCCGCAAGAGGTCGTACCTTCAATATCGACCGCCCGGGGGTAGGGATTTAGTCCTATCCCGCCCGGGAAGCAAGCGTGACGCCGGTCACGCCGGACCGAACGCCTCCGAATGAATTCGGAGGCGGCGGTCGCGGCCCGTGCGAAGCTGCGCCCGGTGAAACGGCTTCGATGGCTGCCGATCGCGGTCGCGATGGCCGCGGCGCTCGGCTCGCTCGCACCCAGCGCGGCCGACGCGCTCTCGGCGCAGCACGCCGGCGACGTTCGCAACGGGTATCGCGCGCTGACGTTGACGTTCTACCGCACGGTCGAGCCGGCGGCGCTGCTCGAGGGCGCGCGCCGGGGGATCGCGCTGGCCTACCGCAAGCGCGGCCGCACCGCGCCGTCGTTCGCGAGCGCTCCGCGCGGCGGTGAAACGCTGGCGCAGATCGTCGCCGCCATCGACGCTGCGCGCGCCGGCGGCGCTCTCTCGGAGACCGACCTCACGTTCGCCGCGCTGGACGGGATGGCGCGCGCTGCGGGCGACCGCTACACGACCTTCATGACGCCGAAGGATCTGCGCAGCTTTCAGGAACCGCTGAACCCCGCGCGCATCTTCGGGATCGGCGTGCTGCTGCAGCGCGATGACGCGACGAAAGACGTCGGCGCCTTCTACGTCGCCCCGGGGACGCCGGCCGACGGCGCCGGCGTGCGCAACGGCGACGTCTTCGAGACGGTCGACGGCAAGGACGTGCACGGCCTCGACGTACCGCACGTTCGCGCGCTGCTGCTCGGCCGCGCGGGGACGGTCGTTCGCGTCCGCGTTCTGCGCGACGGCACGGCGCACGAGGAGTTCACCATCACCCGCGCCGAGGTGCACGCACCGACCGTCTACCAGAAGCTGCTGCCGAACGGGATCGGGTACATCGCGGTCGGCGTGTTCGGCGAGCCGACGGCCGAGGAGTTCGGCGCCGCGATCCGCCACCTGCAGGCGCAGAACGCGCGCGCGTACGTGATCGACCTGCGCAACAACGGCGGCGGCTACGTCAACGCTGCCGTTGCGATCGCCGGGCACTTCATCCACTCCGGCCCGATCGTCTCCGTCGCGGCGCGCTCGGGGACGACCGAGTTCGATGCCGACGCGAAAGCCGACGTGACGCATCCGGTCGCGGTGCTCGTCAACCATTATTCGGCGTCTGCTTCGGAGATCACGGCCGGCGCGCTGCAGGACGCGGGCGTTGCGACGCTCGTCGGCAGCCGCACGTACGGGAAGGGCGTCATTCAGGAGCTGACCTACAACACCGACGGCTCGGCGATGAAGGTAACGACCGCGCGCTATCTGACGCCCCGCAAGCGGACGATCGACGGCATCGGTCTCGTCCCGGACGTCACGGTCAAGGAGAACGCGCACGCGCGCTACGGCGATCCCGCCGCCGACGCCCAGCTCGCCGCCGCGATCGGCGTCGTGCAGAGCAAAGCGCGCCTCTGATCCGCGGCTCAGGCCGCGAGTAGCGTCTCGCTGCGGCGGGGCGATGCGAGATCCGAGAGCTTCCCATCGAGCAGTCCGGCGCGCCGTCCGTAGGCGGCGATCGTCTCGCGCCGGTGACCGGTCTCGCGCTCGATGCTGCGCAGGCTCTTTCCCTCACGCAGCAGCGACAGAACCCGTTCGCGCTGCGCCTCGGTCAGCGTGTTCATGCCGGACGCTTCGCCCGGCGCGGGGACCCTCACCTGCGCGCGGTGGCCGCTTTTCGACGCCGGCGTGCTTGCGCCCGGACCCGCGGCGGCTATACTGCGCGCATGAGTCTGATCCCGATCGTCGTCGAGCAAACCGCGCGCGGGGAACGTTCCTACGACATCTATTCGCGACTGCTTCAGGAACGCATCGTCTTCGTAACCGGTACGATCGACGACGCGCTTGCGAACACCGTGATCGCGCAACTGCTCTTCCTCGAGCGCCAGGACGCCGACCGCGACATCGATCTCTATATCAACAGCCCCGGCGGCAGCGTCAGTGCCGGGCTGGCGATGTACGATACGATGCAGCTCATCAAGCCGAGCGTCGCGACGATCTGCGCCGGACTCGCCGCCTCGGCGGCCTCGATCCTGCTCACCGGCGGCGCGCCGGGGAAGCGAATGGCGCTTCCGTACAGCAAGATCTTGATCCACCAGCCGTGGATTGGACAGATCGGCGGCCAGGCGACCGATATCGAGATTCACGCCCGCGAACTGGTCGCGACGCGCCGCTTGATCGCGGAGATCTACGAGCGTACGACCGGTAAACCGATCGACGACGTCCTGCGGGATCTCGAACGCGACTTCTACCTGACCGCGAGGGAGGCGCTCGCGTACGGCATCATCGACTCCGTGCTGCACGGGAGCAACCGGAACGGTGACGCGACGCTCGAGGCGAACGCGTCACCCTCCTAGCAGGCCGCTACTCGAAGCGCAGCGCGCTGATCGGGTCGAGCCTGGCGGCCTTACGTGCCGGCCAGTAGCCGAAGAACACGCCGACGGCCGCGCTGAACGCGAGCGCGAGCAGCACGGCGCTGACCGAAACGCTCGACGGCCAGTGCGCGAAGACCGCGATCGCCGCAGCGCCCGCGATCCCGAAGACGACGCCGATCGCGCCGCCGCCGGTCGAGAGTACGACCGCTTCGATGAGGAACTGGCGCAGGATCGCGGCGCTGCGCGCGCCGAGCGCGACGCGCAGCCCGATCTCACGCGTGCGCTCGGTGACCGAGACCAGCATGATGTTCATGATCCCGATCCCGCCGACGAGGAGCGAAACCGCCGCCACGGCGGCGAGGAGTAGCCCGAGGATCGACGCCGTCGCCGACGCGGCCTGTGCGATGTCTTGCAGGTTGCGCACCTGGAAATCGTCGGCTTTCCCGCCGACGATGCCGTGGCGCTGTTCGAGCAATCCGGTGATCTGCGACTGCACCGACTCGATGTGATCGCCGTCGACCGCCGAGACCATCAGCGTGCTGATCGTCGTGCCGCCGGTCAGACGCTCGAGCGCCGAGGTGTACGGGATCAGCGCGGTGTCGTCCTGATCCTGGCCCGCACCGCTCTGCCCTTTCGCGCTGAGCAGCCCGATCACGGTGAACGGGACGCCGCGCACGAGCACGGTGCGGCCGATCGGATCGCTGCCGTCGGGGAACAGCTGGTGCACGACGGTCTGTCCGAGCACCGCGACCTTCGCCGCCTCGTCGGTCTCGGGCTGGGAGAAGAACCGCCCGCTCGAGACGTCCCAGCTGCGCACGGTGGTATAGGTCGGTGCGACGCCGGTCACCGTCGTTTGCCAGTTCTGGCCGCCGGTGACGAGTTGCGCGCGCACGTTGACGGACGGCGAGACCGCGCTCACGCCGGGGAGCTTCGCGATCGCGAGGCCGTCCTGCACGGTGAGCGTCGACGCGCCGCCGTTGCCGGTCCGCGCACCGCTCGTCTGGACGCTGCCGGGGATGACGATCACGAGGTTCGAGCCGAGCCCGTTGATTTGATTCGCCACCGACGTTTTCGCGCCGGTCCCGATCGCGACCGTGACGATCACCGCCGCGACACCGATCACGACGCCGAGCATCGTGAGCAGCGAGCGCGAACGATTGCGGACCAGCGCCTGCAGCGCGAGTCGGAGGGTCGCCGCTAGGCTGATCATACGAGTGCCTTCTCCCGAACGGGCTCGTCGGAGACGATGTTGCCGTCACGGAACATCACCATCCGGCGCGCGTGCGCGGCGACGTCCGCTTCGTGCGTGACGACCATGACGGTCATCCCGCGCTCTACGTTGAGGCGCCCGAAGAGCGCCATCACGTCCTCGGAGGACGCAGTGTCGAGCGCGCCGGTCGGCTCGTCGGCAAGGATCAGTTGCGGCTGGTTCACGATCGAGCGCGCGATCGCGACGCGCTGCTGCTGACCGCCGGAGAGCTGGTTCGGCTGGTGGTGCGCGTACCTCCCGAGCCCCACCGCGTCGAGCGCCTCCAGCGCCGCGCGGCGGCGCTTGTCCGCCGGGACGCCGGCGTAGATCATCGGCAGCTCGACGTTCTCCATCGCGGTCGTGCGCGGCAGCAGGTTGTAGGCTTGGAACACGAAGCCGAGCGCACGCGAGCGCAGGTCGGCGAGCGCGTCCGCGTCGAGCGAGGAGACCTCGTGGCCGGCGAAGCGATACGTGCCGGCCGTCGGCCGGTCGAGCAGGCCCACGATGTGCATGAAGGTGGATTTTCCGGACCCCGACGGGCCCATCACCGCGACGAACTCGCCGGGATCGATGGTGAGGTCGACGCCGCGCAGCGCGACGACGTCCTCACCACCCTCGATCGCGTAGACCTTGCGCAAGCCGCGCACCTCGACGACGGGTGTCATCACTAACCGCCCGGTCCGCGACCGCCGCCGCCACCACCGCCACGCTGTTGCGTACCGCCGAGCGGGTTGCTGGTCGAGCCGCGCGAGCCGCCGGCACCGGACGCGCCCCGGTTGTCGCCGGTCACGACCTGATCGCTTGCGCTCAGCGTGCCGCGCAGCGGCGTCACCGAGGCCTGCGTCGCGCCGACCAGGCCGACTTTGACCGCGACCGGCAACAGGGTGCCGCCGCGAAGGACGAAGATCCGCCCGGTGGCGCCCGCCGTCACCGCGCCGCCGCTCGACGCGTTCGTCGCGCCCCACGGCGATGCCGACGTGCCGCTCGACTGTGACTGCGGCGCAGACGACCCAGACTGCGGCGCTGCGCTCGACTGCGACGCGCCGGTCGTGCCCGGCGGACGGTTGCCGCGACGAGTGCGCGAGATGGCGCCGGCCGGCGGCGTGTAGGTGAAGGCCGCCAGCGGCACGATCGTCGCTCCGTCGACGTGCGCGACGGTGGCCGTCGCGTTCGCGGTCATCCCGGGGCGCAGTGCGCCGTCCGCGTTGTCGACGTAGACGACGACGGTGTAGGTGACGACGTTCGAGACGGTCGTCGGGTTCTGCCGAACCTGCGCGACCCGCGCGGTGAACGTGCGGTTGGGGTAGGCCAGCACGGTAAACGCGACCGTGTCACCGCTTGCGACGCGGCCGATATCCGGCTCGCCGACCGCGAGGTCGAGCTCCATCTTGCCGAGGTTCTCCGCGATGGTGAACAGCGTCGGCGTCTGCAGCGAGGCGGCGACGGTCTGTCCGACCGAGACCTGCCGCGAGATCACCGTGCCGTCGACCGGCGAGGTGATGATCGTATGCTGGAGGTTCGTCTGCGCGGTTTTCACCAGCGCCTGCTGGATACCGATCGCCGCGATCCCGGCCTGGTGCGTCGCGGCCTGGCTCTGCGCGGTCGCGTCCGAGACGCCGGCTTGCGCCGACGAGGCCGACTCTTGCGCCGTAGCCTGTGCGATCTGCGCCTGTGAGGCTTGCGCCTGCGCCTGCGACTGCGTCACGGCGGTCCGCGCCGAGTCGAGCGCGGCCTGCGCGCCGATTTCGGTCGACTTGTCGGTGTCGGCCTGGCTCTGCGCGATGTACCCCTGGGCGAGCAGTTGGTTATCGCGCGTGACGGTCTGCTGAGCGAGCACGAGCGCGCTCTGCGACTTGGTGACGTTCGTCTGCGCGGTCGCGATCGCCGCGTTCGAGGCGTTCGCCGTCGCTTCCGCGACCCGCGCGCTGGCAACGGCCGCTTGGGCCTGCGCCTGCGCCGCTGCGATCGCCGCGGGCCCGCCGCCCGCCGTCGCACCCGACGCCTGAGCCTGCGCTTCGCTCTGCGCGAGCGAGGCCTGCTCCTGATCGAGCGCGGCCTGGAGCGTCGTCGGATCGATCTTCGCCAGAATCTGACCCTTCTTCACGTGCGAGTTGAAGTCGGCGTCGATCTCCGAGATCGTGCCGGAGACCTGCGTGCCGATGCTGATCGTGTTCTGCGGGTTCAAGGTGCCGCTCGCCGTCACTGTTTGCGCGAGCGAGCCGCTCTGCACCGGAACGGTCGTGTACTGGACGGCCGATTCGCGCGAGCGCACCAGGATCACCGACGCGACGATCGCGACGATCACGACGATCGCCGCGGCGACGAACCACCAGCGCGACCGGCGACGGCGTGGCGCTTCGAGAATGACGGTAGAGACTTGGCCATTGGTCGCGGGCCGTTCCAAAGTATGCATGGCTGTAGATGCTACGTGCCCAAACGATCGGACGTGCTAAGGCCTGGGTGAGAATTGTTCTCAGAAGCCTGCCAGAAACTGACCGAAGAACGCGCCGACCGCTCGGCGCTCGCAGCCGCCGGCGAGCGCGCGCTCCTTCGCGGCGGCGAGGTCGGGCTGCGGGTGCACGACCAGTGCGCGGGTGGGTTCCCCGGACGGCACCAGCGCGAGGCGCGGCGCCGCCGCCGGCGTCACGACGCTCTGCCACGGCTCCAGCAGCACGCCGTTCCCGGGCCCGACGTCGACCCGCAGGTGGGAATCCATCGCGGTGATCGTCAGCGGCCGGCCGTCGGTCTCGACGTAGGCGTCCAAGCGCGTGACCGTGACGCGCTCGACTAGGAACCGGCGGTCGGCGATCAGCAGCGTGCGCTCGAGCCCGCCCTCAGCGTAGGGCAGCTGCTCGACCGCGCCGGGAAAGGTCGCGCGGTAGTCGAGCACGTCGCCGGCCTTTTGCACGTGCAGCTCGCGCGGCTTGCCGTCCGCGCCGACGCGGTTCCAGTCGAAGATGCGATAGGTCAGCTCGCTGGGCTGCTGCGTTTCGAAGATTTGAATCCCGGCGCCGATCGCGTGCAGCGTCCCGGCCGGCAAGAAAAACGCGTCACCCGGGTTGACCGGGACTCGGCGCAGGATCTCGGCCAGCGTGCCGTCGGCGACGCGACGCTCGTACTCTTCACGCGAGGTGTCGCGCGTCCAGCCGAGCACGAGCTCGGCGTCCGGTTCGCAGTCGAGCACGTACCAGCACTCCGTCTTGCCGTTCGGTTGCCCTTCGACGCGCTGCGCGTACGCGTCGTCGGGATGGACCTGCACGGAGAGCGCGTCGCGCGCGTCGATGATCTTCGTCAAGACCGGAAACGTCGCCGACGGATCGATCGGGCCGGTCAGCGCCGCGCCGAGCCGGGTGCGAAGCTCGCCGAGCGTCACCCCGGCGAACGCGCCGTTCGTGATGCGGTTGCGGTCCCAGCACTCCCACGACTCGCCGATCGGCGCAGCGGGGTCGCCGGGTTTCCCGTAGCGCCGCACGAGCGCGTCACCGCCCCAGATCGCCGGCGCCAGCTTCGGTTCTAAGAGGTACGCGTAGAGCCGGTCGTTCACGACCGGCTCTACGCCTTGGATCATGGTCGTTCCGGCTAGTCGCGCCGGATCGTGGTGCTCGTGCTCGAGCGATTGTTCGACATCGCGACGAGTCCGACGACGACGACGAGGACGACCGCGCCGACGACGACCCAGGTCCAGGGGAAGGTGCTCGCGTTCGGGTCTTGCGTCTTGGTGGTCGTGGTCGTCGAGCTGCCCGTCGAGGTGCCGCTCGTCGTTCCGGCACCGTTACCGCCGGTCGTGCTACCGCTGGTCGTCCCGCCGCCGCCCGAGGTCTGCGCCAGCGCGAAGGTCGGGGCGAGAGCGAGGAACAGCGCGAGAACGAGGATCGAGATACGAGTGAGTGTCCGCAACGTTCCCCTCCTGGAGAATCTCAGGCAGCGATGTCCATCGGCTCCGGGTCGCCGGTCGGCGAGGTCGGATCGGCGGGGATCCCCGGCATGTCTGGCGGCGCGTCCGGCATCGCCGGCACGTCGGGGACCGATTCAGGGATCACGTATTCCGCATGCATCGCGCCGGAGACGTTCCCGGGGGGTCGTGCGCCGAAACGCCCTTGGAATGGGGCAGCAACCCTGCCCGGCTTCCAGGGGTCATGCGGTCGGTGCGAAACGTCTTTGCGCGCGCCGCTGTGATCGTGGCGTCAATCGGCATGCTCGCGGGCGGCCCCGGCCCCTCCTCAGAGGAGACGGCGTCGTTCCTTACCGCCGGTGGCCCCCGCTCAGCCGTCCAATCCTACACCTCGAACCTGCATGTCGATTTTGCGCTGCGGTCGTTTCCGTATCTCAAGTTTCACCTGAACGGCCACATCGAGTACAAGCGGCCCAACCTGTACTCGGTCCATTTCGACCACGTGCCGTGGTTCGGGAAGGGCTTCGAGAACATGAAGATGGACCCGCTCGAGCCGCAGACGTGGCCCGACCACTACGACATCGCGAGCGTCAGGCGCGAAGGCGATCGCACCCACGTCGAGATGCGCGACAAGGTCGCCGGCAACATCGAGGGCGTGCACGCCGAGCTCGACACCGACGGCTTGCGCCGGATCCAGTGGAAGTACGTGAACGGCGGCAACATCGACGTGCACCTGAACCATTCGCTCGTCGACGGCATCCCGGTGCCGGCGAGCGAGGACGCGGAGATCAAGCTGCCCGCATATCACGTCGTCGCGCACGCCACGTTCAGCGACTACAAGATCGTCACCGACAGCTCTTCGAGCGCGAGCGCCAACACGCGCTGACCGGGAGCCCGCGGCCACGCGCGGAAAGCGTGCGGCCGATGCAGACAACGATCCTCGTCCCGCGCGGGCCGGAGGCCGCCGCGGTCCGGCGCGCCGGAACGCCGGCGCGGATCGTTGAGCTGCCGGCGGGCGCCGCCGCGGCGGGCGCGCTGCCGGATTTCGCGGAGGGCGAGACGGCCGTCGTGCTCGGCCTGTGCGGTGCGCTATGGCGGATGACGGCGGGCGACGTCGGCGTCTACGGACGCGTCGTCGACGCGGCGAACGCATTCGAGCTCGGGGCCGACCTCGTCGACGCCCTCAGCCGGGGCCTGCCCAGAGCGATGGTCGTCAACGCCTGCACGACGAAACGCGTCGTCACCTCGGTGGCCGCGCGCACGGTACTGGCGCAGCGGTTCAACGCCGACGTCGTCGACATGGAGGGAACACACCTCGCCGCGGCGCTCGCTGCGCGCGGCGTTCCGTTCGGAATGGTGCGCGTCGTCAGCGACGATCCTTCGCGCGATCTGCCGCCGATCGAGGACGCGATCGACGACCTGGGCCGGATCCGGCCGCTCCCGCTCGCCATCGCGTTCGCGCGCGCGCCGCGCGCCGCGTTCGGTTTCATCCGCGACGTCCGCGCGGCGCTCGCGGTGCTGACCGAGATCGCCCGCGCGCTCAGCCACGTTCCGGTGTGAACGTTCGTCCCTTCCAGGAACCACCGTCGCCGCGCGCGTGGCTGCGCGCCGAGTCGACCGTCATCGCGGTGTAGAGCAGCGCGGCGAACGGGAGCGCGAGGGCGTTGCGCCGCGGCAGTCCGTACAGCCGCAGCGTCGGCGCGTACACGAGCGCCATGACGGTCCATGCGAGCGCGCCGGGGAGCGCGACGTCGAGCCGTCGGCGGCGCGCGCCGGCGAACGTCGCGGCGACGGGGACATAGGAGAGCAGGAGCATTCCGGCGACGGTACCGGCGAGCAGGATCGGCGAGTAGTGCAGCTGCGTGTAGGCGGTGCGCGACACCATCGACCAGATCGTGCCAAACGAGCGGTACGGGCGGACGCTGCGCGAGCGGGTCGCGAGGCCCAGCCACAAGCCGCCGCCGGCGCGCTTCACCGCGGTCGCGAGCGCGCAGTCGTCGATCAGCTCGCCCTTGATCCGTTCGACGCCGCCGATCCGCGTCAGCGCGTCGTCGGAGATGAGCACGCAGCCGCCGGCGGCCGCGGCGGTCGCGCGCCGGTCGTCGTTGACCCATGCAAACGGGTACAGCATGCGGAAGAAAAAGACGAACGCGGGGATCAGCAGCCGTTCCGAGCGTGACGCGCAGTGCAGCGCGACCATCTGCGAGACCAGCGCGCGGTCCTCGCCGGTCGCCGTCGCGACGAGACGCGCCAGCGTCTGGGGATCGTGCTCGACGTCGGCGTCCGAGAACCACCAGTACGCAGGCTGGGCCCCGCTCGCGCGCGCGGCCGTGACGCCCTCGGCGAGCGCCCAAACTTTGCCGGTCCAGCCGTTCGGGCGCGGATCTCCGGCGACCACGCGGGCGCGGTCCTCCGCGCCGCGCGCGGCGATCTCGGCACGCGCGAGCTTCCCGGTACCGTCCTCGCTGCGGTCGTCGACGAGGGTGATCGCGAAGCGCCCCGGATAGTCTTGCGCCAGCAGCGAGCCCAGCGTGCGCGTGACGACGTCGGCCTCGTTGCGCGCCGGCACCACCGCGTGCACGTCGGGTGCGGGCCGGTCCGGTGCGGGCGGACGGAGGCGGTCGGCGCTCGCATCCCAAAATCGACCGCGAGCGACGGCGAGCCCGACCCACATCGCAGCCGATACCCACGCCGCCGCACGCAAAGTCTTGAGCATAGAGCTAACGCCTTCGAATCACGAGATCGACGAACCCGCCGCGCGCCCGCTGGACGCGGCGATCGCGCGCGCCGTCGATGCGCTGTTCGGGCAGCAGGACGCGGCGGGGTTCTGGTGGGCCGAGCTGCAGTCAAACGTCACGATTACGGCCGAGGTGCTGCTGCTGCACCACGTCTGGGGGACGTTCGAACGCGTGCCGCGCGCGGCCGCGGAGCGGTACTTCCGCGAGGAACAGCGCGAGCACGGCGGCTGGGAGCTCGCCTACGGCGACGGGGGCGATCTCAGCGTAAGCGTCGAGGCGTACATGGCGCTGCGCATGCTCGGCGTGACTGCCGGCGATCCCGCGCTGCGGCGCGCGCGAACATTCATCCTCGAACGCGGCGGGATCACTTGCTCGCGGATCTTCACCAAGATGCACCTCGCGCTCGTCGGCGCGTACGAGTGGGCCGGGCTGCCGGCGCTCCCGCCGTGGCTGATGGTCCTCCCGGAGCGCGGTCCGCTCTCGATCTACGATCTCTCGAGCTGGGCACGCGGCAGCACCGTCCCGCTGATCCTGCTGTTCGACCGCAAGCCCGTCTACGGTCCGGTGCTCGATCTCGACGAGCTGTACGCCGAAGGCCGCGACCACGCGCGCTTTGCGCTGCCGCGCGGGAACGACGCCGTCGAGCACTTCTTCAACGGCGCCGACACCGTGCTGAAGTGGGCCGAGCGCGCCGGCCTCGCACCGTTTCGCGCGCGCGGGCTCGCCCTTGCCGAGAAGTGGACGGTCGAGCACCAGGAGCACACCGGCGATTGGGGCGGGATCATCCCCGCCATGCTCAACGCGCTGCTCGGGCTGCGCGCGATCGGGTACGACGCGGCCGATCCGGTCGTCGTGCGCGGGTTCGCTGCCGTCGACGGCTTCACGATCACCGCCGGCGGCGCGTACCGCGTGCAGCCGTGCATCTCGCCGGTCTGGGACACCGGGCTCGCGGTCCGCGCGCTGGCCGACGCCGGCGTGCGCCGCGACGACCCGCGACTGGTCAGCGCCGCGTCGTGGCTGCTCGACAAGCAGATCGTCGCGCGCTACGGGGACTGGTCGGTGAAGAACCGCGCCGGGAAGCCCGGCGGGTGGGCGTTCGAGTTCGAGAACGCGTGGTATCCCGACGTCGACGACACCGCGGTGGTCGCGATGGCGCTCGCCGCCGTCGACCATCCGCAGCCGCAGCGCGTGCGCGGCGCGATCGTCCGCGCGGAGCAGTGGGTCGCGACGATGCAGTGCACGACCGGCGGCTGGGCCGCGTTCGACGTCGACAACGACCAGAACTGGCTCAACCGCATCCCGTACGGCGACCTCAAGGCGATGATCGATCCGAGCACCGCCGACGTCACGGCGCGCGTACTCGAGATGATCGCACGCTGCAAGCTCTCGGCGTTCGACGAAGCACGCTTCCAGCGCGCGCTCACGTTCCTGCTCAACGAGCAAGAGCGCGACGGCGCGTGGTTCGGCCGCTGGGGCGTGAACTACGTCTACGGCACGAGCGGCGCGCTCGCCGCGCTCGGTCCCACGAGACCCGGATATCGCGCGATCGATGAAGCCGTCGTGCGCGGTGCGGTGTGGCTGAAGAGCGTGCAGCAGCCCGACGGCGGCTGGGGCGAGAGCACCGCGAGCTATCGCGACCCAGCGCTGCGCGGGATCGGTCCGGCAACGGCGAGCCAAACCGCGTGGGGGCTGATCGGTCTGTTCGCGTGCATCGAACGCTTGCCGCAGATCGCGGATACGTTTGCGGCCGCGATCGAACGCGGGGTCGACTACCTGCTACGCACGCAGCGTGCCGACGGCACCTGGGACGAACCCGAGTTCACCGGCACCGGCTTCCCCAACCACTTCTACCTGAACTATCACTCGTACCGGCAGCACTTCCCGCTCACCGCGCTCGGCCGCTACGCAGCGTCCCGCGCCTCGTCGCCACCGTCACGCTGAGCCGCCCCGTCGTCACCCTTGTCACCCTTGTCACCCTGAGCTTGTCGCAGGGCGCTCCGCGGCGGCAGCATGCGAATCCCGATCAGCAGCGCGGTCGCGATGGTCGGCATGATGACGGGCTTGATCAGCTCCGGGTCGAGCCGGGCCAGCATGCGGCGGTTCTCCGCCAGCGCCGCCTGGAGAAACATCACGGGCGTCACGCCCTTGACGATCTCCGAAAGTTCCGGATCGTCGAGCGCCGGCATCGGCGGCAGATCGGTCGCACCGGTGATCGTCCCCATCGCCGCGCGCGCGTGGTAGCCGAGCGCCTTGAGCGCGTGCGTTCCGAAACTTCCGCGGCCGGCGCGCGCCTCTTCGTAGCGCCACCAGTTGATGAAGAACACGATGTGACGCGCTTCCTCGTACATCACGCCGTCGAACACGTCGAGCAGATCCGCCGGGAGGATTTTCTTCTGCTTCGCCAGCGCGATCGCGCCGAAGCCGACGAACGAATCGGTGCACTCGCCGAACCCGAAGATCGCGAACTCCTCCGGTGAGACCGGTGCGTCGGCGATCGTCAGCGGCGGCGCGTCGATCCCGTAGCGCTCGATGGCGTGTTCCATGAGCCGCCCGTGACGCGTCTCCTCGGTCCCCTGCAGCGCGACCGCCGCGCGGATCACCGGGTCCTCGACCGTGTGAGCGAACGCGGTCACCATCCGGCCCGCGCGCTGCTCGATCGAGCGCGCGTAGCGCCAGAACGGGAACGCCCGCAAGCGCCGCAGGTTGACCTCGTCGAGCTCGGGCCACGGAAGGTGCTCGGGCTCGAACGCTACGTGGGTCTCGATGAACGTCCGGCAGAACAGGTCCCGGTGCTGCGGGGATCCGACTCGCATGGGGCCGCTATGCGACGCAGCAACGAGGCCCTTCCTGCCCGAAGGACAGGCCCGGATGACCTCGCGACGGAAGACCGGACCAGTGCAGGCAGTACGCCCGGGTGAGCGGGTAGCGACGCCGACGGACGCGGATCGCGCGTCACGCCTTATCCTGCCGCGCGTCTCACGCACCTTCGCGCTCGGCGTCAAGATGCTGCCGCCCAAGCTCGAGGCCCCGGTCCGGATCGGCTATCTGCTCTGCCGCATCGCCGACACGATCGAGGACGACCTCGCCGCCGCGCCGGAGCGCAAGGCCCAGCTGCTCGATGAGTTCCTGGCCTGCTTCGACGACCCGCGGCTCGCCGAGGAGTTCGGGCTCTGCATCACCGCGCTCAGCTCAGCCGACGAGTACCTCGAACTGGTCGCGACGACCGGGCAGGTCTTCCTGACGTACCGCATGCTCGACGAGCCGACGCGCTTCATCCTGCGGCGCTGGATCACCGAGATGGTGCAGGGGATGCGCCACTTCGTGCTCGAGCACCGGCACGGGATCCGCATCGCGAGCGTGACGGAGTTTCGGCGGTACTGCTACGTCGTCGCGGGGACGGTCGGGCATCTGCTGACCGACCTCTGGCACGAGCATTCCGGCGCGGTCGGCGATGCGACGTACGCGCGGCTGCTCGAGGACTGCGAGGCGTTCGGAGAAGCGCTGCAGACCGTGAACATCCTCAAAGACATCGCCTGGGACTGCGAGCAGGAGAACGCGATCTACATCCCCGCCGATCTCCTGGGCGCAGCCGGCAGCGGCCACGACGCGCTCCTGCACGTTGAGCGGCGCACGGCGAATCGCGCCGCGTTGGAGCCGCTGATGCGCCTCGCGCAGGACGACATCGAACGAGCGCTGCGCTACATCGAGGCGATCCCGGCGACGGCGCTGCGCATCCGGGTCTTCTGCGTGCTCCCGATTCTGTTCGCGGTCGCGACGATGCGCGACCTCGAACAGTCCGACGCGATGCTGATCCCGGGCGGCAGCCTGAAGATCAGCCGCGCCGAGGTGCGCGCGCTCGTCGTGGCCGGTTCGACCTCGACCCTGACGAACCGCACGCTGCGCTGGCTCGTCGAGCGCGTGCGCAAACGCCCGTTCACGTTCGCCGGCTCGTAGCCCGCCGATGAGGTCGGCGTTCGTCACGGGCGCCTCCGGCTTCGTCGGCGCGAACCTCGTGCGCACGCTCCTCGAGCGCGGTTGGCACGTCCGGGCGCTGGTCCGCGGGGCGGCGCCGTCGCTGGCCGGGCTCGACGTGGAGCTGGTCAGCGGCGATCTCTTCGCCCCCGAGCTCGCCGGCGCGATGCGTGGCTGCGATGCGCTGTTCCACCTCGCCGCGACCTACAGCTTGTGGCGGCGCGATCGCGCGGCGATGCTGCGCGCCAACGTCGAGGGGACGCGCAGCGTGCTGGCCGCGGCCCGCGCCGCGGCGATCCCGCGGACCGTGCACACCAGCTCCGTGGCGGCGATCGGGGTCCGGCCGGACGGGGTTCCGGCCGACGAGTCGTATCAAAGCCCGCCGGAACGGCTGATCGGCGCCTACAAGCGTTCGAAGTACCTCGCCGAGGCCGAGGCGCGGCGCGCCTTCGAAGCCGGCCAGGACGTCGTGATCGTGAACCCGACCACCCCGGTCGGCCCCTGGGACGCGAAGCCGACGCCGACGGGCGAGATCGTGGTGCGGTTCCTGAACGGCCGGATGCCGGCCTACGTCGACACCGGGCTGAACGTGGTCGACGTGCGGGACGTCGCCGCCGGGCACGTCCTGGCCTACGAGCGCGGCGTCGCCGGCGAGCGGTACATCCTGGGCCACGAGAACCTGACGCTGCGTGCGCTGCTCGAGCGGCTGGCGGCGATCGCCGGGCGGCCCGCGCCCCGCATCCGCCTCCCGCACGCGATCCCGCTGGCGTACGCGGCGTTCGGCGAGTACGTGCTGGCGCCGCTCGGCGTCACTCCGGACGTCTCCGTGGAGAGCGTGCGGATGGCGAAGCAGCGAATGTTCTACACCGCGGAGAAAGCGGTCAGCGAGCTGGGTCTTCCGCAGTCGCCCGTAACCGGCGCGCTCGCGGATGCGGTTACCTGGTTTCGAGACCACGGGTACGTTGCCCGCGGCTCGCGGCACGCGGAGGATCGATGGCGCTCTCTCTCAAGCAAGCAGTAGCGGTCGGCTCGTACGTCGTCCGGCAACGGATGGCAGGACGCAAGCGCTACCCGCTCGTGCTCATGCTCGAGCCGCTCTTTCGCTGCAACCTCGCCTGCGGCGGCTGCGGCAAGATCCAGCATCCGGTCGAGGTCCTGCGCCGTCACCTCACGCCGGAGCAGTGCTTCGCAGCGGTCGAGGAGTGCGGCGCGCCGGTCGTCTCGATCCCGGGCGGCGAACCGCTGCTGCACCCGCAGATCGACGAGATCGTGCGCGGCCTGGTGGCACGCAAGAAATTCGTCTACCTCTGCACCAACGCGATCCGGCTCGAGGCGAGCCTCGACAAGTTCACGCCCTCGCCGTACTTCTCGTTCAGCGTTCATCTCGACGGCCCGCGCGCGGTCCACGATCACGCGGTCGCGCGCGAGGGCATCTACGACGTCGCGGTCGACGCGATCAAGGCGGCGAAAGCGCGCGGCTTCCGCGTCACCACGAACACGACGATCTTCGACGGCGCCGATCCGGCGACGTTCCAGGGGTTCTTCGACTACCTGACCGACGAGCTGAAAGTCGACGGGATGATGATCTCGCCGGGCTATCGCTACGAGAAGGCGCCGGATCAAGACCATTTCCTGGCCAAGGAGCAGACGCGGCAGCTGTTCCGCTCGATTCTCGCGCCGTATAAGGCCGGCAAGAAGAAGTGGCAGTTCAACGCCAGCCCCTTCTTCCTCGACTTTCTGACCGGCGAGAAAGATTACGACTGCACGCCGTGGGGGATGCCGAGCTACAGTCTGTTCGGCTGGCAGAAGCCGTGCTATCTGCTCGGCGAGGGCTACGCGACCTCGTACAAAGCGCTGCTCGAAGAGACCGAGTGGGACAAGTACGGGCACGCGAGCGGCAACCCGAAGTGCGAGGACTGCATGGTGCACTCGGGTTTCGAAGCGACCGCCGCGAACGACGCGATGCGGCCGGGGAACATCATTCGCTCGATCAAAGGCGTTCTCGCGCGCTGACGTGCTAGCGACCGCGGCCTTCGAGGCGTTCGAGAGCCACCTCGAGCGCGCCGTCGACCAGCTCGACGGCGCCTCACCGACGAAGGCGCTGGTGCGTGCGCACTTCGCCTTCGACGATCCGAGCGCGAAGCGCGGGAAACGCCTGCGCCCGCGCATCATGGTCGCGGTCGCGCAAGCCGAAGGTGCGGCCGCCGAGACGGCCTTTCCGGCGGCGACGGCGGTCGAGCTGCTGCACAACTTCTCGCTGGTCCACGACGACATCGAAGACCGCGACGACATGCGCCACGGACGCGCGACGCTCTGGAAGCAGCACGGCATCCCCGCCGCGCTCACCGCCGGCGATGCGATGTGCGCGCTCGCGTTTACCATGCTGCTGGAAGGTCCGGCGGATGCGGAGCGGACCGTCGCGATGACTGCGTGCCTGCACCGCGCGCTGTACGATCTGTGCCGCGGACAAGGTGCCGACATCGGCTTCGAAACCTCGCCGTCGGTGACGTTCGGCGAGTATCTCGCGATGATCGAAGGCAAGACCGCGGCGCTGTTCGCGGCGTCGTGCGAGCTCGGCGCGCTCGCCGCGGGCGCCGCGCCGGCGCGGGCCGCGGCATACGGGCGGATGGGTCGCGCCTACGGGCTCGCGTTCCAGGTACGCGACGACATCCTGGGCACGTGGGGCACGCCGGCCGAGACCGGCAAGCCGGCCGGCGCCGACATCCGCCGCCGCAAGTGGTCGTTCCCGGTCGCCTGGGCGATGGACGGACCGCCTTCGCGCGACCGCGATCGCGTCGCCCGCGCGTACTCTTCGATCGGCGAGCTCGACGACGCGACCGCGGATGCGGTGATCGCGGCGCTCGAACGGCTCGGCGCGCACCAAGCGGCGGACGATGCCTGCGACGCCTACGTCGCGCAGGCCGCCGCGGCGGCGATCGAGCACGAGCTCGACGGCGACGGGCAGCTCGCCGAGATCTTCTCCTCTACGGCACGTCGTACGGCCTGACCGGCGGGCGGACCGGCCGAAGGGCTCGAAGCGCGGCGCGTGATCTTTCAGCCCGAGTACGAGACGCTCGAACGGCATGCGCTCGAGGCACTGCAGCTCGAACGCTTGCAGGCGCTGGTCGAGCGGTTGCGGGACGCCAACGAGATCTCCACGGAAGCCCTGGCCGGCGTCGCGGCGCCACGATCGCTCGGCGATCTGGCCGGCTTGCCGTTCAGCACCAAAGCCGAGATGCGCGACGCCTATCCGCTGGGGCTGCTCGCGGTGCCGCCGGAGAATCTCGCGCGCCTCCATGCATCGTCGGGGACGACCGGGAACCCGACGATCGGGGCCTACACGAAAGAAGACTTGCGCGTCTTCGGCGAGGTGATGGCGCGCAGTCTCGCCGGCGGCGGGATCGCGCCGGGGGACATGTTCCAGGTCGCGTGGGGGTACGGGCTGTTCACCGGCGGGCTCGGCGCGCACGGCGGCTGCGAGACGCTCGGCGCGTGCGCGATCCCGGCCTCGAGCGGAAACACCGCGCGCCAGCTGCAGCTGCTCACCGACCTGCCGGTGGTCGGGATCGGCTGCACGCCGTCGTACGGTCTGGTGCTCGCCGAGCGCCTGCGCGCCGAGCGCCGCCGCCCGAAGGCGCTGCGCTACGCGATCTGCGGCGCGGAGTCGTGGACGCGCGAGATGCGCGACGAGCTCGAAGAGCTGTTCGGCGTGGTGGCGACCAACATCTACGGCCTGACCGAGATCATCGGGCCGGGCGTCGCGCAGGAGTGTCTCTCGAAGCAAGGTCTGCACGTGCAAGAAGACCACTTCCTCGCCGAGATCGTCGATCCGGAGACGGGGACGGCGCTCGCCGACGGCGAGCGCGGCGAGCTGGTGCTGACGACGCTCACGCGCGAGGCGATGCCGGTGCTCCGCTATCGGACACGCGACCTGACCTCGATGGTGCGCGAACGCTGCGCCTGCGGCCGCACGACCGCGCGCATCGATTGGTTCACCGGCCGCGTCGACGACATGCTGGTCATCCGCGGCATCAACGTGTTCCCCTCGGCGGTCGAAGAGGTACTGCTGCGCTTCTCCGAGCTCTCGCCGAACTATCGCATCTTCGTCGATCGCCCGCCCCACGGTCTCGACCAGATGCTGGTCGAGGTCGAGCACCATCCCGGCGCCGCGCTCGACCCTGACCAGCTCGCCCAGGCCGTCACCACGCGGCTCCGCGAGACGCTGATGATCTCGCTGCAAACACGCGTCGTTTCGCCGGGCACGATCGAGCGCATCGAGGCAGGCAAAGCAAGGCGCGTGATCGATCGGAGGACGCTATGAGCGACGAGATCGGCCACGACGATATCGTCGTGACCGAAAGACCGCACGAGCACGTTGCGCTCGTGCGGCTGAACCGACCCAAAGTGCTCAACGCGCTCTCCAACGCGCTCGCGGCGAAGCTCGCCGCGACGCTGGAGGCGCTGGATGCCGACGGCGTGACGCGCGCGGTCGTGCTCACCGGCGACGAGCGCGCCTTCGCGGCCGGCGCCGACATCGCGGAGTTCGCCGCCGAAGGGCCGCGGCTCGAAGAGTGGGACCGCCTCTGGGCGACCGGGCTCCCGACGATCGCCGCGGTGCGCGGGCTCGCGCTGGGCGGCGGCCTCGAATTGGCGATGTCGTGCGACCTGATGATCGTCGCCGACGACGCGCGGCTCGGCCAGCCGGAGATCAACCTCGGCGTGATCCCGGGCGCCGGCGGGACGCAGCGCCTGACGCGTGCGGTCGGCAAGACGCTCGCAACCGAGATGATCCTGCTCGGCCGGGAGATCAGCGGACGTGAAGCCGAGCAGCACGGGCTCGCGAACCGTTCGGTCCCCGCGGAGCGCGTGCTCCCGGTCGCGCTCGAACTCGCGAAGCGGCTCGCGCAGCAAGCGCCAAACGCCGTGCGCGCCGCGAAGCGCGCGATTGCGCAGGCATTCGAGCAGTCCCTGCACGCCTCGCTGCTCGACGAGCGCCAAGCGTTCTACTCGCTGTTGCAGACCGAGGACGCGCGCGAGGGGGTCGCCGCGTTCCTCGACAAACGCAAGCCCGTATGGCAGGGACGATGAGCGCACCGCCGGTCGACCACCGCGTCGCTACTGAGAACGGGGTGGCGACGATTACGCTGGCGCGGCCGCAGGCGTACAACGCGCTCACCGCGGACTTGCTGGATTCGCTATCGCTTACGCTGCGCGGGCTCGAGCGCGACGCATCGGTGCGCGCGATCGTGCTGACCGGCGAAGGGAAGGCGTTCTGTTCCGGACAGGCGCTCGACGATCCGCGCACACTGCCGCCGGGCGGCCCGATCGACCTCGGCGCGACCGTCGAGAAGCGCTACGGCCCGCTGCTGCTGAAGCTGCTGACGATCGAGAAGCCGATGATCGCCGCGGTGAACGGCGTCGCGGCGGGCGCCGGGATGGGGATCGCCTGCGCGTGCGACTTCCGCATCGTCGCCGAGAGCGCGTCGTTCACGACCGCGTTCGTCAAGATCGGCCTCGTCCCGGACAGCGCGCTCTCGTTCACGCTGCCGCGCATCGTCGGCTACGCGAAAGCGCTCGAACTGTGCATGCTCTCCGAGAAGATCGACGCCGTGCGCGCCGACGCGCTCGGGCTGTGCACGCTGGTCGTGCCGCTCGAGCGCTGCGTCGAGGAGGCGCAAGCGCTGGGTGCGCGGCTGGCAAAGGGCCCGCGCGCGATCGGCCTCATCAAGCGTGAGCTGGTGCGCAACGGGCTCGGCGACGTGCAGGCGGCGCTCGCGTACGAGGCGCACCTGCAGAGCGTCGCCGGCGAGACCGCCGACTTCGCCGAAGGCATCGTGGCGTTCGCGAACAAGCGCGCGCCGAACTTCCGCGGCGCGTGAGCTACGCGATCCGGCGGGCGGCGCCGGAGGACGCGGCGCTCCTCGCCGAGCACCGTGCGCGCGTGTGGCGCGAGGTCGGCGGCTGGGACGATGAGACGATGGCGCTGCAAATCCCGATCTGGGCCGCCTGGTTTTACGACGCCGTCGCCGACGGACGGTACCGCTCGTGGATCGCCGAAAAGGACGGTGAAGCGATCGCGAGCGGATCGCTGCTCGTGTACGCGGCGATCCCGCGGCCGGGCTCGGAATCGGACCGGGAGGGCCGCGTGCAGTCGGTCTACGTCGTCCCCGACGCCCGCCGGCGCGGGATCGCGCGGGCATTGATGGACGAGATCATCGCCCACGCGCGCAGCATCCCGCTGATTCGGCTCGTGCTTCACCCGTCGGACGACGCCCGGCCGCTCTACGCCGTGCTCGGCTTCAGCGCGCTCGACGAGATGGGGCTGCGCTTGGGCGACGGCTAGGCGCGTCAGGCCGCGAGAGGGCGATCCGACCGCAGGATCTGCTCGAAGCGCTCAGCGGAGACGGGTTTGGAGAAGAGGTAACCCTGTCCGCAGTCGCAGTGCAGCCGGGCGAGCGCGGCGAGCTGCTCCTTCGTTTCGATGCCTTCCGCGACGACCCGCGCGCCCAGACTATGCGCCGCGGTGATCACCGCCGCTGCGATCGCGCGGTCGACGGGGTTTTGGACGATCTCGGTCACGAAGCACATATCGAGCTTCAGCGTGTCGACGATATACGATCGGAGCGACGCGAGCGAGTTGTAGCCGGTTCCGAAGTCGTCAACCGCGATGCGGACGCCGATCGCGCGCAGTTCTTTCACGACTTCGGCGTTGCGTTCGATGTTCGCGCACATGCTCGTCTCGGTGAGTTCGAGTTCGAGCAGCTCCGGAGCGAGGCCGGACTCACGGAGCGCCCCTTGGACGGCGCGGACGAAGTGCGGATCGGCGATCTGCTTCCCCGATACGTTGACGCTTACCTGAAGTTTCCGCCCGGCGCAATTCCACGCGGCGTTTTGCATGCATGCCGTTCGCAAGACCCACGCGCCGATCGGGACGATGAGCCCGGATTCCTCGGCGTACGGGATGAAGTCGTTCGGTTGAACGACCGTCCCGTCGGTCTGCGGCCAGCGGATCAGCGCTTCGCTCCCCCTCAACGCCCCGTTGAGCTCGTAGATCGGCTGATAGACGAGCGTAAAGGCCTCATCGTGAAGCCCGTTGCGGAGCTGCTCTTCGAGGTGCATTCGGTTCTCGGCTTCGTCGTGCATCTCCGGGGTGAAGAAGCGAGAGGTCGCGCGTCCGTCGCGCTTCGCTCGATACATCGCGGTATCCGCGTTGCGGATCAGCGTTTCGGCGTCGGCGCCGTCCTGCGGGAACACGGCGATCCCGATGCTGCATGTCGCGACGACCTCTCGCTCCGTCAGCCGAATCGGCTCGGCCGTCACGCGTTCGAGGTTCTTGGCGATCGCCGCAACATCGTCGACGTCGCCGATTTCGGTCAGCACCGCGATGAACTCGTCGCCGCCCATGCGCGCGATGCAATCGACCTGACGCGTGTTCGAGCGAAGGCGTTCGGCCATCTCTTTGAGGAGGAGGTCCCCCACGGAGTGCCCCATCGTGTCGTTCACGTTCTTGAACTCGTCGACGTCGATGTAGAGAACGGCCGCCATGAGCCCCTGCTCGCGAGCTCGTTCGATCGCCTCTTTGAGGCGTTTGTGCAGCAGCATCCGGTTCGGTAGGCCCGTCAGGCGGTCGTGCAGCGCGCCGTACTCGAGCTGCCCCTGAGCTCGCGCCAGGGTCTCTTCGCTCCGGCGCGATCGTGCCAGGGCCTGGTTTCGTTCGGTCATGTCCTGAACCGTCACGACGTACACCTTCGCCCCGTCACGCTCGGCCGTGACGATGGACAGGTGCGCGTCGAGCGACGATCCGTCCGCCTTGCGATGCGACGAATCAGACGCACCTTTGCCGGAGAGTTCCAAGGCGCGGATCTCGTTGGTGAGCTCGGCGACGTGCTCCGGCGCGCGAAGGTCGTACGGGGTCATTGCGAGCCATTGTTCGCGTGTAAAGCCGTAGACGTCGATGGCGGTCTGATTCACGTCGACGTAACGCAGGGTCGCCGCATCGACGAGCATCATGGGGTTCGGATTGTGCTCGAAGACGTGGCGGAGTCGCGCGACGAGCGACTCCGCCAGCTTGGCCCGGCCCTCGGTGCGGCACGACATCGCGAGAATCGCGGCGAAGCTGCGGATGAACTTGTGATCGGACGGCGCGAAGCCCGCCGGCGCCGCCGTCGTTGCCGTCAGAACGCCGTAGGTCCTCGTTCCGTGCCGGACTGCAACGGCAAGATCCGTACGCGTCTGGGGCTCGAGGCCCGCGCGGCGTTCGTGCACGCGCGAACCAGCGTCAGTAAGCGTTTCGGAGAGCTGAGGGTCGCCGGCGGCCAGCGGCCGTGCCGACGTTCGGCCGCTCGCGTGGTCACGAAGGGTCAGCGTCCCGCTCTTCTCCGAAAAGTCATAGTACGCGGCGAGGTCGCAGCGCAGTTCGCGCCGCAGGTGCCTGAGGGCACGCGGCGCCGATTCCGCAAACGGGACGCCGTGCAAACCGGCCGCGGCCGCCTGCAGCAACGCACTCGTCTGCTGAATGTCGAAGCCGTGCAGGTCGATGCTGCCGAGCAGCGGCTCGCAAACGGGGCTCATGCCGTGAGCGTACGGCGCGGCGGTAACGCGGCGTGGTCGGGCGCGGACCCGGCCAGGCGTTACTGGACGGTATCCGCCGAGCGCCCGCCGGCCGGCCCGGTCTATGACGCCAACTCCAGTGGTCGCGCAGCGTCTTCGCGCCCCGGCGCTGACCAAGGTGCCGTGCGCATCCAGCGCTCGAAATCGGCCGCGGGCAGCGGACGGCTGATGAAAGAGCCCTGCGAGCCGTCACAGCCCAGTTCGGATACCGTGTCCCAAGCGTCGACGGTCTCCACGCCTCCCGCGACGACGCGCAAACCGAGGTTGTGCCCGAGCTCGCTGATCAGGCGCACGATCTCCGTATCCTTCGGGTTGTGCGCCATGCCCCGGACCAAGCTCTTGTCGATCTTGATCTCGCTGACCGGGAGCTGCCGCAGATAGCCGAGGCGCGAATACCCGGTCCCGAAACCGTCGACCGACAAGGCCACGCCGAGCGCAGCAAGCCGCGCAAACACCGTCCCGGTCCGTTCGCTCTCACCGATGGCGACCGCTTCCGGCACCTCGAGCGTAAGCCGTTCAGCCGGGATCGCGAAGCGCTCGAGCATCGCGGCAACAGTGTCCGGAAGCGATGGTTCCTGCAGTGCCCGCATCGAGATGTTCACCGCCACGCCGAGCGGCATCCCGGCATCATCCCACGACCGCGCCTGGCGCAGCGCTTCCTCGAGCACCCAATCCGTGAGCGGAACGATCACGCCGGTCTCTTCGGCGAGCGGGATGAAGTGATCGGGCGGAAGCTGGCCAAGCGTGGGGTGCAACCAACGCACGAGCGCTTCCACGTGTTCGAACCGGCCGGACCGCACGTCGACCTTCGGCTGGTAGTGCAACTCCAACTGGCCTTGCGCGATCGCCGTTCGCAAATCGGCTTCTAACGAGAGCCGCCCGGCCACGTGACGGTCCAGCGACGCGTCGTAGAGCGCAAAACCGCCGCCAGTGCGCTTGGCCGCATACATGGCAACGTCCGCCTTCCTGAGCAGCGTCGCCGGGTCGCGACCGTGCTGCGGCGACACAGCTAGCCCGATGCTGCCTGCGACGTCGAGGGGACGGCCGTTGACGACGCAAGGCGACAGCGACGCCAAGATTCGTCGCGCGATCTCCGCTGCCTCGATCTCGTTCGTGTCCGGCAGCAGCACCGCGAACTCGTCGCCGCCGATGCGCGCGACGAGGTCACCCTCGCGCAGCACGCCGCTGAGCCGCGTCGCGACGTGCTGCAGCAACGTGTCACCCGCATCGTGACCGAGCGTGTCGTTGACGTCTTTGAATCGATCGAGATCGATCAGCGCGACCGCGACGGGCTCGCCGGTGCGGCCCGCGGCCTCCGTTACGGCTACCAGGCGTTCGTTCAGGAAGGCGCGATTCGGCAGGCCGGTGAGCGCGTCGTGAAGCGCTTGATGCTTCAACGCGATCTCGGCGTGGCGGCGCTGCGTGATGTCCGTAGCGACCGCGACGACGCTGTCGACGTGGCCGCCGACGCGTACCGGCGTCCAGTGCGTCTCGAGAACGACGCCGTCCAGAGTGCTCTGCGCAGTGTACTCCTCCCCGGCCAGCGCGCGCCGCGCCTGTTCGATAAGCGCCGGCGTATCGCTGTACACGGTGAAGAACGAGCGCCCGACCGACGGCTGGGCGCGATGGCGAAGCGCGGCGATTTCGCGTCCCTCGGCGATCGTGATGATGCCGGCCGCGTCGAACGCGAGCAGCACGACCGGCGCGTTCGAGACGACCATCCGGAGACGTCGCTGGCTCTGGCCTAGTGCGGCCTCCTGCGCGGCGAAGCGTCGATCGATGAATGCCAGCACGACGGCGAAGCCGCTCACGAGCAGCGTGATCAGCGCCATCGCGGCACCGCCCATCGCGCCCCCGCCGAGTACCAACCCGGTGTTGGGCACGTTCGCGGCAGGGACGAACGTCGCGGCTGCCATCCCCGTGTAGTGCATACCGGCGATCGCAAAGCCGATAACGACTGCGGCGCTAATCCGATGCCACCCGAAACGTCTGCTCGACACCGCGCGAAGATGGAAGCTCAGGCGCAGCGCCGCGAACGAAAAGACGACGGCGACGACCCCCGAAAGCGCGATGATCCGCACGTCCCACAGCGCGGTCGCCGGCATGCGCATGGCGACCATGCCGATGTAGTGCATGCTCCCGATCCCGCCACCCATCACCACAGCACCGGCGAGCGACGAGCGCCAGGTGATTCGCCGTCGCGAAATGGTGAACAGCGCGACACCGCCGGCGACGATGGCGACCAACAGTGAGAGCGCGACGATGGGGATGTCGTAGCTCACGTCGACCGGCAGCCGAAACGCCAGCATCCCGGTGAAGTGCATCGCCCACACGGCACTGCCGAACGCGATCGCGCCGCCGAGCAGCCACAGATAGCGGCTCTTGCCCTGATGTTCCGCGACGCGCTCGCTGAGCGTCAGCCCCACGTACGCGCCGATGATCGCGATCACCACGGACAGCGCGACGAGCCGGAGATCGTACCCGCTCGCCAGCGGTGCACCCATGGTCATCGTCATGCCTGGTCCGTTCATCGTGAACCGACGGTACGGCGCGGCGGTAACGCCGCGCGGTCCGCCGCTGCGCCGCTGCTGGTTACCGTGCGGTATCCGCCGCCGAACGCCCGCTTGCCAAGCCGGTCGACGAGGGAGCGTGCAACGCGGACGCCGCACGAGAGCAGGACGCATGAAGGTAGGAATCGTCGGCGCGGGTGCGATCGGTTTGACGCTCGGCGCGGGGCTCGCAAGCGTGCACGACGTCGTCGTCCTCGCGCGCCGCACCGCGGTCGCCGGCCTGCTCGAACGCGACGGCATCGCACTGGTCGGTGACCGGGCGACGCGCTACGTCCCGGTGCGCGCAACCACCGATCGGCGAGCGTTCGCCGACCGCGACGCCGTCATCGTCGCGGTGAAGTCGTACTCCACCGCGGACGCGCTCGCGCCACTGCGCGACGTGTTGCCGCGGCACGCGCTTGTCGCGTCGGTGCAGAACGGGATCGGCAACGCCGAGATCGCGCGCATTGCCATGCCGGACGCGCGCGTCGTCGCCGGCTCGACGACGCAGGGCGCGATCGGGCTCGGCGACGGACGCGTCCGGCCCGTCAACCGCGGCACGACGGTCTTCGCGCGCTCGGACGGCGCCGCCCCGACGAGCGACGATCTCGCGGCGGCCTTCGCAGCGGCCGGGCTGGACGCGCGCGTCGCCGGCGACGTGGAGGCGCTGCTCTGGGGCAAGCTCATCGTGAACGCCGCGATCAACCCCATCTGCGCGCTGACCGGGCGGACCAACGGCGACGCGGTCACCGATCCGGAGCTGACGCCGCTCGCGCGCGCACTCGCCGCCGAGGCAGCGCAGGTCGCCCGCTCGGAGGGGGTCGAGCCCGGCGATGCGTGGGAAGCGGTCGAAGCGGCGGCGACGGCGACAGCGGCGAATCGGAACTCGATGCTCCAAGACCTCGACGCCGGGCGCCCGACCGAGATCGACGCGATCAGCGGTGCGATCGTGCGCCGCGCCCGCACCCACGGAATCGCTGTCCCGCTCACCGAGACCGTGCTGCGCTTGGTCCGCGCGCGGGAACGCCGGCCGTGAGCCGCCGGATCACCGCGGCCGAAATCACCTCTCGCAAGGGCGCCGCGTTCCCCGTCGTGACCGCCTACGACGCGCCCTTCGCGCGCTGCGCCCAAGCGGCGGGGATCGACGTGATCCTGGTCGGCGACTCGCTGGGGATGGTCGTCCTCGGCTACGAGTCAACCACCGCCGTCGAGCTCGCCGACATGGTGCGCCACGGCGCGGCGGCCGCACGCGGGGCGCAGAGCGCGCACGTCATCGTGGACTTGCCGTTCGCGACCTACGAAGCGTCGGACGAGCTCGCGATCGCGAGCTCCGGCGAGCTCGTGAAGCGCGGCGGCGCCTCGTCCGTCAAGCTCGAAGGCGGCACGAGCGCCGCCTCCCGCATCCGCGCCATCGTCGGCGCCGGAATCCCGGTCTGCGCCCACCTCGGCGTCCTCCCGCAGACCGCCTCGCTCGGCAGCGGCTTCCGCCTGAGGCGCGAGCGCGACCGGCTGCTGCGCGACGCCGATGCGGTCGCCGAGGCCGGCGCGTTCGCCGTCGTCCTCGAGATGGTCGAGGACGGCATCGCGGCCGAGATCACGCGGCGCATCGCCATTCCGACGATCGGGATCGGGAGCGGTCCGCACTGCGACGGGCAGGTGCTGGTGCTGCACGACGTGCTCGGCCTCTACCCCGACTCGCCCCCGTTCGCGAAGCAGTACGCGACGCTCGGTGCCGCCGCCACGGAGGCGCTGAGCGCCTATGCCGCCGACGTGCGCTCCCGCGCCTTCCCGGCCGCCCGTCAGACCGCCGCCCACGAAGGAAACGGTTACCGGCCTTAGCTAAGGAGCGGGCATGCGCACCTTCTTCGCCTTCAGTTTTTGCGCGCTTCTCCTGGCGCCGAGCGTCGCGGCGGCGCAGTTCGACAATACCGTCCCGTGGCGCAATCTTAGCGGCAGTAGCCCCATCGCGATCACCCGTTCGTCGGTGTTCTTCAACACCGACGGGACCGTTCGGGTGTGTGTCAACTTCCGCAACGTCTCGAACAAAGCCGCCTCGCGGGTGCGGGTCACCTTCGAGTTCGACGACTCGTTCGACCGGCCGATGCGCGATGCAGTCCTCGAGCGATCCGGTTCGTTCGGTCCCGGCATCTCGATCGAGGGGAAGATGGATCTGCTCGGCGGCAACAGCGACTCGTTCAACAATTGCGTCGACAAGGTCGCGGGGACGACGACGAAGCCGACCATCGAGAAGATCGACGTGACCGACGTGATCTTCGAGGACGGGACGCGCTGGAAGAAAGGTGAGGCGTTCGTCCGAGCCTTCGACAGCGGCGGGGGTCACGTCGCGGTCACGCCGGTCGGCCCTACGCCGACGCCCGGCGCCGCTCCCGCGGTGAATATCGGCGGAGCGACCGCGATCGGCGGAAGCGTCGGGAGTACGACGGCGGCGTTCGGAACGATCGCTTGGATCCCGGGCTCGCGTACGGCGTACGGCGTCAGCACGGACGCGACGTCACAGTCGGACGCGGACTTCGCCGCGATGACGGCGTGCACGCAGCTGGCCAAGGGGGTAGCCGGCTGCAAGCCCGTCGTGCGTCTCTTCGGCGCCGACAACAAATGCGGCGCGATCGCGACCGACGAGGCGAAGTTCAGCACGGGCCGCGGCCCGAACATGAGCGCGACGATCCAATCCGTCCTTCAGGCGCTTGCCGTTGCGGGCGGCACGATCGGCGGCAACAGCGTGATCACGAGCGCGTGCAACACGCGAAACTGAACTAGACGCGTTCGACGATCGTCGCGATACCCTGGCCCATACCGATGCACATCGTGGCGAGACCGTAGCGGCCGCCGCGGCGCTTCAGCTCGTGGAGCAGCGTCGTGGCGATGCGCGCGCCGCTGCAGCCGAGCGGGTGGCCGAGCGCGATCGCGCCCCCGTTGACGTTGACGATCTCGGGATCGATCCCGAGCTCCTTGACGCAAGCGACGCTCTGGGCCGCGAAGGCCTCGTTCAGCTCGACCAGGTCGAGGTCGGCGACGGTGAGCTTCGCCCGCTCCAGCGCTTTGCGCGTCGCGCCGATCGGCCCGATCCCCATCACGCTCGGGTCGACGCCGAACGTCGCCGAGGTGACCACGCGCGCCAGCGGCTGCCAGCCGTGTTTCTCGGCCGCTTCCGCGCTGCAGATCAGCAGCGCGGCCGCACCGTCGTTGAGCGGCGAGGAGTTGCCGGCGGTGACGGTCCCGTTCGCTTTGAACGCGGGTTTGAGCTTGGTGAGCGCCTCCATCGTCACGTCGGGCCGCGGCGGCTCGTCGGCGGAGAGGTCGAAGCTCTTCTTCCCCTGCTCGACGTGCACCGGAACCAGCTCGTCGGCGAACTTGCCGCCCTCGACCGCCGCTTTGCACTTCATCTGGCTCGCGTAGGCGAAGCGATCCTGGTCCTCGCGCGTCACGCCGAACTGCTCCGCGACCTTCTCAGCGGTCTCGCCGAGCGAGATCGGCGGATACATCGCGGCGAGCCGCGGGTTCACCATCCGGTTGCCGAGCGTCGAGTCGTGGATGTCGGGTGCGCGATCGTACGCCTTCTCCGCTTTCAAGATCACGAACGGCGCGCGCGTCATCGACTCGGCACCGCCGGCGATCGCCACGTCGATCACGCCGGCCGCGATCGCATGATACGCGGAGTTCAGCGCCTGCAGCCCGCTCCCGCAGAGGCGGTTCAGCGTGGTGCCGGGGACGCTGGTCGGCAGCCCCGCCAGCAGCGTCGCCATCCGGCCGACGTTCCGGCAGTCCTCACCGGCTTGGTTCGCGGCGCCCCAGAAGACGTCGTCGACGATCGACGGATCGATCCCGGTCCGCGCGACCAGCGCGCGAATCGCATGCGCGCCCAGGTCGTCCGGACGAACGGAGGCAAGGGCGCCGCCATACCGCCCCATGGGCGTACGCAACGCATCGACGATGACAGCTTGAGCCATATCAGCCGGAACCCGTTCGCGCACCGAAGCGCCACGCCTGGCGGCTGGCTCGGTCTAGCCTACGTCGCCATCGGGATGGGCAGAACACTAATACCGACGCCGAAGCGCTCCTGCACCTCGAACTCCAGGTCCGCGATACGCTGGCTCACTTCATGGAGCCGATTCGCAGGAACTGGAACGAAGAAGTCCTGCTCGTCGTCTCCCTGGCTCAGTTGCGAGACATCGACGATACTGGCGAGATTCGAGACGAAGAAAGCCGTCGCCGGTGCGAGCACTTGCACCGCGCGGCCGACCTCGTCCGAAAGCTCCGGCTTTGCATTGTATACGGTCATAACAGCGTTTTCAAATCCTCGACGAGCCGATTCGCCCAAGTCAGGCGTTCATCGACGGTAGAAACATCGTACGGCTCGGGAGCGGCCCCGTGCCCGTAGTCGGCGTACTTCCGATCCTTCTGCAGCACGTTAACATAGCGCACCGCCTCGGCATCCGTCAATCGCCCAGTCCGCGTTACGCCTAGGCCCGCCCCCGAACACCGGCCCGCTGTTCAGCCCCGTGTAGAGCGCTCGGACGATATTCGGTAACGCTTGATGCGTGAGGCGCCGCGTCTCGTCGGCGGAGGCACCGCGGCGGAACACGATCCCGTGTGTCTCGGCAGCTTGCGCCGCGTAAGCATAAACGAGGTAGTAACGCCGCGCGATAGCTTGGAGCAGACAGCCCCGACTGCGCAGTAGGTCGGAGGCACGTTCGAGCCGCGCCACGTGCGCGGCGAATTCATCTCGACTCATGACGGTGAGATTATAGTCGGTGGCAGTGCCTACTGTATGGCACTACAATCCTATTAAAGGCGACGAAGCGCCAAATCGATCGCCGCGGCCTCGCTCAGCTTAGCTCCCTGCAGTTGTAAATCGACGAGTTGGCTCCCGGAGAATCGGTTGCGGAGCGACTGCCGCACAATGCTCCAAACTCTATCGCTAGCAACATAATGCAGATGCAATCCGCTTCGGGCACATGCCTCCTCAACATAACCGAGCAACATAGCGCCATCACTCCCATCTCTCTCTATCGCCAGTATTGCTGCGGCGACTAGCAACTGAGAAAAGGGCTCCTGCTGCAACGGGACCGTTAAGCGCAGCGACTCGGCACAGGCCCGCCTGGCGTGATCGATGTCTCCCAAAGCTAGCCGATACATGCTCAAGTTCGCGAGTAACGCGGCTTCAAAAACGAGGTGCCGACTCCGTGCGAGTTCTAGTGCTGACGACGCGATTTCCACGGCGAGGTCCGATTTGCCAGCAGCAAACTCAAGGTCGGCGAGATTCGCCTGCGTGAAGACGACCCCGGTAGCTTCGTTCAAGTTCTCCATCCTCGAGGAGACGTCAGCGTACAGCGCGCGAGCTTCTTGCCGTTTGTCTGGTTGGGCGCTAAGAACTAGGGCGCGAATGCCAAGCGCTTGGACGTACGGCAGCGATTCCAGGTCTTCGTCTCGATACTCCGAGAGCGCGCGAACGCACGACTGGTCCGCTGCCGAGATTTCGCCCGTCTCATAATACGAATACGCCAAATGGAGATATCCGGACGCCAGGTCTATTCGATCTCCTGAACTCTCCGCCAACGCGATGATCTTACGGGCGGTAACGGCGCGCGCAGGACCGATTTCTGTGCTGGCGAGCGCTCGAAACAGGCTCAGGACGGTTCTCGACGGTTTCGCGGCACTAAGCCGACTGAGGGCCGTCTGGATGTATTGACGTCCTTCCGCTTTCAGGCGATGCGTCCAGAATACTCGTAGCGATCCGATTATTCGGCCGGCCAGTTGCACATCGCCGCCAGGGCGCAATGCCCAGTCGATTGCCGCGCGGATATTATCGATTTCATGCTCCACGATTGGAAGCGCATCTTCGAGCGACTGGTCGGCCTTGACCGAAAAGGCCTTTCCGATCGTTTCAATCCAGCGTGCGTGGCGACGTGCGACCACATAGCGCCCCTTGCGCAGGCGTAGCTTGTCCGCCGCGTAGAATCGAGTCCAGTCGAGAAGGCGGTATCTCGTATTGTGGCCGGCCGGCTCCGCGATGACTAGCGACTTTTCGATCAACGAGCCTATGATGGCAGCGACATGCGTACGCTTGACCATGTCGTATGCGCAAACGCTCTCTGCGGCGTCCAATGTCCAGCCGCCGACAAATACGCAAAGCCGTCCGAATACAACTTTTTCGTCCTCATTCAAGAGTGCGTAGCTCCACTCCATCATTGAGTACAAGGTCCGTTGTCGCGGAGGTGAATTGCGAACTGCGGTTCCCAGCACGTCAAAATGGTTACGTAGTCGTCCATTGAGCTCAGTCACCGCAAAGAGGTGCATCTGTGATGCGGCAAGCTCAATGGCGTACGGTATCCCGTCCAATCGGTTGACGATATCGGATACGGAAGACGCTTCAGAGTCTTTTAACACAAAACGTCTGTTTGCTGCACAGGCTCGATCGACAAACAGCATCACGGCAGGGTATTGCATAACTCCCGCAGCGTTCATATCGGCAAGCAACCGCTGGTCCGGGACGTCGAGACCTTGCAATGAGTATTGACGTTCTCCATCGATTCGAAGCGGCGCTCGAGACGTACACAAGAGGGTCACTTGCGCGCATCCCGTCATGACGGCGTCTGATAGGCCGGCGACATCGTCGATGAGATGTTCACAGTTGTCCAATATGATGAGAGTTTTTCGATGCCGAAGGTAACGTACTACGTCGTCCATGGGATCGCCACTACTAGTCGCGCCGCAGCCGATGGCATTTGCGACACTGAATGCAATCAGTGCTCCATCAGACAACGCGGCGAGATCCACAAACCATACGCCGTCCGAGAACTTGTCGCGACTATCGGACGCTGCCCTGATTGCGGTCCTTGTCTTGCCGATGCCCGGTGTGCCAGTTATTGTGACCAAACGCTGTTGATCAAGCGATAGCGTAATGTTTGCGAGGTCATCCTGCCGACCGACGAAGCTGCTTACCGAAGGGGGCAGATTATTGGGAACGTTCGCGATCGACACAAGGGGTGGAAAGTTTATTTTCGTACCCGGCGCACGGACTTGAAAGAGGCGTATCGGCGTTTCAAGTCCTCTGAGACGGTGGTCGCCGAGATCATCAAAGGAGATCGTACGCGGCAGTTCGCCACTCGACAGTTCAACAACTACATTAGACGCAAGAATTTGACCGCCGTAAGTTACACTCAGGATTCTCGCAACGGCGTTTAGAGTTGGCCCGAAATAGTCGCCACTTCGTTCGTCCGCTGAGCCCGCGTGAAGTGCGACGCGCACCAACAGCCCGTCGATGTTCGACCAGTCCTCTCTTGCAATTCGCAGCTGAATTCCAACTGCCGCGCGAATGGCATCATCCGCAGTTGCGAACGCTACGCAAAAGGCATCTCCAACGGTCTTGAACACACGGCCAGACCACTCTGAGACTTCCTCCCGTACAATTTCGTCGTGCAGGCGCACCGCAGCCTTCATCGCGGTCGTGGTGCGATCCCAACGCTGCGTGCTGTTCTCTACATCGGTGAACAGGAAGGTAATGGTGCCGCTCGGATACGCTACGTCGTTGCTCGTATCCATTTAGCGCTTCGAATTTTCTCGGGGTCGGAGTCCGTCCTCGAGCAGGGCTGGACTTGCCCGCGTCTTCACGAGACTACTGCTACCGCGCGCTGCTTGCTATGTCCTAGTACGTAGGCGACAACCGAGCTGGTGTGCTTGCCTTGCTTGTACAGCGTCGTGGTGGACCCAGCGCGTGGGGCGGTCGGAAGGCGGACCATTCCAGCCCTGGACAGTCACGCGATTCCCGCCCAGCGTCCTCTCGTGCCGCTTATGGCTCCACGAGACGCGCTCATTCGGGATCTACCGCTATTGCTTGGATTTCGAGCCGCAGACGCGGGTCGGTGGCGAGGCGCTTCACTTCAACCGTCGTGCTCGTCGGTAGGTGGCCGGCGAAGAACGCGGCTTGGATTGCGTTGATCGCGTCTTGATCTTCCGCGATGTGAGTGAAGAAGCGTGTCAGCGAGACGACGTCGGACGGTGTGCAGCCGGCGGCAGTCAGCGCTTGTGCGAGATGTTCGTAGGCGAGGCGCGCCTGCGATGCCGCGTCGGGCGGGATCGCGTCGAAGTCTTCCGGGCGGTGGGGATGATCGTGATACACCGGCGCGCCGGTGACGCCGGAGATGAACACCAGCCGTCCCGACGCGACTTTGATCGCGGGGACGAAGAGCGCGTTGAGCGCGGGATCGTAGCCCTCGTGGTGGACGACCTCGAGCCGGCTCATCCCGCGCCGGCCCGTGCCAACGTGAAGTCGCGTTCCAGCGTCGCCGTGCCCGACGCCTCGTCGCGCCGGAACTCCTCGACCAGCGATGAGCGCACGCCGAACACGGCGTCCGACGCCAAGTACCGATCGCCGGCGGCGTAGATCGCCGTCGTCAGCGGAGCGAAGCCTTCGGCGCTGATGCGAAAGTGAAGGTGCGCCGGGCGGAACGTGTGCCGCCCCAAGCGTTGCAGCATCGCACCGACCGGACCGTCGGTCGGGATCGAATAGCTCTGCGGGACGACGGTGCGAAACGCGAAGCTGCCGTCGGACGCAGCGCGGATTCGGCCGCGACAATCGACCGGGTGCTCGGGGTGCTGCGAATCGTACAGACCGCCCCCATCGGTTCCCCAGACGTCAAGGACGGCATCCGGAATTCCGGCACCGCCGCCGTCGCGTACGCGACCGCGCACCTCGAGCGGCACGCCCTCGCCCGGCGCCGCGATACTCGCGCCGCGCTCGACCTCGGGCGGGTTCTCGGTGTAAAACGGGCCCAGCACCGACGACTCGCTAGCGCCGGTGCTCGCGCGGTGCGCGATCTCGTCGACCAGCGAGGTGAGGCCGAGCGTGTCGGAGAGCATCATGAACTCCTGCCGGAATTCATCGCACTTGTGTCCGGTTGCGGTGAGAAACCGGATCCCCGCCAGCCACTCGGCGGGCGTGAGGCCGACCTCGTCGGCGAACGCGTGCAGGTGGCGCACCAGGCTCTCGAACACGAGCCGCAGCCGCGCGTCCTCGCACGCGGACGCGCTCGCGAGGACCTCCTCGGTCACCGTCGACGCCGCGTTCACGGCCCGCTACCGTGACGACCAAACGGGGAACGGGAAGATCGGCTTGCCGTGCGCGACGTTGCCGGGATACACGATCACCTGCTTCCCGTTCTGCCACTGCAAGATGTACGACGTGTAGCCGAGCTGGATCCCGGTCCGCGGGTCGACGCGCCAGTTGCCGACCAGCGTCTTCACCTGCGTCGTCGCGATCGCGTCGCGCAGCTTCTCGCGATCGAGCGAACCCACGCGCTTCAGCGCCGCAGCGAGCACCTCGAGCGACGAGTAGTTGCTGGCGCTGTGATAGTCGGGGTCGCGCTTGAACTCGGCGCGGTAGCTCGCCTTGAAGCTCGCGTTCTCGGCGCCGGGTCCGTCGGGATCCCACGCCGTCACCGAGAAGACCCCGTTCACGTCTTTGCCGGCGCTCTCGACGTAGCGCGGGTCCGAGGCGCCGACGGCTTCGTAGAAGATCTTCGGCGCATAGTTCGACTGCTTCAACTGGCGCAGGACGCCGATCGAATCGTTCGGGAACGCCATCGCGAGCAGGACGTCGGGGTTCGCCGCCTTCACCTTCTCGATGACCGAGGCGAAATCGCTCGCTCGCGCCGGGTAGAACTCCGTGTACACGATCGCCTGACCGAACCCGCGCGCCACTTCGGGGACCGCGTTGACCAGCGCGTGCGAGAACGCCGTGTCCGGTCCGATCAGCGCCAGCGTCTTGAGGCCGTGGTCCTTCGCGATCTGCAGCACCCCGTAGAGATAGGTCTGCACCGGGCCGAGTCCCTGAAAGATGTACTTGAAGCCGCGCTGGAACATCACGACGTCGGCGGTCTCGGGGCAGATCATCGGCATCTTGTAGCGCTCGGCGACGTTCGCCGCGGGCGCGGTGATCGCGGTTCCGTACGGACCCATGATGATGTCGACTTTGTCTTCGTTGATCAGGCGCTCGTAGAGGCGCACGCCGGTCGCCGGTTCGCTCTGATCGTCGTAGTACTTGAGCGCGATCTGCCGCCCGAGCACGCCGCCCTTCGCGTTCTGCTGCTTGATCCAGAGCTGATAGCCTTCGAGCGAGTATTTTCCGCCGTCGGCGAAGATGCCGGTCAGCGAGAGCGATGCGCCGATCGTGATCGGCGCCGCCTGTGCCTGCGCGGCGGCGGCGGTCGCGAGCGTCGGCGCGACGGCCGCCGCGGAGACCGTCCGGATGAAACGACTTCTCTGCATGCTGATCACACTTCTCCCATGAAACGGCGTTTGACGTCGGCATTGCCGCGGATCGCGGCGGCGGTTCCCTCCATGACGGTTCTTCCTTCGGTCAACACGTAGGCACGCGCGGCGAGCTCGAGGGCTTGGACCACGTTCTGTTCGACCAGGACGACGGCGACCCCGGCGCGGTTGATCTCGCGGACCACGCCGAAGATCTCCAGCGTCGTCTTCGGCGCGAGGCCGAGCGACGGCTCGTCCATCAGGAGAACCCGCGGCTGCGACATCAGCGCCCGCCCGATCGCGACGACCTGCTGCTGCCCGCCCGAGAGCGTCCCCGCCACCCGCTTGCGCAGCGGCTCCAGCATCGGAAACCGCGCGTAGACCTCGCCGAGACGCGCGGCCGCGCGGCCACGAACGCGCCGCACGTGCGCGCCGACCAGCAGGTTGTCCTCGACCGTCATCTCGCGAAACAGATTGCGCCCCTCGGGGACCAGTGCGAGCCCGCGCTCGACGATCTCGCGCGGCCGGCGCCCGTCGATCCGCTCGCCGTCGAAGACGATCTCGCCGGCGACCGGCCGCACGATCCCCATCAGGCTCTTGAGCGCGGTCGTCTTCCCGGCGCCGTTCCCGCCGATCACGCTGACGATCTCACCGGGCTCGACCGCGAACGAGACGCCGTGCAGCGCGCGGAAGTCGCCGTAGCCGGCTTCGAGCCCGGTGACGGTGAGCAGGCTCATCCGCCGATCCCCAGCGGCGCGCCGAGATACGCTTCGATCACGGCGGGGTCGGTCAGGATCGCCGCCGGGTCGCCCTCGGCGATGCGCCGTCCCGCGTCGAGGACCACGATGCGATGGGAGATGCGCATGACGAGCCGCATCACGTGCTCGATCCCCGCCACGGCCGCGATCCCGCGCTCGCTCAGGTGCAGCACGAACTCGGCCATCCCGTCCATCTCGGTCGGCGTCAGGCCGGCCATCACCTCGTCGAGCAGGAGCAGCTTCGGCCGCAGCGCGAGCGCGCGAGCGACCTCGAGGCGCTTGCGCTGCGTGAGGGTGAGCGACGACGCGGGCCGGTCGGCGTACGCGCCGAGGCCGACGAACCCGACCACGTCGCGCGCGTCGTTGCGCGCGCGTTCGATCGTACGCGCGTGAACGAGCGCGCCGACGGCGACGTTGTCGACGACGCTCAGCCGGCCGAAGGGACGCACGATCTGGTACGTCCGCGCCACGCCCGCGCGCGCGATTCGATGCGGCGCCCAGCCGACGATCGAGCGCCCGGCGAACCGGACGTCGCCGGCGTCGGGCCGCAGCACGCCGCTGATCACGTTGAAGAGCGTCGTCTTGCCGGCACCGTTGGGGCCGATGAGCGCAAGGATCTCCCCGTCCCGGACCTCGAGCGACACCTCGCTGAGCGCCTGCACGCCGCCGAATGCGATCGAAACGCCGTCGACGGCGAGCAGCGGCTCAGTCACGCGTTGCGCCTGGCCGCGAAGCGATCGGCGATCGCCGGCACGATCCCGCGCGGGAGCGCGATCAGCAGCGCGACCAGCAGGCCGCCGAAGATCATCAGGTAGATCTGCGGGAAGCGCGCCCAGAGCGCTTCGGAGATCTGCGTCATCACCAGACCGCCGATCAGCGGTCCCCAGACCGTGCCGAGTCCGCCCAGGATCGCCATCACGATCGACTGCAGATCGAGGCGCGACGAGAACACCGCGTCGGGCTCGATGTAGGTGAGGAAGAGCGCGTAGCCGCCGCCGAGCAGACCCGGGATCAGCGCGCTGAGCGCGAACGCCGTGATCTTCGCGCGCGTCGTGTCGACGCCGAGCGTGCCGGCGACCTGCTCGTCCTCGCGCAGCGCCTGCAGCCGCAGCCCGAACGCGCTGCGGTCGATCCAGATCGTCAGCGCGATCGCGCCGGCGCAGATCGCGAGCGTCCAGTAGTACACTTCGGTGATCCCGGAACCGGGCGGCAGAAAGAGCCCGGAGCCCGAGCCGGTCGCGGGGATCGCGGTGACGAGCACGCGCACCATCTGCGCCATCCCGAACATCCCCATCGCGAAGAACGGCCCGCGCAGCCGGAGCATCACGTAGCCGAGCGGGATCGCGAGCGCGCAGGCCAGCACGCCGCCGGCGAACGCGGCCGGCATCCAGAACCAGTGCAGGTCGGCGACCAGCAATCCGGTCGCGTACGCGCCGACGCCGAAGAACGCGATCTGGCCGAACGAGAAGTAGCCCGCGTAGCCGGAGATGATGTTCCAGCCGTACGCCAGCCCGATCGAGAGCACCGTGATGTAGAGCAGGTTGATCGCGTAGCCGTTCAGCCGCAGCGGCGCCAGGATCAGCACGACGATCACGAGCGCGGCGAGCACAGCGGCGGCGCGCTTCACGCGGCGCGCCGTCCGCGCAGGCCGCCCGGCGCGAGGAGCAGCACCAGGATGAACAGCAGGTACGGCGCCGCCTCGGCGAGCGTCGCGCCGACGAAATAACTCGCGAACGACTCGGCAAGGCCGAGGACCAGCGCGCCGAGCACCGCTCCGGTGTAGTTGCCGAGCCCGCCGATGACGACGACCGCGAACGCGTTCACCGTGAACAGCACGCCTTGCTGGGCGTTGAGGTTGTAGAGAAAGCTCATCAGTGTTCCGGCCGCCGTCGCGACCGCCGTCCCGATCGCGAACGCCAGCGTGCGCACGCGGTCGACGTCGACGCCGCACGCCAGCGCGCCGTCCAGGTTCTGGCTCGTCGCGCGGATCGCGCGGCCCAGCGCCGTCGAGCGCAGCACGAACGCGAACGCGAGCGAGAGCACCACGGCCACCGCGAACGCGAGCAGCCGCGCCTGCGGGATCGAGATCGGTCCGAGCTGGAACGCCCCGGTGAGGTACGGCACCGAGACGAAGCGACCACCGAACGTCGCCAGCCCGGCGCCGGTGAGAAAGTACGAGAGCCCGAAGGTCAGCGTCAGCGACGAGGCTTCGGCCGAGGCGATCTCACCCGGCAAACGCCGCAGCAGCAGGTGGTGGATCAGCGCACCCGCGACGAACCCGGCGACGATCGTCAGCGGGAGCAGCAGCAGCGGGTTGATCCCGGACTGCGCGAACTCGTACGCCGCGAAGACGGCGGCGAGCACGACGAAATCGCCATGCGCGAGGTTCACGACGCGCATCACGCCGAAGACGATGTTGAAGCCGAGTGCGGAGAGCGCCAGGACCCCGCCCAGCAGAACTCCGTTAATCGCGAGCTGGAGGAGGATCATGGATCCCGCTCATGCGCGCGAGCCCGTGGAAGAGCGCGGCGAAGTCTTCCTTGCCGTAGCCTAGCGCGCGCGTCGCGGTCAGCACTTCTCGGGTCGCAGCGGTGGTCGGGAGCGGCACGCTCATCTCACGGCCGAGTTCGAGCGCGAGGTCCAGGTCCTTCTGCATCATCCCGCAGTCGAACCACGCGTAGTCCGGCGGGTCGAGCGCAAACGGCGCGCGATACTGCAGCATCGGCGAGGCGATCACGCTGTGCAGAAAGGTGTCGAACGCGACGCGCCGGTCGACGCCGGTTCGCTCGGCGAGCAGCACGCCTTCGCTGAAGGCCAGCATCTGCACCGCGAGCGAGAGGTTCACGCCGATCTTGAGCGCTTTCGCCTGGCCGACCTCGCCGACGTGCCGCACCTTCGGCCCGATCGCGAGCAGGATCGGTTCGGCACGTTCGAACGCGGCGCGGTCGCCCCCGACCATGATCAGCAGCTTCCCCTCGCGCAGCGTCAGGATGCTCCCCGAGACCGGCGCGTCGAGCAGCGCCGCGCCGGTCGCGGCGACCCGCTGCGCGAGCGCGCGAACGAGCGCCGGCGCGGTGGTGCTCATCTCGGCGAAGATCGTGCCCGGGCCGAGCCCGGCGAGGATCCCGTCGGGGCCGTCGCAGACCGCTTGGAGCGCGCCGTTGTCAGTGACCATCGTGATGACGAGCTCGCCGGCGCGCGCGACCGCGCGCGGCGAGTCCAGCACGCGCAGGCCCTTCGCCGCGAGCCGTTCCGCTTTCGCGCGGGTGCGGTTCCAGCCGTACACCTCGTGCCCGGCCGCCAGCAGGCGTTCCGCCATCCCGGTCCCCATGTCGCCGAGGCCGACGACGCCGACGGTGCTCACCGCGGCTTGCTCCCGAAATCGTACGGGTTGGTCACGAACAGCTCGTGGGCCGGGAACCGCGTGATGATCGCCGGGCCGGATTCGGTGACGACGATCTCTTCCTCGATCCGCGCGGCCGAGTACCCGTCGGTCGCCGGGCAGTACGTCTCGAGCGCGAAGACCATCCCGGCTTTGATCTCCATCGGGTGCTCGAGCGAGTTGAGCCGCGAGATGACGGGCCGTTCGTGCAGCGCGAGCCCGAGTCCGTGGCCGAACTGCAGACCGAACGCTTCCATCTCGCTAGCAAAGCCGAAGTCTTCGGCTTTCGGCCAGGCGCGCGCCACGTCGTCGGTCATGACGCCGGGCCGGATCAGCGCGATCGACGCGTCGATCCACTCGCGGCACTGCTTGTATGCGTCGCGCTGCGCGACCGTCGCGTAGCCGACGCTGAAGGTGCGGTAATAGCAGGTGCGATAACCATTGAATGCCGACATGATGTCGAAGAACGCTTGATCGCCCGGCCGGATGAGCCGATCCGAGAAGTTGTGCGGGTGCGGGTTGCAGCGCTCCCCGGAGACCGCGTTGATCGATTCGACGTCATCGGAGCCCAACTCGTAGAGCTTCTTCGTTGCAAGCGCGACGATCTGGTTCTCGCGGATCCCGGGTTTGAGCGCCTCGACGATATCCTGGTACGCACCGTCGACCAGTGCCGCGGAGGTGGAGAGCAGCAGGATCTCGTCGTGGGACTTGATCTCACGCGCGTCGTGCATCGTCTGCTGTCCGTCGTGGACGATGATGCCGTGCTTCTGCAGCTCGAACAGCAGCGGCGGCTCGACGATGTCGAGCCCGAGCGGCATCTTCTCAACGCCCGCCGCTTTGAGCAGCGAGGCGATCTCGGCGGCAGCGCCCTCGAACAGACCCACGTCGGGCGAGATCGCGCCGCGCAGCCCGAGCAGCCCGGCCTTGCAGTTGTGCTGCGCGAGCCACGGCGCATAGAGCCGGTGGTGTTTCGCGGCGGAGCCGAAGTCCCACACGATCGGATCGCCGCCGCGCGTCAGCAGGCAGTAGCGCGTCATCTTGTCGCGCGACCACTCGCCGATCATCGTCGAGCTGACGTAGCGGATGTTGTTGACGTCGAAGAGCAGCAGCGCCCCGAGATCGCTCGCGTCGAGCGCGGCGCGCGCGCGTCCCAGCCGGTACTTCCTCAGGCGGTCGAAATCGACGCGCTGTTCGAAGTCGACGCCCATCGGACCCGGCGCGGGGATGGGCCGGCTGTCGGCCAGGGACGGGTTCTGCATGCGCGGAACGTCCTTCTGAAATCAATTGCAGTGAAAACGGCGAGTATACTCGGAAAAATGCCGACGGCAAGTAGGACGCACTTCATCGCCGGTTGCGCCGCGGCAGCGCTCGCGGGAAGCTTCACGCGGCCTTCCCGGGCCGACGTGCGCGCCCTGCACGTCGCGTATTTCCCGGGCGTTTCCGCCCTCCCGCTGCTGATCGCGATCCGCGCGGGCTTTTTCAACCGCGAAGGGCTCGACGTGACGGCGGTGCCGGCGACGTCGTCGGTCGATCTGTTCGCCCAGCTCGATTCCGGCGCGCTCGATCTCGCGCACACGTCGATCGACAATCCGATCGCGTACGACGTGGGAGCGGGGGCCGTCGCGGTCGCGCACCGCGACTTCTGCGCGTTTCTCGGCGTCGACGACGGCCAGCTGCGGCTCGTGGCGCGGCCGGGGATCGCGACGCTCGCAGACCTGCGCGGCAAGACTCTGGCGGTCGACGCGGTCGCGACGGGGTTCACGTTCGCGCTGCGCGCGATCCTCGCCACTGCCGGAATCGGCGAGCACGACGTCACGCTCGTCCCGCGCGGCGGCACGCAGCAACGCGCGCAGGGTCTGCTGGCCGGAGCGTTCGACGCGACCCTCCTCACGCCGCCCTTCGACCTCGTCGCCAACGCCGCCGGCTTCACCACGTTGGCGCGGGCGACCGACCTGCTCGGAGCGTACCAGGGCATCGCCGTGATCGCTCGGCGCAGCTGGCTGGGTGCAAACCGTCCGCTCGCGCTTGGGTATGCCCGCGCCTACCGTACCGCGCTCGCCCAGGCGACCCGCGACCGCCCCGGATCGATCGCACTGGTCGCGTCGGCGCTCGACGTCCCGCAGCAGATCGCGGCGGCGAGCTACGACGCCGCGTTCGCGGCGAGCGGCGGGATCCAGCGCAATGCCGCGGTCGACCTCGACGGTGTACGTACGGTGCTGCGCCTGCGCGCGCGGTACGCACCACCCGGCGCCGGCGACGACCCGACGGCCTACGTCGACCCGACCATCCGCGCCGAGCTGCGCTGAGGGCCGCCCTGGAGACGCTGCGCACGCGCTGCTGCATCGCCGGTGGCGGGCCCGCCGGGATGATGCTCGGCTACCTGCTCGCGCGGGCCGGTGTCGACGTGATCGTGCTCGAGAAACACGCCGACTTCTTGCGCGACTTTCGCGGCGACACGGTCCACCCGTCGACCCTGGAGGTAATGGCCGAGCTCGGCGTGCTCGACGACTTCCTGACGCGGCCGCACACCGAGCTGCGCGAGATCGGCGGCCGCGTCAACGGTGTCGAGGTGACCATCGCCGACCTGCGCCATCTGCCGACGCGCTGCAAGTTCGTCGCGGTCATGCCGCAGTGGGATTTTCTGAACTTCCTGGCCGAGCGCGGCACCGCGTTTCCGGAATTTCGGGTGCTGATGCGCGCCGAGGTGAGCGATCTCATCATCGAGGCCGGGCACGTGATCGGCGCGCACGCGGACACGCCCGACGGCCCGCTCGAGATTCGCGCCGAACTGGTCGTCGGCGCCGACGGCCGGCACTCGACGGTCCGCGAGCGCGCCGGGCTGACAGTGCAGGATTTCGGCGCGCCGATCGACGTGCTCTGGATGCGTCTCTCGAAACACCCCAGCGATTCGGGCTCGGTGCTCGGGTACTTCGATGCCGGACGCCTTTTCGTCACCATCGACCGCGGTGACTATTGGCAGTGCGCGTTCGTCATCCCGAAGGGGGGCTTCGACGCGCTTCGCGCGCGCGACATCCAGGTGCTGCGCGACGAGATCGCGAGCATCGGGCCGTTCACGCGCGACCGCGTCGCCGCACTGCACGACTGGAACGACGTGAAGCTGCTCACCGTCGTCGTCGACCGGCTGCGCACGTGGCATCGTCCGGGGCTGCTCTGCATCGGGGACGCCGCGCACGCGATGTCGCCGATGGGCGGCGTCGGCATCAACCTCGCGATCCAGGACGCCGTCGCCGCCGCCAACATCCTCGCCGCGCCGCTCCGCGACGGGACGATCTCGGAGCGCCACTTGCATGCGGTCGAAAGGCGCCGGCTGTTCGCGATCCGCGTCACGCAATGGGCGCAGGTCTTCGCGGCCGCGCGCATCTTCGGCAGCGTCGCATCCGTTGCACCGCGCCCGCCGTCCCGTACCGGCTCGCTACCGTGGCCGCTGCGGCTGCTGCAGTGGTTTCCGTACTTGCGCCGCTTTCCGGCGCGGTTCATCGGGATGGGCGTGCGGCCGGAACACGTCCGCACGCCCGAGATCGCTAAGGCGAAATCCGCGTGATGGGATCGATGCCGAGGTCGGCGGCGAGCGCGTCGAGGTCGTCGATGACCGGTCCGATCAGCGGGATGCCGTCGCGCCGGAACGCGATCTCGTTCTCGTGCTCGATCTCGCCTGCCACGTACACGCGTGACTCGCCGGGCGCCGGTGTGCTCGCTTTGAACGTGCGCAACTCGCGATCCATCTCCAGCTTGAACTCGCGCACGTCGCGCAGCGCCTCGATGCTGATCGCGCCGAAGAAGTGCGAGGTGATCCCGGACGGCGCGTCCGGACCCTCGGTCAGCGTGAGCGCGGCGCCGAACCAGCCTGCGGCCAGCACGCCGGTCAGGATCTCCGCCAAGGCACCGAGCCCGTAACCCTTGTGGCCACCGCCCTCGGTGCCGAAGCCGCCGAGCGGGAGCAGCGAGCCCCAGTGCCGCGCCGCCGGATCGGTCGTCGGATTGCCGTGCTCGTCGACGGCCCAGCCGGGTTTGAGCGCGAGCGCCTTGCGTTCGTACACTTCGAGCTTGCCGTAGGTCACGGTCGTGGTCGAGAAGTCGAGCACGAACGGCGGTTCTTCGCCGGCCGGGACCGCGAACGCGAACGGGTTCGTCCCTTGCATCTTCGTGCTCCCGAAGGTGGGCACGGCGAGGTGGATCGAGTCGGTCGAGCAGATGCCGATCATGTCGTACTCGAGCGCCATCATCGCGTAGTAGCCGGCGATCCCGTAGTGGTTCGAATTGCGCACCGCGCTAAAGGCGATCCCGCTCGCGCGCGCCTTGTCGATCGCGCGCGTCATCGCCAGGTGCGCGGCGGGATGGCCGAGCCCGTTGTCGGCGTCGATCAGCAGCGCGGTCGCGCTCTCGCGCACGATCTCGTAGCGCGGCTGGGCTTTGATGCGCCCGTTGCGGATGCGGTCGACGTAGAACCAGCGCAGGCGCGCGACGCCGTGCGACTCGATCCCGCGGCGGTCGGCCGCGACGAGGATATCGGCGACGGTCTTGGCCTGCTGCTCGTCGATGCCGACGTGGGTCAACGACCGCTCGACGAACGCCGACAGGTCCGCCTCGCGGACGCGCACGGTCTCACTCAACGGTGAACCTCTCCAGCTTTTCGATCCCCAGCCGTTCGGCCATCGTGTCGATTGCTTCCCACACTTTCGGATCGATCGGAACGCCTTCGCTGCGGTAGCGCTCGGTGTTCGCGCGCTCCGGCTCGCCCGGGATGATGACGCGCTCGGCGCCCGGCACGGGAGCGCTGTTCTCAAACGTGCGCAGCTCGCGGTCGAGGTCGCGCTCGAACGCGTCCGCGTCGCGCAGCGCGTCGATGCGGAACGCGCCGAAGAAATTGCCGACGATTCCGCCGTGCATCCCCGTCTCCGGCACGTCGGCCGCGGCGCCGAACAAACCGCCCGCGAGCACGCCGCACAGGATGTCGACCAGCGCGCCGAGGCCGTAGCCCTTGTGGCCGCCGCCGTCGGTGCCGTACCCGCCGAGCGGGAGCAGCGCGCCGACCGTTTTCGCGATCAGCGGATCGCGCGTTTCGCGGCCCTCGCCGTCGACCGCCCAGCCGGCCTTGAGCGGCTTGCCCTTGCGCTCGCTGACCTCGAGCCGCCCGAACGTCACGCCGGTCGTCGACATGTCCAGCACAAACGGCGGATGCTCGCGCGCCGGGATCGCGACCGCGATCGGGTTCGTCCCGGTCGTCTTCTTCGCCCCGAACGTCGGCACCGCGAGGTGGGTCGAGTTCGTCATCGAGAGCCCGATCATGCCGTGTTCGAGCGCCATCATCGCGTAGTACGCGGCGATACCGTAGTGGTTCGAGTTCCGCACCGTCGCGAACGCCACGCCGTTCTCGCGCGCCTTCTCGATCGCTTGGCCCATCGCGAACTTGCCGGGGGGATGTCCGAGCCCGTTCCCGGCGTCGAGCGCGAACTGCGTGGGCCGGTCGGAGAGCGTCGTGTAGGTGGGGCGCGCGTTGACCACGCCGGCTTCGATACGCCGCACGTAGAACGTCTCCAGTCGCGCGATCCCGTGCGACTCGACACCGCGCAGGTCGGCGGCGACGAGCACGTCGGCGACGTCGCGTGCGTCCTGGTCGCGCACGTTCACCGCGGTCAGCGCCCGCACGATGAAATCGTGTTCGGCGGCTTCGCGGGTCCGGATCTTGGACGGTTCCTCGCCGATCATCAGAGCGCGCGCAGCCGTTCGACGACGGTTGTCAGCAGACGGTCGGCGGCGTACTCGTCGTAGTGAGCACGGTCGTAGCAGAGCGCGAGCCAGCAGCGGCCGTCGACGATCGCGCCTGGCGCCAGGATCGCCGGTTCGCCGGGCGCGACGAGCGGGAATGCGAGCAGCGTTCCGGTCGCGCCGACGTTGGTGACCGATGCGGCGGCACCGCCGACGTCGGTCGCCTTGAGCGCGTTCTCCCGCGCGCGCGCGGCGAGGTCGGCGATGCGCACGGAGATGTCGTGGAGCGAGGCGTCACGCGCGTCGGGGACGACCGGGACGACGAGCCCGCCTTGGATCTCGACCGCGACCCCGATCCGGTCGGCTTCGAGCGCCTGCGCGAACGCCTTGACGAAGTACGCTGTCCACGACGCTCCGCGCCGTTCGATCGCGCTCAGATCGACCAGCTTCGCGCACGATCCCTGCGCGATCGTCGCACGCGCCTCGGTCATCCGTTCGGCGATCCGTTTGCGCATCGCCCCCAGACCGCCGCTCGCGGCCGGCGACGGTGCCGGCGCGGCGATGGGCCGTGAGACGGCGGTGTGCACGCCTTCTTCGCCTGCGAAGCGCGCCAGGATCTGGCCGACGTCGGCGTGCTCGCCTTCGGGGACCAGGATCTCCGCCAGGACGCCGTCGCAGGGCGACTCCACGTCGGTGTTCACCTTGTCGGTCTCGACCGCGAAGAGCGGTTCGCCGCGCTTGACGGTGTCGCCCGGCTTCTTGTACCACGCGGAGACCACGCCTTCGACGAGCGTGTCGGCAAGGCGCGGAAATTCGACGTTCACGCTACTACTACGCTTTCGCGTTCGGCGGCGGTTTTGAAGGCGGCGAGGAAGCGGCCGACGTCGGCGCCGTCGACGGCGCGGTGATCGACGGCGCACGCGACGTAGGCACGGCCGTCGCGGACGGCGCCGATGCGAACCGCCGCGGTCTGGCCGGGACGAACGAACGGGATGGCGAGGTCGCTGCCGTCCGGTCCGTAGTCGATCAGTGTGATCGTGCCGCGGCCGCTCGCCGGCGCGGACGGGCCGAGATCGAGATCGACGACGACGTCGGCGTGTTCGACGATCCCCGTCCACGCGAAGGTCGCGTTGCAACGCGGGATCGAGCGTGCCGCCTCGACCAATGCGTCGAGCGCGAGGCGCGTGTGCTCAACCGGCAATGCGACTTCGACGACGCTCGAGGCTTGCGGGATCCCGGGGTCGTACGCGGCGTGTGCGCCGGCGCCGGTGTACACTCGCGGCCGTGCGACCAGGTGTACCAGCGCGTCGCGGATCGTCGCGCGGTTCGGCAACACTGCGTCTTCGAGCTGGTCGTCGACCGGGATCCCGGGAATGTCGGGCATCGCGACGCGCACCGGCGGGACGTCCAGCACGCCGGCCTCTGCGGCGAGCGCGCACAGCTCCGCACCGAGTCCCATCGTGATCGTGTCTTCGTGGACGACGCACAGCCGCCGCGTCTTGGCGAGCGATGTCAGGATCGTCTCGCGGTCGAGCGGCGCCAGCGTGCGGAGGTCGACGACCTCGGCGTCGATCCCCTCGCTCGCGAGCGTCTCGGCGGCGGCGAGCGACTCGTGCAGCATCATCCCCCACGCGAGCACCGTCACGTCGCGGCCCGCGCGCGCGATCGCGGCGCGCCCGATCGGCACGACGTAGTCGCCCTCCGGCACCGGCCCACGGATCGTGCGATAGGTGCGCTTGTGCTCGAGGACCAGCACCGGATCGGGATCGCGGATCGCGGCGATCAGCAGCCCCTTCGCGTCGGCGGGGGTCGACGGTGCGACCACCTTCAGCCCCGGCGCGTGCGCGTAGAACGCCTCGACGCTCTGCGAGTGATACGGTCCGCCGCGGAACCCGCCGCCGTACGCGGTGCGCAGCACCATCGGACACGACCAGTCGCCGCCGGTCCGCCAGCGGATCTTCGCCGCCTCGCCGACCAGATGGTCCATCGCGGCGTGGATGAAGTCGGCGAACTGAATCTCCGCGACCGGTCGCAGCCCGCGCATCGCGAGGCCGACCGAGACGCCGGCGATCACCGTCTCGGCCATCGGCATGTCGACGACGCGCGCCGCGCCGAAGCGCTCGAACAAACCCTCGGTGGCGCGGAAGACGCCGCCCAGCTTCCCCACGTCCTCACCGAGAACGAGCACGCGCTCGTCGCGCGCCATCTCCTCGGCGAGCGCTTCGCGCACCGCTTCGATTACGGTCAGCTCACGCATACATGTGATCCGCCACCGTCGCCGGATCGCCGAGCGGCTGCGCCTCCGCCCACTCGGCGGCCTCCGCCGCGAGCGCGGCGTTCTCGTCGTCGACCTGCACGGCGAACTCGGCCCCAACCAGCACCCGTGCGCGGGTCAGCGGATCGCGCGCCGCGCGCTGCTCGTCGAGGTCGGCGCGATCGCGATAGCGTGAGTCGTCGTCGTTCGAGGTGTTCGGCATGAAGCGCACGCAAGCCGCGTCGATCAGCGTCGGACCCTCGCCCGCCCTCGCCCGTTCGAATGCGGCGCTGGCGGCCGCGTGCATCGCCTCGACGTCGCTTCCGTCGACCGCGACCCCGGGCATCCCATAGCCTTCGGCGCGCGCGACCAATGTCTCGGTCGCGTACTGATCGCTGCGCTTCACCGACTGCGTCCAGCCGTTGCGGTGGACGGCGAAGACGCACGGCAGCTTGTGGATCGCCGCGACGTTCATCGACTCGTGCGCCTCGCCTTTTTGCGCGCCGCCGTCTCCGAACGCGATCACCGTGACGCTGCCGTCGCCCAGCAGCTTCGAGCCCCAGGCGCAGCCGACGCCGTGACTGCAGTGGTTCGGCTGCGGACCCTGCTGCGAGAGCACGTGCAGCGCGCGCGAGCCGAAGTGGGCATACGGCTGGCGGCCGTGCGCGTTCGGGTCGGACGGGCGCGAAAAGAAGCACAGCATCACGTCGCGCGGCGCCATCCCGAGCACGATCAGCGCGGCGAGGTCGCGATAATGCGGCGCGAGCCAGTCGACGCCGGGCCGCATCGCCATCGCGTAGCCGACGCCGATCGCCTCGTGGCCGCTGCACGGCACGGCGAAATGCGCGCGGCCCGCCCGGGCGAGCCGCCACATCCGCTCGTCGAGCGCCCGGGCCAGCGAGATCGCGCGATATGCCTGTTCTCGCTCGGCTCCGCTCAGCACGATACGATCTCCCGGGCGCTTATTTTGCGATCGTGAACTTGCCGTTCTCGACCTGGGTGAGGACCAGCGAGAACACGGAGAGCCCGTTGTGGTCGCCGCCCGACATGCGGAACTGCCCGGTCACCCCGAGATAGTCCGTGTGCTCGAGCGCCTGACGAACCTTTTCACCGTCGGTGCCCTTCGCGTGCTCGAACGCCTGCTTCAGAATGTAGACGCTGTCGTAGCCGAAGCCGCCGAAGATGCTGACCGGCGCGTCCTTCGGGTAGTCTTTGACGAACTGGGCGATGTAGTGGTCGAGCAGCTTCTTCTGGGGGTCCTTCGGCGCGAGCGAATCGGCGATGTTGATCTTCGTGCTCGCGATGTACGCACCGTTGAGCGCCGGGCCGGCCTGCAGCGGGAACACGCCCGTCGCGGCGCCGTCGGAGTAGTAGATCGGCAGGTTCATGCCAAGCTCGCGATAGGCTTTGATGATGACCGCCGCCGACGGGAGCGTCGTCCAGCACACGATCGCCTGCGCGTTAGAGGCCTTGATGTGGGTGAGTTGCGTCGTCGCGTCGCTGGCGCGCGCGTTGATCGCCTCGGCGTCGACCACTTCGAAGCCGAAGTTCCGTCCGGCGTCCTTGAAATGCGAGAGGCCGGTCTTGCCGTAGTCGTCGTCGCGGTAGATCACGGCGACCTTGGTCGTGTTCTTCTTGCGCATGTACTCCTGCATCGCTTGCGCGACGTGGAAGTCGGTGATCGGCATCTTGAAGACCCACTGCCGGTCGGCGACCGGCTGGATCACCTGCGAGCTCGACGCGAGCGAGATCAGCGGCACCTTGGCGGCCTGCGTCAATGGGATCATCGCGAGCGAGGTCTGCGTCAGCGACGAGCCGATGAGCGCGGCCGGATGCTGGTCGAGCAGCTTTCGGACCGCGTTGACGGCGGTGGTCGGGTTCGACTCGTCGTCGATGATCGTCGCCTGCAGCGGGTGTCCGTTTACTCCGCCCGCCTTGTTGATCTCGTCGACCGCCATCTGGATACTGTCCGCCTCGGGCCGGCCCAGCGTCGCGCCCGGACCGCTCTCGGAGACGATCGCACCGATCACATACGGTTCGGCGGCCGCGCCCGCCGGCGGGGGCGGCGTCGCGGAGACGACGATGAACGCCGCAACCACCAGGGCACAGAGACGGGCGAGAGTCGAACGCACGATACGGACCTCCTTATGAATCATTGCCCGAGGGGCTTCTGCGAGGGCCTCGGTTCACCCGTGCGACCCCAAATAGACCGTCCGGGCCGAGCGCGCGAGCTCGTCGGAGGTCTCCGTCCCGACGATGCGCCCGTTCTGCATCAAATATGCGCGGCCGCAGATGCGCGCGGCGAGGCGCAGGTTCTGCTCGACGAGCAGGATCGTGACGCCCCGTTCGGCGAGCCGCGCCAGCGCGCCGAAGATCTCCGCGCGCACCTTCGGTGCAAGGCCGAGACTCGGCTCGTCGAGCAGGAGCAGTTCCGGTTTCGCCATCAGCGCGCGGCCGATCGCGACCATCTGCTGCTCTCCGCCCGACAGCGAACCGGCGATCGCGTCGCGGTAGCGCACCAGCGCGGGGAAGAGTCCGAACACGTCGTCCAGATCGGCGTCGAGCTCCGCGCGCCTGGCGCGGCGGGCGTAGGCGCCCATCAGCAGGTTCTCGCGCACGGTCAGCGGCGCGAAGATCCCGCGCCGTTCGGGGACGAGGGCGACGCGACGGCTCGCGAGCTTTTCGGGCGGCGACCCGGTGACGTCGGCGCCGTTGATGCGGATGCGGCCCGATTTCGGCGGCACGAGACCCGTGATCGAGCCGACGAGCGTGGTCTTACCGGCGCCGTTCGGACCGACGATGGCGACGGTCTCGCCGCGCTGCACGGTCAGGCTCACGTCCCACAGCACCTGGACGCGGCCGCGAATCGTCGAGATCCCCTCGACCTCCAACATCGGCGTCGTCATGTCATGCTGAGCCTGTCGAAGCATCGTCCCCGATGTAGGCGTCGATCACAAGCGGGTCGTCGGCAACCGCTTGGGGCGAGCCCTCCGCGATCTTGCGCCCGTGATCGAGCACGACGACGCGGTCGGCGACCGCGAGCAGCTCGCCGACGGCGTGCTCGACGAGCAGCACCGCGACGCCGCTCGAACGCGCCGCGCGGATCGATGCCAGCACCGCCTCGATCTCGTCGGGGTTCAGTCCGGAGAGCGGCTCGTCGAGCAGCAAGACGGTCGGCGAGACGGCGAGCGCACGGGCCATCTCCAGCAGACGTTCCTCACCGAACGCGAGCGACTCGGTCGCCCGGCCGGCCATCGCGACGATCCCCGCGGCGGTCAGGATCGCATCGGCGCGCTCGCGCAGCACCGCGTTTTCGCGGCGACGGCCCGGCGTTCCGAGCCCGCAGCGCACCAGCTCGCGCCACGGCGCGGGCGGATAGGTTCCGCCGAACTCGCGCGCCGCGAGCGCGACCTCGACGCTCTCGCGCACCGTGAGCCCCCAGAACATCACCGGCGTCTGGAACGTCCGCGTCACGCCGAGCGCGGCGACGTCCTCGACACCGCGTCCCGTCAAGCGCGTTCCGCCGAGCGAGACCTCGCCGGAGGTCGGTCGTTGGACACCGCTGATCACGTTGAACAGCGTCGTCTTGCCGGCGCCGTTGGGGCCCATCACACCGAGCACCTCGGCAGTGCGCGCGGTGAACGTGACGTCGTCGACCGCGATCACGCCGCCGAACCGCACCGTCACGCCGCGCACCTCGAGCGTCGTCGTCAAGGGGATCGACATCGCGCTCATGCGCGCCGCACCGCGCGGCCGAGCAGTCCCTGCGGGCGCAGCACCAGCACGAGCACCAGGATGAGGAAACCGACGCCTTGCTCCCAACCCGTCGAGAGCACGCCGCCGGCGAGCTTCTCGACGATCCCCAGCACGAAGCCGCCAACGAGCGCACCGGGCAGACTGTCGAGCCCGCCGAGCACCGCCGCGACGAACCCCGCGAGGCCCAGCGTCAGGCCCATGTCGTACGTCGCGCTGGTAATCGGAGCGACGACGACGCCGCCGAGCCCGCCGATCGCAGCGGCTGCAACGAAGCTCCAGAACGCGAACGTGCGCAGCGGGATCCCGAAGGTCGAGGCGATCGGCGGGTTCGCGACCGCGGCGCGCACCGCCGTCCCGGCGTACGTGTGCCGGAAGAACAGATAGAGCGCCGCGAACACGAGCAGGTCGGTGAGCAGCACCCACATCGCCTGCGGCGGAAGGACGCCGCCGAACACAGTGATCGCGGCGCCGCCGGTGAACGCGGGCAGACTGAGCGGGTTCGTTCCCCACACGAACAAGCCGAGTCCGCGCAGCGCGACGTCGAGCCCGAGCGTGATGAAGATCAGCGTCACGCCGGTCGCGGCGCGCGCCGGCCGGATCGCCAGGAGGTAACACAGCGCGCCGGTGACGGAGGCGACGAGCACCGCGATCGCCGCCGCTTCGAACACCGGCATCCCCGAGGTCGCGAGGGCCGACGCCGTCATCGCGCCGATCATCGCGAACTCGCCCTGCGCAAAGTTGATCAGCCCGGTGACCTGATAGATCAGCACGAAGCCCGCCGCGATCAGCGCGTAGATAGCGCCGACGACGACGCCTGCCAGCACGTACTGCCAGAGCTGCGCGATCACGCCCGTGCCTCGCGCAAACGGCTGGTGATGCCGCGCGGCAGCAGGATCAGCATCGCGATCAGGATGACGCCGAGGAAGAACGACTGGAAGTCGCCGCGCGCGCTCGGCAGTACGACCGGCACGACGTTTTGCAGCACCTGCCCGAGCGCGACGACGACGGCCGCACCGATCACCGCGCCCCACATGCTGCGGATCCCGCCGATCACCGACATCAGCACGAAGTTCACCGAGAGCAAGAAGCTGAACGAGCTCGGGTCGATGTAGCTGAACGAGGACGCGTAGACCGCTCCCGCGACGCCGGCGTAGACCGCGCTCAGTACGAACGTCTGCCGCTTCAGCCGCTCGGAGTCGACGCCGAGCGTCTGCGCGCCGAGCTCGCCGGCCGAGATCGCGACCAGCGCGCGGCCGAAGCTCGAGCGCACGACGTTTCCTGCGAACCAGATCCCGATCGCGACCAGCGCCCAGGCGAGGATCGCGTACGCGCGCTGATCGAACGTGAACGTCCCGAGCGCGAAGCCGGGGATGTCCTTGAACCCCGACGAACCGCCGATGAACTCCCACTCGTTGAAGACGACATTGATCACGATCCCGAGCGCGAGCGTCGCGAGCGCGAGCAGGTTCTCACGCAAGCGCAGCGCGATGAAGCTGAGGATGTACGCGACCAGCGCCGCCACGAGCGCGCCGGCGATGAGGCCGACCCACGGTGTGACGTGCCCCTTCACCGCAAGCGCTGCCGACGTGTAGGCTCCGATCCCCACGAAGGCCGCCTGACCGAGCGAGACCTGCCCGGCATAGCCCATGAACAGGTTGAGCCCGATCGTGACGAGCGCATACAACCCGATCTGCGTCAGCAGTCCGGTGTAATAGGACGGAAGAAACCAGACGAGCACCGCGACGAGCAAGACCAGGCCGAGGGCGATCCGGCCGTACGCTGCCGGCGAAGCACGTGAAACCAAGACACCGCCCATTCCTAGCGCCGTCGCCCCCAACCCTCCCCAGGCCCGCGATCCGCGAGACCGCAAAGGCTTCGAGCGCGGCGGGTGGGGATCAGAGCCTGCACGATCCCTAGAACACGAACGATCTTGATCTGCGATTTCGACCGGATCGGTTTTGCACCGCCAGAGATGACGAAACGACGTCGAATCGTCGTGCTACGCACGTTCAGACGTTGCACCTGCGAGCGGAACGAGCTTGACGTCCACGGCTGGTCGGGATAACATTGTTGCTGTTCCCCGCTACGGCGGGCTTGTGGGTTCCGAGACGTCGGAGCCTGTTGCAGAAAAAGGGAGGCGCTTCGCCTCCCTTTTTCGGTAGCCTTCGCGATAGAGTCCGCAGAGGCGACGCCGGCATCGCACGGCGAACGAATGGTGGTGACCACCGCTTCCTCCTCGCTCTCGCGTCCCTGGGACTTGCGCGGGGTCTCGCTGATGGCGTTCGCGCACGGCGCGAGCGATATGTATTCGGGCATCCTACCGTTCGTGATCTTCTTCGACGTGACGCGGGCCGGGCTGCCGGCGTGGTATCAGGGGGCGCTCGCGTTCGTCTGGTATCTGACGAGCTCGATCGCGCAGCCGCTCGTCGGCGCCTACAGCGACCGGCGCGGTCAGTGGTGGTTCTTGCCGGCCTCGGTCGCGCTGATCGCGATCGCGGTGCCGGCGACGGCCGCCGCCGCGTCGATGCCGGTGCTGGTCGCGTTCGTCGTGCTCGGCGGGATCGGCTCCGCGGTGATGCACCCCGAAGCGGGACGGTACTCCTCGCTGCTCGGCGGCAACAAGCGCGCGTCGGCGATTTCGATCTTTCAGATCGGAGGCCAACTCGGCTATGGATTGGGACCGCTCGTTGCGGCGGCACTCCTCGCGCATTCAGGCGCCGCAAGCCTCGTCGCGATGGCGGTTCCGGGTCTGCTCGCAGCGCTCGCGGTCGCGACCGTCCTCCCATCGTTTGCACGCGACGCCGACGACGTATCACCACGGCGCACGACGAGCGCGAGCGAGAAGCATCCGCCGGCCGACGTCGCCGCGATCGCGCTGCTGGTGGCCAGCACCGGGCTGCGCTACCTGACCGGCGCGTCGTTCGCGTTCTATCTGCCGAACCTGCTGACCGCCCGCGGGCTTCCCCTCACCGCGGCCGGGGCGGTCGTCACGGCGTTCCTGATCGCGGCCGTGGCGGGGCTGTATACCGGCGGTGCGTTGGCGGACCGGTTCGGACACGCGCGCGTTGCGATCGTGGGTCTCGTCTGCTCGGTACCGCCGCTCGTCGCGGGGCTCGTTCTGCACGGCTCGCTCGCGATGGTGCTGCTGCTGCTCGGCAGCGCGCTGCTCTCGGTGCAGAACGCACCCGGCGTCGCGCTCGCGCAGTCCCTGATGCCGCGCAACCTCGGCACGGCGCTCGGCCTGATGAACGGCGTCGCCTTCGGCATCGGCTCGCTCGGCGTCGCGCTCATCGGCGTCGTCGTGACGCGGTCGGGTCCCGACGCGGCGCTGATCCTGGTCGCGTTCGCGCCGCTGCTCGCCGCCCTAGCGTACGCCGTCGTCGGCGGACGCGGGACCGCGGCCGTCAGCGCAGGAGCAGCCGTTCGTTCTTCAAGTCAAACGTAACGCGCCACCGCCGCAGCGCGTCGCCGCCCAGGTCGCCGGACACGGTCTTCCGCATCTGCGCCGACACCGCGGCGAAGGTCGATGCGTCGCGCCGCGCAACGAACCACGTCGGGAGCGCGAGCAGGTCGCCGACGCGCAGATCGGGGACGAGAATCGCAGGCGCGGCCGGTGCGTCGCCGGCAACGTCGAACGCGGCATCGAAGTAGCGCCAGTTCGGATGCGTGCGATGCCACGTCGCGAGCAGGCTCGACTCGACGAGACAGACTTGGCGGACCGGCGCCGCATCCGGCATCATCGACATCGCGGCCGGCAGCACACGCGCGGTCGCACCGGTATCGAGCAACAACGTCAGCGGGGAGCCGCCGACGGACACGTCGATCGTGGCCAGCGCCGCCGGCGGTAATGACGGGAGCGCGGCGCGGCCGACGCCGACGGTGAGCCGAACGGCGGTCCCCGCCTCATCGGGACGCGCGAGCTCGATCGTCCCGCGCGAATAGTCGACGGTGATCGCGTGGTCGACGAGCCACGACGGACCGAGCGTCGCATCGAGCTCGGGTGCAAACCCCTCGCGCAGAACGCCGTCTCGCGCGATCAGCCATGCGGTCTCGGGCGAGGGCACGGTGTCGCGCATCCACTCCGGGAACGGGACCGTGAAGCGCGGCTTGCCGCCCAACTCGATCGGCGATCGCTGCAAGCCCAGCGCGTCGGCCGCCGCGCCGTCGATCAGATCGTAGCCGCCCGAATCGACGAGCACGCGCAAGCGCCGGTGCCGCGCATCTTCGGGTATGAGGATCACGACGTTCCCCGCGACCGTCCCCGGCAGCCGCGTTCCGGGCGGAAACGGCGCGGTCGCCAGGCCGAGGACGATGACGAGCGTTTCGAAGATCATACAGGTATTCTAGCGCGCCTTGAATGGTCGAGAGGCTTCGGTTCTGCCGTCGGCATGCCAAACTCAGGAAATCCAGTCGAATTTCACTGCCAGGTCTCTGGTTGCGCTGAGCCGCGCGCGGTATGAAAACGGTATGACAACCACCATCCCCCGCCGTCGCCGCGGCCGCCTCACCACGACAGGATTCAAACGCTGCTCGATAAGAATCCGACCGCTTCGCGGCAGGAGCTCGGTCCGCAGATTCACGTTATCAGCGACGACACCCACCGCCAGATTTACGCGCTGCTTACCGAGCGCCAGCAAGAATTGGAAAAGGCGATGCAGCAACGCGAGCACGGCGGGGGGAGAAGCCCGAGGAGTTAGGTCGTTGTCGGGAAGGTGAACTCCGGGCCGGAGCGGGTTTCGGGCCAGCGCGCCGTGATCGTTTTGAGGCGCGTGTAGAAGCGGACGCCTTCGGCACCGTGGATCGCGTGGTCGCCGAACAACGAGCGCTTCCAGCCGCCGAACGAGTGGAACGCCATCGGCACCGGGATCGGAACGTTGATCCCGACCATCCCGATCTGCACGCGATGCGCGAACGTGCGCGCGGTCCCGCCGTCGCGCGTGAAGATCGCCACACCGTTCCCGAACGGGTGATCGTTGCACAGGCGCAGCGCCTCGTCAACGGTGTGGACGCGCACGATCCCGAGCACCGGGCCGAAGATCTCGTCGCGGTAGATGCGCATCTCTGGCGTCACGCGGTCGAAGACGCAGCCGCCCAGGAAGAACCCGCGGCCCCAGTCGTCGCCGCGCACCGCGCGACCGTCGACGACGAGCTGTGCGCCTTCGTCGACACCGCGATCGACGTAGGAGCGCACCTTCGCGTAGTGCTCGCCGGTCACCAGCGGCCCCATCTCGACGCCCGTCGCGGTCCCCGGTCCGACGCGCAGTTCGCGCACCCGCGCGCCGAGCCGTTCCACCAGCGCGTCCGCTGTCTCGTCGCCGACGGCGACCGCGACCGAGATCGCCATGCACCGTTCGCCGGCCGACCCGAACGCAGCGCCCATCAGCGCGTCGACCGCCTGATCGAGATCCGCGTCCGGCATCACGACGAGATGGTTCTTCGCCCCGCCCAGTGCCTGAACACGCTTGCCGTGCTGCGTTCCGGTGCGGTACACGTGTTCGGCGACCGGCGTCGAGCCGACGAAGCTGATCGCTGCGACGCCGGGATGCTCGAGCAGCGCGTCCACCGCCTCGCGCCCGCCGTTCACGACGTTGAACACGCCCGCCGGCAATCCGGCTTCCGTCAGCAGCTTCGCCAGCTCGATCGCCGGCGAGGGATCTTTCTCGCTCGGCTTGAGCACGAACGTGTTCCCGCACGCGAGCGCGATCGGAAACATCCACATCGGCACCATCGCCGGGAAGTTGAACGGCGTGATCCCGACGCACACGCCGAGCGGCTGGCGGACCGCGACGCTGTCGACCTCGCGCGCGACGTTCTCGGTAACGTCGCCTTTGAGCAGGTGCGGGATCCCGCAGGCGAACTCGACGACCTCGAGCCCGCGCTGGACCTCACCCCGCGCGTCGGCGAGCGTCTTGCCGTGCTCGGCGGTGATCAGCGCTGCGATCCGGTCGGCGTCGCGCAGGATCAGCTCGCGGAACCGGAACAGCACCGTCGCGCGACGCAGCGGCGGCGTCTCCGACCACTCCGCCAGCGCGCTGCGCGCCGCCCGCACCGCGGCGTCCACCTCGTCCGCGCCGGCGAACGCGACGCGCCGGGCAAGCTGCCCGGTCGCCGGATCGTAGACGTCCCCCGACCGGCCGGAAGCGCCCTCGACCGTGCGCCCCCCGATGAAGTGGCCTAGCGTGGTGAGCGGCATCGTCTGCATGGAACCACTCTGCGCTCGGCCCGCGGAAGGAACCTCCCGGCGGCGGGTGAAGCCTCGCCGACCTTTCCGTTGACAGCAGGAGGGCAGCCGGTGGAAGACATCGCGCGCCTTAGGAATATCGCCATCGTCGGACCGCACCACGCGGGCAAGACCACGCTGGTCGAGGCGCTGCTCGCGCACTGCGGGGCGATCCCGCGCAGGGGGTCCGTCCGCGACGGGACGACGACCACCGACTGCGAGCCTGAAGCGATCGACCACCTCCAATCCGTCTGCGTCGGCTTCGCGCACACGACGTGCGGGCCGGTCAACCTGACCCTCGTCGACACGCCCGGCTTCATCGACTTCTTCGAGGAGACGAAGACCGTGCTGAACGCGGTGGACGCCGCGGCGATCGTGATCGACGCCGAACCCGATCGCGTGGCCCAAACGGCCGGGATCGTGGAGCACCTGGAGATGCGGAAGACGCCGCATCTTTTTTTCGTCAACAAGCTCGATAAGCCGGGCGCCAACTTCGACGCGACGCTGGCGGCGCTGCGCGAGGCGTACGGCCCGCACGTCGTCGCGATGCAGCTTCCGATCGGCGCCGGCCCAACGTTCGACGGCTACGTCGATCTGACGAACCGCACCGGGCACGCAGCCGACGGGAAGACGATCGAGATCCCCGCCGCGCTGCAGGCGGAAGCCGAGACGCAACGCACCATTTTGCTCGAAGCGCTGGCCGATTTCGACGACACGCTGATGGAAGAGCTGCTCGACGGCAAGGATCCCGCGCAAGAAGAGATCGACCGCGACCTGTGCGAGGACTGCGCGCACGACCAGATCATCCCGGTTCTCGTCGGCAGCGCGGAAAAGAACGTAGGCGTCTCGGCGCTCGTCGATGCGGTCGCTCGCCTCTTCCCCTCGCCCGCCACCGAGCCGCGCAAGGACGTGGACGGCCGCCCCGTCGTCCCGCGACCCGACGGCCCCGTCGTCGCGCAAGTCTGCAAAACGATCGTCAACCAGCAGGGGAAGCTGTCCGTGGTCCGCGTCTTCGCCGGCACGCTGAGCCAGTCGACGCCGATCGTCAACGCCTCGCGCAACGGTGCAACCGTCCGGCTCTCCGGGATCGCGCGCCTGTTCGGCAAGAAGCAGGAACCCGTGCAGTCGGCCGGCCCCGGTTCGATCGTCGCGCTCGCGCGGCTGGACGGCGTGTGCACCGGCGACACGCTGAGCTCGCCGAACGCCGGCGTGCTGATGCCGACCGTCCCGCTCGCCGAACCGCTGTTCGCGGTGGCGATCGCGCCGGCACAGCGGCTCGACGAGGCGAAGCTCTCGCAGGCGCTCGCGCGCCTCATCGACGAGGACCCCGCGCTGCGCGTCGGCCGGGCCGAGTTCACCAACGAGCTGCAACTGATGGGCAGCGGCGAGACGCACGTCTCGACCGCGACCGAGCGGCTCTCGCGGAAGTTCAACGTCGACGTCAAGACGCACCCGCCTTCAATCGCCTACCGCGAGACGATCCAGACCTCGACCGAGATCCACTCGCGCTACAAACACCAGACGGGCGGTCACGGTCAGTTCGCCGACGTGAAGCTGCGTTTCGAAACGCGTGAGCGCGGCAACGGCGTGACGTTCGCCGAGAAGATCGTCGGCGGCGTCGTGCCGCGGCAGTTCTTCCCGGCGGTCGAGAAGGGTGTCCGCGAAGCGCTCGCCACCGGCGGTCCGCACGGCTTTCCGGTGACCGACCTGCACGTGACGCTCTTCGACGGCGCGTTCCACGACGTCGACTCGAGCGAAGCGTCGTTCCGGACGGCATCCAGCATGGGCGTCCGCGACGCGCTACACAAGCTCGGGACGGTCGTGCTCGAACCCCTGATGCGGGTCGAGACCACCGTGCCGTCGGCGTTTCTCTCCGCCGCGGTCTCACAGCTCACGGCGAAACGCGGCCAGATCCTGGGCTTCGAGCCGGCCGACAAACCGAACTGGGATCGCATCGTCGCGCACGTCCCGCAAGCCGAGCTCGGACGCTACGCGACGGAGCTGCGCACCGCCAGTGCGGGACTCGGCACGTACTCCGCGCGGCACGAGCGCTTCGAGGTCGCGCCGGAGCGCGCCGTCGTCGCGTAGGTCGTTTTTCGTCGTGAGCGTGGTCAGGCCGCATCGTGCTGCCTGCCCCGAGCGGTGCCCGGTGCACTTTTGGGCGGCGACTCCGCCCGCAGGAGGATGATCTGAGCTGCATTCACGTCCGCGTCGGCGGCGTGGCCGCAACGAACGCAGGTGAAGCACGGTCCCTCCCGACTTTCCTTGCAGACGCATCCGCACGCGGCGCACGTCTGCGAACTGTATCTGGCGTCCACCTCGATCACCGTGCGAGCAGCGTACTCTGCTTTCTCGCGGATCAGGGTCGCCAGTATTCCGAACCCCGCGTCCAAGAGCGCCCGGTTCAAGCCGGCCTTCGCCCGCACCCCAACGCCAGGCACCTCCGACGTCCCCTTAGCGGATCGCGTCATCGAACGCAACCGCAGCGCCTCCAGGGCGATACGATCGAATCGGCGCACGATTTCACGGCTGACTTTGTGCAGCCAGTCGCGCCGCGCATTCGCCTCGCGCTCTTTGGCGCGAGCGAGCCGACGCACTGCAGCGATGCGGGCAGGGTCCTTCGCGTTGAGTGGTCTGCCGATCGCGTCCTTCACGGTGACGGCGTCGAGCGCGCGCTGGTGTCGTTCGACCACGGCTCGGCGGCGCGAACCGGGTCGCAGGTTCTCGATCGTCGTGCCGTCGGAGAGCGCGGCCAGGACCCGGATGCCGCGGTCGATCCCGACGCGGCACCCAGTCGCCGGTAGAGGCGATGTCAAGCGGTGCCCTTCGAAGACCGCGTACCAGCGGCCGTTCTTGGTCACCAGAAAGGCGCGCCCGAACTCCGGCACGACCCGCCCCTTGCGGAGCCGAATCGATCCGACACCCGGCGCGCGAACCCGCCGTTGGACCGTGTCGAACTTGAGCGCGCGGTCGCCGTGCGGAAACTCCAGTTGATTCCAGCGCGCGGCCGGCTTGAAGCGCGGAAACCCTGGCGTCTCGCCGTGTTTCACCCGCCGGAAGAACGCCGCGAACGCGAGGTCCAAACGGTGCAGCACTGCATCCTGGCACTCGCGATAGACGGCGGCGAAACGCGGCTCGGCCTCGCGCAGCTCGGTGAGCTGCGCGTACTGTTCGCGGCTTGGCAGCGAGACACGGCGAGTCGTCCAGGCGTCGCGACGCTGCTGGAGCAGCCCGTTGTAGAGCTCGCGGGTGACGCGCAGCATCGTGACCAGCGCGCGTTCCTGCGCGCAGGTCGGATAGAGCCGGACTTTGTGCAGCCATCGGAGCTGGCCATCGAAGCGCGATGCCACGAGGTCATTCTCCCGCGACGCTGTGCCAGCGTCATGGCATCCGGGCACCAACGCTCACCACAATTCACGGACGGCCCCGACGAGCCACGCGCTGCGTTACACTCCGCGACTGCTCGGCCCCGTGCCTGATCGTCGAATTGCACGTGGACCCGCCGTCGAAGAACCGCCGCCATCCTGGCACCTTGAGCTACAGCTCATCCTGGCAAAATGCTGAGCACGGTCATGCGCTCGCTCGAACCGGCCACGGTCCCGACGTAGCGGTTTGCGTGTGAATCTGCGTTGATCGAACCAGCCGAGCGCGTACTGCGCGCCCGGGTATGAACGATCCGGACTCTTCTACGCGCCGCCCGCCAGGAGGTCGCCGTGCGCACACCCAGCTCTCGTCCCTCGCGCCTTGTCCGCGCGCTCTTCGCCGTTGCTCTCGTTGCCCTCGCCGGTTGCGGTGGCGGCGGGAGCTCGCTGCCGAACAGCAACGGAATCTGCGATTCAAATGCCGGTTCGATCTCGCTCGCACGGCCGGGCCAGGCCCCGCAGAACAACCCGAGTCAGATCGAGATCGTCGCCAGCACCAATACTGACCAGCTCAATCAGTCAACGAGTCAGTTCGACCTGAACCTGGTAGACAACTTCGGCAACGAGATCGATACCGGACCCCTCACCGCCGTGTCTGACACCGGGGGTCCGCATCCGTACACAAACGACTTCTTTTACGCCGGAACGCTGCTGAACGGTGCCTCGCTGCAATTCGGCCGCACCTACAACGTCTATCTGAACGCACCGAACTCGGCCTGCCAGCGCGGCTTCGTCGGCTCGTTCTCGACCTAGCTCGCCCGCCTCAGCCGTGGACGCGCTGCGCGAAGGCCGCCAGCGCGTCCGCGGTTCGTTCCGGCGCTTCCCATTGCGGGAGGTGGCCGACGTCCTCGAGCAGCACGAACTCCGCGCCGCGGATCGCGGATGCTGTCTCGCGCAGCGTGCGGGCATCGAGGTAGGAGTCCGCGCCGCCGGCGATCACCAGCGCCGGCACATCGATATCCTCGAGCAGGTCGTGCGAATCGAGGCGCTGCTGCATCCCGCGCACGAGCTGGGCGCAACCGCCGGGGTTTTGCCGGGCCATCATAGCGCGGGCGCGCTCGACCAGCTCGGGACGATCGCCGTAGACACGCGGCGCGAAGTAGCGCGGCAGATAACTCTCGATCACCGCGTCCATGCTTCCCTCGGTTTCCAGCCGCCGTGCCAGCGCGTTTCGGCCCGCCGCGAGCTCGCGCTGCGCCGGATCGGCGTTCGGATTCGCTCCCGCGTCTTCTGCGACGTGGCTCGCCACCAGCGCCAGGCCGGAGGCGCGCTCCGCGAACATGCGGAAGAACGCAAGCGCGACGTATCCGCCGATCGAGTGGCCGGCCAGCGCCGCCCGTTCGACCTGCAGCGCATCGAGGACGCCGGCGACGTCGGCCGCGAGCACCTCCATCAGCGCCGGGCCATCGCTCGGCTCGGACTCGCCGCAGCCGCGCAGGTCGACCCGAATCACGCGCATCGCGCCGAGCGCGGGCATTTGCTCGTCCCACACGCCACGGTCGAGCGGAAAGCCGTGCAGCAGCACGACGGGCGTGCCGGGGCCGCCGGAATCGTCGTAGCCGATCCGGCGGCCGTCGATCGTGAGGACCGGCATCGCGCCTAGAAGTCGCTCGGTTTGAGGTTCGCCGACGTGTTCACGTCGCTGAAGTCCTCGGTCTCGACAACCGTGTCTCCGGCGTACGTCACGCGCCGCACCGGCAGGTGAGTCGTACGCGAGAGGTAGGCGGTCGTCTTGGTCGCGCCCGCGTCGTCCTTGAAGGGATACGTCACGGTGTCGTACACGGTCCCGTTCACGGTCTCTTCACCGGCCGTCACGGAGGGCGCGTTCTTGATCGCTTCGGCGACGCTGTCGAACGAGGCCAGGTCGATCGTGTGTCCGCGGAGGTCGACCGCGCGCCCGTCGTGGATCGAGACGTTCAGGTGGATCCCGCTGAGCATGCCGCCTTGATGACCGCTGACCGTATCGCCGCCGGTCCACACGGCGCCGCCGCCGCGCCCCGCTCCACCGGTGATGTCGATCCGAGCGAAGTGCGGCTTGAGGTACGCGTAGTGATACGTGCGGTCCTGAACGTCGGTCCCCTTGGTCATGTGGACCTTGATGTTCGCCGTGTAGCTCGGGACCTTGGCCCAAGCGTCGAGGAAAGCCGCAGCCGGACCGGTCGGCGCCGCGCCGAGAAGCGCGACGCCGAGGGTCAGGGCGGCGAGGGAAGCCGTCGTTCTGTTCATTGTGCTAAGCGGGTAACGCTGAACCCGGAGACGCCGTTGCCGGGTGCGTACGGATCGGTGGCGTAGACTGCGCCGACGTTCACGGCCGGGATGCCGAGGTTGTACGACGTGTTGAGCTGCGCGATGAACACGTTCGCGATGAGCGCGTAGCCGGTGTTCGACGGGTGGAGACCGTCGAGGCTGAAGAACCCGCCGCGGTAGACCAGGCTGCAGCACTTCGGCGGGTTGACCGCCACGCCACCGTTGGCAACGATCGTCTTGAACGCCGCGTTCTGGTCGACGAGTGCGGCGCCGGTCTCGCTCGCAGCTTGCCCGATCGCCACGTTATACGCCGCGTTGAGCGCCTTGACGTTGGACGCCACGGCGTCGGCGATGAAGTCTCCGCTGACGAGCGTCGGCGCGACCGGCAGCGCGTGGGCCGGGATCTGCGCGGCCGCCGTCTGCAGCGTCTTGAACAGCGCGTTGATCGTGAAGTAGCCGTTCGCACCGAGCCCGGCCTGCGCGGTCTCCTGCGACGCGTACGCGGTCGAGTACAGCACGGCGGCCCCCTGCGCTTGCGCGGGGGGAACGCCCTGCGCGATCAGCGTGCCCGTGATGTACGCCTGCAGCGTCGGCTGATAGGCGGGCTGCGGGATGAACGTCGCCGCGCCCATGACGTCGACCAGGTTCGAAACCGCGACCTTCGATCCGGCGCCTTGGAGCTGCTGGACGATCGACTTGATGTCGTCGTGCAGCGACTGCGGCGCCGTTACCGGCGCCAGGCCGCCGGAGAACGCGACCTTGAGCAGTTCGTTGTTGCCGAGCCAGACCGTCGCAACTTGCGCGTGCAGCGACTTCGCGGCCTGGACCTGCGTGACGCCTTGGCCGAAGCCGGCCAGGATCGGCCAGAAGTTCTGGCTCTCGCCGTTGACCAGCGAGTTCAGCGCGACGAAGGTCGGCGGCGCGTTGGCCGGGTTGATGCCGCAGTCGCCGGTCGCTCCGACCATGAACAGCGCCTCGTGCGCCGTCGCGCCGGGGATCGCGACGTCCCACGGATTGAGTGCCGCGTTCTCGCGCAGCGAGAGCGCCGTCGAGAACGTGTTCGCCGGGATCTGCTTCGCATCGCACGTGTTCGAGACCGGGAACGGGAAGCCGGCCGTCGTCGGCGCGAGCATGCCGCCGACGCCCGGCGGCGTGAGCAGGGGCAGCGGCGACTTGGTCGGGTCGCTCATGAAATTGACGTCGACGCCGTTGGCCTGTTCCCAGAGCAGCGCGAAGAAGCCGTGCTCCTGGGTGCGCTGGACGGGGCCGATCTGTCCGAGTTGCGCGTCCACGCCGAGCACCGGAAGATCGGCGCCCATCGTGCCGCCGGACTGCGTGCCCGCGGTGAGGCTGTCGCCGACGCCGGTGATGCTGAGCTTCGTCGCGGTCGCGACCGTGCCGGGATTGCCGAACGGCGGGACGGCGGCGATGTTGCTGCCGCCGCCGGTGCAGGCGGCGAGCGAGAGCGAAGCGGCGAGCGCTGCGGCGATCCGCAGGTGCGCGGTCACAGCGGGATCACCGTGGGCGAACCAATGCCGAACTGGATTTGGACTTCGGCAGCCTTCAATCCGGCGAACTGCGGCGCCACCTGGTTCTGGTTGCACGGAAGGCGTTGACACGTCAAACTGACGATCCCCAATTGATTGTTGTAGTTCGTCGCGCCGCCCTCGAGGACGGTCATCTGAACGAACGTGTGCGGCGTGAAGTGGTGCGAGATCCCGTAGATCAGCGTGGGCGTGTATTCAGGATATGGATCGACGGGGTTGTACTGGACAAGGCGCGAGGGCTGAACGAAGAACGTCGTCTGCTTGTTCGCGCGATACTCGAGATAGGCGAGCATGAAGACCTGCGCTTTGTTGGTCTGGTTGACGCCGTTGCGGTGGTTGAGCCACTGCAGCGCAGTCGTGAAAGTCCCGAACATGCGCGGCGTCGCGAGGAACGGGAGCGTGACCGGAAGCAGCCATTCCTGCTCGGTCCGCAGCTTCACCGTCGTCGGAAAGCCGCTCTGCGTCTCGATCAGCTGATCGTCGGAGTGTCCGCCGACGTTCGCCGTGTGCGCGAGGTAGGTCGGCGTGATCACGATCGGCAGTTTGTTCCCGATCACGAACAGATTCTGCAGGCCGACTTGGAAGATCTTGTCCTTGGTCGTCGCGTCGACGACGCCGGTGTTCACCGTTCCCAGCGACGCGCCGGGGAGGTTGGAGCCCGGACCGGTGAAGCCTTGCAGGAAGAACGGAACGTTCTGGTTGCTGAAGCCGACCGGGACTTGCTGGATCTCGTAGTAGCCGACCTGGATGCGATGCGTCCGGTCGAACGCGTAGCCGAAGCCCGCGTCCATCCCGCCGGGGTCGCCGGCGTTGAACCCGACGTTGCTCAGCGGATACGCGAACGACACGTCGAGATTGTAGGTGAAGCCCTGCGGCAGGCTCGGCCGGCGAATCGGCGCCTGCGGCGTTCCGACCGGATTCGCCTGGGCGACGTCTTTCGAGACGGCGTCGTCCGTTTTCTTGTTGTCCTTGATATCTGCGAGCGCACGCTGCAGCGACGCATTGGCGGGTGCGAGGAGTCCGGCGCGGAGTGCGCTGGCCTCGGACACGTCGGCGCGAGCCGTCAACGGCGCGAGGGCGGATGCGGCGCACACCAAAGCGCACGCGACCGCTGACACACGTCTCTTCATGCTTCGCGGCTTGCGCGGTGCGACGTGCGGTTCCTCCGTCGCGCCGACGCTGCCGCCGGCGTATCCTCTCACTCCATCGGCAAAAGTTGCGCGATTGCTGCGTTAGTGGTATAAGGTAGGCAACTAGCCGGCGGTCGCCCCGCCGGATCTCCGCGCGTCCGTCGGGTACCGCGGACGTGGAAAGGAACGGTAGTTCTACCGAATGGCAGCAAAGAAAGCCGCGCGTAAGAAGACCGCGCGCAAAAAGTCCACGCGTAAAGCCGGAGCAAAAAAGACGGCACGCAAGAAGACCGCCGGCCGCAAGAAGGCCGCACCCCGTAAGAAGGCCGCCGCGAAAAAGACCCGCAAGAAGGCGACGGGCCGTAAGAAGACCGCTCGCAAGAAGACCGCTCGCAAGGGCGCAGCTCGCAAGAAGACCGGCGCGAAGAAAGCCGTCCGCAAGGCCGGCCGCAAGAAGGCCACTCGCAAGAAGGCCCCACGCGCCAAGAAGGCTGCGGCAGCCTAAGACCACCCGTTAAGGGGACGGAGCGCGTCGCGAGGAAACTCGCGGCGCGCTTCTTCTTTTTCGGCGGACACGGATGTATCTGGATCAGCTCCCCGACCTCTCACGCGCGCGCCTGGTGCGTGCGCGCTCCCACGGCGTCGCGATCCGCGACGGCGGCCGCGCCGTTGCCGTAGCGTTCGTCGCCGACGGGACGCTGGTGCCCGCCGACACGCTCGTGCGCTTCGACGTCACCGAGGGCGAGGACGCCTCGCGCAGACTCGCCGACGCGCTGGCGACGACCGGCGCGCGCAGCCTGTGGTTCTACGGCGGCGACACAACGTCACGGCGCGCGGCGACCGAGCTCGACCTCCAGCTGCGCCCCGTCGGCGCGGTGCTCGTGCACCGGATGGATGCGATCCGGAGCGAGCGCGTCACGTTTCGCCTGCCGTCACAGCGCGACCGCAAGACGCTCCCCGAGCTGATGCAGGATCACGCGCCGGCATTTTTGGCACCGCACACCGAGGTCGCGGAGATCAGCGCCGACGCGGTCGGCATGGCGATCACCGAACCGCTCGATCAGCGCTGGACCGAGCTGCGGGTCGTCGTATATGCCCCGCATCGCGGGCGCGGCTTCGGCGCCGCGCTGCTCGCGGCAGCGGCGGATCGCATGGAAGGGATGGGGCGACGGGTGTGCGCGGCGATCGAGTCGGTCGCAGGCCGCGAGCGAGCCGCGCTCGAGCACGCGGGCTTCCGGATCGTCGACTACTACTTCGTCGCCACAAAGCGCTGAAGCGAGGGCGGGCGGGTTGGTCCACTATTGACTTATATCAATGTATTGATATCAATAGTCTAGCCACTCACCTCCAAGGACACGAACCAACCATGCCGCTCCTCACTAGCTCCACACGCCGGTCACGCAAGACTTGAGCCTATCGAAGGGGAAATGGTCGCCACGGGCGCTGGGGAACCAGCGGCCATGGCCGACCCCGCCGAGGTTCTCCAGCAACTCGAAGACATGCGCGCCGGCGCGCACCTCCTCTCGAAGCTGAAGTACGCCCAGGCGACGACGCGCACGGCGCTCGCCGCCGCGCTCGACAAGATCGGGCTGACGATGCCGCAGTTCCTCGCGCTCATCGCAATCGATCAGAACGCCGACATCTCGAGCGCCGAGCTCGCCCGCCAGAGCTTCTGCTCGCCGCAAGCGATGGTCACCATCGTGGCGCGTCTGACATCCGCCGGCCTCATCAGCCGCACCCCTGCCGCCGGCGGCGGACGTTCGCTCACGATGCGCTTGACCGAGAAGGGTCTGGCGACGCTGAACGAAGCGCGCGCCCACGCGTATGCGATCGAATGCTACATCTTCGACCTGCTCGGAGCGAACGCGTACGCGCAGCTGCTCGGTTCGCTCGACCGCCTGACGGAGGCGTTCTCGCAAGGCGCAACGTTCATCCGGACAACGCCGTGGGACGCATACGTCGAACCTTCGCACGCGGTGATCGCGGCGGCCGCGGCAGCGAAGCCGACGGCGCGCAAGCGACGCACCTGACGCGCGCCGCTCAGCCCAGCAGCCGCTTCAGGAACGCGTCGTGCTTGTACGACGACGAGCCGCCGAACTTGACCACGACCGCGTGCTCCGACGGGATGACGTACAGCGCCTGACCGCCGGCACCGCTCGCGTACACGACGTCGGGGACGGTCGGCAGGGGGCTGAGCCACCAGCCCAGGCCGTAGCGCGGGTTCGCGAGCGAGCCGGTGAAGCAGCGCGCGAGCGCGGCCTCCGGGACGACGACCTTCCTCTCCCACGCGCCGCGATCGCGGATCAGCAGCCCGTACTTCAGCCACTCGCGGGCGGCGAGGAACGCTCCGGTCGGGAGCGGGTGCGTGCCGTCCTTGAGCTCGCGCCACGAGCCGACGCGCAGTCCGATCGGGTCGAGGATGCGCGCGCGCAGGTAACCGTTGGGCGAGAGCCCGCGCGGCGCGAGCTTGTGCGCCAGCACCGCCCCGAACACTTGGAGCGGGATCCCGCCGTAGGTGAACGTCGCGCCGGGCTCGTCCTTCAACGGCGTCGCGAGCGCCTTGTCGAACGACGGCACCGCCGCCCCCAGACCGCCGAAACCGATCCCGCTGGTGAGCTGCAAGAGATATCGCAGCGTCACCAGCGCCTTCGCGCCCTCCGCCCACGACGGGATCGTGAGCGAGACCGGCTCGTCGAGGTCGAGCAAGCCGTCTTCCTGCGCCGCGACGGCGGCGACACCCCAGAAGCTCTTCGTCCCGCTGTAGAGCGCGTGCGGTTTCTCGGCGTCGTATCCGGCGGCGTAGGTTTCGGCGACGATCTCGTCACCGAGCTGCACGACCAGCGCGTGCAGCCCGTGCCGTTCGGCATACCCCTGCGCGGCGATAACGTTGATCATCGCCTCAGAGCGTGCGTCTCCGCGCCGGCGGCGGCGGCGAAGAGATCGCGAAGGTCACGTTCTCGGTGATCGAGATCGTCGCCGTGAGGGTTCCCAGGTCGAGCGGAAGTCCGCCCGACCCGAAGCCTTGCATCGGCACGTCACCCGTTGCCGGGCAACCACCGAGTTCGCTCGCCGCCGCGATGCCCTCGAGCGAGACGCCGGCCAGCGCGGCGATCGCTTGCGCCTTGCGGTGCGCGTCGGCGATCGCAGCCGCGCGCGCGTCCTGTTCGTGCTGCGCGCAGCCGTCCGCGGCGGCGAAGAAGTTCACGCTGTAGACGGACGTGCCCGGATGCACGCGCACGTAGTCGGCCGCCGCGTGGGCGAGCCGGTCGAGTTTGGCGCGCGTCACGTCCCGAATCGTCCCGCGCAACGCCGTTTGCGGACTGTTGTTGATCTGCGATCCCATCGGACCGACCACCGGGTCCTCCACCCCGGCCGCGCGCATCGCCGCCAGCACCGCCGGCTCGTCGGCGTTCCCTTGCGCCTGCGCAAAGAATGCGACGGTCTTCACCGGATAGCGGACGAGGCCGTGCCCTTGCACTGCGATCCCCTGTAGGCCCCCGGCACCCGGGGCGACGCGCTGCAGCGGCGCGACGGATTGCGCGCCGGCGGCGAGCGGCAGCAGCGCGAGAGCGAAGACGGCAGACAATTTGAGCATCAGAGCGATCACTCCAGTTGCGATTCGGCGAGGTCGAGGTCCCATTCGATTCGACGGTACACGTCGTCGCCCACCTCGCCCGTCCGGCGCAGTTCGTGCAGTGCGCGCCGTTCCGCCTGGTACGCCTCGCCGCGAAGGCTGCGCTCGATCTCGTGCAGTCGCGCGTCGTCGAGCGGCTCGGCGCCCTCCACGTGCTCCGCGAAGTGCGCGCTGCGCTGCTCGTAGTCCGCTTGCAGCCGGCCGGCCACTTCCCACTCGGCCGGCGACTGGAACGACGGCTCGAGGCTGCGCAAGTGTGCGCGCGCCGCGTCGGCGACGAGGACGCGCGCCGCGGCGGCAGCGCGCCCGTCGTCCTCGGGATCCTTGATCTTCCAGCGCCGAATCAGCCACGGCATCGCCAGCCCCTCGCCGACGAGCGTGACGAGGATGACGACGAACGTGATGAACAGGATCAGGTCGCGCTGCGGAAAGGGGACGCCGGGCCCGATCGTCTCGGGCAACGCCAGCGCCGCGGCGAGCGAGACGATCCCGCGCATCCCCGCCGTACCGAGCACGAAGACCACCTGCCACGGCGGATCGGGTCCCTCGCGCCGGCGAACGCTCGGAAACGCCATCCGCCGCAGGTACGTCGCGGGGAACACCCACACGTAGCGCACGACGATGACGACCAGCGAAATCGCCAGCGACCATCCGATCAGCGTCGGCAGCGAATATTGCGAGAGCCCACCGACGATCGTCCGCAGCTGCAGCCCGATCAGTAAGAACGCGGCGCCGTTGAAGACGAAGAACAGCAGGTTCCAGACGGAGGCCGCCGCGATCCGCGCTTCCGCGTCGAAGATCTGCGAGGACTTGCGGCTCAGGAAGATTCCGCCGCTCAGCGCGGCGAGCACGCCCGACGCGCCGAGCAAGTCGGCCGGGACATAGATTGCGAAAGGCGCGACCAGCGAGATCGAAACGGCGATCAGCGAATCCGAGAGTCCCGCCTTTCTGATCGCAACCGTGATCTTCCCGATCAGCCAGGCGACCGCGATGCCGACCGCGACGCCGACACTCGCGACGTAGACGAAGCGCATCGTCGCGTCGAGCAGCGAAAAGGCGCCGGTCGCGACCGCGACCAGCCCGAAGCGGTAGATCACCAGCCCAGTCGCGTCGTTGATGAGGCTCTCGCCGCCGATCAGCGTCATCAGCCGGCGCGGCAACTCGACTTCCTCGGCAATCGCGTCGGCTGCGACGGCGTCAGTCGGCGAAAGTATTCCGCCGAGCACGAAGCCCAGCGCGATCGGCAGCCCGATCAGCCAGTGCGCCGCGTACGCCACCGCCAGCGAGGTGAAGATCACCAGTCCGATCGCCAGCATGAAGATCGGCTGCGCGTACCGCTTGAACGAGCGGTAGTCGGTCGTCCAGCCGTCGCCAAAGATCAGTGCGGGCAGGAACAGCAGAAAGACGAGGTCGGGCTGCAGCACGATCGTCGGGATCCCCGGGATCGCCGCGACGATCAGCCCTCCGATCACGAACACGATGGGATAGGGAACCTTGAGCCGCTTCGCGAGGAGCGCGAGCGCGACGATTCCGGCCAGGATCGACACGAGAAACGCGCCGGTCATGCGTCGCGCACCTGCGGGCTCGTGAATGCGATCCACAGCGCGAACAGGACGGAGATCGCGCCGCCGATGACGAGCGTCCAGCGCAGCTGCAACAGCGTTGCGAGCGATCCGACCAGCAGCGAGCCGAGCGGCACGAAGCCGAGCAGGATCATCGAGTACACCGAGATCGCGCGTCCGCGCATCTCATCGGGCGCCAGCGTTTGCAGCAGAATGTTCGACGAGCCGATGAAGCTCAGCGTCGCGAGGCCGATCACGGCGAGGAAGAGCGCGGCCAGCCAGAAGTTCGTCGTCAGCGCGAGCGCGACGACGCCGAGCGCGGACAGCACGGCTGAGCCCACCCAGATCGTGCCGCGCCGCTCGCCGCCGGTGGCGGCGGTGAAGAACGCGCCGCCGATCGCCCCGATCCCCGTCGCCGCCATCAGCCAGCCAAGCCCCTTCGCGTCGGTATGCAGGACGTGGATCGCGTACGCCGGGAGCAGGAAATTGTACGGGCGGATCGTCAGCGAGGTCACGACCAGCAGCAGCCCCACCCAGCGGAGCACCGGGTGCCCGATCAGGAAACGCAGGCCTTCGAGGATCGCACCGAACACGTTGCCGCGCCGCGTGCTCGAGGGTGGCGCGGGGCGCATGAACGCGAGCGCGACGAGGACGGCCAGCGTGGTGACCGTGTTGACGAGAAAGCAGGGCGCGACGCCGATCCCGGCGATCAGCAGCCCGGCGAGCGGCGGGCCGACGACGCTCGGCGCATTGAACGCGATCGAGTTGAGGCCGATCGCGCCGCCGACGTACTCGCGCGGTACCATGACCGGCACCCAGCTCTGTCGCGCCGGTGCGTCGAAGGCTTGCGTCGCCGCCTGCAGACCGCTGGTTATCATCAGGGCCCACAGCGGCGCGTGATCGCGGGCGATCAGCACGAAGACGGCCAGCGAGAGCAACGACGTGACCGCGTTCGTGATGAACAGCACCAGCCGGCGCGGATACCGGTCGGCGACGACGCCGGCGAACGGCGAGAGCAGCAGGACGGGCAGCGCCCGCGCCGCGCCGATCAGGCCGATGTTCAAGGCACCGACCCGTTCGTCGGTCGCCAGCGGCGCCGACGCAACGTAGAAACCGAGCGCGGTGAACTGCATCCACGTCCCGAGGTTCGAGACGAGCAGCCCGCCCCATAGCAGGCGAAAGTCCTTGAACCGAAACGGACCGAGAAAGCCTGGCCGGCTGTCCGGGATCCGCGGTTCGCCGTTCGTCACCCGCCGGCAGCGCGAACGGCGGCGGCGATCACGTCGGCGCTGCCGGCCACGCCGAAGCGCGAGCTGTCGAGCACGAGATCGTAGTTCCGCGGCTCGCCCCAGGTCACGCGATAGCCTTCGCGCGCGTAGGTGCGGCGCGCCTCGTCGATGCGCGCGATCTCGGCGCGTGCGGCCGCCTCGTCGACGTGCAGCGACTCCACGACGTGCGCGATGCGCCACGCCTGCGGCGCGTACACGAACACGCGCAGCAGGTCGGGCCGCCCTGCGAGGATCGCGCTCGCCATGCGGCCCACGATGATCACGTCGCCGGTCGTCGCCTCCTCGCGCACCGCGTCTTCGATCGCGCGGCGCATCTCGCCGGGCTGCGGATCGTCGGCCGGAGGCTGCGCGGCTTCCGGCACGCCGCCACCGAGCTGCTCGAGAACGCGCTCGCCGAAACCGCGCGGACGCTCCGCGAGCGTCTGCACCACGTCGGCCGACGTGCCGAGCCGGCTCGCGACAACCACCGGGAGCTCTTCGTCGACGAGACGGTAGCCGAGCTGCTCGGCGAGCTTGCGTGACACGGCCTGCGCTCCGGCGCCGTAGACGCGCGAGATCGTGACGATCATGCGAAGTACCGTTCGTCGAGCAGCGGCACGCGGACCCCCGGCGCCGGCGCTTCGAACGCGAACAGCGCTCCGGCCAGCGGATGGTCCGCGCGTTCGGCGCCGAGGGTCCTCGAAGCGGTCGTGACGTACGCCGTGCGCAGATCGGTGCCCCCGAACCCGATCATCGTCACGTTCGGGACGGGCACGGTCACCTCACGCTCGATGCGGCCGTCCGGCGTGAAGCGCACCACCTTCGAGCCGTTGTAGACCGCACTCCAGTAGCAGCCGTCGGTGTCGGTCGCGGCGCCGTCGGGTCCGCCGCGCTCGACCTCGACGCGCGCGAAGACCCGGCGCTCGCCGAGCGTACCGGCTTCGGCGTCGAGCACGTGATACGCGTAGATCTCCTGGGCCATCGTGTCGGCGTGGTACATCGTGCGGCCGTCCGGGCTCCACGCGAGCCCGTTCGAGATCCGCACCGGCGCCGTGCTCGCACGCTGCATGCCGCCGGGTTCGACGCGGTGCAGCGGCGCGCTCTTCGGCCCTTCGCCGCGCCCCTCGAGCGGCGCGTACGCCGGACCGACCCAGAACCGCCCCTGCGGATCGGTCTTGCCGTCGTTCCAGAAGAAACGGCGCGGATCGAACGGCGCCGGCGCGAACGGTTCCAGCGCCGCGGTGCGACGGTCGAAGCGGTAGATCCCCGTGCGCAGCGCGATCAGCATGCGATCGCCGGCAGCGAGCGCGAACGAGCCGGTCGTCGCGGGCATCTCCCAACTCGCGTCGACGCCGGTGCGCGGGTCAAAGCGGTGCAGCCGGTTGCGGAACGTGTCGCACCAGTAGAGGACACCTTCGGCCACCGACCACGTCGGGCACTCGCCGTTGCTCGCGCCCGCGCGCAGTACGACGTCGACGTTCACGCTCACGCCTCGCACTCCACGGCAGCTTCAGACACGGAGCGCGACGCCGAACTCGATGATGCGGTCGGGCGGTATCCCCAGCGAGTCGGTGAGCGGGTTGGCATTGCGCATCATGTACGCCAGCAGCCAGCGGCGCCATTTCGGGAACTTGTAGCGGTCGTTACGCTTGACGATGCGCGGCCGAGCCAGGAAGAAGTCGGCGTCATCGAGGTCGATCTCCTTGGGCAGCTGAGGCCTGCAGTGCGAGAGGATCTCGCCGACGTTCGGGGTTTCCATGAACCCGTAGTATGCCGTGACTCGGGTGAGGCGAGGGACGATCTGCTCGATGCGCACACGGTTCGCCGGATCGACGTACGGGCGCCGCGTGTTGACGATCGTGAGCAGCACGACTTCCTCGCGCAGCATCCGCGTGCGCAGCCAGTGGTGTTGCAGGATGAACGGGATCCCCTCCGGATGCGGCGTGAGAAATATCACCGTCCCGTCCGCCGTTGTCGCGGGACGGTCGGAGATTTCTTTGACGAACGCTGCGACCGGCGTGGAGAGCTTCGAGAGCGCGATCGCGAGGCGCCGGCGGCCGGCGACCCAGGTGGTGAAGAGCGTGAACACGACCAGCGCGATCCCGACCGGGATGTAGCCGCCCTCTGCGAACTTCGGCAGGTTGCCGACCAGGAACGCGAGGTCGACGATCAGGAACAGCGCGACCAGCGCGACGGTCTGCGGCACCGACCATTTGAAACGGCCGCGCAGCACCCAGCCGATCACCAGCGAGTCGGCGAGCATCGTCACCGTCACAGCCAGCCCGTACGCGGCGCCGAGGCGGTCGGCGCTGCCGAAGACCAGCACCAGCGCCAGACACGCGATCGCGAGCGCGTAGTTCACGAACGGCATGTAGATCTGGCCTTCGACCGCGTGCGAGGTGTGCACGACGGTGAGGCGCGGCAGGTAGCCGAGCTGCACCGCCTGCTGGGTCAGCGAGAACGCGCCCGAGATCAGCGCCTGCGAGGCGATCACCGTTGCCATCGTCGCCAGCACCACCATCGGGATCAGCACCCAGCCCGGGTAGAGCGCGTAGAACGGGTTTTCCAGCACGTGCGGATCGAGGAGCGTCAGCGCGCCCTGGCCGTAGTAGTTGAGCAGCAGCGCCGGGAACACGGCGCCGTACCATGCGAGCCTGATCGCGCGCCGCCCGAAATGCGCCAGGTCGGCGAACATCGCCTCGACGCCCGTGACACACAGCACGACCGCGCCCAGCACGAGGATCGCCGTGAGGCCGTTGTGCGTCATGAAGCTCAGCGCGTAGAACGGGTTGAGCGCGACCAGCACGCGCGGATCGCGCGCGAGCGCGACGATACCGCCGATCGCCATCGCGACGAACCACAGCACCATCACCGGCCCGAAGACGGTACCGATGCGCCCCGCGCCCCGCGACTGCACGAGAAACAACCCGATCAGAATCCCGACCGTGATCGGGACGATGAACGGGTGCGCCGCGGTCGTCGCGACACCGATCCCTTCGACCGCGGAGAGCACCGAGATCGCCGGCGTGATCACGCCGTCGCCGAAGACCATCCCCGCCGCGAAGAGCAGCATGTAGACGACGAACGTCATCGGAGCCGGAATGCCGACGCGGCTGCTCGGGCGGAGCTGCGCCAGCAGCGCGAGGGTACCGCCTTCGCCCTCGTTGTCGGCGCGCAGTACGATCGTCGCGTACTTGACGCACACGACCAGGATCAGCGCCCAGGTGATCAGCGAGAGGATCCCGAGCACGTGCTCCGCGCTCGGCGTGAACCCGCGCCCGGTCGTGAAACACTGCTTGAACGCATACAGCGGGCTCGTTCCGATGTCGCCGAAAACGACGCCCAGCGCGGCCAGTGCGAGCGGGCCGAGGCGCGCCGGATGGGCCGGCCCGGGTTCGACCGGCCGCGCTCGGATCATATCTCGACCGTGATGCCGAGTTCGACCCGCCGTTCGGCGGTGATCCGCAAGTCGTCCGGCAGCGGACGCGCGTTGCGCTGGAGGGCGCTGAACAGCTCCCGGCGCCAGCCGACCATGCCGTGCTCCGGCGCCGCCTCGATCTTCGGATCGGCGTAGAAGAACGAGGTGTCGTCGCGATCGAGCTGCAGTCCGAAGGCGTCGCAAGAGCGGAAGATCGGATCGATCCGCGGCGCTTCCATGTAGCCGAAACGCGCGACGACGCGGACCAGCCGCAGCGAGAGCCGCTCGACGGTGACGCGCTCTTCGTGGGTGAGATACGGTGTCGGGGCACGCGCGATGTTGAGCACGACGATGCGCTCCTCTTGCGCGCGCTCGCGGATCCAGCGATGCCGCGCGAGGAACGGAACACCGCGTGGATCGGGGGTCAAGAACACCATCGTTCCTTGTTCACCCACGCCGGCCGGCAGCTTCTCGAGCACGTCCTCGATCGGGATCTGCTGCGCGGCGAGGGCGCGGGCGAGGGCACGGCGTCCTTCGAGCCAGGTCGTGCTCATCAGCACGAGCGTCGCGCTGATCCCCAGCGGGATCCAGCCACCGTGCAGGATCTTCGGCAGCGACGCGATGGCGAGGCTGCCGTCGACGAGCACGAACAGCGTGACGAGCGCAAGCGACGCGGCCGGGTTCCAGCGCAGCACCTTGGAGATCACTACGTAGTAGGTCAATGACGTGCACATCATCGTGAACGAGATCGCGACACCGTACACGGACGCGAGCCGTTCGCTCGAGCCGAACGCGAGCACCAGCATCGCGCAACCGACCGCGAGCCACAAGTTGACCGACGGGACGTAGACTTGGCCCTTGTACCGGTCCGACGTGTGCTTTACCAGCACGCGCGGCGCGAGGTTGAGCGCGATCGCCTGCTCGATCAGCGTGAACGTTCCGGAGATCAGCGCCTGCGAGGCGATGACCGTCGCGCCGGTCGCGAGCACGACCATCGGGATCAGCGCCCACGCGGGCGCGAGCGCGTAGAATGGGTTCGACAGCGCGCTGGGATGCGCGACCAGGTTCGCGCCCTGACCGAAATAGTTCAGCACCAGCGCCGGAAAGACGAGCGTGTACCAGCCGGTCACGATCGGCCCGCGCCCGAAGTGCGAGAGATCGGCGTACATCGCCTCGACGCCCGTGACCGCAAGGACCACGCCGCCGAGGATCACGATACCGCCGAGCCCGCCGTGGAATAGGAAGTGCACCGCGAAGCGCGGATCGAGCGCCTGCATGACCTCGGGGTGCAAGAAGATCGCTTGCGCGCCGAAGTAGGCGATGACCAAGAACCACACCAGCATCACCGGGCCGAACAGGATACCGACCCGCTCCGTGCCGTTTCGCTGCAGCGCGAACAGGCCGATGATGACCGCGAGCGAGATCGGTACGACGTACGGTTCAAACGCCGACGAGACGATCCCGATCCCTTCGACCGCCGAGATGACGGAGATCGCCGGGGTGATCACCCCGTCGCCCACCATCATCGAACCGCCCACGACCACGATCAGCGTCAGCAGACTCGTCTTGATCGTGGTGCCGAACGGGCGCGGCGGCGACGCGAGCGCGAGCAGCGCGAGGATACCGCCTTCGCCTTCGTGATCGACCCGCATGATGAAGGTGACGTATTTGACGCACACGACGACCACGAGCACCCAGAAGATCAGCGAGCAGACGCCGAGCACGTCGGCGAGCCCGCCCTTCGAACCGGCGAGCCCGAGACAGACCTTGAGCGTGTAGAGCGGGCTGGTGCCGATGTCTCCGAACACGACGCCCATCGCGGCGACGATGAGGTACAACTGGGGTTTGGAGCGCCGCTGGGTCACGGCGTCCTTTCTCCCGCGTCGGCGGCCGGATTCCCCTCGCTCACTCGCTTCCGGGGCTTCGCTTACGGAATCGGGGCCGGCGGCGCGACGATCCCGAGCGCGACCGCGCGCGCGACGGCGCGAGCCCTCGAGTTCACGCTGAGCTTTCCGGTGACGCGGGCCACGTGCGTCTCGACGGTGCGCGCCGAGAGGACGAGGCGCTGCGCGATCTCGCGGTTGGTCAAGCCGCCGGCGAGGAGCTCGAGGATCTCGTGCTCGCGCGCGGTCAGCGCTTCGAGCGGCTGCTCCGGCGCGGGTGCCGGCTGCGCGCCGCCCCGGCCGCGCAGGTACGGCGCGGCCAACCGCGACAGCAGGTGCGTCTCGAAGCGCGGACCACCCCGGGTCGCGCTTGCGAACGCCTCGTCGTACGCGCCGGCCGGCCGTGCGCCGCGCGCGATCGCGTGCAGCGTCCGTCCGACCGCCGCCAGCCGGATCGGCTCGGCGCGGCGCGCGATCAGCCCCTCGAACGGCGCACTGCGCAGCGGCGTCTCGACGGCACGTCCGGCGAGCGCGTCGAGCAGATCGAGTGTCTCCGCAGCGGACCACAAGGCGACCGCGTCGGCGCCGTCGACCGGCGTCGCGCTCGAGAGCGCACCGCGCGCGCGCTCGCGGCGCTGCACGGCGTCCCCGGCGCAGGCGAGCGCGGCGAACGTCGCGGCGTCGGCGCTCGCCAGCGGATCGTCGTCACTGCTCGCGGCGAGCGCAGCGAGCAGATCGCCGTCGAGCGCGTCGGCGCGTGCCAAGATTCGCGTGGCGAGGGCGCGCGTCCGCTCGGCGTCGCGGGCGTACCAGGCTGAGCCTGCGGAGCGCAGCGCCGCGCGCGCCTCGCGCCGCGCCAGCACGGTATCTGCAAGGTGCAGCGCAGCTTCCGCCAGCGCGGCGTGCTGCGCCGCAGCTTGGGCACGCAGCGCGAACGGGCGCGCGATGCGTTCGCCTTCGCGGGCGAGCTCGTACGCCGCGGTCGTCTCGCCGCGCAGGAGCGCGAACCGTGCGCCCCAGATGAGCGCGCCCGCGTACCGCACGAGGTCGTCGCCGGACGCCCAGGTCTCGATCAGCGCGTTCGCGGCGCGATCCGCGGCCTCGAAGTCGCCGAGCGCGACGTGCGCGTACGCGGCGAGCGGCGCGACGTCGGCGAGCACGGTGCGGTCGCCGCCGTCCGCGAGCATATCGAGCCGCGCGAGCGCGCGCGCAAAGTCACCGGCGATCGCGTCCGCCCAGCCGGCCCGCACGATCGACTTCCCGATCGCCGCCGGTCCGTGCGCCGGCGCGCGCGCGAGCAGATCGTCGATCCGTTCCGCGCCGACGCGCTCGCCGTGGCCGAGGTCGCCCTCGACCCACTGCAGGCGCGCCTCGAACGCGAGCGCATCGTCGCCGCGCGCGTCGGCCTCGCTTGCCGCCTCGGCGAACGACGCACGACCGTCGTCACCGCGCGCCTTGGCGAGAAGGCCGTCGACGAGCGCGAGCAGCGCCGGCTGGTCGGCGCCGGAAACGCGCACGCGCGCGAGCGATCCGCGCACGCCGTCGACGAGCCCCGACGCGACCGCCGAGGGCGCGTGCGCGCGCAGAAATGCCACGTCGACGTCGACGTCGTGCGCCCGCTCGAGGTGGAAGAGCGCCGGCCGCAACCGTGCCGCCTGCGCGTACGCCCGCGCCGCGCCGGCGTGACGGACCGTCAGCGCATCGTCGCCGAGCCGGTGAGCGAGGGTCTCCCGTACGAGCGGGTGGACGCGGAAACCGCCGCGCACCGTGCCGACCAGCGACGCGTCGCCGGCGAGCGCGGCATAGCGTTCGGCGAAGGCACGATCGTCCGGCGCGACGATCTCCGGTTCGATCGTTTCGTACGCCACGGTCTGCTCCAGCAGCGCGCGGTCGGCCGGGTCGAGCGCATCGAGCCGATGCGCCACTAACTCCTCGAGCAGCGCATCCGACGAGTCGGGCGCGCGCAGCGCGAGCGCGACCGCGATCGGCCAGCCTTCGGTGCGCTGCACCAACGCGCCGGCGTGCGCGTCGTCGAGCACGACGCCGAGCGAGCGCGCAAGCGCTCGGGTGCGGGCGACGTCGAAGCGCAGCGCGTTCGCGTCGACGAGCGCGCCGCGCCCGGCGGCGACCGCTTCCGGCAGCCCCACGTCGAGCGGCGTGCGCGCGAGCAGCACCAGCCGCACCGGCACCGGCATCCGCCGCGCGAGACTGCGCGCGAACGCGGCGAACGACGCACCGAGCACGTGCGCGTCGTCGACCACGATGCGCAGCGGAGCGTCGACGTGCCGGAGCTCGTCGGCGAGCGTCGCACCGAGGCGCTCGGGATCGGCGCCCTGTTCCGCCAGCGCGAGGGTGAGCCGCCCGGCATCCGGCCGGATCGCGCGCACCCGCGCCAAGAGCGCGCCGGCGAAGGCGCCGGCTTCCCACGGCTGCGCGTCGTACCACGCGACGTTCGGCTCGCCGTCCAGCGCGGCACGCGCACTGGTGGTCTTACCGAATCCCGCCGGCGCTTGCACGACGACGAGCGCGTCGTCACGGAGCGCTCGCGCCAGCGCGTCGGGGATCATCAGCGTGCGGTTCGCTGCCCCCTAGCCGGCGTTCCCGTCGCGCCCTTCGTTCTCGCGCTCGACCGCCTCGTGCTCGACCGCCTCGCGCTCGCGCTGCGCGCGTGTCCCGCGCCGCGGCTTCGGCTCCATCGGTCCCGCGCCGCTCTTCTGGCGCACGGCAAGCCACTGCTCGGCCCCGAGCCGCCCAATCGCCGGCGGCTGCTCCGCCTTCGAGCGTTTTTTCTTCTTCTTCTTCGGTTTCGTCATCACGCGCCGGGAGTCAACTTCGTGCAGCAGCGCGAAGCGTCCCGGCGATGCCGATCATCGAGACGCGCGATCTCCGCAAGGTGTTCCGCTCGCTCGTCCGCCACCCCGGGGTGGCGGGGACGCTGCGCACGCTCTTCTCGCGCGAGTACGAGGACAAGGTCGCGGTCGAGGGGATCACGATGGCGCTCGACGAGGGCGAGCTGGTCGGGTACATCGGGCCGAACGGCGCCGGCAAGTCGACGACGATCAAGATGCTGACCGGGATCCTCGTGCCGACGTCGGGGAGCGTGCGCGTCGCGGGGCTCGTACCGTTCGAGCAGCGCCAGCGCAACGCGCGCCACATCGGCGTCGTGTTCGGTCAGCGCTCGCAGCTCTACTGGGACTTGCCGCTGATCGAGACGTTCGAGCTGCTGCGCGCGATCTACGGGATCCCGGCTCAGCGCTATCAGGCCAACCTCGACCACTTCACCGACGTGCTCGACATGGGGCCGTTCCTGCGGACGCCCGTTCGCCAGCTCTCACTCGGCCAGCGGATGCGCGGCGACTTCGCCGCCGCGATGCTGCACGATCCGCACGTCGTCTTCCTCGACGAGCCGACGATCGGGCTCGACGTCGTCGCGAAGGAAGCGATCCGTGAGTTTGTCGCGCGCGTCAACCGTGAGCGCGGGACGACCTTCATCCTCACCACCCACGACTTGGCCGATGTCGAGCGGCTGTGCCGGCGGATCGTGCTGATCGACCGCGGCACACTGGTGTACGACGGCGAGATCGACGCGCTGCGCGACCGCTACGGGACGCACCGCACGCTGGTCGTCACGCTGTGCGATCCCGAACCGGTCGACGCGATCGAGGTGGAAGGCGCGGAGGTCGAGTCGCGCGAGGGCGACGTCTGGCGCCTGCGCTTCGACCGCCGCACGGTCTCCGCCGAAGTGGTGATCCGCCGCGTCGCCGACCGCTACTGCGTGAGCGACCTCTCGATCGAGGAGCCGGCGCTCGAGTCGATCATTCGCCGCATCTACCTCGAAGGGTACAGTGACGCACCGGCTTCGCCCGCCGGCGAAGCCACTACGGCACCCGCGTGATCAGCTGTGGATGGGCGTTGATCCCGAGCACGCCGATCGAGGACTGATGATCCGTGCCGTCGCTGTGATAGACGAGGACCAACTGCGAGCCGCCCGCGAGCACCGCTGGTACCTCGACGTTGAGCGCGCCGTTCCCGGCGCCGTCGGCGGTGAAGTTGTTGGTCGCGCCGACGATGTCGAGCGGCGTGAAAACGGCTCCGGTACGCCCGGCGAGCTGGCGCACGAACAGGCTGTACCGCGCGTTCGGCAGCAGCCCGCGGAACGAGGCCTTGACCCGCTGGCCGCCCTGCGAGCCCGGCTCGAACGTGGCCGTTCCGGTGGCGGTCCGCCACACGCCGAGCCCGGCCTTGATCGACTCGCCGTGCGCGTTGACCAGCGGTGCGGCGTCAGAGTCGTTGTCGCCCGGCGGACGCAGACCCCAGGCGTGCGGGTTCTCCCCGGTCTGCGCTTGCGCGCTGCTGTCGCGAACGAAGACCTGCGGCGGCTGAGCGGTATTCGCGGCGGTCACGGGCTGGAACGTCGCGCCGGCGAGCGCGACGAGGACGGCGGCTGCTAGCATATGTCCTTAGTACGTACCGAGCCCGCCCCGCGTTCCCTCCGGGAGATCCTGGCCCCGTACGTCGCCTTCGCCGCGAAAGCGTTCTCGCGCGAGGCGACCTACCGGATGGAGGTCTTCACCAACGTCGGCTCGCTGCTGGTGCGGCTGTACTTGATGAAAGCCGTCTGGACCGCGCTCTACGCGCAGAACGTCGCTCCGGCCGGTGTCCCGCTGCACGCGATCCTTACGTACACGACCGTCGCTCTCCTGATGTCGCTGGTGCTCGAGATCGACGGGACGCGCGCGATCCGCGACAAGATCCGCGAGGGCACGATCGCGACCGACCTGATGAAGCCGATCAGTCTGCCGCTCTACTTCTTCAGCGACGGCGTCGGGATGACGCTGTTGCACGCGGTCCTGATCGTGCCCGCGCTGCTGATGTCGCTGCTGCTGGTGCGGATCGACGTGCCGCCGCTGCACGTGCTCGCCGCGTTCGCGCTGAGCTTTCTGCTCGGCTACTTGGTCAACTTCTTCCTGAACTTCCTGATGAATTGCATCGCGTTCTGGACGCTCGAGACGTTCGCGATGCAGCTGATGGTGCGCTGGGTCAGCGACCTGCTGAGCGGACAGATCGTTCCGCTGATCTTCTTCCCCGGCATCCTGCAGAAGATCGTGCTGGCGCTCCCGTTCGCCGCGATCTACTCGACGCCGCTGCTGATCTACCTCGGGCGCATCCCGCCGTCGGGCTACCTCGCCGCATTTGCCACGCAAGTCGGCTGGTGCATCGCCTTCGCGCTGCTCTCGGCCGTCGTCTGGCGCGCCGCCCAACGCCGCATCGTCGTCCAAGGCGGCTAGCCCGCTCGATGTCACCCTGACCCTTCGACAGGCTCAGGATGACTCGAAGGATCAGGCTGCGTCGAGCAGCCGCGAGAGGTCGCGCGGAAACGCCAAATCTCGTTGATGCGCGTAGGCGGCTGCCGCAGCGAGCGTTGCGCTATCGACATCGAGCAGCTCGATTGCGACGACATCACCGTGCGAATCGATGCCCGCTGTCGCGCCCGGGGCGATGCGATGATCCTCCTTGATGAGATCAGCATCGGCGAGCCGCCGATAGCGCACGAGAACCACACCGGCTTCGAGGTCGGCCGAGATGTAAATTGGAGCCATCATTTCAGTGCTCTTACGAGAGCGACGGTGATCACGAAGGTTCGCTCCTTGGCGGTCACAACGTAGAATAGTGTGCCGTCAGCAGTACGGCCATAGGATTCGACCGCGCCTCGCTGGTTCCCCGGAAACTCGTAGTCGGGCGCCGCAAGCGTAGCCAGGACATCAGCGACGGTCACTCCACGTTCCGGCATGCTTTCCGTCATCGCATGCTGGCTGAATCGAACCCGGCGACGATTCCCCATGACACCATCGTCGCATGCCGTTGTGCCAGACGGCTGGCACGCCCGAGACCCCTCATTCGGTAGCCGAAACGCACAAGGCGACCGAGCGGGGCCGCGCGAACCGGCAGGCAAGCGGGTTAACTGTGGGGACGAGACGTGATTCTTTCGCGACGTTTTCTTGCGCCGATCGTGCTGTGTGCTCTCGTGGCCGTCGCCGCGTGCTCCAAGCAACAGTCGCAGACGACGGCGCCGTCGCCGTCACCGTCGGCGACCGCTGAACTGACCGCGGCGCCTTCGGCGTCGCCGGGCCTCGACGCGAGCGCCGCGCCGGGGAGCAGCGCCGCGGCATCGGCCGGTCCGACAGCCGAGCCGACCCCCACGCCGACGGCCTCCCCGGTCGCAAACTTGCTGTCCGTGCAGAACGGCACCGTGCTGCGCGCATATCCCGCGGCTGCCGACAACCCGGGGGCGATCGCGCTCGCGGGATTCTCGGCCGGCGCACAGGCCGCCGGCCCGTGGGTGTTCGTCTACGAGTTCCCGGGCGTCACGACGCTGACGAGCCTCAGCGCGGAAGTCCCGATGAAGAGCGACACCGGGCAAGGCTCGACGGTGACCTTCGCGCTCTCGACGACGAGCGCCACGGCCGGTTTCTCCGACGTGGGCACGGTTTCGTCGGTCGCGAGTCCCCAACCACAATCGATAGCGCTGAGCAACCAGCGCGCGCGCTGGGTGCGCGTTACTGCCAACCGTACCGGGACCGCGCAGCCGTTCGCGTCGATCGGAGCGTACGGCACGATCGCCCCGCCGCCCGCGAACGCCGTGGCCGGAACGTACGTGCAATACGAGAACCCGTACGATCAAGGCGCGTTCCGGCAAGCCCCGAACGAAACCGATCCGTGGTATCTGCAAGTCGTGACCGCGGGCAACGGCGGGATCAACGGCGAGCAGTGCTTCAACGGTCATCTAGGGGCCGCATATCCCGGGACGTTCGACGGCCGCACGTGGCAGTGGAAGCGCAGCGACAACAGCGGTGCGTTTGTCGTGAACGACGAAGGCACCCTGCTCGTCGGGACCCAGGGCCCTCTGACGTACTGGGTGCGCACGCCGCAGCGACCGAAGTTCTGCGTCCCGCAAGTGGTGGGTTCCGGCGCGACCAACGTCCTCGTACTGGAAACGGGCAGCTTCAACGGGCTCTACCCGATCGACCCCGACAGCGTGAAGAGCTTCCCCAAGCTCCAGTTCACCCGGATCGGGGCGGGGATGGTCGACCAAACGCTGCTGAGCGCTGCCTCGACCGTCATCTTCAACGGTCTGTGCAACGCCGACGACCTGTTCTCGCCCGTTCAGAACGACATGATCGCGCAGTGGGTGCAAGCCGGCCACAAGCTCATGATCTACGATGCCGACGAGTGCGGCCGCCCGACGCACTACTCGGTGCTGCCGTATCAGTTCACCAGCAACAATCCGGGCGCGCACGGCGCGAAGGGCGATCGGCTGATCTTGGTCGAGGACGATTCGCTCGGCACCTCCGACAAGACCGATAAGGCGCACTTCTTCGACCCGCTCGTCTACGCGAAGAACCCGAACCAGCTCGGCGACGCGAACACCGTCACCACGCAGGACCCGCACTGGTGCGGCCACCTCTTCGGCACCAACGTCAACCACGTCAACGGCTTCATGCAGATGTACGCGCCGTACGGAAAGGGCCTGATCGTCTACGACGGGTTCGACCAAGACGACGGCCGCGTGCCGTCGTATCAGCGCGTGCGCCAGCTGGAGCTCGCGCAGCCGGTGCCGCCAGATCTGCCGTGCACGCAGAAGGCGTCGCTGGCGTTCGTCATCCAGCCGAACCGCGACGCAAGCTTCGTGCCGGGGAAAGCCGCCACGCCGAAGTTCGCGATGGAACTGCTCGCCAACCAAGGTTGGAAGGGTCACATCACGATGACGACGAGCGGCGACTTCCGCGCCGCTGTCACGCCCAGCTCGTTCGACGTGAACGGAACGACCGAGGCGCTCGCGGTCGCGGTCACGATACCGGCGAGCGCCAAGCCCGGCACCTACGCGATCATCGTCAACGGCGACGGCGGGAACGGCCAGACGGCGCAAGCGACGATCCAGCTCCACGCCGCGATCCCCCTCGTCAAGCAGATCAAGTCGCAGCGGCGCATTCGGATCTATGGTATCCACTTCGACGTCGACAAGGCGACGATCAAGCCGCAGTCGGAACCGGTGATCGCGCAGATCGCCCAAGTGATGCAGCAGAACAAGAGCTGGCGCTTCCGCGTCGAGGGCCACACCGATTCCGACGGCGGCTTGGCGCACAACCAGGTGCTCTCGCAGCACCGCGCCGAGTCGGTCGTCAACGATCTGGTCAAGCGCTATCACATCGCGAAGTCGCGCTTGGTCCCGGTCGGCTACGGCTACTCGAAGCCGGTCGCACCGAACACGACGTCGGCCGGAAAAGCGCTCAACCGCCGCGTGGAGCTGTTCCTGCTGAGCGGGCACTGACCCCGTGGACTAGGAGAACGAGAAGTTGAAGGCCTTGTTGCAGGCGGCGCCGCCGGGCGCCATGGACTTGGTCTTCCACGACAGCCCGGGCGTGTTGTTGTAGAACGTAATGTCGAGCAGCGTGTAGATGAACGCTTGGAGCGTGCCGTCGATCCCGAAGCCGAAGGTCAACGACTCCAGATAGTTGCACAGCGCGGACTCCATGCACGTCGCGGTCCCGTTCGGCCCGCTGACGGGGGCGCCGCTCAGCGGCGCTTCGACGCCCATCGCGATGCACCGGAAGAAATCGCCGTAGAATTGGATCATCGCGTAGAGCGTAGCGTCGTCGTTGAGACGCGCCATCACGTACTCCGCTTCGCCCTGCCCGGCGCCGTCTTCCATGCGGCCGACGAGATCGCCGCTGGCTGGATCGAAGGCCCACCAGCCCGATCGCTGCGCGCCGTTGAGCGCGACCGCGTGCTGCGGAACGATCGCCACATCGTGCAGCGCCAGCGTGTCCGCCAGGTGCGCGCGGGCGTCAGGATCGAGAACGACTGTGCCGCTGCGGTCGCCGGAACCGGGGGCGATCACGACCGGCGCGACGCCGGCCGACCGCGCGGCATCGAACAGCGCGCGCGTCTCCCCCGGGCCGTTTTCGCCGATCACGTGGCGTTCGACGTTCGTATCGATCGCGCCGCGGACCGCGTTCGCGCGCAGCGCGCGTTGCGCGTCGCCGCCGGTCACCGCCATTCCGTTGTCGACGATGTCGAACTCGACGACCGCGCGCAGCGCGTTCCCGTCGGTGCGCAACGCCTTGCGCACCAGCGTGATCGTCGGCCGTTCGTAGACGAAGTGACTGCCCGGCGCGAGCGTCTGGGCGATCCGCGCGCGCGCCTGCGCGTCGCCGACCGTGTAGCGCATCGCCTCGATCGGGAACGGCTCGGCGCCGGCCGCCGGCGGCGGCGGAAAGTTCCCCTTGCGGTGTTCGGTGCTCCACACGATCAGCGGCTTCGCGCTTTTCAGGTTGTCGATCTCGTGCCGGTCGACGAACGCCGCATCGTAGTCGGCCGACGTGACCAGGACGGTGATCGAGACGGTTGCCGCGGCGGCGACGCTGCGCGCGTCGCCGGCCGACCGGCGGTACAGCGTACGGCGATAGACCCGAGTCTCTTCCCCGGGGATCGCGACGGCGATCTCCATGCGCACCGCATCGAGGTCGGCGAGCGGGATCGCGCCGGAACTGGTGTTCTGCCCGGCGATTGTCGCGGTCGCCGTGACGTCCTTGACGCCGGCAAGATCTTTGATCTTCGCTTCGCGATTCGCGATACCGACCGCGATCGGCGTCGCCGCGACGTCGGCGACGTGCTTGGTGACGTCGATCGCCGGGGTCGCGCCGCGCGCGCCGCCCCGATCCACGAAGACGCGTAGCGCGAGCGTCGCGAACGCATCCTCGGGAAGGGCGGCGGTCGTCGACACCATCGATCCCACATGCGTGCCCCGCACCGTTGCCGGCAGCGCGGGATCGAGATCGACCCAGGCGCCGTTCGCCTGCGCCTGGAGCCAGTAGTGCGTGCGCAGAGCGGCGCGGCGCGCCGCGGTCGGATCGCCGCCGACCTTCGTCCCGGCCGCGGCGACACGCGCGAGGAGGTCGTCGACGACCGTCCCGGCACTCGCAGCGGCGCCGTCGATCGCGCGGTCTTGAGCCGCTCGCACTTTCGCGGTTGTGGCTTTCGCTTGATCGTCGATCGCTCCGGCAACGTTGTCGCCCGGGTCCGGCGGCGGTACCGGCGCGTGCAAGAGCGCGTCGATCTCGGCGTCGGCGAGCGTCGCGCGTACGAAGCGCACCGGCACGTTCTGCGCGCCGAGCAGGGCGGCGAGCAGCAGCGCCTTGTCGGCGCTGCTCCCCGAACGCGCCATCATCGTCCCGAACGGGCCGCGCATCGCGCCGGCATAGGGTTCGGTGGCGATGGAATCGCGCACGTACGCGTACGCGGCATCGACCGAGGCGAGCGATGTCGCCCGATCGCGGATACGCGCGTCGTCGTGCGGAACCTTCGCGTCGAGCTCGTCGAGCCGAGCGAAGAACGCGGCGATACCAGGATCGGTCGTGCAGCCGGCGACCGGCGGCGCGGTCGGCTTCGGCGTCGCGTTGGCCGCCGCGTTGCCGCCGCCGCCGAGCATCCCGCCTATGCTCCCACCCACTTGATTTGCGCTGCTCGCGCCGGGCGCGTTGCCCTCGATGCCCGCCAGCGGGTTGACCGTCGGATCGGGGCACGGAGCGCCTCCGGCGAGCGGCGCCGCCGCAGGTGCTTCGAACGCGACGATCGTCGGCAGCCCGCGGCTCCCAGCTTCGTACGCAGCCACCTGCGTGCAGCCGAGCGCGGCGAGGGCCAACAACGCCAGCATGCCGGCGCGGCGCGGTTTGCGCGCGATCAACGCGCCGATCGTGAGCGACAGCGCCGCCAGGACCGCGAGCGGCAAGATCCCCTGACCGTCGAGATAGGCCGCGCGCAGCCAATACGGCAACCCGGGGAAGGGCGCGCCGTCGAGCGCAGCAGCGAAGCCGCCGCCCCGCGCGGTCACGACCACCGAAGCGCCGTAGACGAAGACGAGGACTGCCACGAGTTTCGCGAAGAGCGGCAGCCGCGAGCGTACGAGCTCGACGGCCGCCGCGAGGCACACCAGCGCGACGGCGACGACGATAGCCGACTCGATCATCTCTTTGCGGGCGCGAGCGCTACTTGCCGTGCTTTGTGGTGAGCTGGATGCGGGTCGTGGTGACGTCCTGCGTCGCGACGATGACGCTCTGATCGCCGTCGGTGCGCTCGTTGACGAACGTGCCGATCGTCTTGGTGTCGACCGTCATGATACTGTCCTTGAACGTGGCGGGAAGATGCGCTTTGTACCAGTCGGCGACTTTCTTCGCATCGTCCCTCGTCGCATACACTTTCATCACGACGGACCCGGTGTTGGTCGTTACCGACATCGATCCGGCGTCGGTGGCCTCGGTCGCTCCAGGATAGACCGGCAGCGTGATGTAGTCGCCGGAGCTCGCCCCGTTCGTTCCGCTCGTCGTCACGGTCGTCGTCGACCCGGCCGCCGTGGTGGCGGCAGCATCCGGCGCCGTGGTCGCCGCGCTGGGGGCCGTGCTCGCCGAGGCATCGGAGGCGGGTGCGGCCGTGGCCGACGACGTGTCGGTCGACGTGGTCGTCGTCTGGTCGGTTTTCTTCGCGCAGGCCGAGAGCAGCAGTGCTGCGCAGAGCGCGGCGGCACCGGCGAGACGGAGTGAGCTCATCATGCCTGCATCATCGGACGAGGCGAGCGTGAAGTCCTCGTCGGCACGGACGGTTCGCGCGCACGCCGGGGCGAAAGGGTCGGGCGGAGGCTCCATGGACACGATCGACCGCCCGATCCACAGCACGCACGAGGTCGCGAACCAGCCCCCGCCGCTCGCCGGGTACGATGTCGCGGCACGCGATGCCGCGTTGCTCGACGGCCTGCGCCGTGAGGGTGCCGGGTGGGATGAGGACGCGCTGCACGCGCTCGGGGTCTTGGCCGGATCGGAGGAAGCGATCGGGTGGGGGTTCGATGCGAACCGGCACGCGCCGGAGCTGCGAACGCACGACCGCTTCGGCAACCGCATCGACGAGGTCGCGTTCCACCCGAGCTGGCATCGCCTGATGGAGGTCGCCGTCTCGCACGGTTTGCACGGTGCGCCGTGGCGCGAGCCGCGCGAGGGTGCGCACGTCGCGCGTGCCGCCCGGTTCTACGTGTGGTCGCAGGTCGAGTCCGGGCACGGCTGCCCGATCTCGATGACCTATGCATCCGTCCCCGTGCTGCGGCGACGAGCCGATCTGGCGGCGCTGTTCGAGCCGGTGCTCACCTCGACGACGTACGATCCGAGCCTGAAACCGCTGCGCGAGAAAGCCGGCGCGCTGTGCGGGATGGCGATGACCGAAAAGCAAGGCGGCTCCGACGTGCGCGCCAACACGACGCGTGCGGAACCGTTCGACGGCGACACCTACGCACTCACCGGGCACAAGTGGTTCTGCTCGGCGCCGATGTGCGACGCGTTTCTCGTGCTCGCGCAAGCGCCCGGCGGGTTGACGTGCTTCTTCCTGCCGCGCATCCTCCCCGACGGCACCCGGAACGCACTGCGCATTCAGCGGCTCAAGGACAAGCTCGGGAACCGTTCCAACGCCTCGAGCGAGATCGAGCTCGACCACGCGCTCGCGCTGCGCATCGGCGAAGAAGGGCGTGGCATCGCAACGATCATCGAGATGGTCACCCACACGCGGCTCGACTGCATCGCCGGGAGCGCGTCGCTGATGCGGCAGGCGTTCGCGCAGGCGGCGCATCACGCGCGTCACCGGCGCGCGTTCGGCGCGCTGCTCGCCGAGCAGCCCTTGATGCAGAACGTCCTGGCCGACCTCGCGCTGGAGTCCGAGGCCGCGACGGTGCTGCTGCTGCGGCTCGCGCGTGCCGTCGACCGGGCGGCCGACGATCCCCACGAGGCGGCGTTCGCGCGGCTCGGCATCGCGCTGGGCAAGTACTGGGTGTGCAAACGCGCGCCGATGCACACCGCGGAGGCGATGGAATGTCTCGGCGGCAACGGCTACGTCGAAGAGAGCATCATGCCGCGGCTCTACCGGGAGGCTCCGGTCAACTCGATCTGGGAAGGCTCCGGGAACGTCAACGCGCTCGACGTGCTGCGCGCCCTCGAGCGGTACCCGGAGTCCCTCGAGGCCTTCTACGCCGAGGTGGAACGCGCAGGCAGTGACGTGCCGCCGCTGCGGCGCTCCCTCGCGTCGGTCCGGACCGCGTTCGCGGCGGCGCCGGCGACGCTCGAGCGCGGCGCCCGGCGCCTCGTCGAGCAGATGGCGCTGCTGCTCCAAGCCTCGCTGCTGGTGCGCCATGCGCCGGCCGAGGTCGCCGACGCGTTCTGCGCGGCACGGCTCGACGGCGAGGGCGGGCTCGCCTTCGGAACGCTCCCGCCGAGCGCCGCGACAAAGACGATCCTCGAGCGCGCCTGGCCGGCCTGACCGTGTCCGCAGCGGCACGATCCCGGGTATAGTGAACGCGTATGCATCGCCGCATCGCCGCCGCCGCCGTCCTCGCCGCGCTCGCGCTCGGCTCGAGCCCCGGCTTCGCCGCGTCGCCCGACGCGGTCAAGGCCGCCCGCGATGCGACGCGGCAGGCACAGGCCGTCACCTTCGCCCTGCTGCAGCGCGGTGGTTCCGGGACGAACCTCGGGACCGTGACCCTGCAGCGCATCGGCAGCACGCGCAGCCGCATCCGCGTCCAACTCGCGAACCCGGCGGCGGCCGGGACACGGATCACGCTGCACAGCGGGACCGACTGTCACGACCCGCACTTCGCGAGCGCGGCGCGCTCGATGCTGCTCAACCCGTTCACCGGACGCGTCTCGCAGACGGTCGTCGCGCTGCCGCTGACGAACCTACAATCCGGCAAGTACTTGGTCGCGGTGCAGAACCAGACCGCGCGCCAGCAGTTCATCGACGCCTGCGCGCAGCTGAGCGGGCCCTAGTCGCGTTCGGCGAGCTGCGCTACGCGCGCAGTGCGGCGAGCACCTCGGCGGCGTTCCGGTCCGGCGGGAATACCGGATAGAACACGCGCTCGATCGTCCCGTCGCGCGCGATCCACGCGATCCGTTTGAGCAGCGTTTGGCCGGCGACCTCGAACGTCGGGAGCCGCAGCGCTCGCGTCAGCTCCAGCCCCGCATCGCTGAGCACCGCGAAGGGAACCTGCACGCGTTCCACCATCTCGCGCTGGTACGCCGTATCCTGCGTCGAGAGACCGAAGACGCGCACGCCCAGCGCACCGAACTCCGCGTGCAGGTCGCGGAATCCGCTGGTGTGCGGCGTGCACCCGCGCGCGCCCGGGATCTCGTCCCAGTCCTCGACCAGCGACGGCTCGCCGGGCCGTCCGGTGCGCGGGTACGCGAACACGACCGCCGTCCCGGGGATCGCAGCGAGATCGACCGTGCTTCCATCGGTCGCGCGCAGCGCGACGTGCGGCAGCCGTGTCCCGGCGAGGTGCGCGGCGGCGCCGTCGTCGACCGGCACGGGCAATCCGGCCGGCAGTGTCGAGAGCGACCGTTCGTCCATCATTCGATCTGCTTCGCGCGCGTCGCGGTCGGATCGTCGTCTGCCGCGACGGCGGCGAGGGCTGCGCGCAGTGCCGTCACGTCGCCGCCCGGAACGAGGGCGGGCGGATCACCGGGATCGAGCGGATCGCCGGCATCGAGCAGGCCGAGGGCCAGGTGCGCGACGCCGATGTAGTTGTGGTTGAGACGGCGCGCGTTCACGAACGCCAGCTCGATCGAGCGCTTCGCGCCGCGGGTGAAGACCAACTCACTTCTCGGCGCTTCGCTCAGGCTACCGAGGCGCTCCCGGATCGCTTCGCGGTCGAGCGCGTTCGCGAGCAGGTGGCCGACCTCGTCGTCGCCCTCGGCGAGCGCGAACGCGATATGCTCGGTACCGATGAAACCCGAGCCGAACAGGTGCGCGACCTCTTGGGCGCGCACGATCGTGCGGCGGGCACGTGCACCGAACGGCTCCCACATGCTCACGTTAGGGCTTCACTCCCACATCGCCTCGTCGACGTAGCACCACTTCCAGAACTCGCCGGGCTCGAGCGAGCGAATCACCGGATGCTGCGTCGCGTGGAAGTGCTTGGTCGCGTGCTTGTTCTTCGAGCTGTCGCAACAGCCGACGTGCCCGCACGTCTCGCACAGACGCAGGTGCACCCACTCGTCGCCGATCGCGAGACATTCTTCGCAGCCGCCGGGTGTGCGCGGCGCCGGATCGCCGAGCGTCGCCGCGTGCGCGCACGCACCGTTTTTCACGCGTCCTCCAGCCGCACGTCGGTCGGCGGAACGTCCCACAGCACGACTTCAGCGGAGCCGGTCACCTCGAGGTTCGCGACGCCGTGGATCCGGACCGCGTCACCGGTACCGAGCCGTTCGCCGTTCGCGCGCACCTCGCCGTCTGCGACGAACAAAAAGCCGTACCGCGCCGGATCGAACGCGTAGGACAGGGCGCCGCCTTCGAGCTTCGCGACCCGCACCGTGGCATCGGCGCGCAGTCCGACCGGCGCCTCGACGCCGGGCTCGCCGCTCGCGACGACCAGCCAGCGATTGCGGCGCTCGTCTTCGGCGAACGCGTGCTGGCCATAGTCCGGCGGCTCGCCGTTCGAGCGCGGCAGCACCCACATCTGCACGAAGTGGACGTCGTTCTCTTTGGAGTGGTTGAACTCGCTGTGCCGCACCCCGGTCCCGGCGCTCATGTACTGGACGCCGCCCGGAGCGACCACGCCGTGGTGTCCCAGCGAGTCGCGGTGCTCCAGCTCGCCGCGCAGCACGTAGGTAACGATCTCCATGTCGCGGTGCGGGTGCGTTCCGAAGCCCTGCCCCGGCAGCACGACGTCGTCGTTGAAAACGCGCAGCGCGCCCCAGTTCAAGTTATCCGGGTCGAAGTAGTCGGCGAAGCTGAACGAGTGGTTCGTTTTCAGCCAGCCGAAGTCGAAGAAGGCGCGGTCGGCGGCGCGCTGGATCGCGAAGACGGGTGCCGTTTGCGTAGCCATGGTCCCCTCCCGAACACGGTGGCCTGCCTCGCCGGTTCCAGCCCCTCCTCCTCCGGGGGGACGCCGCCGTGGCAGAAGCTTGGCATGAATCGGACGGCGGCCGGGAAGGCTGCCACGAAAACGCCTCGGAAATTCCCGCCATGGAGGCAGCGAGGGGCAGGACGCTCTGGAGTCACGGGTCGGTCCGCGGCCTGCTGCGCGGGCTGCGCCGCCCGGTTCAGCTGGAGCGCGACGAGATCGCCCGGGAGCTTCGGCGCGCGCTGCGCTCGCTCACCGCGCGCGAAGCCGTCCTCACGCTGGTCGAACGCGCGCTCCGGCACGAGCACGCGTTCTGCACCGAGATCGTGCAGCGCTGCGACGTCGACGGCGGGACGACCCTCGCGGTCGCCTCGGAGCTGCACCTGTCGGTGCGACAGTTCTTCCGCTACCGCGCGCACGCGATCGAAGCGATCGCCGTCGAGCTCGAATCGCTGCTCACGCGCGGTTCGGCGCCCAGCGAAGCGGCGGCGCGCACCGTCGCGCTCGGCCGGCTGCTGCTGGCCCGCGGCGCACCCTCGGACGTCACGAGCGCGATCAGGCACTTCGAGCGGGCCTGCTCGATCGATCCGCTGTGCGTCGAGGCCTATGCCGGTCTCGCGGTCGGCTGGCTGCATCTCTCGCGCGAGCTGATCGCGACGCCGGTGCACGCGCACGCCAAGGCGCGCGCGCTGGCGCAGCGAGCGCTTGCGATCGATCCGCGCTCGGTCGCAGCGCACTCCGCATTCGCGCGTGTCGCGATCGATTCCGGACTCGGGCGCGCCGTGGCGGCGCCGCACGTAGCGATCGCACTCAACCTCGACCCGTTCGACGCGCGCGCGCACATCGCGAGCTTCAACGTCGCCCTGGCCGACGGCGACCTGGTCGCGGCGGAGCGCACCGCCTTCGAAGCGGTCGCGCTCGATCCGACCTCGTTCTCGTACGCGGTCTGCGTGATGGCGACCGCGTTCTTCCGCCGCTCGTACGCCGACGCGATCGCGCAGGCGCGCGAGCTGCTGGCGATAGAGCCGCGCTCGCGCGTCGTTCGGATCTACCTTGCCGACGCGCTCTCCGCCAGCGGACGCCCCGCGGAGACGCTCGAGTTGGTGCAGCCGGGCGGCCGGCTCAGCGACGATCCGTACGAGCTTGCCTCGGGCGCCTGGGCGCGGGCCTGCGTCGGCGACCGCAGCGGCGCGCAGCGAACCCTCGAGCGCATGCTGAAGATCTCGCGGACACGTCAAGTCTCGGGATATCTCCTCGCGTACGGGCGACTCGCGTCGGGTGACCCCGAGGCCGCGATGGGCGATCTCGAAGCCGCGGTCGCGAGCGACCCCGGGTGGCTCACGATGATCGAGAACGATCCCGTTTTTACCGAGCTGTACGACGTGCGCCGGTTCCGCAACCTGATCGCACAGCGTCCCAAAGCGAGCAGTATACGGGCGAGTTAGCCTAGCACGATCTCGCCGGTCGCGTTCAGGCGGCCGAGGAGCAGGTGGTAGTAAAGCATCCCTTGCTGCGGTCGTAAGGCGTCGATAACCGGCTCGGCCTGCGTCGCCGGATCGCCCGTCATCGTCCGGAGCGCCTTTGCGACGCCGGAGTCGTTCATCGGGAAGACGTCGAGCCGGCCGAAGCCGCGGAGCGCGACGACCGCGGCGGTCCACGGCCCGATTCCCTTGTGCGCGATCAGCGCCTCGAGCAGTTGCGGCGTCGGCAGCAGATGGAGCGCGGTCTCCTCGAGACCGCCCGCTTCGATCGCCGCGCCGACCGCTTTGAGCGCGTTGATCTTGTTGATCGAGAGGCCCAGGTCGCGCAGTTCGACGGGGTCGGCGTCGAGCAGCGTGCGCGGCCGCGGAAACGGGAACAGGCGCACGCCGCTCGCCTCGACGGGGAACGCGTAGCGCTCGATGACGCGCCGCAGGATCGCGGCGGCGGCGTGGATCGACACCTGCTGATAGACGACCGCGTTGCAGACCGCCTCCCACAGCGAGGGATAGCGCGGCGGTTTGACGCCGATCGCGGCGGCGGCGATCGCGTGCAACCACGGGATCGTCGCCGCGCCGGCGTAGAACAAGCGCAGGTCTACGTCCGTGCCAAGCGAGCGCCGCACCATCGCCGCGAGATCGTGCGCGTCGGCACCCGGGCCTTCGAGCCGCACCGCGAGCACATCCGGTGCGGGCTGCTCGACCGAGAGCAGCAGCGGCGCGCCGGGGTCGCCGAGCGCGCGCCGGTAGACGGCACCGTCGAAGACGTCGACGACGTTGGTCGAGAGGCGGCGCAGGACGACCGCGGTCAGATCGAGCCGGTACGGCGTGCGAACGGGGACGATCGCCTCACGGACGGAACGCTTCCGATGTGTACCTGGCGACGTACGCACGTTACTGGCGGATCAATCTACTCTCGATGCTGGAGTACCGGGCGAACTTCATCATGTGGGCGGGCTTCACCGTCATCTACCACGCCACCGCTATCGCCGCGCTGTGGGTGACGCTGCGCAACTTCCCCTCGATCAACGGCTGGGATTTCCGCCAGACCGCGTTCATGTACGGGCTGTGGATGCTCGGGCACAGCCTGCACAATGCGTTCCTGTTCACGGTCGGCAGCGTGCCGGAGTTCGTCCGCGAAGGCCGCTTCGACCGCTTCCTGGTGCGGCCGCTCGACCCGCTGTTCCAAGCACTGACCGTGCCGCAGCAGATCATGCCCGACGAGCTGATCTTGGCGATCGTCTACTTCTGCGTCGCGACCGCGTTCGCCGGCGTGCACGTCGACTGGGTGCTGATCCTGTACGTGCCGCTGGTCGCGATCGGCGGCGCGCTGATCGACTTCGGCATCAACCTCGCGATCGCGACCGCGTCGTTCTGGTTCACCCGCGTCGACTCGCTGCGCTGGGTGTTCATGTCGCTCGAGCAGGAGTTCTCGCGTTATCCGATCTCGATCTACCAGCGCGGCGTGCGGCTCGTGCTCGCCTTCGTGCTGCCGTTCGCGTTCATGAACTACTTCCCGGCGACGTACCTGCTGCACAAGAGCGAGGACGGCCTAAACCTCAACCCGGCGATCGGGCTCTTAACGCCGCTGGTCGGCCTCGTCGTGTTCCTCGGCGCGTACGCGTTCTGGCGCGTGGGCGTGAACCGCTACCAGGGAACGGGAAGCTAATGGCCTGGCTGACCGCGACCTACCTGATCGAGTCGGAGCCGGAACGCATCGCAGAGCGCGCCGAGGCGTTGGCGATCGAGCAAAGCGTCGAGTGCCCGCTCGAAGCGGTGCGCGACCCCCGCATTCGCGACGAGATCGTCGCGCGCGTCGCCGCGATCGAACCGGCCGGCGAGCGCCGCTTTCGCGTCGACGTCGATATCGCGGTCGAGACGACCGGCGGCGAGACTGCGCAGCTGATCAACATGATCTTCGGAAACTGCTCGCTGTGGGAGAACGTGCAGTTCGTCGGACTCGAGCTGCCGCCGGCGCTGCTCGCGCAATTCCCCGGGCCGCGCCACGGGATCGCCGGGATCCGCGCCTTGCTGGGGGCGCCGCGCCGGCCGCTGACGTGCGCGGCGATGAAGCCCCAGGGGATGCGCGTCCCCGCGATCGCGGCGCTGTGCCGCACGTTCGCGCGCGCCGGCGTCGACATCATCAAGGACGACCACGGGATCGCCGGCCAAACGTACTCGCCGTTCGCCGAGCGCGTCGCGGCGTGCCAGGCCGCCGTCGCCGAGGCCGCCGCGACGACCGGAAAGCGCTCGTTCTACGCACCGCACCTCATCGGCACACCGGGCGTGCTGCACGAGCGCGCGCGGATCGCCCGCGAAGCGGGCGTGCGGGTCGTGCTCGTCGCGCCGATGGTCGTCGGGCTGCCGGCGTTCCGCGAGCTGGTCGACGACTTTCCCGAGTTCGTCTACCTCGCGCACCCCGCGTTCGGCGGCGCGGCGCGGATCGCGCCGCCGCTGCTGTTCGGGCGGATCTTCCGGCTGCTGGGCGCCGACGCGCCGATCTTCGTCAACTACGGCGGACGCTTCGCCTACTCGCAGGATGAGTGCGGCGCGCTCGCGGCGGCGGCGCGCGCGCCGTGGGGCGGGCTGCGAACTGCGCTCCCGGTCCCGGCCGGAGGGATGCGGCTGGACCGGGTCGACGAGCTGATCGCGTTCTACGGGCCGGACACGATGCTCCTGATCGGCGGCAACCTGCTGCTCGCCGAAGGCGAGGCGCTGCTGGCGCGCGCGCGGGAATTCGTGCAGAAGGTCGAAGGCGTCGGGTCTCCGGCGACCGCCTGACCGCCCCGCTTGGGGGCGTGCCGCAGCTGGGTAGAGATGGACATGAGCCGAGCGTTCACGAAGGAGCGCGACGACGCGCCCGACCCGCCGATCGTCGTACGACCCCGCTATATCGAAAAAGGTCGGTTGGAGCCCCCGACGGACCGCCGTCTGGTCGGCTTCGGCGCGACCGTCGTCGTCGAAGGGACGGGACCGGCGCCGCGGACGTTCACGATCGCCGAGGCCGATCAGACCGACATGCGGACCGGCCGCATCGGGATCGACTCGCCGCTGGCGCAAGCCCTCATGGGCCACAAGGCCGGGTCCACCGTCACGTGGCACCGCCCGGTCGGTGACGCCCGCGTGAAGATCGTCTCGGTAAAATACGACGACACTACGAAATAGCTAGTTGGCGGCGACGCCGCGTAGGCGCCATCCGCTCGGGGTCATCCCCGGTGCTGGCGGGAGCAGCGGTAGTGCTCCCAGTTCGAAGGTGTGAGCCACTCGATATCATGCTGGTAGAAATATCCGCGGTCTTCGAGCACGCCGTTCCGGATGTGGAGGTCCTCATTGACGAGCGCCGCGCCCATCGAGCTTCGCATGAAAACGCCTCGAGCGGTGATCCAGAACGAGAAAAGCTGCGTTACGGGGTATGAGTTTCGCGGCGCAACCTGCGTCAGACTCCCGGTCCGATCGGCGTTGAATACGTAGCGGACCCGTACTCTCGGATCGTCAGTCGACGTACACGACCATGTGCCGACGAGTGCCGCCACGGTTAATGCGAGGATCATGACCGCATCGCGCTCCACGCGCGTAGCGCCGCTTCCGCGCGCACGCGCAGGGTCGACCACGTTGAGAGCTCGTCGGCGGTCGGCGCATCGTCGGCGCTCTCGATCGAGCCGAACAGTTCGCCGAGCGCGCTCGCGTACCAGCGCAGGGTGGTGAATGCGGTCGCCGGCGAACCGACCGAGTTGCGCGGGTCGCTCGACGGTGGGACGCCGGCGATCGCGTCGATCCGTGCGAGGTCGGCGCCGGGCTTCTTTCGCGTTGCGGTCGCCTCGCCGACGGCGAGTTGCACGCGCGCGAGCAGCACGTCGACCTCGCGGGCGAGCGCGTACTGCGCGCGCAGATCGGCGTCGCTCGCGTGCACGCGCGGGTCGCGGCGCACCGTCAGCGGCGCCGACAGCGGGTGACCGTCGACGGTCATGCGGACGACGTAGCGTCCCGGCGGGACCAGCGGACCGTCGCCGCCGCGGCGCCGCCGGCCGGTCGCCATCGCCGCCGCGTGCAGATCCCACACGAAACGATGCATCCCGGCCGTTGCGGCAGGGCGCGTCGGCGTCACCAGCCAGTACGCCGGATATGCCGCGTCGTTCGCCTTCGGTGCGACGGCGGGATCGGCGCTCGACCACGTCCGCAAGACCGCGCCGTTCGCGTCGATGATCGAGATCTGCACCGGGCCGTGCGGGCCGGGCGCGACGATGTAGTCGATCGGCGCGCCGTAGGGCGGGTTCTCGCCGAGCGGCGTCTCAGGCGGCGATGCCTCCGCTTCGTCGGTGTATGGCCGTAGCCGCACGGCGTCGCGCGGCACGAACAACCGCGCACCGGGCGATGCGTCCGCCGCGAGCTCGCGCAGCGGTGCGACGTCGTCGAGGATCCAGAACGCGCGCCCGTGCGTCGCGATCGCGAGATCGTCGTCATGGACGATCAGGTCGTGGACGGAGACGACCGGCATGTTGAGCCGCAGCGACTGCCACGCCGCGCCGTCGTCGAACGAGACGTAGACGCCGTGCTCCGTCCCGGCGTACAGCAGGCCGCGCCGTCGCGGATCTTCGCGCACCACGTAGACGAAGTCGGTCTCCGCGATCCCGTTCGCGGCCGCGTGCCAGCTGCGGCCGCCGTCGCGCGTGACGTACACGTACGGCCGGTCGTCGTCGAGCCGGTGGCGGTCGACCGCGACGTACGCGACCTGCGGGTCGAAGTGCGACGGCTCGATCGCGTCGACGTGGCTCCACGCCGGCACGCCCGGCGGCGTGACGTTGCGCCAGCTCCGGCCCGCATCGCGTGTCACCTGCACGAGCCCGTCGTCGGTCCCGGCCCACAGCACGTCGGCGCGCAGCGGCGAGGGTCCGAGCGCGTACACGACGCCGCGCGGTTCCGGCCCGTCGGCGTCGCTCGCCGCCGGCGGGTCGAGCGTCGCCGGAACGCCGGCGTGCGGCCGGGTCAGATCGCCCGAGATGCGCGTCCAGTGCGAACCGCCGTCGCGGGTGCGAAAGACGACCTGGTTGGCGGTGTAGAGCGCGCGGTCGCGCCCGAAGGCGAGCGGCTGCGTCCATTCGGCGCGCCACACGCCGGGGCGTCCGGTCGTCGGCGCGATCAGCCGTGTCTGCCCCGTGCGCAGATCCTGACGCAGCATCGGGTTGTTGCCGTACACGATGTTCGGATCGGACGGGTCCGGCGCAACCGAGCCGCTCTCGCCGCCCGCGCTGACCGGGCGCCAGTCGCGTTCTTGGATCCCGGCGTGCGAACTGCGCGAGACGATCATCGCCGCGCCGCTGTCCTGCTGCGCGCCGTAGAGCCGGTACGGAAATGCGTTGTCGGCGCGCACGTTGTAGAACTGCGCCGTCGGCTGGTTGAACCACGAGCTCCACGTCTTCGCGCCGTCGACGCTCACCGAGGCGCCCTGGTCGCTACCGAGGACGATGCGCGCACCGTCGGCCGGATCGACCCAGATCTGCTGGAAGTCGTCGCCGTCGGGCGAGCCTTTGATCGCGGTGAACGACGCGCCGCCGTCGGTCGAGCGATAGAACGACGTGTCCGCGACGTACACCAGGTCGGGGTTCTTCGGATCGACCGCGACGTGACAGAAATACCAGCCGCGACCCCATAGCCGCACGTCCTTGTTCGCGAGCTCCCAGGTCGCGCCGGCGTCGTCGCTGCGATAGAGCCCGCCCGCCTTCGCATCGACGATCGCGTACACGCGGTTCGGGTCGCTCGGTGCGACCGCGAGCCCGATCTTGCCGAGACCATCCGACGGGAAGCCGCTCCCGCGCAGTTGCGTCCAGGTGACGCCGCCGTCGGTCGACTTGTAGAGCCCGCTTCCGGGGCCGTTCGACGGCGGATAGACGCTCCAAGGCGGACGCCGCGTCTGCCACAGCGAGGCATACACCGTGCGCATCGACGGATCGCTCGCGAGCTCGATCGCACCGGTGTCGCGGTCGTGGAAGAGCGTGCGCGTCCACGTCGCGCCACCGTCGGTCGAGCGGTAGACGCCGCGCATCTCGTTGGGCCCGTACTGATGGCCGAGCGCCGCGACCAGCAGCGTCTTTGGATCGTGCGGATCGACGACGATCCGGCCGATCTGCCGCGAGTCCTCGAGCCCGATTCGCGTCCACGTGGTGCCGGCGTCGGTCGAGCGGTACATCCCGTTCCCGTGCTGGATGTCGGACCGCATGTCGGCCTCTCCGCTCCCGACGTAGACGGTCGCGGGATCGCTCGGCGCGACCGCGACGGCGCCGATCGACGCGACGGGCTGTCCGTCCATCACCGGCGCCCAGGTGCGCCCCGCGTTGCCGCTCTTCCACACGCCGCCGCCGACGGCGCCGAAGTAGAACGTGCGCGGATCGCCCGGGACCCCGCTCACGGCGACCGCGCGGCCGCCGCGGAACGGGCCGATGTTTCGCCAACGCAGCCCGCCGAATAGCGACGAATCGACCGCGGCTCCCTGCGCACGCAGCGGCGCGGCAGGAACGGCGAGCGCCCCGGCGAGCGCAGCAGCGATGCCGACCGCGGCGATACGATTCACTCGGCTTCTCCCTGGAGCGGGCGGAACAGCGAGCCGGCCTCGTTCGGCTCGGGCGCGACGCCGGCCGGTCGCAGGTGGCGCACGAACCAGTGGGCGATCGCGCGCAGGCGCAGGATGCGGCTGCGCGGTTTGCCGCCGCGCGACATCTCGTGTCCCGTCTGCGTGAAGCGCACGAACTCGGCGTCGGTCCGGCCGAGCCGGCGCAGCGCGGTGAAGAGCTGCTCGCCCTGATCGATCGGGCAGCGGTAGTCGCGTTCGCTGTGCTCGACCAGCAGCGGCGCGGCGATCGCGGCCGCCGCGCGCATCGGCGAGCGCTCGAAGAGTTTGCGCCCCGCGTCGTCGGCATACGGTGCCTGCAGCTCGCGCTCGAGGAACCAGCCCACGTCGGAGGCGCCGATCTCGCTCACGAAGTCGTTCACCGCGCGCATCGAGACGCCGGCCGCGAAGCGGTCGCTGTGCCCCATCAGCCAAGTCGTCATGAAGCCGCCGTACGATCCGCCGGCGACGCCGACGCGCGCCGTGTCGAACGCGTCCTGTTCGAGCGCGCCGTCGAGGATGCGCAGCACGTCCGCGGCGTCGAGCCCGCCCCAGTCGCCGAGGATCGCGTTCGCATACGCGGCGCCGTACGACTGCGAACCGCGCGGGTTGCCGTACGCGACGGCGATCCCTTGCGCCGCGAGCACCTGAAACTCCAGGAAGAACGTGTGCCCGTACGCACCGTGCGGGCCGCCGTGCACCTCGAGCACGAGCGGCGCGCGCGCTTCCTGCGCCTGCGGCGGAGCGATCAGCCAGGCGTCGAGGGTCGTGCCGTCGTCGGCACGGGGACGATACCGCTTGGGCGCGATGACGGTCTTCCCGGCGAGCCACGGGTTCGACTTCGTCAGGGTGCGCTCACCGCCGTACGGTTCGACGAACGCGATCTCGTTCGGAACGGTCGGGGTGCTGAACGCCAGCGCGATCGCACCGTCGTTCGCGACCGAGAACGCGAAGACGTGGCGCTCTCCGCCCGCAACGACGCGCGTTGCGGTACCGTTGCGCGCGAAGCCGCGCAGCACCGTGCTCCCCTCGTCGCAGACCTGCACCAGGATCTCGCGGTCCCCGGTCGTCCACACGGGCGGCGACGCGGCGCCGCCGCTGCGCAGATCGCCCGCCAGGGTGTCGCCGACGGTCCGCCCGAGATCCGCGGAGAGCGAGCGGATCGCGCCGCCGCCGGCGCCGATCACGAACAGCTCCATGTCGAACCGTCCGCCGCCGTCGTCGCCGTGGCGATGACCGACGAACGCGATCTCCTTGCCGTCGCGCGAGAAGGCGGGCGTGACGGCCGGTCCCTCGCTCTTGGTCAGCGTCGTGATCTCACCGCCGGCGACGTCGACCAGGTGGATGTCGCTCACCGCCGTCGCCGACTCGGTGTCCGCGGCGCCCATCCGCGCCGAGAACGCGATCGTTGTCCCGTCCGGCGACCACGCCGGCGGGTTCACGTCGAAGTCGCCGTGCGTGATCTGGCGAGCGCCCGCGCCGTCCGCGACGTCGACCACGAACAGATGCTTACGCACGCCGTCGAGCAACCCGTCGGCGTCGCTCTTGAACGGCAGCATGCGGATGTGGCGCGCCCCGGTCTTCTCGTCGTGGAACGCGCGCGCCGTCGCCGCGTCGTACGGCGCCGTGGCGACGTACGCGATGCGCTTTGCATCGGGCGACCAGGCGAGCGCGATGATCTTTTCGACGCCCTCGACGAGCGCCGTCGCCTCGCCGCCGTCGAGCCGCAGCACGCACAAGCGTGGCTTGCCGTCGCGGTCGCCGACGAACGCAACCGCGGAGCCGTCGGGTGCGACCCGGGCCAGACGATCGTTCGTCCCGCTCGTGAACGGGCGGTCGGCACCGTCGCGCGCGACGCGCCGGATCGCGCCGCGGATCTCGTCGGCGTCGCGGTCGAACCATGCTCGGCGGTAGAAGACGGCCGAGCCGTCAGGGCTGATTTGCGGCTCGGAGACGAGCACGACCGCAAGGAGGTCGCTAGGAACGAGAGGACTGGGCATCGGAGCCGGGCATTATGGCCGGGTGATCCGGCTTCCCTCATTTTCCGCTCCGCTGCTCGCACTGCTGGTACTCGCCGCTCCCTCCGCGGCAGCCGCCGAGGCCGGCGACATTCTCGTGCAGGCCGGACACGAAGGCCGGCCCGCGAGCTGCGCGGTGCACCACGTGAAAGCGTGCAATCTCGGAACCGGCGCGAACGGCGCGCGCGAGCGCGAGTGGACCGCGCAGGTTGCCGACGTTACGACGCGCGTTCTGCGCGACCGCGGTTACGCGGTGCTCCGCAGGCCGGCCGACTATGATGGGAGCGACACCGTCCGAGCCGCCGTGTTCCTGCACTTCGACGGCGCTGCGCCGTGCGCGAGCGGAGCGTCGGTCGGGTTCCCCGCCACGACGAGCCGCGCGTTCGTCGATGCGTGGGAGGGTCGTTACCGGGCCTGGTTTCCGTACCGCTTCGTCGGCGAGAACTTCACCAAGAACGAGCACGGGTACTACGGCTTTCGCAAGGTCGACGCACCGCAGAAGATGCTGATCGAGTTCGGTGAGATGACCTGCCCGGCGCAGTTCGCCTGGATGGCGCCGCGCTTGCACGAGATGGGCGCTCTCCTCGCCGCGTTTCTGATGGAACAGGTTCCGCGATGAGGCGCGCTTCGTTCGCCGGCGGCGTGCTGGCCGCGGCCTGCCTACCGCCGTGGCGGGCGTCCGGCGCGCCCGGGCTCGATGTCGACGATCTGGTAGCGCGCATCCCCGGCGTCACCGGCGTCGTGGCCCGCACGATGGGCGACGGGCCTCCGGTCCTTTCCGTGCGCGCAGACGAGCAGTTCCCGTCCGCGTCGGTGATCAAGCTCGCGATCCTGGCGACCGTCTACCGCGCGTACGACGCCGGCACCGCGAAGCCCGGCGACATCGTGAAAACGCGCGCGTCCGATCTGATCGGCGGCTCCGACGTACTGGCCGGCTCGCCTGCCGGCAAGGAGTGGAGGATCGACACGCTGGTCAAGGCGATGATCGAAGTGAGCGACAACTCCGCCTCGAACGCGCTGATGACCGCGTTCGGGATCGGCACGGTGAACGCGACGATGGCGCTGGCCGGGATGACGCGCTCGCGGCTGGCGCGCCACTTCGCCGACGTCGTCCCGGCGTGGCGCCGCGCCGAGAACCATCTGTCGCCGAACGACACCGCGGCGCTGCTGTTCGCGATCGAGCGCGGAGCCCGCGAGGGCATTCCGACGATCGCGTCGCCGCAGAGCTGCCGCGCAATGATCGAGGTGCTGCTCGGCAACGAGGACCGTACCAAGATCGTGCGCGGGCTGCCGGCCGGAACACCGTGCGCCCACAAGACCGGCGAGATCGACTACACGCGTAATGACGCCGGGATCGTCGATCCGTTCGGCGACACGCCCTACATCCTGGTCGTGCTCACGCGTAGCCTGACGGGCCACGCAGCAGGGAACAGCGGCATCGCGGCGATCGCGCACCGCGTTGACGCCGCGTTGCGCGGCCCCGGCTCTACGGGCTGATCCTATCGGCCGCTCGCTTGTTGACGGGAGTATCCTTCGAGGAGTTTCATTGATGTTAGCCATCAATTAAAAGAATCGAGGAGCGATGGCTCCAAGGCCCTATACGCTTGGCAAACGAGCACAGCTCGCGGCGGCGACCCGGCAACGCATCCTCGACGCGATCGTCGAGCTGCACGCCGAGCGCGGGGTCGCGGCGACCACGGCGGCCGACATCGCGGCACGCGCAGACGTCGCGGTCGCGACGGTCAGCCGGTACTACCCCTCGGTCGAGCACATGGTTCAGTCGTGCGGCGCGCACCTTCGGATGATGATCCCGCCGCCGCCCGAGCAGCTGTTCGAGGGCGTCGTTGGGCTCGAGGCGCGCGTCGGAATGCTCGTCGAACGCTGGTATGCGTTTTACGAGCGCCGGGCGCCGTGGCTGCGACGCGCATACGCGGACGCCGACCGCGTGCCTGCGCTCGGCGAATCGCTCTCCCGCGCGCACCAGCACCACGAGGCGGTCGTCCGGCTCGCACTGGCGCCGTTCGACCTTTCGGAGCCGGTCGTCCGCGTGACGATCGCACTTACCAGCGCCCCATATTGGCAATCGATCGTCGACACCGGCCTACGCAGCGCCGACGCGGCCGAAGTCACGACGGAGATGCTGCTCGCGTGGATACGCAATCCTTCACCCCTCATCGCAACCATCGGAGTCGACAATCGTGCAGACACGCATCACCGAGATCGCTGACCGGATCTATCGCCTCTCGACCCATATCGCGGAAGCGGGTCCGGGCGGCTTCACCTTCAACCAATTTCTGATCGACGCGGAGGAGCCGCTGCTCTTCCACACGGGGCCGCGGAACCTGTTCCCGTCGGTCTCCGAGGCGATCGCAACGATCGTTCCGCTCGACCGGCTGCGGTGGATCACCTTCGGGCACTTCGAAGCCGACGAATGCGGTGCGATGAACCAGTTTCTCGCGGCTGCTCCGGACGCCGTCGTGGCGCACGGCGCGGTCGGCGTCATGGTCTCGATCATGGACCAGGCCGACCGCACGCCGCGCGCTCTGCGCGACGGTGAGGTGCTCGAGCTCGGCGGAAAGCGCGTACGCCGCATCGACACGCCGCACGTACCGCATGGCTGGGACGCCGGCCTCCTCTTCGAAGAGACGACCGGGACGCTGATGGCCGGCGATCTGTTCACGCGGGGCGGCTCCTTCCCGGCGATCACCGACGGCGACATCCTCGACGCGGCGATCGCTTTCGAAACGCAGATGCCGTATACGGCGCTCACGGCACGCACCGCGCCGACGATCGACGCGCTCGCCGCGTTGGCTCCCAGGACGCTGGCGCTGATGCACAATTCGGCCTATACCGGCGACTGCGCCGCTGCGCTGCACGATCTGTCCGCGTGGTACGGCGCGCGTTTCGAAGCGGAGCTGCCCGCTCTCACGTCATCCTGACGCACCATCCTTTAGCCGCCGAGCGCGAGCGCACCGTCGACGCCGCCCTGCGCAGCACCAACGCAGCGAGCTGACGAACGCGGCAGGGCCCCGCCGTGCGGCGGACGTATGCGGAGCTCATGGAGGAACGATGAACACCACCTCGCTCGCGTTTCTCGTCATCGTGCTGCCGATCGCGTTCGCCGCCATCGGCACGATCACGGTGCGCCGGGCGATGCACGGTAAAGTCAAGGAAGGGCACAATGACGTACTGGTGCCCCTGTTCCTCACCGCCGGCACGATCTACGCGGTGCTGCTCGGATTTCTCGTCATCGTCGTGTGGGAAAGCTATGGCGCTGCGAAGGCCAACGCCGGCGAGGAAGCGTCGACGCTCACCACGCTGTACCGTCAGACGAACGGGATGCCGGCTGAAGAGCGCGCGACGATGCGCGAACACGTCCGCGCGTATACGGAAGCGGTCGTCAACAAAGAGTGGGCGATCCAAGCAGCGACTGGCGGCGCGAGCCCGGATGCGCGCCGGCAGATCGCGCAGATCTACCGCGAGTTCTCCACCATGCCGGCAGGCGAAGCGAACACCGCCATCAACCAGCAGTTTCTGCGCGACTTCTCGGTGGTGACGGCAGACCGCAATAGGCGCACGCTGCAGGCGGGCGAGGATCTGCCGTGGATACTGTGGCTCGGTCTGGGTACCGGCGCGGTCATCGTGCTCGGCATGACGACCCTGCTCTACATGGATTCCATCTGGCCGCACGTCGCGATGTCGGGCATACTGGCAGCGATGATCGGCATGCTGCTGTTCGTGACGCTCGTGCTCGCGAGGCCGTTCGTCGGGCCGCTCGCGCTCGACCCGGGACCGTTCGAACACTCCCTGAGCGTCTACGCATCCGTCGACAAAGGAAACTAGGAAACGATGCGAGTCAGCACACTTCCGAACCTCGCGGCCGGCGCGACGGAACTCGGGGTCGTCTACGCAAGCGTCGAAGGCGTCAACGAGAGCTCGTACGACGAATGCCTCGAGATCTTGCGCCACAACGCCCAAGCGCTCGGTGCGACGGCGATCGTCGGCATGCAGCTCGTGCAAAGCCAGTTCCAGTGGAACCCGCGCACGAGCCTCTTGGCGACCGCCGTCAAAGAGTAGCGCGGGCGTCGGCCGCGATCGCGCCGAGGCGTGGGCCGAGCACCGCGACGATCACCGCACCCGCGATCATCGGGAGGAACGCCGCTGCGGGCGCGTGCGTCGCATCCCAGGCAGCCCCGGAGAGCAGCGAGGTGAAGAACGAGATCGTGTAGCCCAGCGTGAACGTCCCCGCCGCCAGCCGCGCGATCTCGTGCGGCGGTGCGAAGAGCGCCGGCAACGCAAAGCTGAGCGTGAGGATGTAGGCGCCGCACAGGCCGAGCAGCGCCGCGGCAGCGACCACGACCGCGCCGCCGAACGCGAGCACGCCCGCCAGCGCGGCGAGGATGAGCACGGCGACGAGCAGCGAGGTCGAGCGCCGGCCGAGTATCCGCAGCGGGATGAAGCCGACCGCGAGCGAGGCCGGGATCTGGCCGATGTTGAGCGCCGCGAGCGCGGCCCCGACGAGATTCGCTTGACCCGTCGCGTGAAGGAAATCCGGCAGGAACGTGTTCGCGCCGAAGTACGTCATGCTCGCGGCCGATTGATACGTGCCCAGCAGCCACACGCGCCGGTCGCGAAAATCCGGTAGCCACGCGCCGTTCGCGGCCGGTGCGCGATCATCGGGCTCGCGCAGGACGCCGAGCGCGAGCGCGGTCACGACGACCGGTACGCTCCAGGCGACGAAGCTGCGCTCCCACGAACCGCCGACGAGCGGGAGCAGGAACGGCAGCGTGAGCGATGCGCTGATCGCCTCGCCGCACAGGAGCCCGTTCGCCCAGATTCCCGTGCCGAATGCGATCCTATCGGGGAACCACGAGCGGGCGAGCGTCGGGAACGCGGGCTGAATCAGCGCGATCCCGGCGCCCATCACTAGCGTCATCGCGAACAGCATCGGAATCGACGGACCGACGCCGCGTAGCGCCGCGGAGATGGCGATCGTCCACAACCCGACGATCAGCGCGCGGCGCGCGCCGAGCCGCGCGGTGAGCAGCGCACCGAACATCGACGAGCCCGCCAGCACCAGCACCGGCAAGTTCGAGAGCGCCGCGATCCCCGACTCGTTCAGATGCAGATCCCGGTGGATCAGCGGGATCACCGGGGGCACTGCGAGCAGCGTCAGGCGCAGATCGATCCCCGCCAGCCACAGCAACACGACGCGCACGAGCGACGGCGAGCGCGTCACGGACGGCAAAGGGTTCGAACGGAGGGCAAGAAAAGCAACCAATCCGAGCCGGGCGTCCACGCGCGGCCTCGACATGTTGCTAAAAGCAAGGGGTGATCGAATATGAGCAGCACAGCGTCGCTAGCGATCGATTCCGCGAACCGCAAGGCCGGCGTTGCGCCCGGCGTGGGGCCCGGCGCGGTTCCCGGTGGTGCAGCCTTCACGGGACCGACGCCGCAGGTACCGCCGACAACCGTCGCCGTCGCCCCCAGCACCGTGACGAGCGCGCTCGGCACGGTCGTCAAGCTTGTCCCCGCCGACATCGTGGCGATGTACGTCGTCGTGGTGACCGCGCTCACGGCGCAAGGCGCGATCAAAGACCATCCGGAGTGGCTCTGGGCCTGGTTCGGCTTCGCCCTCGTGCTCACGATCGTCTTTTTCTACATCCAATTCGCTCAGTCGTATCAGCAAACGCACGGAACGATCCCGAATTGGAGGCTGATCCCCGCGTGGCGTATCACCTTGACGGTCGTGGCGTTTACGATCTGGGCGTTCGCCGTCAAACCGGACGCCACCAAGGAGATGTTCTGGCAAAGCGACCTCGCGACGCTCATCGCTTCGCTTGCGATCATCGTGATCGGACCGCTCTTGTCGGCCGTGGACGGCCTGCTGAATCCAAACTAGCGCGCCCGCGACGCGTTCGCGATCGCGGCCGCGGCGGCGACGTCTTCGACTCCGAGCCCGAGCGAGACGAACACCGAAACGGACCCGGCGCGAGGCTCGGCGCGCCGCGCGAGGATCGCGCCCAGCGAGACGACACCCTCCCACGACGCTTCCCCGTCCGCGACCGCGAGGATGACATCGCCGGCTTCGGCACGCGCCGCAAGCACGTCGTCGACGACCAGCGCCGCCGCGCCGACGAGGCGCCCCGGAAGCTCGCGCTTCTCCGCGACGCACGCGCCGACCGCGTTGACGTGCGCGCCCTCGGCGACCGACGCCGGGTCGAAAAGCGGATCCGCGCTCGCCGTGCACGTGGTGATGACGTCGGCCCCGCGCAGCGCGGCGCCGGTGGAATTCGCGACGTTGGTCTCCACCCCACGCGCCCGCGCAGCCTCCGCCAACGCTTCGGCGTGCGCGCGGTTGCGCGACCACACCGCGAGCCGCTCCACCATTCCGGCGCGTACGAAGGCGTCGAGATGCGCGCGACCCTGCGCGCCGGCGCCGAGGATCGCGTGCGCGCCGCGCGGACGCCGCGCGAGCGCCTCCGTCGCGACGACCGAAACCGCGGCGGTACGCTCGCGAGTCAGTGCCTCGGCCTCGATCCACGCCGACGGCGCGCCGGTCTCCGGATCGAACAGCACGACGACGGCGCGATGCGTCGGCAGTCCGCGCGCCGCGTTCGCCGGGACCGCGACGACGAGCTTCGCACCGAGCGCGGGCCGCGCCCCGCCGGCCCAGGCGGGCATCGCGCCGAACCACGTCGCGCTCGGCGTGGTGAACGCGGCGCGCACCGGGCCGCCGCCGTGACCGCTCGCCGCAGCGCGCAGCGTGTCGCGCATCAGCGCCGGCAGGTCGAGCGTGGCGAGGCGGCGCTCCACCTCCGTCTCGTCGAGGTGCGGGAGGTTCAGCCTTTGTCCTCTTGGGCGTCCTCGATCGTCACCGTCGTCATCACGTCGCCGGCACGGATCTCGTCGACGACCTTCTGCCCTTCGACGACGTGGCCGAACACGGTGTACTGACGGTTGAGGAACGGTGCATCGTCGAGGCAGATGTAGAACTGCGAGCCGGCGGAGTTCGGGTTCGAGGAGCGCGCCATCGCGAGGGTGCCTTTGATGTGAGGGCGCTCGTTGAACTCCGCGTCGAGGTTGTAGCCGGGTCCGCCCGTCCCGTTCCCGCTCGGATCGCCGCCTTGGATCACGAACCCGGGCTCGTAGCGGTGGAACTTGAGACCGTCGTAGAAGCCGGCGCGCGCCAGCTTGATGAACGCGGCGCTGTGCTGCGGCGCGTCGTCGGGATAGAAGGTCAGGACGATATCGCCCTTGGGGGTCGAGATGTGGGCGCGAGCGGTCTTCGCCTCGTCGGCAAGGGTGCTCAGCTCGTCGCCCGAGGGCTTGGTGTAGGTGGCCATCGCGGTGGTGCTACGGCGCGCGGCACGTTTCACCCGCACCTTTCCCACCGCCCGCTTGTGGCCTCAGCCGAGGAGCTTCGGCGCCCACGTCCACACCGCGAGCTCGACGACCCCGAACAGGATCGACCAGAACAGCAGCGGCAGGTACCAGCGCGAGGGGCGGCTGCGAATCGCAAACGCGATCAGCGCGTACAGGAACGGGATCACGTCGAGCGCGTGGCGCGCGCCCAGCTGCACCATCCCCGTGCTGTAATAGAGCAGCGCCGGAATCGCGCAGCACGCGGTCGCGAACCACAAGAGCTGCACGGCGCGCTCGCGGATCGGCGCGAAGAACGCGATGAGGAGCGCCGGGCTCGTATAGGTGAGCGCCGTCCCGAACTGACCGGCGATCAGATACGGCGCCGTTGCTATCACGCGCGGCGGCTCGACGAAGTAGAAATGGAGCTGCATCGCGAGGTTCTTCAGCGCGAACGGGGGCGCCGGATCGTTCTTGCCGATGTCCATGGTGCGGTAGAACTTCGTGAAGCCGACATCGGCGATCGTTCCCCAGCGAACGTAATTGTAGAGCGCCGAGGGGATCGCGAAGATCGCGCCGATCAGCGCTACGCCGGCCAGCCGCCGGGGAGCCTCGCGAACCTGCGGCCAGAGCGCGATCGCGTAGGCCGGAAAGGCCAGCGCCATCGGATACCGGCAGAACGCGGCGCAGAGCGCCCAGAGCGCGACGCGCCACGGAACGCGTGCACCGAACATCTCCGCCAGTGCGAGCATGGTGAACGCGACCGAGCCTGAGTGCGCGATGAACCACACATCCCCGGATGCCGCGCAGTACGCATAGCTCGTTCCGAAGAGCAGGAACGCACAGAGGAGCGCGGCCCACCGGCGCGAGACGCCGATCAGCCGCGCGACGCGGTACCCCGCCGCGACGCCAAGGCCGGCGAGCGCGATCGAAACCGCGGTCTCGTTCGCGCCGAGCCCCCAGATCGCGACGAACGGAAGCATCAGCACGGCGGGGAACGGCGCCTGGTAGACGTAGGCGCGACCGTGATACGGAATCGCGTCGATGTAGTCGCCCGGAAAATGCGGCAGGTACGGCTTCCCGTGCAGCCACGCGTCCGCGAGCCAAACGAAGTTGTTGAACACCGTCGGCCGGAAGCCCGAGTACAGCCCAAGCGCCGCGACCGCCAGTAGGCCGGCGAGCACGGCGTGGACGCGCTCGTCGCGCAGGATCGCGAACCGGGTCACGACCGCCCTCGTTCGCTGCACGGCATCCTTCTCCTGAGGCGGCGCAGGCCTTGGCGGCGGCGGCGCGGTACGGCGCCGTATGACCGCGCATCGTCTGCCGTACCGATCCCTCGCGCTCGCGCTCTGCCTCGGATTCGCCGGGACCGTCCCCGCTCGCGCCGACGTCCCCGCGCCGCCGCTCGATCCAGCGCTCGCTGCGGCGCTGGCGCGCGTCTCGGCACAGGAGCTGCGGGCAACGGACGAACGCCTCGTCGCGTTCGGGACGCGCTCGACGTTCTCCGAGAACGCCGGGCCGAAGCGCGGCGTATTCGCGGCGCGCGCGTACCTCGTCGACCGCTTCCGCCGGATCGCCCGCGACAGCGGCGGGCGGATGACGGTCGCGCTCGACACGTACACGCAGCCGGCCGATCCCGCCAAGCGGATCCCCCGCGCGGTGGTGATCTCGTCGGTGATCGCCACGCTGAAGGGCGACGATCCGACCGGGCGCACGTACGTGATGTCGAGCCACTACGACTCGCGAAACACGAACAACGACGACGGTGAGCACGACGCGCCGGGCGCCGACGACAACGGCTCGGCCACCTCGGCGGTCGTCGAGGCGGCGCGTATCCTGGCCGGCCTGCCGATGCACGGAACGGTGATCTTCGCTTGTTTCGACGCCGAAGAGCAGGGGCTCTTCGGCAGCGGGCATTTTGCCAAGACGCTCAAAGACGCGCACGTCGACGTGGAAGGCGATCTCAACAGCGACATCGTCGGCGCGTCGGTCGGGGACGACGGCGTGAAGCGCGACGATACGATCCGCATCTTCTCGGAGTCGATCCCCACCGGCGCGAACGCGGCCCGCATCAACGCGATCGGCTCGCAGAACGACTCGCCGTCGAACGAGCTGGCGCGGTTCACGAAGGAGACCGCCGACGCATACTCGACCGGCCTGCACGGGATGCTCGTCTGGCGCGCCGACCGCTTCCTGCGCGGCGGTGACCACGAGTCGTTTAACGCCGAAGGCTTCCCCGCACTGCGCTTCACCGAGCCGCGCGAGACGTTCGCGCACCAGCATCAGGACGTGCGCGTCGAGAACGGCGTACAGTACGGCGACCTGCTGCAATTCATGGATTTCGACTATCTCGCGAAGGTAACGCGCTACAACATCGCGGCGCTGGCGTCGCTCGCGCTCGCTCCGGCGACCCCGAAAGTCTCGGTCGACACGAAGGCGCTGACCAACGACACGCTCTTGTCCTGGGAAGCCGTCCCGCGTGCCGCGCGCTACGAAGTGGTGCGGCGCCTGACGACCGAGCCGGTTTGGAGCGCGGTGCAGGACGCCGGCGCCGTCACCCGGATCACGATCCCGCTCTCCAAGGACAACTGGCAATTCGGCGTCCGGGCGGTCGACGCCGAGGGTCACCGCTCGCCGGCCGGTTTCCCGACCCCGGTGCGCTGACCGCGGCTTAGCCGGCAAAAACTACACCGGTCGTCATCGCGGTCAACGCGGCCAATCCAACTAAGAACTTCCTCATGAGAACCTCTCTCCGACTTCATTCATAAGCCGAGCTCGCTTCTTAACTTAGTGCGCATCAATCCCAGGGCGAGTGCCGCCGTGATGCAGATCTTTAGCCCGCATTCGCCAGATAACATTGCAAAATTGCTGTAGCACATGCGCGAATTTGTTATAATTGACAAGTGATTCACGCCGATGAGTTGAGGCCACATTGACGAACCCGACGGGTGAAGTGCAAAATGATCTTCTCCGGCTGGATTTCGACCGGCGTGTGATGATTCACTTTCGCGGTTCCGTCGTCACCTCGGATGCGGGTCTCCTCGCGTATCGCGAACTCGATGACGCACTGGGCTTGAGTGGTTCGGCAGGCGATCGTCTTGCCGATGCACGCACGGGCAAGAACGGTCGTCACGCGCTGGTCGGCATGCTTCGCCAGTCCGTTTTCGGCCGGCTCGCTGGGTATGAAGACGTGAATGATGCCGAACGATTGCGGCACGACCCGGCGATGCGTTGGATCGTTGGCGGCAAAGCCACGAAGGGTTGCGGCGCATCGCCCAGCCAGATGGGCCGATTCGAGACGAACTGGCTGGCGCGTTCGGAAAACCTTGTAACGCTTACCGATCTCTCGGGTATTTGGATCGACCGCGTTGCAGCGCATCGGTCCCGTGAGCGCGTCGTGCTCGACATGGATTCGAGCGTAAGTCCGACGCACGGCGAACAAGAGAAGAGCGTTTGGAACGGGCATTTCGGGTGCACCTGCTACCACCCGCTCTTTGTATTCAACCAGCATGGCGATCTGGAACGATGCGCGCTTCGACCCGGGAACGTCCACAGCGCCGATGGCTGGGAAGACGTCCTCAAGCCGGTCGTCGCACGCTACCAAGGAACTGCCGAGAGTATCGCCTTTCGCGGCGACGCCGCCTTCGCTCAGCCCAACATGTACGAATTCCTTGAGTCCGCGGGCATCGAGTACGCGATCCGTTTGCCGGCCAATCAGATTCTCCAAGCGCGGACTACCGATCTTCTCAAACGGCCGGTCGGGCGCCCGCCGCATTACGTCCAGCGCTTCTATCGAAGTTTCCGCTACAAGGCGAAGAGTTGGTTCCATCCTCGGCGTGTCGTTGCCAAGGTTGAGTGGCATCCAGGCGAATTGTTCCCGCGCGTCGGTTTCATCATCACGAATCTCGCGATATCGGGGAAGCACGTGGTCGCGTTTTACAACAAGCGCGGGACGGCGGAGCAGTGGATCAAGGAAGGCAAAGGCGCGATCAAATGGACGCGGCTCTCATGCCGCTCGTTCAACGCAAACGCCGTTCGCCTTCAGCTTCACGCGCTGGCGTACAACCTCGGGAACTTCCTGCGGACGCTTGCGACACCAGAAGCGATTGCGAACTGGTCGCTCACGAGTCTACGAGAGAAGCTGATCAAGATCGGCGCCAAGGTCGTCAGCCACGGTCGCTACGTCACGTTCCAGATGGCGGAAGTCGCGATCCCACGTACGTTGTTCGCTGCAATCATGCAGAGAATTGCGGCCTTGCGATCGCCGCCAATGGCAACGGCAGCATGAACACCCGCCAAACGACGAGCGGCCGGGACAACGACGGGAGATTGGCGCCCTGATGACCGTGCAAGAAGGTCTTTCCGCCGGCGTCCGGGCGCTGCGCACTCGCGTCTGGTCAAAATCGACCGTCCCGCTCGCCAAGCCGGCCGAAAACGACGGGAGTCGGGCGGCGCCCGCTCGAAAAGGAGAACCATATGGGGAATCCCAGATGAGGAGACTTGACCTCACGATACGCGAAAAACGCCGCCACAACAACATCGCCCGCGCGCTTTTTTCACAAGCCTGCTGGAGCAGTTGAAGGTGATTCTGTAGCCATGGCTATCGCGCATCAGTCCTTACACAACGGAAAATCAGCAAACGGAATGGCAACGACCCCGGACCACTTCGACGTTGTTGTGGTCGGCGGTTTTGGGCACGTTGGTCTACCGCTTGCCGTATCGCTTGCAGGGCGCGGCAGACAGGTTTGCGCCTTAGACGTCAATGCCGAAGTCGGTAAGACGATTCTGCAGGGGAAAGTCCCTTTCAAGGAAGAGGGCTGCGAGCCCGTGCTCCGAGCCGCGTTAGCGGCAGGCACGTTTCACACGAGTTTAGATATCGCGACTGTTGGGAGAGCCGACGTTGTCATCATCGTCATCGGTACCCCTGTCGATCGTCATCTGAACCCGGAGTTCGAACAAGTCTGGGGATTGCTTACATCCCTGGCCCCATATTTGGTGGATGGCCAGCTTCTCGTTCTGCGCAGCACCGTATATCCGGGCACGACGGAACGCCTGCAGAGAGAACTTAACACCCTTGGCAAGAAGGTCGACGTTGCCTTTTGCCCCGAGCGAATTGCCGAGGGAAAGGCCATGGAAGAACTCGTGACCTTGCCGCAGCTCATCGGGTCAGAGAAACCCGAAGTGCTGGCACGGTGTCGCGAACTGTTCGCACCACTTTCGACCGATGTTGTCGAGCTCTCGCCTCTAGAAGCTGAACTTGCAAAGCTGTTCACTAACACCTGGCGCTACACGCTGTTTGCGGCGGCAAATCAGTTCTATATGCTCGCCAATGACCACGGCGCGGATTTCTATCGCATACATCATGCGATGACGCACAATTATCCACGAGCGGCGGCGATGCCGCAGGCAGGCTTCGCTGCGGGGCCGTGTTTGTTCAAGGACGCGATGCAACTCGCGGCCTTCAACAACAATCGTTTTTACCTCGGCCACGCGGCTATGCTGGTTAACGAAGGTTTGCCGAACTATTTAATAGGCCGTCTCAAGCTTCGCTACGACCTATCCACCATGACCATCGGCGTACTCGGTATGGCATTTAAAGCGAATAGTGATGACAAGCGCGAGTCGCTTTCGTATAAGTTGCGCAAGATTCTGGCCTTCGAGTGCGGAGCGGTGATCTGTTCGGATGCTTACATCGCCGAGCCCGATTTCGTCAGCGCGGAAGAACTCATCCAGCGCTGCGACGTTATCGTACTTGGTACCCCGCACGCCGAATATCGTAACCTCAAGATTCCCGATTCAAAGATCGTCGTTGATATCTGGAATCTGTGGGGCGACGGATGCTTCCTCTGAGCGAGGATATACTCGCATTCGTCTGTCCCGTCTATAACGAAGCCGATAACATTGGCCGTCAGCTGAACGAACTCGCAGCTAAGGTCAAAGTTCCCGCGGAACTTATAATCGTGTACGATTTCGATGAAGACAACACTTTGCCGGTCGTCCGCGAACAGATTTCGAGTTTCCCGTTCCCCATTCGCCTCATCCGCAACGCATACGGCCGCGGCGCAATGAATGCGGTTAAAACCGGTCTGCAGACATGCACGAACCGGACTGCCGTCTGCGTAATCATGGCCGATCTTTCCGACGATATCTCCGTTGTGAATCGCATGTACGAGTTGATTCGAGACGGCACGTACGATGTAGTTAATGGCTCACGCTATATGCGAGGCGGCAAACAAATCGGTGGCCCACCGTTCAAAGCGTTTCTCTCGCGAACTGCGGGTCTTTCTCTTCATTATCTTGCGGGGATGCCGACACACGATGCAACCAACAACTTCAAGATGTATCGCGGTTCGTTTCTTTCCGCAATCGAAATTGAATCGAAGGGTGGCTTCGAGATCGGCCTCGAACTTGTCGGGAAAGCGTACGTTGGCGGTTATAGCATCGGCGAAGTTCCATCTGTCTGGACCGACCGTGTGGCGGGCGAATCGCGCTTTGACCTCATAAAATGGTTGCCGCAGTACCTCAAGTGGTACTGGTACGCATTTCGCGGCTGGCGCAAACCGAAACTTACTGACAAACGCCTTAGGAGCGGCTCTTGAAGAAAGTCCTCTGCTTGGGAGGCGCGGGATTCATCGGATCATACGTGACTCGTGAACTCTTGAATGCCGGCTATCATGTGACCGTAATCGATAGCTTTTCCAAATACGGATATTTGGAGCACGACTTTTATAGTCATCCAAATTTCAAGCTCCAGATTAAAGACGTCCGCATCATGTATCCGAGCGAGTTCAAAGGATTCGATATTATCCTGTGTCTGGCAGCGTTGATTGGTGGGATAAAGTATTTCCATCAGATCCCTTATCGGATCGCTCGTGACAACACCGAACTGCTTGCTCACGCGATCGATTCGACCCTCGCGGCGGCGCCTGAGGCCCTATTCGTTTACTTCTCATCCTCAATGGTTTATGAGAAGATGACGCGCCCGGTCTTCGAGGAAGACGCGCTTACGCAGCCCGTCCCGGTGACGAATTACGGAATGCAGAAGCTCTTTGGTGAATTCATGACGCGAGGCGCGCACCAGGAATTCGGGCTCAACTACCTAATCGTGCGGCCGTTCAATGCAGTCGGGAGCGGTGAACTTCCCGATTTCAAAGCGGATGGTAGCGTTGATTTTGGTATGTCGCATGTAATTCCCGATTTCGTCTACAAGGCAATGGTCAAGCAGACGCCCTTCGAAATCTTCGGTGACGGCCAGCAAGTCCGAACGTTTACACACGCAAAAGATATCTCAGAAGCTCTCCTGAGGCTCTTTGATTCAAGCGCTAGGAATGATGATTTCAATATCTGCGGTAACAGCACGGAAAATGTCGCCGATCTTGCGCACAAAATTTGGGCGCATGTGAACCCCGGTCAGACGTTTCCGGCCGTACAGCAGATGCCGGTTCCTCCGGCTGACGTGCGTTTCCGAATTGGTGTCTCAGACAAGCTAAAGAGAGCCATCGGCTGGGAGTCCAAATACGGAATCGATTACATCATTGAGGACACCGCGCAATTTGTTGCCGCGTCGATGAAAACGCGGCCGCACGTCCTGACCAAAGTATGAAGGAACTCGTAGCGAGGATCTATGCGCACGGTCGAGGGCTTCGCTTCGAGAAGTATAGTAATGCCATTTTGGCGATCGCAGCGATTGGTGTCGCCGTGGTTACATTCATTCGAGTCTTTCAGATGGCAGTCGACGTACCGATCTGGGACGAGTGGGAATGGAGCCGTACGATTCTCGCCTACCGCGGGGGCACATTAGCCTTCCCACTCTTGTGGGCGCAACATAACGAACATCGCACTTAGAGCACGTCGATCGCGCGGGCGAGCGCGGCGTCGCGCTCGGTGATCGCGCCGACGTCGTGCGACCAGGTCCGGATCGTCACTTCCTTCCACGACACGGCGATGTCGGGATGATGGTCGAGCTGGTTCGCGACCGTCGCGACCGCGTTGACGAACGCGATCGCGCCGTTGAAGCTGCCGCGGTCGAACGTCTTTGCGAGCGCCTGTCCGTCGTCGGTCCACCCGGGCGGCACGTCGATCGCCATCAGACCACTCCTTGCGCGCGCAGCTCGCGCAGCGATTCGTCGATCGCTTGCGCCGTGAACGCGACGTCCTCGTCGCCGTGCGCGGTCGAGAGGAACATCACCTCGTTGTGCGAGGGCGGGAGCAGCACGCCGCGCGCCCGCATCGCATGGTAGAACGCCGCGTAGGCAGCCTGATCGACGAGCCGCTGGTCATCGTACGAACGCGTCGGCGGGCCGGGCCGGAACTTGAAGTCCACGATCGACTCCAGCTGCACGACGGTGTAGCCGAGATCGAGCGCGCGCAGCGTCGCGCGAATGGCGTCGGCGAGCGAGCGCGCGCGACGCTCCATCGATGCGTACAGCGAGGGGTCGCCCTCGAGATGGTCGAGCACGCGCAGTCCCATCGCGACCGCGAACGGCATACCGGCATGGGTCCCGCCGGTGAAGCACGGACCCTCGGGCGCGAGCATCGCCATCACGTCGGCACGTCCCCCGAATGCGGCGAGCGGGAAACCGCCGCCCATGACCTTGCCGATCGCGGTCAGGTCGGGGATGACGCCGGCGCGCTCTTGCGCTCCACCGAGGCCGAGCCGAAGCCAGGTGATCACCTCGTCGAAGAGCAGCAGCGCGCCGCAACGGCCGGCACGCTCGCGCAGACCCTCCAGAAAGCCCGGGACGGTCTCGACGAGCCCCATGTTCCCGCAGATCGGTTCGACCACGATCGCCGCGAGCCGCCCGCCGATGCGATCGAGATGCCGATCGACGTCGCCGAGATCGTTGTAGCGCGCGACGGCGAGATCGGCGACGACCGCGCGCGGGATCCCCGAACGGTCGGCATGCGGTGTCTCGGCCGACGCACCGGCGTCCTGGAGCGCGAGATCGAAGTGGCCGTGGTAGTTGCCCGAGAACTTCAGGATGACGTCGCGTCCGGTGTACGCGCGCGCGAGGCGCACCGCGCTCTGCACGGCCTCGCTCCCCGTCGTCGCGAAGCGCAGCCTCTCCATCGACGGAAGGTGCGTGCGGATGCGCTCGGCCAAGGCGAGTTCGTCCGGCGTCGTCGACCCGTAGACGACGCCGCGCGCGGCGAGCGCGTCGAGGTCGCGCGCGAACGTCGGAGTGTGCCCGAACAGCAGCGGTCCGTACGCCATCACGAAATCGATGTAGCGCCGCCCGGCGGGGTCGAACGCGTACGGTCCCTCGGCGCGCATGCAGACGAACGGTTCCCCGCCGACGCGGCGTCCGGCGCGGACCGGCGAGCTGACGCCGCCGGCGAGAACGTCGTCGAGTCGGGTCGGTGGAATGTCGAGAATGATGGCAGCTCCTTGCTGGTAGCCTTCGACGGGCTCAGGATGACATCCGGGCATGGGTGGCCGAGGTCGCCCAAGAACCCAGCCGCATGGCGACCTCACCCGCGTACCGTGCCGATCATGTCGGGAGCTTTCTCCGACCGAAGGAGCTGCTGGAGGCGCGCCGCAGCGGCGCCGATCCGGAGCGTCTTCGCGAGATCGAAGACCGCGAGATCCTGCGCGTCCTCGCGAAGCAGAAAGAACTCGGCTTCGAGCTGTTCACCGACGGGGAGTTCCGGCGCGGCGGCTTCATGACCGACCTGACCGACGCCGTCGAAGGGTTCGATCAAGGCGACGGCGTGGCGCGGTCCTGGAACGCCGCCGGCGCCGCCACGACGGTCGCACCGAGCGCGGTCAAGGGGATCGTCACCGAGAAGCTGCGACAGACGCGACGACTCACCGCGCTCGAGCTGCCGTTCCTCAAGCAGCACAGCCCGGGGCCGATCAAGATGACGCTGCCGAGCGCGACGCAGTTTCCGGCGATCGCGTACAAGAAAGGGATCAGCGACGCGGCTTACCCGGATCATTCCGCGTTTCTGCACGACGTCGTCGCGATCGTGAAGGCCGAGACGCGCGCGCTCGCGGAGGAGGGCGTCGCGTACATTCAGATCGACGCGCCGCGCTACAGCTATTACCTCGATCCCAAATGGCGCGACTTCTTGCGCGCGGAGTTCGGCGAGCCCGAGGCGCTGCTCGACGAAGCGATCGCGGCCGACAACGCGTGCTTTCGCGCGGCGCGCAAGCCGGGCGTGACGCTCGCGATCCACCTGTGCCGCGGCAACAACCGCAGCCAATGGTACGCGTCCGGCGGCTACGACGCGATCGCCGAGAAGCTCTTCAACGAGCTCGAGGTCGACCGCTTTCTGCTCGAGTACGACGACGAGCGCTCGGGTACGTTCGAGCCGCTGCGCTTCGTCCCCGAAGGCAAGACGGTCGTGCTCGGCCTGGTCAGCTCCAAGCGGCCCGAGCTCGAGGATAAGGCGGAGTTGATGCGCCGCATCGAAGAGGCGAGCAAGTACCTGCCGCTCGATCGCCTCGCGCTGAGCCCGCAGTGCGGCTTCGCCTCGATGGCCGAAGGCAATCTCCTCACCGAAGACGACCAATGGGCAAAGCTCCGCCTCGTCGTCGAAACCGCCCGCACCGTGTGGGGCTGATCGCTCCGCGACGGAGTCCACGTGACCACGATCACTGCTGCAGGCGTCAACGGCGACGCTCAGCTGCCATTCGTCGTTACGGCGTGTTCTTTTTTGGGTACGTTGCACGATCATGAAAAAGACGCTGACAGTGGCAGCCCTGGCCGCGGTGATGAGTTTCGGGGCGATCGCGCCGGCGCTCGCTGACGGCGCGGCGAGCACGCGCAACATCATCATCGGCGGTGCGGCAGCCGCGGTCGTGATCACGAACTACAATCACAAGGTGCGCCAAAAACGCGCGGAGCAGCGGGCGGCTGCTGCCCGTCGTCAGGCGTACCTCCGCCGGCATCCGAACGGCTAGAAGCTATCGCTTGCTGCTCGGAGTCTCGACGTTTAGCGGGCAAATGCGAGAGTAAGAGCGGTGAGCATCTTCGCCGGCAGCGGGACGTACGCGCGGCGCGTGAACACGTCGTACCGGTTCGCCTCGATACGATCGAGTATTCGCCGGTACAGCGAGAGCGCGAGACGAACGGTGTACCGTGACTCCGGCGCGAGCAGCACGATCCCCGGCTCGGCCTCCGCGTACATCGCTCGGACGCGCCCGATCTCGAAGCGCATGAGCGCGCGGAACCGTTCGTCGACGGCGCCACCGGCGATCGACGATTCCGTGCACCCGAAGCGGCGCAGGTCTTCCATCGGCAAGTAGATGCGGTTCATGCGCGCGTCCTCGCCGACGTCGCGCAGGATGTTCGTCATCTGCATCGCGCGGCCCAGCGCGATTCCGTAGCTCCTCGCCGCCGGCGAGACGGTGCCGAGGACCGGCATCACCAGCAGCCCGACCGTCGACGCGACGAGGTAGCAGTACTCACGCAGGTCGTCGTAGGTCTCGTAGCGGCGAACGGTCACGTCCATTCGCGTCCCGCGCAGGAGCGCCAGCGCCGGTTCGATCGGAATGTCGAAGCGCCGCGCTGCATCGGCGAATGCGATGTAGATCGGATCGCCCGCGCGCCCGTCGTAGGCGTCGAGCAGCCCCCGCTCCCAGGCGTCGATCGCGTCGAGGCGTTCGCGCGCGGGAGCGACGCGGTCGACGATGTCGTCCGCGGTGCGGCAGAACGCGTACATCGCCCACACCGCGCGCCGCTTTTCCGGCGCCAGGAACAGCGAGCTGAGATAAAACGTCTTTGAGTGGAAGCGCACGATCTCGCGACACGCCCAATAGCAGTCGTCGAGGCGTTCGACGGACGGCTCGCTTGACGAAGTCGTCGCAGGGACGCTGCGCTCAGGCGCGAGCACGGGACTCCGCGAGGACGGCGTCAACTGCGAGACGTGCGCTGCGGACGGCGCCCTCGATGCTGGCCGGAAACTTCGTGTCGACGTAGCAGCCGGCGAGAAAGAGATTGCGCACCGGCGTGCGCGAGCCGGGCCGCATGCGCTCCGCGCCGGGACTCGCGCGGTAGACGCTCTTCGGTATGCGCACGAGTTTGGCTTTGACCAGATGTCGCCGCGTGGCGAGGGGATAGAGCTTCGCGAGGTCGTGCATGACGGCGCCGATCACGGACTCGTCGTCCTTGCCGATCAGGTCGTCGGCCGGCGCGATGCACGCTTCGAGGAACGACTTCTCCGCCCACTCGTAGCCGGGGGACGCCATGCCGAGATCGGCGTGGACCGCGAGCAGCGTTCCGGGCGAGAACATCAGGTTGGTGAAGCGCGAGATCGGCCGGTCGAACCATAGGTGCGCGTTGATCACCGGCGAGCTCTCGAGCTTCGCCACGCCCGCGATCGACGGGTCACGCTGCATCGCCGCCGGCAAGAGCTTCTTGGCATCGTGCACCGGCGTGGCGAGGATGACGTTCTGCGCCTCGAACGTTCGGCCGTCGCGCGTGCGCACTCCGGTGCAGCGGTCGCCGCTGAACAGGAGCTCGCCCACGGCGGCGTTCGTGGCGATCGTAGCGCCGCGTGCGCGCACGTGGCCGGCGAGCGGATCGACGAAGCGCGGGCCCGGCGGACCGTCGAGGAATCCGGCGCGGCTCGCGTTGCGCGACGACGCGAAGTAGGCCATCACTCGCAGCATCGCCTCGGCCGAGATCCGATCGACCGCGGTGAAGTTCAGCGCGAGCGCCATCGGGGCGAAGAACGTGCGCAGCATGTGCTCCGACATCCCGCGCCGCCGGTGCCACTCTGCGTACGTCAAATCGTCCTGCGCGCTCGCATACGCGTGATCGCCGAGCAGCACCGGCAGCGTGCCCTTCGCGAAGAGCAGCTTCTCCCAATGGTTGAACACGTAGCGCGCATTCAGCACCGCGCCGATCCCGTTGAACGGCGAGGGCGCGTCGGCGAAGCGGAACTCTTCGTACACCGGCGCGCCGTTCCAGCGCGGCGAGAAACCGGGCGGCATCGCCCAGGTCAGCGTGTGCGGCTGCCACAGGACGTGGTGCGCGATCCCGACCTCTTTGAGCAACGCGTGCAGCGCCGTGTAACCGCCGAAGAAGGCATGCAGCCCCGTCTCCAGGATGTCGCCGTCGCGGTCGCGCCACGAGGAGAGCTTGCCGCCGAGAATCGGCCGCTTCTCGAGCACGACGGCGCTCCGCCCGGCATCGGCGAGGTAGCGGGCGGCGGCCAGTCCTGCCGGTCCGCCGCCGACGATCAGCGTGTCAACCATCGCCCCGCTCAGCCGTGTCGTAGTGCCGGGTCGATACGAGCCGCGACGGGACGCACCGCGGCGCCCCCGAACCCGTGTGCCGGTACCCCCGCTTGTCCTCCGACGAAGGTTGCAGCTCCCGCCTCATGGCCCAAACCGAGATCAGCCCCCGCACCAACATCCGCGAGATCGTCGCGGAGCTCTCGATCGCCGAAGAGGTGCTGACCGAGTTCGGCCTGCACTGCGCGGGCTGCGGGGTCAACAAGTACGAGACGATCGAGCAGGGAGCGAAAGCCCACGGCCTGCGGGTCGAACCGATCCTCGCCGCCCTGACGCAGGCGCGCCTCTCGGGCCGTGTCCCGACGATCATGAACGAAGACAAGACCCCGGTGCGCCGCGCGCCGGGCGAGTTCGCGCGCCGCGCCCGCTTCAAGTACGTCGTGCCGATCATGTCGGGCAAGGGCGGTGTCGGCAAGTCGCTGACCACGGCCTTGATCGCGGTCGGCCTGCGCCGCGCCGGCAAGAAGGTCGGCATCCTCGACGCCGACATCACCGGTCCCTCGATCCCGCGCCTCTTCGGCTTGACGACGCCGCTCGGCCTCGAGCCCGATCCGTCGACCCCGCCCGGTCAGCAGCCGAAGCCGCTGATGGTCCCCGCGATGTCGCGCTCGGCGATCGAGATCGTCAGCTCCAACCTGCTCACCGACAAAGAAGACACGGCGATGATCTGGCGCGGGCCGATCCTGTCCGGTGTCATTCGCCAATTCTACGAGCAAGCGCTCTGGTCGGATTTAGATTATCTGCTGATCGATCTGCCACCGGGGACGTCGGACGCGCCGCTTACCGTGCTGCAGTCGCTGGCGGTCGACGGGATCGTACTGGTGACGATGCCGCAGCGCCTGGCGACGATGATCGTGCGCAAGGCGGCGAACCTCGTGCACCAGCTCGGCAAGCCGATCGTCGGCGTCGTCGAGAACATGTCGTACTTCGTCGCGCCGGATACCGGCAAGCGCTACGACGTGTTCGGCCCCTCGTACGCGGACGAAGTCGCCACGCTTGCGGGCGCCCCGATGCTGGCCCGCCTGCCGATCGACCCGAACCTCGTCGCGCTCGCCGACAACGGCCGCGTCGAAGAGATCGACGATCCGGTCGTCGACGTGCTCGCCGAAAAGCTGCAAGCCGCGATGGCGCAGCGCCCGGCAAAACCCGCGGAGACGATCTCGCTGATCTAGAATTACGGAGCGGCGAGGGTCGAGGTGAAGTAGAGCTTTACTTTGACGCCCGACGTGCCGCTGCCGGCGGTCGTGTAGGGATTTGACGAGGTCCACGGGCCGCCCGAGATATCGCCCGTGCACGCCGCGGTGGCGGTGAGACAGCTGAACGTCAGCGTCTTCTGGCTGCCCTTGATCGGGACCATGTCGTTGTTCGTCGTGTTCCACTCGTTCCACAGGCTGTAGGTGAAGCGGAGCGACGGCTGCGTCGCCGCAACGAAGGTGAGCTGGAGCCACGGGACGTCGGTGCGCGGGCGGTGGAACTGCGAGGCGTCGCGGTACTGGTAACCGCCGTTCCCGGTATCGAGCGCTGCGAGCGTCCCGAAGTACGAGTCGGTCCCCGTGATCGCCGAGTTCGCATAGACGCTGAGCGTGCGCATCGCAAAGATCCTGCCGCTCGTCGGATACGCCGTCACGGCCGGCGGCTGACCCACCGTGCTCGTATAGAGGTTCTGGCTCATCGCAGCGTAGATCTTCTTGTCTTTGAACGTCTTGACGTAGATCGAGTTATGCGAGCCGGTCCACTGTGCGACGAACTTCACGAACGCGGCCGCGAAGCCGCTGCGGTTGCCGTTCCAGTGGCCGTCCAGCGAGGCCTTGTCGACCGGGTTCTGAATCCACTCCGAAATGTAGATCGAGGCTTTCTGGTCGTATTCGAGGTCTTTCGCGTCTTGGAGGTTCGGCGCGTAGTTCTTCACCTTGACGGCAAAGCCGGGGCCGATCCAGGAGAGGACGTTCTGCGTCCACTCGTACGACGCCGCGAGCGCGTACACGTACGCGCGATCGTAGTTCGGGCGAACGACCGAGTCGTGGTTCATCCCCCACGTGTAGCCGCCGTGGGGCACGTGGCTGCCTTGCGCGATGTTGAGGCAGTTCTTGTACCAGCCGGTGAACACGCCGCTCGGCGGAGTCTTGTCGAACCAGCTGCGTGTTTTGTACTGCCCGGCAGCACCGTTCTGCTCGACCCAATTCGAGTGCGCGTAGAAATCCTGCACGACGTGCAGCGAGATCCCGAACGCTACGTAGAACGCGATGACGTCGCCGTCCTTTTCCGCTTGCTGGACTGCCGCTCGCGAGTTCGCGGTGAGCGTCTTCCAGTAGTTTGCGACATCGGTGTCGGAGAAGACGTCGTCGAAGTGCAGCTTCTCGAGGTCGCACTGCGCGCCCGAGCCGATCGTCGGCGAGGACGTGTAGTAGTCGGTCAGCCAGTTCTCGACTTGAATCGCATTCGCCGCGTTGCGGTTGAACCCGGCGCGCATCGTCGAGTCGATCGTGATGCTCGCGTGCGGCCCGGTGTCGAAGGCAGCCGCCGGGACGGCGGAGAGTGCGAGCGCGGCCGCCATCGTGATTGCCGCGATCAGCGGTCGTCGCATGATGTCACCCCATGAATGGGCGCGTGCGCGCCCGGCAAAGAGAATGCTTACCGGAAGAAAAACCGCGCTCCTGCGCCGCTTCGTCCTCGGGACGGAGCGAGACAATCCGTCCTCGTGATATCTCGTCGGCGTCGAACCTCGCGTGCCGTTCGTTCGACGAACTACACGACACCCTTGGAGGTTCTCGCTTGCGACGCTCTCTCACTCTTGCTCTCACGCTCGTCGCCGCACTCGGAACGCCGGCCACCGCCGATCCTACCGAGCACGTCAGCACGCTGAGCGATCAGCGGGCCGTCGGCATCACGATCTATAACGCCGATCTCGCCCTGGTGCGCGACCGCCGGCATCTCACGCTCCCGCGCGGCGAGTCGCACCTCGCGCTGCGCGACGTCAGCGCGAAGATGCAGTCGGAAACCGCGCTGCTGCAGAGCCTCACCGCGCCTTCGCGGCTGAGCGTGCTCGAGCAGAACTTTGACTACGACTTGCTCTCGCCGCAGAAGCTGCTCGAGAAGTACGTCGGCCGCGACGTCGACGTCGTCAACATCGACCCGCGAACCGGCCAGCGCCGCTCCGAACGCGCGCGGGTCCTCGCGACGAACGGGGGGGTCGTGCTGCGATACGCCGACCGCATCGAAACGTCGGTGAACGGGACGCTCTCGTTTCCGTCGCTGCCGCCCGACCTGCGCGACCGCCCGACGCTGGTGACCGATCTCGACAACGCGACCGACGGCGCGCAGGACGTCGAGCTCACCTACCTCAGCGGCGGTCTCAGCTGGAAAGCCGACTACACCGCGCTGCTCTCCGCCGCCGACGACCGCGTCGATCTGCGCGGCCTGATCACGCTGCAGAACGCGAGCGGAACGGCCTACCGCGATGCGTCGGTGCAGTTGGTCGCCGGCGACGTCAACGTGGTTCAGCCGCAGTTCAAGTCGGCGGCAGCCGGAAACGTCTACTCGATGGCGGCGCCGCCGCGGCCCACCGAACAGGCGCTGTTCGAATACCACCTCTATACGCTGCAGCGGCGGACGACGGTCGCCGACAACCAGACAAAGCAGGTCGAGCTCATGACGGCGCCCGACGTGCCGGTCGTGAAAACGCTGGAGCTGCGTGGGCAGCCGTACTACTATCGCTCGTCCACTGCGGATCTCGGGACGCGGCTCAAAGTCGGGACGTACGTAACCTTCCGCAACGCCGGCGGTGCGCTCGGCATCCCGCTCCCGAAGGGCGCCGTTCGCGTCTACAAGCGCGACAACGCGGGCACCTCACAGTTCGTCGGCTCCGACGCGATCGATCACACGCCGAAGAACGAGAGCGTGCGGCTCCACCTCGGCGACTCGTTCGACGTCACGGCGAGCAAGAAGCAGACGGACTACAAGGTGATCGACTCCGGCAGCGTCTACGAAAGCGCGTACCAGATCGTGCTGCGGAACGCGAAGCAGACGTCCGAGACCGTGCTCGTCGTCGAGCCGATCCCCGGCGATTGGAACATGGTGTCGTCGTCGGCGGAGTACCACAAGAGCTCGTCGTCGACCGCGACGTGGTCGATCCGCATCCCGCCCGGCGGCGCGACCACGCTGACCTACCGGGTACGCATCACGTTCTGAGGCGGGATGTTCACGCGCCGAACGGGTACAGCAGCGCCGTGGCCGACGGAACGACGGTACGGCGCGCTGCACTCGGTGCGGCGACGGGATTCACGCTCGGCTACGCGGCGGTGCGCGCCGTGCAGGCGCTTCGTGATCTGCGCCGGCCGGCTCCGCTGCGCGCGGATCGGGGCCCGCGCCGCTACGCCGCAGCGCGGCGTGCGCTCACGATCGCCGGGATGGCGCGCGGCGTGGCGACGCTCGCCGCAACCGCGTTCGTCCTCGCCGATCCCCTCGACCGCGCGCTGCGCCCGCTGCCGCGGCCGCTTCGCGCGCCGGCGTTCGCGCTCGCCGTGCTGGCGCTCGACACCGTGCGTGACGCCGGCGCGGAATACGTCGAGGGGCATATGCTGGAGCGCGTCTACGGCACCTCCGAGCAGAGCGCGAGCGGATGGCTCGTCGATCAGCTGAAGGGGACCGCCGTCGCGGCGGTCGTCACCGCGATCATGGTCGAGCTCGCCGACGCCGTCGTCGTGCGCGCGCCGCGCCGCTGGCCGGCGATCGCGATCGCCGCGACGCCGCCGCTCCTCGCGTTCGCGACGGTGATCGCACCGACGTTCGTGATGCCGCTGTTCAACCGGTACGAACCGGTCACGGGCGACCTGGAGCGGCGCATCCGCGCGCTCGCCGCTCGCTACGGCGTCGGCGACGCGTCGATCCTGCGCTTCGACATGAGCCGGCAGACGAAAAAGGCGAACGCGTTCGTCACCGGCGTCCTCGGCACCGAGCGAATCGCGCTCGGCGACACGCTCGTGGAGGCGTTCGAGGACGATGAGACTTTGTTCGTCGTCGCTCACGAGCTGGGGCACTACGTGCGGCGCGACCCCTGGCTCGGGATCGCGGTCGGTACCGGCGCGATCGCCGTGACGCTGCTCTTCGCCGACGCGGCGCTGCGCCGGACGACGCAGCGCGGGCTCACCTCCGCGGCTCAGGGCGCGCGGCTGATGTTCTACGCGACGCTCGTGCAGCTCGCGCTGATGCCGCTCGCCAACGCCGTCTCGCGCGCGATGGAGCGGCGCGCCGACCGGTTCGCCCTCGCCGCGACCGGCGACCGCGATGCCGGGATGCGCGCGTTTCGGCGGCTCGGCGAACAGAATCTCGCCGAGTTCGAGCCGCCGCGCTGGGCCGAGCTGCTCTTCGCCTCACACCCCTCGTTGGCGTCGCGCATCCGCGCGCTCGAGGCGTCGCCGCCTTAGCGAACGGGCGCGGTTAGTCCTCGAAACCGAACGGTTCTTCTGCCGCACCAGCGTGGGCGTCGAGCCAGCGCACGAACGGTGCCGTATCGCGGATCGCGTCGCGAAAGACGGCGAACGGGCCGCGTTCGCGCAGTTCGCGATCGGTGAACGAGCGTCCAAGGATGAAGTTGCGCGCGCGGATCAGCCCCAGTCGCGGGTGCGCCTTGGGGAACCCGCGCGGCGTCACGCGCATCTCGTCCGTCTCGAGCGGCAGGTACGGCTGGATTGCGCGGCTCGCCAGGATGCGGTCGAACGCCCGCGCATCGGCGCCGTCGTCCGCGAATGCGGTTCGCAGCGCGTGCAGGGCGGGTTTCTCCGGTACCCAGACCCCGGCGGAGAAGCGAGTACTCCCCGGCGCCAGGCGCGCGTAGTAGCCGGCAAACGCGCCGTTCTTCCCGCCCGGCGACATCCACGCCGAAAGCCACGTCTTGTACGGGTCCTTCTGCTGGTGGAAGCGGGTGTCGTTCGCGATGCGGAACAAACACGCGCGCGGATCGACGTGCGCGAGGCGCGCGTCGGCGCGCGCACCGGCGAGCAGCAGCATCGTGACCAGATCTTCGAAGCCGTGCCGAACGTGCTCGTCCCATGCCGTGCGGTTGGCGTGAAACCACGTGCGGTCGTTGTTCCGCTTCAGGCCGCGCAGGAACCGGAACGCAATCGTGAGATCGAGGGGATCGGAGGTTTTGGCTATGTGACCGTAACCGGGGTGATCGTCACCGTGACGGTCACGCTGGTACTGCGGTTGCCGCTGTCCTGCACCAGGATCGTCGTCTGGCCGGCAGCGACGGGGGTCACCGTGAACGTGTTCGGCTGCGTCCCGGGTGCGACGGTCACCACGCCGGTGTTTTGACTGACCGCCGTGAACGTGCCGGCGTAGTTCGCCTCCGTCACGGTGAAGGTCTGGTTGAACGCGGCGCCCGCGTTGGTGAACGTCAGCGGGTTCGGTGACGCGACGGGGTTCGAAGGCACCGGCGTCGGGCTCGGCGTCGGGGACGGCGTCGGGACGGGCGTCGGCGTGGGCGTCGGAGTCGGGTTGACGACCGAGGCCGTGCCGCCGGAGCCGCTGCACGCAGGTAAACCGCCGCCGACGACGACGGCGCCCGCGAGAACGAACCACCGGAGGATGTACGCCGGATCGCGGCGCCAGGCCATGGCGATCTCCTTTCGGCGCGCGCCGTCCCGTCGCGTACGCTTCGCCCAGAAGTAGAGGAAGACCGGACGATATTCCTTTGCCTGAAGGTGCAAGTGCAAGGGATTCGGCGGGCAAGGCTCCGTATTCCAGCGAGACGGGAACACATCCAGGGGGACCGCGTATGGTTCGTCGTGTCGTCACCGTCGCGCTCGCCGCCCTGCTCTCAGGCTGCGGCGGCGGAGGCGCGTCCGTTGCGCCGGCGACGCCTGGCGCTGGCGATCGGCCGCCCGCGACGATCTCGTTCGTGATCCGCGTCCCTTCGGGTACGAGCACGGCGGCGCGGCTGCGGCGTCCTGCGTACGTGAGCGCGTCGACCCAGTCGCTGACGATCGCGAATAGTTCCGGGACGGTGCTCGTCACCGCGAACCTCACGCCCCAGTCGGCGGGCTGCACCGCGCCGACCGCCGCGACGCCGCTGACCTGCACCGTCAGCGCCACCGTTCCGTCGGGGACGAACACGCTGACGATCGCGTCGTACGATGCGCCCGGGGCGACCGGGAAAAAACTCGCCGTCGCGGCGTTGCAGGTAACGGCGGCCGCAAGCGGACCGACGACGATCAACCTCACCCTGAGCGGGATCGTCGCCTCGCTGTCGCTCGTGCTCGATCCGGCGGCGCTTCCGTCGGGAACGGCGGCCAGGTCGGCCGTGCTCTTGAACGCGCTCGATCCCGACGGCAACATCATCGTCGGCCCGGAGACGTTCGCCGATGCGAGCGGCAACGCGCTGACCGTCACGCTCGCGAATTCCGATGCGAGCGGGAAGACGACGCTCACGAAGAGCACCTTCACCGCCCCCGGCGGAACTGACCTGAGCTACAACGGTACCGCCCTGCCGAGCGCGACGATCACCGCCTCGGCCCCGGGCGTGACGTCGAAGACCGCGACGCTGACGATCGGCGGGAACAGCGCCTTCATCACCGAGTTCCGCACCGGGATCGCGACCGCCAGCTCGCCCGCGGGGATCGCCCTCGGAGCCGACGGGAACCTGTGGTTCACCGAGTTTAACGGCGATCGCATCGGCCGCATCACCCCGCGCGGCGTCGTGACCGAGTTCTCCGCCGGGCTCACGCCGTTCTCGTTGGCGTCCAGCATCACGGCGGGTCCCGATGGGAACCTGTGGTTCACCGAGAATGCCGGGCGCATCGGCCGCATCACGCCGGCCGGGGTGATCACCGAGTTCAGCGCCGGGATCCCCAGCGGCGCGGCTCCCGTCGCGATCGCCACCGGCTCCGACGGAAATCTTTGGTTCTCCGACTCCACCGCTCCGCGCATCGGCCGCATGACGCCGGCGGGCGCGGTGACGATGTTCACCGCCGGGATTACCCTGCCCGGCGCGAGCGCCAATTTCGCTCCCTGCTCGATGGCACGCGGGCCGAACGGCAACGTGTGGTGGCTCGAAGAAACGTTCTCGTTCTCGACACCGCCGCGGATCGCGCAGATTACGCCGGCGGGGGTAGTAACGGAGTATCCGCTGCAGCTCAACGAGATAGCCGTCGGCGTCGCGGCGGGCCCTGACGGCAACGTGTGGTTCACGGCCAGCAACAACATCGCTCGGATCACGCCCTCCGGCACGATCACGCGCTTCAGCGGTGCCAATGGAAACGGCTGCATCGCGCTCGGCCCCGACGGCAATCTGTGGTTCAGCGGCGATTTCACCGACAACGTCGGAAAGAGCACGCCGACCGGAACGATCACCAACTACGACACCACGTTCGGTATCACGACATTCTCGTCTCCGGTCGGGATTACGGCCGGTCCGGACGGCAATCTCTGGTTCGCCGAACAGTCGATTCCCGGGATCGGACGGGTGAACATCCGATGATGCGCCGGCTGCTAGCCTTCACTGCGATCGTCGCGCTCGCCGCTTGCGGCGGCGGTGGTGGTGCTTCTTCCGTCCCCACGCAACCATCGGCGCCGCCACCGAACGGCGCGAAAGGGACCGCGCAGATCACGATCCGCGTCCCGTCCGCCGCGCAAACCTCGAGCAGCGCGCGGCGGCCCCGCTACGTGAGCGCATCGACGAAATCCCTCGTCATCTCGGCCGGCGGCTCGGTGGTGACGGTCGCGAACATCACCCCCAGCTCGCCCGGCTGCGTGCCGGCGAGCGGGAACACGCCGCTGACCTGTGTCGTCAACGCCGACCTGACCGGGGGAACCGTCACAGTCGGCTTCTCGGCCTTCGACCAGCCCGGCGGCCTGGGGAACAAGCTCTCGACCGCGTCGATGAACGCGACCATCACGCCGGGTGCGGTGAACCCGCTCGCGGTGACGATGAACGGGGTCGTGACGCACCTTAGCGTCGACTTCAACTACAACAACGTGCAAGGCACGGCGGTCCAGGCGATCCCGCAGCTCATCAACGTGCTCGTCAACGCCCAGGACGCCGGCGGGAACACGATCATCGGACCGGGCGGCTACGCCGACGGGCAGGGAAACCCGGTGACGATCACGCTGAGCCAAGACACGACATTCGGGGAGGTTGACCTCGACGCGTTCTCGACCTCGACGATCACGGCGCCCGGCACGCCGGTCACGGTCCGCTACAACGGCCACAGCCCGTCGACCGGGATCGCCTGCCGGCGCGGCTCGGTGAACGATCCCCTCCCTGCTAACCAGGGCATCATCGTCGTCCCCGGGACCGCGCGCGGCATCAACGCGACCATTCCGAACGTCGCGACCGGAACGAACCCGCTGCAAATCGCCAACATCTCGGGCGTCTTCAACACCCGCAACATCAGCGTGGCGAACGCGAAGAGCAACACGGTGACGGCGTACTTCCCGTATTTCGGCAGCACGATCTTTCCGACCGTGGCGAACGGGATGGACGAGGTGCCGTTGCACGTGCTTGCCGGGGCGAGCACGGGCCTGAACGTGCCGCAGGGCGTGACGTTCGACAACGCCGGGATCCTCTACGTCGCCGGCTCGGCGATGGCGTCGATGGAAGGCTACGATGCAGCCAGCGGTGGGCTTCACGTCGTGTGCCCGGGTCTCGTGAATCCCAACGAGGCACCGGACTTCGCGGACGGCGGCCTCGTGCAAGGCTTCGGCAACGCTCCCGATCCGGCCGGAAACATCACGGTTGCCTGCCAGACGTGCGCCGGCGCCGGGAATGCCTTTGCCGCGGTAGACACCTTCGCGCCCGGCGCGGGCGGCGCGATGCTGCGGCAGATCACCGGTGCGCTCACGCTCCTCGCGCAACCCGTCGGAGTCGCCTACGACAGCACGGGGAACCTGTACGTCGCGAACTCGGGCAACAGCACGATCACCGTGTACGCCACCAGCGCCAACGGCAACGTCGCTCCAATCCGCACCATCACGGCAGGCGCGAGCGGGCTCAACCAGCCGAAGGGTCTGGCGCTCGACCGGAGCGACAACCTCTACGTCGCGAGTTTCGGCAGCAACACCGTGCTCGTCTATGCCCCCGCCGCGAACGGCGCGGCGGTCCCGACGCGCACGTACACGGGGCTGAATCAGCCCTACGGCATCGCGATCCGCAAGCCGGCCGCCGCGGCTCTGCAAGTGCCGCCGACGACCGACGTCTACGTTACCAACTTCGGAAACGACAGCATCTCAATCTTCGACCCGACGGTCGCCGGCTCGACCCCGGCGTTCATCTACCAAGGCCCGGACACGCAGCTCAGCGGTCCGACGTTCATCACCTTCGGCGACTGAATGCCCTCATCGAGAAACGTCGCAGCGGCCGCTGCGCTAGCGGCTGCCGTCTGCTGCGGCACGCCGTGCCGCGCCGATCCGCCGCCCGCACCGTCGCTCGAAATCATCCGCCCGCTCGGCGACGCCTACAACGAGCGGTCGAGCGACGGCGACAGCTATCCGCAGTCGCTCGGCGTGCGCCTGCTCCTCGCGCGCGGGCCGTATGCGCTGACGCTGCAGTACTGGCGCAACGTCTACCTGACGGAGAGCGGCGGTCCCGGCGCGCTGACGCGCTACGCGCGCCTCGAGGGCGGGTTCGGCACGGTCGCACCGTTCATCGCGCGCGACTCCTCCTTCGAAGCGCACGCCGAATACCGCATCCTGCGAAACGCGCCGCTCTATGCCGGGATCGGAGCGGTGCGCACCTGGACGAACTATCACTACCCCGTCCTCACCGGGGCCGGCGCCGGGCTCGACCTGCACGCCGCGAGCACCGCCGGGATGCGGCCGTTCATCTCGGCGTTCTACTATCCCGCGGCCTCCGGCTCGTACGTCACCGAGACGGCGCCCACGCGAACGCTGACGCCGACCTTCGGGATCCTCAAGGTCGACTTCGGTGTCGTGATCCGGAGTTCGCGGTCACGCTTCTTCGCGGTGATCGGCGACGGCCAGGAAGTTCGCACCGGCAAAGGGCTCTCGAACGACAACCGCTTCATCCGCTCCGACCCGTACGCCGGCATCGGAGTGCGGCTCTAGAACCCGCGATGACGCACGCCGTTCCGCGATCATCTTCATGCGCCGCACACTGACATGACTGCGTCTTACGCTGGAACCCGTTCGAACGGCTTCGCTCGCGAAGAGCCGAGATGCTAGAATCGAGAACCGATATCATCGGGACGGAACGAGGGACCCAGCGGGAGTTGCTCACGCTCGGACACGGCACTGCCAGCGCGGACGAACTCGCCCGGCTCATCCGCGAAGCCGCGATCGAGTCGATTGTCGACGTTCGCACGGTCCCCAAGAGTCGCCGCCATCCGCAATTCCGGCGCGAAGAGATGGAGCTATGGGTACCCGAAAGCACCGGAAGCGCCTATCTCTGGGAGCCGGCCCTCGGAGGGTTTCGCAAGGTCGAACGCAACAGCAACAACGTCGCGCTGCGCCACCCCTCATTCCGCGCGTACGCGGACTACATGGAGACGGACGCCTTCACACGCGCTCTCGCTGCGTTGCTTGCGCGAGCGGCAATGGCGCGCGTGGCAATCCTATGCTCGGAGACAGTGTGGTGGCGCTGTCATCGCCGTCTGATATCTGACGCCGCGCTGCTCCTGCACGGCGTCCGGGTCCGGCACCTCATGCACGACGGCAAACTGCGCCCGCACCTTCCGACCGTCGGTGTCCGTGTTACCGAGACGGGCACACTTCGCTACGACGTGCTCTTCGACGGGTAAGACCCAGCGCCGGGCCCTTCCGAGCGCCATGCGTCAGGGCGCGCGCGAGGAGTCCGACAGGAGCCCAGCGAGGTACGAGCCCCAGATCGCGGGCAGCGTGTGCGTGCCGTGACCACGCGTGGCCGCCGAAATCGGTAACATCACGAAGCGCCCGTGCGGGACTTTCGCGATCTCGCGGTCGACGATTCCGAGCTCGGGCGGATTGATTTGATCGTCGGCGCTGTTGACCGCGAGCAGCGGGGCGGTGATCTTGCCGAGGTCGGGGTTCGGGTCGTAGTCGCGTGAGGACTCGAACTGGTAGATCATGTCGTTGGCGTCGTAGCGCGAGGCGAGCTTCTTGATCGTGTTCTCGTAATACGCGTCGGCCTGATCGCGCGTTGGGAGCTGCGACTGGTTGTAGAGCGGCGCGGAGCCCAGGAACCACAGGACGTCGACGGCCGCTTTCATCCCCAGCACCGGCTCGGTCTTGTACTCGCCCCCGTTGTAGCCCGGATCGTTGCGCAGGTCGTCGACGATCATATCGCGCCAGACCCGGTTGCGGCCGGCGATCTGCACCGGCAAGCTCGCCAGCGGCATCAGTGCGTCCATCATCGTCGGATACGTCTCACCCCAGAGCCACGTTTGCATCCCGCCCATCGAGGTGCCCATGACGAGCCGCAGGTGGTCGACGTGGAGCGCGTCGACGAGCACGTCGTGCTGCGCACGAACCATGTCGCGATAGCCGTAGTGCGGGAACTTCGCGTGCAGACCGTCGCTCGGCTTCGACGATTTCCCGTGCCCGATGCCGTCGGTGATCACGATGAAGTACTTGGACGCGTCGAGCAGCCCGCCCGGGACGAACAACACGCCGGCGAAACGATCGCTCAGGAACTGGTTCGTGTCGCCGCCCGTCCCGTGCAGGACCAGGACCGCGTTGTCGACGTGGTCGGCAGCGTTCCGGTGCAGCGTGCCGAGCGTGACGTAGTGCAGCCGCAGATCGCGCATCGTCTCGCCGTCCGCGAACCGGAACTCCGGTACGACGTACGTACCGTCCGCCGGCGCGGGCCACCCCGCGGCGGAAACGCGCGCGCTCGTCACGGAAACGGCGATCAGCGCCAGCGCGGTCGCCAAGATACTGCGGATCGACATATCCGTGCTGTACGCGGCGTCAGCCACGACAACCCTTCCGCCGGGATGATCTCCACGGTGCCTTCGAGCTGCGCGAGGGGCGCAACCCTCCTAGAGCGCTACCGCCGGGGACGGGCGCGTACCGAGCCAGCTCGCGAGATCGGTCTTCACGTCGACGTGGACGCCCTCGCGCAGCTCGCGGCGGAACTCGCCGAACAGGCCGAAGGCTTCGGCGAACGCGTCGTGCTTGTGGATCGACTCGTAGTTGAGTTGCGTCGCGCCGATGTACGTGGTATCCGGGAAGTCGGCGTAGACGTCGAGCGCGCGGACGAGGATCCCGCGTACGACGTCCTCGACGAACTTCGGGTTGTGGTGCGCCTTGTTGACGATGAAGAACTCGTCGGGGCGCTTGAGCAGGTCATACGTCTCGCTCGACATCGACGACTCGACGATCTCGACCAAGTCCTCCGCGCGGATCTCGTCCGTGTGCGGCGCTTCCGCGCCGATGTAGACACCGCCCCGGCCGCGCTGGTTGTGCGTCGCCACCGGCAGCGCGTCGACCGCCCGGATCGCGTCGGCCTCGCTGAAACCCGCTTCTTGCAGCTCGCGGATCGAGTGCTCGCGCACCATCAGCTGCGCGCACGGGCAGGCGGTCATCCCTTGCGCTTCGACGCCGACGATGCGCCGCGCACCGTGTGCGTCGGCGTGTGCGATCCCGATCAGCGTGTAGGTCTCCTCGGTGCGCTTCCCGCTGACCGGCGTCCAGCGCTCGAGGCCGAACTCCGCGCGCAGCCGGACGTCGGCGCGCAGCGCGCCCTGCGATCCGACGATCTCGCGTGCGATCTGCTCGGTGAGCTCTTCGACGCGCGACGGCTTGTCTTTCCGAGCGAGCACGTCGAGCGTCGCCGCCTCGAGCAGCTCGGAGAACCGCGACATGTGGACGCCGGCCTTGTCGGGCGCGAGGTCGGCGACCATCGTGAAGTCGCCCTGGAAGAGCCGCTCCTCACCGCCGACGTTGAGCCTGATCTGGTGCTTGACCGACGAGACGCCGACGCGGTTGAGCGAGAGCCGCACGTCGGGCTCCTCCTCCTGCCGGTTCGCCGCGAAGTGCATCGCGCGCGCTTTGCGCGCGATGCCCTCGTGCGGCACGGCGGCCGCCAACTCAGCGATCGTCTTCCCGCTGCGCGGTTCGACGAGGTCCGGCGCGATCTCGGCCAGCGGGATCAGGTTGAAGGCGCGCGCCGCGAGGTACGGATGCGGCACTTCGAAGCGGCCGAAATCGGCGACCAGCGCGTCGATCAACAGGACGTCGACATCGATCGGCCGCGCGTCGAGCGGCGTGCGCGTCTGGCGGCCGATCGCCGTCTCGATCCCGCGGACGAAGCGCTCGAACGCGACCGGCTCCAGCTCGGTGGTGACTTTGGCCGCGAGGTTCAAAAAAGCGGGCCCGGCGACGCCGTTCGCCGGCGGCGTCTCGTAGAACGACGATACGGCCTCGACTCGCACCGCGGCGCGCAGCCGCTGGAGTGCGGCCAAGATCGTGCTCTGACGATCGCCCAGGTTCGAACCGACGCCGATGTAGATCGTGTGCATCGCCCTGATATAGACCGCGAACGCCGAGCCCGGGTTGCTCTAGCGGATCGTGACCGTGGCGGAGAGGCCGCTCGAGGTGACCGGCGGACCGTACATCGCGTACGCGCTCGGCGCCGGCGCGGCGAACGTCCCGGCGGTCGTCGCGCGCAGCGTGTAGTGGAAGTGCAGCGGGCTCCCCCTCCACATTTGGTCGGCAAAGAACAGCACGCGATCGTCGAAGAACTGCAGCCCGCTCCAGTTGTCGCCGGACTCGTGCTGGCGCGGCTGGTACTCCAGCCCGGCCGGCATCGGGTCTTCGATCGCGACGTACTGCGTGTCGCCGGTCGCCTCGACGGTGACGTCGACGTCGACCTGATCGCCGATGCGCCAATCGTTGCCGCGCTGCGACGAGTACGTCCGCGTGATGCGGAACGGCGCGTCGCCGGCCGCAGCCGCCGGCATGGGAACGAACTGCGTCCAATCGGTCGACCACGAGAGTCCGCCAGTGCCCTCGCGCTCGAACCGCAGCATGCCGCCGTGCCGCACGTCCTGCGGGGCGAGGACGATCGACCGCTGATTGCGCGGGAGCACGGGCGCGTCGATGCGCACGCGCTTGATCTCGCGGCCGTCCAGCGTCACGCGGATCGTTTCGTGCGGATGCAGCTCGTCGGCGGTCACGGATTCCGCCTCGGCCATCGCGTAGATCGCCGCCGCCGTATCCTTCGTCGTCTCGAACCACGAGCCGTGCTGTTGCGCGCGCAGCCAGTTCACGGCATGCGCGACGCGGGGATCCCCGGGCGTCATCGCGTGGACGAAGCGAAGCGCGTACGCCGTCGTTTCGATCGGATCGTCCATCCACCGGTAGTGCCATGCCGCGCCCTTCCAGTGGGCGGACGTCCCCTCGTCCGTCACGCGTCCGAGCAGTTCCGCCAGAATCGGCTGCGCGCCCGCGCGGTCGGCAAGCTCGACGTGCGCCAGCCCGAGCACCGCGAGAGCGTACGGGTTCATCCCCTTCGCGTGGGTATCGGCGGCCGCCAGCACCGTGCGGTCGACGGCGCTCGGTTTCGCGTCGGCGAGCGCGTAGAGCATGAACGCGCGCGTGTTCCACTCCGAGCCCGGCTGCGCGCCGCCCCAGAACGCGAGCGTGTCGCCGGACGCGGCGATCTGCCGCGCGAGGTTGTCGATCCCGCGGCTGAGCGTCGCCGGCGGTACGTCGTATCCTTCGCGCGCGAGCTCGGCCAATCCGTAGAGCGCGTACGCGGTCATGAAGGGATTGGCCGCGTCGTGTTCCCACCAGCCCCACGAACCGTCGGGGTGCTGCAGCTTCACCAGCCGGTCGACGGCGCGTTTCGCGACCTGCGCGGGTTCCGGACCCGCGGCGGGCGGAAGCGTGATCCGCTTGCGCAGCCGGTCGACGAACACGGCGGGCAGCGCTGCCGACATCGTCTGCTCGACGCAGTAGTACGGATAGACTTGCAGCAGGCGAACGTCGGCGATCAGCTGCGCGAGCGCGCTCGGCGCAAGGTCGATGCGCAGCGCTCCGGCGTCGCCGCCGCGCGGCAGCACCAGCGCGACCGACGTTTCGGCCGGAAGTTTTCCGGCGGCGCGCAGGTGCTGCGCGGAGAGCGCCGATTCGACCGGCAGCGCAACCTGCATACCGTCGGCGAGCGCACCGCTCGTCCCCGCCAAACGCAGAAGCGGGTTGCCGAGCTCGCCGCCGCGCACGTTCCAGTAGGCGTTCGCGCTCGCGTTCCGGTCGAAGCGCGCGGTCGTCGTGACGTCGTCGACGCCGAGCGCGGGCGCCGAGAAGCGCAGTCGCGCCGTTTTCGCCCGCGGCGTCCCTTGTGCGACGGCGGTGATGCGCGCCGCATCGCCGCGCCGCAAAAAGCGCGGCGCGCCGAGCCGCACCAGGAAGTCCTTCGTGACCAGGGCGGCACCGGCGCCCTGACCGAAGTCCGCCCCCTGCGTCGCGGCGATGCCGCTCGCCGTGTACGACGTCAGCGAGTCCGGCCAGCGGAACGCGACGGTCGCGCGCCCGTCGGGGCCGGTCGTTACCGTCGGCGACCAATACGCCGTATCGTGGAAGTCGCTGCGCAGGCCTTCGAACGACGGCTGCTGTGCGGCCGCTCCAATGCTGTACATGTCCACGATTGGCGAAGGTACGAACGCGCCGGACGCGGCACGCGATTGCACGGACCCGATCATCTTCAGCGACGTGTCGAAATACGACGACAGACTGTCGAGACTGGTCCAGGACGAGTTTGCGCCCCGGTACCGTCCGGACGTGCCGTAGAACGCCGCGAACGGATCGAACGCCGCGCTGCGGCGCAGCGCGAAGATCGCGTCGTCGACGACGCCGAGCCCCACCTGCGCGGGCACTCCTCGTCCGGCGCCGTCCTCGACGCGGATCGCGAAGCGTGCGATATCTCCCGGCAGGTACTTGGCCCTTTGCGGCGCGATCGTGACGCGGAGCCGGTGCGGCGCCGGCACGACCATCAGCTCCGCGGACGCGGTGAGCGTTCCCCGCGCCGTCGGCACCAGGACGCTCACGCGGTAGTGCGGGACGCCGCTCGGGGGCTCGATCTCGAGCGTCGTCGTCTGAACCGCGAGATGCCGCACGAAGATACGGTCGCGCTCGCCGCCGGTGACGCGCACGAGCGCGTCGACGTCCGCTTGCGGCGACGTGACCAGCACCGACGCATGCTCGCCCGGGGCGTACTCCGCCTTCTGCGGAATCACGCCGACCTCGTTGAACGCGTACGAGCGCGCATAGCGCTCCGCGGCGGCCCAGATCCAGCTCGTCGTCGAGACATCCCGGCCGCGCTCGTCGCGTGACGTCGCGGTCACCGTGAAGGAGCCGGCGCCGAGCGGCTTCCAATGCACGGTCGCGGTTCCGTTCGCATCGGTCGTCACGTTTGCGGTGTCGCCCGGGAGATCTTCATGCCGATACTCGTTCGCCTCGTACCACGTTCGCGCGAACGAGACGGTGACGGAGGTTCCCGGGCGCGGCTTCATCGTGTCGTACGCGATGCTGTGCACGTCGAGATCGAGCGACTCGCCGGCCGTGACGAAGGAGCGCCGTGGAACGACGGTCAGATAGAACGAACTGGGCGTCAGCGTCGTGGAGATTGCGGCGGTGACCGTACGGCCCGTCGTATCGCGCGCATCGACCTCGACGCCGAGGAGCTTCTCGTCGTCGACGGCGCGCGTCGGCACGACGATCGTCGCGCGACCGGCCGCGTCGGCAACGAGATCACCTTCCACGATCGGCGGGATCGCGGCCGATGCCGGCTGCTGATAGCCGCTGAACCGGAACGGTGAGGCCCGTCGCCACCACACGTTCGCATTGGAGAACGTCGCCCGATAATGCAGCCGCATCCCCGCGGCCGGGCGACCGAAGAAATACCGCGCCGCGACGCCGAACCGGCCGGAGTCACCGCCGACGACGTACCGCGGCGCCGCTACGTCGATCACGTACTCGGGCTTCTTGTACGCCTCGACGGCGAAGGACGTCGTGGTGTCGTTCACGGTGATCTGATAGGTTCCGAGCTTGGCGTCCTCCGCCAGCGGCAGGTCATCGGCGAACGCTCCGAACGCGTCGAGCCGCACCTTGGTCGTCGAGACATCCTTCCACTCAGGATCGCGAATCGTGAGGCTCACCTCGCCCGCAGGCACGGTATACGACCCCGGAACGCCGTCGCGGACGAGCGCGCGGTAGTGAACGCGGTCGCCGGGCCGGTAGATCGGCCGATCGGTTTGGATGTATCCCGCGTGCTGCGGTATGCCCTGAGCGATCGTGTAGGGCGCGTACGCGAACGCGAGCGTGCCGTCGTCACCGCGCGCAAACACGAGGTCCGTGCCTTTCGGATCCCCGAAGGCTGCCAAACCGTCGGCGTCCGCGCGCAGCGAGTCGCGGCGTTCGCCGCTCGACGCGTAGCGGTCGAAGGTAACGTCATGGCGGGCGCGCATCGTGCGCAGGTCGAGCGCGTAGGCCGTGAGCGATCCGCCCGTGTCCGCGGTGACGATTCCGACGGTCGTGACGCTGAGCAGTCGCGCCCCGGTGTACTCGCCGCCCTGGCGCAGCCGAAAGGCGTAGAACCCGGGCCGCTGCCGCCCGAAGTTCACCTCATGATTGCCGTCCTTCTGCGATGCCGCCGCGATGTGCGTCCGCACGGTCGCGATCGCCCGGCGGTCGCGCACGAGCGCGGCGGGCGGGATCTGCGCGTAGGCCCCGTTTTTGACGATCCCGACCACCTCCGCGACGGAGAGCGGGACGAGCGCGGCTTCGACGTCGCTCTCGTATGAGGCAGAGAGGCCGACCCGGACCGGAGCCTCGGGCCGAAACGTGCCCCCGCCCGACGAGAACCAGAAGCGCGTCTGCGCGGCGACCGGCGCCGCGGCGTGGACGCCCGCAAGCAGTGCGAGGATGGCGAGGACCCGGCACAGCGCCTTCATACCCCCTGAACGTTCAACGAGGCGGTGATCTCTCACCGCCTCGTTGGGGTCTGATTCGCGTTACGACTTAGTGGGGTCGGCGCGAAGCAGACTGTCCCGCCGTCGAGCCGGGGGTGGGCGTCGGCGTCGGGCTCGGCGTGGGGCTCGCGTTGGGGTTCTTGGTCGGCTCCGTCGACGGTGCAGTCGTCGGCGCGTGCGTCGGCTCCGGCGAGTGCGACGGGGCCGTCGTCGGCTGGTTCGTCGGCGACGTCGTCGGCGCGCGCGTCGGCTCCGGCGAGTTCGACGGTTCCGATGACGGCGCGGTCGTCGGCGCGTGCGTCGGTTCCGGCGAGTGTGACGGCGAGATCGTCGGCGCCCCCGTCGGCGAGTTGATCGGTTGCGGCGTCTCGAACGGCGTTATGACGCCGATGTGGACGATTGCGCTCGCACCCTTGTCGCCGACGCCGATGATCACACAGCGGCCTTGACCGACCGGGGTGATCGTCCAGGTCGGGCTGACACCGCTGGTGTTCACGATCCCGGTGCAGTCGCCGTGCAGGGTGAACGCTCCGTTGAAGCCCTGCTGGACGAACATGATCGGCGCGGGTGTCGAGGCGGTCACGCTGGTGAACTGGAGGTTGCGCGGGGTGACGCCGACCGGCGACGGTTTGCTGTCGGGCGGCGGATTCGAAGGCACCGTCGACGGCACCGGGGTCGGGGTCGCTGCAGTCGCGGAGACCGCGTACACGGCGAAATAGTAGACCTGGCCGGCGACGAAGCTCAGCGGCTTGCCGTTCGACGCGAACGCGACCTGCGTTCCGCTCTTGCCGCCGGCGGTCGTCGCGGGCGTGACCGTCGCCGGGCCTTCGAAGCCGGTCTGCCAGCCGGCGGCCGAAAGGAGCGGGTCGATGAACGCCAGCCAGTAGGTCACGCCGTTCGTCGGCAGCGTGCCGGGGACGATGAACGTGAAGGCCGGCGCTTGCGGCAGCGTGACGTCGGCGGAGAACTGGAGCCGCAGGTACGCGATGACGGTGCGTCCCGACGAGGTGTCGCGCAGGCCGCGCACGGACTGGGTCGCCCGTTTGATCCCCAGCGTCGGAAGCGAGGAATCGCCGGCGCTGGAGTACGTCGAGGAGACCGTCGTGTCGGGCGGGACGCTCGCGCCGGCGGAGATCGACGCGTTCGCCGAAGCTCCGCTGGAGTCGGAGGCGAGCGGGACGGGGACGCTCGTCGCGCCGGGCGCGGGGCTGGGGATCGAGACCGCGTCGCTGGACGAGAAGGTCCCCGACGGCGCGACGGTCGGGCCGGCCGTCGGCACGCCGGGCAGCGGGCCGCCCGGAGAGCTCGTCCCTGAGCCGCCGCCTCCGCCTCCGCACGCCGCGAGGATGGCGATGCCGAAAATGGCCCCGCCGAGAAGCGCTGAAATCCGTTTCATGCTTCATCCATCGGGTGCCCGATTAAGAACTTGATAGAATCAGTGCGTGCCGTACGTCACAAAGGTACCGCTACGCAAACTCTCCGTGCAGTTCAGATCGAGCGTATATTCTGTGCGTGCAACACTCCGTTGACGCGTACACGCAGGTCGACCAGATGGGCGCGCGTGCCGTCGTCGCGCGCCGCCGAAACCGCGCCGTCGAGACGAGATGAGAGGCGCATCAAGTTGTAGCGCGCGAGCGCTTGTGTCTCACGCGGCAGATCGAGCTGATCGGCGAACGCCGCCGGCAGCGCGACGATCTGCATCTGCAGGTCGGCGAAACGCCGCTGCAGCTCGCGATGCGCCGGCGCGATCGAGGTACGGCCGAGATCGTCGTAGATCGCGGCGTTGGTCCAACCGAACAGGTCGGCGAGCGTCATTGTCTCGCCCGGTTTGCGCACCTTGAGCTCTTGGTCCGCTATGCGCCCGAGGTTCACCGGCGAGAACATCTCGGTGATCGCGTCGTCTTGCAGCTCGGCGATCACCTCGCGGATCGGGAAATCACTCCGCCGCACGCCGTTCGCGCCCCAGTGGATCCCGTACCGCGTCGGCGCGGCCGCGTTGAGCAGCTCGGGCGAGAAACGGAACGCGCGCGACGAGAGCACCCACCGGTCGATCAGGTCGAACGCGCGGCGCTGCTGCGCGCGCGGCACCGCTTCGAAGGGGAGCGCCGCGCCGGGCTGACCGCGGTGCGCGCGCGAGGTGTAGATCCCGCCGACGTACTTCGCCGCCAGCGCAGCGTTGTTCAGCTGGTTGCTGAGCACCGTGATCAGCCCCGAGCGCAGGTCCTGGAACGTCCGCGTGTCGCCGGGATAGCGACGCATCAGGTGCGATGCGACGTCGTCGTCGATGCGGAACTGCTCGTTGACGTAGGCGAGCGGGTCGCTCGATAGATCGAAGCGCTGGATGCGCGGATCGATCGAGATCGCGGTGGCGTCCTCGTCGGTGCCGTACGCGTGTCCGGGTTCGGTCGAGCGCGCCGCGATGCGCGAGAGCGGGACCGCTTCGTCGACCGACCGGTGCACGTTGGGGAACGTGCGATACCCGTACTCGATCGCCCAGTCGTCGTACGTGCCGAGCTTTGTCGGAAAATAGTCCGCTTGGCGCTCCCCGAGCGCCGCGACGTTGGCCGGCGTGTAGTCCATCACCGATGCCGTCGTGCCGTGCGCGCGCGTGAACGCCGGGTCGTGCAGCTGCGCGTACGTGTACGCGGTCGAGCCCTGGAAGTTGTGGCGCAGCCCCAGCGTGTGCCCGACCTCGTGCATCACCGTGCTGTAGAGCCACTCCTGCGCGTAGCGCTCGCGATCGGCGGCGGTCGCGCGCGGATTGCGCGCCAGCAGCAACGAGCCGAGCGCAGCTTGCGCGACGGAGTCCTCTTCGAGCGAGCATTCTTGGCTCTGCTGCACTGCATCGTCGACGCCGCCGGCGGCGAGCACGCGGTCCCAAAGCGCGTACGCATTGCTCCGGGCGCGCTGCGCCGGCTGCACGCGATCGACGTAGCCGCGTTTGACCGAGCGCAGCGACTCGCCGTCGATCACCACCTCGGCCCGAATGATCTGTCCGGTGTTCGGATCGCTCACATGCGGGCTGTACGCGCTGAAGTCGGGCTGATCGCTCGTGATCCAGCGAACGGTCGTGTAGCGCGCGTCGTCAGGGTCCCAACCGAGCTCCGCCGGCGGGTCCTTCACGACGATCGCGTTCGGATGACCGACCTTCGCGAAGGCGTCGTTCCAGGCCAGGATCCCGCGCCGCACCGTTCCGCGGTACTCTTTGGGGATCTCGTTCGTGAGGTAGAACGTGATCGGTCCGTTGTCGAGGTTCCAACGCTCGACGAAGCGCTCGAACGGCGTCGCGGCGGCGTCGTTCCCGTACCGCTTGCGCGCTGTGATGAAATACCCGACGCGATCGTCGGCGAGTCGCGGCACGAACTTCGGATCGGGCTCGGGCGGCGCGACGATGCTGTAGTGGACGCCGATCGGAATGCCGCGGCCGTCAGGTACCGTCGGAAGCGCGTTCGGTGGTCCGTTGAACGCCAGGTTGACGCTGATCTCGTCGTTGCGCGGAAACGCCTTGGTCGAAAGATAGTACGACTTGGTGGCGTCGACGGAGAACGACGGCCGCGCGATCAGCAGCAGCAATCCGGGGAGTGACGGCGGCGCGACGCCGCGACCGAGATCCGCTCCGATCCCCTCGAAGTCGGTCAGGAACAGCGAGGGCGCGACCACGACGTGCTTCTTCCCCGGGTCCTCGGCGACGATCGGGGTCGAGAGGATCACCGAGTTCGCGACGCTGATCGCGAGCGAGTTCGCCGCGGCGCTGCCTTTGTCGGCGACGTAGCGCGAGTTCGGCGTGATCCACAGCACGCGCTTGCCGACGAGCTTGAAGGTGACCTGGAACGGCTCGTACACGCGGCCCGCGAACGCGCCGCTTCCGACACCGCGCTCGATCGACGGCAAGATGATGTACGTCTTGTCGAAGTTCTCCGGCCGCAGGTCGAAGTAGAGCTCGTCGTCCTTGCGAACGAGGTCGATGACGCCCGGCTGGATCGTCGCGGTCTTGGTGAACGTTGCGTACGATTGCATCTGTACGGGCCCGAACGGGAACGGCAGCGTCGAGACCGCCGGCGCCGGAGTGGACGCAGGACGCGGTCCGGTCGAGGGCTCCGATGGCGGCGCCGGCGCGAGAGTCGGCGCCGGGCCCGGGCTCGGCGCAAGCGTCGAAGCGGCCTGCGGAACCGTCGTCGCGGCGGGAGCCGGCGCGGCGGAGGTCTGCGCGCCCGCGAGCGAGGCGAGCGACGAGGTACCGAGCAGGAAGGCAAGAGCAGCGACAATCGTACGCCGAATCATCGGTCGCCTTTCGGCTCGCGCGCACACCGCCCCGCTAGCTCCGGTCGCTTTCCTCGTCGCCTCCGGCCGATCCAGTCCTGCCGTCCCAGTCGCTCGCACCGCCGACGCACTCGCGGCAGAGATCGACGGCCTCCTCATCGCGCTGCTGGGTCCAGAGCGCAGTCGATGAAAGCGCCGGCGGACGAGGCCGAGCCGGCGTAGAGTCCGATCATTGGCGCAGCGTCCACCGCTGCGCGTTGGAGCTCTGCGTGACGAGCGTCGGCGAGAAACCGCCGATCTCGTCACGCAGCGCCGAGATCGCGACGGGTGAGCCCAGGAACGCGATCGGGACGTCGCGCAAGAGCAGCGCCTCGATGCGCGAGTACGCGCGCTTGCGCACGGCCTGATCGTACGACGCGAGCGCGTCGCGTTGCGCCGCGTCCATCTCCGCACTGCAGTAGAACGAATGGTCGTAGCCGTTCGGCGGGCGCTGGTCGCACAGGAACTGGCCGCTGTCGTCAGGATCCATCCCGGCGTACCAGCCGTAGAACGCGAGATCGTAGCGCCCGCGGGTGAGGATGCCGCCTTCCGAGGGCGGCGCGTCGAAGACGTTGCCGAGATACGGATGGATGCGCACCTCGACGCCCAGCGCCGCGAGCTGGCTCTGCAGCGCGACGGCCTCGACGCGATGCGTCTGTAACGACTGAAGGATCGCCAGGTCGAGCCCGAGCGGGTGCCCCGGACCGTACCCGGCCGACGCGAGCAGCCGGCGCGCGTCGGCGACGTCGTGCCGGATCGGCCGCAGCGTGCGATCCGCCGCCCACAGCACCGGCGGCAGATCGGCGATCACCGGCGCGTAGAACCCGTGGGTGACGTTGTCGCGGAACGACCTCGCGTCGATCGCTTCGGCAAGCGCGCGCCGCACGCGCACGTCGGCAGCCGGCCCGCGCCCGTTGTTCATCATCACGCCCCAGTACGCGTTCAGCGGCGAGGTTGCGACGCGCACGTGCGCGATCGTGCGCGCTTGCGCGGCGGCGTTGGCCGACATGACGAGAACGCCGTCGAGGTCGCCGCTGCGCAGTCCGACCAGTTGCGTGTTCTCGTCGGCGATGAAGCGCAGCGTGATGCGCGCAATCGAGGGTTTGCCGTTCCAGTACGAATCGTTCGCCGCGAGCTCCAGGCGATCGCCACGCGACCAGCGGACCGCGCGGTACGGACCCGTCCCGACCGGCGCGGCGTTGAGCGACGATTGCGTCAGCGGTCCGTCGCCCAGGAGGTGCGCGGGCGCGAGATAGTATGGGGCGTCGCTCTCCGCGAAGACCGTTCCGACGAACGGCGCGAACGCGCGCTTGAGACGAAAGCGCACGGTGTACGCGTCCGGCGTCTCGACGCGCGCGACCGCGTCGTACCCGTGGCGCGACTGCACGACGCTGCGCGGATCCATCACCGCCCGGAACGACGCGGTGACGTCGGCGCTCGTGAACTGCGTGCCGTCGTGCCAGCGCACGGCGCGGCGCAGGTGATACGTCACGGTCAATCCGTCGCGCGAGATGCCGCCGTTCGCCCGCGTCGGCACGACGGCCGCGAGCGCGGGGACCGCGTTTCCGGCACGGTCGCAGGCGATCAGGGGATCGTAGATCAGCCGCAGGATCTCGTTTTCCCCGATGGACTGGGAGAGCAGCGGCAGCAGGCTGTGCGGCTCGGTGACGATCGCCAGCCGCAGCGTTCGCTGCGATTGCGGCGCCTGCGTGCACGCCGCGAGAACGGTGAGCGCGATCGCCGCAAGCGCGGTGGAGCGCAGCGCGCTAATCCGGTTCGCCGTAGAGCGGATGGACGTTGCGCTCGCCCCGGTGGAGGAAGTCGACCCCGTCCATCCACCCCGGCCGCGGCGCGCCTTTGAGCCAATGGTCGAACCACTCGTCAAGGTGCACGGTCCAGTACTTCTGCTGCTCCCGGCCCTTCAAGTTGTGGTCTTCGCCGTCGAACGAGAACAGATACGCTTCCTTGCCGAGGCGGCGCATCGCGGTGATGAACTCGATCCCCTGGAACTGCGGCACCGCGCCGTCCAGCTCGTTGTGGATCGTCAGGTACGGCGTCGTAACGTTCTTGATGCCGAACAGGCCCGAGTTCTCGAGATACAAATCGGGCCGGTCCCAGGGCGTCGCTCCTATCCGCGACTGGGTGTGCTCGTACTGCGACTCGCGCACGATCCCGCTCTCGAGGCGGATCCCGGAGTAGGCGCTGATCATGTCGTCGACGGCGGCGCCCGCCTCCGCGGCGCGGAACCGGTGCGTCTTGGTGAGCATGTAGTTGATCTGGTACGCCGCCCACGAGTGCCCGGCGATCCCCACGCGCGAGGGGTCGGCATAGTTCGTGCGCAGCGCGGCGTCGACCGCCGGTAGGATGCAGCTCATCGCGCTGGCGCCGGGATGGCCGACGCGATAATGCACGTCCGGGAAGACGACGACGTACCCGTTCGACACGTAGCGCACGAAATTCGGGCTCGTCCCGGGCGCCGGCGTGTAGTAGGTGTGGAACATGCTGGCCCAGGTCTCGTAGAAGTAGACCAGCATCGGGGCTTTCCGGTCGGGCCTAAGCCCGTCGGGAACCAGCATGACCGCGCGCATCTTCTGCCCGTCGGCGCTGGTGTAGTCGATGAGCCGCTCGGTCCCCCAGCGGTACTTCGCCTGCTGCGGGTTCGCGTCGGTCACCTTCACCGGGTGCGCGAACGAGGCGTCGGTCGACCAAAGGTTGCGGTAGTTGCGGAACGACTCACGCGCGAACAGGTAGCGGTCGGCCTGCTTCGCGACCAGCGGCGGGTTGGTGAAGTTGTGCAGCCCCGCATTGAACACGGTGCGGGTACCGTTGACGATCTCGTCGGCCTTGAAGAGCGCCGCCGGAGCCCCGCCCGCCGGCGCGACGCGCGCGTAACCGCTGGCGTACGTCCGCGTATCGATCAGCGAGAGCAAGATCGGCTTGCCGGCCGGGAACGAGGTCGCCTCGGGATCGGTCTGCACCGGACTGTAGACGGTACGCGTGCGCCGGCCCTCGCCCGCCGTGAGGTTCGTCGCGGCGCCGGTATCCGGGTTCGCGAGCCACACGTCGTACTGATCGTAGATCATGACGCCGCGATCGCCCGCGAACCAGCCGCCGTTCCCGTACGGGGGCGGCGGCGCCGGATGGTCGTCGTCGACGTTGTAAAAGGCGACGCCCGCATTCCGCGCGAGCTCGACCCGCCTGCCATCGGCGGTGCGGATTGCGAACCAATGCCGAGCAGGCTCGTCCCAGACGAGCGCGTACCGTCCGCCGGGCGAGAGCTCGGCGGACGCGGTGCGGCGCGCGAGCAGGGTCCGCTTCCCGTCGGCGAGCGAGACCGCGTAGAGATCGCTGTACGTCTCGCCGAGCCACGAGCCCGCCCGGCGATATGCGCGGGCGTCCTCGCCGATTGCCGCGTCGCCGTCCTCGTTCGTCGTGACGTCGCGCATCGACGACGAGCCGAGCTGCGCGAAGCGCGACGCGGCAACGTCGTAGACCGCGAGGTAGGTGCGCTTGCGCTCGCGGTCGGCGTCGTGCCGCTGCTGCGACTGCAGCACGCCGTCGTGCCACGTCCACAGGTCGACCGCGGTCGGCGACGGCGTCCCCGACGGCATCGGTGTCGGCGCGGCCGCGGTTCCGAGGAAGAGCCGTTTGCCGTCGCGAGAGTAGCGCAGCTTTCCGTTCGCGTTCGGGGCGTCTCCGGCGCCGAGACCGGCAGTACCCGTGTCGACCGCCTTCACTGCGGCGGGCTTCGCGGAGCGCAGGTCGACGACGTACGCCGCGTCGCGCGGAACGTCGGTTTTGTAGGTCGCGGTGTCGCTGAGGAACGCCAGCGACGAACCGTCGCGCGCAATCGCGAGATCGCGGTATCGGCCTTCCCCGGTCAGCACGTCGGTGGTGGTGCCCTGCACGACGTCGTACACGTGCAGACCGTCGCCTTTTCCGTTCTTGGTCTCGGTCGCGTACGCGACGAACCGGTCGTCGTCGGAGACGGCGATCTCGGTCGCGTCGCTCGCCGTGACGCGCTTTGTGCCGGCGAGGTCGCGGATCGTCAGCGTCGAGCCGGGTTCCTTCGTCTTCTCCGCCTTGGGCACCGGCGAGGCCGAGGGTGACGGCGCGGGTGAGGCCGGGCCGGGCGATGCGGCGGTCGGCAGCTGCGGTACCGGTTCACCCTTCGGCGGTGCGCTCGGTTTCGCCAGTGCCACCGGCGAGGCGCTCGCGGCGGCGGCCACCGTCGGCGAACCGCTCGGCGCGGGCGACGGTTCGGCGCGGTACGCGATCGTCGCACCGCCGTTCTTGGCGACCGCGATCGTCTTCACGTCGTCGATTACCTCGGCCGGTTTCGCCGCGCCGACCTCGAGGATCCCGAGCCCGTTCTTCGGCTGATCCTTCTCCGCTTTCTTCGCTTTTTTCGCCGCGTCGACGTCCTTCTTCGCGGCGACGTGCGTGTAGACCACGAACCGCCCGCCGCTCGCGAACGCCGGCGCGCTGCCGCGCGGCTCACGCTGCTCGGCGCCGGTCTCGAGGTCGCGCACGACCAGCGTCGGGTCGCCGTCCTGCGGGGTCAGCGCGTAGGCGAGATGCCGCCCGTCGTCGGAGACGCGCGGCGTGCGGATCGCGCTCCAGCCGTCGTACGCCTTGTAGTCGACCGGGACGGGCGCGTCGGCCGCGACGGGACGCGGAAACGCCGGGAGGAGCGCGCACGCCAGGGCGAGCGCGACGGAAGCACGGGCGCCGAACATGCGGCGTCGTACCTCCGCAGCTTTCAGGACACCTGCGTGAGCCAGGGTCCCGGCGCGGGACGAGAGCCCCGAACGATCTCGGTATACGTGGTCCGCAGGCGCCGCGTGAGCGGTCCTTCGTCGCCCATCTCCCGCTCGTCGATCTGCACGATCGGTACGACTTCGGCGGCAGTCCCGGTGAAGAAGGCTTCGTCGCTGCCGGCGAGATCGGCGGTGGTGATCGGGCGGATCCGCGTCGTGATCCCCGCCTCGCGCGCGATCGCCAGCACGCTGGCGCGGGTGATGCCGAGCAGGATGTCGGCGTCGACGTCGTTCGTGATCAGCTCGCCGCCCTGAACGATGAAGACGTTCTCGCCGGAGCCTTCCGCGATCTCGCCGCGTTCGTTGCGCAGGATCGTCTCATCGAAGCCGCGCGCCTGCGCCTCTGCCAGCGCCCGGATCGAGTTGGTGTAATGGCCGCCCGCCTTCACCGTGGACGGGAGCGCGCGCGAGGGCGTCTTCATGAACGGCGAGAGCGTCGCGCGGAAGCGCGGCGCCTCGGTGCTGCCGGGGATCAGCCCTTCGAAGGGGAGGACGGCGATCATCACGTGCACCGGGCACTCGCGGCCCGGGTTGAGCCGGACCGTCTCGCCGCCGAAGAACGCCAGCGGACGGACGTACGCCGCCTCGCGCCCGCTGGAACGCACGGTCGCGACGATCGCTTCGATCAGGGCGTCCGCGTCCCACGCGAGCTCCATGCCGTAGGTCGCGGCGCCGGCGATCAGCCGGTCGACGTGCTCGCGCAGACGAAACACCGCCGGGCCGCGTGGGGTCGGGTAGACGCGAATCCCCTCGAACACCGACGAACCGTAGTGCAGTGCGTGCGTGAGCGCGTGCAGCTGCATTCGGTCGTCGTCGAGCAGCGTGCCGTCGAGCCACACCGTCGTGGCGGTCCGGGTCATCACGTGTGGTTCTCCTTGAAACGGCGAACGCCCCGGCCGCAGCGGCCGGGGCGTTCGTTTGCGTTGGTTCTGTGGTGTCTGGTTACGCGAACGACGATCCGGCCGGCGAGCCAAGCTCGACGATAAAAATAGAAACCGGAAGGACGTAATAGCTCGACGCCATGTTGGCGAAGCCTAGCACGGCGGCGGGGTCGCGGTCAAGCGACCCGGCCGCCGTGCCGGTTTGCCTTACTTCCCGACCGCGATCCCGAAGATCGCGAACGCGCCGGTGCTCACCTTGAAGATGATGCTCGGCACGCTGCTGGCCGTGATCGGTGCCGTGTAGACGGTCACGGTCGCGTCGCTCAGGTTCCCGATGTAGAGGTTACCGGCCGGATCGAGCGCGACCCCTTCCGGCGTGTTTACGCCGGTCTGGAGGTTGAACGCCGGAGTGCTTGCCGCCGTGATCGGCAGGTTGTACACGTCGACGCGTCCCGGCGCGTTCGCGACCGAGGCCGCGTACAGGCGCGTCGCATTCACCGCGAGCTTGCGATATGCGGTGCTGGCGGACCCGAACGGGTAGTTGATCACGTTCGGCGTGATGACCGGTGCACCGGTGTACGGCGGCGCGTACAGGTAGATGTTGCTTCCGCAGCCGCCTCCCGGCGAAGAGGTGCCGACGCAGGCGGCGGCATTCCCGGTGCCCGCATTCGAGATATAGAGGTTCTGCGCGGCGTCGATAGCCGTGCCGATATCCGACACCATCCCCGCGTCGGTGACGAACGCCGCCGGCACGCTGGCGTTGCTGAACGGCGAATTGAACCGGTTGACGCGGTTCGAGACCGTCGCGGCCCAGAAGTCGCCGGTGTTCAGGAACGAGGCATTGCCGTTATTGCTCGCGGCGCCGTTCTTGAATGATGCCGCCGGAACGCTCGCACCAGAGAGCGGGGCGGTGAAGAACTGCAGGTTGCCCGCGTTGTCGCCGACGGCCAGATTACCGTTGGCGTCGACCCCGACGGTCACGACGTTGTTCGAGACGATCGCGAAGTTGGACGTCGTGCTCATGGTGAGCGGCAGGTTGAACTGCAGCACCTGACCCGGCGTGTTGTCGTTCCCGACGTACAGGTGCAGCGGCACCGGGCTCGGCGTCGGCGTGGGTGTCGGCGTCGGCGTCGGTGTCGGCGTGGGCGTCGGGGTGGGGGTGGCGAGCGTCGGCGGCGCGCCGGCGGTGAACAAGACGAACGCGTACGTCCGCGTCGCGACGAGCGCGATCGGGAAGCCGGAGGTCGTCCACGAGATCGTGTTTCCGGAGATCGTCGCCGGCCCGGTGATCGTGTTCCAGCCGGTCGCCGCGTTGCCCGGATCGTACATCGCGACGTACGAGTTCGCGGGGACCGGCAGCGTCGCGCCGGTCGGGAACGTCATCGTGAAGGCCGGCGTGTTCGGGCAGGTCACGGTGACGCTGGGCGTCACGGTGAAGTAGCCGAACGGGTTGATCCCCGCAACGCCGATCGTGCGCGGCACGCGGTGGACCGAGGCCACGGCCGGGGTGCCGCCGGGCTGGGTGAGCGAGTACACGATCGTCAGGACGGAGGCCACGCTGGTCGGCGGGCAGCTCGTCGACCCGAAGTCGCCCGGACCGATCGGACCGAGCGAGAGCGAGGTCGAGGTCGTGGTGCTGGTGGTGAGCGGCCCGGTCGCGGTCGCCGGATTCGGGACCGGCGTCGGCGTCGGCGTCGGGGTCGCCGTCGGCACGAACACGCCGGTGTTGAACGGCGGCGCCGAGGTTGCGCCCCCATTGCATCCGGCGATCAGAGCGGCAAGAGCAACGACGATGAGCGGACGACGAAGCATAGCTATCTCCGGAAAGCGCGAGGATCGTACATTCTGCTGCACCGTCCAGCTCCCTGGCGGCCGAACGGGCCTTTCGGCGACGACGGCCGGAACCGGCGCGCCTCCCTACCCGGCGACCGCCGGGTTTTCCAGCGCGCCGATCCGCTCGATTTCGACGCGCACCCGCTCGCCGGGGCGGATCCAGCGCCGGGGCTGCCGCGATGTGCCGACGCCGGCCGGCGTGCCGGTCGCGACGATGTCCCCCGGTTCGAGGGTCATCACCGCGGTCAGCTCGGCGACGAGCCGGGGGACGCTAAAGACCATCTGCGAGGTGGACGAGTCCTGCAGCCTCTCGCCGTCGATGGAGCAGCCGATGCGAAGGTTGCCGGGGTCGGGGATCTCGTCGCGCGTCACGAGCACCGGGCCGCAGGGTCCGTGCGTGTCGAACACCTTGCCGATCGTCCACTGCGAGGTACGGCTCTGGTAGTCGCGGACGCTGACGTCGTTGAAGCACGTGTAGCCCGCGATCACGTCGTACGCACGTTCCTCGGGGACGCGGTGCGCGCGCGTGCCGATCACGAACGCCAGCTCGGCCTCGTAGTCGACGCGGTGCGATTCGCGCGGGATCACGATCGGTGCGCCGTCGCCGATCAGCGTGTTCGGCCACTTGGCGAAGATCGTCACGTATTCGGGGAGCTCCAGCTTCACTTCGGCCGCGTGGTCGCGGTAGTTCAGGCCGACGCAGACGATCTTCGAGGGGTTCGGGATCGGCGGGAGCAGCGTCACCTCGCCGCGCGGTCGCGCGTGCTCAGCACCGGCGCTCGCGGCCGCACGTGCGGCGCGCGCCAACTCCTCGGGGCCCGCTGCCAGAAGGTCGAGCAGGGTCGCCGGCAGCGCCGGATCGACGGCGCGCAGATCGACGAAACCGGCGGCGGTTTCGGCGCCGAGCCGGGCTTCGCCATCCCGGAGAAAGGTGCAGAGTCTCACGTGGCCTCCCATGTTTTGGACGGCGCCGTTCTTTTCCCGGGCCGGCTCAGCGGCGTCCGACGACGCGACCCTGCTCCAGCCGGACCACCGGCGCCGCGAACGTCGCCGCGTCGGTCTCGTCGTGCGTGACCAGGACCACCGGCACGTCGAGCGATTGGAGCGTCGCGCGCAATTCGTCGCGCACCCGCGCTCGGGTCGTCTCGTCGAGCGCAGCGAACGGCTCGTCGAGCAGCACCGCGCGCGGCGTCCAGGCCAGCGCGCGCGCCAGCGCGACCCGCTGGCGCTCGCCACCGGAGAGTGTGGACGGGCGCGCCCGCGCCAGTGCGCCGATCCCCAGCCGCTCCAGCCACGCCAGCGCCGTGGCGCGGCGCGACTGCCGGCTCATCCCGCGGGCCGTCAGACCGTACGCGACGTTGCCGAGCACGTCGAGGTGCGGGAACAGCGCGTACTCCTGAAACACGTACGCGACCTCGCGGCGAAACGCGGCGACGACCGTCGCGTCGTGCTGGAGCGGGCGGCCGTCGAGGACGACCCGGCCGGCGTCGGGGCGCGTCAGCCCGGCGACGATCCGCAACAGGGTCGACTTGCCGGAGCCGCTCGGTCCGGCAAGCACGGTCACGCCGCGCTCGAAACGCAGGTCGACGTCGAGGACGAACTCGCGCAGCGTCTTCCGGACCGCGACCTCGATCACGCGGCGCGCCGCTCGAGCACGCGCGCCGCGACGACCACGGCCAGGGCGATCGTCACGAGGACGGCTGCGAGTGCCGCAGCCAGATCGAGCTCACCGCTCTCGAGCCCGAGGTACACCGCGAGCGGGAGCGTCTGCGTGACGCCCTGCAAATTGCCGGCGAACATGATCGTGGCGCCGAACTCCCCGAGCGCGCGAGCCCAGGCGAGCACCGCCCCGCCCGCGAGCGCCGGCAGCGCCAGCGGGACCGTCACCCGCGCGAACGTGCGCAGCGGTCCCATCCCGAGCGTCGCCGAGGCCTCTTCCAAGGCGGGGTCCACCGCGGCGAAGCCCGCTCGCGCGGCGCGGACGTAGAACGGCGCGCCGACGAAGAGCTGCGCGAGCACGACGGCGAGCGTCGTAAAGGCGATCCGCAGGTGAAGCGCGCCGAGGGCCGGTCCGAACAGACCGAACGTGCCGAACACGAAGAGCAGCGCGAGCCCGGCGACCGCCGGCGGCACGACGATCGGCAGATCGACGACCGCGTCGACGAGGGTGCGCCCCGGAAACCGCCCGCGCGCGAGCGCGTACGCAAGCGGGGTCCCCAGCGCGAGCGTCAGCGCGAGCGACGCGGTCGTCGTGACCAGGGAGACGCGGAGCGCGGCGAGCGCCGGCGGCGAGACGATCGTCGCGGCGAAGCGGGCCGGCGCGACGTGCGCGTAGAGCGCGACCAGCGGAACGGTGATGAACAGGACGAGGAGCACCGAGGCGGCCGCGACCGCGGCACGGATCATCCCGTGACCGAGGGAGCGGCAGCTTCGAACGCGGGCATCGGTCACATCGCTACGGCGCGCACGTTCACCGACCTCTCGACGGGAGGGATCGCCGCTCGTCCGACGGGATATTCGCACTGGGGGAGGCCCGCTATGGTGACGACACGTCCGGACGGCGAAACGAACGCGCGCGGCGCGGCGCGCTCGCGCCTCTTCGTCGAGCACGACGCGGACCGCTGGACGCTGGTCGCCGCCGCGGCCCGCGAGGGCGCGCGCGAACGGCGCGCGTTTCGCGAGTATCTCGAGCGGCACGGCGACCCGGCGAGCGATTTCGACGCCGCGGAAGCGGTCTACGGCGAGCTGGTGAACACCTGCGTGCGTCACGCGCCGGGCCGGATCACGATCGAGTTCCGCTGGGACGACACGACTTTGATCGTCATCGACGCACGCGAGCGGCTGCGCTCGTGGCCGTTCTCACCCGACGACACCAGTTCGGAATCGACCCACCACGCCTACGCGCTGATCAGCGCGTTCACCGGACGCATCCGCGTCACGCGCGATCCAAGCGGCGGAACGCGGGCGTGCGTCGCGCTCCCGGTGATGAAAGCGCGCGCCTAGCGCGGCTCCGCTCGTTCTAGGCGGAGGCGGTCGCCGGCAGCGCCGGGACCGCGGGCCGGAACGTCACGGTGACGCGGGAACCGCCGCGCACGGTCGGCTCGATCTCGACGGCGTCCGCGACGGCGCGCACGAGCGCGAGGCCGCGACCCGTCTCGGCGAGCGGATCCACCGCGTGCTCGTCGGGGGTGAAGCCGGTCCCCGTGTCCTCGATCGTGAGCTGAGCGATCCCGTCGCCGTTGTGAAAGGCGAGCACGCGTACCGGGCCCGGCGCGTGGCGCATCGCGTTCGCCAGGAGTTCGCCGAACGCGAGCTCGCTGCCGAACTGCGCGTCGGCGCGCCCGGTCCAACGAGCGACCAGCTCGCCGATATCGCGGCGCACCATCGCGCCGGTACGGCCGTCTTGGGTCATGAAGCGCCATTCGTGTTCGTCACCGGGCAGCTCCGCGGCGAAGCGCTCGATCCGCACCGTCAAGATCGCGATGTCGTCGGTCGGCTCGTCTTCGCCGAGCACTTCCTTCATCAGCGAGCCCGCCAGATGCTCGATCTCCGCGCCCGCCAGCGCGCGAATCGCCGCGTCGATGCGACGCTCGCCTTCGCCGAGATCGCGGCCGAACTCCATCAGGCCGTCGGTGAACGCGATCAGCGTACACGGCGCCTTGAGCCGCACCGCGAAGTCGACGCCCTCGTCGTCGCGCAGCCCGATCGGAAGCCCCATCGCCGGGAGCCGCCGGAGCTCACCGCCCTCGTCGATGATCGGCGGCGGATGTCCGGCGGTCGCGTACGCGAAGCGGCCGGTGACCGGATCGAGCACCCCGCAGATCGCGGTCACGAACACGGTACGGCCGCTGGCAACCAGCAGCCGGCTCGCGCGGTCGAGGATCGCCGACGGTTCGGCCGATTCGAACGACGCGGCCCGCAGCGCCTGCCGGATCTCACCCATGATGACCGCCGCTTCGAGCCCGTGTCCGGTCACGTCGCCGATCGTGATCGCGACGCGCCCGTCGGGAAGCTCGAACGCGTCGTAGAAGTCGCCGCCGACGCGCTGCGACTCCGACGCCGCGGAGTACGAGGCCGAGAACTTGATGTCGCGCAAGAGCGGGAGCTGCGCGGGGAGCATCGCACGCTGCAGCGCGTCCGCGGTCGTGCGCTCGCGTTCGTAGAGCCGCGCGTGCTCCAGCGAGAGCGAGGCCCGGCGCGCGAACTCGCGCACCAGCGCGACGTCGTCGACATCGTACGCGCGTCCGCTCGTACGCACGAGCGCGAGCGCACCGATCGTCACGTCGCCGCTCACCAGCGGGACGATCATCGCCGCGCCGGCGGGGAGATCGCGCACCCACGGATCGGGGAAGCGATCGGGCTGGTCGAGCACGAGCGGATCGCCGTTCTCGACGACGCGCGTGACCGCTTCGTGGAGCGGCGGGTGCAGCGGGGCCCCGATCCAACGCCGCGTATCGAGCTCGTCGCTGATGTCGGTGCTGCCGAGTCCGGTCAGGATGTAGCGGCCGGCATCGTCGAGGAGCGCGACCCAGGTGCGTTCGGCGAGCCGCGGGATCAGCAGCGTCTTCATCGCGGCGACGGTCGCGGTCACGTCGAGCGAAGCGCCGAGCCGTTCGCCGGCGCGCGCAAGAAACGCCTCGCGCTCTTCGAGCCGCTTCTGCGAGTCGACGTCGGTACACGTGCCGATCCAGGCCAGGATATCGCCGCGTTTGGCGCGCGCCGGGACGGCGTTCACCAGAAACCAGCGGTAGCGACCGGTGGCGCCTTCACGCAGCCGGTACTCGGCGGCGAACGGCTCGCCGGTGTGAACGCTGTGCCGCCAGCGGTCGACGATCGCGCTCTCCTGGTCGGGATGGATCGCCGCGCGCCAGCCCCCGTCGCGCGAGCCGTTGAGATCGTAGCCGGTGAACGCGACCCAGCGGTCGTTGACGTACTCGATGTCGCCGGTGGCGTTCGTCGTCCAGATGAGCTGCGGCACGACGTTCGCGAGCGACGCATAGCGCGCTTCACCGACCGCGAGTGCCTCGGCCGTCGTGCGGCTGCGCACCGCGAGGCGCAGCATGAGATCGTTGATCTTCACCAAGAAGACCGCCAGCACGACGACGGCGGCGACCAGCTCCTCGACGCGCGCGGCGTACCACCCGAACGAGTAGCGCCCTGAGGAGAGTTCGCCCCCGGTGACGATCGCGACGACCCGCGCGACCAGCACGACGGCCAGCCAAACTTCGGTGACGGTACCGAACCCGTACGAGACGACCGCCAGCGCGATCAGCAGCGAGCCGGCGGTGAACGGCACGACGATCCGCGTCCAGGCCGGCGAAAAGCTTGCGCCCTGCGTCGCCACCGGCAGGTGATCGTGACCCAGCGTCAGCGCGAACGCGTACGCGATCGTGACGGCGAGCGTCCCCAGCGCGATCGCGCGGACCCCGTTGCGTGAGAGGCGCCAGCCGCGCCGTGCGGCGAGACCCTGCGCGACCAAAAGCGCAGCGAACCCGGCCTGCGAGGCGATGTAGCACCACGACGCCGTTTGCGATCCGGCGCCGAGCAGCCCGGTCGTCGAAAAGACTCCGGGGAAGGTCAGCAGGTAGAGCGTCGTGCTGATGACCGCGAACCCGTACGCGATCGCCAGCAGGGCCAGCTTGAGATCCCGCTCGATCCGGTACTGGACGTACAGCAGCACGGTCGTCAGCACGAGCGCGACGATGCTGGCGCCGACGACCGTCGGCACGAAGGCCGGCACCTCGCCGATGCGCCACCCCGCGAACGGGATCGAGGCGGCGAAGAGCACGATCAGCGCGACGGCGCTCACGAGCGCCCAGCGGCGGTCGTTCGGCGCCGCCGGCGCCGTCGCGATGTTCTCGATCGCCCGCGTGTCGAACGACCTCACGTTGCCACCGCCCCGTCTCTGCGGCGGTTGAGTCCCATGTGAACACGCAAACCGCGATCTTCGCCGCCGGCTGCTTCTGGGGCGTCGAAGCCGACTTCCGGGATATCCCGGGCGTCCTGGGCGCCGAGGTGGGCTACACCGGCGGCTCGACCGAGAACCCGACCTACCGCGAGGTCTGCACCGGTTCGACGGGGCACGCCGAGGCTGTCCGCGTCACGTTCGACGCCGACGCCGTCTCGTACGAGACCCTCCTCGATGCGTTCTGGTCGCTCCATGACCCGACCCAGCTGAACCGTCAGGGGCCCGACGTCGGCACGCAGTACCGCTCCGCGGTCTTCTCTACGAGCGACGCGCAGCGCGCCGCCGCCGAAGCCGGGAAGACTCGCGCCCAGACCCGGTTCTCTCGACCCATCGCCACGCAGATTCTCCCCGAACGCCCGTTCTTCCGCGCGGAGGACTACCACCAGAAGTACCTCGAGAAGCAGGGGCTCCGGCACTGCCGGATCTAGGCGCTACCGTGCGACGGGGCGGTTGACGAAGTCGTCGACCGCCTCCGCGAGCGCCTCGTTCGTGATCGCGGTAAGGCCGGCCGGGACATTCTGCCCCTTGTGGATCTTGTTCGCGGTGGTGTAGGTCTTCCAGCGGACGACGCCGGTGCAGTCGACCAGATACAGGCGCAGCGACGCGCGGATCGGCCAGCGGTCGAACACCCCCGACGACGAGACGACGCCGCCGACGACGGGGATGAACCCGGTGAGGTTGCGCTCCTTCGACTGCTCGAAGCGCAGCTGCGGGATCAACAGCCCGTCGGCGTTGTACGAGCCGCACATCTGGCGCGCGCTGCCGACTGCCTCGATCGCGTCGGTCGGTACGGAGATCGCCGAGCGCACGTGGCGGTCGGACAGGTCGACCGCCAACTGCTGCGTCGCGTGCTTGAGCACCGGATCGGAGTCGCCGGGATCACCGAACGGGATGATGACGTAGAGCGGACCGGTCGCCTGCTCGATCGCCAGGGCCGGAAGGGTGGATGCAAGGGCGCACAGCACGAGCGCAAACACGAGACGTCGAGCGAGCATGGTGGGCCGGAAACGTTCGGACTGCGCTCCAGCGTTCCCGGAATGACGTGCTCGTCCGGAAGCGGCCGCTCTACCGCGACGAGGCCTTCGCGCCGGACAGCCGGTAAGAACCGGGATGATTCGCGACGTCGACGTCATCGTGATCGGGAGCGGTCAGGGCGGAGTACCGCTCGCGACTGCGCTTGCCGGCGAGGGGCGGCACGTCGTCCTGTTCGAGCGCGCGGCGTTCGGCGGCACCTGCGTCAACTCGGGTTGCACCCCGTCGAAGGCGTTCCTCGCCTCGGCGCACGCCGCCGGCCGCGCGCGCCGTGCGCACGCGATCGGGCTGCGCGGCGACGTGCGCGTCGATTTCCCGGTGGTGATGGACCGCGTGCGCGGGATCATCCGGGACTGGACTGCCGGTGTGCGCGCGCGGCTCGAAAAGGCGGGCGTGGAGATTGTCCATGCCGAGGCGTCGTTCGCGGGCGACCGCGTCGTCGAAGGCGGCGGCGTGACCGTGAGCGCGCCGATCGTGGTCATCGACACCGGCGGCACCGCGGTGATCCCACCGGTCGACGGCCTCGCTGCGGTACCGTACCTCGACAACGCGTCGTTCTTTTCGCAGACGACGCTGCCGCGGCGCTTTTTGGTGCTCGGCGGCGGCTACATCGGCCTGGAGCTCGGACAGGGGATGGCGCGCGCGGGCAGCGAGGTGCACATCGTTCACCCGAACGCGCGCGTGCTCGACGCCGAAGAGCCCGACGCGAGCGCGGCGCTCGAAGACGCGCTGCGCGAGGACGGCGTGCAGCTCCACCTCGGCGCGCGCGCCGTCTCGGCCGCGGTGCGCGACGGCGCGATCGTGCTCGGGCTCGCCGACGGCGGCGAGGTGGCGGGCGACGCGCTGCTGGTCGCGACCGGCCGCAAGCCGAACACCGCCGCACTGCGCTGCGAGCGCGGCGGAATCGAGCTGGACGAACGCGGTTTCGTCCGCGTCGATGTGGAACTGCGGACCACCTGTGCGGGCGTCTTCGCCCTCGGCGACGTCGCCGGGCAGCCGGCGTTCACCCACGTCTCGTGGGAAGACCACCGCCGCATCCTGGCCGTGCTGCGCGGCGAGCACCGCACGCGCGACGACCGCGTCATGGCGTACTCGACGTTCACCGAGCCGCAGGTCGCGCGTGCCGGCTTGACGCTCGAGCAGGCGAAGGCGAAGGGACACGACGCGCTCGCGGTGACGCTGCCGATCTCAGAAGTGGCGCGCGCGATCGAATGGAACGAAGAGCGCGGCTTCTACCGGATCGTCGTCGACAAGCGCGACGATCGCATCCTCGGTGCGACGCTGGTCGGCTACGAATCCGCCGAGCTCGTACACGTCTTCATCGCGCACATCGCGCGCGGCTCGACCTGGCGCGACCTCGCCGACGCCATGCACATCCACCCGACCTTCGCCGAAGGGCTGCCGACGCTCGCGCGCAAGGTGTCGGCGGAGCTCGATGCCCGGCCTTGAGCTCGACCGCGCGCTCTGCGGCGATCTCGCGGTCGCCGAAGGTCGCGAATGGATCGTCACCAACGGACTCGGCGGCTTCGCGGCGGGGACGGTCGCCGGCACGCTGACGCGGCGCTATCACGGACTGCTGTTCGCGGCGCGCACCCCGCCGGTCGGACGAACGCTGCTGTGCCCGAAGATCGACGCGGAGGTCGCGTACGACGGCGCGTCCTACGCACTCGCCACCGATCGTTGGCGCGACGGGACGATCGCGCCGCAAGGCTACGTCCACCTCGCCGGTTTCCGGCTCGAGGGGACGGTGCCGGTCTGGAGCTTCATCTGCGGCGACGCCTTGCTGGAGCGGCGCGTCTGGATGGAGCACGACGCGAACCGGACCTACGTGAGCTATCGCGCCGTGCGCGCACGCTCGCCGCTGCAGCTGACGCTGCGCGCGTTCGCGAACCATCGCGACCTGCACGGAGCGACGCACGCGGGCGGCTGGACGATGGAGGTCGATGCGGCGCCCGGCGGCGTTCGCATCGTGCCGTTCGCCGGTGCCGCGACGATCTGGATCCGCGCCGATCGCGGCACCGTCGCACCGGAGAACGTGTGGTACCGTGACTTCGAGTACCCGGCCGAACGGGAGCGCGGGCTCGACGACACGGAAGATCATCTCCGCGTCGCGACGTGTGTCGCCGAGCTCGCGCCGGGCGAGACGATGACGATCGCGGTTGCCGATCATGAGCTGGCGTCCCTCGACGGCGACGCGGCGCTCGTGCGCCGGCGCGATCGCGATCGCGAGCTCGTCGCCGCGTGGCGCGCGAATACCGATCGGAAGACCGGCGACGCGCCGGAGTGGGTCGAGCAGCTCGTTCTAGCCGCGGATCAGTTCGTCGTGCGGCGCCCGCTCTCGGACGATGCCGAAGCGCTCTCGGTGATCGCCGGGTATCCATGGTTCGGCGACTGGGGCCGCGACACGGCGATCGCGCTGCCCGGGCTGACGCTCGCGACCGGACGTCCCGCAATCGCGCGGTCGATCCTGCGCACGTTCGCGCGCTTCGTCGACGGCGGGATGCTGCCGAACTTCTTTCCGGACGGCGGTCAGCCGGCGGAGTACAACACGGTCGACGCGGCGCTCTGGTATGTCGAGGCGGTTCGCCGCTACGTCGAGGCGACCGGCGACGGCTGGACGCTGGCGGAGATCTGGCCGGCGCTTCAAGCGATCGTCGCCGCGTACACCGCCGGGACGCGCTTCGGGATCGGCGTCGATCTCGCCGACGGCCTGCTGCGGGCCGGCGAACCGGGCGTGCAGCTGACGTGGATGGACGCGAAGGCCGGCGACTGGGTCGTCACGCCGCGGATCGGCAAGCCGGTCGAGGTGAACGCGCTGTGGATCAACGCGCTGCGCGCGTGCGCGGCGTTCGCGACGCGCCTGAGCCACGACGCCACGCCGTTCGCAGCGGCGGCGAAGCGTGCGGAGGCGAGCTTCGAGCGCTTTTGGAGCAGCGGGCACGGCTGGTGCTACGACGTGATCGACGGGCCGGACGGCGCCGACGCGTCGCTGCGCCCGAACCAGCTCTTCGCGGTCTCCCTGCCGATCGAGGTGCTCGACGGGGCGCGGCGCCGTGCGATCGTCGACGTCTGCGCCTCCCGCCTCTGGACGCCGGCCGGTCTGCGCAGCCTCGACCCCGGCGATTCGCACTACGTTGGGCGATACGGCGGTGACCAGCGTTCGCGCGACGCCGCGTACCATCAGGGCACGGTGTGGACGTGGCTCGCCTGCCCGTTCGCGCTGGCGCACGCGCGCGTCTACGGCGACGCCGCCGCGAGCGCAGCGCTGCTCGAAGCGGTCGCCGGCGGCGTGACGGCGGACGCGATCGGCACGCTGGCCGAGATCGCCGACGGCGACGCGCCGTTTTCCGCCCGTGGCGCCTTCGCGCAAGCGTGGAGCGTCGCCGCGGTGCTCGACGCATGGACGCGGTTGGACGCGCCGTTACCCTAAAGAGATTGTTCGCGGCGTGCAGGAGCACGCCGCTCGCTTCTGCTAGGAAATGCGGATATGAGCCGTCTCGTTCGAGCACTGGCCGCCGTCTCTATGGCGGCCTTCGTCGCGCTTCCCCTCGCGAGCGTCGCGCAGCAGCCAGCACCGGCGCCCGCCGCGCCGGCCTCACCCGGCCCGACGCCCGGACCGGGCGCGGTCTCCGTCCCGTTCGCGGATCCCTACCCCTCGACGTACGTTCCGTTTGCGTCGCAGGCGACGCTGATCCGCAACGCGACGATCCTGACCGCCGCCGGCCCGACGATCCGGAACGGGTCGGTTTTGATCCGCAACGGGAAGATCGCCGCGGTCGGTGCGAACATCGGAACACCCGCCGACCTCGTACTCGTCATCGACGCGCGCGGGAAGTACGTGACGCCGGGGATCGTCGACATCCACTCGCACTTGGGCGACTATCCCGCGCCCGGCATGCAAGCGCACAGCGACGGCAACGAAGCGACCAACCCGAACACCGCAAACGTGTGGGCCGAGCACTCCGTGTGGCCGCAGGATCCGCAGTTCCCGCGTGCCCTCGCCGGCGGCGTCACGACGCTGCAGGTGCTCCCCGGCTCGGCGAACCTCATCGGCGGACGCAGCGCGGTTTTGAAGGTCGTCCCGGCGCGCACCGTGCAGGCGATGAAGTTCCCGGGCGCGCGTTACGGCCTCAAGATGGCATGCGGCGAGAATCCGAAGCGCGTCTACGCGCAGCGCGGGCCGTCGACGCGGATGGGGAACATGGCGGGCTACCGCGCCGCATGGATCGCCGCCGAAGGCTACAAGCGCCGGTGGGACGCGTGGAACGCGAGCCACAAGGGCGATCCACCACCGCGCGACCTGACGATGGAGACGATGGCCGAAGCGCTGCGTGGCGACATCTACGTGCACATGCACTGCTACCGTGCCGACGAGATGGCGCAAGTCATCGACATGTCGCACGAGTTCGGCTACAAAGTACGCGCGTTCCATCACGCGATCGAGGCGTACAAGATCGCCGATCTGCTCGCCAAAGAGGGGATCGTGGTGACGATGTGGGCCGACTGGGGCGGCTTCAAGATGGAAGCACTCGACAGCGTTCGCGCAAACATCGGGCTCGTCGACGCGGCCGGGGCGCGCGCGACGATCCACAGCGACGACCCCTCCGGGATCCAGCGGCTGAACCAAGAGGTCGGGAAGGCGATGTTCGCGGCGAAGCGCGCAGGGCTGCCGGTGACCGAGGACGTCGCGATCAAGTGGATGACGATCAACCCGGCGTACGCGCTCGGCCTCGACGACCGGATCGGTTCGCTCGAGTCCGGCAAGAACGCCGACATCGTGCTGTGGGACGGCGACCCGTTCAGCGTGTACACGCACGCGGAGAAAGTGTTCGTCGACGGCGCGCTGCTGTTCGACCGTGACGACCCCAAGCAGAACTGGAGGACCGACTTCGAGCTCGGCTACGTGCGATCGGCGGTGCGCAAGTGAACGTTCGCGTCGTGATCCTGGCCGCGCTGGCGGCAGTGCTCGGAGCGGCGGCGGCGGCCGGGGCAGAGACGATCGCGATCACCGGCGCGACGGTGTATCCGGTCAGCGGACCGAAGATTCCCAACGGCACCGTCGTGATCCGCGACGGCCGCATCATCGCGGTCGGCGCGAACGTCGCGATCCCGGCCGGGGCGCGCCGGATCGACGCGCGCGGCAAGATCGTGACGCCAGGGTTCATCAACGCGCAGACGCAGCTTGGCCTCGTCGAGGTCGGCGGCGAGCGATCGACGCGCAACAGCAGCGGACGCGGCCTCGTCAATGCCGATTTCCGGCCCTGGGAAGGCTTCTTCTCCGGGTCCGCCTACATCGCGTCAGCGCGCGAGGACGGCGTGACGACGGTCGGGATCTTCCCCACCGGCGGGCTCGTCGCAGGCCAGGCGGCGGCGATGGATCTCGCCGACGGGACCGCCGCCGAGATGGTGCGCAAAGCACCGGTCGGCGTCGTGGCGACGATCCAGACGGGTCCACGCTTCACCAGCGACGTCGACGAGAACACCGCCGGAGATGCGAACACGGCGAACGGCGGCGAGCTCTCCGCACCGCCGGCCTCGCGCGCCGACGCGCTGGCGGCGCTGCGCGAGCTGCTCGCGGACGCGCGCTTCTACGCGACGCGGCACGACAAGTACGACGCTGGCGCGCTGCGCGGGCTCATCGCCTCGGCGCGCGCACTGGACGCGCTGCTCCCGGTCGTGCAGGGCCGCGAGCCGCTGATCGTCGAGGCGAATCGCGTCGACGACATCGACGCGATGGTGCGCTTCGCGCGCGCCGAGCGGATTCGGCTCGTCATCGCGGGGGGAGCCGAGGCCTGGAAGATCGCACCGCGGATCGCCGCCGCGCACGTCGCGGTGCTGACCGGCGCGATGAACAACATCCCGGAGACGTTCGACCGGCTGAATCAGCGCCAGGAAAACGCCGCGATCCTGCGCCGGGCCGGCGTCGAGGTCGCGCTCGTCGGCAACGAGGGGGGCGGCGCGGACGAGGAGACGTTCAACGTGCGCAATGTGAAGTACGAAGCCGGAAACGCGGTCGCGTACGGCATGTCACATGACGACGCGCTGCGCGCCGTTACGCTCGCGCCGGCGACGATCCTTGGGATCGCCGACCGCGTCGGTTCGCTGGCGCCCGGCAAAGATGCGAACGTCGTGGTCTGGAGCGGCGATCCGTTCGAGTTCTCCACCAGCGTCGAGCACGTCTTCGTGCGCGGCCGCGAGTACCGCGACCGCTCGCGGCAGGACCAGCTCATCGAGCGCTACCGCAAGCTGCCGCGGACGAACAACTGACACCCGTGCGCCGGTCCGCCCTCGCCGTGATGGCCGGCTACTACGTCGCGTCGGGCCTGTGGCCGATCGTGCACATGCGCTCGTTCGAGGCGGTCACTGGCCCGAAGACGGACAAGTGGCTGGTGAAGACCGTCGCGGCGCTCGCGATTGCCAACGGCGTCGCGCTCGCCTTCGGCGTGCGGCGCGAGAAGATCGCCCCCGAGACCGCCGCGCTCGCGGTCTGCAGCGCGACGGCATTCACGATCGTCGACGTCGTGTTCGTGATGCGCGGCCGGATCCGGCCGATCTACCTCGCCGACGCCGCCGCCGAGCTCGCGCTCGCCGCCACCATCGTCGCCGGGGACTAGCTCTCCGCCGCCACCGCGCGGCCAAGTCCGGACAGCACCATCACGTTCGGCAGCTCCGCGAGTGCGGCGCCCGGGAGCGAGATCTTCGAGCGCCGCACTCCGCTGCCGATCACGACCCGGCCGGCGGCGACGACCGCGTCGTCGATCAGGATCGGCCAATCGGCGGGGAGCCCGATCGGCGTGATGCCGCCGTACTCCATCGCCGAGGCCGTGGTCGCCGCGTCCATCGCGGCGAACGAGATCTTGCTCGCGCCGAGCTGCCGTTTGGCGAGGCCGTTGACGTCGGCGCGCGTCGTCGCGAGGACGAGACAGGCGGCAAACCAGCTGCGTCCTTCGCGCCGCGCGGCGAGCACGACGCAGTTGGCCGAGCGGTCCATCCGCACGCCGTACCGTTCGCAGAACGCCGCGGTGTCGGCGAGGCCGGGGTCGATCTCGGCGACGACGACGTCGTCGACCGGCACGCTCCCGCGCCACGCGGCGATCGCCGCCGAGACGGAGGGCGCGACCAAGTCCGGACGCTCCCGAACCGGTTGGGCCTCCAACGTTCCGATCGTCACGCGGTCCGTTCGTTGCGCCGCAACCTCGGCGCGGTCCTGCGCCGTCTGGGGGCTCGATGTCCGCACTCTTCACGCCCTTTCGCCTGCGCGAGGTGACCCTGCGCAACCGAGTGGTGGTCTCGCCGATGTGCGAGTACTCGTCGGTCGACGGCTTCGCGAACGACTGGCACGTCGTCCACCTCGGCAGCCGAGCCGTGGGTGGGGCCGCGCTCGTGCTGACCGAGGCGATCGCGGTCACCGCCGACGGCCGCATCTCGCCGCAGGACCTCGGCATCTGGAAGGACGAGCACGCCGGCGAGCTGGCGCGCATCGCGCGGTTCTGCAACGAGCAGGGCGCCCAGTTCGGAACGCAGTTGGCGCACGCGGGCCGCAAAGGTTCGACGAAGCGGCCGTGGGACGGCGGCGGGGCGGTCGCGGCCGACGACGGCGGCTGGAGGCCGGTGGGGCCGACCGAGACACCGTTCGATGCGACGTACCCGATGCCGCGCGCGCTCGATGAGGCCGGGATCGCGGAGATCATCGCGGCGTTCGCGTCCGCCGCGCGGCGGACGCTGGAGCTCGGCGGCACGGTGCTCGAGATCCACGCGGCGCACGGCTATCTCGTGCACGAGTTCCTCTCGCCGCTGGTCAATACGCGCACCGATCGCTGGGGCGGTTCGTTCGAGAACCGCACCCGGCTCGCGGTCGAGATCGTCCGAGCGGTACGCGCGGTGTGGCCGGAGCGGCTGCCGCTCTTCGTTCGCGTCTCGGCGACGGATTGGGTCGAAGGCGGCTGGGATATCGAGCAGACCGTCGAGCTTGCGCGCATCCTGCGCGGCGAAGGCGTCGATCTGATCGACGCCAGCTCGGGCGGCGCCGTGCCGGTGCCGCCCGGAACGATCCCGGTCGGGCCGCTCTACCAGACGCCGTTCGCGGAGCGTGTCCGCCGCGACGCCGGGATCGCAACCGGTACCGTCGGGATGATCACCGAGCCCGCGGACGCGGAAGCGATCGTCGCCGACGGGCGCGCGGATCTGGTGATCCTGGCGCGCGAGCTGCTGCGCGACCCCTACTGGCCGCTGTTCGCGGCCCGCGCGCTCGGCGCGGACGCCGCCTGGCCGCCGCAGTACCAGCGCGCGATCGGGCCCCGCGCGACGATGCAGGTTCCGGCCCGCGTCTAGAGGCGCCAAGCAAGCGACCGGCCTAGGAAGCGATGGGACACTTGTCTTAGCGAGCGTCCAGCCCTGGGACAAATTTCCACGGGAATACAAAATACCAGGACCTCCGGTCCAGGCAGGCGAACGTCAGCATCGATAACCGGGCTCTGCCCTCGGGGTTGCCGATCGGCCGCTCGGGATGGAGTGTGATCATGAAGAGATTGATCGCGCTCGCGTTTGCGTTCGTGTTTGTGTTTGGCACCACGACGGCGGCGCGAGCTGACGAGGCCGCAGATAACAAGGCCAAGATCGAAGCCGTGCAAGCACAAATGGACGCGTACAAACGACAGATGGACGCAATGCAGGCACAGCTCGACATGCTGAAGGCGCAGCGCGCGGTGCCGCCACCGGCGAGGCCGTCCGCGGCACCCAGCAACGCGCTGCAGATGGCGCCGGGCGATAACGTCACCTTCCTCATCCACGGCGAACCCGTGACGGTGTACGGCGCGCTCGACCTTTCGTACGACAACACCACCAAAGGTTTGCAACCCGTCTATGCGAACGGCGGCTCGCCGATGGGCAATGTGGGCTGGCAGGGCGGAATCTCCAGCCAGTCGTTCGTCGGGATCCGGGGCTCGCGCACCAACGGGCCGAAGCTCGGATACACGTACCAGCTCGAGACGCAGATCGACGTGTCTTCGACGTCCGGTATCGTGACCACGAATTCGAACGACAGCGGGGCCGTCAAGGGCGCCCTTACCTCGCGCAACAGCTTCCTCGGAATCGGCAATCAGTACGTCGGTACGTTCAAAGTCGGGAAGAGCGACGCGCCGTACAAGAACTCGACCGCGCGCATGAACCCGTTTTCGCAGATGCTCGGCGACTACTCGGTCATCATGGGCAACAGCGGCGGCGACAATCGCGTCGAGTTCGGGACACGCCTGGACCACTCGTTCTGGTGGGACTCCCCGAACTGGAGCGGCTTCACGATGAGCCTGCTGGCCTCGCCGGGCCAGAATCGCGCATCCGACAACAGCATCATCCCGTCGGGTGAGGCCGATTGCGCGGGCGGCAACCTTCCCGGCAGCTCCGCCAGCACGCCCTTCTGCAACGACGGATCCTTCGGAACGGCGTACAGCGCGAGCATGGCGTATCAACGGAAACGGTTCTACGGCACCGCGGCGTACGAGATCCACAAGGCGGTGAACCGCAGCGGTGACGTGACCGGCAGCGGCTTGGAATCGCTCGACGTCGCCGACGAAGACGCGACCAAGTTCGGCGCGCAGTGGAACTTCGGCCGTCTCACGCTGAACGGTATCTACGAGCGGCTGCGCCGCGGTCTGCCGGCGGTGCTGCAATCGCAGAACGAACGGCAGCGCGAGGGCTTCTGGCTCGCCGCGACGCAGACGGTCGGCGGGAAGAACAGCCTCGATAGCATGAGCCTGGGCTGGGCCCGCGCGAACCCGACGCAAGGTGATACGGGCCAGCACAACACCACGGGCGGGCTGAACCCGGACAACATGGCGAACATGTACACCTTGGCGCTCCGCCACGCGATCGATCGCCATCTCTCGTTCTACCTCGACTACGCGCAGACCGTGAACCACCCGCAGGCGCACTTCGACCTGGGCGCGGGCGGACGCGGGCTCACGACCGACTGCCACGACGGCAGCGCGATCACGGCGCTCGACCCCGTCAACGTGGTCACCGACCCCGTGACGGGCCTGACGATTCCCAGCCTCAACGGGATCGGCCCACACTGCTTCGCCGGCGGCAACCTGCGCGGCATCTCGACCGGTATCCGGCTCCAGTTCTAACCGAACCGAACCGGTCCGACAACGGAAGACCGCCGCAAGGCGGTCTTCTTCGTTCCGTAGACGCGCGACCTCATCGGGCGTTCGACTAGCACGCCGCCCAAGGCCCCGAGAATCAGCTGTCGAAAAGATCCGGCCGCCTGTTTAGGAGAACCCGCGGACGGTGAGCAAACGAGCTGCGTCGACGCAAGTCTCGCCGGTGGAAACGCGCGAAGAACTTCTCTATCTGCTCACGCGCGCGTCGGAGCTCGAACATAGCCTCGCCTGCGTATATCTCTACGTCGGGTACTCACTCAAGAGCGACGTCAGCGAAGGCGGCCTCACCGCCGGCGAACTCGAGTTCGTCCGTCGATGGAAGCGCGATCTCGCAAAGGTCGCCGTGGAGGAGATGCTGCATCTCGCGCAGGTTTCAAACATTCTCACCGCGGTCGGCGGAGCGCCACATTTCGCCCGGGCAAGTTTTCCGATGCCGGCCTCGACGTACCCGTTCGGCATCGTCATCGACTTGGAGCCGTTCTCGCAAGAGCTCATCGAGCGGCTGGTCTGTTATGAAATGCCTGAAGAGGGTGTTCTCCCACCGGATCGGATCGCGTTCTACGACGAGATTCGGAAGCGCATCGTTGTCGACATCGACCAGAACGACGCGGCACGCAGCCAAAATGCCATGGAGCCTTTCGACATTGACTTCCGGACGGTTGGAGAGTTCTATCACAAGATCGAATCGGCGTTTTCTCGTATTCCGCAAGATCGACTCTTCATCGGGCCGCCGGAAGCGCAAGCCAATCCGAACTACTTGGACTTGCCACGCGCACTCATAGAGGTCACCGACTCGGCCTCCGCATGTCGCGCAATCGAAATGATCATCGAGCAAGGCGAGTCGCCGACCTCCGAGCATCCTGACGCGCATTTCGTCGTTTTCGATTCCATCCGCAGTGAGTACGAGGCTCTGTCCAAGAAGGCCGCGGACGAGGGTCGGGTCTTCGATCCCGTCCGTCCGATGATCGGCAATCCGACGATTCGCGGATATGACAGCGCCCCGGGGTCCAATCGCATCACCGATCCGGTTGCGCAGGAACTCGCCGACGTGTTCAACAGCGCATACGATCTCATGCTGATCGTGCTGTTGAGATTCTTCGCGCACGGTCAGGAAAACGAAGACGAGCTACGGCTGCTCGCGCGCGGCACGCTGCGCATCATGGCATCCGTCTTGCGCCCGCTCGGCGAAGCGCTTGCCAAGACGCCGGCGGGACCGCAATATCCGGGAAAGACGGCGGGCCCGGGTTTTGGGTCCAACCGTACCGTTCATCTGCTCGCCCACAAGGAGTCGGCCTGGATCTACTTCTTGGAGCGTCTCTACGAGTTGGCGGCGCGGACGACTCGATTGGCGGAGGAGGTTACGCTTCCGATCCAAGTCCAGGAGGCGGCGGCGGCACTGGAATCCGTGGCGGAGCATCTCACACCGTTCGTCCCCGAGCGCTTTGCCGTGACCATACGTGCGAGTGCCGACGAACTGTCGCAGCGCACGACGATTCGTCCAGAACCGGACGGCCCGTATATCGTTCGCAATCTGCCCAAGCTGACGAATTCCAAGGGCGAAACCCTCAACGTGCGCCCAGTCGTGGCGCTCTGCCGCTGCGGAGGATCCAACCTCAAACCGTACTGCGACGGGACCCATGCCCGAAATGGGTTTTCGAGTGCAAAGTCGCCCGATCGCGTGCCGGATCGCCTCGACCGCTATGAGGGGCACGCGATCACGGTGCTCGACAATCGCGGAACCTGCTGCCACTTTGGAAACTGCACGGATCATCTACCGCAGGTCTTCCATCATGCCGGCGATCCGTTTGTCACCGCCGAGGGTGCGGGCGCAGATGCAATCATCGATATCGTGCGCCAGTGCCCTTCCGGGGCGCTGGGGTTCGTCCGCGACGGGATCACTTACGAAGGCGAGGATCGGGAGCCCGAGATATTCGTCGCCGGGAACGCCAGCTATTACGTGCGCGGCGGAATCGAGCTCGAGGGCGACCGCATGAACGAGGGTGCCTTACGCGAGCACTACGCGCTTTGCCGCTGCGGACACTCGAAGAACAAGCCGTTCTGCGACGGCACGCACTGGTACGTCAAGTTCGACGATCCCGACAATTAGCGGACCCGGCGAGGAAAACGGCTGGAGCCGACGGCCGGACTCGAACCGGCGACCTGCTATTTACGAAACAGCTGCTCTACCAACTGAGCTACGTCGGCAAATGGCGCGGGGGCGCGCGACCGCCTGGGGTTCGCGGGGCGGTTCGGTGACCCTCCCACGCTCCGGGCGGCGCCGGACTCTTTACCCTTCCGTCTTGACGGGAGCGGGCCGCTTGCGCCGATCTATAAGACGTGACCCGTCGCGCCGTCGCTCTCGTCGCGCTCGCGGTGGCATTTCTGCCGCCGGCTTGGTGCCGCGCGGCGGATGCCGATCTCCCCACCGCCGTGATCGGCGCGCCGCTCCCGGGCGAGGCGCCCGCCGCGTCGCTGCTGCGCCCCTCGACCATGCGGGCGACGTTTCGCGTCGCGCGCGCCGACACGGCGCTCTACGTCGGAACCACGTGGTTCGTCCGCGATCTGAGCGTGACCGTCGTGGGCCCGGGGCCGCGTCGCCAAACGATCGTCGCGGCGACCGACTTGCCGGGCCACACGCTCGGGCTCCGTCTCCCCGCCGATGCCTGGGCGGCCGACCGCCTCGAGCTGCAGGCGACGACCGTCAGCACGGTCGCGCCCCCCTATCTGCTCTCCGCCGAACAACTCGCTCGGATCGGTTGGCGCAACTGGTCGTACGCTGCGCTGTTCGGCCTGTTCGCGTCGCTCGCGGTCGTTTTCGGCCTGCTCGCCCTGCGCGTGCGCTCGCGGGTCGCCGGCGCGTTCGCCGCCGTCATGGCAGCGAAGGCCGCGCTGGCGATCCCGTGGCTAGGGATCGTCCGACCGGCGCCGGAGATCAGCCAGCCCTTGCACGCGGTCCTGCAGTCGCTGGCGCTCGCCGGACTCATGCTGTTCGCACAAACGTACTTCGCGGGAACGCGGCTTCCGCCGCTGGCGGTGCGGGCCGCGTGGGCGCTCGTCTTGTTCAACGTCATCGCCGTGTGCGGGGGCGACGTACTGCAAGATCTCTGGATCATGCCCGATCTGCTCACCCAAGCGCTGCTGATCGCGCTGTACCTCGCGTACATCGCACTCGGCGTTCTGGCGCTGCGCCGACGCGCCGACGGCGCGTGGCTCTACATCGCGGCCAACGCCGCAGCCGCGCTCGGCGTACTGGTCGCGGACAGCGGCTCGATCGGCAGCCCGGTCGTACAGTCGGCGGCGATGCTCGGCAGCGCCGCGCAAGCGCTCTGCCTCGCCTTCGCGCTCACGCTGCGCGTGCGCGGCGAGGGGCGCGGGCGCGGCGAGATCGCGCGCTGGACGCGCCTCGACGGTCTGACCGGGCTGACGAACCGCACCGCGCTCGACGCATCGGTCGCGACCGGGTGGGAGCGTTCGCGCCTCGGCCACGCTCCGCTCGGTGCGGTTCTGATCGACCTCGACCACTTCAAGTCGTTCAACGAGACCTACGGACACCTCGCCGGCGACGACGCGCTCCGCCGCATCGGTGCCGCACTGGCGGACGCGGTCGTGCGCTTCGACGACGTCGCAGGCCGGTTCGCCGGGGACAAGTTCCTGGTGCTGCTCGCGAACACCGACCTCGCCGGCGCGCACCACGTCGCCGAGACGATCCGACTCGCAGTCGCTGCGCTGGACATCGCGCACGGCGGCGTTCCGGCGCGGCGGCTGAGCGTCAGCGCCGGTGCGGCGTCGGTGGTTGCGGCCTACCCCGGCGATGGATCGGCGCTGGTACGGCGCGTCGAGACCGCGCTGTACATCGCGAAGACGATGGGTCGCAACCGCGTAGTCGCCGACGAACCGATCGCGCCGCCGGTCATGTCTCCCTAGCTGCCGCCGAACACCGCGTCGGCGACCGCTTCGTTCACGCTGTACGGGCCGTAGTCGATCGACCGTGCAGCGCTTGCCTGCATGGTACAGCCCTCCACTTATCCCGGCGCTTCAGTGGAGTATTCCCGTTATGACGGCTGTCAATAGCAAAGCGGCTTTGCGGCCGCGGCGGGACGCGGCTTAGGCCGCGTCGCGCCAGACGGGGATCATCGACTGCACCTCGCCGCGCCCCTTCGACAAGCTCTGGATGACATGGCCGAATCCGCCGGCCGCCGCTTCGAGCGCGTCGAGCGGCATCGCATCACTCGTCACCACGCTGCCGCTCGCGAACCGTACCAGCACCGGCGCGCGTAGCGGCGCGGACACCAAATCCTCACCCTCGTGCGCCTGCACGCCGCGCTCGCGCGCTTCGAGCGCCGCCAGCACGTCGGCGACGACCGACGACGCGGTCGCGTCACCCCCCGCACCCGCGCCCGAGAACACCAGCGTGCCGCAGCCGCGTCCGACCACGCGAACCACGTTCTCCGCGCCGCGCGGCCGCGCGAACGGATGATCTTCCGGCACGAACGCCGGCGTCACGCCGGCCTCGATCACGTCCCCGGCTTTGCGCGCGACCGCGACGAGCTTCAGCCGCAGGCCGCGCTCCGCACCGGCGCGCACGTCATCGCGCGAGATCCCGCCGATCCCGCGCCGCGCCAGCGCCGGCGAGACCGAGGGGCGGCGGAACGCGAGCCCCGCCAAGATCGCGAGCTTGTGCGCCGCGTCGTGCCCGTCGACGTCGCTGCGCGGATCCTGCTCGGCGAAGCCGAGCCGTTGCGCTTCCGCAAGCGCGTCCGCGTACTCCGCGCCGCCATCCATCGCGTCGAGGACGAAGTTGGTCGTACCGTTGAGCACGCCGCCGATCTCGAACACGTCTTCGCCGGCGAGCGATCCGCCGAGCGCGCGCACGATCGGGATCGCACCGCCGACCGCGGCCTCGTAGCGCAGCGATGCGCCGGTGCGCGCCGCGAACGCGGCCAGCCACGGCCCCTCGGTCGCGATCAGGTCCTTGTTCGCCGTGACGACGTCCTTGCCGCGCGCGATCGCACGCAGGATCAGCTCGCGCGCCAGCCCGAGCCCGCCGATGCACTCCACCACGACCCGCACCGAGGGATCGTCGACGACGTCGAACGCGTCGCTCGAGAAATCATCCCACCGAACGTCGCGTGGCTTGTGCGGATCGCGTACCGCGATCCCGCGAATCAGACCCGGATGCGACGCCAGCAACCGCCGCGCGACCCCCGACCCGACGGTGCCGCAGCCGAGGAGGCCGACCCCGTTCGCGCGCGCCGTCGTCAGCGACGTCGCCGGGGACGAGATCGCTTCAGACGAGCACAGGACACGCGGTAGGGTTTGCACGGGAACCTCCATGTGGGGTATCGGGGGAATGAAAAAGGCCCTCGCCATTCGGCGAGGGCCTCGTCTCGTATCGCTTCGTCCGCGCTAAGCCGACGTCGATCCGGACCTGCCCTCGCCGAGGGTAGTCGTCGTCGTGATCGTCGTCGTCATAATGACGCAGAGCGCGGGCATCGTTCAGTGACCCTACCACGGCCGCACCCCCTCGCACAAGTGGGCAACCAATCCTTTACCGAGTGTTGGCCCGAGCGAGCCACATCTCGATCGCGGCGTTGACCTGCGCGGGTTGCTCCTGAGCCATCCAGTGCCCCGTCTCCAGAACGAGCTCGGTCAAGTCGGAGCAATCACGCCGCATCGGCTCGGCCAAACGCGAGTCGACGGTTTCGCAGATCGCATCGTAGGCGGCGTGCAGGAACAACACCGGCAACCGCAGCGCTCCGCCGTCCGCGACGCGAGCCGCGTAGGCCATGTTCCGGTCGGGGTTCAGATACCAGGAATCGGGTCCCGCGAATCCGGTCCGCGCGAACGCGAAGACGTATCGCGCGAGGTCGTCTTCGGACAGCACCGCCGGATCGCGCGGCAGATCCGGCGCGCGCCCCGTCCCGCCGAACCAGCCGCCGTCACGGGTGACGCGGGCCGTGAGTGCGGGCTTCCCTTTCTCCCGGACGTCTCCGCGGCGGAACAGCGCCTTGAACGTCGCCGGCAAGTCGGCTTCGAACGCCGCCGCAGCGGCGTCGGCTGCGGTCTGATAAAACAACTGGTAATCCCACTGCCCCGCGGGATACTTCGCTTCCGGATAGACGGTCCGGTCGACCAGCGGCACCACGGTCTCCGGCGTGAAGCCCTTCGCGAAGTACGGGACGCACAGGCTGACGACACCGTCGCAACGCTCGGGATGATGTCCGGCGAGCGCCCAGACGAGCGGACCGCCCCAGTCATGACCGATCCAGGTCGCGCGTTCCGCTCCGAGGCCGCGCAACAGCTCGACCATGTCGAGGACGACCTGCTCCAGCGCGTAGTCCTCGGGGTTTCCCGGGACGTCCGATCTGCCGTATCCGCGCATGTCGGGCGCGACGCACCGGTATCCGAGCGCCCCGAAATGCTCGAGCTGCTCCCGCCACATCATCCCGAGCGCGGGCCAACCGTGGACGAAGATCAGGAGCGGTCCGTCGGGCGGCCCGCTCTCGAGATACGCCGTCGTGTGTCGCTCGGTCCGAACGACGTGCTCGGTCACGAGACCGCCGAGGTGCCGGCGCGGAATGCGCTCCCGATGCCATCGCGCAGCACGGCCGCCAACGATTCCGGCTCGGCGAGAAACGCGTCGTGTCCGTGATCGCTCGCCAGATCGCGATACTCGACGTCCCAGCCCGCCTCGCTCCAGCGCGCCGCGCAACTGCGCACGAACTCCGGCGGATACAGCTGGTCGCCGGCGATTCCGACGAACGTGAATCGCGTCGAGCCCGCCGGCCGCTCCTTCCCGCGCAGATCGAACAAGTCCATCGCACGCGTCAGCATCAAATAGCTGTTCGCATCGAACCGCTGCACGAACACGTCGCCCTGATGCGCCAGATAGCCTTCGACGTCGAAGCGGTCACCGAGCGAGCGCGACGGATCACCGCCGGCCCGATCCGGCCGGTTCGCGAATCGCGTTTCGAAGAGCGCCTCGCTCTTGTAGGTCAGCGTCGCGATCGCGCGAGCCAGGCGCAGGCCGTCGACCGGCGGCTCCTCGTACCAGCCCCCGGCGAATTTTGGATCGAGCCGGATCGCCTCGCGCGCGGCGAAGTTCTGCGCGATCCCCTGCGCGCGCAAGTGATCGAACGTCCCGACCACGATCGCATGATCGACCGCGTCGTCGTACCCGCGCACCCACTGCAGGCACTGCTGACCGCCGAGCGACCCGCCGATCGCGACCGCGACCCGCGGAATCCCCAGCTCGCGCAGCGCGCGCCGCTGCGCCTCGACCATGTCGCCGACGGTGACGACCGGAAACCGCGGACCCCACCGCCGCCCGTCCGGCGCGAGCGAGGACGGCCCGGTCGAGCCGTAGCATCCGCCGAGCACGTTGACGCCGACGACACACCACTGTGCGAGATCGAACAGCCCGCCCTCACCGACCAATCCGTCCCACCACTCGACGACGCGCGACGAGCCGCTCAGGGCGTGCGCGACGAACACGACGTTCGACCCGTCGGCCTTCGGCTCACGCCCGTATCGCGTCACGCGCTGCACGACCGACGGAATCGACGCGCCGGAGGCCAGCTCCAGCGCGCCGATCTCCACATCACGTTCCGTGATGTGAGCCCGCCCTGAGCCCGTCGAAGGGTCGTGCTCGGTCACGCTGCGTCGAGGGCTTGCGTGAGGTCGGCGAGGATGTCGTCGATCGACTCGATCCCGACCGAGAGCCGCACGGCGTCGTCGCTGACGCCGCTCGCGATCTGATCGGCCGGCGTCAACTGCGAATGTGTCGTCGACGCCGGATGGATCACCAGTGACTTCGCATCGCCGACGTTCGCCAGCAGCGAGAACAGCTGCAGCCGGTCGATCAGCGCGCGCGCCGCCTGGGCGCCGCCCTTGACGCCGAAGGTGAGGATCGCGCCCGCGCCCTTGGGCAGGTACTTCTGCGCGTTGCCGTACGCCGGATCGCCCGGCAGCCCCGGGTATCGCACCCAGAGCACCTTCGGATGCGCCTTGAGGAACTCCGCCGTGCGCAGCGCGTTCGCGCTGTGCCGCTCGATGCGCAGCCCCAGCGTCTCGAGCCCTTGCAGCAGCAGCCACGCGTTGAACGGCGAGATCGCCGCGCCGATGTCACGCAGCAGCTGCACGCGCGCTTTGATGATGTACGCCAGCGGCCCGACCGCGTCGGTGTAGACGACGCCGTGATACGACGGATCCGGTTCGACGAAATCGGGGAACCGCCCCGACGCCTTCCAGTCGAACTTGCCCGAGTCGACGATCGCGCCGCCGATCGTGGTGCCGTGCCCGCCGATGAACTTCGTGGCCGAGTGGACGACGACGTCGGCGCCATGCTCGATCGGCCGGAGCAAGTACGGCGTCGGAAGCGTGTTGTCGACGATCAGCGGCACTCCCGCAGCGTGCGCGACCTTCGCGATCGCCGCGACGTCGAGCACGTCGAGCTTCGGGTTGCCGAGGGTCTCGCCGAACACCGCCTTGGTGTTCGGCCGGATCGCGGCTGCGAACGCCGCCGGATCGGACGGATCGACCAGCGTCACCTCGATCCCGAACCGCGGCAGCGTGTGCACGAACGCGTTGTACGTCCCGCCGTAGAGGGAGGCGGAGCTGACGATATGGTCGCCGGCGCGCGCGATGTTCAGCAGCGAGTAGATCACCGACGCCTGGCCGCTCGCAAGCGCGAGCGCCGCGACCCCGCCTTCGAGCGCCGCCAGCCGCTGCTCGAATACGTCGGTCGTCGGGTTCATGATCCGCGTGTAGATGTTGCCGAACTCTTGCAGCGAGAAGAGCCGCTCGGCGTGCGCGGTGTCGTCGAAGTTGTACGAGGTCGTCTGGTAGATCGGGACGGCCCGCGACTTGGTGGTCGGGTCGCCGCCGTGTCCGCCGTGCAGGGCGACGGTATCGAAGCCGCGGGTCGCCGCAGGGTCCAGGGTGCTGCTCATCGTGGGTCTCCTTCACGAATGCGTGGAGCGCGAAAGGGCTGGAAAACGAAGCAACCCCCGCTGGTGAGGCGAGGGTTGCTGTAGCTCCGTCGTACGCCGGCTAGGGCGACGACGATCTACACCAACCCTCGCGGGTGGCACACATCGCCATAATCGCCATACAGCGGCCGTTCATATGGCCGGACCGTACCAGAACCGGCCCGGGGCAGTCAAGGACAGCGCATCACGAAAAACCGCGTTTGGCCGCCCGGGCCGTCGACCGAGCGGCGAGCCGCTTCTTGGTGAGCCGGCTTGATCTCGGGGTGTCGCGAGTCGAGGATTCTCCGTTCGTGGAGCGTACGAGGGGCTGTAGTATGCTCCGCTTCGCTTCATGGACCCCATGAGCCCGAAAAAGAAAGCCGACCTCGGCAAGGCTCTGGGAACCCGCCAGGCCTCGATCCTCGAGTACCTTTGGGCGCACGGGCCGCAGTCGGTGTCCGACCTTCATCGCGGGCTGTCCGAGCGCGAGGACCTTGCGTACACGACGGTGTTCACCGAACTGAGCCGGATGCTCAAGAAGGGCCTCGTCGCGAAGGGCAACGATGGCGGCTCGCATCTCGACATGCGGTACCGCGCGGCCGTGACGCGCGACGGCGTCGTCTCGACGATCGTGGCGCAGACACTCGGGGGGCTGATCTCGGCCCACGGGCCGGCCGCCGTCCACGGCTTCGTCGACGCAGTCGCGAGCGATCCCGGCGCCCTCGACGAACTGCGTCGCCTCCTCGACGATCGTTCGCGCAAGAAGCGCTAGCGGCGTGCGGTTCATCCGCGCGCTCTGGCCCGTCATCTTCTTGGTGCCGCTCTCCTGGTGGGCCGACCGCGGCTGTCAGTTTGCGGGCGTCGACCCGCTCTATCACACGACGCTTTGGGTACACGAACGTCTTGGCTGGTTCATTGGCATACTCGCGGTCATCTCTGCGGGCGTCGTGGTCGCAAAGATCAGCGTTGCCCAACTCCGATTCGCGCGACTGCAAGCCGTTGCCGACACCGTGCCCGAGCGGGTGCAGCATGCCTTTGCGGTCGCCTGCGCAAACCTCGAGGTCGCCATCCCGAACGTCCTGTACGTCGACCTCACGGTGCCGATCGCAACGACGGTCTTCGGTCGGACCATCGTGCTCTCGCGGGGATTTCTCGACCCGCTCGACGACGCGGACCTCGAACTCGTGGTTCGACACGAGCTGGCACATGTGCGCCATGGTGACGCGACCTCGGGCGTCCTTTGGCATCTCGCTTTTGCCGCTTTGCTCATCCCGGGCTTCGAGCCTCTCGAACGTCGGCTCCACGCACGACGTGAGCGCTCGGCGAACCTCACCGCGGCGAAGGGACGAGAAGAACAGTATCTTTCCTTGGTCACCCGCATCTCGCGCGGAGCTGACCTGTGCGCGGATGCCCGGTTAGGCCTCGAAGCAGCGGCCCGCAGACCCGAGGACCGCTGGCTGGTCTGGATTGCCCCGCTGGTCGTGATGTGTTTGGCGGTCGCGCTCCCCGTGAGTCATGCCGAGTTCCGGCACGACTTGCCTTACCTGGTCTCGCATCACTGTTAGCCTTGCAGGGCACCCGACCGGCCCGATCGTTCATCTTCCCTAAGGAACAGTTGCGCAGTGCAACTACTTAGTTGTATCCTCGAACCATCGTGGCAACAGCGAGGACCTCGGAAACGGCAGCGGCCGGCGAAGCGGCGTTTCGGGAGCAGATGCTGCAGCTCGTGCGGTCATTGGGACTTCACAAACCGGACGAGACTCCGTGCGGCCAGCCGGTCTCGATCGGCGAGGCACATGCCCTGCTGGAGATTGCCCGCGAGCCAGGCATGACGCAAAACGGATTGGCGGCGCGCTTGCACCTCGAAAAGAGCACCATCTCGCGCCTAGCCGGCCTGCTCGAAGGACGTGGTTGGGTTCGTCGCGTGCGTGACGACCGCGACGCACGCTTCATTCGCCTGCAACTGACCCGGCGTGGGGTCACTGCCCATGCCAACATCGCTGCATCGCGTAGCGCAAAGTTCAACCGTATCTTTGACGCAATCCCGGCCGACCGGCGTAACGACGTCGTGCAGGCGCTCTCCGTCCTCTTGGAGGTCACCCGTGATACGTAATCTCGTGAAGGCCGCTGGTCTCACCGCCTCGTTCTTTCTCATCTCGTCGACATCGGCTTTCGCCGCCGATTCCTCTCGAGAAAATCAAGTTGAGCAGAAGAGCCAGAAGGTGATGCCGTTCAGTATGGACGCGACGATGCACATGTTCGATCCTACTGCATCTGGTGGCGTACAGACCGTCAGGGTGACGAACGGTGATGCCAAGCAGGTCATTTTGGTTCGGTCTCATCTTCGCAAGGAAGCCGCCGCGTTCGCCGGCGGGAATTTTGCCGACCCGGCAGCCATCCATGGCGACAACATGCCCGGCCTCGAGGCGATGCACGCGGGCGCGAAGCGTATCGCCGTCCGCTATGTGGACGTGCAAGACGGAGCAAAAATCGTGTACGCCACGCAAGACCCCGCACTGGTCTCCGCAATTCACGCGTGGTTCAAGGCTCAGGTGAGCGACCACGGCGCGCACGCAACGATGAAGATGTAGGCGACTTCGAGGCGAAGGGAAACCGTTGCTTCCGGTAAAGCGTACTACTCAACGTAGTATGCCCGCGTCTGTACCCGAGGTCCCCTTGTTCCCGCTCCGTCTCACTCTGGTCGCTGCCCTCGTCCTCCTGACCGTAGCGCCAGGGCTTGCCGCCCCGGCCACGATGGCCCCCATGCCCGGGATGCCAAAGGCGAGCCCCACGCCGGCCAAGACCATGGCTCCGATGCCGGGCATGACGGCAAAGCCGTCCGCCGCGCCGACGATGGCTCCCATGCCCGGGATGACCACGGCGCCGGCAGTCCCGCCGGCGTCTCCGACGCCCGCCTCAATGCCCGGCATGAATATGAATGGCGTTCGCGGGACTTCGATGAGCGCGATGGACATGTCCTCAACGACCGACCTTGCGGACCCGATGAGTCAGGCGGGCTCGGGCACGTCGTGGGTGCCGAAATCCACCCAGATATTCGGCTGGATGCGCCAGGGTGCGCGCGACATGCAGATGACGCACGGAGCCATCTTCCCGCGCTACGTCTCGTCGGGGTCGCTACGCGGTGATCGTCGAGCCGATGCCCCGAATTGGCTGATGTTCATGGGGACGCATGCCATCAGTGCATCCTCGCAATTCGGCTACACGGCGATGGTAAGCGCGGACGCGCTCACAGAAAACCAATCAGGGTATCCGCTGCTGTTCCAATCCGGCGAGACGGCACACGGTGCGCCATTGCATGACCACCAGCATCCGCACGACCTCTTTGCCGAACTCGCCGTAGACTATTCGGCTCGCGTCGGTAAGGCGGCGTCGGCCTATCTCTACCTTGGGTATCCGGGAGAACCGGCACTCGGGCCGCCGGCGTTCATGCACCGCCGCATCGCTTACGACATGCCGGAAGCGCCCATCGGCCATCACTGGCAAGACGCATCGCACATTCAGTTCGGCGTCGCGACGGTCGGCTTTGCGCCGAGCTCACGCGTCAAGATCGAGGCGAGCACGTTCACCGGTCGCGAGCCGAATGAGATTCGGACCAACTTCGACCCGATCCATCTTGACTCGTACAGCCAGCGGGTGTCGTGGAATCCGAACGACAACTCCGCGGCGGAAGTGTCATACGCGTACATCAAGAGCCCCGATGTGACGAGCCCTCTCGTGGACCAACATCGTCTGGTGGCCTCGTTGCTGCTCAACAAGCCGCTCGGCGTCAATCACAATTGGTACACCGGCTTCATCGTTGGTCAGAATGTCGAGACCGGCGGAACGCGCACCAGTTCCTATCTCGCGGAGACGGATTATCAAGCCGGGCGAAACACCGTGTTCGCTCGCGTTGAAATCGGTACCCGAACCGCGCATGACCTGGTCATCCCTGGTGCACCGGCGGACACCGTCTATACGGTCGGTTCGTACTCGATTGGTGGGGTGCGCGACCTCACGCGCAATTCGAGCGCGGCGAATATCGGCATCGGAGCACAATTGACCCTGGGCAGCAAGGATGTGGGCTTGAATCCGTACTACGGCTCCGGCACGCCCGTCGGCTACCAAGTGTTCTTCCGGATTCGTCCGCCCGATATGGCACACACCCTGGGAAGCATGGCCGGCATGAGCGGAATGCAACATTGATTGTCCATCACGTTCGTGGTGCCGTCGTCGGCATCGTTGCGGTGCTGGGCATCGTAATCGGCATCGTCATCACCGTTGTCTACATGGGCTACGCGCCAATGGCTGCGGACAGCGCTCCATCCTCGATGGAAGCGAATCTCGCGATGAAAGCGGTCCACGCAATCTCGGAACGCCAAATGGGCGAGGTGACAAATCCCCTCCCCTTCACCGCGTCGAACCTCGCGGCCGGCTTAAAACTCTATCAGCAGAATTGTGTCATCTGCCACGGTGCGGCAGACGGCAAGACGTCGAGCATCGCCGCAGGATTTTACGTCCCGTCTCCGCAGTTCGCGAAAAACGGGACGGAAGATGACCCGGAGGGTGCGACGTACTGGAAGATTCATCATGGCATCCGCTTCTCCGCAATGCCGGCGTTCATGCACTCGCTCAAAGACCAGCAGATTTGGCGGGTCACGATGTTCCTCAAGCACATGGACCATCTGCCCAAGCCCGTCGACAGGGCCTGGAAAGCGACCAAGAGCGTCGGCGGGATGGACATGGCAACCTCTCCAAAGATGGACATGAAATGATGAACCGCTCGGCTCTCACATCTTTGGCGAGCGGTACGGTTCCGACGCGCGAACGCATCTGATGCTGCTGGCGAAACTGGGCGAAGCCCTGATGCTCGCGCTCGGCATGGCGTGGCAGGTGGGCTGGAGCCTCATCCTCGGCTTCGCGCTCTCCGGCGCGGTGCAGGCGCTCGTTTCCAAAGAGCGCATGCAGCGCCTTCTCGGCCGCGACGGCATCCGTGAGATCGCGCTCGCCACCGGCTTCGGCGCCGCCAGCTCGTCGTGTTCCTACGCTGCGGCGGCCATGAGCAAGACGCTCTTCAAGAAGGGCGCCGCACTCGTTCCGAGCTTTGCGTTTCTCTTCTCGTCCACCAATCTGGTGCTCGAACTCGGTATCATCCTGTGGCTGCTGATGGGTTGGCAGTTCACCGCCGCCGAGTGGATCGGCGGGCTGGTCCTCATCGCGATCATGACGGTGCTCGTCAAACTCACCTACCCGAAGGAGCTCGTCGAAGAAGCACGGCGTCACGTGGACGAGGCGACCGGACACGACCACGGGTCGATGGAGGGGGAGGGCGCCTCGCTCGCGGATCGCCTGCGCGACCCGGGTACGCGCGTCGCGATCGCGCAGAACTTCGCGATGGACTTCTCGATGCTCTGGAAAGATCTGCTGGGCGGGTTTCTGATCGCCGGAGCGCTTGCCGCATTCGTGCCGGAGAGCGCGTGGAAGGTGCTGTTTCTGAACGGTGCACCTCCGGGCGTGCAGCTCGTCGGCAACGCGGTGGCAGGTCCCATCATCGCGATCGTGTCCTTCGTGTGTTCGATCGGCAACGTGCCGCTCGCGGCAATCCTCTGGGCCAGCGGCATCTCGTTCGGCGGCGTGCTCGCATTCCTGTACGCCGACCTCATCGTGCTTCCGCTGCTGGACATCTACCGCAAGTACTACGGCCTGCGCATGATGCTCTACATCTTCGGCGTGTTCTTCGCGACCATGGTGCTCGCTGCGATCGCGATGGACTTTGCGTTCTCAGCGCTCCATCTGGTGCCGAAGCCGAACCCGAACATCCGGCACGACCTCGAGATGTTCTCGTTCAACTACACGTTCTGGCTCAACGTCATCTTCGGTGGGCTCGGGCTCTACCTCTGGTGGCTGAACGCAAAGAACCCAATGGCGCACGGGTGCCACGCCGATCACGATATGGGTTAGTGACGCAGAGCGACTCCGAGCACTCCGCCCAGCGCGACGTACGCCTGCTCGGGGACGCGCTTCGCCACGAACGGGGCGGCCAGCACGACGACGAGCAGCGCTGCCGTGAAGCCGTCCACGATGACTGGCCGCCCGATCAGATAGGTCGTCCCCGCGAGGACGCCGACAACCGCGACCGTCACGCCGCGCACGAATCCCGCGACACGCGGATGCGATCCGTACCGCAGCAGCAGCGGTGTCGCCAAGATCGTGAGCACGATTGAGGGCAGGAAGATCCCCGCCGTTGCGGCGACCGCGCCGGCGAAGCCGTCCACCGCGTAGCCGACGAACGTCGCCGTGATGACGACGGGACCGGGCGAGATCATCCCGATCGCGACGGCATCCACGAACGTCTGGTTGTCGAGCCAGTGGTATTGGTCGACGACGTACGTCTTCACGAACGATACGACGACCAGACCGCTTCCGAACACCAGGAACCCCGTTTTCAGAAAGAACCAGAACAGCGAGGGTGCGAGGCCCGACGGCGTCACCAGCCCGAGCAACGCCGGGAGCGCGAAACCCCGCAGCTTCGGCATCACCGGCGGCGCGGTTACCGACGCCACCGGTTTTGCGCGCGGCGCAAAGACGACGATACCGAGCACGCCGGCGGCGAGGAACAGCCAGGTCAGCTCCTGCTGCAGCGCTACGGTCACGGCGCACGCGACGCCCGCGACGGCCCACGCACCGTAGTCACGCCGCAGCGTCTTGCGGCCCAGATTCCAACTCGCGCGCAGGATGAGGGCGACGACGACCGGCCCGATCCCGTAGAACAGTCCGCGCGTGATCCCCGCGCCGGAAAACCGCTCGTAGAGGGCTGCGACGGCGACCACGATCGTGAACGGCGGCGCGGCGAAGGCGACGGCGACCGCGAGCGCGCCCAACACCCCGTGCGTGACGTAGCCGCAGTACACGCCGAGTTGGTACGCCATCGGTCCCGGGCACGCCGTCGCGATCGCCAGACCGCGATCGTACGAATCCTCGTCGAGCCAGCCGCGCCGCTCGACCAGATCCCGCCGCATCGAGTTCGCAAGTGCCACCGGACCACCGAACCCCGTCGCACCCAAGACCAGGAAGTACCGCACGAGGTCGACCACGGACGGCGCTTTCATCGCGGTTCCATCACGCGCATGACCGGCTTGCCGCCGACGCTCGAGAGCGGAAAGTACACGCGATGTGTAGCCGGGTCCACCGCGACCACGTGCGCATTGAGGTGCAGGAAGGCCTGCGCCACGCGCGTGAGCGCGCCGTTCGCGACATCGAACACGCTCACGACGCCGGACTCCGACGCAGCGTAGAGGCGATGCAGGCCCGGGTCGAGCGCCAGCACGTCCACGCCGATGCCGACGCCGCCCGAAGCGGTCACACGACCGGTGCGCAAATCGAGCCGCACCAGCCGGGCGTTGTGCTGACATCCCACGTAGGCGGCGCGTTCTGACGCGTCGATGGCCACACTGTGAGACGAGCTGCAGCCGGGCAACGCGAAACGGCGCACGATCTTCAGCGCGGCAGGGTCGATCTCAGCGAGCTCGTCACGAGTCTGGACGCCGACGAAGATGTGCCGAGAGACCGGATCGTACTGCGTGTTGCCGGCCTCACCGCCGAGCGCGACATTGCCGGCGATCGTATGCGTGCGCGTGCCGATGACGGTGTCCCGGCCGCCGCTTTCATCCGAGACGAAAATCCGCTGCGTGAGCGGGTCATACGCAAGCCCGTCGACGTCCCCGGCCGGCACCGTGGCGAGACGCCTTCCGTTCGCGCCGTCCAGCACGACCACCGCGCCGAGACCCTGGGCCGCGGCGTACACGTCGCCGCCCGCAGCGACGATGCCGCGCACGCTCGCGCCGGAACCGAGCGGGACCGTAAGCGTAACGCGGTTCGATTTCACGTCGAAGGCCACCACGGAGCCGTCGCCCATGTGCGCGACCCACATGATGCCACGGCGCTCGTCGATGCTCGCGTAGTCGAACCGGTTCGCATTCCCGGTCAGGGGATAGTCGCCGACCAGGCGCAGCGGCAGCGCGGGCCCGACCGGACCGACGACGGTCCAGGCGTACGCGACCCCCGCGACGAGCAACGCGCAGGCAGCCGTCGCAAGAACGATGCGTGGCGTCATGCGTGCGGCGCCGTTCGCTCGTCGCTACGCCGCGAGCCGGGAACGGCAGTACTCGTAGAGCGCGTCGCGGCGGATGAGCCACGGGCACGCCATGCGGTCGACGCGGGCTCGGGCGCGGGTCACGAACGTCATGCGGAACGGTTCTACGCGGCGACCGGTGTATACTTGAGGCATGGATAGCATGCTGCTCGCGTTCGGGATCGGCTTCGTCTCCGGTCTTCGCGCGTTTACTTCGCTGGCGGCGCTCATGCTGGTACGGGGCGGTCTCCCCGGGATCGTCCTGGCGGTCGCGGCGGTCGGCGAGTACGTCGCCGACGCCATCCCGAAGATTCCGTCCCGTACCGCCTTCCCGTCGATCGTCGTCCGGCCCGTCAGCGGAGGGATCGCGGGGTGGCTCATCGCCGCGCCGCACGGCGGCTCGCCCACGATCGGTGCATGCCTGGGAGTGATCGGCGCGCTTGCCGGCACGTACGGCGGCCACGCCGCGCGGGTCGCCGCGATCGGGAAGATCGGCGCGATTCCGGCGGCCGTCGCGGAAGACGCCATCGCGATCGCTCTCGCCGCGCTGATCGTGACCCGCTGATGCCCGAACATCGCGTCGTCGTTTCGGCGCCGCCCAGAGAGCTGGGTTCGGTCGACGCCGTCTACGAAGTCTTCGCCGACGGCGAGAAATTCGGCGAGCTGCGGATCAGTCGCGGCGGCGTCGATTGGTGGCCCGCCCGCGCGCGCCGAACCGATCCGCTGACGTGGGAACAGTTCGCCGCCCGCATGGACGAGCGCAGCGCCTAGTATGGCGCTCCATACCGCCCTGAACGAGCTGCTGGACGTTCGCGTGCCGCTGCTCAACGCGCCGATGACGCCGCAGGCCGGCGGCGAGCTCGCGCGCGCGGTCGCCGCCGCCGGCGCGTTCGGGATGCTCGGCTTTGACGAAGACGAGCCGCAAGACGCGATCGCGCAGCAGGCCGAGATCGTTCGCCAGGGCGGCACACCGTTCGGGATCGGGCTCGCCGCGTGGGTGCTCGCACGGCGTCCGGAGCTGCTCGACCTCGCGATCGCGGCGCGCCCGGCGCTGGTCAGCATCTCGTTCGGCGACCCGGCGCCGTACGTCGCGCGGCTGCACGCCGCGGGAATCCTGGTCGCCTCGCAGGTCCAGAACCGTGCCTGGGCGCGCGCGGCGCTCGACGCCGGGGTGGACGTGCTGGTCGCGCAAGGGACGGAGGCCGGTGGACACACCGGCAGCGTCGGCACGCTCCCGCTGCTGCAGCTGGTCCTGGAGATGACGCGCAAGCCCGTGTTGGCCGCCGGCGGGATCGCCACCGGCCGCGGCTTCGCCGCGGTGCTCGCGGCGGGCGCCGCGGGAGCGTGGATCGGCACGCCGTTCCTGCTCGCGCGGGAGAGCCGCACGGCGGACGCCGCGCGGGCGCGGATCATCGCGAGCGACGAGACGCAGACGATCTACACGAGCGTGTACGATCGCGTGCAGGGCAAACCGTGGCCGAAGGAGTTTGGAGGCCGGGCGCTGCGCAACGCCTTCGTCGAGCGCTGGCACGAGCACGAAGACGAGATGCTCGCCTCGCCCCAGGCGCTCGCCGAGTTCCGCGAGGCGAAGGGCACGGGTGACTACACGCGCGCCCACATCTATGCCGGCCAGTCGGTCGGAGCGATCCACGCGATCGAAAGCGCCGCCGAGATCGTCGCGCGATTCGAGCGCGACGCAGAGGCTCGTCTGATCGCGTGCCGGGCACTTCTGGGCTGACCGCCCGCAGCGAACATGACTGCCCGAGCAGCGCGTGGAACCCCGTCGGCTCGACGCAGGGCATCCGGAGGACGCGATGATCACGATCAAGACTCGATTGAACGGGCCGTACTTGGTGACCGGTGACTTGAGCGAGCTCACCCTGACCGACGCCGACGGCAACCCCTACGACCTCAGCGGCCAAATCAACATCGCGCTGTGCCGCTGCGGCGGCTCGACGACCAAACCGTTCTGCGACGGCACGCATTCCAAAATCGGATTCCAGGCCGCCGAAGCCGCCGTGCGGGCACAGGTATGAGCGTGCGGATGTTCTCGTCGCGGCCGATCTCGCGCCGCTGCGTCCTCGCCTCGGGCGCCGCGCTGGTCGCACTGAGCGCGCTGCCCCGTCGCGCCCGGGCGGCCACCGCCCTGCGCGTCGGCATGATCCCTGATGCCGGCGCAACGCAGATCTCGATCGATCAGAAAAAGCCCCTGCGCGACTACCTCGCCGCCAAGCTCGGGCGCGACGTCGACCTCGTCATCCCGACGAACTACAACGCAACCGTCGAAGCCCTCGGCAACGGATCGCTCGACTTCGCGTACCTGGGGGGCCTGACATACGTCAAGGCCCACGCGCAGTACGGCGTCGTCCCGCTGGTGCAGCGCACCAGCGACCGCGAGTTCCACTCGCTGTTCATCACCCAGACCGCCGCCCCGATCAACGCGCTGAAGGATATTCGCGGCAAGAAGTTCGCCTTCGGCGACATCAACTCGACCAGCGGCCACCTGATGCCGTTCTATGCGATGACGCAGGCCGGAATCGATCCGGACAAAGACCTGAGCTACCGCTACACCGGCAACCATCCGGCGACGGCCAAGGCGGTCGAGTCGGGCGCGGTCGACGCCGGGGCGATCGACGAAAGCGTCTACCGTGCGATGCTCGACGGCGGCCAGCTCGACAAGAGCAAGATGCGCATCTTCTTCACCACCCCGCCGTTCCTCGACTACGTCTGGGTCGCGCGCAAGGACTCCGCGCCCGCCGACCGCACCGCCTTCGCCGGCGCCTTCCTCTCGCTTCACGCCCCCGGCGACGCCGCGGTGCTGGAGATCCTGCGCGGTACGTCGTTCGTCCGCGCGAACGACGGCGAGTACGACCTGCTGCGGACGATCGCGACGAAACTGAAACTGCTCTAGGTCGATGATCGAGATCAGCGGCGTGCGCGTCGTGTACGGACCCGGCGCGCCGCCCGCTCTCGATGACGTCACGCTCCGGATCGCGGCCGGCGAGTGCGTCGCGCTCGTCGGGCCGAGCGGCAGCGGGAAGACGACGCTGCTGCGCTCGCTCAACGGCACCGTGGCGATCGCCGGCGGGAGCATCCACGTCGACGGCGTCGAGGTCGCGAAGCTGCGCGGACGCGCGCTGCGGCGGCTGCGCGCGCGGCTCGCAATGATCGCGCAGCAGCACGACCTGGTCGATCGGCTGACCGTCGTGCAGAACGTCATGGCCGGCGCGCTTGGCCGGTGGAGCACGCCGCACGCGCTGCGCTTCCTGATCGCGCCCACGGCGGCCGAGCTCGCGGAAGCGAGCGCAGCGCTGACCGCCGTCGGGATCCCCGAGAAGCTGCGCAACCGCACGAACGAGCTGTCCGGCGGTCAGCGCCAGCGCGTGGCGATCGCGCGCGCGCTCGTCCAGCACCCGACGGCGATCCTGGCCGACGAGCCGATCGCATCGCTCGACCCGGCGCTCGGCGAGCAGATCGTCCGCCTGCTGTGCGATCTCGCGCGGGAGCGGAACCTCGCCCTGCTCTGCTCGCTCCACCAGATCGAGGTCGCACGCCGCCACTTCGATCGCGTCGTCGAACTCGTCGGCGGCCGCGTCGCGTGATCGACGCGTTCACCAACCTGCTCCGGCTGGTGGGTTCGTTCTTTCCACCCGATCTCTCGGCGGCGTACTTGCGCGCGCTGCTCGTTCCGATCGCGCAGACGATTGGTATGGCCGCCGCCGGGATGCTGATCGCCTTCGTGCTCGGCGTTCCGCTCGCCGTCGCGATCGCGACGCGAGCGCCCGGTCACCGGCTGATCGTCGCGGTGCTCTCGGCGCTGCGCGCCATCCCCGATCTGACGCTGGCGATCCTCGCCGTGGTCGTGGTCGGACTCGGTCCGGCGGCCGGGATCGTCGCGCTCGCGCTCTTCTACTCAGCGATGGTCGGGCGGGTCTACGGCGATCTGTTCGCCGCCGCCGATGCCGCGCCGCTCGAAGCGCTGCGCGCGACCGGCGCGTCGCGCATCGCGATTGCGGTCTACGGTCTGATCCCGCTCACGCTGCCGGATCTGCTGACGTTCGGCACCTACGCGTTCGAGTGCGCTATGCGCGCGTCGATCATCGTCGGTGCGGTCGGTGGGGGCGGTATCGGGACCGAGCTCGCCGGCACGCTGAGCACGCTCGACTTTCATCGCACGCTGACGCTTTTGATCGTCCTGGTCGCGCTGGTCGCCGCCGTCGACGCCTTCGGCATGCTCGCGCGCCGCGACCCGCGACTCGTGCTGCTGCTTCTCCCGCTCGGGCTGATCTCGCTATGGCTCTATCGCCCGCAGATCTTCGCCTTCGCGCACGCGGTCCATACGTTCGCCACGATGTTCCCGCCGCATCTGCGCGCCTCGCAGATCGCCTCGCTCCCGCTGCTGATCGCACAGACGCTCGCGATCGCAGTCGGCGGGACGGTGATCGGCGCACTGCTCGCGTTTCCCGCCTCGCTCGTCGCGGCGCGGCGCATCGTGCCGTTCGCCGTCGCGGTCGCGGTCCGGCGCGTGTTCGATGTCGCGCGCGCGATCCCGGAGTTGGTCTTCGGCCTGATCCTGATCGTCACGGTCGGGATCGGACCGCTCGCCGGAGCACTCGCGCTCGGGTTGCACTCGGCCGGCGTGCTCGGTAAACTGTACGCCGAGAGCCTGGAGAACGTGCCCGCCGCGCCGATCGACGCCCTCGCGGCGACCGGTGCGCGCCGCCTGCCGATCGTGGCGTTCGGGTTTCTTCCGCTCGCGCTCGGCCCGCTGGTCGTGCACACGCTGTTTCGGCTGGAGTGGAACGTCCGCGCCGCGACGGTCGTCGGGCTGATCGGCGCGGGTGGGATCGGACAAGCGCTCTATCAAGCGCAGCAGCTGTTCTTCTACCAACAGATGTTGGCGTACGTCCTGGTCACGTGGGGGCTCGTCGCGCTCTCCGACTGGTTCGGCGAACGGCTGCGCCTCCGCCTCGGCTGGAATTTCGTCGCCGCTTGACCGGCGGCGTGATGCAGCGCCTCTAACCGCGCCGGTTTGCCGCCACCGTCTCCGCGAACCCGGGCGGTTTGGGCGGCAGTCCCTCGAAGAGCGCTCGAACGAACCCATCTGCGCCGGCGTGCTGGAGCGCCGTGTTGTGGCGACGTTCGAATCCGATGGTCGAGGACGGCTTTGCGCTCATCGCGCGCCCGCACGGACTCCCCGCGATGTGTGCCGGGTACACCTCCACATGATCGGGTAACGCCAGGAGCCGCTGAAGTGAGGCGAAGAGCTGCCGTCCGGCGTCCTCACCGCCGAAGTCGGGCCTCCCCACGTCGCCGACGAAGAGGGTATCACCCGTCAGGACCAGCCACGGTTCGTCGGCGCGCGCGCGATCGGTGACCAGGAGCGAGATACTCTCGAGTGTGTGGCCCGGTGTATGCATCACGCGAACGACGACGTTACCGAGCGAGATCTCAGCGCCGTCGTCGAGCGGTGTGAACGGATACGCCAGCTCGGCGGAGCGGTGCAGATAGAGTCCCGCATTCGTCCGTGCGGCGAGGGCACGCTCTCCGGAACGATGGTCGGCGTGGACGTGCGTGGAGATGACCGCCTCGATACGGATCCCGTAGCCGGCTGCGATATCCACGTATTGAGCGACCTCGAACTGAGGATCGACGACCGCGCCGCGGCCTTGGCCGCCTCAACCGAAGACGTAGGACGCGCAACCCGTTTCGGCTCGAAGAATCTGGCGGAAGATCACGACGGTGCTCCTCGAGGGACGAGTGCGGGAAGCCGAGGATGTGTTTCGCGCATCCGGACGGCGACGACCGCACCGGACGCCAGGGTGAGGCCGGCGACCACGCCGATTGCGACGTCCTGGCCGAGCGCGTGCGCGACGATACCCGACAACAGCGCGCCGAACGCGTAGCCGGAATCGCGCCACAAGCGGTAGACGCCGACCGACGACGCGCGCACGAGCGGATCGACCACGTCACCGATCGCGGCGAGCAGCGTTGGATACACCATCGCGGTTCCGACACCGAGCAGGAGCGCGCCGCTGAGCCAGACCGCGAAATTCGCCGGCGCCAGAAACGAGGCGATGGCGATCGCCTGCGCCCACATGCCGCCGGCGATCATCCACTTGCGACCGACGCGGTCGGAGAGCGCTCCGGTGACGAGCTGGCACAGTCCCCACGTCGCCGGATAGACGGCGGCGAGGATGGCGATGCGTTCGATGGCGAGACCGGCGGCTGCGAAGTGCAGCGGCAGCAGTCCCCAGGCCAGCCCGTCGTTGAGATTGTTGACGAGGCCGGCTTGGCTGATCGATGAGAGGGTGCGGTCCTTCCACGAAACGCGTGCGAAGAGCGCGCCGAACGAAGCGCCGGCCGCCGGGCGAGGCGATTCCCCGTGCGCGGCTTCAAACCGGGCGTGACCGTGCGTCTCGCGAACGAAGAACACGGAGAGCGCCAGCGCAACGACGACGGAGACCACCCCGAGCGCGAACGGCCAGGGGCGCAGCCCGTACGCCTGCGCGATGATCCCCGACACGTACGCCGCGACACCGACGGCGAGGTAACCGGCAAACTCGTTGAGTCCCATCGCCAACCCGCGCTGCTTCGGTCCGACGAGATCGATCTTCATCACCACCGTCATGGACCAGCACAGTCCTTGATTGATGCCGAGAAAAACGTTTGCGAGGACGATCCAGCCCCACGCCGGCGCGAACATCAGCAGGAACGGAACCGGAATCGCGAACAGCCATCCCGCAACGAGCAGGGGCTTGCGGCCCGCGCGGTCGGCCGTTCGGCCGGCATACAGATTCGTCAGCGCCTTGGTGAAGCCGAACGTAACGATGAACGAGAGCACCGCGGTCTCGGATGCGAGGCCGAACACGCGCTGGCCGACCAGCGGCAGCACGTCGCGTTCGATGCCGATCATGGAACCGACGAAGGCGTTGACCACGACCAGCAGCCAAAACTGCGTCACGTTCGCGGCCAGACCGAGCCGGATGCGCCCGGCAGTCTCAGCCGACACGCGCAACCTCGCCGCCGGCGGCGACCCACTCCGCAGGTCCGAGCGCCAGACGCGTGGCGTCCAGGCCTCGTTCGCGCAGCAGAGCCACTGCTTCGTCCGCGAACACGCAGTACGGCCCGCGGCAATAGACGAGGTACCGCTTCGACCGCGGCAGCGTCACTTGGCCCGAACGCAGCTCCTCCAGCGGCGCGCTGATCGCCCCCGGCAGGTGGGCCGTGTCGAACTCCTCGCGCGGGCGGGCGTCGAGGACCATCGTCCGCGCATCCGCGAGCAGGTCGCGCGCCGTCGCGAAGTCCGGGATCCCCGGATCTCGCAGTCCAAAGTACGCCCGCTCGACCTCCGCGATCCGCGAATCCACGGATTCCGCGACGGCACGCAATGCGACGAGCAGCCGGTAAACGACCGGCCCAGCGACGCGGTAAAACGCGAACGTTCCGCGTCGCTCCACCGTCACGAGCCCGCAATCCGCCAGCACGCGCAGATGCTGAGAGGCGTTTGCGACCGTGATGCCGGCCTCCGCCGCTACATCTTGCACCGTTCGAGAACGCTGTGACAGGAGGTCGAGCAGCTCGAGCCGGTGGCGGTTCGCGAGCGCCGCCGGAATGCGGGCTGCGGCGGCATAGACGTCATCCTTGAAGCGGCGCTTCTGGCGGGGACCCCGGGGGCGGCTCGGCATATTCAAGAGATTTCGCGAATAGCAAAAAGGCTCCCGCCGCGGTCTAGCCGAGCGCCCGGGCCAGTTCGTGAAAGTCGACGAACGGCTCGTACGGCACGCCCTGCTCGTCGAGATAGCTCGCGAGGCCGTCGCGCGCGAAGATGCGATCCGCCGCGAGCGCCGCGCAGCGGTCGGAGTAGCCGTCGCCGACGTACACGAACGGGCCGCCGGGCAGGGACCCGCGCTTGCACGGTTCGCCGCAGGTCGCGCAGTCGGAGTCCGAGACCCAGCGGATCCGCCAGCCGGACGAGCGCGGCTCGGCGTGGTTCGCGCGCAGCCGCGGTTTCACGCCCTCGCGTGCGAGCACCGGCTGGATCGTCTCGTGAAAACTCGACGAGAGGATCAGCGGATCGAACTGCTCGACGAACTCGGGAAAGCCCGCCCGCACCCGCGCGCGGTCGAGCAGAAATGCGACGACGTCGTCGAGCGATGCGGTCAGCATCGCGAACTCCTGCTCCATCACGTCGCGGTGCGTGATCGTCCCATTCGCCAAGCCGGCGTCGAGTTCGCTTTCGAGCGGCTCCAAGACGGCGGGCGCGACGAAATGCCGCAGCGTCAGCATGAGCGTGTCGCACTCGGTTACCGTGCCGTCCCAGTCGATGACTATCTGCAAGCCCTCGTAGTGAGACCTCAGGCCGGTCCGCTCCTCGTCTGGCGCATCCGGGCCAGGTGCTCCTGAGAGCGTCGTGTCGGCAGACCCGCAACTTTCCCCGATGCGCCGCGTACCTGGACCATGATGCGAACGAACGTCTACGCGCTCGCCGCCGCCGCCGTGCTCGCGTGTACGACGGCCGCCGGTGCGGCGCTGCCCAATCCTCCGGACGCCAAGCGCGTCCCCGTGACCGACACGTACTTCGGGACGGCCGTTACGGACCCGTACCGGTGGATGGAGACGGGCGGTCCGGAGTTCCAGGCGTTCCTGAAGTCCCACAACGATCGCACCCGCGCGGCGCTCGATTCGATCCCGGCCCGGGCCGCGTTCGCCGCCCGGCTGCAGGCGCTCTCGGAGACCTCGAACGTGTCGTCCGGCGTCGTTTCTCGCCACGGCGCGTACTTCTACGAAAAGCTCGCGCCGGGGGCGAACTCGGTCAAGCTCTTCGTCCGCTCGGGGATCGGCGGTGCGGAACGCGCCTTGGTCGACCCCGACGCGATGACCGGGCCGCGCCAGGCGATCTCGTACTTCAGCGTCTCGAACGACGGGGCGCGGGTCGCCTACGGGCTCTCGGCCGGCGGCTCGGAGAACGCGACCGTCCGCGTCGTCGACGTGGCGTCGGGAACGACGCTGCCGGACAGCTCCGACCGCGCCGACTTCGGCGTGACCGCCTGGACCGACGACGGCAAGGCGTTCTTCTACCTGAAGCGTCAGGAAGTAGCGGCCGGAGCCTCGCCGCTCGCAAAGTACCTCAACGTTCGCAGCTATCGCCACGTGATCGGCGAACCGGGCGCGTCCGACGTCGCCGTCTTCGGCGCCGGCGTCAACCCGGGCCTCACGATTCCGCCGACCTCGTTCGCGGCGATCGGCGTCTCGCCCGAGACTCCGTTCCTAGGCGGTGTCCTGATCAACGGCGTCGAGCGGTTCGTGACGGTCTACTCCGCGCCGAAGAGCGCGCTCGCGAACCCGGCCACGATCCGGTGGGAGCTCGTTATCCGCCCCGAGGACAAGGTCGTCAACGCGGCGTTCCACGGCAAGACCGTGTACGCGCTCACCGCGAAGGACGCGCCACGCTTCAAGCTCGTCAAGTTCGATCTACCCGGCGGCACGATCGCGCAGGCGACCGATGTGCTTCCGCCCGCGGCACGCGTGATCGACGACGTCGCCAACGCGAGCGACGCGCTGTACGTGCTCTCGCGCGAAGACGGACTCGGCCGCATCACGCGCATCGGCTACGACGGAACCGTCCGCGAGATATCGCTCCCGGTGAACGGCTCGATCACCGGGCTCGCCGCCGAATACGACCGGCCCGGCTTCATCGCCCAGCTCACGTCGTGGACCGACACGCCGCTCTGGTACGCCTACGATGCGAAGACGAACGCGCTCGTCGACACCAAGCTCGACCCGCCCTCGCCGGTCGACTTCTCTGGGATCGTCGCCGAAGAGGTGAAGGTACCGGCGGCCGACGGAACGCTGATCCCGCTCTCGATCGTGCACCGCCGCGACATCAAGCTCGACGGTTCGAACCCGACCGTGCTCTACGCATACGGATCGTACGGGATCTCGAGCAACCCGACGTTCTCCGCCTCGCGCATCGCGTGGTTCGAGCAAGGCGGCGTCTGGGCGGTGGCGCACGTGCGCGGCGGCGGCGAGTACGGCGAAGAGTGGCACCTCGCCGGAAAAGGTGCGAACAAGCCGAAGACGATCTCCGACTTCGTCGACTGCGCGAAGTGGCTGGTGGCGAAGGGCTACACCTCGCCGGGGAAACTCGGCGCGCGCGGCGGCAGCGCCGGCGGCATCACGATGGGCGGCGCGATCACCAGCGCTCCGGCGCTCTTCGCTGCGATCCTCGACGAGATCCCGGTCTCAGACCAGCTGCGCATCGAAACGACGCCGAACGGTCCACCCAACGTGCCGGAGTTCGGCAGCGTGAAGACCGAAGACGGGTTCAAGAACCTCTACGCGACCAGCGCGATCCATCACGTCGTAAAGGGCGGGAAATATCCGGCGGTGATGCTGACGACGGGGATCAACGATCCGCGCGTCGATCCGTGGCAAGCCGCCAAGATGGCGGCCACGCTGCAGGACGCGACCACGAGCGGCAAGCCGATCCTGCTCCGCGTCGACTACGAAGGCGGGCACGGACTGATCGGCGGCGGACGGTCGCAAGCGGTCGCGCTGACCGCCGACGAGTACTCGTTCCTGCTGTGGCAGTTCGGCGTCCCCGCGTTCCAGCCGAAGCTCTGACGCCGCAGCGCCCGCGATGCTCGAACTGCGCCCCAATTGCGAGTGCTGCGACAAAGACCTCCCGCCTGACGCGCCCGACGCGCTGATCTGCACCTATGAGTGCACGTTCTGCGCGTCGTGCGCGGCGGACGTCCTGGACAACCGCTGCCCGAACTGCGGCGGAACGTTCGCGCCGCGCCCGATCCGCCCGCCGGCACGGCTCGCCGTCCACCCCGCCTCGACAACCCGCGTCCACAGCAAGGACCCGCGCTGCCGCAGCGCTTCGGCCTAGCGCGCTCGGCGGCGGCTTCGGCGTCAGCGCAGGGAACGCTGCCAGGCCACCTGGTTCACGCCCGAATGGCGCTCGCAAGCCTCGAGGGTGCACACCCCGCCGCACTCGCGGGCCGCGCACCCGCAGCGCCATGCGTGGTCGTCGACGCTACCGGTGCCGCTGGACATGTAGCGGAACGTTCGAAGCGGAGCTCCGAGCGCAGTACGCAAAAAACTGAACGTGTGATCGAACACGCGGACCGCCCATGGCAGAAATCCGCGCTCATGAAAGCGCGGCCGGAACACCCGTTGCTTTAGTGTACGGCAGGCAAGCAGGGGACCGCAAGGCGGCGAGCGCCCAGGAACGGTCTTTCAACCAACACTTAACGGACGACGGCTTGCTTGCGAACCCACGACCATGCACAATCGAACTCCCATGGATGGACTCTCCAGGCGCCTGCGCGCCTTGTCCGGCAGGACGCCCAGCGACAGCGGCATCATCGCGCGCTACTTTCCGAAGTTCGTGCGCGGCCGCCACGAGATCGTGGTCGACGACCTCGGCGAGCGCTGCGCGCGGTGCGCAGTGCTGCTCGGCAGGGCGTACCGCGTGCTCCACGTCTGGAAGCTTCGCACCGGGGTACAGGCTCGCTCGCCGCTGCTCACCCTGTGCGACCGCTGCGACGGCGACCTCCGCCCGCGCGCCTATCTCCACGTCACGCGGGCCTTTAGGTAGAGACTGCGGCCCGAGCGGGTAACGAATCGGGTATGCCGCTCGACCTCGACTACCAACGCGCCGCTGAAGCCGTGCTCGCCTCCGACCGGGCCGCGGCCGTCGCGCACGCCGCGCTCTTCGACTTCGCGCGCGACCTCGGCGACCACGTCTCACAGGTGCAGGCGCGCTCCTCGCCCCTGGCGCTGGGCGTTCGCTTCGTGCGCCGGACGCCGCCGCAGCTCGACGCGCCGGCCGGCGTGCGCGTCGAGGAGGCGCCGAAGGACCGTCCGGCCGGGTACGCGAGCGTCGTCATCGAGGCACGCGATCTCTTTTTCGCCGTCGAGAGCCTCCCCGGAATCTCGGTCGCCGCGGTGACGAACGTGCCCGCGCTGGAGCCCTACGCAGCGACGATCTGTGGTGTCCGGGTCGCGAACGACGGGAAGCCGCACCTGTTGGCGCGCGCCGGCGAAGGCGGCGTCGGTGTCCCGGCGGTCCACACGGCGGGCTCGCTCCTCGAAGCCTTCCTCGTGCTCGCCGCCGACGTGTTCGCCGCACGCGCGACGTTCAACGCGCTCGCGCCGAGCCCGGTGGGAACCTGATCGTGGTCCACGTACTCGCGATGATCACCGCCAAACCGGGGCAGCGCGATGCGGTCCTCGCCGCGTTTTCGGCCAACGTGCCGGCGGTCCGCGCCGAGCAGGGCTGCATCGAATACGGCGCGGCGTTCGACGCGGACGGCTTCGGCGGCATTCAGACCGCACTAGGTCCCGATAGTTTCGTCGTGATCGAAAAGTGGGAGAGCGGCGACGCGCTCAAAGCCCATGCCGCCGCACCGCACATGAAAGCCTATGCCGCGCAGACGAAGGAGCTGATCGCGAGCCGCGTCATTCACGTTCTCTCGCCTGCGTAAGCGTTAGGGAGCGGGCGTGAACTTCTGAACGAAGTCGCCCTTGCCGTCGCGGTCGCCCCAGACCGCGAAGACCGCGTGCGTCGTCGGATCGATTGCCACCGTGTGCACGCCCGCGTCGACGGCGGTCTTGTCGATCAGCTGCGGCGCGGCACCGCGCTGCAGCCGGAAGCGCGTGACGCCGCCGTCGCCGGCGCAGGCCAGGACGTGCTGGGTCGGATCGAGATCGCACTGGTCGTAGCGCCCGGCCGCGAGCTCGCCGAGCTTCGTTCCGGTCGGTGAGTACGCGCTCATGACGCCGCCGCCGGCGATTACGATCTGATCGTACACCGGGTCGTACTGCAGCGGATGGTTGTGCTTGATCTCGGGCGTCGCGATCGTGCGGCTGACCGTCATCGTGACCGGGTCGATCACCGCGATCTCGGAGTCGGAGTCGATGTTCTGATAGACTTCGTGCGTCTTCGGGTTGATCGCGAGATACTCGGGCTTGTGTCCCGGGATCGCGATCGTCTTGACGAGCTTGAACGTCTTCGCGTCGACGACGAACACGCGCGTGCCGTCGTCTTCGTCGGCGTAGATGCGGCCGTTCGACGGATCGTACGCGATCGCGTCGACCGATCCGCCGACATCGAGGTGGTTCACCACCTTCAGCGCGACCGGATCGACCTCGCTGACGACGTTGTCGCCGCCGCCGGTGAACACGTGGCCGCTGACCGGATCGAACGCGACCCCGTGTACCGGTCCCACCCGGACCTGACCGACGACCTTGCCCGAATCGGCGTCGACGATCAGCAGGCGCTGCGAACCGGCGTGGGCGGCGTAGACACGCCTGCGCTGGGCGTCGACGGTGACGTAGTCGAAGCCCGAGTACACCGGGACGGCTTGCGGAGGAGTTGCGGGAATCAGCACGGCGGTGCCTGTTCGGCCGCGCGGAGTCGCCGCCCTCGCGCCGAACTCGCCGCGTATGCTCTCCCTCCTCGCGCTCGCCGCTGCGCTGCTCGCCGGACCGGCGATCGCCGCGGCTCCGGACGCTCGCGATCGCGCGGTGCCGCACTATGACCACATTATCGTCATCGTCGAGGAGAACACGGGCTACCGCACGATCCTCGAGCGCGGCTGGGCACCGAACCTGGCGAAGCTGGCACACGAGTACGGTTCGGCCACGCGCATGTACGCCGAGACGCATCCCTCCGAGGGGAACTACGTCGCGCTGCTCGGCGGCGACACGTTCGGGATCCACGACGACGACCCGCACGTGATCGAGGGCCCGAACCTCGCGACGGAGTTGCGCGCGAAGGGGCTCGCGTGGCGCGCGTACCTCGAAGACATCCCCGAACCCGGTTCGCTCGCGATCGCCTCGCCGGGAGCGTCGAACACGCCGCCCGGTCTCTATGCCGCGAAGCACACCGGTTTCACGAACTTCGCCTCGGTGCACCGCGACGCCGGACTCGCGCGCGAGCTCGTCGGCTTGGACGCGCTCGACGCGGACCTGCGCGCCGGCACCGTCCCGGCGTTCGCCCTCGTCGTCCCGAACCAGTGCAACGATATGCACGGGATCGGCGCGCGCAACGCACCGGCCGACTGCGCCGGCAGCGATGAAGCGCTGGTACGACGCGGCGACGCGCATGCAGCGGATCTCGTCGCCGCGATCCAGTCATCGCCGATCTGGACCGCGCCGAACGCGACGACCGCGATCGTGATCACGTGGGACGAGGACGGCAAAGAGTTCCCCAGCAACCCGAAGTCGTGCTGCGTCGCCGACGCGCACAATCCGGGCGGCGGCCACATCCCCACGATCGTGATCGCCAATCACGGCCCGCGCCGCGTCGTCGACCCGACGCCGTACAACCACTACAGCCTGCTGCGCACGATCGAAGACGCGCTTCGGCTGAACGGCCACCTCCGCCACGCCGGCGACGCTACCGTCCTCCCGATGACCCCGCTCTTCGCCCTGTCACCCTAATCCTCTGTCGGAGCCTGTGCTGAGCCTGTCGAAGCATCGTGGAACGTCCGCTTCGGGGCGGCCTCCTCGCGCTCGAGGTCGGCGAGGTAGTAATAGACGATCTTGCGGTCGTCGAACCCCACCTTGGCGAGCTCGCGCCCGCCGATCTCGACCACCTCGTGGATGTGGCCGGTCTGGCCGGCGTAGCGGTAATTGACGTCGGTGTAGTCCGGGTCGTCCGGGCGGGGGCGGGGGACGACCTTCGTTCCGCGGAGAGGGGTGCGGTGACGGTGTTCGCTCAAAGTGGAATCCCTTCGCTCTCACCCTTCTGCGGAGGTCCGGCATGATCATCGAGTATCGCGGCAAGCGCCCGAAGGTGGCCGCTTCCGCGTTCATCGCGCCGACGGCCGTCCTGATCGGCGACGTCGAGGTCGGTGAGGAAGCGTCGATCTGGTTCGGCACCGTGATCCGCGGCGACAACGGACCGATCCGGATCCATGCCCGCGCCAACGTCCAGGACAACTCGGTCGTCCACGTGAGCGAGAACTCCGAGACGGTGATCGAGGAAGGGGCGACGATCGGGCACTGCGCGATCCTCGAGGACTGCCGGATCGGCCGCGGCGCCCTGATCGGGACGAACGCGGTCGTACTCAACGGTGCGAGCGTCGGCGAGTACAGCCTGGTCGCGGCCGGCTCCGTGGTCGGCGCGAACGCGCAGATCCCCGCGCGCGTCGTCGTCGCGGGCTCGCCCGCGGTCGTCAAGAAGCAGCTCGAAGGGCCCGCCGTCGCGTGGGTCGAGACCGCCGGACCGGAGTACGTGCACCTCTCGCGGTCGTACCTGCGACACGGCATCGGCGATCCCCAAATGCACGAGGTCGCCGAAACGCAGGTCGCGCCGTAGCGTGATCCCGGGAATCCTGTGCGCCGCGGCGGTCGCTGCGGTCGCCGTGCTGTGCGCGCGCGCCGCACCGCTGGTCGGCGCGCCGGTCTTCGCGATCGTGCTGGGCGTCGCAATCCGCGCGGTGCTGCCGCTGCCCGCGAGCTTGCGGCCGGGGCTCGTGTTCGCCGCGCGCATCGTGCTCCAAGCGGCGATCGTGGTGTCGGGCTTCACGCTCTCGCTGACGATGATCGCGCGCACCGGCGTCGGCACGCTCCCGGTGACGCTCGGCACGATCGCGATCGCGCTGATCCTGGCACCGCTAGCCGGCCGTCTGCTCCGCCTCGACCGCATGCTCCAAACGCTGGTCGGGGTCGGCACGGCGATCTGCGGAGCGTCGGCGATCGCCGCAGTCTCGTCGGTGATCGAGCCGGACGAGGCGGAGATCGCGCTCTCGATCGCGGTCATCTTCTTCTACAACATCGTCGCGGTGATCGTGTTTCCGCCGATCGGCCACGCCTTGCACCTCGCGCAGGACGCGTTCGGGGTCTGGGCGGGAACCGCGATCAACGACACCTCGTCCGTCGTCGCCGCTGGGTACGCGTACGGCCGCGAGGCCGGCGACCATGCGACGATCGTGAAGCTCACCCGCGCGTCGCTGATCGTGCCGATCGTCGCAGCGATCGCCCTCTGGCAAGCGCGCGCGAAACGCGGCGCCGGGGTCCGCGTCCCGTGGCGGCGCATCATCCCGTGGTTCATCCTTTGGTTTCTGTGCGCGGCGCTGGTGAACAGCAGCGGGATCGTCCCGGCGAGCTGGCACGACGCGATCGCGGCGGCGGCGGTGTTCCTGATCAGCGTCGCACTTGGCGCAATCGGCCTGCAGACCGAGCTCGCCCGGCTGCTGCGCACCGGGGCACGGCCGCTCGCACTCGGCTTCGTCCTGTGGGTCGCTGTGGCAGTCTCCTCGCTCGCGATACAGCACGTCACCGGGCTATGAGGAGGCGTTGACGCGTCGACGCCGTGTGAACGCGCGGCGGCGGCTCACGGATCTTTTACCTTACGCGGGTTCACTCGGCGTTTGGAGCGGCGTACGCTCGGAAACGTACTTGCAGTCGAACGGGGCTCGCGGAGCGAGCTCTCGCCGGTCTCAGGCCGGGCCCGTTTCCGAAAGGGACGATTTCACGGATGAAAGCGCGTACCGAGCCCTCTGACGAGACCCGTTACCGAGGTCTCGCATGAACTCGGTCTTCCTCGCGTGCACCGCACTCGCGCTTTCCGCCGTCGCGGCGTTCCTCGCGGCACGCTGGTGGATCCGCGGCCGGGCCGTGATGGAGGCTGCGCGCGTGATCGCCGCCGACGCGGTCGAGCGCCGCTACAACCTGCTCGAGGCGATCCGCGAGGGGATCTACATCGTCGACGCGGACCTCCGCGTGACGCACGTCAACGACGAAGCGGAGCGGCTGCTCCACCGCACCGCCGACGAGATGATCGGCCTCGAGCTCGACCAGCTCGTCGACCCACTCGCCTCTGAGCTCGTCCCCGACATCCGCGCCGCCCGGCGCAGCGGTGTTCCGATCGAGCGGATTCACGCCTTCCCCGCGCTCCAGACCTGGGTCGAGGTCCGGATCCTGCCGGCCGCCGACGAGACCCTGATCTCGCTCGAAGACGTCAGCGCGCAGACGATCGCCGAGACGCAGCTGCACGAGAACGCGCACAGCCTGCAGCTGGTCGCCAACAACGTCGACGCGATCCTGTGGACGGTCGGCCGCGACGGCCGCTTCAGCGCGATCTCCGGCGGCGCGCTCGTCGAGATCAAACTGCGCAGCGAGGACCTCGTCGGCCAGTCGTGCGCGGCGCTGGTCGCGGAAGACGTCGTCCGCGACGTGTTCACCGGCCGGCACGTCCGCGTCGAGAGCGCGCACGGCGATCACTGGCTGCGCCATCACGTCGAGCCGCTCGCCGACCGCGACAACAACATCGTCGGCGCGGTCGGCGTCTCGATCGACATCACCGAGCTCAAGCGCACGCAGCGCCAGCTGTTCGACGCGGCGCACCGCGACCGGCTGACCGAGCTGCCCAATCGTTTCTCGCTCGACCAGCGCCTCCAGGAGGCCGTCGCGCTGGCGGGCCGCGAGGACAAGCGCCTCGCGCTGCTCTTCCTCGACCTCGACCGCTTCAAATCGATCAACGACACGATGGGGCACGGCGCCGGCGACGAGGTGCTGCGCGAAGTCGGTGCGCGCCTGCAGAAGTGCATCCGCGGCGACGACTTCATCGCGCGCCCGGGCGGCGACGAGTTCATGATCATCATGTCGTCGATCGGCGGCGTCAAGGACATCGAGTTGCTCTCGCAGCGGTTGATCCGGGCGCTGGCAGCGCCGATTCAGCTCGACGACCGCGAAGTCTACGTCGGCGTCAGTATCGGCGCCGCCGTTTTCCCGGAACACGGTACGGACGCGAGCGCGCTCACCGCACATGCCGACGCCGCGATGTACCGTGCCAAGGGCGGAGGCGGCAGCGCCCTCGCGGTCTACGAGAACGCGATGCACGCCCAGGACGCGGAGCGCTTCGCACTCGAGGCGGACCTGCGCAACGCCCTGCAGCGCGGCGAGATCGAGCTCGAGTATCAGCCATTGGTCGACCTCGCGCGCAACCAGATGGTGGGCTGCGAAGCGCTCGCGCGCTGGCGCCACCCGACCCGCGGCACGATCCAGCCCGACGTCTTCATTCCGATCGCCGAGCAGTCCGCGACGATCGTCGACATCGACCGCTGGGTCCTTCGCCAAGCGTTGGCCGCGGCCGCGACGTTCCGCACGATCGATCCCAACTTCCGCATCGCGGTGAACCTCTCCGCACGCGACCTGCGCGAGCCGGCGCTCGCACAGACGGTCGGAACGGCGCTCAGCGAATACGAGATCCCTCCGCACGCGCTGATCCTCGAAGTCACTGAGACCGCCGCGCTCGACGACGCTGCACTCCCGGGATTGCAGCGCCTGCGCGAGCTCGGCGTTCACATCGCGATGGACGATTTCGGGATCGGCTACAGCTCGCTGGCTCATCTCAAACGGCTGCCGATCACCATGCTCAAGATCGACCGGACGTTCATCCGCGACGTCGAAGAGGACGAGTCCGACCGCGCGATCGTTACCTCGATCGTCAACGTGGCGAAGGCGTTCGGCCTCCACGTCGTAGCGGAAGGGATCGAGACGGCGGAACAAGCCGCGTTCGTGAGCTCGCTGGGGTGCGAGGACGGTCAGGGCTACCGGTTCGGCAAACCGCAGCGCTTCGACGTCTTCAGCGCCGCGCTGCGCGCATCGCGCCGCCCGAAGCTCCGCCTGGTCGAACGCACCGCCTGACCGCCTACCGCAGGGACGCGGCGGCGCGCACGAACGCGCCGAAGATCGCGCGGCTCGCGCCGGCGTCGAGGTCGCGCGTCGACTCCGGATGCCACTGCACGGCCAGCCAGAACGGGCTGTTGAACTCCGCTTCGAGCGCCTCCACGATCCCGTCCGCGGTCCGGGCGACGACGCGCAGCTCGCCCGCGCACCGATCGACGGCTTGGTGATGCCGGGCACCGGTGGCCAACTGCTCCACTCCGACGATCCGCCGCAGCATCGCCGCCTCATCGATCGCCACGATGTGTTCGGGGATCAAGCCGCGCTCCGTTCGGCCGTCGGGATTGCGAACGTTGTGCCGAATCGTCGTCTCTTCGCCGAAGTGATCGGGAATGTCGGCCAGCAGCGTCCCCCCAAAGGCGACGTTCGCGATCTGCAGCCCGCGACAGATGCACAACGTCGGCAGGCCGCGCTCGCGCGCCGCATGCAGCGCGTCGATCTCAATCACGTCGCGCTCGGGTTCGGCGCTGGTGACGAACGTCGAGGACGACGCATGGTACGAGGCCGGGTCGACGTCCACCCCGCCGGTAACGAGCAGGCCGGCCGCGTCGTCGAGAAGCGCCCGCGCCGGGTCTCCGGGCTCGACGCGAACCGGTTCCCCACCCGCCTCGCGGATCGCGTCGAGGTACTCTGCGACGGCCTCTCCCCGGGAGGCGGTAACGACAATTCGCGGCAGCGTGATACTCACGACGGCAGCCGGCTTACCTCGCGAAGATCTCGATCGTGTAGTGGTCGGGGTCGGTCACGAAGAGCGCCCGGCCGCCGCCGTCGCGGTCGTACGTCGCTACGCCGGCGCGCTTCGCGATCGCATCGAGCGTGGCCGTATCGGGCACGCGCAGGCCGAGCTCGAACTTCGCACGCTCCGTCGGCGGCGCGTGCTCGAAGACGAGCGTGAACTCCCCGAACGCGATCCGCACGGCGTCGCCGTGACGCACCATGTCGACGCCGAGCACGTCACGGTAGAACCGCTCCGTCACGTCGATGTCGGAGACGCCGAGCGTCAGTTGCGCCGGAACGATGCCGCGGCTGACGCTCACGCCGTCGTTCACGGTGCCGGGTAGTGCGAGTCGTCGCCGTACGGGACGAACAGCGTGTGCTCGGGCTGGAAGCGCAGCTTGATCGTGCCGACCTTGCCGTTGCGATGCTTCGCGATGATCAGCTCGGTGAGATCCGGCTCCGCCGACGTCTCTTTGTTGTAATAGACGTCCCGGTACAAGAACGTCACGATATCCGCTTCCTGCTCGATTGCTCCTGAATTGTGCGTCACGACGTCGTCGACGCAGAAATTATGCAAGTCACCGACGGTCAAATCGTAGACGGCTTCCACGCCTTGAGGTTCGATCGAGACGATCGGGTCCCACAAGACGTCGGAGGTCGCAAGCGAGGCGAGAACGTCGTCGTCCAGGCGCTCGGCCACCGCCGCACAGGTGGTGCGCGACATTGCTTTGCCCTGTTCTCGCCAGCCGAGTGCGGCATGCGAGAGTCCACGTTCCGCACGCAGCGTCGCGACACGCCCGTTTATTTCCAGAGGAATGCGGTCGAACTGACCGGCGTCATTCAGCTTGGCAGTCTCGATCTTCGCGAGCGCCGCATCGTGCTTGCGTCCCAAGAAACCGATGCGCTCCATGAACCGGCAGACCGCATCGCGCTGCATTACCGAGAGCGTCCAGATTGCGGTCGTACGCGTCCGAAAGCCACCGATGTCCCGCGTTTCGCTCTTTAGTATCGCGTTGATCCCGAACCGCAAAAGAAGATGGTGCACGTCACGAGCGAGGTTCTCGCTAATCGTCGAGAGCCGCACGGTCACGCGTGTCGATGTTGCGCCCCGTGTCAGGCTTCCATCCGCATGGAAGAGGCCGCGAAGAAAGGCCGCGACGACGACATCGTCTTGGGCGAAGACGGCGGCGGGGACGCGCTTGGCATTGCTCGTCTTCTTCCAGATGCCGAGGTCGCGCAACCACCGCGTCAGAGGGTTTTTCCCGGCGCCGCAGAGTCTCCCGGTCGTCAGAATCACGCGCTGGGCAGGCGTACCCTCGCGCTCGGGCTTCACGATCGGCTGCACACCGAATTCGAACGAGGCGATATCCTTGGCTAGCCGCGCCTCTTCAATAGTAGCGACGGTCAACGACGGGCTGCCGCCGAGATGACCGTCGCCGATCAGCCATCCGAGCATCAGGGCCTGTCCGGGCGACATGGTCGCTGCAGCGTTCGGCGCATCGTAGCGCCGGGGTACCGCGATCGAACGGCCGGCATCGAGTTCCCGGAGTTCGGTCCAGCCCGAGACGGTGAGGAACCGGTGGCCGTCCGTGCAGCGAATCACGCGGCCGCTCTTGGTCGTCACGCGGTAGACGGTCTTGCGACCGACTTCCCAGGCGTCGACAATCGGGCGCCGCACCAGCCGCATTTGTTCGTCGACGGCCCACACATCGAAGCGGAGCCCGTGCTCGGCGATCTCGCGAATCGCGACGCGCTCGCCGGTTTCGGCGTTCGTCACCAGCGACTCACCCGCCAAGCAGTCGCGCAAATCTGAGAGGAGAGGGCGCTTGTCTGCTCTGGTCTCGACCGCGCGGTTGAGCTGCGCGAGGGCGATGATCGGGACGCCGAGATCCTTGGCGGTCGCCTTCAGCACGCGGCAGATCTCGGAGAGCTCTTCGTTGCGGTTGACGACTTTGCCGAGCGTCGAGGGACGCACGAGCTGGAGGTAGTCGACGAACACCGCGGCGAGCCCGTTGCCGGATTTCAGCCGGCGCAGGCGCGAGCGGATCTCGGTCACCGTCACGGCGCCGGAATCGTCGAGATAGATCGGCAGCTCGTGAAGCGTGCCCATCGCGTGGCCGATCTTCTCCCAGTCGCGGTCGGCGATCGCGCCGCGCCGCAGCTTCGAGGCGTCGAGCTTCGCCTCGGACGAGAGCAGTCGCTCGACCAGCTCCTGCTTCGTCATCTCGAGCGAGAACACGGCGATCGGCTTCTTCTCGTCTTTCGCGGCAGCGACGGCCATGTTGAGCGCGAGCGAGGTCTTGCCCATCGCGGGACGCGCGGCCACGATGATCAGGTTACCGGGCTGCCAACCCGCGGTGTAGTCGTCGATGTCGCGGAAGCCCGAGGTGACGCCGGTGCGGTCGCCCTTTTGCTCGTGCCGCTTCTCCAGCGACTGGAATACTCCGAGCAGCAGCGACGGGACGAGCGCGAACGCGTTGTGGTCGCTGCGATTGCCGACGTCGTAGACGACCTGTTCGGCCTTGTCGATCGCCGCGGGAACGTCTTCTTCGGAGTCGTAGCCGAGCTGGGTCACGCGGGTTCCGGCGTGAATCAACCCACGCAGGGTCGACTTCTCGCGCACGATGCGGGCGTAGTGGTCCGCCGACGCCGCGCTCGGCACGGTCCCCATCAGCGAGTTCAGGTACGCGAGCCCGCCGATCTTGTCGAGCATCCCGCGGTTACGGAGCTCTTCCGCGAGCGCGACCTTGTCGAGCGGTTCACCGCGCTCGTAGAGCGCGTACAGCGCGAGGTAAATCGACTCGTGCAGCGAGGCATAGAAGTCCGCCGGCTGGACGATCTCGCTGACCGTCGCCATCATCTCCTTGTCGACCAGGATCGAGCCGAGCAGCGCCATCTCCGCTTCGAGATTGCTCGGCGGAATGCGATCGATGGTCGATACGAACGGGGCGACGTTCACCGGGCAGCTTTCGGATGAGTGCGGGCGCGCAGCGCAGGCGGCGCCGGAACGCGCACGCCCAGAGCGGCGAGCGCTTCCATCACGGTTCCGACGGCGATCACCTCGATCCCCTCTGGCGTCGCGTCGATTTCGCGCGCGTTCTCGCGCGGAACGAGAATCGCTCTCATGCCGGCCTGGCGCGCGGCGTACAATTTCTCCACAATCCCACCGATCGCACGCACGTTACCGGCCAGCGACACCTCGCCGGTCACGGCGACGTCCTGGGGCAGGGGCGCTCGCACGAGCGCGCTGTAGAGCGCCAGGAAGAAGGCGAGCCCGGCGGACGGACCGTCGATGTTCCCGCCGCCGACCACGTTGACGTGCAGGTCGTGCTCGGCGGGGTCGATCCCGGCGACCGCGCGGATCACCGAGGTCGCGTTGAAGACCGCGTCGCGCGCCATCGAGCCGGCGGTGTCGTTGAAGCGGACGGTCCCCTTGAGCTTCTCGCGCGCGGCGAACGCAGCCGCCTCGATCTCGACGATCGAGCCGACGTACTGGATCACGCCCAGACCGTGCGCCTTGCCGATCTCGCGCGCCCGGCGAGCGCGTGTCGGGCTGTGCTGCACGATGCGCCCGGCCTGCACCACCTCCAGCACGTCCTCTTCGCGCACCGCGGCGCCGCGCGTGCCGCCGGCGCGCTCGAGAGCGTGTCCGTAGGCATCGGCAAGGATCTGCACCGCCTTGCGGCCCTCGATCGTGTAGGAAGCGACGAGGTCGGCGACGCGCCGGCTGATCTTGGCGCCGAGGCGCTGGGCCGCTTCGACGACGATGCGCGCGACCTCCGCCTGCGTGAGCGGCTCGAAGTAGACCGCGGCGCAGCGCGAGCGGATCGCCGCGTCGATCGCCTCCGGATCGCGCGTCGTCGCGCCGATCAGCACGAAGTCGGCCGGAGCCCCGTCCCGAAACAGCTTCTTCACGTAGGCGGGGACGTTCGGGTCGTGTTCGTCGTAGTACGACGACTCGAACGTGACGCGCTTGTCCTCGAGCACTTTGAGCAGCCGCGTCTGCATCGCCGGATCCATCTCGCCGATCTCGTCGATGAAGAGGACGCCGCCGTGCGCGCGTGTGACCAGCCCGAGCTTGGGCTCCGGGACCGCGCTGTCGGCGAAGTCGCGCCGCGCGCCCTGATAGATCGGGTCGTGCACGCTGCCCAGCAGCGGGTTCGTGGTCTCGCGATCGTCCCAGCGCAGCGTCGTCCCGGCCGCCTCGACGAACGGCGCGGCGGCGGAGAACGGCGCGTGCGGCCGCGCCTTCGCCAGCTCGAGCGCGAGCCGCGCGACCGTCGTCTTGCCGACGCCGGGCGGCCCGTAGAGGATCACGTGCTGCGGGTACGGCGAGGCCAGCTTGGCGATGAGCGCCTTGATCGCCGGTTCCTGGCCGACGACCTGATCGAGCCGCTTCGGCCGCAGCACGTCCAGCGCCGCGCGGGCGAGACCGCGCGCATCGAGCGCTTCGAGCTCGCGCAGCCGCTTCTGCGTCGCCGGCGTCTCCGGACCCGTCTCCTCGCGCAGCGCCTCGAGCTTCAGCTCGCGCAGATACTCCTGATGGCGCTGCACCATCTTGGCGTTGATCTTCGCCTCGAGCTGATCGCCGACGGTGCGGTGCGCGATCAGATCGGCGAGCTTGTCCTCGATCTCGCCGATCACTTTCTTGTATTGCGCCTTGGCCGGACGCGTCTCGAGCGACGGGTCTTCGAACACGAGCCGCTGGAGCGCCAGCAAGCGATCGGGGATCGCCTGCGAACGCATCTCCTTGAGGGTACCGAGCTTCCCGGCGCGCATGACGACCTTCTCGGTCCCCAGCGCGTCCGTGAGGACGTCGAAGAGTGCCGCGATTTCGCGGCGAGTCTTCTCGTCTGCGCTCAGTCGCACTTACTTCAGCGCGACGACCTGCACCGCGGACTTAGCGATCACGTTGTTGCCGAGCCGGATCTCGACCGGATAGGTCCCGAGCGCCTTGATGCCGTCCTTCATCTCGATCTTGTGGCGGTCGATCGAGACGCCGAGCTGCTCGTGGAGCGCTTCGGCGACCTGGGCATTGGTGACGGTGCCGAACAGGCGTCCGTTTCCGCCGGCCTTCGCCGAGACGCGGATCACGGCGTCCTCGAGCGTCTGCGCGACATCCTGGGCGTTCGCGACTTCCTCTGCCTGCTTACGCTTCTTGGCGTGCTGCTGCTGCTCGAGCTGCTTCATCGCGCCGGGCGTCGCGACGACCGCGAGCTGCTGCGGAAACAGGTAGTTGTTCGCGAAGCCGTCCTTGACTTCGACTACGGTGCCGCGCGTGCCGAGCGGCTTGACATCGCCGGTGAGAATGACCTTCACTGCGGCGCTCCTACTGAACCACGAAGGGGAGAAGCGCGATGACGCGGGCGCGTTTCACCGCGGTGGTCAGCGCGCGCTGGTGCGAGGCGCAGTTGCCGGAGATGCGGCGCGGCAGAATCTTCCCGCGCTCGCTGATGTACTTCCGCAGCCGGGTTGTGTCTTTGTAGTCGAGATCGTGCAGTCGTTCCGCGCAGAACGTGCAGACTTTGCGCTTGGGGCGGCGATCTTTTTTCGCCGAAGCGCGCTTGCCTTTGGGAGCAGCCATCGGTGGGGTGAACCTCGTGATGATGTAGGTGGAAAACGGCGGGACAGGTCCCGCCCTACACACGTGGCGCCCGAAAGCGCCACGACCCCGAACCGTCCTTCTGTCATCCTGAGCTTGTCGAAGGGCGGTGCGGCACTGCGCGGAGGCAGCAACGGCGATGATACCACGAAGGGTGCCCCGATACCACCCCCGCTAGCGCCAGGAGACCGAGGTGGCGGTAGCCACCCCAAGGGAACCGCCCCCGGCGGCGAACGGACGAGGATGGCCGATCCCTCGATGGTCCAGTGAGCCTCCGCCGCACGTTCCTCGTCGAGCCGGGAAGCCGCGTCCGGCTCGACGCGATCGACGCCTCCGATACCGGGAACCACGGGAGCGAAGACGAGGCGCAGGCCACCATCGCCGAGGACCTCGCGCGCCTCACGAAGCTGCAGTACCGGCTGTACGCGGAGAACGAGCGTTCACTGCTGATCGTGCTCCAGGCGCCGGACGCCGGCGGCAAGGACGGGACGGTGCGGCACGTGTTCGGGGCGCTGAACCCGCAAGGCGCGAGCGTGCACGCCTTCAAGGTCCCGACCGCCGAGGAGGCGGCGCACGACTTCCTCTGGCGCATCCACGCCGCGACGCCGGGCCGCGGCCGGATCACGATCTTCAACCGTTCGCACTACGAGGACGTGCTCGTCACGCGCGTTCACCACGCCGTTCCGAAGGAGACGATCGAAAAGCGGTTCGACCGCATCAACGAGTTCGAGAAGAACCTCGTGCAAGCCGGGACGCTCATCCTGAAGTTCTACCTGCACATCAGCCCGGACGAGCAGTTGCGGCGGTTCGAGGCGCGGCTCGAGGACCCGCGCAAGCAGTGGAAGATCAGCGATGCCGATTACGCCGAACGCGCCTACTGGGACGACTATCGCAAAGCCTTCGAGGACGCGCTCGAGCGGACGAGCACGCGGCGCGCGCCGTGGTTCGTGATCCCGGCGAACCACAAGTGGTTCCGTAACCTCGCGGTCGCGCGGATCGTCACCGACGCGCTCGACGACCTCGGCATGAAGTATCCGAAGCCCAGCGTCGACCTCAAAGAGATGCAGCGCAAGTATCACGACGCGGCGGCCGCCGCGAAGAGTTAGGGTAACCGCATCGATGAGCGCAGCGCCCGGTCGCGCAACGCGGCTGGGAGCAGCGCGACGATGCTTCCGGCACGCGCCGCCCCGCCGAGCAGATAGCTCGCCTTCGGCTTGCGCGCCGTGATCGCGCGGAGCACCGCGCGGCTGACGTCGCGCACCGGCATCGCGGCACGCTCCTCGCGTGCGGTCTGCGCGAACACCGCGTCGATCTGCCGCGCGTAGTACTCGAGCGCCTTGGGCGGCAGGCTCGCGAGCAGCGCTTCCCGCGCGTCGCGACCCTTCTGCCAGATCGGCGTCTTCACCGATCCGGGCTCGACCAGCGAGACCGCGATCCCCGCCGGCGCCAGCTCGACGCGCATCGCGTCCGCGAGCGCACGGAGCGCGAACTTCGACGCGCTGTAGGGCGCGATGAACGGCACCGAGAGCCGGCCGGAGATCGAGCCGACGAAGATCAGCCGCCCGCGCGAGACGCGCAGCTGCGGCAGAAACGCCTGCGCGACCGCGAGCGCGCCGAAGACGTTGATCTCGAACTGCCGCCGCAGCTGGTCGACGGGCAGGAACTCGAGCGGCCCGGCGACCGCAACCCCGGCGTTTCCGACCAGGGCGCGCAGCACGTGGCCGCTCGTCGCGACCGTTTGCGCCGCCTCGTCGACCGAGGCCGGGTCGGTCACGTCGAGCCGCAGCGGCCGGACGTGCTCGTGCAGCGTCGCGACGCGCGCGGCATCGGCGTCGTTGCGAACCCCGGCAAAAGCGAGAAACCCTTGGTGCGCGAGCAGCGAGGCGACGTCGGCGCCGATCCCGCTCGACGCGCCGGTGACCACGACCGCCTCGCGCCGGCGTTCGCTCACGAGCCGGAACCGTTGCGCTCTGCGCGCGCGTCGCGATTGAGCCGGCGCTGCACGCGCGCGTTGCCGAACACGAGGTCGGTGAAGCCCGGGAACGTCTTCACCAGGAACACCGGAAGCCGGTACGCCGCCGGGACGATGTGCGAGCGCCGCGGCCGCCCGATCGCCGCGACGATCGCCTCGGCGACGACCTCCGGACCCGGCAGGTTCGACATCGCCGGGTTCATGGTGGTGCGCACGAAGCCCGGCTCGATCAGCGTGACGCCGATGTTGAAGCTGCGCACCTCGCGCCGCACGCTGTCGCTGAGGCCGCGCAAGCCGAACTTCGAGGCCGAGTAGATCCCCATGATGCCGGCCTCGCCGGCGACCGATCCGACGTTGACGATCGCGCCGCGGCGCTGCGCTTTCATGATCGGCAGCACGGCGTGCATCAACCGTGCCGCCCCGAGCAGGTTCACCGCGAGGACGCGCTCGATCTCCGCATCGGTGCTGTCGCAGAACGACGGGCTGGAGCCGATCCCTGCGACGTTCGCGAGCACGTCGACGCGGCCGAACCGCACCAGCGCGCGGGCGACCAGCGCGTCGACCTCCGCCCGCTGCGTGATGTCGGTCGGGACGATCAGCGCGCGTTCACCGAACGGCTCGACCTCGCGCGCGAGCGCGTCGAGCAGCGCGTCTTGCGGCGCGGCCAGCGCGACCGCCATCCCCTCGGCTAAAAGTGCTCGCACCGTCGCCGTTCCGATCCCGCCGGACGCCCCGGCGACGACGGCGACGCGCCCGTTGCTCGGCATACTCGGCCCGTTACGTCCGGCGCTGCGGGTGCCCTTCGCCGATGCGCGCGGCGAGCGCCTTGGCCGCATACGGTTTGGTCGAGGCCATCAGCTCACCTCGCGCAGGATCCCCGTCTCGACGACGTACACGAAACCGCGCACGTGGTCGCGATGCGGGAGGAAGGCGTGCCCCCGGACGCGCGCCAGTGCGTGCCGCACCGCGTCGTCGACGTCGGTGAAGGCACCGAACGCGTATGGCGGCTCCTCGCCGGTCTCGGCGAGCAGGTGCGCGCGAAACTCGTCCTCACGAATCTGCTGCAGCCCGCAGTCCGTATGGTAGACGAGCACGACCTCGCGCGTCCGCAGCACGCGCTGCGACAGGACGAGCGAACGGAGCACGTCGTCGGTGACGATCCCACCCGCGTTGCGGATGACGTGCGCATCGCCGATCGCCAGGCCGAAAAGGTCGAAGACGTCGATCCGCGAGTCCATGCACGAGACGATCGCGAGATGCTTCGCGGGGACGACCGGACGCGGGCCGCCGAAACGCGCGGCGTGCAGTTGCGACTCATAGAGCAGCTCGTCGGTGATGGAGCGTTCGCGGGGCACGCGCCTGCTCTTGGCCGGGACGCGCGCATTCCCTCGGTCAGGGAGAGAGAATCTCCGCGCACCGTTGCCGCGCGTAATCCCATGCCGAGAACGCGCACGCGGGATCTGCGGTCACACCGCGAGCGCGGTCGCGCAGTCGGGATATCCAGTCGTTCATCTGGATTCAGGGATCGGACGAGTACGAAGAGTAGCGCTCGCGCAGCGTTCGCTTCGAGACCTTTCCGGTCGCGGTATGCGGCAGCTCTTCGACGACGATCACCCGGTCGGGGATCGACCACTTCGCGACGCGGCCATGCAGAAAGGCGAGAATCGCCGGTTCCTCGACCTGCCGCCCCGCCTTCGCGACGACGAACAGCACCGGCCGTTCCGACCAGGTGGGATGCGGCACGCCGATCGCCGCCGCCTCGGCCACGTCGGGGTGTGCGACCGCGATGTTCTCGAGATCGATCGAGCTGATCCACTCGCCGCCGGACTTGATCACGTCCTTCGCGCGGTCGCGGATCGTCACGTAGCCGTCGGCGTCGATCGACGCGATGTCGCCGGTCCGCAGCCAGCCGTCGTCCGTCACGCCGCGTTCGGTCGCTTCGGCGTCCTCGAAGTATCCGGATGCGATCCACGGGCCGCGAACGTGGATCTCGCCCTGCGCGACACCGTCGAACGGCAGCGACGCGCCGGCGTCGTCGACGATGCGCATCTCGACGCCGAACAGGCAGCGCCCCGCATGCGTCTTGTAGTCGACCCGCTGCGGCAGCACGTCGTGCTGCGGTTTTGGCGTACCGAACGTGCAGGCCGGGCTCGTCTCGGTCATCCCCCACGCGTTCATCACGCACACGCCGTACTTCACCTCGAACGCCTCGATCAGCGAGCGCGGCGGAGCCGTCCCGCCGACGCCGAGCAGCTTGAGGCTCGAGAAGCGCAGCTCGTTCCGCTCGAGGTACTCGAGCAGTCGCAGCCAGATCGTGGGGACGCCGCAGCTCAGCGTGACCTGCTCGCGTTCGAACGCATCGTAGAGCGCCGCCGGATCGAGGTGCGGATCGGCGAAGACCAGCTTCGAGCCCTGCATCGGTGCAAGGTACGGTAGCCCCCAGGCGTTGGCGTGAAAGAGCGGCACGACGGGCAGGATCGTCGCCTGCGATCCTGGGCCCGCTTGCCACGACGCCGCCTGTGCGAACGTGTGGAGCAGCGTCGAGCGGTGCGAGTAGAGCACGCCCTTGGGGTTGCCGGTCGTCCCCGAGGTGTAGCACAGGGACGACGCCGTCCTCTCGTCGAGCTCGGGCCACACGATCTCGCCGGGGAAGTCGCCGATCAGCGTCTCGTACGCGATCGCGTTCGGGAGAGTCGTCGCCGGCATCTCCGCCTCTTCGCACAGCACGACGTACCCCTCGACGCCTGGCAACTGCGCAGCCAGCGGCTCCAGGACCGGGACGAGATCGGCATCGACGAACACGAAGCGGTCGCCGGCGTGGTTCACGATGTACGCGATCTGCGGCGCGAACAGGCGCGGGTTGATCGTGTGGAGCACGGCGCCCATCCCCGAGACGCCGTAGTACAGCTCGAGGTGACGCTGCGTGTTCCAGGCGAACGTCGCGACACGATCGCCCGGCCCGACGCCTAGCCGCCCCGCGAGCGCGTGTGCGAGCTGCGCGCTGCGCGCCCGCAGCTCGCGGTAATTCGAACGGCGATCGGAGAGACCGGTGCGCTGCGTGACGATCTCGACGTCGCCGTGCCACAGCGCCGCGTGGTCGATCAGCCGCGAGATCTGCAGCGCACGATCCATCATCAGGCCGGCCAGCGCCGGCGCGGCCGCACCGATCATCGCCGGGAGCCTTCGAGCGAGCGGCCGATGATCTCGCGCATGATCTCGTTCGAGCCGCCGTAGATCCGCTGCACGCGGCCGTCGGCCCACGCGCGCGCGATGGGGTACTCGAGCATGTATCCGTAGCCGCCGTGCAACTGCATGCACTCGTCGGCGACCCCGAACTGCAGCTCGGTCGTCTCCAGCTTGGCAATCGCGGCGGTCGTCGCGTCGAGCTCGCCCCGGCAGTGCAGCTCGATGCAGCGGTCGACGAAGACGCGAGCCATCGTGACCTTGGCGGTGAGCGTGGCGAGCGTGAAGCGCGTGTTCTGAAAGTCGAGGATGCGCTTGCCGAACGCTTCGCGTTGGGTGCAGTACGCGATCGTCTGCTCGAGCGCGGTCTCGCAGGCTGCCACCGCGGTGACGGCGATCGAGAGCCGCTCCTGCGCGAGCTCGCTCATGAGCATCTTGAAGCCGGCGCCGATCTCACCCAGCACCGCGTCCTCGCCGACGCGAACGCCGTCGAAGACGAGCTCGGCGGTGTCCTGCGCCTTGAGGCCCACCTTCTTGAGCGGGCGTCCGGCGGCGAACCCCGGCATCCCCCGTTCGACCAGGAACAGCGCGATGCCGCGACTGCCCGCACCCGGCTCGGTCGTCGCGACGACGATCACGAGATCGGCGAGCACGCCGTTGGTGATGAACGTCTTCGCGCCGTCGATCGCGTACCCGCCGTCGACGCGCCGCGCCCGCGTGGCGACCGCGGCCAGATCGCTGCCCGTCCCGGGCTCGCTCATGGCGATTGCGCTGACGATCTCGCCGGACGCCAGCCGCGGCAGCCAGCGCCGCTTCTGCTCCTCGGTGCCGTAGTGAAGGATGTAGGGCGCGACGATATCTGACTGCAGCGCGAAACCGGGCCCCGAGGCGCCGATCCGAGCGAGCTCCTCGCTGAAGACCGCCGAGGCGCGGAAGTCGGCGTCGGCACCGCCGTATTCCGAGGGGAGCGTCATGCAGAGGAAGCCGAGCTCGCCGGCGCGCCTCCAGATCGCGCGCGGCACGACCCCCTCGTCTTCCCAGGCGGCGTGGAACGGGGCGATCTCGCGTTCGCAAAAACGCCGCATCGCATCGCGCATCGTCGCGTGCTCGGGCTCGAAGATCGTACGCGGAATCCCGCCTGGTATCGATGAGATCATCTCAGGATCCAGTCTACTCGACAACGCCTCCCAACGCATCCGGGCTCTCGACGCGACGGCGTGGGGGCAGCTAGGGGGCCGTTTGCGCCCGATCCTCGAACAGAGAGATGATGAAACAGCAAACGAACGCCGCCGCGAAGCTCGCCGAAAAAGCCCGGTTGGCGAAAGAGAGCGAGCGGATCGGCCGTGAAGCGACGGCCGCGTCCGAGAAGCTCCGCTCGCGGTTCGACGCCGAACGCGAAGCGCTCGCACGCCGCTACGGGGTCCTGCGAGGCCTCAACTAGCTCTCGCGACGATCAAGGCCATCGCGTTTACGGGCTCCGCGGTCACCGACATGCCGAGAGCTCGGGCGTTCTACGAAGCGCTGAAAGCGAAGGAAGCCGCTCGCTGGTGCATGCCCTCGCGTATGCATCAGGCCAACCGGACGCAGTATCTCCTGTCTCCTAGAACTACCGCGACGGATGCTATCGGCGAACCGTTGGGGAAGTGTGGCGACGCGAGGTAGAACAGGATGAACGATCCGCTGAGCCGGGCGCTGGACGAAGCGCCCCAGGCACGCGCCGCAGGCGCCCACCGCGACGTTGCGTCGTACCGGACGGACCACGCACCACCGCTGGGTTCGGTACTCGACCGCCTGCGCGAGCAGCTCGTCGAGGCGTTGTCGCTGCCGTTCTTCGACGGCGGTGCGAGCGTCGAGATGACGCCCGTCACGAAGCATGCTCTCTCCGAGTCCGGAGCCGCAACGATCGTCGCCCGCAAACGCGAACCGGCATACGAAGCGACCGTCGCGCTCGAGGTTTGCAGCGATCACGACGCGCCGGCGGACGCGGCCGAGACCGGCCGGTACCAGGTCGCCGCGCGCGCGCATCTTCGCTGTGAGGATGCGCGCGGACGCACGGAGCGCGCCGTCGACGTCACCGTTCACGAGATCGAAGGCACGCTCCGGCTCGACGTGCCGCACCTCCGCGCCGAGATGGCCGCCGCGATCCGTTCGATCGGAAAGGCGTCGGACGATGCACCCTAGGCAGCATGCTCTCGTCTTTCTCGCGGGCGCCTTCGCGATCGCGGTCGCCTCCGCGTTGGCGAGCCCGAGCTCGTCGCTCGCCAACGGCCGGGCGATCTTTCAGACCGGCCGCGACCTGGCGGGGACGCCGATCAGCGCCGTCCCGCGGCCGATGGCCCCGACCTGCGCAGCCTGCCATCGCGCGAACGGCGCCGGCGGCGTCCATCTGCCGGGCGGAGTCGTGAGCGCGGACCTGCGGCACGCCGCGCTCGTCAAGGTGCGACCTGCCTATACGCCCGCACTGCTGGAGCGTGCGATCTCCACCGGCATCGACAACCAGGGACAGAAGCTCCATCCGATGATGCCGCGATGGCGCCTGTCGAAGACCGACCTGCACGACGTCGCGCAGTACGTCTGGACGCAGCTGAAGTAACTCCGGGCTCACCGGGCGGTTTTCATGATCCGTGAACGGATGGACGCTCGCCGGGACCAGCTTCCTTGCCTCGGCGGTCGAAGCGGTGGAAGCGCTGACGATCGTGCTGGCGGTCGGCGTCACGCGGTCGTGGCCCGTTGCCTTGCGCGGGACCGCCTTCGCGTTGCTGGTCCTCGGCCTGATCGTGGCGCTCTTCGGCCCCCTCCTGCATCTCGTCCCGATCGATCAGCTCAAGCTCGTCGTGGGGATCGTGTTGACGCTGTTCGGTCTGGCGTGGCTGCGGAAGGCGATCTTGCGATACACCGGCCGCAAGGCGCTGCACGACGAGGACGCCGCGTACGCCCGTGAGGTCTCGGCGCTGCGCGCGGCCGAGGAGGCGCAGGCCGACCGCATCGGGCTCGTGACCGCGTTCAAAGCCGTGTTGATCGAAGGCCTCGAGGTCGCGATCATCGTCGTCACCTTCGGCGCCGCATCGAGCGCGGCGCTCGGATGGTCGGCAGCCGGCGCCGGCGCCGCCGTGCTGCTCGTCATCGCCCTCGGCCTAGCGCTGAAGCAGCCGGCATCGCGCGTTCCGGAGAACGCGATGAAGTTCGTCGTCGGGATCATGCTGACGTCGTTCGGCACGTTTTGGACCGGCGAAGGGCTGGGGATCGCGTGGTGGGGCGCCGACCTGTCCTTGCTGCTCTTGGCGGCGTTCTATCTGGGGGTCTCCGCCGCGCTCGTCGCCGCGGCGCGCGTGCGCGGCCGGGTGCCGGCGTGAGCCTCGCCGCGATCTGGGAGTTCATCGCCGGCGATTCGCGGCGCGCGCCGCTGGCCGTTGCGCTCGCCGTCGCCGTCGCCGTCGTCTTGCTGCGGAACTCGGTCCCGAGCACCGTCGTCGCCACGGCGTTCGCCGGGATCATCGCGTTCGGGCTGGCGGCCTCGGTCTTCGAAGCTCGCTGACGCGAAAAGATAGGCCCCGTCGCTCAACGGAGCCTATCTTCCGCGCGCGCTCGCTAGCGCGATCGCGTCAGCAGTACGTGTGGCAAGGCGGTGGAGTTTGACCGGGCGGCGGCGTCGGCGCCGCTTGCGGCCGGGCGACGTGCCAGTGGCCGCCAAAGTCGGGGAGGTTATCTCCGTTCGCCTGGTCCGCCGCGGAATCGCCGCTGTAGTTGTAGAGCGGGTGACCTTGGTACGCCCACTGCTGACCGGTGCCGTCCGACCGGACGATGATCGTCATGTTATCGACCGCTGCCGAACCGGCGACCGGAACGAACGCCGGCCAAACTCCGAGACATCCGGCCGCCGCCGCCGTGCACGTCCCGCCCGTCGCTGTGTCGACGTCCAAGAAGTACAGCGTCTTGTGCGATGAGGGATTCACCCACGCGGTGCTCCCCGAGACCGCTTCCGAAAGCGGCAAATTTCCCGCCGGGGTCGGCGTCGGGGTAGGCGTCGGCGTCGTCACGGGAACGGTGCCGCCGCCACCACCACCACCGGTTGTACCACCACCGCCGCCGCAGCCGGCCACGATAAATGCGGACACGAATAGCAACATCGCTAATCGCTGTTTCATACCTTCCAAGCCCTCCTATTGTAGGAACGAGACTAGGATGGAAAGATGAAACGGCTCTGAAGCAAAGATGAAGCAATTCTGAAGCGCCGCCGCTCAAGGCAGTTCGTGATCGTCGAGTCCGAAGTAGTGCCCGAGTTCGTGGATCACGGTTTCGCGGACTTCATGCACGGCTTCTTCGCGCGTGCGCGTGACGCGGTTGATCGGTCCGCGGAACACGGCGATCTCATCGGGCAGCAATTGCATATCGTGCGTCCGCTCGGTGAGCGCGACGCCGCGGTAGATGCCGAGGAGCTCGGAATCAGCGCCGTCGTCGTCCTCGATGCTCTCGAGGTCGTCGTCGTTCGGCTCCTCCTCGACCGCGATGACGACGTTCTCAACGAGGTCGGCGAACCGCTTCGGAAGCGCGTCCAGCGCCTCGGTGACTACGCGCTCGAATTCAGCGCGCGATAACCCGCGACTAGCCATCTCGAGGCGGCTTGTGCGTCTGCACGAACACCTTCGCAAGCTTTCCGCCGCGGAGCGCATAGGTCGTGACGACGTACATGGTGCACCCGGTGTCCTTGCACTCGTCCACGTACAAGAAATTATTCGCGAAGCGCACGTGAATCGAAGCGGGTCCGCTCCCCCAGTCCGGACCCCAGTTCGCGGCGCCGACTTGGGCCAGCAGCACCGCGGCATCGCTGCGTTCATCGAACAGGTAGGCTGCCGCCGTTCCGCCGACCGGAAAGTCGCACGCCAGCACCACGACTGCCTGTCGCGTCCCGCTCTTGAGGCTGCCTTCTTTCACCGAATCGACGTGCAGGTCGAACCCCGCGCCCATCTTCTGGTCAAAATAGGAAAACGCGCCCTTGCGCATCACGGCCGGCACCGGAACGTTCTGCGCGCACGGGTTCGTCGCGTAGGTGAAGTTCATGAAGTCGACGGCGAGCAGCACCGGTAGGACCAGCACGAGATCGGCCGTTACGGTGGCGAGGTCGGCAGCGGAGAAGCGGACCGGACGGGTGTCGGGGCGGCGCTGGGCCGCCGCGGGAAGATGACGGTCATCAATGAGCTCGCCTCGGTATATCCGGCGGGGACCTGGAAGCTTGCCATCGCCGGCACGCCGCGCGTCAGATCGTCGACCGCGTAGGAGAGCTTCGCGCCGAACGGCGCCGCGCCCGGTTCGAGCGAAACCTCGAGCGTCACCGGAAACGCGGCGTAGTCGTCGGCGACTTGCGCCGTCGCGGAGAGGTGAGAGGCGGCTCGCTCTCCCTTGTTCCTCACCTGGAGATCGAATGCGAGTCCGGTCGTCGGCAGACCGGCGGTCGTCGTGTGACCGGTCAGTCGCAACGTCACGTCGAGCACGTCGAGTTTGCTGAACGGCGACGAGCCGCGTTGCGCGGGACGCGGGGTCGCGCTCGGCCTCGCGGTTGCATTCGGCCGCGGCGTTGCACTCGGCTCGGTACGGGGGAGGAACGGCTGGACGCGGTACTGCTTGGTGGAGTCGCTCCACGCCGTGAGCGTGTTCGCGCGCCGGTCGATAACGACGGTGACGGTGAGCGGCGGCACCGGAAACGAGTCGCTCTTCACGGACAGCACGTCGATGCGCGTCAGATCGGTGCGTTGCGCCACCGCGAGTTGGACGGCCCCGGCGTACGTGTTGCCCTGCGCGACGACCGTCAGATTCGCGTGCGCGTGCGCCGAAAAACCGGCCGGGGTCGGCGCCGGCGTAGGTGACGGCTTCGGGGTCTGAGCGCCGGCCGCGCCCGCGAGGACAATGACCGGGATCGACGCGCACGCTACGATGCGCCCGAGGTGAACTGTCATCGTCGGACCGTTGGCCGCGCTCGCGCGCCGAACCTGGGCCGGTTTATCCCCTCTGAAGGTGCATGACGTCGCCCCAGACGGTGATCGTCTGGCGATTGACCCACACGATGTTGTAGCGAACCTTTCCGGGCTCGAGCGGCATCGGGTAGGTGATCGTCAGAATGCCGCCGCGACTCGACGGATCCCACGAGCACCTTCCCTGCACTCGGGGCCTCCGCTGAAAGTAAAATGCGCACAACCCGTTTTGATACACGTAGAGTTCTTCGGTGGGCGGGCTGGTCGCCCAGTGCCCGAACGGCGGCGGCGCCGCTTGCGCCTGCGAAGGAGACGGCACAAACGCGAACGACAGCGCGAGAAAGACGGCGCAGATCGCCGAGCGAGCTCCTGCTTTGACGGCCATGGCTGCAGTATACACTACGTTGCGGGCTCGGGGGCAAGCGCTCGAAGAGCTTCTACAAGCAAGCATCCGGTTGGCAGCAACGGCGTCGCGATCGATCCGGCGGCATGGTCAGATCGGGGTGTCCTTCAGGCCGTGGTCGTCGAGGGAACGGCGGAGAAAACCGCCCGTTTTCGCGTCCTCGAGGAACGCGATCGCGTAGGCGAGCGCGCTCGGACGGCCGAGCGGCACCGCGATCGCAGTCTTCGTTTGTTGAAAGGCGCCGGGCAGCACGCGCGAGCCCGGGATCCGCGTCGAGAGCGGGACCAACTGGTCGCGCAAGTTGGCGAACGCGTCGATCTCGCCTTTGGTCAACAGCCTGACGATTTCGTCGACGCTCTGATAGCCGACGACCGTGGTGTTCTTCAGGACCCGCGCAGCGCCGCGCATCGTCGTCGTGTTCGCAACCGCCGCCACCTTCACGCCGGGCTGGTCCAGCTGTTCGGCGCTCTGAATCGGCGAACCGGCGCGCACGATGTAGGTCGCGTCGGCAACATTGTAGATCGGACCGAAGGCCAACTTCTTGGCGCGCTCCGCGTCCACCGGGACGAACGTCACGTCCCACTCGCCCTTGGCGGCCGCATCGGTGATCTGGCCGGAGTTTTCGTACATCACGTAGTCCACGGGCACGCCGAGCCGGCGCGCCATCTCCTTGCCCAGATCGACGGGCACGCCGGTCGGCTTCCCGGCGGTATCTTTCGCCGACCAGAACGGCCCGCCCAGCGAGCTCATCGCGATGGCAACGCGCAGATGTCCGGACGGCGCTAGCTCGTCCCTCGCGGCGTCGGCAAACGCGGCGCGCGTCGGGCACACGACGAGCAACGCGAACAGGATCGGGATAGCCAGCCGCATCTTCATCAGAATCCCTCCAATCGCTGGGATTTACCGCGATCGCTCGCGCGCTTCCTTGCGACGATCTCGCTGCGCTCCCGACACGCACGAAGGCGACCCGTGAGCGTCTACTTCACGGGCCGCCGCGCCGGTCGATCGGTTCTTTAGTTTCCGCCGGGGTTGGTGATCGTGACCGGGGAGGAGATGGTAACAGCCGTCTTCGCCAGCGCTCGGCCGTTGAACGTCGTTGCGCCGATCGTGATCGATTCCGTACCGGTGTCGACGGGGCCCGTGAGGAGGTTCCCATTGAACGTCGCGCCGTTGATTGTTGCTGCAGCGCCCTCGGTCCAATAGATGTTGCAAGCGCTCGCGTTATTGATCAAGAGTACGTTGCCGCCGGCTACGCCGTTGAGAACCGTCGTGAGTGAGGTCCCGATCTCGAAGATGAACACACTCTGCGGGTTGCCGCCGCCATCAAGCGTGAGGTTTGCCGTAGCAATACTCGCCGTAGTGGCCGCTCTGAAGACTCCGGCACCGAAGGTACCCGCCGGACACGTCAGGGTTCCCGTCGCACCGCAACTCGAAAGACCTGAGCTGGTTGTGGAGAGGTCAGGCGTCCCGGTGAGAACGACCGTCGGTGCCGTTCCGGAGATCGCCGTGTAGGCGGTGGTCAAGGCAGCCTGGGCTGCGGATGGCGGGCCGACGTTCGTATTAAACCCGGCACCGTATATCGCGTTCGGTCCGTCCGCGTCGGTTCCAGGCGGAAATCCCGTGATCGCCGTCCCCGGAAACACGCCGATGAGATCGTCGTGGATCGACCCGGTGACGGCGCCGGCGGCGTACGTAACGAACGTATTACCGACATTCGTGACCGTCGAGCCGGCCAGCACCGCGAACGGCGCGAGAGCTGCCCCGAGGGGCGTCACGCGTTGACTGCACGAGAGGGCCTGGAGCGTCGGGCTCGGGCTCGGACTCGGAGTCGGAGTCGGAGTCGGCGCCGGCGTCGGCGTCGGCGTAACACCCGGGGGACGCGGCGTCGGTGTCGGCGTCGGCGTAACACCCGGGGGAAGCGGCGTCGGGGTTGGAGTCGGAATGGCGCCGGCACCCGTGGCGTTGAACGGCGGTACGGTGCAGTTCCCGCAGCCGCCGCTGCTGCACGCCGCTAGGGAGGCGGCACCGACCAGCGCGACGAGTCCGACGTGGAAGAAACGGAATCTCTCGAGCATGTTCATCGTCCTTCCGGCTCTTAGAGCTTCACGCCGAGGCCGATGTAGGGACCGTCATGCGTCTGACCGATCGGTGCGTTCTGCTGCGCGGTATAGTGTTCGCCGCTGACACCACCGTAGAGATACAATGGGGAACGTTCCGTCGCGAGCGCGAGGCCCAGATCGTACTTCAAGATCTGGTACTGCTGTCGATAGGTCTTGCCGGCATTGATGCTTGCCGGGTTCATGATCGTATAGTTGCCGCTTGCGGCCGGGTAGTAGAACGCGGAGCCGAAGAGGTTGATCCCCTTCTTCAAGTCCGGCAATTTTTCGATCCCGCCGCCGAGTCCGTTCAACTGTGGGTAGCCGTAGTTGTTGGCGGTGTGAATGTATCCGGCGCCGACGTAGATTCGAGGCGCTGCAACCTTGTACAACAGGCGCGCATCCAAGGAGCTTTGCCGCGCCAGGAAAACCGGTGTGAACGCGACGCCGCCGTCGATGGTCGCGAACTGCGTATAGTGGTTGCCGATCGTGTCCCTCACGTTGTCGCTCGTGACGTACGCGTATTGCCGGAAGTCCACTTTTACAGCGAACGCCGAATCGTTGGGCGCCCACGCGCCGGCCACCAGATACCCTTCGGGGCACCACTGGCCGGCCGAGAACTCGTTGTAGTTCTTGTGCGCTACGAATGCGGCTTGGACGAAGGCCGTATATGACTGGCGTGCGGGTGTCGGGCTGGGCGTGGGGGTGGGAACGAACGGTACGGGCGTCGGCACAACGGGCACGGCGGTGGGCGCCGGCGTCGGCGTCGCGACGAACGGCGGCGGCGGCACCGGGATGTACCGCACGACGACGACGTGGCGGGTCGGCAGCCATTGGACGTAGGCACCGAGCGCCTCGGAGATCACGCGCACCGGTACGAGCACGATGCCGTGGTAGAGCATCGGCGGCACGTCGAGCGGTCGGGTCGCGCCGTTGATGACGACCTCGGACTTGCCCACGGTCACGGTGACGCTCGCACCGGGCTTGGTCGCGGTGACGGTCTTGCCGTCGGGTGACGCCGAGACTGTGGCGCCCATCTCTTCGAACATGCTGCGTAGCGGCACGTAGATCCGGCCGTCCTTGACCAGCGCCGCCAAGACACGGCTGCGCGTGAGGATGTCCGGCGTCGCGTAGACGGTGTGATCGTTGTAGAGGATCGGGATCTCGCCGGACGGCGGCGCACCGAAGTCCGCGGCATCGGCGACGCCCGCGGAACCGAAAAGAAGCAGCGCAAGAAGCGATGCTGCTACCAAGCGCTGCCCAGCTACCGTGCATACCATGTTGCGCCGAGTGAGCCGTGCTTGCATAGGCATGCTCGTATATCTACCCGCAACGGTGCGTCTGGTCACAATTAACCTCAATTCGGGCAAAGTCCGTCGCTGCTGCTTTGCCCGGCTTGACGAGCTACGCCGTCGAGAAATCGCCGCCATCCTTGCCCATTGAGCTGCGACGCATCGCGGCCTGGTTAAGAGGCTCGGGATGCGCCGGAAACCGAACTCGCCGATTGGCCGAGATGGCGAGTTCCCCACGTGCGAATCGCGGCGATGACGGGGATGAAACTCTGCCCCTTGCGAGTCAGACGATACTCGACCTTCGGCGGCACGACGCCATAGTCACGGCGGTCGATCAGCTCAGCGGCGCTCAGCGCTTTCAACTCGCGGCTCAGAACGCGCGGAGCGATCTCCTGCGTCCCGACCGCCCCTCTCAGGAGACCGGTTCTGATCTCGCCGTAGCGGAGCGGACCGTCCTTGAGATCCCACAAGATGCGGAGCTTGTATTTTCCGCTGATCAGCTTCTGAAATGCCGTGACCGGGCAGCCGCAGCTCACGGGCGCTCTCGAGGTCGACGTTCTCATCGCTGCTCTGCCTCCCGCCTTACAGTATCATTTTTGTCCATACTTGCACATTCGCTCATTTCCTTCCCACAATACACTGATGATTCTCGTGACGGGCGCTACCGGGCTGAACGGCGGGGAGCTCGTGCGCCGGCTGTCGGCGCGGGGTGTCGCAGTGCGCGCGCTGACCCGCAGCCTCGAGAAGGCCGCCGCGTTGTCGGCACTGCCGAACGTCGAGGTCGTCGCCGGCGATATGGCGCAGCCCGAGACGCTCGCTGCGGCGCTGCGCGGCGTGGATCGCGCGATGCTGATCTCCTCGTCCGATCCGGCGATGCTCGAGGTGCAATCGGCCTTCATCGCGGCCGCCGCGAGCGCCGGCGTGAAGCACGTCGTCAAACTCTCCGGGATCATGCCCGAGCTCGACTCGCCGTTCCGCTTCGCCCGGATGCACGGCGAGATCGAGCGGCGGCTCGAAGCCTCGGGTATGGCATTCACGCAACTGCGCGCCGGCGAGTTCATGCCGGCCTACTTCCGGCAGGTGCCGTCGATCCTCGCGAAAGGCGCGCTCTTTCTGCCGATGGAGAACGCGAAGATCGCATCGATCGACGTCGGCGACATCGCCGAGGTCGCCGCGACGGTCCTGACGAGCTCCGGGCACGAAGGGAAGATCTATCCCCTGACCGGGCCCGAGGCGCTCGGGATGGCCGAGGTTGCCGACGCGCTCTCCGCGGCGACGGGCAAGAGCATCCGGTACGTCAACATCGCTCCCGACGATGCCAAGAACGCTCAGCTCGCCGCCGGGGTGCCGCCGTACCTCGCCGATGCTCTTGCCGAACTTTTCGCGGAGCGGCGAAAGGGCAAGGAGGCGCAGGTTTCGCCCGTAGCCCAGACGTTACTCGGACGCCGTCCGACGAGCTTCGCGGAGTTCGCCGTACGGAACGCCGCGATCTTCCGCGGCGAACAACCGGCGCCGAAAATCTGATGCACCGCACTCGATTGGCTGGAACATGAAATACTTTCTCATCACCTATCGCTTCAAACACGGCTCGGAAGAGGACTGGCATCGGGAGATCGCTCGCTTCATCTCGGCTTTGGACAACGATCCAGCCTTGCGCGGGAGGATCTCGTATCGCTGCATGAAGGCGAGCGGAGGACCCGACTACTACCATCTCGCCGCGGCGGCTGACGAGGATGCCGTCCGGGACCTTCAGAGCCGGGAGTTTTTCTCGCGGTACACCGGACAGACGGAGCTCGCCGCCGGCGGAGAGGTCGTCGTGTCGCCACTCGAGCTCATCGCCCAGACCGCCGCGGCTCCCTAAATCGATCGCAGGGGAGAATCGTTCAGTCCGGCGTCGTGCCGGTCTCCACTTCCGCGTGCGCGCGCGGCAACCGAATCGTGAACTGCGTCCCGCCGCCCACGCGGCTCTGCAGCGCGATCGTTCCCTCGGAGCGTTCGACGGCGCGCTTGACGATCGCCAGCCCAAGGCCGGAGCCTTCCGCTTCACCGGGTCCGCGCCCGCGGTAGAAGCGGTCGAACGCGTGCTTCTGGTCGTGCTCCGACATCCCCGGCCCGCGATCGCGAACCACGAGAACGACCTCGTTCCCGTCGACCGCCGTGCTGACCGCGATCTCCGATCCGGGGGCGTATTTCAGCGCGTTGTCGACCAGGTTCCGAATCGCTTCGCTGACGTCGGTCGGGTCGGCGACGGCGACCGCATCGGGAGCGGCCGAAACCGCGATCGTTGCAGCACCGTCTTCCGGCGACAGCGCGCTCACGACGCGCGAAACGATCGCGGAGACGTCGACGATCTCCCGCGCGGTTGTCTCTCCGCGCTCCAGCCGCGCGAGGTAGATCAGCCTCTCGATCAGCGTGCGCATGCGGCGGCTCTCTTGCCGAAGGGTCGCGAAGACGCGTTCGCGGACCCCCGGTGCATCGACCGCACCGTCTTCCAGTACGTCGAGATAGCCCATGATGACGGTGAGCGGCGTGCGCAGTTCGTGGCCGGCGTCCGCGATGAACTGCCGGATCTCCGCCTCGGTGCGGTCGCGCTGCGAGAGCGCGGAGTGTACTTGCAAGAAGAGCGCATGCCTCGTCCGACCGAAAGCTCGGCCAGTCGGAAGAGGTCATCCGCTCGGCGCGCGGCAATCGCAGTTCACGATCGCATGGATTCGAAACCGTTCCCCGCAGGCACGCTCACGACGGGTGTGGCGGCGGTCGCGATGCTCCTCCTGGCGTCTTCGGCGCTTGCAGACGACGCGAGCCCTCCCCCGTGCAGCATGCCCATCGCGGTCGCGCTCGCCGATCGCCCCGGTACCGGCCGTACGACATCGGCCGGCGGCTCCCCGTGCGTCGTCCTTCCCGATGAGATCGTCGTCGAGACGGGACTGCGGCGTCAAATCACGACGTCACCCGGCGGAAGCTCCACGCTCGCAAGCGGACCTCTGACGTTCGTCCGCGCCGGCATCGCAAAACGCCTGGAGCTCGGCGTCGCACCGCCTGCGAATCAATCGCGTGCGATCGCCGGAAACACGCCATTCGATGCGGCCCGCGGCACGACCGACCTCGTCCTTGCCGCGAAGTATCTCGTCTTGGACACGGGCGTTGCGCAAGGATCTCTCGGCGCGGCGTATGCACCGCCGACGGGAACCGGCGAGTTCACCGCGGGCGCCCCGACATTCTCGCTCTCCGCGAATCTCGGCCTCGCGCTGAGCCCGAGGCTTTCGTTCGCCGCGAGCCAGGTCTTCGGCACTGCCGTCGGTCCGGATGCAAGCGGCGCGAACCGCACGTTTTTCGTCTACGCTCCCTCTTTCACGCTCGCCTATGCACTCGACGGCGCGACGACGCTGCTCGTGCAAGACGCACTCGTCTCGCGCCAGGGACCTCTTCTTCCGGCGGGCAGCCGCGGGTTCGTTGCCCTCCAGCGCGCGCTCGGCAACCGGCTCGCGCTCGATCTGGACTATGAGGTCAATCTTGCGCCCCGCGGCGGGTCGTCCAAAGCGGTCGGCTTCGGTCTTGTGTGGGTCGCGGCGCCGGGACGCAGCCGGCGATGACGCCGACCTGACGGCGCCGCGTCACGGCGACGCGAAACCCCGCGCCTTCAGAAAGACCTGACCGGCCGGCGAGAGCATGAAATCGACGAAGGCACGCGCGCCGGCACCAGGCTGCGCATGCTTGAGCGGCGCGATCGGGTAGATCGCCTCGGGTGCTGCGCCGGGCGGGAACGCGACCATCTTCACGCGGCCGGCCACGGCCGGCGTGACGTCGGTCGCGTAGACAACGCCGGCGTCACCCTCGCCGAGCGAAATCTTCGTCGCGACGGCTTTGACGTCGAGTTCGTTCGACACGACGTTCCGTTCGACCAGACCGCCAAAATCGGCCGGGTATCCGGTCTGCCCGTTCAGCCTCAGAAACGCCGTGCGCGCATAGGTCCCGACCGGCACGCCGGAGGCGGCCAGAACGACTTTTACGCCCGGCTTCGCGAGGTCGGCGAGCTCGGAGATCTTCGCCGGGTTCTCCTTCGGAACGATGACGACGAGGCGATTTCGCGCGAACGTCCGCGGCGCAGCTGCGAGCAGGCCGGCATCCGCGGCGATCTTCATCTGCGCCTCGTTCGCCGACGCAAACACGTCGGCGGGCGCGCCCTGCTTGAGCTGCGTCACGAGCGTGTCGGAGCCGCCGAACGAAAAGCTCACCGCAACACCGGTCCGCTTGGTGAATGCCGGCGCAGCCGCTTCGAACGCCTCACGAAGCGATGCCGCAGCGAACACGACGATCTGTCCTGAATCGGCGGCGACGGCCGGGCCCGCGGCGACGGTCGCCAACGCGATTCCGACGATGAACGGCAGCCTCTTCATGCGACGCGAATTCGTAGTGCTATGTCGATCACCCAAGGCGACTTTGCGCTCGGGTGCGCTCGGTCCTCGAACGTTTCATACTTCCTTCAGCACCGCTGGGTACGGGATTGCGGCACCGCAAGGCGCAACTGGAGAAAGACGGCATGTCGACACTTGCTCTCAAACGGTACGAGCGCCCGCTGGCCTACGACGGAATCCTGGCCGGCATCATCGCCGGCGTCGTGGTTGACGCATTCTTGTTCGCAACCGGAGTTCTTTCGTGGCCGAACTCGTACAACTTCATCGCCTCGGGACTGGTCGGTAAAGCTGCACTCGGGTCGAGCGCGTACGTCCCACTCGGCATAGCGATCCACTTTGCGATCAGCGCCGGCTGGGGAGCGCTGTTCGGCCTGACCGCGCAGCGGTACCGTCAGGTCCTCGCGCACCCGTTCATCAGTGGGCTCACGTTCGGCCTCGTGGTCATGGTCGTGATGCAGCTGCTCCTGCTGGCGACCGGAATGTGGCGAGCGCCGCAATCGGCCGGTCAGGTGATGCTGGATATCGTCGCCCACACCGTCTTCTTCGGCGTCCCGATCGCGTGGTACGTCAACCGGGCCGCGCGACGCAGCCGAGCGCTGAGCGGGCCGTAAAGCCCGCTGACAGCGCGGTTCGGCGGTCAGACCGTCGCGATCGGCGTCACCGGTGACCCGACGTGACCGCGCAAGCGCAACGGCGGCGCGGTCAGGAAGAACCGAGTGCGCTCGTTCTTCTGCAGCCAGGCCGCCAGCTCGGTAAGATACCACATCTCGCCGAGGTTGATGCCGAGCTTGAAGAGGCAGAGCTCGTGCAGTGGTAAGAACGGCGTCCCCGCCCCGCCGGCTTTGGGTGGATAGGCTTCGACGGCGAGGTTGTCGGCAACGATCGCAGCGATGCCGCTCTCGGCGACCCATTGCAGAAGCTTCGAGTCGCTCGAATCGAGTCCGGCGCCGGAGTTGTGCACGACATCTTTGTCCGGCCGGCCTTGCATGTCGACGAGCAACTGGGCCCAGCCGGTGCGCAGCGTGAGAATATCGCCCGGTTCGACAACCACGTTCTGCTCGCGCATGACCTCCTCGAACATGGCGTAATCGACGGCGATCTTCGCGTGCCCGTACTTTCGATGAAGATCGACCATGACGCCGCGACCCTGCAGCCCGGCCGTCGCCATCCCGTCGACGTCGGGGCCCGGATAGTGCCCATTGTAGTAGACGACCTCGGCCTCTCCGTCGCCGTTCGCATCGAACTGCGACCCGACGTGGGCGAGCGCGTCCCATTGGGTCGAGTACTGCGTCCATAAGGTAACGATGTCGTCGTTGACGACGCCGGTCGCGCCATCGCGCACCCGCGAGAACGGAAAGTCGCTGGCCAGGGCACCCATCCGATCGACGACCTTGCGCTCGGGTGGAAGGCGGAACGGAAAGACGACGTTTCCGCCGGGGTAGTCGAGCGGGAGGCTCAGGCAAAACCGCTGTCCGGTCCGAATCTCGGCTGCTGCGCGAACGACCCGCTCGGACGTAAGCTCGTTGAGACGCCCGATGCGATCGTCGACTCCGTAGTCACCCCAGTTCGAGCCAGGCGGGCGCTTCATCCGAGTTCGACCTCCAAATTAGCTACTGGTGGATGACGAGGGCAGCCAGAGCGAGAGATTCGGCAGCAGCGTCACGAGGATGAGATCGACGACGAGCATCGCAAGAAACGGCAGGATCGCACGCGCCGCGGCTTCGAGCGGAACCTCGGCGATGCTCGCCCCGATGTAAAGGCAGAAACCGACCGGCGGAAAGTTGATGCCGATCGCCGAGTTGACGAGCAGGATGATCCCGAAGTACACCAGGTCGACGCCGGCAACGCCGAACAGCGGCAGCAGCACCGGAACGATGACGATGATGCTGGCGATCGTCTCGAGCACGGTGTGCGCGAACAAGAGGATCACGTTGATGAGCAGCAGCAGCAGCAGCGGACTGTGCGCCACGCCCCCGAGATGCGAGGCCACCGCCTGCGGAACTTGCTCGCGGATCAGGTAGAGTCCTAAGATCAGCGCGGACCCTAGCAAGAACATCACCCGCGCGGTATTTCGAACGGTCTTGACCAAGACGGCGCCCATCGAACGCAGCGTCAAGCTTCGGTACACGAGAAATCCCACCAGCGTGACGTATCCGCCGGCAACGACGCCCGCCTCGGTCGGCGTCACGATCCCCGAGAAGATTCCCCCAAGGATCAACACCGGCGCGAGCAGCGCCCAAGCCGCGCCGCGCAGCGCGCGTCCCAGCTGCGCGAACGAAAAGCGGTCGCCGCGCGGGTAGTTGAAGCGCAGCGCCGCAAGATAGTTCACGACCATGAACGAGAACGCCACCATGATGCCCGGGATCAAGGATGCCGCGAACAGTTTCGCCGGCGAGATCTGCGCGACGTACGCATACACGATCTGACTGATCGACGGCGGAAAAAGCAGACCGAGGGAACCTGAAGCGGACTGCAGCGCAGCCGAATACGGGCCGCTGTAGCCGGCCTTTTTTAGGCCCGGGACCATCACCGACCCGATCGCCGCCGTATCGGCCGTCGCCGATCCGGAGATGTCGGCGAAAAACATGCTCGCGACGACGTCGACCATCCCCAGGCCGCCGCGAAACGAGCCGACCAACGCCTTGGCGAGATCGATCAACCGGTCGGCGAGCCCGCTGCGCTCCATCACCGCCCCGGTGTACATGTAGAACGGGATGGCGAGCAAGACCGTCGAGTTGAGACCGTTGAACAGCTGCTGACCGACGATCACCAGCGAGGTATGCGATTCGACGAGCGCCAGCGCCGCGCCGACACCCAGCGCGACCGACACCGGGACGCCGAGCAGCAACAGAGCGAGCGCGACGATGATCGGAAGCCAAACGATCATCGGCGAACGACGATCTTGGTCAGGCCGAAGATGACGATCAACGCGCCCGCGACCGGGATCGCGGCGTACGGAATCTGCAGCGAGATCCCGGGCAGCGACGACCAGCTCTCGGGTGACTCCAGGAGCACGGCCTTGATCCCGTACACCAGCAGCACGCCGCCCCACACGGCGATCGCGAGATTGGCGAGGATCGCGGCCACCCGGCGCGCGGACGCGGGCAGACGGTCGGCCACGAAGCGGACCGACGGGTGACCGTCGTTCCACACCTCAGCGGCCGCGCCCAAAAAGACCAGCCAGATGAATATGTACGAGGCGGTCTCGTCGGCCCACGTCAGCGAATGTTGGATGACGTAGCGGAAGATCACTCCCAGCGCGGCGACGACGAAGACGCAGACCGTCAACATGCACGCGGCCGCGAGCGCCGCGCGGTTCAGCGCGTCGACCGCGCGCTCCAGCCTCATTGCATCAACGAACCCGCAGGTCGTCGATCATGCCGTCTTCTCCGAGCGCGCCGCTGCAGCCGACACCGATCGGCGCAGCCAGGATTCGCCCTCGGCCACGTGCATCGCGGAGACGGCGCGGGCAAGCTCCGGGTCCCGGCTGATGATTGCCCGATAGATCTGCGCGTGCTCCTCGAGCGCGGCTGCACGATGGCTCGCGTCGGTCGCTTTGCGCCAGGTGCGAACCTGCACCGTCTGAAGCGAGAGCGTCTCGAGGACCGATTCGAGCACGGAGTTGCCCGCGCAGCGGTAGATGAACCGGTGAAATTCCGCGTCGGCCTGCATGACCTCTTCCGCCGTGGCCGCGATCTCGAAGCGCTCGACGCGCTCCCGCAGCGCAACGTGATCGGCCTGCGTCATGCGCGCCGCAGCGAGGGCCGCTGCGGCGGGCTCGAGCAAACGGCGGACTTCCCACACCTCGAGCATCTGGTGATCTTGCAGCAAGTTCGTGACGAACGCGACCGCATCGAAGAGCAAGCGCGGCTCGAGGCTGGTCACGTACGTCCCGTCGCCTTGACGTGTCTCCAGCACCTTGATCAACGTCAGCGCCCGGACCGCTTCGCGCAGCGAGTTTCGCGAGAGGCCGAGCTCGCGTGCTAAGTCCAGTTCGCGCGGCAGCCGCTGTCCCGGCACGAGCTTTCCGCTCGTGATCATCTCCTTGACGCGCGCGATCGCGACGTCCGTGAGCCGCTCGGGCGGGCGCTTCTTGGCCTCAAAGTCGACGGCCGGAGGGCGGGAATTCATCGGGTGTCTGGGCTTCAACGGAATTTCCATTGACTCCTCTTCCGTGATGGATTATAGTTTCGCCACGGTCGCCTCCTCCGCATCGGCGCAGGAGACATCGGATGTTTCGCGCGCCCCGAGAGGGATTTGGCCATGACCATGACACGCCGGCAGCTGGTTCGCTCGATGGGCGCCGCGGCAGCCGCCACAGCGCTGATCCCGAGCGCGGCTCGCGCCGACAGCATCAAGGTCCGGATCGGCCACACGCTCGCGCCGACCAGTGAGTACCAGAAATGGTGCGAGCGGTTCTCCGAGGCGCTCGTGAAAAGCACGGGCGGCCGGTACGAGCTGCAGATCTACAACACCTCGCAGCTCGGCGGTGAGATTCAGATGATCCAGGCGGTGCGCGCCGGCACGCAAGACATGTTGATTACCTCGCAGCCCGCGCTCGAGGCGACGGTCAAGGCGCTCGAGCTGTTCTCGACGCCGTTCCTTTTCGACAGCATCGAACAAGGCAATCGCGTGATGGCGGGCAAGGCGGGACAGACGTTCGCCGACATCATCGCGAAGGAAAGCGGTTTGGTCTCGCTCGGCTGGGGGTCCGTTCAGGAGCGCAACGTGTTCACCACCTCGAAGCCGGTCCGCAAACTCGCGGATCTGCAAGGGATGAAGCTGCGCATCATCCAGTCACCGGGCTACGTTGAAGCCTACCGCGCGCTCGGCGCGAATCCGACGCCGATGCCGTACGGGCAATTGTATCTTGCGCTCAAGGAGAAAGTCGTCGACGGCGCGGACACGTCGCCCGACCAGTTCTTCATGGACAAATTTTCCGAGCTCTGCAAGTTCTACCATCTGACGCACGTCCACTATTTGCCGGCCGGGATGTACGCGGGGAAGACCTTCTGGGACGGTCTCGACAGCACCATGAAAGATGCGTTCGTCGCTGCCGGCAAGATCGCCACGCCGTACAACCATCAAGTCTACGCCGCCGACTACAAGGCGGGCATCGCGAAGATGGCGACGGCCGGGATCGAGGTGATCAAGCCCGACCTCACCGATTGGAAACGCGCGACCAAAGACGTCTACAAGAAATTCGAGGACGTTCCGAACGGCAAGCAGCTCTACGACATGATCGTCGCCGCTCGCGGCTAGCGCACCTGGCTCGGTTGGAGCTCGGCCGTGGTCGAGGGGATGCGACGGCGCGAACGGAAGCGGTTTCCGAGCCGTTTCGCGACGACCAGGTAGAGCGTCGGTACGACGAGCAGCGAGAGGATGGTCGACGCGATCAGACCGCCGATCACGACCGTCGCGAGGGGTGCCTGCGTCGAACTGCCGACCTCGATGCCGAGCGCGAGCGGGAGCATCCCGCCCAGCGTGGCGAGCGTCGTCATCAAGATCGGCCGTAGCCGCAGCGGGCCCGCTTCCAGCAGCGCCTCGCGGACGGGCTTGCCCTCCTCGCGCAACTGCTTCGTGAACTCGATGACGAGGATCGCGTTCTTCACTGCGATCCCGACCAGCATCAGCGAGCCGACGAACGCGGTCAGCCCGAACGCGCGGTGCGTGATCAGGAGCGCCGAGAGGATCCCCACCAACGAGAGCGGGGCCGCGACCATGATCACGAGCGGATCGATGTACGACTCGAACTGCGCGGCGAGCAACATGTAGATCAGCAGGACCGCGAGGCCGACCGCGAGCCACAGCGAGCTGAAGCTGTTTTGGCCGCGCACGATCTCCGGCCCGAACTCCCAGCGGTACCCCGGTGGGAACGGGTACGCGCCCATCACGGACGCAGCATCGACGAGGACCGGTCCCAGCGGGCGGCCGGCGAGCGGCGCCTGGATCTCGACGCGGCGCTGGCGGTTCTCGCGGCTGATCGCGGACGGACCGAGGCCCTGCGTGATCTGCGCGACGCTGCCGAGCGTTAAGCCGACCGGCGGCGGTGTCGCGCCGGGCGGCGGTGTCGCTCCCAGCGTCGTCGTGCCGGCGCCGGGCGACGAGAACTCCAGTCCCTGCAGCGAAGCGAACGAACGGCGCTGGTTCGGGGCGAGCTCGACCAGGATCGGGTACTGGATCCCGTTGACTTGATAGTAGCTCGAGATCGAGCCGTTCGTCGCCGAGCTGATGAACTGCGCGACGTCACCGGTGCCGAGGCCCAGCTCGCTCGCGCGCCTGCGGTCGATCGCGATCCGCACCTCGGGTTGCGAGTTGGTCACGTTCTTGTCGGGGTCGCCGACGCCGGGGATGCGCGAGATCGCGGCCATTACGCCATCGGACACGCTCTGCAACGTTCCGAGATCGGGTCCATAGATCTCGAGCTCGAGCGCGGTCTGGCCCTGCGAGATCTGTCGCTGGACGATGTCGATCGTCTGGCCGCGCGCGATCGTCCCGATCATCGCGCTGCGGAGGCCCACGGCTTCCGGCGGCGCGAGCAGCCGCTCGGGGCTCTTCGCGTTCCCGCTCAAGCGCCGGCGCCAATCGCTGATGAACGCGGCCGCCGCCGCACCGTCGGTTCCGCGCTTGAGCGTGATCTGCATGGTTGCGCGGTTGGTGACGGAGCGCGTCGTCCCGCCCGCGCCGACCTCGCCGACCGTTGCACCGACGGCGACGACGCGCGGATCTCTGCGCAGCGCGTCTTCGACGACCCGCGAGACCTGGTCCGTCGTCGCCAGCGCGGTGCCGTTGGGCGTCTGCAGCCCGAGCTGGACGAACCGCGTATCCGACGGCGGGAAGATTTCGGTCGGCACGACGCCGAGCTGCATCGCTCCCGCGGCGATCGCGATCAGTGCAAACGCGGAGCCGAGCACGACCGCCGGACGATCGAGCGAGGCAGCGAGCAGACGGCCGTAGCCGCTCGCGACCCTGCCGTACGCGCGGTCGAACGCCCTGCCGAAGCGATTCTGGTTCGCAGCAGCGGCCTCCGGCCCGTCGCGGCGGCGCAGCATCTCGGCGGAGAGCATCGGCACTGCCGTGACGGCGACCAGCAGCGAGATCGCGACCCCGCTCATCACCACGATCGCGAAGGGCCCGAAGATCAAGCCCTGCAGCCCGGGTATGAGGAGCACCGGGAAGAACACCGTGACGACCGTGATCGACGAAGCGATCACCGCGCCCATGATCTGAGCGGTCCCGCCCTCGGCCGCATCCTCGGATGACATCCCCATTCCAAGGAACCGCGAGATGTTCTCGATGACCACGACCGCGTCGTCGACGATGAGCCCGACCGCCAACGCTAAGCCGCCGAGCGTCATGATGTTGAGGGTCTCCCCAAAGGCGTACGCGATGAAGAGCGTCCCCAGGACCGAGACCGGCAGTGAGACCGCGACGATCAGCATCGCGCGCCAGGAATGCAGGAACAGCAAGATGATCAAGACGGCCAGGACGGCGCCGTAGATCGCGGTGTGCTCGAGCGACGCGACCGCATCCAGGATGAACTCGCGCTGGTCGAGGAGCGTCGCGAACTGCATGCTGGGATAGCGGCCCGCGATCTCGTTGATCTTCTGGCTCACCCCGCCCGCGACGGCGACGATGTTGGCGTTCGGCTGTGCGGTAATCGTGAGCAGGACGGACGGCGAGCCGTTCAGTCGGGAGAACACGCGCTGTTCCTGGATCGCGTCGCGAACGATCGCGACGTCGCGCAGCCGAACGGTCGCACCGTTTGCGACGGTGATCACGGTGTCCGCGATCTGCCCCGGCGCGGTGAAGAGGGCGCTCGTGCGAATACCGTACTCGTTGCGTCCGATCTGGATCACGCCCGCCGGCAGCTCGACGTTCTCGTTCTTGATCCGCTGCAGCAGGGTATCGATCGTGAGGCCGGCGCCCACCAGCTTGTGCTCGTCGGGTTCGATGACGATCGCGCGCTGGGCAACGCCCGAGACGCCTAAGCTGCCCACTCCGTGCACCGACGCGAACTCGTCGGAGAGCGAGTTGACGATCAGATCCGAGAGCGCGCGCTGCGTCATGAGCGGATCGGTGACAGCGACGGTGAGCACGGGAGTCGCGTTCGGGTCGGCCTTCGCGATCTGCGGTTCTTGCAGGGCTTGGTCGTTCGGCAGCGAGGCCCGGATACGGGCGACCTGCTGCTGGACGTCGACCGCGGCAACGTTGATGTCGGTTCCGAACTGGAACTGGACGCGCACGGTCGAGAGCCCTTGGAACGAGTTCGACTCGATGAAGTCGATGCCGGAGACGCGGCTGACCGCGTTTTCGATCGGCCGCGTAATCGTCGTCTCCATCGTCTCGGGCGAGACGTTGCCGTACGCGACGGTGACGCTCACGACCGGGGGCGCGAACGAAGGCAAGAGCGCGATCGCTAGGCGTGGTGCAGCGAACAAGCCGAGCACGACGATCGCGAGCGACAGCATAGCGACGGCGACCCTGCGACGAACGGCGAACCCGGCGATTCCCACCCTCAGATCATACGCGTCCCCGGGAGGTGTCGCCTGGGAGGAACCGTACGCGTGCTCACCCTACGCGCTCCGCGACGGGTGATCGCCTTTGGGGCCGTACTGCGCGATCACGCGATCCGCGATCTTGAAGCCTTCCGAAGCGATCGGGACACCGGCGTAGACGCCCGCTTGCAACAGGATCTCGACGATTTCGTCCTCGGTGACACCGTTGGTCAGTGCTCCGCGCACGTGGACCTCGAACTCGTGCCAGCGAGCCATTACCGCGAGCATCGCCAGATTCAGCATGCTGCGCTGTTTGCGGGAAAGGCCCTCGCGGACCCATACGGTTCCCCAGCAGTTCTCCGTTGTGAATTGGCGGAACGCCGCTTGCAGCTTGGTCGGAGCGGCGCCGGGCTGATCGACGTAGTCCGCGCCGAGCACTTCACGGCGGATCGCGCGACCTTTTTCTATGCGCTCGTTTTCGGTCATGAGTCCTCCTTGGCTGCTGTTGCGGGACAATCGAACGGGCGGTCAGGCCCGATGAAAGACTAGCCGACCGTCACGACCGCGCGGCTCCAGGCATCGTGCGCCGTGTCCTGCTGCAAGACCGCGGCGGTATCGACCATGATGCTTTGCCCGGCACGGCGTACGGCGTACCGGTCCATCGCGCGATCCGGGCGGCCGTCGATGAGTTCACCGTCGGATTGAAAATGCGCATCGTGCTTGGGGCAGTGAAATTCTTTCGTCTCCGGGATCCACTCCAGCGTCGTCACTGCCCGGTGCGGACACGTGATGGAAAGCGCATAGACCGTACTTTTCACCCGCGCGACGATCACGCCGTTGCCGGCGTCGATCTGGGCGCCTTCCTTTGCGGGAAGGGAGTACGTGAGCACTTTTCCGCGGGACTGCGTGGGCGCGATAGAACCGACGGATTGCGCGAACGCTGGGTCCGCTAGGAGCCCGGTGCCTGCGATTCCGGCCAGCGCGGTAAGGGCGGTTGAGCGCAGAAAGCGCGCGCGACCGATAGGACAGCTTCCCGCGCACGGGGTGTTATGGAGTGCCATAGGAACGAGTGACCTCCGAAAAAATCGACCGACTCATTTTGAGAGCGAGAGGACGATGCTGACGAGCACGATCGCCCCCCACAAGAGCACGCTCACCATCGAGTTTGCCCGGATCCGTGCCCACGCTACGGCCGCGTCGCCCCCCGAACCGACGCGCAACGTCCCTTCGGTCGCCGTCATGATCAGCGCGTTTCCAAGCAACATCGCGATGAGCGCCATCTTTATCCAGAACGGTACCGACACGACGTACGTTTTGACATCGGACGCAAAAAGAGCGACGCCGCTGAGCATACAGATCCCAAGCGCGGCGACGACGATGCGGTGTACGGCGTGCAGCTCCGCAAAATGGTGCTGTCGAATTGCTGCACTCCAGCGACCCGCCCGCAGGGTCCCGCGATCGTGCGCTATGGCGAGTCCGCCTGCGCCCAGCATGGCAAGCACGTGCGTCCCGACCACGGACATCTCGACCGGGGCAGAATGGTTGAAGAGCGACCGCCACGGTGCGGTAACCCCCACCAAGTCGCGGATCAAAACGATGCTTTCCAAGCCCATGCCTATAGATAGCCGCCGGTCCTTACATTGTTCTTAGGGCCGGATGAGGGTGTCGTGAGGTTCGCGTGAAAGTCCGATGAGCCGCAAGGAAATGCCCCCTAACCAAGCGGCCTGCGCCTACGGACGTGGTCCCGCTTCGATCGGCGCGTCGGGCAGAAAGCCCCACTCTGCCCACGAGCCGTCGTAGACCTGAACGCCCCGACGACCGAGCAGTTCCGAGAGCACGAACCACGCGACGCTTGCGCGATTGCCGATCGTGCAATAGGTGATGACCTCGCGGAGGTCGCCCAAGCCGGACGACTTCTCGCGCAGCACATCAACGGACGCATACGATCCATCGGCATTCACGACTCCGTCCAGCGAGACGTTGAGCGCGCTCGGGATGTGCCCGGTCATCGAGTTTCTCCCAAGAAATCGCGCGATCGGTTGCGAAGGACGTTTCTTGACGTTTGCTTGCTTCTGAGTATGATCGGGTGACGACCTTCCGAAAGGCTTTGGAGGTTTCTGCCGTGCGAAGACGATCGTTCGTTACCGGCGCCGGCGCCGTCTTGTTGACCGCGCCGACGGCTCTGGCGGCCAAACCGGTGTACCGCGCGCCCGGCGTGACGGTCTTCGCCGACTCGAGTGCCGGCGACTGGGGGGTGCGCATCACCGCGCACGAGTTCGAGGGTATTCAGGAAGCGCTCTCGCCGGCGCTGTTGCGCGGCACCGTCCTCGAGGTCGCGAACCCCCAGCCGGACTCGTCGCACGCGGTGACCCTGACGAACCTGCCCGCCATCCCGCAGCAAGGCGTGCCCGGCAGCGTCGGCTCGCCCGGCTCCTGCGAGGCGCAGTCGTTCGGGTATTGCCTGGGCGCCTATACGGCGGCACGGAACCCCGACGGCTCCGTCAAGTGGAACGCCGCGGACGCGAGCAATGCGCCCAGCGCGGCGTGGCTGTATCAATGGGAGCACGCGATCGTCGAAAACGACAAGCGCGTGTGTCCCGGCGGCTCCGGCGCGACGCCGTACGCGAACCGTCTCGTTCGCGACGGTGCCCCGAGCACCGCGCAGGTGCCGTACAACCCGCACGACGCGACGACACCCAAAACCGTGTGCTCGTACATCAGCGCGCTCGACGTTCACCGGAGCTGGCCCGGGCAGTCGCGCTTCCTGATCGGAAGCTACAAGGGGTATACGGGGCTCAAGCACGGGAAAGCGAAGTACCTCGCGCTCTTCAAGGAGCTCGTCCGGCACGGCCACGCGATCGCGTTCACGGGGCTCGTCGCGCGCAAGTACGGCGTCGAGTCACCTCAGCTGACGCGCGGAGCGTTCACCGCGCCGGCCGGATTCATCCCCAAGTCGGGACACGGCCAAGTAATCGTCGGCTACGACGACTCCGTGGGACCGCACGGAGCGTTCCTCGTTCAGAACAGTTTCGGGACGGGCTGGAATCCCGGGCCCGCGTCGTCTCCGGGGCATAACGGCCGCATCTATTGGGGTTACAACGCGTTCTTCGCGAGCCAATCCTACGCCGTCGTCATGTTCCCCAACACCGACCAGCCGGTGCGCGGAACATTGCTCAGCGCGAGCGTTTCCCCAGCACCCGCCTTTGCAGTAGAGAGCGCGCACCAAGGCACCGATGCTCACCGGCGCCGACTGGTGCTCGTCACGCACGCGTCGGACGCCGTCACGGTCAAACATCTGACCGTCACCGCACCGAACGGTGCGACCGACGCGCAGAATCTGAACGAGATGCTGCGGGTCGGGTATCAGTACGTCGAGCGCGCCAGCGATGCGCCGTTCGTATCAGGAGCGTACAAGGTGGCGTACACCGTCTCCGATCGCACCGGCCGCGAGATCGTGTATCGCGGCACGGTTCGCGTCTAACCTGAAGGCCCGGAACGGAGGTTGAACGATGCGACATCTCGTGGCAGCCGCGCGCGGAGTGGTCCTTGCGCTGCTCTGTATCGCCCCGGCGTCGGCAGGCAGCCCGCTCGTCGGGAGCTGGTCGAGTACGCTCGACTGGGGGAACCAGCAGGCCGGTCTCTACTCCGTGCTGGCAATCGGCGCTGACGGTCACGTTCGCGTCCATGTGATGAACCATATGGGAATGGCGTACGATTTGATGGGAACCTATCGGATGGATGCGGCCGGACGAACGATGCGCTTCGTCTGGACCGATTATTCGCCGAGGCGGATATGCGTGGGCGGAAATTGCACGCCGATGGGTCCACCCGCGCCGCTCGGCGTCGCACACACGAGCCGCATCCAATTCCAGAACCCGAATTTCTTCATCGGCACCACGGAAGACGGCGCTTCGACCAAGTGGATCCGAACGCCGTAGCCGGGATACCCGGGAAGGCTTTCGGCCCGCCCGGGTAACCCTCGTTAGCCGCCGCCGTCGCCGCTCAGTGCGGGCATGAGGACGCGCATTCGCATCTGCTCCTCGATTGCCTGATCGTCGGAGGACGGGGCGGATGGCCGGACGTTGACGGCTTCCTGGTGGTGCCGCCGGCGTCGCGAGGGTGCGGCCGCAGCGACCGGCACGGTTACCGGTGCGGCTTGCACCGACTCGGGTGACGCGGGCGCCGATACGGGCGCGAGTGCGGCGAACACGATTGCCACGCTGCCGAGAAACGGGAGCACGCCGTCACCCCCCGCCCGTGACGATTGGCGGGTTGATCCGATCCAGCTCGTTACGCCATGCGCGCTCCATCTGATCGACGCTGAGCGCTCGGGAGTAGTCAGGATGGAACGTTCGGTCGGCCTGGCGATCGGGCTGCGCGGGGATTTTACCGCGCGCGGCGTTGGTGATGCCGATGATCCTCATCTGAGATGTCGCAGGCGTATCCGTGACGAGGGTCCCAACGACTCGCCCCTGCTCGTCGACAACGGTGTACTGCGCGCCGAGTGCGACAAACATCGCGATCGCGGCGGCTTGTAGAACTTGTTTCACGAAGATTCTCCTAGAACGGTGCACCGCAAAGAGTACGCCGCCGAGAGGGTCATCGGATCGCCGATACGGCGCGACGCAAGTAGCATCCGCGCGCCCATCCTCTTAGTACACCGGCTTTCCGCGAGCGACGACGTGCTCTCCCCACACGACGGCGATTTCGTCCACTTTTCCGAGCCCGCGAACGAACAGCGTCTCTGGCGCTTCCGCGCTCAGCGTGCCGGCGTCGGCCGTGATCGCACCCCGGCGGATCGTCACGCGGGAGTATCCCGGCGAGCGCGGCGGCCGCGAATTCCGCAGCACCGACGTGCGCACGACACGGGGAGCATGAGTGGGTTCGCGCGCTCGCGAGAATGTCGTTTGAACGAACACAGCAACCGGCGTACGCCGCCGGCACGATCACCGGTTCGGGAGCACGGGAAGGGGTTGCGGGCGGGGGACGGCTAGCGCAGCGTCGCGGCTGTCGTCGTCCCGCCCGGCGCGGTCCAGCGGCGGCCGTCGGCGAACGTGATCGCCGCGACGGCGCACTCAGCCGAACCGCCGCCGTACGCGCCGGTGACGGCGTCGTAGAGCCGCTCGATCGGGACGCCTTTGCTGAAACGGCCGCGGTCGATCACCACCGTATGCGCTCCATCGTGCGTCACGTCGAACGTCACTTGCGTCGCGACGGCGTCGTCGGTGTTGAGAAAGGTGAGCTGCAGCATGCGGTACGAGATCGGCGGACCGAACTCGGCGTTGATCGCGGAATTGTAGAGATCGCTAACCGTGCAGGTGCTAACGGCGACGGGCGCGTTCGTCGCGATGCCAGTTTGCGGCATCGTCAGCGCACCGGCGGCGGCGATGATCGCGAAGATATTTTGCATGACGAACCCAGTACGCCGCGTCGGTGCGCGCCGGTTCGTGAGAGCGCAGACAGGATGTAGCCTGCATGTGCCGGCGCGGGCCTAGATCGACCTTGCCGCCGGCATCGGTTCGATACGGAAGATCTCCGCGAATCGCGTCAGCAGCTCGGGGTCTCCAATCAGGTGTACGGTGCCGTTCTCGATCGCGCGGGCCGGCAGACCTCGCACCTCGAACCCACCCTCACCGCGACCCTCGTTCGCGCGTGATTCCGGAGGAACACCCATGGCGACGCAACTGGTACCCTACATCTTCTTCTACGGGCGCTGCGAAGAAGCGCTGGAGTTCTACAAAGGGGTCTTCGGCGGCAGCTACGAGATGATGCGCGTCAAAGACACCCCGATGGCGAGCGAGATGCCGCCCGGTGCGGCGAACAGCGTGATGCACGCGTCGTTCACCGCCGACGGGATCGCGTTCATGGCATCCGACGGCCGCGAGGTAAAGACCGTCGATCCCGACGCCGGCAACATCTCGATCTCCCTCTCGCTCGACGAGGGGCCGCGCGGCGAAACGATCTTCAACGCGCTCGCGGCGGGCGGCAAGGTCGGGATGCCGATCGACAACGCGTTCTGGGGCGGCCGGTTCGGCATGGTCACCGACAAGTTCGGCACCGAATGGATGATGGTGCTGCCGTAGGGGGACGGATCACGCCGTTCCTGTGGTTCGACGGCCGAGCCGAAGAGGCGGCAAACTTCTACGTGTCGGTTTTCGAGAAATCTGCAACCGCCTCGGTGAGTTACACGCCGAGCACAGTTTTATGCGTGTCCAAAAACACCGATCCGTGTCGGTCGAGAGCCGAGGGGAACGCCAGATGATGAAGCGTGGTAGCTTCGTGCGCGGGGTAGGCCTCGTCGCAGCCAGTTCCCTCTCGCCGGTTCGCGCCCAAGCGGGGCCCCTGGCGCCCCCTCCCCGGGACTTCGGCTCTAACCGCAATTATTTCATTTACGGCGGCGGGGAACCGATTCGGGGGCTCCGCGTCACGATCGACGTCGACGAGGATATCGTCGCGCCAAATGCCATGAGCATGCAGCTCAACGGCAATTCGCCGGCACGCGCGAACTGCGCCTACCAGCAATACTGCACAAACTTCACCCCGCAATCAGAGACACTGCGGATTGCTTGGTCGATTGAGAACTTTCCGTCCAAGAAGTCTCGCTGGGATTTGCACCAGACGATCGGGCTCCCGTGCAGTAACAACGCAACGACCGAGAAGTCGTGCAAGGGCAACCTTTTTAATTACCCAATTCCAAAGGTGCCCTTCACAAGGTTTCCGGGGCCGAGCGATCGCATTCCGGCAGGCTTCAAGATCATCTACGAGTTGATGGACGATGCCAGCGGCGCGATCGTTGGCGCGACGTACACGGTCGTGGACAATCGAGGGAAGAGCACGACCAGCGGACCGCAGCACATACACGAGTTCAAATACGCCGGTATCCAAAAGCTCGTCGGGCCTGAAGGGGTCGCGCCGATCCTTGCGTTCCAGATGAATCTCGTCGGCAGGAACGGCGGCGCTCATACCACGCTAACATCGGGCGCGGGAAGGATCACCTATGAGGCGGCGACGACTCTGACGCCGGAGGGCAGCCTCGCCGGACTGACCGATGTTTATCGGGGCACGCCAGGTACGGTCGAGAGTTCCAACGTCGGCTACTCCAAGCTGCCCGCCGGGCCGGCGCGGAAAATCGTACAGAAATTCGGTGTGCCGCACGTGGCTGCCGGGCATTCATGCCCTGCCGGACAAACCTACAACCCCCTGTCGAAGATGTGCGAGAATCCGTACAACAAGGTCCTTACCAACGACAAGGCGCCGCCCCAGAAGCCCCCGAGGTGACGCTGCATGCATCATGCAGACCGGCCAAGACGAATCGGCAAGTCCATTAGTTCGACCGGATCTCCACTGAGCTGGGGGGAAACATAAATGATGAAGCGTGGTACGTTCGTGCGCGGGCTCGGCCTGGTCGCAGCCAGTTCCCTCTCGCCCGTTGTCGCCCGAGCGGGTCCCGTAGCGCTCCCACCTCAAAACTTCAGCTCCAACAACAATTATTTCATGTACGGCGGCGGAAAACCGATTCGGGGCCTCCGCGTTACGATTGACGTCGATCAAGACATCGTCGCGCCGCAAGGCATGAGCATGCAGCTCAACTGCAATTCACCGGCAAACGCCAACAGCGTCTACCAGCAATACGTCACGAATTTCGATCCAAACAAATGGGCAACGCTGGGGATCGTTTGGATTATGGAGAACTTCCCGTCCCAGTCATCTCGCTGGCATTTGCACAACACAATCGGGTTCCCATGCAACACCAAGAAGCCGACCCAGCAGACGTGCTCCGGAAACCTTTTTAATTATCCGTCGTTTCCGAGGACACCCTTCGCACGGTTTCCAGTGCCGAGCAATCGCGTTCCAGCAGGCTTCAAGATCATCTATGAGTTGGTCGACGATGCCGGCGGCGCGATCATCGGGGCGAAGTACACGGTCGTCGACAATCGAGGCCGGAAAAAGAGTACCGGCCCGCACCTCATACACAGGCTCAAATACGCAGGTATGCAAAGGCTCGTCGGCCCTGAAGGGGTCGCGCCGATCCTTGCGTTCCAGATGAATCTCGTTGGTTTGGGCAGTGGCCTTCATACCACGCTCAATTCCGGCGCAGGAAGGATCACGTACGAGGCGACGACGACGCTGACAGCCGAAGGCAGCCTCGCCGGACTATCCAGTGTGTATCAGGGCACTCCGGGTACCGCGGAGAGTTCCAACATCGTCTACTCCCCGCTGCCTGCCGGATCGAAGCGGACGATCGTACAGAAATTCAGCTTGCCGCACGCGTTTGGCGGCGTGGGTTCTGCCGGGCCTTCATGCCCTACCGGTCAAACCTACAGTTCCCTGGATAAGAAGTGCGAGATCGGGCGCGGCAGAATCATCATCAACGACAAGGCGCCGCCACGGCCACCGAGGTAATGAAGCCAACGACATGTGCCGTCGTCCCGGTTGTCGTGACGGGAAGCGTGTCGCTACCGATCTTCAACTCGTCGCTACGGTCGATTTAGCGGTCGCCTGTTTTCTTCACCATCGTGCGCTTGACATCCGCAGCGTAGGCCGCCGGCATGGGAAAACGGTGGGGCGCGGCTTATGGGCGGGCGGGACCGTACGAAAAGCGGGACGAACGACTCTGCGCTCCGTCTTGAGGTGATATCATGCGCTTTTCAGCATCGGCAGCTTCGCTCGCGCTCGCGATTGCCGCAATCGTACCGCTCGCACCGGCCGTCGCCGCCGGCCCGACCGTCACGGTCCAGAACGTCGAGTCACGCAACTCGATCAACGGCTGCGGCCTTTTCCGCTTCGACGCCGACATCGTCACGAGCAATTGGCCGCCCGGCATGCCGCACGTCGTCAAGTATCACTGGGCGCGCTCGGGCAACCATGCCTGGCGCATGCGCACGATCACGATGGATGCGAGCGGCAGAAGGCACGTCCGCGCGGAGCTCAACCCGCTGGAAGCGACGAGGGGCTTCGCTTGGGTGCACGTCTACTCGCCGGTGAACTTCCGGTCGCCGCGAGTCGGATTCTCGAACAGCGAGTGCTAAGTGCGCGATGTTTCCCGCGACGACGACCTTGGGATAGAGATTGAACTCGGCATAGACGACGGGACCGAGGTCGTGTCGAAGGAAAGTACCAGGATTCGCTAAGACTACCTGCCCGCAAAGTGCCAATCATTTCGGCAGATGCTGCACGAGCAGTTCGCGGCCCGACCGGTGACCGAACGCGGCGCGTCGAATGACTCCCGTCGTGTACGCACGCTTTTTGCTTCCCGGATGGGGCTCGAGGCAGATGCTCATCATGGTCTCCGCCGCGATGTTGGCAGCTCCGTGGGCGCCCGGGCAGGCCGAAGCCGCCACGAAGTCCATGTCGGTCGACAACGCGCAGTGGTTCGCGATCGTCTCGCGCGCCAATCGGTATCAAAGCGTCGAAGTGGCGAGCCAGGAGTGTCAGCGCCGAGAAGGTCTCGGAATTCGGGATTGGTACTACGAGAGCCGCGCGAACCAGCAATGGCGGTTCGTCTCGCAACCGCACGGCACGTACGCGATCGTCGTACGCAACACCCTCCAAGCGATGACCGTCGTCACCACCGCCGGCGGTCACGTCGAACTCCGTTCGATGCACCGGTCGAACGCGGCGAACCAGCAGTGGATCGTCAAACGTATCCGCTCGTACTACGTCATCCACCCGGCCGGCGCGCCGCACCGCTCGCTGAGCATCCCGGCTGGAAAGATCGAGGTGCACCTGGAACCGCTCGAACTATCGGACGGATCGGCGGCCACGTGGCAGCACTGGCTGCTCGTACCGTCGTACAGGATCGCAGACGCTCCGCCGCTGCCCTGTCGCCCGCTGCCCGACCGGTAGCGCCGCTTCTTCCGCAAACGCCCCGGCTTGGCCGTGCACGGCTATCCTGCTCGGGGAGGCTTGTAATCGGCACGCGGCGTATGCCGACGCCTCGGGGGAGGGCATCGTGGCCGACTACGCTCGCGTCGAAATGCAGCAGACGACGACCGTGCAGAGCGAGGACAGCGGGGTGATCGCGTTTCGCCCTGACAACCCCGGTCTGATCTCGGTGGTCGCCGTTCCGGACAAGACGAAGACGCAAACCGAGGAGAATTTCCTCGCCCAGCTCGACTTGTTCAAGCCGGGCAGCGCGAAAGCCGTCGCGAGCTACAAAGCACCGATGGGCTCGGCGCACCTCGGCGTTAGCTACACGGCGACCGCGGCCGATATGGCGGTTGCGGGTAATTGGACGTGCCGCCTCACGAACGGCACTCTCGTCCCGCTGACGTTCAGCACGACCATCGCCTACATCAGCACGTACCCACTGCAAACCGCATCGTTCGACATCGCCCTGCTCCAAACGTTGCTCACGCAGATCGTGTCGGACGCGCAGCTCCGGCTGCACCTGCAGAGCAGCGCCTCGAAAGACGACGTTCGCTCGCGAATCTCGTGGTCTCCGTCGGTCGCGACCATGCTGGGCGCGAGCGCGCACGACTTTCACCTCGACGACATCAACTACGACACGAATGAGATCAGCTCACTGCTGCCCGATCTCGACATCTTGCCGAACCCGCTCGTCTTCGAGTACGCGTTCGAGACGGGCGTGCTGGCGGCCCCGACGTTCGACCGCGCGCAGGTCGCGTTCGTCATGACCCTGCCGTTCGGGCCGACGGTCATCCAATGCGCTGACCCGACGACCCTCGAGATCGACGTGGCGTCCTTGCAGGTGACGGTCACGGTCGGCTTGGACGGGCGCCTCTCGGCAACATGTCAGGCGAAGGCCGAGGCGAATTATCACGGGGTCGGCGTGAAAGACTTGAGCGGTGCGATCCAAGACGCCGTGGCGTCGGCCGCCGGCGGCGGCATCCCCCCAGCGGTGCTCTTCCAGTATTTCGAACGCTTCTTCGTGTCGCTGATGCGGCTGAACGATACGCCTCCGCCTTCGAGGTTTGGGCTTGGTTCCCAGCAGCCGTTTCACGGACAGGCGCACGTCGCGAGCTATTCCGTTTCCGGAGATGCGCTCGTCGTCTCGTTCTACACCGTTCCGCAGCCCGTCGTCGTCGTCGCTCACCAATAGAGGAGGCGCGCTCTCGTGTCGTATCCCGTCATCTCCTCCGGCGCGCTCGCGCCGAACGCTGTCCTCACGGTTCGGTTCCGTCCCGCGCTCGCGGGGTGGGTGAACGTCAACGTGACCGGCGGGGCGCCGCTGCCGCCGCTGCGGCTCGACGTGATGAAGCCCGGCTCGACGGCGGCGGCGGTGAGCCGAACCTCGGCGCAGATGCCCGCGGGCGCGCAAGCGCTGTTCGTCGACGTCGCGGCGAGTACGACGGAACTCGCCGCCGACTGGACGGCGACGGTAACGAACACGGGGACGGCGCCCGCGACGGTGACCGCAACCGTGCGCTATCCGACGACCCCCGGGCCGCTCGGCGAGATCGACCACGTCGTCGTGCTGATGATGGAAAACCGCTCCTTCGACCACATGCTGGGCTTCCTCAGCCTCGCCGGAAACAGCGCGGTCGACGGCCTCAAGGGCAACGAGAGCAATCAGGACGTTGCGGGCACGCCAATTCCGGTGCATCACCTCGGGACGACGACGATCGGTCACGACCCCGGCCACGGCTGGACCGACGTCGACGAACAGCTGAGCAAGGACGCATCGGGCCGGCCCAACGCGGGGTTCGTCAAGAACTACATCCGCCAACTGACCTCGCCGACGACGCTGGACCGGCCGATGGTGTTGGCCGGCGGCACCTCGTCGTCGGTCGCGTTCCGCCTCGGCTTCCCGTGCACGATCACGGTGACAGCGTTTGCCGCGAATATCCCGTCCAATCTGCACTCGGCGTCGGGCCAGCTCGGAACCATCGTGCTGTTCCGCCCAGGACAAACGACGGCCGCGGCGCAGTCGTCGACGCCGCTCGGCAGCGCGTTGCTCAAGCTCACATACGATGCCACGCCGGCGGACGTCGCGAGCGGCGGAATGTGGACCTGCACCGTGACGAACGCGAGCGATGCGACCGTCGCGTTCGACACGACGGTCAGCTACGTCGCGTCTCTGGCGGCGAGCCAGTCCGGCCAGCTGACGATCGCCGCGGAGGACACGGCAACGCTCACGTTCGCGCCGACCGCGGTCGGACCGCTCACGATCGTCGTCACGCCGGTACACGGTGGAACGACCTTGCGTTCGGAGTTGAACCTGCTCGCCAGGATCGAGCTGCGGCGCCCCGGCGTCGCAAAGCCGATTGCGACCCAGAACGCGCCATTGCACGCGACGGAGCTCGTAATCAACCACACGGTCACCGCAGCCGATTTGGCGGCGCCGGGCAACTGGACGTGCGCGGTCTCCAACGAGACGCTCTCGAGCGTGACGTTCTCGACGCGCGTGAGCTTTTCGACGGCGATCCCGGCCGCCGACATCATGGGCTACTACAACGCGAACGACGTCTGGCAGTATGCGTTCCTCGCCAAGAACTTTCTGTTGTTCAACCGATGGTTCGCGTCGCTTCCGACCGACACGTGGCCGAACCGCCTGTACTCGCTGACCGGCGGCAGCGGCGGCCTCACGACGACGCCGTCGGGCAGCGATGTCACGTCGAACCCGCCCGGCTACACCCTGACGACGATCTTCGAGGTGTTGCAGGCGCATGGGGTCGACTGGAACATCTTCTTCGGCAACATCCCCTTCGCGCTGATCTTCCGCCATCTCGCCCAGGATGCGTCGTACACGTCGCGGATGCGCCCGTTCGCCGAGCTCGTGAGCCGCGCCGCCGTCGGCGCGCTGCCGAAGGTGTCGTGGATAGATCCGAGCTTCAGCGACGCGAAGTACGACGCGCTGCCGAACGACGATCATCCGCCGATCGACGTCGAGCCGGGGCAGCGCCTCGTCCACGACATCTACGCAGCCCTCGCCTCCGGTCCCGCATGGTCGAAGACCCTGCTGGTGTGCGTGTACGACGAGCACGGCGGCCTCTACGATCATGTCACGCCGCCCGGATCGCCCACGGCGCCGGGTGGGCCGCCGACGCCGGGCGGGCCGGCGGACGACCAACCGACGCTGCAGCGCTACGGCGTTCGCATCCCCGCGTTCGCGGTGTCGGCGTGGGTGCCGCCGGGATCCGTCACCAACGGAACGTACGACCACACGTCCCTGCTCGCGACGATCCTGCGGCGGTTCTGCAAAGCCGCCGACGGTAGCGTGCCGAGCATGGGCAAGCGCACCGACGCGGCCGCCGACCTCGGCTCGCTGCTGACGCTCACGGCGCCACGCACGCCGCCGCCTCCCGCGCCGTCTGCACCCGCGACCGCGACGGCCGCCGTCGCCGCGACGGCCGCGTCGCCGACGTCGTTCGGCACCGTCCTGCACAAGTCGCTGTTCGGCTTCTGACATCGCCGCGATCGGGCTCTAATCGAGCCGGCGGAGTACTTCACCGGGGTCCGTCGGGAAAAGAACGCACATGGCGTACAAGACGCGCCGGGACTCCGACGGCTACACTACGCGCATGCAGCGCAAGAACGCACTGGCGTCGCTGGCAGCCCTGGCCGCCGGTTTCGGGACGGGATCGACGGCCCTTGCGGCGCCGTGCGCATCGAAACCACTTACGCTCGCCTCGACTCCACGCCTCGGCAAGCCGCTTCATCCGCCGGCACACGGCCCGGTCCAGGTCGCGTTCGTCATTGGGCCAGAGCTCATCGCGATCGATGTTTTCGGCCCGATGACCGCGTTCGACAACGCGTACATCGGCATGGACATGATGCATCCACTCTTCAGCATGTGGTGCGTCGCCGCGACCACCGCACCGATAACGATGCACGGTGCGACCATCACGCCGAAATATTCATTCGACGACGCGCCGCAGCCGCACGTCGTGGTGATACCTGAGCAGAAGAGCCTGCCCGCGACGATCGCGTGGATAAAACACGCAAGTGCTCGTGCCGATGTCACGATGTCGGTCTGCACGGGTGCGTTTCTGGCCGCGAGAGCGGGCGTCTTCGACGGTTTGAGCGCCACGACGCATCATTCGGGGTACGATGAGTTCGCGAAGTCGTTCCCGAAAGTCACCTTAGTTCGAGGACCGCGCTTCGTCGAAAACCCAAACGTCTCGAGCTCGGGTGGCGAGTCCTCAGGTATCGACCTTGCGTTGCGCGTCGTCGAACGCTATTACGGTGCGGCGGTCGCCAGGGATGCAGCCTACAACATGGAGTACCGCCGCACGGAACGTCCGCAAAGCGCGAACGACGTCTGACGGCCTTCAACCGGGTGCGTGCAGGCGGCGATACGAGCCCGGTGTGACCCCGGTGACGCGCTTGAAGATGCGCGTCATGTAGCTTTGGTCCGTGAAGCCCGCCTGTTCGGCGATGTCGCTCAGGGACTCGCGCGTCTCTGCCAGTTTCCGGCAGACGAGCTGCATCCGCAAGCCCACGACATAGTCGCCGAGCGTGCGGTGCCGAAAGCGCCGAAACGTCCGACAGAGATGCGAGGGGTTGACCCCGATCTGTGCCGCTATCGCTCGCAGGTCGACTCGCGTAGAAAGTCTCGCACGGAGCAGCTCCTCCGTACGCAGAATCCACAACGGCTCGTGCCCGGTCTCGCCGGTCGATTCCGAAAGGTACTCGCAGAGTTCGAAGATCACCGATTCGACCGTAAGCGGCGACGCGGCGTCACCAAAGACGAACTCCCGGTGAAGGCGCAGGATGAGCCAGACCGGTGCGCCGCCGTCCAACTCGAACAGGTGAGCGGGCATGTGCATGGAGCCGAGGACCTCGCTCCACGGTGACAGCAGCTCCACGAAAAACATTCGGCAGCCCTCGGCTTCGATCGCGTCGCTGTGCTCCGTGAGCGCGGCGTGGAAGACGACGGTATAGGGTTCGTAGCGGACGGCGAAATCGGTCGCGCTCTCGGCGTACGAGCCCTCGAGAAGCAGGCTGAAGTACGCAGCCTCGTGCGAGTGCGGAGCCACGCTGGCTGCTCGGGTGTGTTTAACTTCGGACAACAGCACGCCGGCGATCTCTCGCGAGATGGTGTGCCCGGCGAAAGCGCCCGGCTTCCAGATGGTCACGCCCGGTCAGTGTACACTGGATGATGAAAACCGTACAATCTCCGGCCGCCGGACGGGGAACGCCGCGCAACGGGCGAAACGTCGTCGCATGTCCGCCACCGACGACTCCAAGCGCTGTGACAACCTCGCGTGCCTCTGCACGGTGCCGCTCGCACAGGCCGTGTGCAACGGCTACTGCGACTCACCGGACGGACGCGACCCCGCGATCATCACCTGCGGCTGTGGGCACAGAAGCTGTGAGGCGGAGATCGACGAGCAGCTCCACGGCGGCATCGGCAAAGAGACGCTCTGACCGCTAGCCTGCCACGTCGCGATGCGGGATGCGCTGTTTCAACGCGGCTGCGGCGTCGGTCAGGATGCGCGCGTCGTGCCGCTGCTGTCGCGCTGACGCATCCGGGGCGCGCCGCACAGGACATCGGCCGCCCGCGACCAAAGCCGGTCGTTCGCATTCGACTCGTTTCTCCGCGGGGTGAAGCATGGCGTCAGATCGCTCCGGCCAGCCCGATCCGGCGTGGCTCATTGGCTTCACGTCGACCGACCCGACCGCCTCGGACGGCGACGGCCGGCCTTGGGGCGACGGCACCGCGATGGCGCGCCGCGCGCGGGAACACGGCGCGCCGTGGGACGCGGGCTGCCGCGTCACGCCGATGATCGGCGGCTTCGAGGCGCTCTCGTCTATCCGCGACACGTTCGAGGCGGCGATCGCGCAAGCCGAGCAGATGGCGAGCCGCAACGTCCCGCCGGGACGGCGCGGCCACGTCTACATCGCCGACTGGCAGTTCAACGCGATGCGCGATCTCTCGACCGACAATCCCTGGGGTACCGGGCCGTGGGGCGACCACGCCGCCGCGAAGCGGGATCAGACCGCGCTCGGGCTGGTGCTGCGCATGATGTCGGCCGGGATCGTGGTCCGGCTACTGCTCTGGATGCCGACGACGGTGCAGGCGACCTCGCTCGCGCAGCACTCGCTGGAGCACTTGAGCGTCGCGTCGGCGGTTCAGGAGCACAACGACGCGCTGCTGCGCTTGTGGGGACTCTCCGAACCGATCGGGATCGTCGCCCTCGATCTTCGCACGGCACGGCCGCTGACCGCATCCCTGCACCAGAAGACGGTCGTCGTTCGCGTGGGCGACGTGAACGTCGCGTACTGCGGCGGCGTCGACCTCGCGTTCACGCGGCGCGACGTGATCCCGACCGGCTCGCGCGCGCTGGTCGGCAACGGCGACTGGCAGTCGGGGAACCAGATCCCCGATCCGTACAAAGGCTGGCCGCACGGTCCTGACATCGCCGGCGGCTACCCGCAGTATCCCTGGTGGCAGCCGTGGTGGCTGACGAAACCGGAGCGGTTCCCCGAAGATCTCCCGGCGAACGTCTACGGCGCCAGCGACATACGCTGGTTCGACCAGCACCTGCGGCTCGAAGGGCCGATCGTCGGGACGCTCGAGGAGCAGTTCGCGGAACGCTGGGTCATTCAGGCGCGGCTGTTCGTCTTCGGCCGCGACGACTTGGTGATCGGAACCGACGACCAGGTCCAGTTCACCAGCGCGACGGCGTTCAGCGGCGGAGCGCACGGCACGATCAACGCGCTCCCCGCCGCGGTGGCGGTCCCGGCCGCCGGCGACGCCGTCGTGCAGATGTGGCGAACGATTCCGCTGCGCAAGGGTCGCACGCGTCCGCCGTTCGTGCGCGGCGAGTTCACGATCCTCGCCGGGGTCGCGCACGCGCTCGCCCGGGCGACGGAGCTGGTGACGATCTGGGATCAGTACTTCTGGAGCGCCCCGCTGGCCCGGCTTCTCGCTGCACGTCTACGCGCGGCGCCGGCACTGCACGCGATCATCGTGCTCCCGCCGTTCGGAACGACGGATACCGCGAACGAGCTCAGGCTGCGAAAGATCGCGCTGCGCGCGCTCTGGGACGAGCTCGGGACCACGCGCGATCGCGCGCGCGTCGCCGTCGCCGACCTCTGGCTGCGCGAGCTCGGCGGAACGCCGCGGAATCAGGGAATCTATTGCCACGCCAAAGCGCAAACGTACGACGACGCTCTGCTGGTGTGCGGTTCGGCGAACATGAACCGCCGCTCGTTCGAGTGCGACGCCGAGCTGGACTGCGCGGTGCTCGATCCTGCGACGACGCGTGCGCACCTCGTGCGCTTGTCGACGGTTGCGACCGCAACGCCGTGGCCGGGTGACTTCACCGCGGGCTGGGGCGCGCGCTACTTCACCGCGTTCCGCGACGCCGTCGTGAACGCGCGCGCGCCGTTCGCGATCGTCGATCCGTTTTTCGCGGAACAACCGGGCGTGCCGAAAACGCCGAACGGCATCTCCATCCCCACCGACGGGCTGAAGCCCGACTGGTTCTTCGAGCCGACGTCGATCGCGCCGCCGCACGACGCCGCCGACTGCCAGTTTCCGGAGGCCCACGGCGACCCGAAAGCTCCCGGCCGCCTCGACGAGATCACCTTCTTGCTGGAGCGCTGTCATCGCGGCAACGACTGGCCGTGGCGACAGCCGAACGATGACGTCCTCGGCGACCTTCTGGCCTCGATCGAGGAAGCAATCGCGTTGATGCCACGTCTGACCCTTTGACGCGACGGACTTCGGGAGCCGGAGCTACGGAACGAGAGTGCGGAGCGTCCCGGTGTCGGTGACTACTCCGACAGAGTCAGACGATGTTCGGTACGCTCAAATCGTCAGGGAATGCTGGGATCGGGTAGACATCGGGGCGTTTGATAAGCTCCACGACCCTCCGAGATCCGTATTGGTTTGCGTACGCGCTCAGTATTTCAGCGAAGCCTTTATCGCGCATGTTATTAACCGTAGCGATGTTTCCCGCCGCTCGCGAGCGCCGTCTTGGTTCGGATTAGTTGGCCCTCTTAGCCTCGGCGCACCTCGCGTCATCGCGCGCGATAGCCATTAAGCCGATACCCACCGAGGAGATCAGCGAGAATCCATGCGGCTCCGGCAATCGCGAAGGTCTCGGCGCCTTCGCTCCAATTCGTATGGCTATGGGGATTCGAAAGAAGCAACGGTATCCACACGAGTAGCCCAAAGATCACGATCATCATTGTCAGTAGGCGAGTCGCGAGAAGTGCCATTCGATTCGTAAGAAGAGCCACGGCCGCGAGTGCGAATGCAACAGTCGTCGTCACCGCCCAGAACATTTGACTTGGCGGAAGCCACTTGGGAACAAGACTAGCGGTAGCGTCAAGATAAAACGCCTGTTCGAGGGTAAAGGAAGCGACACAGATACCCAAAAGAATGCGCCCGACCCGATTAAGCGTTTCCGGTGTCCATGCCGATGACAAGCGCGCATAAACGATCGCCGCTCCGGTCACGAGAGAGAACTGCTCGAAGAAGTTACCCCAGCGATCGTAAATCTGCGGTGCGGCGACGATTCGTGGCACGAACAGTAAGGCGAAGACAAGATAAACCGCGCCTATGACGACTGCGCCCGTTTTTGCGGTCCGACGGAACTGAATCGCAGCGCCGCCGAAGATCTGGGCGGCAGCCGCGGCGTAGAGAAAGATCGGGCCATCGGTAGCGTTCAAAATGTGACGCAGTTGGACCCAATCGTTGTAGTCGTGCCAGACCAGCGTGACGAGGCCGAAGGCCAAAGCCGCCATTCCAAACACATGACGGCCAAGGTCCGAACTCGGCGTTGATACGGTCATTTGTTTTCACACCAAAGCGACTTGCACGTTGGACCAGATGCCTGCGCCCAACGATCCGGAACCGCCTGTGGTTGCCGCTGCGAGCTCAGAGAGCGGAGTAGCTCAGTGGCTGTTTCCCAGTACGATCATCGGCGCCATCACGATCGGTGTGTCGGGCAGTGGCCGCGGCAATCGCGCCGACACTATCCGCGTCGTGCCCTTTTGGTTCAGGCCGTTGGGCTGACTCGTCGACGGCCAACAGCCGACGAAGAACGCGGCCGGCGCCACCGGTACGGTAAGGTCGATCATCTGGAGCGGCGCGGTCGGTGCGGTGAACACGTGCGTCAGCGGCCGCTCTCCGATGCGCGGCGGTGCTCCGGCGCCGAAGCTACCGCAGCTAATCGTCACGTCGTTGAGCGGAATGTTCGTCACTCGCACGTGTACGCGAATCTTGACGCGACCCGGTGCGGCGGAGGCTGCGACGGCGGTTGCGACGGCGCAAGCCGCCACGAGGGCTAGGAGACGGAATCGGTTCATACGACCCTCCTCATTCGGCCAGTATGCTCGCCCGGGCGGCCGCTCGCCTGCAAAGGCGGTTCACGTGCGGGTTCGAGCCGTCGACTGGCGCGGCTGGGCTAAGTCTGGTAGACTAAGTCCATGAAGACGGTCAACATGCATGAGGCTAAGAGCAACTTGTCGAGCCTGGTTCGGGAAGTGCGCGAGGGCAGCGAACGCGAGATCATTATCTGCCTTTCCGGGCAGCCCGTGGCGAAGCTCGTGCCGGTCGCCGAGGCTCCGCGCCGGCAGCTCGGCGTCGATCGGGGGCGGATTACTATCGCACCGGACTTTGATGCGGTCAACCCGGAGATAACCGCGCTGTTCGAAGGGGCGTAGCACGTGCGGCTGCTGCTCGACACGCACGCGTTTCTGTGGGCCGCCGCCGATCCGGACCAATTACGCCCCAATGCGCGCGCGGCGATCGAGGACAGCGCCAATGAGGTGTTGGTCTCCGCCGGGGTCGCGTGGGAAATCAGCATCAAGGTCGCGCTCGGCAAGCTGACAGTGCCGGCGGATCCCGCGGTGTGGTTTCCGGCACGCGTGCGTTCCTTAGGGTTTCAAGCCTTAGATATTTCCGCGGCGCATGCTCTCGCCGTCGGCGGGCTGCCAGATATTCACCGAGATCCGTTCGATCGAATCATGATCGCGCAGGCGCAGATCGAAGGGCTGACGTTCGTGACGCGCGATCCAGAAAATCAGAAGTATCCCATAAACGTTCTAAAGGCCTAAGTCGCATAAGAGGCGGGCCCCGGAGTGTCCCCCTTCGCACCGGCAGAGCGCATCCATGACCACTCCATTGGAGTCACTCAATCGCAGCCGGACCTCAACCGGGAGTCCGGAGCAAGTGACGTAGACGCGAGTGGGCGGCATGAGCGCTGAACCTAACACTGGGGCCTTCGTGGCCGGCGGTCTCAGGTGTTTCCGTTACAATGGTTCGAAGCGTTTGAAGACGGGGCAAGCGTTCGCTCTGACGCTCCTGTTCTTGCTCGTGTCGGGGCGCGGCGCACACGCCGCGGCGCCTCGCGACCTCGTCAAGCATGTCGTGCTCGTAATTCAGGAGAACCGCAGCTTCGATAACCTCTTCAATGGCTTTCCCGGAGCCGATACCGTGCGCACCGGACAGCGCCATAACGGTTCGGCGGTCGCGCTGCATCCGGTCAGCCTGACCGTTCAGGTAGACGTCGACCATGCGCGGCAGTCGTTCTTGAACTCGTACAACGGCGGACTGATAGCTACGATCGCAAGCGCGCATACCATCCAGCGCGTCCCCGTGTTCATTCGCGCATACGATTCGTCGCGCGCGATCAAGACCTTAGCGGCCCGGCCAGGCGCCGCATGCGATCGGCCGGCGACGACGGCTCAGCCCGGTCTAGTTGTCGTGCCCGTCGTGCCCGAGCCCCGGCCTGGGGCAGCCGGACTCTTGACTAATGCCATTATTATAGCTTTTAATCCTAGTAAGTGCTAGAATAATTGCATGGCCAAGCGAATAGCTCCGCTGCTCCCGCCTATGGAACGCCGGCTTTCGCGTCTCGGTGAACGAATCCGCACAGCTCGGCTCCGCCGCCGGCTCTCGGCAAAACTCGTCGCAGAGCGGGCAGGTATGTCCGTGATGACGCTGCGGAACGTCGAGAACGGCGGCATGGGCGTCACGATCGGAGCGTATGCCGCCGTTCTGCACGTTCTTGGGCTCGACGGCGATCTCGATGCGGTCGCGGCGGTCGATACCCTTGGCCGTGATCTCCAGGATGCGGCCCTTCCCCATAGTGCTCGCACGAGGAGCGAATCGCGATGGAAGGCGTGATCGAGGTCTACAAAGATTGGAGCGCCGACGAACTGCCGAAACGGCTCGGGACCCTGCGCGTGCACTCAGGGCGAACCGGCGAACTATTCGATTTTACGTTCGATGACGATGCGCTTACCGATAGGACCCTGTCGAAACAGACGCTCGATCCGGACTTGGGCATTTTTCCGGGGCCGCAATTTCCAAAAGATGGACGCACGATGTTTGGCGTTTTCAAGGACTCGAGTCCCGATCGGTGGGGAGAAACGCTCATGCGGCGCCGGTTCGATCGCAACAAGCGCGCTGGTTTGGTTCCCCAGAATGCGCGCCTCGGCCAATCGGATTATCTACTCGGCGTCCACGACGCGTTTCGATCCGGAGCGCTGCGGTACAAACTGACACCGGACGGCCCGTTCCTGGACGACCACGACGGGAGCGCTGCACCGCCATTCGTCCGTCTGCGCGAACTCGAGGCCGCGAGCCGCGCGATCGAAGACGACGCGAATAACGATGATCCGGCAACAGACGAGTGGCTTCGCTTGCTACTCGCTCCCGGTGCGTCGCTTGGCGGTGCTCGACCAAAGGCAACCGTCGTCGATCTCGAAGGAAATCTCTGGATCGCAAAATTTCCGAGCGCCAAGGATCGTTACGATGTCGGCGCGTGGGAGCTCGTCGTTGCGAGGCTTGCCAAGCGTTGCGGTCTACGCGTACCGATCAGCGATGCTCGGACATTCGCAAGCACCGAGCATACATTCTTGGTGCGGCGCTTTGATCGTCGGACCTCGGGAGCGCGCATCCATTTTGCTTCGGCGATGACGCTCACGGGAAACCAGGATGGTGCCGGCGCGTCCACGGGCGCAAGCTATCTCGAAATTGCCGAAATCATCATGTCGCAGGGCGCCGCGCCGCGCGAGGACCTCATCGAACTCTGGTCGCGTATCGTCTTCAACGTCATGGTGTCCAACACGGACGACCATTTTCGTAACCACGGCTTTCTGCTAACGCCGAACGCCGGTTGGCGGCTCTCGGGGGCGTATGACATGAATCCGGTTCCAGGCTCGTCTGGTCTCTGCTTAAATATCAACGAAAGCGAGAATGCACTCGATCTCGATCTCGTGCGATCCGTCGCGCCGTATTTTCGGATCAGGGACGCCCAAGCGACGTCAATCATCGATCACATCGCCGACACCGTCCGCGACTGGAGTGAAATTGCCGCCTCACTGGGGATTAAGAGAATTGAGCAAGACGACATGGCTGCTGCATTCACGACCCGGCAGTCAGCGTAGGCAGCTTTTTCGACTCGGGCTATGCGTTGCGTCCCCTAGCAAGCGGGCAACTTCTTTCGCGTGAGCGCGCGGCCAGGAAGACGCTAAAACGGTTAAAACGTCAGAACGTCAGAACGGCGCTGTCTCACAATGAATCGGCATTTCACATTGAATCGACCATAAGGCCAGCGTGTATAATCGGATCGATGCGCCCCGATCTGGACCTGCGCCAGGAAAGTCCGCGGTGGGCGCGCCATACAGCGGCATGAAACCACAGCTCATCCCGCTTGTCGGGCTTTGCTTCGGGTCGCTATTCGGCGCGGCGTACGCGGCCGACACGCTGGATCTCTCGACGTTCAAGCAAACCATGAGGAACCCGAAGATCGTCGTGGACACCGCGCCGGTTGGCGGGGTCCGCATGAGGTGGGGAAACGGTGCGTACGACTACGGCTACGGCGCCTGGGTCGCGTGCGCGACATTCGCGAACGACGGTCCGAAGACGGCAACCGCGGTTCGCATCGCTTTTTACTATCTGGACCAAGACGGCAAGGTGCTCGGAAGGACGTCCTCGAGCGCAAAGGGACATTCTCGCCGGGTGCTACGATCGAAGGGCGCGGCGGCGTGATCCAGCCGCGGTTCACTGATGGCTGTTTGAAGCCGAAGAACGATTCGCGGGACCGTGAGTCGATCGCGATGGTGGTCCAGGGTGCAACGTACGACGACGGTACAAGTTTCGAACGTGAGGTCGACTTCCGCACGACGCCACCCTCGCCGAAGCCCTAACACTCGCCGGCGCGACGTCCGTCTTGCGGTGGGCCGCCGCGCGCCCATACCCGCCCGCCCTGCATGCCGCACTCACCAAAGACGACTTGGAGAGCATGCCGCCGAGTTGCGCAGCCTTCGCAACGCGCCTCGATACGCGCGACGTACGGACCGCGTTTCCGGACGGGATGGTCTTTCCCGTCACCGCACGCGGCAAGCTACACGGTGCGCTGGCATATGCAGCGAAGCGCGACGGCTCCGCCTTCGATCCCGACGAACGCGAATCGCTCAGCCAGGTGGCGCGAGGCGTCGGCGCGGGGCTGGACGCGCTCGCGTCGCCCGACAACGAAGTGCTCAACGTCCTAACCGCGCTCAACGCCTCGATTGAAGACGGCTTCGCGACGCTGGCCGCAAAGGTCGATGCGCTACGTGTCGGCGAAAACAACGCCTCGTTGTAAAAGCACTCGTCGCTCGATCGCTTCGGGCTAGCGATCTTGGGGCTATCGCGAATACGGCCGCTCGAATCGAGCGCCACGACTTACACCTCATTGAAAAAGTGGTCTAGCGCGCCTGGTGTTGCCTTCAAGGCTGGAGTTGAAAAGTCGTGAAGGGTCCTTTGAGCGAAGCGCCCTTGGCGAACGTCAGCTTCACGTCGTGCGTTCGCCGTCCTGCACGCCGGCACTTTCCAGAATATTTCCGGACTCTCATCATCGCGCAGTTCGGTTTTTCGGCCGACACCGATCGTTCGCCGCCGCGCCGCCGCATCCGCATCGGTGCCGCTCATACGGTTCATTTTGACGCGACACGGGCGATTCCTCAGCCGCCTTCGACCTGCGGCGCTCGGAGGACCGTGCCTGACCGTCGGCGTACGCGCATTGCGTGATCGCCGATGGACCCCGTATGAGCCCGCTATGAAACTGGTCATGACGCTCCTCGTACGGGACGAGGAGGATATTCTCCGAGAGAACCTCGAGTTCCATCTTGCTCGAGGCGTCGACGAGATCATCCTCATGGACAATCTTTCGGTAGACCGTTCTGCGAGCATCGCCGAAGAGTACGCGCGCGCCGGCGTCCTGCAGTATATGTTTCAACCACGGGACGATTACTCTCAAGGCCGGTGGGTGACGCAGATGGCTCGACGCGCCGTCGATGAGCTCGACGCCGATTGGGTTATCAACAGCGATGCCGACGAGTTCTGGTGCCCGGACGCGGGGTCGATCAAGGACGCCCTCGCGTCCGTCGGACCGGACGCGGTGGCGGCGTCGGTCGAGCGGACGAATTTCGTTACTCGCCTCGAAAACGGGGAACCATTCTGGCGACGCATGGGCGTTCGGCGAACAGTTTCGGTAAATTCGCTCGGGGAGCCGTTGACCAGCAAGACGGCGCATCGCGGTGCAACCGACGTCGTCGTCGGGCAGGGGAATCATTACGTATCTGTGGGCGGCCGGTTGGCGTCTTGCGTCCCCGTTCCGATCACGATCCTCCACTTCCCGGTTCGGTCTCGCGCGCAGTTCTTCAACAAGATCGTTAAAGGCGGAGCAGCTTACGCGCGCAATACCGAACTCGATCATACGATTGGAAAAACGTGGCGACATCTCTATCAATTGTATCAGGAAGACAAATTGGATCAGGCTTTTGAAAGGGAACTGATGACCGACGAACAGATCGTTCACGGTCTCGCTGCCGGCGTGCTCATCAGAGATGAGCGCATGATCAGCGCTCTCACTTCCCGCACGCATCGGTCATCGCACGCAGTCGCCTCGTCGGCGGGATGTTGAGCCCCGCCCGCAACGTGACCGTGGTCCGGTGAAGGCAGAGTCCCCGTCATGATGGAGCGCGGCGTCGTGACGCTCTGCGATAGCAAGTATTATCCGGGCCTGCTCCAGTTGCACGCGTCGATCCAGACCAGCGATCCCTGCTGCGTGATATGTTATGACGCAGGCCTCACCCCGGTACAGCGCCGCGATGCGGACCGACGAGAAAACTTACAGATCCTCGACCTCCCAGACGACCCGTTGATCGCGGAATTGATCGCGGCAACCCGTGATGTGATCCCGTTGGCAAAACCCAACAAGCGCATCTGGCCGCTGTGGATCTGCCCGCTTCTCATACGCGCGGCTCCGCTGAGAAATCTGTTCTGGCTTGACTGCGATGTCGTCGTCTTGCGCGGTTTGGGCGAGCTGTTCGCGATGCTCAACGACGGGCCCGTGTTCACCCCGGAGAACAAGGCGCCCGAGTTGACTCCCAACCGGCCGTCACTCTATCGCCTCTTGCCGATTCAGCGGCAATTCGATCCGAACGTTCCCGTCATCAACGGCGGCGTGTCGGGGTGGCGCCGGGGCCGCGACGATGCGCTCCTGGAGGCCTATATTCTTCCCGTGGCAGCCGCGGCGTGCGATCGCTCGGTGCGCGATGCCATCTCTTGGCACGACCAAGGCGCGTTGATCTGGGCGATTCAGGCGTTGGGTCTCGAGGACCGCGTGCTGCCGTCCCCGACGTGGAACCTGTGCGTAGATAACGCTACGGTGACGGCGGAGACTCTTACGTGGGACGACGGTCTCGTCGAGCGGCTGCGGGCGGCGCTGCCGGAGGTCAGGATTCTCCATTGGAACGGCCGGAAGACTCCCTGGCCGGATTGATGGGAGCCGAGCTCATCAACAAACGGAACCGAGACCGTTCGGCTCGCAGGTGAGGCCAAAAGAGCAGCGCGTACGCCGGAATGAGCAGCAAATAGACGAGGTCCGCTCTGGCCGCGTCCAACGCAAGAACGACGGGACCCCAAGCTTTGTAGAAGCTTTCTTCGAGAAACGGCAGATAGCGTTGGCCCTGCGGCCGAAAGGCGGTCACAGCAAGGCGGCCGCTGAGGGTCTTGGCGATCTCGTAGGCCAGATACGCGGAGACGAAGAGCCAGAGGATGACGCCTCCGTTGCACGACAGCAGCACACCGCCGAAAGCGGCCACTTCAAGCGGAAGCAATGCAGCGAGGATGAGCGTCTCGAGGCGCTCGTGCCCCAGATCGTGAACGACGGTCCTCAGGCCCACTCTGCGGTCCTGATCGGCCGTGTGAAGCTGGTGTGATAGGATGCCGCGCAAACCCGCCGCCGTCGACCAGACCCCTACGCAAACCGCGAGCTCCGGGGTGACGGGGCGAAGCTCCCACTGAGTCACCGCGAGTAGTGCGAGCATCGCGGGGTAGACGTGGGCGGCGAGTGCGTCGGCGAGGACGCCGAGCCATCGACGCTCCTTGATGCGGAGCGGCGGCACGGAGTACGCAAGCGGCAGGCAGAGCACGATCAGCGTCAGGATTGCGCCCAACGCCCCTGCGGCGGTTAGGGCAAATATCTCCGCGCACAGCGCCGACGCGCCGATGATCGCCCACATTCGCGCTGAACCCGCGGCGGCCGCGGCATTGGCCCGGCCTAAGCGGGCGTCTTCGTCGACGTCGAAGAGGTCGTTCAAAGCGTAGCCATAGTTGCCCACGGCGCACACCGACAGGACGACCATTGCAAGGACGACGAACGCGCGGGCCGAGAACGGCCGTCCGTCGAGCAGCACGACCACCAGGGTGACCGAAAGCGGGACCTTGTTGAACCACCACGCTCGGGGTCGAACGAGTATCATACCGGCCGCATCGCTTTCCTTGAATCGCGTTAGCGTACCTGGAAAGCGGTCGTGCGAAAGGCAAGGTCGTCATCAAGGTGAGGTAGGCCGGAGAGCACTCGCGGGGTCGCATCGTGCTCGGAGCGATGATTATGGGAACGGCGCGAGCTGGCCGGCGGCTCGCCGCAGCGCCGAATTGCAACGAGCCGAAACGAACGTACCGTGAACATCGTACGCGCGCCACACGTCGCGCTCGTCGGCGTGAAACTCCCAAATGCAGGCCTGCGATGTCCAGGATCCGTCCGCAGTCATCGAGGTGAGCAAGTGCTCGACGCCACGTTGTGTCGCCGCCGCATATGCCGGATGAGACGCGGTCGCGGTGACGGCCAGCGCCGTCTCGTACGGGTCACCGTCGGCGCCCCACGAGCCGTCGGCGTTCTGCGAGCCGCCGATGAATGAGAGAGCGCGCGCAACCGCCGGCGCGAACCGCGCGTCGTCGCGCAGGAGGTCGAGCACGAGCAGCGTTCCGTACAGAGAGCTCGGGTAGAAGTACGAAGGCCAGAAGCCGCGCTCATCCTGCGCCCGCAGCAGCACATCGTAATCTATCAGTTTCTCGAGGTGCGTGCCTCGCAGCGCGAGGTAGACGTTCGCGTTTACTTCGGGGTGCGCGAGGAGGTTGTTGCGCGGCGACGCCTCCGTCACCAGCGATGCCGGACCAGGCCCGTCGAACGTAACGAACAGCCGCTCGCGTTCGCGATAGAATCGGACGAGACACTCCGGCGGACGGTTCACGCCGAGCCGTCGCAACGTGCGGATAACGTAGGCCGTGTCGTCGGAGTCGACGTGAAAGACACGGAGCTCATCACGGTGGTACGGCCCGGGCGGCGAGAAGCCCCACACTCCCCCGTTCTCCTCCGACAGGATCCGGACGAGGATGATCGTTCTGTCGATCTCGTCCAGCAGCCCGTTCATCGCCTCGGCGAGGAACGATGCGACAAAGACGTGTCCTTTATTGTCCGAGAATCGCGGCGTCCCGTCGCTACCGACGCATGCGAGGCCATACGCACCGGACCGCAGTCGCTCGCGCAGAAAGGCCGATGCCTTCGCGATCGCGCTCTCCACTCGACTCTCCATCGTCGCTGGTTCGCGCACGACGGTCGGCTCTCCCGGCGGGTCGGCACCCCGGCGATGAACGGACTTCTCCGCTGAACCGTTGCGAGCAACTATCGCGCCTCACGCGCAGTTGCTATGCCAGAAGCTGCAAGGCGGTATGGTCATGCCCTTGCGGGGCTGATCACGCGATGGTTCGTAGGCTCCGGAGCGCTGCTTTGATTCGTTCGTCGCGAACGTAGCGCCCGTCGCGCAATCCTGCCTGCACCTCATCGGGGTCAGGCGCCTGGGCGTCGAAATACGCGCGCAGCACGCCCTCCTGCCAGAGCCGATACAGCTCCTGCCATCGCTTGGCGGGCTGATCGGGATTGCGCTCGCTGGCCTTTCCCCCGTTTACGACGACGCCTTCAAACTTCTCGTAGGACCGCATCGGGAAATGCAAGATCTCAATGCCGGCTTCGACCGCAGGAAGTTCGCGGCCGCCCACGCTCGCGCTGTGATTTCCGTACCCCACTTCGATGTCCGGACGAGCGCGATGGCATACCTTGCCCGGCCACGGCTTTCCGCTCGGGCTCAACAGACGGGCGAATCGAACGGTCATCTCGTCGGCGAAGAATGTCCCGCGCGTCAGCCCACGCGGAACGAAGTGTTTTCTGTCAGCGGCTACGGCGTGATGCTCCGGAGACACGCCGGACAACGCGCGCTTCAAATCAAGGCCGTCAGCATACCAGAACTCGTCGGCGTCGTTGTTGATGACCCAGTCGGCTCCAATGTCGTACGCCGAACGCGCCATCTGCGTCACCCAGCGATCCTGCGAAAACGTGTCCTCCGGCTGGTACAGATACGTGACGAGTCCGCGGCGGCGGTAGAGTTCGAGCAACGATTCCGTCCGGTCCGTCGAGAGATTGTTCATGATGATGAAATGATCGACGCCGGAACGCAAATGAAAATCGAGATTAGACGATATAAGATCGTCCGCATCTCGCACGAGCAGCGTCATCACGAGCTTCACACGCGGCCTTATTTCACGGGCACTGCTACCGTCCTGTATTGACGGTAGGTTGTTACGTTTAGCCGCTCGCTCGCATCGGTGAGCCGGTTCGCCCAGGTTTGCGAACCCTCGCATTACTGCGAGCCATTGGTCGAGGTCTTGTCAAGAGTTTCCCGGCGACACGATGGTGACGCTGCAAGTGCAGGTCGACATCGACCCCGGATACCTCGTCGCCCCGCACACCCATCCCGGCGCCGAGTTCGGCTATATCCTTGATGGCGGCGGCACGTTCGGTATGAAAGGTGCCGCCGATCGCGCCGTCAAGCCCGGCGACGCGTTCTCCGTGCCCCCCGCGACGCCGCATTATCTGCAAAACGGAGCGGCGAAAACACGCGTGCTCTCCGTGTACGTCGTCGACAAAAACAAACCGCTCGCGTCGCCGGCAACGATGTAAGGCGCACAGCCCGAGTACGAATCCCGACGCTATAACCGAGACTTCCTGACCGAACGATGTCCCAAGATCGCCGTTCAGCACAGCCGTTGCGGCGTCAGCGTCCTTCCCGCGGCGCGGAGTCCTTCGCCTCCATCTCAGCGACGTGGCGTGTCAGGCGGGCCCGGTCCACAACTCGTCGCTCGTGCACACCCTCTCCGATGTCGTGCTCAAAGTCCGTCGCGCGCACCGAAAACGATACACGTGTTCCGTCGACCGCCGTCACCTCTGCTTCGGCACGGACCTTGCGCCCAACGGGCGTCGCCGCGATGTGCCGCACGCTGATCTCTCCGTGCCGACCGCGGTTTCACCGGCATCGAGATACGGAGCGATAGCGCGCAGCGCCGCGTTTTCCATGAACTTGATCATGACCGGCGTCGACAAAACCGGCGGGAGGCTCGCGTCCTTGAAGGTGCTCGCAAGGTCCTCGCGGCGGACGACCGCCTCGAATGACCCCTTTGCACCGATCGGAATTGATCGCATGAGCTTCCGTTCTCGGTCCTCTCCACCGGGCCTAGCGCACCGCCGATGCGGAGCCGCCGGAAAATGGGACTCTGGAAGAAACGCGGCTACGATTCATACGGAGTCTGAGCCGTTGATCTCCCGCCACCCGCGCGTCCTCGCCATCGCACGTGCGCGCTCTTGGCGAAGGTCTACGCGTCGACGCCAAGGAGGCCGGCATGCGTATCCCGCACGCAACCATTCGTATGTCGAAGTTGATCTACATCACCAATACGTCACTCGACGGTTACATCGAGGACGAAACCGGTGCCTTCGATTGGGACAATCCCGATCAAATACACCCGTTGGTCGTTGAGTTGTTGCGGCCCGTCGGAACCTATCTCTATGGGCGGCGACTCTATGAGGCGATGGCCTACTGGGACGCGCCGGTGGAGGGCTATCCGCCCCAACACCGCGACTTCGCACGGATCTGGCAGAAGCCCGAGAAGATCGTCTTTTCACGAACGCTGACAGGCGCTACGACACGCAACACGCGTGTCGAGCGGGACTTTGACATCGCGGCTATTCGGAAGCTCAAGCGGGAATCAGAGCACGACGTCAGCATTGGCGGCGCCGAGCTTGCGGGGCTTGCGCTCGAAGCCGATCTCATCGACGAATGTCACCTGCTTCTCAACCCGGTGATCTTCGGCGGCGGAAAGCCGGCATTCCGACCCGCCTTACGACGGAATCTCGAACTCCTTGAGACGCGCCGGGTCGGCACCGGAGTAATCCACTTGCACTATCGCATACGAGGCCGTACTCCACCTGACGATCGGTCATGATGTATCTGTCGAGCGGAGCCCAGCCGCCAGGAACTCGATACCCGACTGGCATACCTGGGCGACCATGCATGCTGTGCTTCGCCGTCTCTCGAGCTTCTTTGCGGCAGTCGTGATAATCGCCGCCGTCGCCCTCCCCGCCCTGGCTGACGATGTCAGCGGAAGCTACCGGATCGTTACGGCGACCGGAAAGCACATGATCGTAACCCTCATCCAGCACGAGGACACGATCGAAGGCTACTATGCCGGCAATAACGGCGTCGCCGGCCGGCTCACCGCAAAGATCGGAAGCGACTATTCCCACATCACGTATACGTGGGTGGAGCGTCAGGGCGACTCCGCTAACACTCGGACGGTTTCAGGCTGGGGCAACATGACGTTCAACGACGCCATGACGGTGATGAAGACGGCGTGGGGCCACGACGGCCAGCAGCAGGCCGTCGGCAATTGGAACGCCACGCTGATCAATCCCTGAGCGCGCCGCTACGGGCTCGCCGCGCCAGACCCGTCGTCTGCGCTGCTGGCACGGCCGCCGTACGCACCCGTCACCGGAGCGCTAGAACGGCGCTGTCTGGAGAGTCTGACTCCGCCGTCGCCGAGGTCGTTCGGCGGCGCTCAGGGCGCGCCGGCCAACGGCCAGTGCAGCCGCATCGATCCGCCCATCGGGATCCGCGGGGCGAGCCACTCTTACAGCGGGGCAAGAGGGCCCAAGGCCGCTCGACTCGCAATGGCTGCGGCGCGTCTCGATCGGCGCGCCGCTCGGCCCCGACTCGAACCTGTCGTTCTCGCTGCGTTCGATCAACGGACTCGGCGGATTCGCGCCCCAGGCAAACGGGAACCTCGCGTTCGCGTACCACCGCCGCTTCGGCAACGGCGACGAGCTGTTCGTGAACTACGGCACTCCGGCCGCGTTTTCTACGCTCCATCGCCTCATCCTGAAATTCGCCTTTCACGTGAACGGCGACGCCGGCACCTAGCGCTAAAGCAGCTTTACACGTCGCGAATCCTGGAAAAGGGCAGCGTCACGGCCGAACAGGCGAGCGCGCGGTCTTGGGTGAACCCTCGGGCTCGCACGCTGAGCCTCGGGGGGATGAGAGCTTCATGAACGGCAATAACGGCACGGGCGGGATGCCGCCCCTGTACTTCGTCGTACGACCGACGAACTTGGCGCAAGACTACGTGATGGGCGTCGACCCCGTCGATCATCCCGGACAAGTCGTCTTGCGCCACATCGACATCGACGCTGCCTCGACCCTGCCGTTTCCATACAACATGAATCCCGACGACTCGATGCTGTGGCGATTGGTGTACACGCCGCCCGTGCAGTTTGCGCTCGTCAACAAGCGCACGCATGAAGTCGTGACGTGGCAAGGTCAGAACCTGCCGCTCGGTCTCGGGCCGATCGGCGCACCCGGCTCCATGCCGCTGTGGAACCTGAGCGACCTGAACACCTCACCGGTCGCCGTGCGTCCAGGGGCCGACAACGACCAGAACATCAACGTGTGGGGCGCTCCCGGCGAAGGCGTGCTCATCGGAACGTGGAGTTGGAACGGCGGCCAGCCGGCCGAGGTCTGGGATTTTCTGCCGTTCTTCGTTGACGACGGCCAAGATGATTCGCAAGAGCTGGCGTTCTTCAGTCTGGTCTACAGCGGCCTCGGAAGCGGCGCCATGCGGACGGGCGCGCAGGACCAGGGCACGATCGTGACCGCCCAAGTGAACATCGCGGAGTACACGTACGACGACAACCTGCTCTTTGCGCTCATGTTTTGGCCCAGGTGGATGGGCGCCGCGATCGTCGGCAAATCAAGCGGCAACATGCTCATCTACGGTGGCCGGCAAGGGCTGCAGATCAGTACCCTTCCCTTCTACAACGTCATCACGGATCAGACGACGGGACGTAGGTACGGGACCTGCAACATCGACGCGCCTTCCGCGTGGAGAATGCTGTGGCCCACTGTTATCGGGCAGCAAACCTTCGTCGTCCCGTGGCAGCAGACGGATCAGACGTTGAACGTTCCGAACAGCAATACGAACCCCGGCACGCCGATCATCACGTGGAATACCGGCTCGTTTGGACCGAACGCGAACTGGACCTTTCAAGACGTTCCGTATTGGTTTGACACAGACGCGCAGCCTCCGGCGACGCTGGATGAGTTGAAGCAGCTCGTAAACAAAATTGCGCCGATCGTCTACCTCGATCCGGAGGACGCCTACCTCTCGTGTTCGGCAGACTGGTTCTTGGCCCAGGCCACATTGGGCATCAACGGCACACCGAACCCGGCCTATGACATATGGACGCTGTCGAACGGAACGCTCACGAAAACGCAAGACAACGGCAATCCTCCGCCCGAGAGCTATTACTTCACAAGCATTCCGAAGAGCGCATACGGCGGCAATCCGTCGACGACGACGTTCTACGTGTACGTCAAGGATTATCAGCGCGGTTACTTGGACGTGCAGTTTTGGCTGTTCTGCGCGTACAACGGCTCCGGATACTCGCGCTTGACGAATCTCCTCGGCAATAACAAGGATTTCGACATGGCGCCGCTCGGGCGACATACGGGGGACTGGGAGCACGTGACGTTGCGTGTCAGTTACTCCGGCAACCTGATCGCGGCATACTGTTCGCAGCACACCGGCGGACAGGTCTTTCTCGCCTCATCGCTCGAGATGCAGGGCGGACAGCCGGTCGTCTATGCGAGCCGGCACGGTCATGCGTTCGGCATCGCTCCAAAGGCACAACTCTACGAACGCCGCACGTACGGCGTCGCGGCGTTCGCTCTGGTCAATTATTTCGGCCGCGGCCCATCGTTCAACGTGGCGGCAACGCCGATAACGATCCTCGGCGCGAACACGACCGGCAGCGGCGGAGTCGTGCCGATGTACCCGGGACAGATCGAGCCGCCAAGCTGGCTCGATTTCCCCGGTGACTGGGGACCGACGGAGAAGCGGCTGACCCCGCCGGATTCGACGATCTACGCGATGCAGACATTCCTCGCCGGGGGCGCACCCTTCCCGGCCAACTGGGCCCGTGACCGCATCGGCGACCTCCGCGAGGACAAGAGCGGCCCGACCGGACCGCGATTCAAAGATTCCTGGTCGCAGAACAACGAGCTCGTCTGAAAGTTGAGTATGTGCACGGCACGGCGTTTCTGCTATGTTCGTTTGCAGGTCGCTAAAGAGAAATCCGGCGACTCTTTGACGTTGCCCCGGTAATTCGGGCCGACTGATACCGTGGGTTTCCTGGCCGAAGGGCCGAAAGGAAGCCCGCATGCGGAAGTCCCGCTTCACCGAGACGCAGATCGTCTCGATTCTCCGAGAGCACGACGCCGGCTCGTCGTTCGTCGAGCTCGGCCGACGACACGGCGTGCACCCCAACACGATCTCGGCCTGGAAGTCCAAGTACGGCGGCATGGAGAGCAGCGAAATCGCTCGCGGCCGCGCGGTCGAGGACGAGAACGCGCGGATGAAACGGATCATCGCCAATCTCTCGCTCGAGAACGACGCGATGAAAGAGCTGATCGCAAAAAACTCCTGGGGCCCTCGCAGCGAAAAGCCGCGGTGAGGGCGCTCCAGGAACTCGGCGTGAGTCAACGTGCAGCGTCTCGGATCGCGCGCTGCCCGCGATCGGTCGCGCAGTACCGCATCCGGTGCATCGACGATCCGCTGCTGCTCGAACGGCTTAAAGCTCTCGCTGCTGAGCGTCGGCGATTCGGATATCGTCGCTTGACGATGATGCTGCGGCGCGACGGGTTCGCGGTCAACCACAAGCGGATCCACCGGATTTACCGCGTCGAAGGGCTGCAACTGCGAGCGCGGCGCAAGCGCGGTGTCCGCTACGTCCGGGGTAATGTCGTGCCGACGGTCAGCCGGCCGAACGAACGCTGGTCGCTCGATTTCGTGCACGACGCGCTGAGCAACGGGCGCAAGTTCCGCCCGCTCACGATCGCCGACGATTTCACGCGTGAGTCGATCGGCATTGAAGTCGATTTCTCGCTCACTGGCGACCGCGTCGTACGCGTACTCTCGCGCCTCGCTGCCACGCGCGGCTTACCGCCGACCCTGAAGTTCGACAATGGCACCGAGTTTACGAGTAATGCAATGCTCGGCTGGGCTGCGCAAGCCAATGTCGAGTTGCACTTCATCGAACCAGGCCGACCGATGCAGAACGGGAGCGTCGAGAGCTTCAATGGACGCTTTTGCGACGAGCTGCTCAACGAGCACGTCATTCCCGACCATCTTCCATGCCCGCTCCGCAATCGAAGCCTGGCGCATCGATTACAACGAGCTCCGCACTCACACCGCACTCGACGGCTTGACGCCGGCCGAGTTCATCGAGCATCATCGCATTACCTCAAACTCACGGTCAGCCGCGGCCTGATGTCTGGGGCAACGTCACGGGGACCCGGCAGTCGTTCCGCTGACTATACGTTAGCGAAGCATGGCCAAGCCGTTCCCTGACGCCTCTGAGAAAACCCCAGCGAGAACGGGTTTGCGCGCTCGCCGTGGAGCTGCATCATCTTGTCGATGGCTCTTGGTGTGGCGGTTTACCGGCAACCCGTGCGGCCGAAGTTCTAGCCGACGCTGAAGGGGGTTGACCTACGGCAGGCAGATCCATTTGTAGACGGGCAGGTCCGACCACTTCTGCCGGCACGCGGCCGTCCAGTCATGAGTCTCCCCGATCTTCACGTACGTTTCGTCGCACGTGTCCTCCGGCTTCGCCAAGCCGCATTGAGAGTATCGAGTGAGCTCGTAGCTATACAGCGAGTCGAAGCTGCAGTCTTTTGACGCCGCCGGGTGGTTGATATTGCATTTGCGCCCTGTAGACGGTGCGAACGTCGCCTTCACGTTCCTCTTGCACTTGGGCCGGGACGAAGCCGTTCACCTCGACGACATCGATCGTGTAGCCGCGCCGCGCGAAAAGCCAGCAACCGTCTTCCCGCGACTCGATGTTCCAGCGCCGAATCAGCTCATCGCGATACCGTTTAGTGACGTAGAAGGTGCTTGTCCGCGTCGAAAAGTAGGCAATACAACGTCGCGGCTTCGGTTTGTCGGCGGTACGCTTGCGATGTAACGCAGGTTGCTTTGGCATATCTACACCCCTCACCCCAGTTCGGCCGCAGAGACAGCAGAATGTGCCGACGCTTTGGGCCGCGTCGGGCAATCTTGCCTCTCGCTGCTTACCCAGCGTCACATTCGTGCCTACGCTTGCGGTCAGCTCCGAGATTATGCTATCCTTGTCTCCTTAGCCAGGCGTGCGACAAGGGGGTGCGGTATGGCTGATGCGACGATCACGTTCGATCCCGGAGCGATCCATACGCCGGGAAACGTCACGGGTGGCGGCCCGATCCGCGAAGACGAGTTTCAGGCGGTGTTCAAGGTCACGGTCTACGAGGCCGGGTGCTACGCCATCCGACCGACCCTCCGCGCCTACACACGCATTCCGTTTGTTCCCGATACCGACGTCGGCTACGTCGGCGGCGCGCTGATCAAGTGCTATTGCTTTGCCGCGAACGAAGAACAGACGTTTTATGTGCGCGGCCACGGGTCGCCGCCCGCCGATGCAGAGATACCGCCTGTCCCCGGCGGTCGCGCGACTCGGTTGCGCGACCTCGAGGGAACCTGGCCGAAGCGTGATTTTCCATTCGATAATCTCGAGCTGTACGTGCGGGTCGAGGTGCTGTTGTGCAGTCGGGGTGATTGCCGAGAGCGCAACTGCGGGAGCTTCCGCACCAATGACGATGACGACCAGAACGTCGTCGGAAGCGCGAAATCCGACCGGCAGAAAGACGCGAAGATCCAAGGCGGAGACCCTGCCAAAGAGCAGTTGATCGACATTTTGAAGGAAGGGGCGAAATCGGGCGCCGGTTCGATCCCGATGCCGAAACCCAAGTAGGAGTCCCAAGAGGGGCGGCGTCCACTGAGTCCCGTGCCGACTGCGGCAGTTTACCTAACCGTGCCTCCATGGGGCCGGGGCTTCAGTGGTTCGGCTTGAGCCAGACGCTGTTCCCGGTGACTCCGACGGCAACCCGGTCGAAGTCGCCAAGATCGAACGTCTGGGAGCCATCGCGAGCCGCTTTGATGAAGTCGACATAGGCGCCGCCAATAGTCCTGTTCGCCCAGGACTCGCTGATGGAAATGAGCAGCCACAGCGGCCTCTGAGGGTAGCGTCCGGTTTTATCCGAGATGCGCTTCTTCACGGCCTCAATTAACGAGGGTAGGTCTCGGCTGTCGGCCATCGAGACCACGACGGTTTCGTGGCCCTGGAATTTCGAGTCGAACCACGAGAACTGTGCGCCGAGTTCGGTCAACAACGGGCCTGCCACGGCAAACTCCTGGCTTGACCTACGGATCCAGTTCAGAACCTCGTCAAAGAGGTCATCTCCGTTGACACGTTCCGCTGGCCGGATGCGCAACGTGATGTGCGGCGAGACCATATTCCCGTCGTGATCGACCGGCGGGTTCGCCGCTAGTTCGACTCTTAGGCGTCGATTTACGTCGCGGATTGCCTCGCCGTTCTCCTCATCCAAGTCGACGCACGCCCGGGTGAAGTCGGCGTAGACCTTGCTGTCGTCGCGGAAATGGAGGATGAGATCCGGGTTGTCCTGTGACGTGATGGCGACGACTTCATCGTCGAGACCCAGTCCAGCGACGATGTCGGCGCCCATGAGCGCTTCGTGCGTCTGCTTGTGAAAAATTGCGTCGTCCGGTCGCTTGAAGCGCGCGTGCTGGTCCGCGAGCGCAACCCCGTTCACCTTGATTCGACCAACGCGCCGATTCCAGGCGATGAACGGGCTCACTTCATCTGCAGAGCGGGACCGGCGATCTTTGTAATACGGGCGACATGGAGCTTGCGTGAACGTAAGACCGCGGCGAGGACGGAGCTGCGTCAGAATAAGTCGATAGTCGTCGGCACTGACTAGGTCTCGGACCATCCTTGCCAGTCGAGTGTCGACACTCTGGGATTTGAATGATCGGAGTTCCAGTCCAAAGGCTCCGAGACTCGGAAAACTTGGAGCCATTCCCGGTAATACGCCCTCGCAATGGCCTCATCGCGAAGAAAGACCGCATTTTCAAACGAGCGCGACGCATTGCGTGTCAGATTGTAAGATCCGGTCCAGACCGCGTAGGGTGCCGGTGACCCATTCGCTCCGCCACAGAAGACCAGAAACTTGTGGTGCATCTTTGGCATACGCCTCGCATTGCCGCGATCCATATACCCCGCGCAGCGCACACCGTCCAGTGAGTCGCCGTAGAGATACTCGTCGTTTTCAGAGAGGTCCCAGGTCGCCATACCACGGTAGCCGCCGAGGGCGTCATATCTCGTTCGTATCTCTGCCCAGAACTTCTGTGAATCTACAACGCCGCTGTCTGGGCGGAGAAAGTCCTCTTTGTTGACAACTATCTGAACCGCGAGCCGAGGCAATCCATATTCGTTCCTCCTTCCTAGCGCATCTAAGATCGGGATGCTCGTGAGCCACGCTACGCAACCGACGACTGCCGACGCGGGCTCATTTGCTATCTTGTCGATTAGCGCCAACTCCAGGTTCTTAAAGAAGACTTCTACTCCACCGTTGCCCTTGGCACTGTAGTCCCGTTGGGGCACCCCTGAGCGGGTAGCATCTTCGTCTGGTTCGCCAACGGCGTGAGGCAAGCTGACCTTGTTCAAATTCCTGGCCGAGGTTTCGCCCGTGTTTGACATCTAACTTCCGCCTCGCCTTATACGCATCGGTTAGAAATGACCTCAATTTCCTCGTCAAGATTATGCGAATCCGGTCGATTCAATGCCCGCGAGTGCGTCGATCAGCGGAGCGGCACCACGCGTGACCAAGACAGCCCTGTAGAGTAGGCCACTGGCTCGG